>NZ_RJVH01000007.1:2056-5581 GCF_003755065.1 Curtobacterium sp. JUb34 | reverse complement strand
GTTAAGTCCGGCGGCGTCCTACTCTCCCACAAGGTCCCCCTTGCAGTACCATCGGCGCTGAGAGGCTTAGCTTCCGGGTTCGGAATGTGACCGGGCGTTTCCCTCTCGCTATGACCACCGGAACACTGTCGACCATGATCTGGTCTCAAACATGTCCCAGCTGTAGCTGAGTTATTTAGTTTGATTCCCGATCGTCTGTCGGGAACCACAAAGTGGACGCGAGCCCGTGCAACAAGTGCACGGAAATCAGTGTGTTATCAAGTCTTCGGCTTATTAGTACCGGTCAGCTCCACGGGTCGTTAGTCCCCGCTTCCACATCCGGCCTATCAACCCAGTAGTCTGCTGGGAGCCTCTCACACTCAAGGTGCATGGAAATCTCATCTCGAAGACGGCTTCCCGCTTAGATGCTTTCAGCGGTTATCCGGTCCGAACGTAGCTAATCAGCGGTGCCCTTGGCAGAACAACTGACACACCAGAGGTTCGTCCATCCCGGTCCTCTCGTACTAGGGATAGATCTTCTCAAATTTCCAACGCGCGCAGCGGATAGGGACCGAACTGTCTCACGACGTTCTAAACCCAGCTCGCGTACCGCTTTAATGGGCGAACAGCCCAACCCTTGGGACCTACTCCAGCCCCAGGATGCGACGAGCCGACATCGAGGTGCCAAACCATGCCGTCGATATGGACTCTTGGGCAAGATCAGCCTGTTATCCCCGAGGTACCTTTTATCCGTTGAGCGACAGCGCTTCCACAAGCCACTGCCGGATCACTAGTCCCGACTTTCGTCCCTGCTCGACCTGTCAGTCTCACAGTCAAGCTCCCTTGTGCACTTACACTCGCCACCTGATTGCCAACCAGGTTGAGGGAACCTTTGGGCGCCTCCGTTACTCTTTGGGAGGCAACCGCCCCAGTTAAACTACCCATCAGGCACTGTCCATGAACCCGATCAGGGTCCTACGTTAGACATCCAGAGTGACCAGAGTGGTATTTCAACAATGACTCCACGAACACTAGCGTGCCCGCTTCACAGTCTCCCACCTATCCTACACAAGCCACACCGAACACCAATACCAAACTGTAGTAAAGGTCACGGGGTCTTTCCGTCCTGCTGCGCGTAACGAGCATCTTTACTCGTAGTGCAATTTCGCCGAGTTCGCGGTTGAGACAGCTGGGAAGTCGTTACGCCATTCGTGCAGGTCGGAACTTACCCGACAAGGAATTTCGCTACCTTAGGATGGTTATAGTTACCACCGCCGTTTACTGGGGCTTAAATTCAGAGCTTCGCCCAAAGGCTAACCCTTCCTCTTAACCTTCCAGCACCGGGCAGGCGTCAGTCCGTATACATCGTCTTGCGACTTCGCACGGACCTGTGTTTTTAGTAAACAGTCGCTTCCCACTGGTCTCTGCGGCCTTCAACGCTCACGGAGTAAATCCGGTCACGTGTCCGGCCCCCCTTCTCCCGAAGTTACGGGGGCATTTTGCCGAGTTCCTTAACCACGATTCTCTCGATCTCCTTGGTATTCTCTACCTGACCACCTGAGTCGGTTTCGGGTACGGGCGGCTGCAACCTCGCGTCGATGCTTTTCTCGGCAGCATAGGATCACTGATTTCCCCTTACGGGTACGCGTCGGATCTCAGGCACACAGACGACGGATTTGCCTATCGTCAGCCCTACATCCTTACACCAGGTTCACCTTACGGATACCATCGCCTGGCTCAGCTACCTTCCTGCGTCACACCTGTTCATACGCTAACCGCACCAGCATGGGGTCGAGCGTTAGACCGGCCACCATCACCCCGAAGGGATCCGGTTGAACCGGGTTAGGACTCTTAGCACCACTGGATTAGCTTGGGCGGTTGTTCGCCGGTACGGGAATATCAACCCGTTGTCCATCGACTACGCCTGTCGGCCTCGCCTTAGGTCCCGACTTACCCAGGGCGGATTAACCTGGCCCTGGAACCCTTGGTCTTTCGGAGGACGGGTTTCTCACCCGTCTTTCGCTACTCATGCCTGCATTCTCACTCGTGTAGCGTCCACGGCTGGATCACTCCGCCGCTTCACTCGCCACACGACGCTCTCCTACCACTCCGCACGACTGAACCACGAAGGCTTGTCAATGTGCGAAATCTACAACTTCGGTGGTGTGCTTGAGCCCCGTTACATTGTCGGCGCGGAATCACTTGACCAGTGAGCTATTACGCACTCTTTCAAGGGTGGCTGCTTCTAAGCCAACCTCCTGGTTGTCTATGCAACTCCACATCCTTTCCCACTTAGCACACGCTTAGGGACCTTAGTTGGTAGTCTGGGTTGTTTCCCTCTCGACGATGAAGCTTATCCCCCACCGTCTCACTGCTGCGCTCTCACTCACCGGCATTCGGAGTTTGGCTGACGTCAGTAACCTGTTGAGGCCCATCGGCCATCCAGTAGCTCTACCTCCGGCGAGAAACACGCAACGCTGCACCTAAATGCATTTCGGAGAGAACCAGCTATCACGAAGTTTGATTGGCCTTTCACCCCTATCCACAGCTCATCCCCTCCATTTTCAACTGAAGTGGGTTCGGTCCTCCACGACGTCTTACCGTCGCTTCAACCTGGCCATGGATAGATCACTTCGCTTCGGGTCTAGAACATGCGACTCAAACGCCCTATTCAGACTCGCTTTCGCTACGGCTGCCCCACACGGGTTAACCTCGCCACATATCACTAACTCGCAGGCTCATTCTTCAAAAGGCACGCCGTCACCCCTACTAAGGAGGCTCCGACGGTTTGTAAGCAAACGGTTTCAGGTACTATTTCACTCCCCTCCCGGGGTACTTTTCACCTTTCCCTCACGGTACTTGTCCGCTATCGGTCATCTGGGAGTATTTAGGCTTATCAGGTGGTCCTGACAGATTCACACGGGATTTCTCGGGCCCCGTGCTACTTGGGATACACATCCGGCCATAACACCATTTCGTCTACGGGGCTGGCACCCACTACGGCCCGGCTTTCAAACCGGTTCGACTATGATGCGCTGTAACCGCCCCAGTCCGGCAGAACTGAGTGACGTGTCCCACAACCCCGACCATGCAACGCCCGCCGGCTATCACACATGATCGGTTTAGCCTCATCCGCTTTCGCTCGCCACTACTCACGGAATCACATGTTGTTTTCTCTTCCTGTGGGTACTGAGATGTTTCACTTCCCCACGTTCCCTCTACCCGCCCTATATATTCAGGCGGGAGTCACCAGGTCACAAAAGCGCCCAGCGGGGTTTCCCCATTCGGAAATCCTCGGATCAGGGCTCGATTATCAGCTCCCCGAGGCTTATCGCAGATTTCTACGTCCTTCTTCGGCTCCAGATGCCAAGGCATCCACCGTTTGCTCTTAGAAACTTGACCACAAAGATTAAAATTGCGATCCGTCATCACCCACAACCATCAGCCCGAAGACCTCAGATCGATTGGATGACGCGAATCAAAGATGCTCGCGTCCACTGTGTAGTTCTCAACATACGATCGGCACCACACTCCCCACCGTCCAAC
>NZ_RJVH01000007.1:0-1959 GCF_003755065.1 Curtobacterium sp. JUb34 | reverse complement strand
ACGGCCCAACCCCCAACCCGCCTCACAGCAGATCAGGAAGCCTGGTCCCTCAGGACCCAACAACGTGCACCAGCCAGCCCGTGCGACACCAACCCGTTCCAACCCCGCAAGCGGAGCGTACTGAGGCCAGCACCATCGGTACCAGCTGCACTGTCAATGTTCCACCCATGAGCTACCCGTCGGACACGTTCGGTCCGAATCAGGCGCCTGGACACCGCGAACGGTGCCAGATGCTCCTTAGAAAGGAGGTGATCCAGCCGCACCTTCCGGTACGGCTACCTTGTTACGACTTAGTCCTAATCACCGATCCCACCTTCGACGGCTCCTTCCACAAGGGTTAGGCCACCGGCTTCGGGTGTTACCGACTTTCATGACTTGACGGGCGGTGTGTACAAGGCCCGGGAACGTATTCACCGCAGCGTTGCTGATCTGCGATTACTAGCGACTCCGACTTCATGAGGTCGAGTTGCAGACCTCAATCCGAACTGAGACCGGCTTTTTGGGATTCGCTCCACCTTACGGTATCGCAGCCCTTTGTACCGGCCATTGTAGCATGCGTGAAGCCCAAGACATAAGGGGCATGATGATTTGACGTCATCCCCACCTTCCTCCGAGTTGACCCCGGCAGTCTCCTATGAGTCCCCGGCATAACCCGCTGGCAACATAGAACGAGGGTTGCGCTCGTTGCGGGACTTAACCCAACATCTCACGACACGAGCTGACGACAACCATGCACCACCTGTACACCGACCACAAGGGGGCGACCATCTCTGGCCGTTTCCGGTGTATGTCAAGCCTTGGTAAGGTTCTTCGCGTTGCATCGAATTAATCCGCATGCTCCGCCGCTTGTGCGGGCCCCCGTCAATTCCTTTGAGTTTTAGCCTTGCGGCCGTACTCCCCAGGCGGGGCGCTTAATGCGTTAGCTACGACACAGAAACCGTGGAAAGGTCCCTACATCTAGCGCCCAACGTTTACGGCATGGACTACCAGGGTATCTAATCCTGTTCGCTCCCCATGCTTTCGCTCCTCAGCGTCAGTTACGGCCCAGAGATCTGCCTTCGCCATCGGTGTTCCTCCTGATATCTGCGCATTCCACCGCTACACCAGGAATTCCAATCTCCCCTACCGCACTCTAGTCTGCCCGTACCCACTGCAAGCCCGAGGTTGAGCCTCGGGATTTCACAGCAGACGCGACAAACCGCCTACGAGCTCTTTACGCCCAATAATTCCGGACAACGCTTGCACCCTACGTATTACCGCGGCTGCTGGCACGTAGTTAGCCGGTGCTTTTTCTGCAGGTACCGTCACTTTCGCTTCTTCCCTACTAAAAGAGGTTTACAACCCGAAGGCCGTCATCCCTCACGCGGCGTTGCTGCATCAGGCTTTCGCCCATTGTGCAATATTCCCCACTGCTGCCTCCCGTAGGAGTCTGGGCCGTGTCTCAGTCCCAGTGTGGCCGGTCACCCTCTCAGGCCGGCTACCCGTCGTCGCCTTGGTGAGCCATTACCTCACCAACAAGCTGATAGGCCGCGAGTCCATCCCCAACCAAAAAATCTTTCCACCACCAGACCATGCGGCCAGTGATCATATCCAGTATTAGACGTCGTTTCCAACGCTTATCCCAGAGTCAGGGGCAGGTTACTCACGTGTTACTCACCCGTTCGCCACTAATCCACCCAGCAAGCTGGGCATCATCGTTCGACTTGCATGTGTTAAGCACGCCGCCAGCGTTCGTCCTGAGCCAGGATCAAACTCTCCGTAAAAAAATACAGACCCAACACCCAAAAGGTGCCAGACCGAGTTGATTCTGACTGTTGACTGTCTACTGACAATCTTCAATCCAAAAGGAATTGTCTCAAACCCAACCAACCCGAAGGAAGGCCAGGCACGAGGTCAATCAATAAATTGGCATTGACAATGTGCACGCTGTTGAGTTCTCAAGGACCAGACGCACTCCCC
>NZ_RJVH01000006.1:0-38576 GCF_003755065.1 Curtobacterium sp. JUb34 | reverse complement strand
GTGCGCGCCGAACACACCCTGGTGCAGGGTGGAGAACCAGCAATGTGCGGCTGGTGAGCGCTCCGGGTGGTTCCCGGTCTGTGCAGGTGATTCGGTGCCCTGCCCGAAGTCGATTGGAACCAGTTCGGACGAGTTTCGCCGACCGCCAGCTGTCCTAGGCTCGGTCCATGCAGGGGATCACGATCCGACCGACGACCGAAGCCGACTGGGAAGCCGTCCGAGCGCTCCGTCTGGAGATGCTCCGGGACACCCCGATGGCCTACGCGGAGCACCTGGCGGACGCCGAGCAGCTCGACGAGGCGGAGTGGCGTGCGCGGGGCCGGCGCGGTCAGGACACCGGCGGCACCGCACTCGTGGCGATCGACGCCGACGGCCGCTGGGTCGGTGCAATGGGGTCGTTCATCCCCGACGCCGTGACCGGCCCGTTGCTGGTCGGCGTGTACGTGGCGCCGTCGCACCGCGGAGGTGCGGCTGGTGTGACCGATGCCCTGCTGGACGCGATCGAGTCGTGGGCATCCGGCCACGGCGACACGCTCCGACTCCACGTGCACGAGCGCAACCTGCGGGCCCAGGCCTTCTACGCGCGGCGCGGGTACGAGCCGACCGGGGCGACGGAGCCGTACGTGCTCGCGCCCGACGAGCGGGAGCTCGAGATGATCCGTCGACTCGACGGGGCCTCCGCATGACCGGCGGTGGGGTGCGGTGGCTGCTGCTCGACGTCGGCGGGGTGCTCGAGCAGGTCGACGACGCAGCGTGGCCCGGGCAGTTCCGCACGAGGTGGGCGGCGGCGTTCGGTCTGACGGACGAGGAGTTCTCGGCGCGGTTGTCGAACGCCGACCTGCCCGATGCCGCACGGCGGACCGGGGTCGACGACGAGTACTGGGGAAAGATCGGCGCGGCCCTCGGAGCCTCGGCCGAGGTGCTCGCGTCGATGCGAGCCGACTTCTGGGACGCGTACTGCGGCACGTTGAACCAGCCGCTCTTCGACTTCCTCGCCGGTCTGCGCGGGCAGGTCGGACTCGCGATCCTGTCCAACTCGGGTGACGGCGCGCGCGAGGAGGAAGAGCGACGGTTCGGGTTCTCGGCCGTGTTCGACCCGATCTCCTACAGCCACGAGATCGGGGTCACCAAGCCGGAACCCGAGGCGTTCCGGATCGTGCTCGACCGGCTCGACGCCGCACCCGCCGATGTCCTCTTCATCGACGACGTGCCGGAGAACATCGAGGCTGCCCGCGCGATGGGGATCCGGGCGCACCTGCACGTCGAAACCGCGGACACGATCGCGGCGATCCGCGCCGCGATGCCGGAGGATCGAGAGCCGTGACGGAACCGGTCCGCGGCATCGTCTTCTTCGACGTCGACGGGACCCTCGTGTCGACCGGTTCGAGCAGCAGTCACCTCGCCGCGCGTCTCGGCCATCGGGAGGCGTTGGACGAGGCCGAGCGGCAGTACGCCGACGGCATACTCACGAACCGACAGGTGAGCGAGATCGACGCCGCCGGCTGGCGCGGTGCATCGACGTCGGCCGTCGATCGATGGCTCGAAGACCTGCCGGTGCTCACCGGCGTGGAGCTCATGGTGGCGTGGTGTCGCTCGCACCGGGTCGCTCCCGTGCTCGCGTCGCTCGCGTGGCAGCCCGTCACGGCGTCGCTCGCGCGACGGTTCGGGTTCGTGGCCAACGGCGGACCGCGGGTGGGGGTCACGGGCGAGACCCACGACGGGACGGTGGCGGAGCACTTCGACGAGTTCGACAAACGAGACGCTGCGCTTCGGTACGCGCTGACTCGTGGCGTGCCGATCGAGCGGTGCTGTGCGATCGGGGACAGCCGATCGGACATCCCGCTCTTCGAGGTGGTCCCGGCTGCACTGGCACTCAACGCGACCGGAGCAGCACGGGCGGCAGCGTCGTCCGCGATCGACACGATGGACCTCTCGGAGGTCGTGCCGTGGCTCGAGACGTGGCTGCGCGGTCTGGACTGATCCGGTTCAGCGACTGGGTGATCGGGACTCCGTCGTGAGCGACTCGACCCAGCCCTGCGCCGCGCGGAGGAGGTCGTCGCGGGACGCACCCTCGAACGCGCTGAGACGCAGGAAGTGCTGCGTGATCGTGATGCCGAGGATCCCGCTCACGGTCATCACGGCCCGCAGCCGCGCGTCGTCGCCGTCGAGTGACCGCGTCAGGTTCTCGACCCGTTCGTCGAGGTAGCCGCGCATCGTGTCCGTGGCCTCGGGCACCGTCAGCATCGACCGAACGAGGGCGGCCGTCTCGGCGGGGAGTGCGTCGAACCGGATCCCCAGGACGTCGAGCAGGTGGTCGGCAGCGGCGCGCTCACCCCCGCCGTCCGACACGGCTGGCAGCTGCACGGCGGTCGCGAACAGCGCTGCCTTCGACCCGAAGTGCTGCATCACGAGCGACGGATCGATGCCCGCCGCTGCGGCGATGCTCCGGATCGTCGTGCCCTCGTATCCGTTCGCACCGAACTGCTGCCGGGCTGCATCGCGGATGCGCTCGGCGGTCTGTGCGCGTTTCGCGTCGCGTGAGGTCTCGGCCATGCACCGACTCTACGACGTTGAGCGAGGTGTACAGTTCACTCAACGCCGATGAGCGACTGCGTCGGCGCGAGACCTGACGGAGGCACCCGATGACCCTGATCGCGATCGAAGAGCACTGGAACCACCCGGCACTGACCGACGCGGTCAACGCCCTGCCCGAGGACCGCCGCGACCCGAGCACCGCGCTGGACGACCTCGGCGACAACGGCGAGCGACTCCGTGACCTCGGCGACGCCCGGCTCGCGGCGATGGACGAGCAGGGGATCGACGTGCAGGTGCTGTCGCTCGCACCTCCCGGAGCGCAGCCGCTCGACGCCGCGGACGCCATCCCGCTGAGCCGACAGGCGAACGACATCGCGATCGCCGCGGTGGCGGACCACCCGGACCGGTTCCGTGCGTTCGCGACCCTGCCGATGGCGGACCCGGCGGCCGCCGTCACCGAGCTGCAGCGCACCGCCGGCCTCGGCTGCGTCGGCGCGATGGTCTACGGGCGGACGGGCGAGGTGCCGCTCGACGACCGCCGGTACGACGACCTCTTCGCCGTCGCGGCATCGCTCGGGCAGCCCGTCTTCATCCACCCGCAGATCCCGTCGAAGCGTCTGCGCGAAGCGGCGTACGAGGGATTCGATCCGATGGTCGAGCTCGGGTTGGCGACCTTCGGGTGGGGGTGGCACCTCGAGGCGGCACGAGCGGCACTTCGCCTGATCGTCGGTGGCACCTTCGACCGGCACCCGGACCTGCAGATCGTGCTGGGCCACTGGGGTGAGCTGCTGCTCTTCTGGCTCGACCGCGCGGACAGCCTGTCGCGGGTCGCCGGGCTTGAGCGGACGGTCTCCGACACCGTCCGCTCCAACGTCCACATCACCAGCTCGGGCATGCTCAGTCCCACCCTGCTCCGGCACGCGCTCGACGTCACGACGCCCGATCGGCTGCTGTTCTCCACCGACCACCCGTTCCAGCGGCCCTCCGCCGACGAGATCGACACGTTCCTGCAGGAGTTCCCCTCGGACGTGGCCCGCGATGCCTTCACATCGGGGAACGCACGTCGGCTGTTCGGGATCGGCGACCAGACGGATGCGGCATGATCGGTCCGTGCCCAACCCGAACGTGACCGCCGCGTACCGCGCTGCCCGTGACCAGTTGCTCTCCGCAGAGTCCGCCGATGCCGCCCGTGCCGACTTCCGGTGGCCGGACCTCGGCGACACCTTCAACTGGGCGGACGACTGGTTCGACGTCATCGCGGCCGGCAACGACCGCATCGCGCTCTGGATCGTCGACGCGGCCGGCTCGGAACAGCGGCTCAGCTACGCGGAGATGGCCGCCCGGTCCGACCGCTTGGCCGTGCGCCTGCACGAGCACGGCGTCCGGAAGGGCGACCACGTGCTGGTCATGCTCGGCAACCAGCTCGAGCTGTGGGAGACGATGCTCGCGGTGATCAAGCTCGGAGCGGTGATCCTGCCGACGTCGACGATGCTCGACACCGCCGACCTGCAGGACCGCGTCGACCGCGGAGCCGTGGCGCACGTCGTCACGAACCGCAGCGAGACCGCGAAGTACGACGACGTTCGCGGGGGCTTCTCCCGCATCGTGATCGGCGGCGCCGTGGACGGCTGGACGGAGTACCCGTCCGACCTCGGCGAACCAGCGCCCGCGGGGGAGTCGCGACCGGTCGTGGTCACCAAGACCACCGATCCCTGCCTCGTCTACTTCACGTCGGGAACGACCTCGAAGCCGAAGATGGTCGTGCACACCCAGACGTCCTACCCAGTCGGGCACCTCAGCACGATGCACTGGCTCGGCCTGCGGCCCGGGGACGTGCACCTGGCGATCAGCTCGCCCGGCTGGGGCAAGCACGCGTGGAGCTGCTTCTTCGCGCCGTGGATCGCCGAGGCGACCGTCTTCGTCCACGACACCCCGCGGTTCGATCCGGCCGCGCTCCTCGCCCAGCTGGACGCCGCCGAGGTGAGCACGTTCTGCGCACCGCCCACCGCCTGGCGGATGATGCTCCAGTCCGAGCTCGGCGCGCGCCCTCGGGCACTGCGCGAGGTCGTGTCGGCCGGTGAACCACTGAACCCCGAGGTCATCGACCGGGTCGAGCGCGCCTGGGGCCTGACCATCCGCGACGGCTACGGGCAGACCGAGACCACCGCGATCATCGGCAACGCCCCCGGCGGCACCGTGACCCCGGGCGCGATGGGGCGCGCATTGCCCGGCGTCACCGTGACGCTGCTGGACCCGGTGACCGGGCAGCCCGGCGACGAGGGCGAGGTCTGCCTGGACCTCGACGAGCGGCCGGTCAACCTGATGGCCGAGTACCTCGGCGACCCCGACCGGACCGCGGCGTCGATGCGTGACGGCTTCTTCCACACCGGCGACATCGCGGTCCGGGACGCCGACGGGGAGCTGACCTTCATCGGTCGGACCGACGACGTGTTCAAGTCGTCCGACTACAAGGTGTCCCCGTTCGAGGTCGAGAGCGCCCTGCTGCAGCACCCCGCCGTGGCCGAGAGCGCCGTCGTGCCCGCCCCGGATGACGCCCGCCTCAACGTCGTGAAGGCGTACGTCACCCTCGCCGCCGGGTTCGAGGCGACGGCGGACACCGCCGAACAGGTGCTCGCCTACGCCAGGACCGCGCTCCCGGCGTACGCACGCGTGCGGCGGGTTGAGTTCGCGGAGCTGCCGAAGACCATCTCGGGCAAGATCCGACGCGTGGAGCTGCGGGAGCGTGAGGAGCGTGCTGCCGTGAGCGGCGTGCCCGTCGACGGTGAGTGGCGCGACGAGCAGTTCCCGGAACTGCGCGCGTCCCGTCCGCTGCCGCCGGCCGCCGGCTGATCGCATGGCGGTCGACCTGCGCCCGTGGTCGGTCCACGACGCACCCGCGCTGCTCCTGGCCCGGCGGACGACGCCGGACCTGGACACGCAGTTCCCCGACGCCGACCTGCGCGACGAGGCGCAGGCGCGCGAGCACATCAGCCGGTTCCTCGGGTTCGGCGATCGCGCGAAGAACTGGGCGCTCGTGGACGACGGTGTCGCGGTCGGGAACGTCGGGCTCACCGCGATCGAGTTCCGGCACGGGACGGCCTGGGCGTCCTACTGGCTGACGCGCGGGGCACGCGGACGCGGACTCGCGACGACGGCGCTCGCCAGCGTCTCGTCCTGGGCGTTCGGCGTCGGGCTCTTCCGCCTGGAGCTCGGGCACCGGGTGAACAACCCCGCGTCGTGCCGGGTCGCCACCGCCGCGGGGTTCGCCGCAGAGGGCATCGAGCGACAGAAGCTGCGGTACGGCGTCGAACGCTTCGACGTGGAGACCCACGCTCGTCTGGCGACGGACCCGGCCCCGGTTCTGCCGGCGCTGCTCCAGGTCTCCGTCTAGAGCCGCGCCGGGAACGCCGACCGCCGGCCGACCAGCGTGAGAAGCGCCGCGATCGCGCCGAAGACGACCATCACGACGGCGAGGACCAGTCCGTCGAACACGGTCAACAGCGCGGCTCCGAAGACCCCGGCGACGAAGATCGCGATGTTGAACGCGACCGGCAGGAACGCGCTGGCGACGTCGGCGTTCTCTCCTCCGGCCGTGGTGAGCGCCGCCTGCAGCTGCGTCGAGGCGCCACCGAAGCTGATGCCCCACAGGACGGCGGCGACGAGGACGGCGACCGGCGATGCGTGGCAGACGAGCAGCACGACGCCGGTGACGACGAACAGTCCGACGCTCAGGTGCAGCAGCGGCCGGGGGTGTCGATCGAGGAGGGCACCCGTGACGACCACGCCGAGGATCGCCGCGATGCCGTAGACGAGGAGGACGAGTCCGGCGCTGAGGTCGGTACCGGTCACCCGCAGGTACGGCGAGATGTAGGTGTAGATCGTGTTGTGCGCGACCATCCACGTGGCGATGACGGCGAGGATGACCGCGATCCCGCGGATGCGGAACACCTTGACGACGGAGAGCTTCGCGGTGCCGGTCTGGCCCGGCGCATCCGGCACGAACACGGCGATGAGGGCCAGGACGACGACCCCGACGAGGCTGAGGCCGATGAACGACCACCGCCAGTCCAGGGCGGTGCCGATGAACGACCCGAGGGGCGTGCCCAGCGCGAAGCCGACGGGCGCGCCGGTGGAGACGATGGCGAGCGAGACGCCGGCGAACCGGGCAGGGCTGATCCGCCGCGCGTAGGTGGCGAACATGCCCCAGATGACGCCGGACGCTGCGCCGGCGACGAACCGTGTCACGAGCGCGACGGTCACGTTCGGCGCGAACGCGGTGAGGGTGTTCGCGATGACCAGCACGGCGATGGCCGTCATCAGCAACGGCTTGCGGCGCAGACTCCGGGTGAGGGCGATCGCCGGCACCGTGGCGATGACCGTGCCGATCGCGTAGGCGCTGACGAAGAGCCCGACCGTGCCCTCGGACGTCCCCATGCCGTCCGCGATGACCGGCAGGAGGCCCGCGGGCATGGTCTCCATCGCGACGAGCACGAACCCGATCGCCGCGAGCAGCGCGAGCGGGAACCACGGCAGCCGGTCGTCGGCGTGCGGTGCGTTCGCGGGCTGGTTCGACGGGGTCGTCGTCACGAGGTGGTCCATGTCCCTGACGGTAGGTGCAGACCGCGGGCGGCTGAGAGGTTCTGCCCGACCCCGTCTGGGCAGAGCCTCACTCACTGCACGGATGTGGTCTTCGATGGGGACATGACCGAGCCCCAGACCTTCTTCATCACCGGGACCAGCCGCGGCATGGGCACCGACTTCGCGCGTGCGGCCCTGGACGCCGGACACCACGTCGTCGCGACCGGGCGGGACCCGGAACGCGTCCTCGCAGCCGTCGGCCAGCACGAGGAGCTGCTCGCCGTCGCGCTGGACGTCACGGACGAGCGCACCGTCCGGAGCGCGGTCGACGCCGCGATCGAACGGTTCGGCCGCATCGACGTGCTGGTGAACAACGCCGGCAGCTTCCAGGGCGGCTTCTTCGAAGAGGTCTCGCCGGAGCAGTTCCGCGCGCAGATGGAGACGAACTTCTTCGGTGCGCTGAACGTCACCCGCGCGGTGCTCCCCGTGATGCGGGCGCAGCGCTCCGGTCGGGTCATCACCATCAGCTCGACCGCCGGCATCGTCGCCGGCGCCGGAGGGAGCGCGTACGCCGCGTCGAAGTTCGCGCTCGAGGGGTGGATGGAGGCACTGCACGACGAGGTTCTGCCGTTCGGCATCCACACCACCGTCGTCGAGCCCGGTTTCTTCCGCACCGACCTGCTCGCGGAGGGCAGCTCCACGTTCTGGGGCGACGTCCACCTCGACGACTACCGGTCCTCGTCGGACCAGACCAAGGAGTTCTTCCGCGGCATGGAGGGCAAGCAGAGCGGCGATCCGGTGAAGCTCGCCCGGACGCTCCTGGCCCTGACGGAGATGTCCGAGCCGCCGGTGCGCCTCGTCGCCGGCGCGGACAGCGTCGCGGGGGTCCTGCGGAAGGCACAGCAGCTGGACGAGCAGGCACGGGCGTTCCCGGAACTGACCTCGTCGCTCGACCTGGACGACCAGCAGCGCTGAGTCGGGGATCCGCACACGACCAAACCCCTCGAACGGGGGCTCCGAATGAGTCCGGTCGTTCATGACCCGTTACCGGACGCGCCCTCGTCGTCGACCCGAACTTCGACGTGGGCGCGTTCGTACGCCCGGGCAATCGATCCGGGGCCCGGTTCCGAACAACCCGCAGTAACGGGATCAGGAGTTGTCCGTCCTGCCCTGTTCGGGTCAGGCACCGGACGGGCAGCTCTCCCGTCATCGCACGAGTGCCGCGTAGCACCGGGACACAGCGCGCTCGACCAGCTCCCCAGCGCAGCACGAGGCGGCGAGACTGGTTCGGTGCGCGCTCGTCTCGTCCTCGGTCTCCTCGTCACCCTTGCCTGCACCGTGCCGCTCACGGCGTGCTCGACCGTCGAGGGCCTGGCACACGACGCACTGCGGTCGTCCGACGGATCGAACGGCACCGAGACGGCGCCCTGTCCGCGCGACGACGTGCCAGCACCGGAGCAAGCGGACCCGACACCGGAACAGACCCCGGCGCCGACCCTCGACCCCGCCGTCGCGAGCCAGGTCGGCACCGCGCTCCGACAGGTCCGTGCGCTCCCGTCCGTCGCCGAGGCCACGCAGACGACCACGAACACCCCCAGCTCCACTCCCGACCCGACCTGTTCCACCCGGTGGGTCACGGCGAACCACTTCGCGTCGCGGTTCACGGTGACGATGGACCCCGACGCGACACCGTCGGAGGCCGGAGCCGTCCCGACGACGATGGCCACCGAGCTGGCGTGGACCGGCGTGGACCTGACCCTGACCGTGCCGGCGGGCGAAGGGCACATCGCGAGCACCCTGCACTACGACGGCACGTTCGACCAGCAGATCCCCGAGTCGACGTCGACCGCGGTGGCGGAGGGACTCGCGACCCTCGCCGCGACCCCGCACGTGACCGGGCTCGAGGCCACGATCCCGTACACGATGCGCGTCGACTACGGTTCACTCGTCATCGGCGTGGACTCGGAGGACCAGGGCGTCCTCGACCGCGTCCGCGCCGTGATCGACACGACGGCCTTCGCGGACACGACCCTGCACGGTTCGTTCGGCAACGGCGCGAAACCGTGACCCGCGGCGGCGGAGCGTGCCGGTAGCGTCGAACGGTGATCTCCACACCTCGCCCCGGTGTCCGCCCGTCCGTTTCCGACGACGGGCCACAACGTCAGCTCACCGATCGTGCGACGCCGGAACGGTGGGGACGTCTCGTCGCGAACGCCCTGGCATTGCCGGACGTGGTCGAGGGGCACAGTCAGGTCTCGCCGGCGTCGTCGCGCGCACTGTTCCTCCGCGACCGTGCCGACCACGTCGTGCCGTGGACGTCGCTCGCTCCCGAGGGGCGCCTCGAACCCGTGCACGTGCACGGTGTCGACGACACCTCGGTGCACCTGTGCCTGCCGGCGGCTCGCGGCGTCGAGCTCACCGCTCTCGGGTGGGCGACCCCGCATCAGTACGAGGACCACGGCACCGAGTTCCTCGTCTACGGGCCGCGCGACGACCACGAGGTGGACGTCGTGCTCTCGATCATCGCGGAGAGCCTGGCCTTCGCCCGCGACCCCGGCGACGAACAGCCCGGACACGGCCCGGTCTGAGGCTCGCGGCACGCCATACTGACCCCATGACCCGCGCGCTGCTCCTCGTCGACATCCAGCTGGACTACTTCCCGGGCGGGGCGTTCCCCCTCGTCGAACCCGAGGCCGCTGCCGCCGCAGCCCGCGCGGTGCTCGACTCCTTCCGCGCCGCCGGCGAGCTGGTGGTGCACGTGTTCCACGTGTCCACCGACTCCGAGGCCACGTTCTTCGTGCCGGGCACGCCGGGCCTCGACTTCCACCCGTCGGTCGCGCCCGTCGACGGCGAGACGATCATCGAGAAGCACGCACCGAACAGCTTCATCGGCACCGGACTGCAGGAGCTGTTGACCGACGCCGGAGTCGACGAGGTCACCATCGTCGGGATGATGAGCAGCATGTGCATCGACTCGACGACCCGGGCCGCCCACGAACTCGGCTTCACCGCGACGGTCGTCGCCGACGCGTGCGCGGCGCCGGACCTGACCTCCGGGGGCGTCACCGTCCCGGGTGCGAGCGTCCACGCCGCCTTCATGGCGGCGCTCGACGGCAGCTTCGCGACCGTCACGACGAGCGACGCGCTCAGCCGCTGACGTCCGCAGGGCGCGTTGGGGGCCCTGAGATGGGACAGAGCGGACGGGAGGCCCGTGGCGGCCCCGCCCCGCGCCTCCCGTCCGCCAGCCGGCTCAGTTGATGATCTCCCCGCGCTCGTCCGCGCGCAGTGCGGTCAGGCGCTCGCGCCAGAGGCGCAGCGCTTCGGACGTGAGTTGGGGCCAGTCGGTGACCTCGCGGACGATCCGTACTGGTTCGGTGCTGCGGTAGGACCGGGTCGGGTTGCCGGGGAACTTCTTGTCGGTGACGTTGGGGTCGTCCTCGTACGGGCCGATCGGTGCGACCTCGTAGACCCGCGGTTCGGCGTCACCGGCGGCGAGCTCGGCGGCGAGGCCGGCGCCGTCGGAGACCGCCGTGAAGTAGACGTGGTTCATGACCACCTCGGGGCGGTAGTTCGACCGGAAGCCCGCGGTGAGCAGGTCGCCCGGCAGGAGGTCGGCCTTGGTGCCGTGGAAGAACGGTCCGTCGTCCTGTGCCTGCTTCACGGCGTCAGGCTAGCCGCCGTTGCGTCGCGTGCACGAGCATCCTTCGCGCGCTTCCTGTTCTGGGAATACTCCCATTGTGGGTATATGCTTCTGGTCATGAGCAGTGGGGAACTCCGCGAACCCGTCTTCTGGATCCTGACCAGCCTGACGGGCGGTCGACAGCACGGGTACGCGATCATCCAGGCGGTGGCCGAGCTCTCCGAAGGACGGGTCGCACTCGCGGTCACCACGTTGTACGCCTCGCTCGAGCGTCTCCAGAAGGACGGGCTGGTCCAGGGCGGCGGTGACGAGGTCGTCAGCGGTCGACTCCGGCGCTACTTCGCGATCACGAGCGAGGGTGAGCAGCGGCTGGCCGACGAAGCCGCACGGCTGGACGCGAAGCTGCGCGTCCTCCGCACCCGGCTCGGGCGTGCGTCGACGGCGACGGCCGGGGGAGCGGCATGACCGCCCAGCGGAGCGGCTCACCGCTCGAAGCCCGGTACCGCCGGCTCACGAGGTGGTACCCGCGCACGTGGCGAGCAGCGAACGAAGACGCCTTCGTCGGGACGCTCCTCGACGTCGCGGACGCCGAGGGCCGTGCCGCTCCGACACGACAGGAACGGCTGGACATCGTCGGGCACGCGGTCTCCGCGCGGTTGGACCGGATCGTCGTGCCGCACGTCCGCGACGCGGGCAGCACGATCGCCCTCACCATGGGCACCGGCTTCGCGCTCGCCGAGTTCCTGGTCAGCAGCTGGGCGCCGTGGATCCACGGCAACCCGGTGCCGAAGTCGCTGGTGCAGGTCGGGCCGTTCCGCGACAGCGGCTTCGTGTTCGCCGCGCTCTGGCTCGTCGCCCTCACCGCGGCGCTCGCGGGTCGGTGGGCGGTCGGGCGGATCGCGCTGACCGTCTGCATCCTCGCTGCCGTCGTGACCCCGTACTGGTTCGTCCGGTTCCCGGGGGTCTGGAGCGTCGACCGCGGCACCCTCGCCCTCTTCGCGGCCTGCGCACTCGTCGCTCTCATCGGCCGACCGGTCCGCAGCCACCACAGCGCAGCAGCCGCGGCCGGGTGGTTCCTGCTGGGCGTCGCGAGCTACGGCAGCGTCGGCCACCTCACGGGGGCGTGGCTGATCAGCCGGAGCCTGTGGGACGGCAACCTCTGGGCCTGGTACGCCGTCGGGGTGATCGAGGTCGCGGCCGTCGGGTTGGCGGTGGCGCGGCTCTGGACGGTCGTCTTCACGATCACGCTCGGCCTGACCCCGTACATCCTCACGGTCGTCGGCAACGAGTTGCGCGGGATCCTGACGGAGAGCGGTTCCGCGGGCGTCATCGCTGCTCCGGTCGCGCTCGGACTGGTGCTGCTCGTCCTGCACAGCAGTGGCAAGCTCGAGCTCACCGACCGGACACGGCGCCGGGTCGAGCGCATCCGACCCCCGCGCACCTGACACATCCCCCTTCCGACGGACGCGCCACCGGACACCGCTGCAATAGCGTGGCCGCCGTGATCGAAGTCAGCCACCTCACCAAACAGTACGGTCCGAAGACCGCCGTGGACGACGTCTCGTTCGTCGTCCGACCCGGCAGTGTGACCGGCTTCCTGGGGCCGAACGGCGCCGGGAAGTCCACCACGATGCGCATGATCATGGGCCTCGACCGGCCCACCGCGGGGAGCGCGACGGTGAACGGCCAGCCGTACACGACGTTCCGCGACCCGCTCCGACAGGTCGGCGCCCTGCTCGAGGCGAAGGCGGTCCACTCGGGCCGCAGCGCCTACAACCACCTGCTCTCGCTCGCGGCGACCCACGGCATCCCGAAGGCCCGCGTGCACGAGGTCATCGACATGACCGGCCTCGAGTCGGTCGCGAAGAAGCGCGTCGGCGGGTTCTCGCTCGGCATGGGGCAGCGCCTGGGAATCGCTGCCGCACTGCTCGGCGACCCGAAGACCCTGATCCTCGACGAGCCCGTCAACGGCCTCGACCCCGACGGCGTGCTGTGGGTCAGGCAGCTCGCCCGGCGGATGGCCGCCGACGGCCGCACCGTGTTCCTGTCCAGCCACCTGATGAGCGAGATGGCGCAGACCGCCGACCGCGTGGTCGTGCTCGGCCGCGGCAAGGTCCTGGCCGACGCCCCGATCGCCGAGTTCGTCGCCGGCGGCGGAGCCGCTCCCGGTGCCGCCGGTGGTGGCAGCCGGGTCATCGTCCGGACGCCGTCGCCCGACCAGCTGTTCCAGGCCATCGGCCCGAACGCGACCGTGACCCCGCGCGAGGACGGCACCTTCCTGGTCGTCGGTCCCGACGCACCGACGGTCGGCAACATCGCCGCCCAGGCCGGCGTCGCACTGCACGAACTCACCCCGACCGGCGCGAGCCTGGAGGAGGCCTACATGGCCCTCACCCGCGACGACGTCGAGTACCGATCGGAGGGCACCCGATGAGCGCCACCACCCCGCCCGTCACCCGAGCACACTCGGCTTCCGTGCCGGACTCGGTCCGCCTGTCGTTCCCGCGCCTGGTCCGCAGCGAGTGGATCAAGCTCCGGAGCATCCGGTCCACGATCTGGTGCTACGCGATCCTGGTCGTCCTGACGATCGGCATGGCGGCGCTGCTCGGCGCCTTCGTGGTCGTGCCGGAGAACGCCCCGCAGACCGTGATGAACGCCAACTTCGTGAGCATCAACACCACCGGCGTCTCGCTCAGCGCGCTCGTCGTCGGTGTGCTCGGCGTCCTGATCATCACGGGTGAGTACGGCACCGGTCAGGTCCGCTCGACCTTCACGGCCGACCCGCGACGCACGGGCGTGATCCTCGCGAAGGCCACCGTCCTCGCGCTCACGACCTTCGTCGTGAGCGTGGTCTCGACGTGGATCGGCGTGGTCCTGTCGGCGCTGCTGCTGTCCTCCGACGGCACGGCCGCGCAGATCGGCGACCCGTCGGTGTTCATGCCGATCCTCGGTTCCTCGGTCTACGTGACGCTGCTCGCGCTGCTCGCCTACGGCATCGGGCTGCTCGTCCGGTCGAGTGCCGGCGGCATCGCGATCACGCTCGGCATCCTGCTCGTCCTGCCGGTGATCTTGTCGCTGGTCGCGGGTCTGTTGAACGCCGACTGGGTCGGTGACGTGTTCCGGTTCCTGCCCGACCAGGCAGGTAGCCAGCTCTTCGCGTACTCGTCCTCGGGCGCGGAGGCCGGACCGACGAGCGGTGTCGTCCTCAACGGCTGGGGCGGCTTCGGTGTCCTGGCGGCCGAGGTGCTCGTCGTGGGTGCACTCGCGCTGACGGTCGCACGTCGACGCGACGTCTGACCCGCCCGCTCGAACCGCACGCGCGTTCTGCGACGTCCCACCTGTCGATCGACGGGTGGGACGTCGTTCGTTGTGCACGCTTCGACCAATCCGCGGCGTCGCTAGGCTCGCACCGTGCGACACCTCCCCGCCCTGGTCCTGCCGGCGCTCGCCGTCGTGGCCCTGCTCGCCGGCTGCACGTCGGCACCGCCCGTCGACGAAGAGGCCCTCAGCGCGTGGCAGGACGCACAGGAGAAGTCCGGAGCCGGCGACGACGCGCTCGCCACGCTGTACTCCCGGGTCGACACCGGCGAGGGACAGACCGATGCTTCTGGCGAATTGCAGCGCGGCATCACGATCACCTTCGAGCACCCCGAACAGATCGACCACCTCGAGTTCTCCTGCTTCGGCGGCGCCCGGATGAGCGGCCAGGTGACGACGACCTCCGAGGCGACGTCCCGGACCACGTCGACCGACCCGATGCGGTGCAGCGATGGGCAGCAGCGCGTCGACCTCCCGCGCACCTGGAAGCGTGACGTGCACAGCATCTCGTTCAACGCCTTCGACAGCGACCGCGACAGCGCATGGCAGGTGCTCGTCGTCAGCGCCGGCACGGACACCGACTGATGTCACGCGGCCGCCGCTTCTCCGCGCTGGTCCTGCCGGCGCTCGCCGGCGTGGCCCTGCTCGCCGGCTGCACGTCGGCGCCGCCCGTCGACGAGCAAGCCCTCGCCAAGTGGAAGACGCAGCAGGAGGCGAGGACCGAGACGGAGGACGCGGTCCTCGGGGTGCTGACTGCCGACACGAGCCCCGGCGACGAGGACCCGGCCCATCTCGAGCCCGGCGTCCGCGTGCAGTTCCCGGACTCGCGGACGATCGACCACCTCGAGTTCTCGTGCTACGGCAACGGGCAGATGCGCGGCATCGTGCGGACCGTGTCGGCGCGCGGATCGCAGAGCATCGAACTCGATCCGATGTCCTGCACGGACAGCCCGCACCAGATCGAGCTGTCGTCGAGCAAGGGCGTCGACAGCGTCGCGTTCAACGACTTCGACAGCGACCGGCCGAGCGCCTGGCGACTCGTCATCATCGGTCCAGGCCCCTCGGGGGAGTGACTAGCGCAGCACCTGGTAGCGGTGCAGCGTGACGCCGTTGTGGTACTGCTGCTGCTCGAGCAGGTCCAGCAGCACCGGCGGCCGTCCACCCGAGGCAGGCGGATCGAACAGCGGACGGCCGGCGCCGAGCACCGCGGGGTGCGTGTAGAGCAGGAGCTCGTCGAGCAGCCCCGCGTCGAGCAACTGCGTCGCGAGGTTCGGGCCGCCGACACCGATGTCGCCCTCGGACTCCTCGCGCAGGACGGCGAGCTGCGCGATCGCGTCGTCGCCGCCGATGATCCGCGTGTTGTGGTCGGCGCTCGTCCGGGTGCGTGAGACCAGGATCTTCGGCTGGTCGGTCCAGATCTCGCCGTACTCGCGCATGAACGCCGGCATCGACTCGTCGGCGCGGGCGTCCGGCCAGAACGGGTCCATCATGTCGCGGACGACCCGACCCTCGACGGACAGGGTCATCGCGGCCGCGCGGGCGTTGAACTCGCGGTGCAGCGGCTCGTCGATCCGCATCCACTCGGGTCCATCGACGTCGCCGAGTTCGCCCTCGTCGCGCTCGACGAAGCCGTCGATCGACACGTTCATCCAGTACACGAACCTCGCGGGCATCGCTGACTCCTTCGTCGCGCGGAACCGGACGGAACCGGCCCGGTCCGCTGCCCGCGAGCGTACGCTCGCGCAGGCAGCCCTTCCTCGACGATGAGAGCAGGACCCCGTGCGCCGAACAGTCGCAACCATCCTCGCCGTCGCGACGCTCACGGCGGTCGCGGCCACGGGCCTCCCGGTCGGCGCCGCCGCAGCGTCCACGCCCGTGGCGGACCGGACCACCGGACACAGCAGCGCGGGACACGGCGCCGCGGCGCCGACCCACCGGAACCCGGTCGCACTCAGCCTGCCCGATGGGGAGACGGCGGCGAGCTGCGCCGACCCGACCGCGATCCGCGGGGTCGGACGTGATCGCGACTGGTACCTGTACTGCACGACCGACGCGCTGACGGCGACGGAGCAGAACGCGGACGGCTCCCTCGTGCAGCACGGGGTGCCGACGTACCGGTCGACCGACCTGACGCACTGGACGTACGTGAACGACGCGTTCCCGACACGACCGGCGTGGGTCGGGTCCGCCAACGGGATCTGGGCACCGGACGTCGTGTACCGCGCGGGCGAGCGTGGTCGTCCCGGCACCTGGTACCTGTACTACGCCGCCTCGGACACGCCCTCGGCATCGGCACCGACCGGCGGGGGATCCGCGGTGGGCGTCGCGACGAGCTCGAGCCCGACCGGTCCGTGGACGGACTCCGGAGGCCCCGTCGTCGCTCCGCAGGCGGCCGCGAACGGCACCGGGCAGCGATGGGCGTTCGACCCCGAGGTCATCACCGACAAGGGCACCACGTACCTGTACTTCGGCAGCTACTTCGGTGGCGTCAACGTCCGCACCCTCAGCGCCGACGGGCTCCGGTCCGACCCCGCGAGCGAACGGCAGATCGCGATCGACAACCGGTACGAGGGCGCCTACCTGATGCGCCACGACGGCTGGTGGTACTTCATGGGCTCCGCCACGAACTGCTGCAACGGCGCACTCACCGGGTACGGCGTCTTCGTCGCCCGGTCGCGCAGCCCACTCGGACCCTTCACCGACCAGGACGGTGTCGCGATCACGAGCACCCGGGTCGGCGGGACCCCCTTGCTCGCGCAGAACGGCAACCGCTGGGTCGGCACCGGGCACAACACGGTGGTCACCGACCTCGCCGGCCAGGACTGGATCATCTACCACGCGGTCGACCGCGGCGACCCGTACTACGCGGGGCAGCCGACGTACACGAAGCGGCCGGCGCTCATCGATCCGCTCGACTGGCGGCACGGCTGGCCCGTCGTGCGGGGCGGGGCGGGGCCGTCCGACACGGTGCAGCCGGGGCCGGTCGCGCAGCCGGGGCAGCGTGCGACCCACCGGGCGACCACTGCACCGGTCGACGTGCCCGGACGGACCATCCGCGCGTTGTCGACGTCGTTCGACGGGAGCACGCTCCCCGCGGCGCTCCGCTGGACGCGCGAACCCGACCGCTCGACCTGGACCGTCGCCGGCGGTACGTTCCGCTGGCAGACGCAGGACGCCGACATCCACCCACCGGCGACGCCGCTCGCCTCGGTCCTGTCCGAACCGGCGCCGCGGGGCGACTACGTGCTGCAGACGACCGTCGCGGTGGACACCCCTGCCACGGGTGACGGCAAGAACTACGTGCAGGGCGGACTGATCGTGTGGGGTGACGACGGCAACTACCTCCGGCTGACGTCGAACTCGATCTTCAACACCCGGCAGACGGAGTTCGGCAAGCAGGTCTCCGGGCAACCGGCCGGGGCGCCGAGCTACGGCAACATGGTCGTCGGACCGGTCGGGGACACCACCACGCTCCGGATCGTGCACCGGTCCGTCCGCGGGGAGCACCGGTACACGGCGTACACGAGCGTCGACGGGCGGCACTTCGTCCGCGGTGGGACCTGGACGGCAGACCTCGGCAGCTCGCCGAGGGTCGGGCTCATCTCGCTCGGTGGCGCCGGGTTCACGAGCACGTTCGACGACCTGCGGGTGAGCACGGTGGCGACGCACCGGCGGT
Source organism: Curtobacterium sp. JUb34 (assembly GCF_003755065.1). Classification (NCBI taxonomy): domain Bacteria; kingdom Bacillati; phylum Actinomycetota; class Actinomycetes; order Micrococcales; family Microbacteriaceae; genus Curtobacterium; species Curtobacterium sp. JUb34. The sequence continues at coordinate 20,829 of NZ_RJVH01000006.1, read as the reverse complement.
GACGGGCTGCCGAGCCGGGCGCGCCGGCGCCGTTCAGCCGGAGAACGCCGTGGGCCACCACGATCCCCGACGGGATGGGAGGATGCACCGACGCCTGCCCGCACCGAGAACGAGGTTCGATGAGTCCGACCGAGGACACCCAGTCCGCGGCCCCACTGCTCGACGGGCGCTACCGGCTCGAACACGCCATCGGCCAGGGCGGCATGTCCGTCGTGTACCGCGGCATCGACGAGAGCCTGCACCGCCCCGTCGCCGTCAAGGTGTTCCACGCCGGGATCGTCGACATCGCCCGGCAGGAAGCCGAGCTCGGCGTGCTCGCCTCGCTCGAGCACCACAACCTGGTCAGCCTGCTCGACACCGGGGTCGTGACCGGCCACGACGGCACCCACCAGCGCTACCTCGTGATGGCACTCGTCGTCGGACAGGACCTCGAGGAACGCCTGTCGGTCGGCCCGCTCGCCTCGCGCCACATCGCCGAGATCGGCTACGACATGGCCGAAGCGCTGCACTACATCCACAGCCACGGCGTGGTGCACCGCGACATCAAGCCGTCGAACATCCTGCTCGTCGACTACGGCAACGACTCCGACCGTGCCCGTGCACGGCTCACCGACTTCGGCATCGCGCTCGCCGCGGGCGTCGAGCGGCTCACCGCCGACGGCGTCACCACGGGCACCGCCGCCTACCTCAGCCCGGAGCAGGCCCGAGGCGGCGACGTCGGCGCCCCGAGCGACGTGTACTCACTCGGCCTCGTGCTGCTGCAGTGCTTCACCCGGCGCCGTGAGTTCCCCGGTTCGCTCGTCGAGTCCGCCGTCGCTCGGCTGTCCCGCGACCCGGTCGTCCCCGAGCCGCTGCCCGAGCACTGGAAGCAGCTGCTCCGCGCGATGACCGCGCAGGACCCGGCCGCCCGTCCCGCCGGTGCCGAGCTCGTGACGCTGCTGCGCGACGTCGTCATCGCCGAGACCGCCGGCACGGACCACGTCGTCGACACCACCTCGGCGGTGTCGTCCGCGGCGGCCGGTACGCCGCGTGCCGAGTCCGACCCGGCCCGCCCGGCGACGCTCGACACCCTGCCCGACGAGGCCCTGCACCGCACCACCGCGATGGCCGCCCGCCTGTTCGACGCCCCGATCGCCCTGGTCGAGGTGCTCGACGAGGACCGCGCCTGGTCGCAGTCGTACATCGCCGAGGGCGTCGACGAAGCAGCGCGCAACATCAACTTCCGCAACGGGTTCGCGCCCGTGCCCGTCCCCGTCGTGATCCCCGACGGCTCCACGCACCCCGAGATGCAGCACAGCCCGCTCGTCACCGGGCCGCTCGGCATCCGGTTCTACGTGAGCGTGCCGCTCGTCAAGCACGACGGAGCCCCGATCGGGACGCTCGCCGTGCTCGACACGAAGCCGCGGCAGGCGACCGAGGCCGACCTGGCGAACCTGCACGACCTCGCCGCGCTCGCGGTCACGCAGCTCGAGCTCCGGCAGGAGTCGCTCCGCACGACGAGCGACTCCCTGCCGGTCGCGCAGGTGACGGGGCAGCAGGAGGGCGCGCGGCCCTAGACGGTCGCCGCTGTCGGACGGGAGGCCCGGTGCGGGCCCGCCCCGCGCCTCCCGTCCGCCCTGCGGTCGCGTCGCGTGCGTCGCTCTCGTGCGCGGGCGGGCGCCCGTCCGCCCGTCAGCGGGCCGGCCCGTCAGCCGGCGAGCGGGCGAAATGCCGGGGTGCGCGGCCCCTCCACCCGGGTATTTCGCCCGCTCGTGCAGGCATGCCGCAAATCGCATGCATCCGCTGGAATACGAGTGCCCGTTCGCGCGAGCGGGCGAAATGCCAGCGTTGCGCGCCGGTACACCCGGATGTTTCGCCCGTTCGCGGGTGGGGTGGGGGTCCCCGACGGCTCGAGCGGGCGAAATGCCGGGGTCGGGTGCCGGACGGACCACGGTGTTTCGCCCGCTCGCCGTCGGGTCGCGAACGGCACGAGCGCGTCGTGGTGACCCGACACCGAGCGCCGGCGGGTCGGGGCGGGAACCGTCAGGCGTCGGTGAGGGCAGCGGCGTAGGCGCGGACGGACCGGTTGTAGCGGGGGAGCGTCGGCTCGACGGCCTCGATCGCGACCCGGAGTGCTTCGTCGTGACGGCCCGCACTGTGCAGGGCGAGCGCGAGGAACACTTTCGGCGCGGCACCGGTGGACGGGTGTTCCGGGGCGTCGCGGAGCATCGCGATGGCCTCGTCGACGCGGTCGAGGTTCCGCAGCGTCGAGGCGTGCTGGACGACCATCTGCGCGGCACGGGGCGGATCGACGTCCGCGAGTCCCGCGGCCGTGGCCGCTGCGTAGTGGACGTCGGCCTCGGCCTCGTGGCCGCCGGAGTCGTTCGCGCCGCCGAGCTCGAAGGCACCGAGGGCCGGGTGCGGTGCAGCCGCGGCGAGCTCGCGCATCCGCTCGATGCGCTGCTGGTCGTCGATGGTCTCGTCGGCCCAGAGTGCGGCGACGCGGGCTTCCCAGTCTGCGGTGGTCATCGGTCCAGCGTATTGCCGGGCAGGACGGCACCGTCGGTGATCGTCGCGCGGAAGGAGCGCACGAAGGGGACGCCCGGGCGCACGAGCGCCGGTTCACGCCAGGCGAGGGCCGAGCCGATGGCCGGGTACTCCGCGACCCGGACGAACCAGGGATCGCGGTGGTCGAGTGCTTCGAGCCGGACCGTCGCCGGGGCACCCTCGAACACCGCAGACCACTCGACCCACGGGGCGATCGAGCCGTGCACCGCTTCCTCGCCCTGCGCGTCAGCGGTCCGGACGACCACGTCGGTGCACTCGGCGAACCGCCAGGAGAACCCGCCGTAGCCAGCACCGACCCGACCGTTGCTGCCGGGGCTGCCGAGGTGCACGATGTCGTTGCCTGGAGCCCGGAACGAGGACGACCAGGTCAGTTCCCACCCGGAGTCGACGACACGCCAGGCGAGGGTCCGGTCTTCGTGCAGGACGACCGTGTGGTCGGGGCCGCGCCAGGCGAGCTCCTGGACCGTACCGCCGCCGCGCGGAGCCGGAAGATGCTCGGCACGCAGCACGTCGGCCCGGCCGTGGTCGTCGCGCCAGACGTAGCCCTCGCCGCGCACGTAGGTCGGACCGCCCCAACAGTTGACGCCGTCGACGTCCGGGATCGCGACCCCGACACCGCAGTGCCAGTCGTGGTCGGCCGGGTGGTGGGCAGTGAGGACGGTACGGCCGAGGGTCCGCACCGGGTGCAGGTACGGGTGCGGCGACGAGGTCGCGGGGGTCCCGGCGCCGTCGCGTTCGAGGGCGACCTCGACCGTGCCCAGCTCGATGGTGCGCAGGACGTCGTCGGTGCTCACCGCTCCGACGCTACCCGCGCGAACGGCGGACCAGCACCACGCTGTCGACGACCTGGTGCGGCTCGCCGTCGGGTGTGCTCGCCGTGCGCGGCCGGAGCTCGGCGGCGACGACCTCCCACGCATCGTCGAGCTGCATCGCCGTCAGGTCCTCGTCGGGCGCCGGGAACCGGTACTCCCGCAGTTCGGAGGGCAGGTCGTCGTGCGGTGGTGCAGCGTGCGCCGTGACGAGCAGGTGCCCGCCGACCGCGACGAACCCGGCGGCCCGTCGCAGGATCGCCGCGCGCGGGATCTCCACGGGCCACGACTGCAGGAACGACGCCGTCACCAGGTCGAAGCGCGCAGCCGTCGCCCACGTGGCGAGGTCCGCTGCGACGAACGCCGTCTGGTCCTCGACCCCGGCGGAGACCGACGCCCGCGAGCCACGCTCGATCGCCGTCACCGACAGGTCGATCCCGAGGGCGTCCCACCCCTGCTCGGCGAGCCACACGACGTCGCCGCCCTCACCGCAGCCGAGGTCGAGCGCACGGCGCGCACGGTCGCCCGGCGCCGGTGGCAGCTCTGCGGCGACGTCGGCCAGCACCGCGTTCACCCGACCCGACCAGATCCCGTCGCGCTCCGCGTACCGCTGCTCCCACCACTCGCGAGCCGAAGCGGTGGGGGAGCCGGCGGCGGCGGTGGTCTCGTGTGCATGCATCCGCCCACTCCAGCGCACCTGCCGGACCCGACCCAAGCCCTGTTGCCGCCCCGGCAACGTCGCACCGTGCGAGGCGGACCCGCACCGCGCCTCCCGGCCGCCCGATCGTGAGCAGAAGATGTCGGGTCGCCGTCACGGACCCGACCATTTCTGCTCACGAAGCGCACGCGCCCGCGCGCCCGCCGCCCCCCACCGCTACTCGACGGGCGGGACGGGCTCCGCGTTCTCGATGCGGGCGCTCGCCGTGGCCATGTGCTCGTCCATCGCCCGCTGCACGGCGGGCACGTCGCCGGCCCGCAGTGCCTCGTAGATCGCGCGGTGTTCCTCGTAGGCCGCCTCGGTGGCCTGTCGGGTCTGGACGCGGCGACCGACCCACACGCTCAGCATCGACCGCAGGCTCTGCAGCAGATCACCGAGCACGTCGTTCCCCGCGGCTCGGGCGAGCAGGACGTGGAACCGGACGTCGGCGTCGATGAAGGCCTCCGGGTCGTCGAGGGTGGCCTCTTGTCGGACGAGGTACTCGCCGAGCTCGGCGACCTGCTCGGGCGTGGCTCGCTGCGCGGCGAGGATCGCGACCGTGCGCTCGAGCGACGACCGGACCTCCAGCAGCTCGCGGGTGCGGTTCGAGGCGAGCATGAGCCCCCACGACAGCGTCGTCGGCAGCAGGTCCGAGGTGCCGCCCTGCAGGTACGTGCCCGAGCCGGGGCGGATCTGCACGATGCCCAGGATCTCGAGGGCGGCCAGCGCCTCGCGCACGGCGGAGCGACCGACGCCGAGCCGTTCGGCCAGGATCCGCTCGGACGGCAGCCGCGAGCCCGGTGCCAGTTCACCCGCGGTCAGCAGGGACACGAGCTGTCGAGCGACCTCGGAGGCGGGCGATCCCGCGGGCACGGACTCGAGTTCGAGTCGGATGTTGAGGGGATCGTCCGGGCTGAACGCGGGCATGCAGTGAGCGTACCGTTCGGTCAACCGGTTGGGCCTGCGCGCTTTGGTCAACCGGTTGACAAGTCGAACTGGAGTCCGCACACTGGACCAGGCGCACCGATGCGCCCGCTCCACCCGGGCGCAGCAGCACGGGTCGGAGTCGTACCACCCCCACCGAGCAGGAGTCATCGTGGACATCCCCGCCACGCGAGGCATCCCCACCTCGGTCGTCGAGAAGACGGCCATCCGCAAGATCGCGATCCGCATCGTGCCGTTCGTGGCACTGATGTTCTTCATCAACTTCCTCGACCGCACCGCGATCTCCTTCGCGGCCCCGAACGGCATGGAGGCGGACCTCGGTCTGACCGCCGCCCAGTTCGGGTTCGCCTCCGGCGTGTTCTTCATCGGCTACCTCGTGCTCGAGGTGCCCTCGAACCTGGCGCTCCACAAGTTCGGCGCGCGCATCTGGCTCGCCCGCATCATGATCACGTGGGGCATCGTCTCGCTGCTCTTCACGTGGGTGCAGAACTACCCGCAGCTCGTCGGGCTGCGCTTCCTGCTCGGCATCGCCGAGGCGGGCTTCTTCCCCGGCGCGATCCTGTTCCTGTCGACCTGGGTGCCCGCGCGCCACCGCGGCAAGATGCTCGCGCTGTTCTACCTGGCGCAGCCGCTCACCAGCGTCATCGGCTCCCCGCTCGCCGGCTGGCTGATGACCCACGAGGGGCTGCTCGGCGGACTCGCCGGCTGGCGCTTCATGTTCCTCTGCGTCTCGATCCCGGCGATCATCGTCGGCATCCTGTGCCTCTTCGTCCTCAAGGACAAGCCGTCGCAGGCGAAGTGGCTCGACGAGGACGAGAAGCTGTGGCTCGAAGGTGCCCTGGCGAAGGAGAACAAGGAGAAGCGCGGGGGAGACGGTCACGCCAAGGGCGGTCTCCGTGCCGCGTTCGGTTCCGGCCGCGTCTGGATGCTCGCGGCGGTGTACTTCGGCTTCATCTACGGCCTGTACGCGCTGAGCTTCTTCCTGCCGACGATCATCGACGGCTTCCAGGAGCAGTTCGGCACCACGTTCGACCTGTTCCAGAAGGGCATGATCACGGCGATCCCGTACGTCCCCGCCGCGGTCGTCCTGTACTTCTGGTCGCGTGACGCCTTCCGCCGCGGCGTCCGGGTCTGGCACATCGCCGTCCCCGCGCTCGTCGGTGGCCTGAGCATCCCGGTCGCGCTGTACATGAACAGCCCGGCCGCCACGATCGCCGTCATCGCGGTCACCGCCTGCGCGATCTTCGCCGCGCTGCCGAACTTCTGGACCGTGCCGACGCAGTTCCTGACCGGAGCCGCCGCAGCCGCGGGGGTCGCCCTGATCAACACGATCGGCAACCTCGGTGGCTTCGCTGCCCCGTACATCACGGGTGTGGTCAGTGGGTGGACCGGCGGCTACCAGGTGCCGATGTTCATCGTCGGCTTCTTCATGGTGCTGTCGAGCGTGCTGATGTTCGTGCTCGGCCGGAACACGAAGCGGAACGAGCAGCGTGACGCCGACGCTGCGGCGCAGGCCACCACGACCACGACCCAGGAGAGCCACGCATGACCCGCCTGTTCAACGACCCCGCCGACTTCGCCGACGAGATGGTCGACGGCTTCGTGGCGGCGAACCAGTCCCGGGTCCGCAAGGTGCACGGGGGCGTCGCCCGCTCGACCACCAGCCCCGAGGGGACTGTCGCGCTCGTCGTCGGTGGCGGCTCCGGCCACTACCCGGCGTTCGGCGGACTCGTCGGGCACGGTCTGGCCGCCGGTGCCGCGATGGGCAACCTGTTCGCCAGCCCGAGTGCCCAGCAGGTCACGGCGGTCGCGAAGGCCTCCGAGCACGGCGGCGGTGTGCTGCTGAGCTACGGCAACTACGCGGGCGACGTGCTGAACTTCGACGCCGCGGCGCGGGCACTGGCCGACAGCGGGATCGAGGTCCGCACGGTGCGCGTGACCGACGACGTCGCGAGCGCCCCGAGCTCCGAAGCGCACAAGCGCCGCGGGATCGCCGGTGACCTGTGCGTCTTCAAGGTCGCCGGCGCCGCAGCCGAACGCGGGGACGACCTCGACACGGTCACCGCGATCGCCACCCGCGCCAACGACCGCACCCGCAGCTTCGGTGTCGCGTTCTCCGGATGCTCGCTGCCCGGCGCCGACGAGCCGCTCTTCACCGTCCCCGAGGGGCGCATGGCCATCGGCATGGGCATCCACGGGGAACGCGGCATCGCCGAGGCCGACGTCCCCACTGCCGACGGTCTGGCCGACCTGCTCGTCGACAAGCTCCTGACCGAGCTGCCGGAGACCGTGGACGCCCACGCAGGCCAGCGCGTCGTCCCGATCCTGAACGGCCTCGGCAGCGTCAAGTACGAGGAGCTCTTCGTCGTCTTCAACGCCGTGCAGCGGAAGCTGACCGCGGCCGGCGTCGTGGTCGTCGAACCCGAGGTCGGCGAACTCGTCACGAGCTTCGACATGGCCGGCGTCTCGCTGACGCTCTTCTGGCTCGACGACGAACTCGAGCACCTCTGGGCAGCGCCCGCCGACAGTCCCGCGTACCGCAAGGGCGGCGCCGTCCCGCAGGAGCAGGTCGCACCCGAGACCCTCGCCGCGGACGAGCAGGCACCGATCACGCCCGGTACCGAGGCGTCGCAGGCGTCCGCCGCCCGGGTCGCCGCGGCGATCACGGCCATCCGCGTCACCATCGACGACCACGCCGACGAGCTCGGCCGCATCGACGCCGTCGCCGGTGACGGCGACCACGGCATCGGCATGCAGCGCGGCTCGACCGCGGCGGACCGTGCCGCACAGGACGCCGCCGCGCGCGGCGCCGGTGCCGGCAGCGTCCTGGCGATCGCCGGAGACGCCTGGTCCGACAAGGCCGGTGGCACGTCCGGTGCGATCTGGGGAGCCGCCCTGGAGGCACTGGGTCGCGTCTTCGGCGACGACCAGCGCCCGTCAGCCGCCACCGTCGCACAGGCCGTGCACGCGGCCGTCGAAGCGGTCCTCGCCTTCGGTGCCGTCCCCGGCGACAAGACCATGGTCGACGCGATCGTCCCGTTCGACCAGGTCGTCACCGACCGCGTCGCGGCCGGCGACGACCTGGTCAGCGCCTGGTCGGCCGCGTCCGCCGCCGCGACGGCCGCTGCCGACGCCACCGCCGACCTGCTGCCCAAGATGGGTCGCGCTCGCACCCACGGCGAGGACGCCGTCGGCACCCCCGACGCCGGCGCGATCTCGTTCGCCCTGATCACCGCGGCGGTCCTGTCGACCGTCTCCGTCCCCGCCTGACCCACACCACCACGAAAGGCACCCGCATGAGTGACCAGCAGTTCCGCATCGTCGTCGGCTCGGACGACGCCGGGTTCGACTACAAGGAGATCATCAAGCAGGACCTGCAGGCCGATCCGCGCGTCGTCTCCGTGGTCGACGTCGGCGTCGACGCGGACGGCCACACCGCGTACCCGCACGTCGCGGTCGACGCCGCACGCCTGGTCGCGAACGGCGAGGCCGACCGGGCGATCCTGATCTGCGGCACCGGACTCGGGGTGGCGATCGCGGCGAACAAGGTCCCCGGCATCCGGGCGGTCACGGCGCACGACTCGTTCAGCGTGGAGCGCTCGGTCCTGTCGAACGACGCCCAGGTCCTCTGCATGGGCCAGCGGGTCGTCGGCGTCGAGGTCGCACGCCGGATGGCGAAGGAGTGGCTCGGCTACACGTTCGACGCTTCGAGTGCCAGCGCATCGAAGGTCGCGGCGATCTGTGCTTACGACGGCTCGGCCCCGGTCGGGACCGACGCCTGATGCCGGCGACCACGGCGGCCGCCCCGATCACGATCGGGGTGTCGCTCAAGATGTACTTCGGGCACGCCCGGACGCTCGAGTGGGCGGCCGCCGTGGCCGACATCGCCCGGACCCACCCGGCGGTGCAGTCCGGCGCGGTCGAGCTGTTCGTCATCCCGACGTTCCCGTCGCTCGTGCCGGTGCACGCCGTGCTCGAGGGCACGCCGGTGCTCCTCGGCGCGCAGGACCTGGCGTGGGCCGACGAGGGCGCCTTCACCGGTGAGGTGTCGGGCCGCGAACTCCGCGAGATCGGGGTCGACCTGGTCGAGATCGCGCACGCCGAGCGCCGCTCCCTGTTCCACGAGTCCGACCAGGACATCGCCGGCAAGGTGCACGCCGCCTTCCGCAACGGCCTCCGTCCCCTCATCTGCATCGGCGAGACCGACCGTGCAGCCGACGGCGACCCGTCCGCCGCCGTCGCCGAGGTCACCGCGCAGCTGGACCGCTTCGTCGCCACGGCCGTCGCCGACGGGCTCGCCGGCCCCGTGATCGCCGCCTACGAGCCGGTCTGGGCGATCGGTGCGCCGCAGCCCGCGCCCGACGAGCACATCGTCGCGGTGCTCGCGGGCATCGAGCAGCACCTGTCGACCCGCCCGGAGCTCGCCGGTTCGGTCGTCATCTACGGCGGGAGCGCCGGACCGGGTCTGCTCACGCGCGGTGACGGCCGCATCGGCGGCCTGTTCCTCGGCCGCTTCGCCCACGACCCCGCGGCGATCCGCACGATCCTCGACGAAGCCGAACTGCTGGGGGCGAGCGCATGACCTCCCTGCTCGGCCTCTCCACCTACGCCTACTTCTGGCGCATGTCCGACCGTGTCGAGGCGCCGATGTCCCTCGACGACGCCCTGCGTGACGCCGCGACCCACGACGGTGTCGACCTGTTCCAGATCTGCGACCACCTGCCGCTCGACACCGCGTCGGACGACCGGCTGACCGCGATCCGGACGCTCGCAGACGACCTCGGGCTCACGCTCGAGGTCGGCACCCGCGGCACGGACCCGGCGCACCTCGCCCGGTACCTGCACATCGCGCAGATGCTCGGCGCGACGCTCGTCCGGTCGATGTGGACGAGCGGCGACGACCAGCCGGACGCCGTCGAGACCGAACACCGCCTGCGCGAGGCGATCCCCGCCTACGAGGCGGCCGGGGTGACGCTCGCCCTCGAGACGTACGAGGTCGTCGCCACCGCCGACCTCGTCGCGGTGGTGCAGGCGATCGGCTCCGACCGGCTCGGCATCTGCCTGGACCCGGCGAACACCGTCGCACGGCTCGAACACCCCGCCGACGTCGTCGCGATGACCGCACCGCACGTCGTCAACTGGCACGTCAAGGACTCCGGCTTCACCCGGTCGCCGGGGTGGGTCGGCTTCCAGTACACCGGCGTCCCGATCGGCACCGGAGTCGTCGACCACGACGCCGTCCGCACCGCGATCGACCCCGACGCCCGCGGTATCAACCGCGTCATCGAGTTCTGGCTGCCGTGGCAGGACGAGCACGCCGGCGCCGACCCGCGACCGGGTGAGACGCCCGCACAGACCACCACCCGCATCGAGGCGGCGTGGACCGAACACACCATCGAGTACACCAGGAGCAAGGAATCATGACCGACACCGTCACCACCACCCACACCGTCGCTGCCGGATCCGGTACGGCCGACGTCACCGTCGCCGTGATCGGTGCCGGCGGCAAGATGGGCACCCGCGTCTCGAACAACTTCGCGAAGAGCGAGTACACGACGCTCTACAGCGAGGCCTCGCCCGCGGGCCAGGAGCGCATCCAGGCCCTCGGCCGCGAGCTCACCGACAGCCTCGACGCCGCCAAGGTCGCCGACGTGGTCATCCTCGCCGTGCCGGACGTCCTGCTCGGCAGCATCTCGGAGCAGCTCGTCCCCGTCATGCAGTCGGGCGCGACGATCCTGACGCTCGACCCGGCCGCCGCCTACGCCGGACTGCTCGCCAAGCGTGAGGACATCCACTACGCCGTCGCGCACCCGTGCCACCCGTCGGTGTTCCTCGAGCGCACCACCAAGGCCGAGTGGGACGACACCTTCGGTGGCATCGCCGCCCCCCAGGAGGTCATCGCGGCCTTCGACGCTTCCGAGTCGCTCGGCGACCAGGACGAGCGTGCCAAGGCGATCGCCGAGGCCGTCATCACCACCATGTACGCGCCCGTCATCCAGGTGCACTGGGTCACCGTGAAGCAGCTCGCCGTCCTCGAGCCGACCCTGGTCGAGACCATCGCCTGCATGATCGGTGACTTCCTCAACGACGCCCTCGAGGAGACCGTCACCGGTGTCGGCGTGCCCCGCGAGGCCGCCCGCGCCATGCTCTACGGCCACACCTGGATCGCGCTGACCAACGGCCTCCGTGGTTCGAACCCGTTCTCCGACGCGTGCCACATCGCGATGGGCTACGGCCGCGAGAAGCTCATCAAGGAGGACTGGAAGCAGGTCTTCGACGACAGCGAGCTCGACTCGGTCATCGCCAAGATGCTCAAGATCGACGCCGTCCGCCGCTGACGTTCGTCTGATCCGCCGAAGCGACAGATTCCCACCGACCATCGGCGGGAATCTGTCGCTTTCGCGGCACCCACCACTCACCGCCCGCCGGCACTGACCGGCCGCCGCGGCACTCACCGCCCGCCGCGGGGTCCCCAGGCCTCGGCGAGGGTGATCGAGGCGACCCCCGGCACCGTCAGCGCCTCCACGGACGCCGCGAACCACGCCCGCGCCGCGGGGGAGTGCTGCTCCGGATCGGTCGCGTCCGGCACGAACTGCGGCCCGTACCCCGCCTCGATCGTCGCGTCGGTCACCGACGGGCGCGCGGATGTCGCGACCGCGTTGAACCGTGGTCGCAGCGTCACCGGTCCGACGTGGAGCGCCCTGCCGGCGGCCAGCCGGGAGGCACTGCTCACCACCCAGCGCTGCATCCGGATCGACTCGGTCACCTGTTCGGGCGACCGGTCGTGCATCTGCGGCGTCACGCTGAAGGTCAGGGGCCCGTCCCAGTCGCGGAACAGGTCGACGGTCCGGTTCAGCTCCGTGAAGTGCGCGCGGGTGCCCGCCACGAACTCGAGGTCGCCCACGGAAGCCGCGGCGTCGCGCAGGGCCTGCTGCAACGCCGGGGTCGTCACGTGTGTGGTCGGGTCGAACGCGCCGATCCGCACGATCGTGCCCGAGTCGAGCACGTCGTCGATCGCGGCACGGAGCAGGTCCGGGTCGTCGGTGACGAACCGGATGTCGAGCGGCCCGCCGCCGGCATCGCGTCGAGCTGACGCCAGCACGGCCCTGACGTTCGGGTCGCCGAGCACGGGTTCCACCACGACCGGCACGTCGAGCGGCACCGCGGTCGGGCGCGCAGCGGCCGGGGCCGAGGCGGCGAGCAGCTGGAGCGTCGGCGGCGGGGCGACCACGGTGGTGGGAGCCGGCCCGTCCAGGAACGCGAGGTCCGGGGCGGGGGAGGCCGTGCCTCCCGGTCGATCGTCCGTCGTCGCGCGCAGCGTGAGCGACTGGTGGACCGCGGAACCCGCGTCGAGCGCGACGGGGAACGGCTCGGACAGTGGCGTCGAGTAGGTCTTGAACGACGCGTCGGTCCAGTTGCGCTGGTCCTCCGTCTCGAACACGTCGCCGGCCAGGTCGAGCGTCAGCGCGACCCGACCCGTCGACCAGTCCAGGCCCGACAGGTCGGTGGCCGGCTGGTGCGGCGCGATCCATGTCGGGAACGCGGACTCGGTGACGGAGCCGGACGGGTGCCGGGCGGTGAACGGCACACCGGCGAGGGTCGGCGGGTGCAGCACGACCAGGCCGATGCGGTTGCGGCGGAAGGGCGTCGTCGTGGTGGCGACCGCGTCGACGTGCAGGGTCGGGCCGTCGACGGTGACCTCGAGGACGTACCGGAGCACCTCCGCGCCGTCGTACCGGCTGCTGGCCTCGATGCGGAGGCGTCCGCCGGTGCCCGTGCCAGACGGCTGCGTCCGTGCGAGCACGGTGTCGTCGGCGGTGCGCCAGTCGTGGTCCCGTGTCACGAACCGGATCGCCCGCAGCACGGGTTCACCGTCGTACGCGAGGTCGGCGAGCTCGGCACCGCGCAGGGTGAACCGCCACGCACCGATCGACGACTCGGTGCCCATCGACGTCACGGTCATGGAGCATGACTACCACCGGTCAACCGGTTGGGCAATGATGGGTCCGTGGAGCGACGACGCTCCCAGGACGGAGCGCCCGCATGACCGCACGACTCGACCACAGCACCGCACTCGTCACGGGGGCGGGCTCCGGCATCGGCCGCGCGATCGCGGACCGGTTCGTCGCCGAGGGCGCGCGCGTGGTCTACGCCGACCGGGACGCGACAGCGGCGGACGCCGCGGCAGCGGCAGCCGGTCCGCGCGCACTGCCACTCACCGTGGACATCGCCGACGAGGGCAGCGTCGCGGCCGGGTTCGCCGCCCTCGCCGCGCAGGAGTGGACCCCCGACGTCGTGGTCGCGAACGCCGGCGTGCAGCTGTTCGGCCACGACGCGGCGGTCGCGGACGTGTCGCTCGAGACCTGGAACCGTACGGTGGCGGTGAACCTGACGGGCACGTTCCTCACGGTGAAGCACGCCGTCCGGGCGATGCTCGCGGCCGGCGGTGGCGGGTCGATCATCGCGACCGGCTCACCCACCGGGCTGAACGGCGAGGGCGCCGACTTCGCGGCCTACTCGTCGACCAAGGGCGGCATCCACGCGCTCGTCCGTGCGACCGCGATGGCGTACGCGCGGGACGGCATCCGGGTGAACACCGTCGTGCCGGGCTACACCGAGACCGGGCTCGTCCGGACGATCTCCGGCGATCCCTCGGCGCGCGCGGCGATCGTCTCCCGCACACCGCTCGGCCGCCCCGGGACCCCCGACGACGTGACCGGGATCATGGTCTACCTGGCCAGCGCGGAGTCGTCCTACGCGACGGGCGCCGAGTTCCGCGTCGACGGCGGCATGACGAGCCTCTGACCCGACCGGGAGGCCCGGCGTTCCGCGAAAGCGACAGTGTGCCGCGAACGGTTCACGGCACACTGTCGCTTCCGCGGCGGTGACGGCGCGCGGCCGACGAGATCTGTCGCCGTCGCGGCACGCACCACCACCCCGACCGGGAGGCCCGGCGCGGCCCCGTCAGGCCGGCGTGCGCTGGGCGAGCAGTGCGCCCAGGGCCGCGGCCCCGCCCGCAGCGTCCGGCACCGTCACCATCCGCGCCTGCCCGCCGCGGAGCCGTGCCACGAGCCCCGGCCCGGACCGCACCACGTAGGCGACCCCGCGGCCGGAGAACCGGTAGCCCCACCCGCCCCATTGTCCGGGCGACACGTCCTCCCACCCGCAGGACTCGATCCGCTCGAGCGGGACGCGCATGAGGGGGATGCGGGTCCAGGTGGAGGTCAGCCGCATCCCGCGACGGTCCACGGTGAGCTCGACCCGGGCGAGGACCAGCACGGCGAGCCCGGCGACGACCATCGCCGCTCCGAACCCGACGGCCGTGCCGACGCCGGCCGGCGCCATCGCGATCCCCGTGCCGATGCCGAGTCCGACGACCACGGCCCCGAGTGCCGCGAACCAGCGACTGCCGATGCGCGCGCGCCATGCCACCCGCGTGTCCGACCCGACGCGCAGCGGTTCGACGTCGTGCGCGGGCACCGGGGCGGCCGACCGGACGAGTGCGACGACCGGCACCGTGGCGATGACCGCGCTCACGGCCAGGAACGGGACGGTCCACCAGCCGGACAGCGTCCCGTCGCCGACGGTGTTCGTGGCGGCGAGCACGATCCAGGCGGTGCCCAGACTGCCGGCGAACAGGTTGGCGACGAGCACCAGGGTGGCGGCGGTCCGACGGTCGGGCATCCGCAGCGCCGCGAACGCCAGGGCCACCGCGCCGGCGGCCACCGCGAGCGTGATCCAGAACACCGGCCAGGGCGAACTCCAGCCGTCCGCGGTGCCGTCGGCTCCGAAGTGGACGGCCATGCGGTCCGGCAGGCTCGGCGCGGCGACGAGCGCCGCGATCACCAGGGCCAGCAACACCAGCAGCCCGGGCGCAACCACCGCCGTGCGCGTCGTCGTGCGCAGCGTTCGGTTCGTCGCTGGTCGGTTCGTCATCGTGCCCCCTTGATCATCGTGAACAGGTCGTCGAGCGGGACCCCGAGCGTGTCGGCCTGGTCGCGCAGCTCGTCGACGAGCGTGCTCAGCCGGTCGAACGAGGCGTTGCCCGATCGCAGGACGGTGGCTCCGCGACCCCGCCGCAGCTCGATCAGTCCGTCGTCCTGCAGCTGTGCGTAGGCGCGCAGCACCGTGTGCATGTTGACGTCGACCGCGGCGGCGAGGTCGCGCGCCGACGGCAGGCGCTCCCCGCTCGCGAGCTCGCCGCGTGCGATCGCGTACCGGATCTGCGACGCGACCTGCTCGGCGAGCGTGGCCCGAGCGGTCGGGTCGACGGTGATCAACATGTTTGCATTGTATGCGAACAATCCCGCCAACTCCAGGGTGCTCGCACTGCGTTCTCCGACCATTGGCCACGGAACGCAGGCCCCCGTCCGGGGGTACCTCGTCCGGGTACTTTCGGCTGCAGCGAATCACTCGCGAATCAGGGAGAAGCACGATGACGAACTACGAATCTGCCGACGGGGTGGAGCCCGTCCAGGTCACCACCTACCGTCTCGTCCGCAAAGCCGCCCGCCGTGGTTGGGCCGTACCGACCGACGAGGCCGAGCCGTCCCTCGCCGACCTCGTGAGCACCCGCGGCTCCGCGCGCCCCGAGGGCCGCTGACCCGCACGCCGACGACGAACCCGAGCCCGCAGTATCGTCGGGCCATGCCCCCTTCGGCCCGAGCGGTCACCCGCGGCTTCGAGGTCGGGACCCGAGGCTCCGGCACCGGCGTCCCCGTGCTCGTTCTGCACGGCAGCCCCGGCGGCATCGACGTCGCCGAGCTGATGGCCGGCTTCCTGCCGTCCGAGGACTTCCGGGTGGTCACGGTCTCGCGGCCGGGGTACCTCGGCACCCCGTTCGACAGCGACCACGCCTCGATCGACGACGAGGCCGACCGGCTCGCCGCGCTCCTCGACGGCCTCGGCATCGATCGGGCCGGCGTGCTGGCGTGGTCCGGTGGCGCTCCGGCCGCGTACCGTCTGGCGGTCCGCCACCCGGACCGGATCAGCGCGCTCGCCGTCGCCTCCGGGGTGTCCGGTCGCTGGGTCCCCGGGTCTGCGGGACCGGCCGAACGACTCGTGACCGACACTGCGTTCGGCGCCGGTCTCGCATCGGCCGCAGCGCGCATCGCCCCGGCCGCAGCAGCACGCGCTGCAGTGGCCGGCGTGAGCACCCTGCGCGGCGGGGCCCTCCGCGACCACGTCGCCGGCGTCCTCGCTGACCCCGACCGGCGGGCGTTCCTGCTCGGGCTCGCACGCACCGGCAACGCCTCCGGGCCGCGACGCACCGGCTGGGAGAACGACGTGCGCCAGCTCGCGGCCGTGGGGTCGCTCGACCTCGGTGCCGTCCGGGCTCCCACGCTCCTGGTGCACGGCGACGCCGACACCGAGGTCCGGCCGGACGACAGCACCCGCGCCGCCGCAGCGATCCCCGGCGCGGAGCTGGTCACGCTGCCGGGCGGCACGCACTTCGCGCTCTGGGACCACCGCGACGCCGCCGCCGTGCAAGCACAGGTGCGCGCACACCTGCAGCGACCCTGACCACCGGCTCGCCCGCTTGCTCACGATCCGGTACCGACGAGGTCTCGATCGCGACACGACGCCCCGAGCGTGACCACTTCGCTGCCACGATGGCGGGCATGACTTCCCTCCGACTCGCGCTGCCCCTGGTCGTCGGTGCACTGCTCGCGTCCGTCTCCCTGACGTCGTGCTCGGCCGACGCCTCGTCGGCACCGGCGCCGACCTCGTCGAGCGCTCGGTCAGCGGACGCAGCGGTGAACGCGCCGGCGTCCCCTACGGTGGACCCGATGGAGGAAGACCGGAGCGCCGCGGCCGTCTGCGGGCAGCTGAGCGCGCTGTCGACGATCGCACTGAACGCCTCGGACGGTCGTTCCCGCGGTGTCCTGTCCGATGCGCAGTACGAGGCGCTCATCGCCGCGGAGCGCTTCGGCTACGAGCACCTGTCGAGCAGCGACGAGCGGCTCGACGACGCCATCGACTACGCACTCGAGTACCTGGACGCCCACCCGGCGCCTGCGTCGGGGCCGGCGCTCGAGGACAACGCCGAGTGGGAACTCGTCGGGCGCACCCTGAACACCGCGTGCCAGCAGGCCGGTTCGAACGTGGTGGCGACCGCCCAGAACGGCGGCTGATCGGGAGCACCCGGCGGTCCGCTCGCACCAGCGCCACCGAACGGTCCAGGCCCGCTCGACCGCCGCGACCAGCGCGTCCAGCGCCCGGTCCAGCTCCGGGACCGTCACCGCCCCGTACCCCAACACGATCCCGGCCGGCGTGCTGCCGGGCGCCATCCCGTACTCCTCGAGCGTCGAGACGAGCACGCCGTCGTCCGCCATCCGCGCGGCGACGTCCCGTCCGGTCGCCGGACCCGACCACACGACCACCGCGTGCAGTCCACCGGTCAGTGCACGGGCCTCCAGTCCGGCGACGCCGTCGAGCCGAGCCGCGATCCGTGCGCGACGGTGCGTGAAGTCGCGTCGGACCCGGCCGAGGTGCCGGCGGAGCGCGCCGGTCCGGAGCAGGTGCGCGAGCGCGACCTGCACCGGTTCGGCGACGACCGCGCCGCGGGCGCGACGGGCAGCCAGCACCGCGGCGGAGCGATCAGGGGCGGTACCGGGACGAGCCGCCGCAGCCGGTAGCACGACGTAGGCGCAGCGCAACCGCGGGTCGAGCGTCTTCGAGAACCCGCCGACGTGCAGCACCACCCCCTCGGTGTCGAGCGCCGCGAGTGCGGGCACGGGGCTGCCGCCCGAGCTCAGCACCGAGGCGCTCTGGCAGGTCGCCGACCACCTCATGCCCGGCCGCCGCGACGAGGTCCGCGAGATGACCGCGAAGGAGGTCCGCGCCACCCAGGTCCTGCAGCTGCCCCTCGACCGCGCGAGCGTGAAGGTGCGCTTCCAGGGCAACGGCGAGGCACCGGACGACGGCGAGGACCACACGGTCTGGGCCGGCGTCCTGCCGCTCGCCGTCCGCGCCGGCGTCCCGGTACCGGGGGACATCTCGGGGGAGGCCCCGGTCGACGCGTCCGTCGTGGCGCTGGCGGCTCGCCTCGATCGCCTGTCGTCCGACCGGGAGGCCCGGATCGCCGCCGTCATGCGGGTCGCGTCCGTCTGAGGCCGGGTCCACGGCGCCTGGATCGCGGATCCACCGCATCCGAGCGACCTGCGAGGACCGCCGGTTCCTGTGACGAGCCGCAGGAACACTCCGGGACTGCCCAGCCGCGATCCGGGCCGTGACCAATACGTTACTTCGCGGATCGCCCAGCGGTCCCGACCCGGAAGGACCCATGGGACGCCACGCCCTGCCTGCAGCAGCCGATGACCGACAGCCCTCGCGAGCGACCCCGCGCACCGCGGTGGGACCCGCATCGCCGTCGCCGGAACCGCAGCAGCTGCGTCCCCGCGGTCGGCGCTCGGCGCTCGGGCCCGCCGCCGCACGAGCGACGTTCGTCGAGCACCCGAAGCCGACCCGGACCGTCCGGATGCAGTCGCGCCCCGTCGCCTCGGTCGCCGGTGCCGCCGTCCTGAGCCGGACGGCCGTGCTGCGTGCCGAGCGCGCCGTGGACCCCCGGCACATCCGCCGCGCCGCGAACGCCAAGCGCGCCGCGATCCTGCTCGCACCCGCGATCGCCGTGACCTCGAGCCTGACGCTGGCCGTGCCGGCGAACGCGGCGACCCCGGCGGAGACGCAGCAGGGCACGACGACAGCGCAGGCCGCGCAGACCTTCACCGTGGCGCACGACGTCAAGGTCCCCGTCGTCACCACCGACGGCATGACCACCACGACCACCGTCGTCTCGTACCCGACGCTCGACCTGCGCTTCGGCGTCACGACGGCCCAGGCGCAGTCGGCCCTGTCCGCTGCGTTGTCCGCCGGGGGAGACCGCGCCACGATCGTCGAGACCGCCCTGCAGTACATGGGAGACCCCTACGTCGAGGGCGGCGCGAGCCACGAGGGCATCGACTGTTCCGGCCTGACGATGGTCGCGTACGCCGCGGTCGGCATCCCGCTCGTCCACTACGTGCCGACGCAGGACGCCGCCGCGACGACGATCCCCGAGTCCGAAGCGCTGCCCGGCGACCTGGTCGTGTACGACGACGAGGACCACGTCGGGCTGTACCTCGGCCAGGGACTCGTGCTGCAGGCCCCGCACCCGGGCGAGGTCGTCGACATCGTGCCGATGTACTCGGCCGCGCACCACTTCGCGCGCCTGCTGCCCGCCGGCAGCTGACCCGACGCAGGCGGGGCCGTCGACGGTGACCACCCCGGCCACCGGAGGGTCCGGCACCGACGTGTCACGGGCCTCCCGTATCCTGGTCCGATGGCTTCCGAGACCCGCACTCCGTTCGAACAGCAGCAGTCTGCTCGTCCGCAGGTGCGTCCGCGCACCGAGGGCTGGAAGCAGGCGACCGACACCGACGGCCGTCCGCTGCTGCAGTTCGCGTCGCCGAAGCGCGGCAAGCCGCCCGTGCACCTCGCCGACCTGACGGCAGCGGAGCGCGAGGCACGCGTCAAGGAACTCGGCCTGCCGGGCTTCCGGGCGAAGCAGCTCGCGACCCACTACTTCACGCACTACACGTCCGACCCGGACAAGATGACCGACCTGCCAGCAGCCCAGCGCGAGCAGCTCGTCGCCGGGATGCTGCCGCCCCTGCTGACCGAGACCCGACGCTTGGCGACGGACAACGGCGACACCATCAAGTTCCTGTGGAAGCTGCACGACGGCGCCCTGGTCGAGTCGGTGCTCATGCGCTACCCGGGTCGCATCACGCTGTGCGTCTCGTCGCAGGCCGGCTGCGGCATGAACTGCCCGTTCTGCGCCACCGGTCAGGCGGGTCTGACCCGCAACATGTCGACCGCCGAGATCATCGAGCAGATCGTCCGGGCCAACGCGGCCATCGCCGCGGGGGAGCTCGGTGGCGATCCCCGCAAGGGCGGCAAGGACCGCGTCGACGCCGAGCGCGTGACGAACATCGTGTTCATGGGCATGGGGGAGCCGCTCGCCAACTACAAGCGGGTGATGGACGCCGTCCGACTGATGGTCGCGCCGCAGCCGAACGGCCTCGGCATGAGCGCCCGTGGCATCACGATCTCGACCGTCGGGCTGGTCCCCGCGATCCTCAAGCTGGCGGAGGAGGACATCCCGGTGACCTTCGCGCTGTCGCTGCACGCCCCGGACGACGAACTCCGCGACGAGCTCATCCCGGTGAACTCGCGCTGGAAGGCCGACGAGGCGATCGACGCCGCGCACAACTACTACGTCAAGACGGGCCGCCGTGTCTCGATCGAGTACGCGCTCATCAAGGACATGAACGACCACGCCTGGCGTGCCGACCTGCTCGCCGAGAAGCTCAACAAGCGCGGCAAGGGCTGGGTGCACGTCAACCCGATCCCGCTCAACCCGACGCCGGGCTCCGTGTGGACCTCGTCCGAGGTGCACGTGCAGGACGAGTTCGTCCGCCGACTCAACGCCGCGGGCATCCCGACCACCCTGCGCGACACCCGCGGCAAGGAGATCGACGGGGCCTGCGGGCAGCTCGCCGCCGCCGAGTAGACCCCGCGTCGACGGGGCCTCCCGGGCCGACACGCCCGGGAGGGACAACGGTTGGCGAGGCCCCCGGAGCCTGTGTAGTGTTACCTCTCGTTGCCACGGCGGCGGAGAACGGAACGGCTGAGACGGTCCCTGGGTTCACCCGGAGATCTTGTCCGCCACGGTTCTTCCCCGGGCAGCGGATTCCATAGCCTCTCTGGCGGAGCATCTTCGGGTGTCGAGCGGGGGAGTGCGTCTGGTCCTTGAGAACTCAACAGCGTGCACATTGTCAATGCCAATTT
>NZ_RJVH01000005.1:0-320231 GCF_003755065.1 Curtobacterium sp. JUb34 | reverse complement strand
CCCGGTCACATTCCGAACCCGGAAGCTAAGCCTCTCAGCGCCGATGGTACTGCAAGGGGGACCTTGTGGGAGAGTAGGACGCCGCCGGACTTAACGTAAGAAGATGTGGCCATCGGCCCTCCATCGTGAACTCGTAGGGGAGACCCTCGTTCACGGTGGTGGCCGGTGGCCATTTCTGTTTCGCCGCTCGTCGCTCGACGCCGGCTCCGGTTCGTGATGGACTGGAGCCTGAACGTCGGTCCGACCGACGCGGCACCCAACACAACGACACAGCGGACGAACGCCCGACCTCAGGCTCGGGCACGCGATGAGGAGCAACGGTGGCGAACGACGACGAGCGACGGAACGACGGCGACCGGGGAGATCGACCCCGACGAGACGATCGGGCTCCTCGCCGCGACGGTGCGCCGCGGGGTGACGGTGCGAGCGGAGGTCGTTGGTCGTCTGGCCCTCGTGACTTCGAACGGCGCGAGGGTGACCGTCGCGACCGCCCGGAGCGCTCCGACCGTCCGTTCCGCGACGGTGCTGCGCGTCGTGACAGCGCTCCGCGCCGCGACGGCGACCGTCCGTTCCGTTCCGGTGACCGAGACGATCGTCCGTCGTGGCGGAGCGATCGCGGTGACTCAGGGCGTCCGCCTCGCGGCGATGGCCCTCGGGGTGCCGACCGTCCGCGCCGCGACGGCGACCGTCCGTACCAGGGCGGTTCTGACCGCCCCCGTCGTGATGGGGATCGACCGTTCCGGTCGGACCGTCCCGCCCGAGATGGCGACCGTCCCGCCTACCGCGGTGGCTCGGATCGTCCGCGTCGTGATGGAGACCGTCCGTACCAGGGCGGTTCTGACCGCCCGCGTCGTGATGGCGACCGGCCCTCGTACCGCGGTGGTTCCGACCGTCCCGCGCGCGATGGTGACCGTCCGTACCGAGGCGGTTCGGACCGCCCGGCTCGTGACGGCGACCGTCCGTTCCGCGGTGGTTCCTCGGATCGTCCGCGTCGTGATGGCGACCGCCCCGCGTACCGCGGCGGTTCCGATCGTCCCGCGCGCGATGGTGACCGTCCGTACCGTGGCGGCTCGGACCGCCCGGCTCGTGACGGCGACCGTCCGTTCCGCGGTGGTTCCTCGGATCGTCCGCGTCGTGATGGCGACCGCCCCGCGTACCGCGGCGGCTCCGACCGTCCTGCCCGCGACGGCGACCGTCCGCGTCGCGACGACGACCGCCCGTCGTTCCGCGGTGGATCGTCGGATCGTCCGCGTCGTGATGGCGACCGCCCGGCCTTCCGTGGCGGCTCCGACCGTCCTGCCCGCGACGGCGACCGTCCGCGCCGTGATGGTGGCGACGACCGACGCCGCTTCGGCGACGGGACGCGTCACGCCGGCGCACGCTTCGGCGAAGCGGCCCGTGACGACTGGGAAGACCGCGACCCGTACGGCACGAAGTCGATCCGTCCGCGTCACGACGACCCGGACATCCCCGACGAGATCGACGCGCGTGACCTCGACCCAGCAGCGCGCATGGAGCTGAAGACGCTCAGCAAGGACAACGCCGACTGGGTCGCCCGGCACCTCGTGGCTGCGGCGCTGTTCGTCGACGAGGACCCCGCCCTGGCGAACGAGCACGCCCTCAGCGCCGCTCGTCGTGCTGGTCGCGTCGGTGTCGTCCGCGAGACCGCTGCGATCACGGCGTACCGCCTGGGTGACTTCGCGACGGCACTCCGCGAGCTCCGTACCTACCGGCGCATCTCCGGTCGCAACGACCAGCTCCCGATGATGGTGGACTGCGAGCGAGGCCTCGGCCGTCCGGAGCGAGCACTCGAGCTCGGGCGTTCTGTGGAGCGAGCCGCGCTCGACACCGCGGTGCAGGTCGAGCTCGCGATCGCGATGTCCGGCGCCCGTATCGACCTCGGGAACCCCACAGCCGCGCTCGGTGAGCTGGAGATTCCACAGCTCGACCCGTCCACGGCCTACACGTGGTCGCCGGCGCTCTACAGTGCTTACGCGGCCACGCTCGAGGAGCTGGGCCGGCAGGACGAGGCCGACGAGTGGTGGGCCCGTGTCGACCGTGCGGCAGCGGCCCTGGCCGAAGCCGCCGACGAGAACGCTTGGGAGACAGTTGATGTGGTCGAGGAAACGCTCGAGGTCGAAGAACACGCAGACGCCGGCGAGCTCGACGACGCCGAGCAGCTCGACGACACCGAGCAGCTCGACGACGCCGACTCCGAAGACGCCTACCTCGCCGACGAACCGGTCTTCGCCGAGCCCGACGTCGTCGGGGAGCCCGGCGAAGCCGACCAGCCCGGCGAGGTCGACGACGACAACCCCCGCGACGTCGACGGCTCCGCAGCCGACTGACGTCCCGACAGCGCCGACGGACGGCGTCGACGTCGTCCTGACGGACCTCGACGGCGTCGTCTACCGGGGGCGGAACGCGATCCCGCACGCGGTCGAGGCGCTCACACGGGCATCGCTGAGCGCCCGCGTCGGGTACATCACGAACAACGCGTCCCGGCGACCGATCGACGTCGCCGAGCACCTCGAGCGCTACGGGCTCGAGGTGTCCGAGGACGACGTCGTCACGTCATCGCAAGCGGGTGTCCAGCTCCTCTCGACGCTGGTGCCCGCCGGCTCGACCGTGCTCGTCACCGGTGGACTCGGACTCTCGAGCATCGTCGAGGCCGCCGGCTTCACGGTGACGAGCAGTGCCGAGGACTCCCCGGCCGCGGTCATCCAGGGCTTCTCCCCGGACCTCGGGTGGAAGGAGCTGGCCGAGGCGTCCTTCGCGCTGGCCGATCCGGCGATCCCGTGGGTCGCGACGAACATGGACTGGTCGATCCCGGTCGAGCGCGGCATCGCGCCGGGCAACGGCACGCTCGTGTCCGCCGTCCACCAGGCCGTGGGCCGCATGCCCGTGGTCGCCGGCAAGCCGGAGCGTCCGATCTTCGATGCAGCGGTCGAGCGCTTCGGCGGCGGGCGGACACTGTTCGTCGGTGACCGTCTCGACACCGACATCAAGGGGGCGAACGACGTCGGGATCCCGAGCGTCCTCGTGCTGACGGGCATCGACCAGGCGAAGCAGGTGCTCGCCGCCGACCAACGCTCGCGTCCGGTGTTCGTGCTCGAGGACCTCCGCGGCCTGTCCGAGCCCTACCCGGTGACCGTCCGGCGACAGGACGACGACGGCACGCGGTACGTCACCGTCGGCAGCGCCACCGTGGCGATGCGCGGGCACGTCGTGCGGGTGCTCGACGCGGGGAGCGACATCGATCGCCTCCGCGCCGGTGCGGCCCTGATCTGGGAGTCGGGTCTGGCCATCTACGGCCTCGACGTGGACCCGCAGCTGTACGGCGGCGAGTAGCGTGTCGGACGTGCCGAACCCCGAGCAGCCGTCCGCCGACCTGGAACCGCAGGACGAGTTCGCCGCGCGCACCTCGGCGGCCGAAGCCCTGCCGCTCGTCGAGCGCGCCGACGCGTTCTCCGCACTGCACGACGAGCTGCGCACGCGGCTCGAGGGCGGCGGCTCCGCGAGTGCCTGAACCGGACGGAGCCGTGCCCGACGCGACCCCGGTCCGCCTCGACGCCCTCCTCGCGACGCGCGGACTCGCGCGATCGCGGACCGCTGCTTCCAAGCTCATCCAGGACGGCCGGGTGACGGTCGACGGCCGTCCCGTCGTGAAGCCCGCTGCCCCGACCGCCCCGGGCGCCGACATCGTGGTCGACGCTGCCGACGAGTGGGTCTCCCGCGCTGCCCGGAAGCTCGTCGGAGCGCTCGACGCCTTCGGGGTCGACCCGTCCGGCCGTGTGGTGCTGGACGTCGGTGCCAGCACGGGCGGCTTCACCCAGGTGCTCCTGGCCCGTGGTGCTCGCCGTGTCATCGCGCTCGACGTCGGGCACGGCCAACTGCATCCGACGATCGCGGTCGACGAGCGTGTCGCCGTGGTCGAGGGCACCAACGCCCGCAGTCTGACCCGGTCCGGCTACCTCGCCCTCGACGGCGCCGCAGCCGAGACGACCCTGGTCGTCGGCGACCTGTCGTTCATCTCGCTGCGGCTGGTGCTGCCCGCCCTGGCCGAGGCCGTGCCCGCCGACGACTTCGTCCTGCTCGTGAAGCCGCAGTTCGAGGTCGGCCGCGGTGGGGTGCGCGAGGGCATCGTGCACGACCCGGCCCTCCGCGACGACGCCCTGATGAACGTCCTGTGGGCGGCGTGGGACCTCGGCTTCGGCACCACCGGACTCGCGGCGTCGCCGATCATCGGGACGCACGGCAACCACGAGTACCTCGCGCGCTTCCAGCGTGGTGTCGGTGGCAATCCGACAGAATGGAGAGTCCGGGCAACCGAACTCACAGAGGGGACCGCATGAGCGACGACCGGCACATCCTGCTCGTCTCCCACACGGGTCGCCGTGACTCGATCGATGCTGCGGTGGAGGTCTGCGACCTGCTGCACGCCGCCGGTCTGGTACCGGTGATGCCGTTCGACGAGTACGCCGACATCCGCCGGGCCGAGGCCTCGGTGGGCCAGGTCGACATCCTCGGCGTCGACGTCCAGGCGGACCAGCTCGAGATCGTCATCGTGCTCGGTGGTGACGGCACGATCCTGCGCGCGGCCGAACTCGTGCGCGAGACGCGGGCCCCGATCGTCGGTGTGAACCTCGGACACGTCGGCTTCCTGGCGGAGAGCGAGCGGGACGCCCTCGCCGAGACCGTCGAGCGCGCCCTGTCGGGGGAGTACCACGTCGAGGAACGCGTCACCCTGCAGGTCGACGTCGTCGTCGGCAACCAGATCGTCTACTCGAGCTGGGCGCTCAACGAAGCCACCATCGAGAAGGCCTCGCGCGAGCGCATGCTCGAGGTGGTGACCGAGGTCGACGGTCGTCCGCTGTCCTCGTTCGGGTGCGACGGCGTCGTCGTGTCGACCCCCACCGGGTCCACGGCGTACTCGTTCTCCGGCGGTGGTCCGATCGTCTGGCCCGACGTCGACGCCCTGCTGATGGTGCCGCTCAGCGCGCACGCCCTGTTCTCCCGCCCGATCGTGGTGGGTCCGGACCGCGTCCTCGCGATCGAGGTCCTCCGGCGCACGAGCGGTGTCGGCGTCCTGTGGTGCGACGGTCGCCGGACGCACGACCTGCCGCCGGGCGCTCGGGTCGAGGTCCGACGGTCGCCGGACCCCGTGCGGGTCGCGCGCCTCAAGGACGCCCCCTTCACCGATCGGCTGGTCGCGAAGTTCCGGCTCCCGGTCACCGGGTGGCGCGGGCCGCAGACCGACGAGGACGACCTGTGACCGGCCGACAGGAGGACCACCGATGATCGAGGAGATCGCGATCCGTGACCTCGGGGTCATCGGCGAGACCACACTCGAACTCGGTCCGGGGTTCACCGTGGTCACCGGCGAGACCGGTGCGGGCAAGACCATGATCGTCACCGCCCTCGGGTTGCTGCTCGGTGCCCGGGCGGACGCCGGTTCGGTCCGCCGCGGTGCGTCGAGCGCGGTGGTCGAGGGCCGCTGGAACGTCCCCGAGCACGCCGCGGTCGCAGAACGCGTCGAGGACGCCGGCGGCGCCGTCGAGGACGGCGAACTGATCCTCACACGCACGGTCTCGGCCGAGGGCCGCAGCCGCGCCACCGTCGGCGGGCGGAGCGCCCCCGTGGCGGTCCTCGGTGAACTCGCCGATCAGCTCGTGACGGTGCACGGTCAGTCCGACCAGATCCGACTGACCTCGTCGACCGCGCAGCGTGCTGCGCTCGACGGCTTCGGCGGAGCGGCCCTCGAGAAGGTCCTGAACCGGTACGTCACCGCGTACGACGCGTGGCAGCAGCACACGGGCGAGCTCGAGACACTGACGCGGGACCGTGACGAGCGGGTCGCCGAGGCCGACCGGATCCGCGCCGCATCGGACGAGATCGAAGCGGCCGACCCGCAGCCCGGCGAGGACGTCGAGCTCGCCGAGCGCGCCGACCGGCTCGGCAACCTCGAGGAACTCCGACTGTCCGCCGCCCTGGCGCACGAGGCCCTGTCCAGCGAGTCCCTCGACGGTGTCTCGGACGTCGTCGGCCTGGTCGAGTCCGCCCGCCGTGCCGTCGAGCGCGTCGCCGACTCCGACGCCGCCCTGCAGCCGGTGCTCGAGCAGCTCACGGAACTCGGGATCCAGGCGGCCGAGGCCTCTGCGAGCATCTCCAGCTACCTCGGCTCGCTCGAGCCCGAGGCCGGGCACGACCTCGAGCTCATCAACGAACGACGCGCGCTGCTCGCCGGCCTCACCCGCAAGTACGGCGACACCGTCGACGACGTCATCGCCTACGGGCAGCGTGCCAGTGACCGCCTGCTCGAGCTGGACGGCGACGACGACCGCATCGCGGCGCTCCAGCAGTCCGTCGAACAGGACGAGCAGGCACTCGGGGCGGCGGCGGCGGCGTTGACCGCTGCTCGCACGAAGGCGGCAGCGGACCTCGCGAAGCGCGTCACGACTGAACTGAAGACCCTCGCGATGGCCGGCGCCACGCTGGTGGTCGAGGTCAGCGACGCGGGCGAGTACCGCCGGCACGGACGCGACCAGGTCTCGATCCTGCTGCAGCCGCACTCCGGCACCGACCCCCGGCCGATCGGCAAGGGCGCGTCGGGTGGCGAGCTCTCACGCGTCATGCTCGCGATCGAGGTCGTGATGGCCGGCAGCACGACGGTGCCGACGTTCGTCTTCGACGAGGTCGACGCCGGCGTGGGCGGTGCGGCAGCGATCGAGATCGGTCGTCGGCTGGCGAAGCTCGCCGAGCGCACGCAGGTCATCGTCGTCACGCACCTCGCGCAGGTCGCGGCGTTCGCGAACAACCACCTCAACGTGGTGAAGGACGCCAGTGGCGCCGTGACCTCGTCGAGCGTGCGACGACTCGAGGGCGAGGACCGCCTGCAGGAGATGGCGCGGCTGCTCTCCGGCCTCGGCGACAGCGCCAGCGGCGTGGAGCACGCCCGCGAACTGCTCGACGTGGCCGGCCAGACGGCCTGACGACCGCCGGCCGGCGGCCGAGCGCGAGCGCGCCCCGAACACCCGACCGCCGACCGCCGGCCGGCGGCCGAGCGCGAGCGCGGCCCGAACACCCGGCGACCCACCCGCGCAACGCCCACGGCGAACCGGGGTCGCGCCTCCCGGCAGTTCTGACGTACGATGGAATCCCGTGGCGGACACTCTCAGCAGCGGTACCCAGGCAAACACCCCGACCCCGAAGGTGACGAAGCAGATCTTCGTGACCGGCGGGGTCGTCTCGTCTCTCGGCAAGGGCCTGACGGCAGCAAGCCTCGGCAACCTCCTCACGGCTCGCGGCCTCAAGGTCGTCATGCAGAAGCTCGACCCCTACCTCAACGTGGACCCGGGCACCATGAACCCGTTCCAGCACGGCGAGGTCTTCGTGACCGACGACGGTGCGGAGACGGACCTCGACATCGGGCACTACGAGCGCTTCCTCGACATCAACCTGGCGCAGTCGGCGAACGTCACGACCGGCCAGGTGTACTCCACGGTCATCGCCAAGGAGCGCCGTGGCGAGTACCTCGGCGACACCGTGCAGGTCATCCCGCACATCACCGACGAGATCAAGCGCCGGATGCGCGAGCAGGCGGAGAACGACCCGCAGCCCGACGTCATCATCACCGAGGTCGGCGGCACCGTCGGTGACATCGAGTCGCAGCCGTTCATCGAGTCGGCGCGCCAGGTCCGCCACGAGCTCGGCCGCAACAACGTGTTCTTCGTGCACGTGTCGCTCGTGCCGTTCATGAACGCCTCGGGCGAGCAGAAGACGAAGCCGACGCAGCACTCCGTGGCTGCGCTCCGCTCGATCGGCATCCAGCCCGACGCGCTCGTGCTGCGGTCGGACCGTCCGGTGTCGGACTCGAACAAGAAGAAGATCGCGCTGATGTGCGACGTGGACGAGGACGCCGTGGTGAACGCCGTGGACGTCCCGTCGATCTACGACCTGCCGACGCTGCTGAACAACCAGGGCCTCGACCAGGTCATCGTCGATGCGCTCAAGCTCGAGGCCGGCCCGGTCGACTGGACCGCGTGGACCCCGGTGCTCCGTGCGGTGCACGAGCCGAAGAAGGACGTCACGATCGCCCTGGTCGGCAAGTACATCGACCTGCCGGACGCCTACCTGTCGGTCACCGAGGCACTGCGCGCCGGTGGCTTCGCGCACGACGCGAAGGTCACGCTGAAGTGGGTCGTCTCCGACGACTGCACCACGCCCGAGGGTGCTGCGAAGCAGCTCGGCGACGTGGACGGCATCTGCATCCCCGGTGGGTTCGGCGTCCGTGGCATCGAGGGCAAGCTCGGTGCGCTGCGCTTCGCCCGCGAGCAGGGCATCCCGACGCTCGGCCTGTGCCTCGGCCTGCAGTGCATGGTCATCGAGTACGCCCGCCACGAAGCCGGTCTCACCGACGCGTCGAGCACGGAGTTCGACCCGGAGACCTCGACGCCGGTCATCGCGACCATGGCGGAGCAGGTGGACATCATCGCCGGCGGCGACCTGGGCGGCACCATGCGCCTCGGCCTGTACCCGGCGACGTTCACGCCGGGGTCGTTGGCCGAGTCGCTCTACGGTGCGCCCGAGGCGTCCGAGCGCCACCGTCACCGCTACGAGGTCAACAACACGTACCGGCAGCAGATCGCGGACGCCGGGCTCGTGTTCTCGGGCACCTCGCCCGACGGCACCCTGGTCGAGTACGTCGAGCTGCCGCGCGACGTGCACCCGTTCTACATCGCGACGCAGGCGCACCCGGAGCTGCGCTCGCGTCCGACGAACGCGCACCCGCTGTTCGCGGGGCTCGTCGCGGCCGCGATCGAGCGCCACGAGGCGTCCAGCCTGTTCGACCCGCAGAACGAGGAGCAGGTCGCGTAACGCGAGTGGTCTCTGACGGGAGGCGCGGTGCCAGCTGGCACCGCGCCTCCCGTCCGTTCGTGGTCGCGCCCACGGCACCTGGTTCCGGACACGGAACCACGGAACGGCGCGGTGTGGCGTCCGGAACCTGGTTCCGCGAGGGACGCGTGCTTGGATGGTTCCGTGACTGACGCACCCATCGCTGACGAACCCGCCTCGTTCGAGGTCACCGAATCGACCGTCGTGTACGAGGGCGCCGTCTGGGACGTCCGGCGGGACGCGATCGCCTACAACGACGAGACGATGGTCCGCGAGTACATCGACCACACCGGTGCCGTCGCGGTGTACGCCGAGGACGACGACGGCCGGGTGCTCGTGATCCAGCAGTACCGGCACCCGGTGCGGGTGCGCGACTGGGAGCTTCCGGCCGGCCTGCTCGACGTGGAGGGCGAGGACCTCCAGGTCGCCGCCGCGCGAGAACTCGCGGAAGAGGCCGACCTCGAAGCGGACACGTGGGAGCCGCTGGTCCGGTACAACACCTCGTCCGGTGGGAGCGACGAGTTCCTGCAGGTCTACCGCGCGCGGGGTGTCCGGCCCACGGCGACCGCGTTCGAGCGTGAGGCCGAGGAAGCCGACATCGTGAAGCGGTGGGTGCCGCGGGCGGAGCTGGTGGAGGCGATCCTCGACGGACGGCTGCACAACTCCGGGCTCGTCGTGGCCGTGCTCGCCGTCGATGCGCTCGAGCGTCGCCGCGCATGAGCCTGCGCGAACTGGTCGACACGGCCAGCTGGACGCACGAGCCCGAGGCGGCAGTGCTCGACGGCGACGTGCTGCGCGTCACGGCCGTCGAGGGCAGTGACGCCTGGCGGACCACCTCGTACGGGTTCGTCCACGACTCCGAGCACGCGCTGGTGGAGCGCATCGACGGGGCGTTCTCGGTCGAGGTCTCGTTCGTTCTCGACTACACGGAACAGTTCGACCAGGCCGGCGTCTTCCTGCGCGTCGACGAGCGGAACTGGATCAAGGCCGGTGTCGAGGTCTCCGACGGGACGCCGCAGCTCGGCGCCGTGGTGACCCGCGACTTCTCGGACTGGTCGGTGTCGCCCGTGCCGGAGTGGGTGGGACGCGTCGTGACGATGCGGGTCAGCCGCGACGGCGATGCGGTGACCGTGCGGGCGTGGGCCGACGACGAACAGCCGCGCCTCGTCCGGGTCGCGTACCTCGATCCCGATGCCGCCGTGTCGGCTGGACCGTTGTGCGCTGCTCCGACGCGTGCCGGCCTGACCGTGAGCTTCACCGGGTACCGGGTCGGGGCGCCTGACGAGGCGCTGCACTGACCGTGCGCCTGCTGTCGTGATCCCGCTCGACCGTGCCACGGAGACGTACCTGCGGCACGTCGCGATCGAGCGCGGGCTGTCGCAGCACACCTTGTCGGCATACCGGCGTGACCTCGCGGTGTTCACGTCGTGGTTGGCGACCGCTCCGGTGGTCGATTCCGACGGTGCCGACCGGGCCGGCGGGGCGTCTGCGATCGACGACGTCGGGCGGCTGGCGCGTGCGGACGTCTCGGAGTTCGTGACCCACCTGGCGACGAAGCCGGACGGTCCGCTGGCACCGAGATCGATCGCCCGGATGCTCAGCTCGGTGCGGTCGTTCACGGCCTTCGTGGCGGGGGAGGGCTGGCTGCCGCTCGACCCCGGTACCGCCGTCCGGCCGCCGAAGGCCCCGATGCGGCTGCCGAAGGCCATCTCGGTGGAGGACATGGAGCGGCTGCTGGGCGCGGTGTCCGTCGACGCCGACGACCCCGTCCAGCTGCGTGACAAGGCCCTGCTCGAACTGCTCTACGCCACCGGAGCGCGGATCTCCGAGGCGGTGGGGTTGTCGGTGGACGACGTGACCACGCTCTCCGATGACTCGGCTCCCGACGCCGACGGCCTCGCCGTCGTGAAGGTCACCGGCAAGGGGAACAAGCAGCGGGTCGTGCCGCTCGGCAGCTTCGCCCGGGCGGCGATCGACGCCTACCTGGTGCGTGCGCGGCCGGTGTTCGCGGCACGCGGGCCCTCGACGCCGGCGCTGTTCCTCGGCGCTCGGGGCGCTCGGCTCTCACGGCAGAGCGCGTGGCTCGTGATCCAGTCGGCGGCAGAGGCTGCGGGCCTCGAGGCGCACGTGTCGCCGCACACCTTCCGGCACTCGTTCGCCACACACCTGCTCGAGGGCGGCGCCGACGTGCGCGTGGTGCAGGAACTGCTCGGGCACGCGAGCGTCGCGACGACACAGATCTACACGATGGTCACGGCGGACATGCTGCGGGACGTGTACCAGACGGCGCACCCGCGGGCGCGGCGGTAGCGGACGCGAGCGAGTCAGAAGAGGTGGAACTGGGTCGAGGCCGCGACCGCGGCGGTCGCGACGGCCACGACGATGGCGCTCGCCGAAGCACTCCTCGCGAGCACACGCCACCCACCGGTCGCACCGGGGCGGACGACACCGACGAACCCGCACACGAGCGCGAGCGCGCTGCAGGCACCCAGCGGGTTGCAGAGGATCGACGTCAGCGCCAGCAGCACCGCAAGCGCCGTGAACACGCACAGCCGTCGGTCTCGGGCGCCGCCGGATGCCCACGCGTGGGTCCGGATCGATGCCGTGTGCACGGAGAACGAGGGGCCGACGGGCGCGATGACGATCGGCATGACCGGTTCCGGAGCGCTCGGCAGGACGCGCGTCGCAGCACCCCAGGCGTGACCGTCCCACCAGCGCAGACGGCTGGCGTCCTGCGGGTCCGGGAACCAGCCTGCGGCCGGCAGCGTCACGGGGACTCCTCGAGGTGCGGGGGAACGGTGCTCCTCGACGGTACGAGTCGGGACGGTCCTGCCACAGTCCCAAGGCGGGTGTCGGCACAAGTGCGGACACCCGGCGGTGCGCTACGGTCGGCTGGTGGCCACGACCCTCGACGACTTCTGGAACGAGCGGCGCGCCGAGGCCCCGGAACTGCCCGTCGAGGCGCCGGAGGCGTGGTCGTTCGGTGCCACACCGGAGCAGGCTGACGAGCTGCTCGAGCTGGTGCTCCGAGGGGTCAAGGACGGTACGGCGTCTTCGCTCTGGGACTACGAGGCGTCGGGTGACCCGCTCCCCGTGACCGGTGAGTGCAGCATCGTGACCGACGGTGCCGGAGTTCCGCGGGCCGTCATCGAGACGACGGACGTCCGGATCGTCCCGTTCGATGCCGTCGGAGCCGAGCACGCGCGTGCCGAAGGCGAGGGCGACCGTACCCTCGAGCACTGGCGGAGGGTGCACGAGGCGTACTGGCGCGCGCACTCCGAGAACCCGCGCGGCTTCGAACCGGACATGCCGGTGGTCTGCGAGCGCTTCCGGCTGCTCTGGCCGACGCCGACGCCGACGTCAACGGCGTCGACGCCACCGCCGACCGTCAGCGCCTGATCGAGCAGGTCAGGCCGGGACGGGCGCCGCGTCGACCTCGGTGAACACGTCCTTCACGGCGGCGAGCAGCCGCGCGTTGAAGTCGACGCCGAGCTGGTTCGGCACCGTGACGAGCACGGTGTCGGCAGCGCGGACGGCCTGGTCGGCTGCCAGTTCCGCGACGAGGTCCTCGGGCGAGCCGATGTAGGACCGGCCGAAGCGTGCCAGTCCGCCGTCGAGGTGTCCGACCTGGTCCTGCCCCTCGACCTGTGCGCGGACGCCGAAGTAGTGCCGCGACTCGTCGTCGATGATCGGGATGATGCTCCGCGAGACCGACACCCGAGGGGTCCGCTCCCAGCCCGACTCCGCCCACACTCGGCGGAAGCGCTCGATCTGTTCGGCCTGCAGTTCGTCGAACGGCACGCCGGTGTCCTCGGTGAGCAGGGTCGACGACATCAGGTTCATGCCCTGTTCGGCGGTCCACTCGGCGGTGGCCCGGGTGCCGGCACCCCACCAGATGCGGTCGCCGAGCGAGTCGGAGAGCGGGGAGATCGGCAGCGACCCGACCGAGCCGGTCATCTGCGGGTTGGCGTTGGCCATCGGCTCGCCGGCGATGGCACGACGGAACACCGAGGTGTGCGCCCGCGCCATGTCCCCGCCGTTCTCGTCGGTCGCGTCCGGCACGTAGCCGAACTGCTGGTAACCAGCGAGGGCGGTCTCGGGTGATCCACGGGAGACGCCGAGCTGCAGTCGTCCGCCGGAGATGAGGTCGGTCGCCGCTGCCTCTTCCGCCATGTAGAGCGGGTTCTCGTAGCGCATGTCGATCACGCCGGTCCCGATCTCGATGCGGCTGGTCTTCGCGGCGATCGCGGACAGCAGGGGGAACGGAGCAGCCTGCTGCGGAGCGAAGTGGTGCACGCGGAAGTAGGCGCCGTCGACGCCGGCCTCTTCGGCAGCGACCGCGAGGTCGATCGCCTGCACCAGGGACTCACGCCCGCTGCGCACCTTCGACCCCGGCACGTCGCGCCAGTGTCCGAACGACAGGAACCCGATCTTCGTCATGTCGATGCGAACGCATCCGGAGAACCGCGCATTCCGTCGCGACTACGGTGTCCGCCATGGACGACCCCCGCGCCGCACTCGACACCGAACGCGACCGCAACGAACGGCTGCTCGCCGACGTCGAGCGGAGCATGCGCGACGTCAGCGACGCCCGGCAGGACGCCAACTCCGACGACGAGCACGACCCCGAGGGCGCGACCCTCGCGTGGGAGCGCGGCTCGCTCGGTGCCGTCCGCGACGCGGCACGGCAACGGATCGAGCAGGTGGACGCCGCGCTCGCGCGGCTCGAAGCGGGCACCTACGGAACGTGCACGGTCGGAGGAGAACCGATCCCAGCGGCCCGATTGGCCGCCGTCCCGTGGGCGGCGACCTGCGTCGCGCACGCATGACGGGCCTCCCGGCAGACACCAGCTGACGGCCTGGAGGCACGGTGCGGGCCCGCCACGTCGCTCCCCTCACGCGCACCGCGCGTCCACCGCGTGCGCCGCGGATTCCCAGCCGCACGCCCTACGTTTTCGGCATGGACGGTGACCCGAACGACGGACCTGGCGAGAGCCGGGCCGAGGGTGCGCCCCGTCAGCGCTTCCAGTGGTTCCACGACGTGCGGACCTGGATCCACGCCCGACCGCACCTGCACCTGTTCTACAAGGTGCTCGTCGGGATCGTCGGCGGGCTGGTCGTCATCATCGGACTCGTCCTGGTGCCGCTGCCCGGGCCCGGTTGGCTCGTGGTGTTCATCGGCCTCACGGTGTTGGCGAGCGAGTTCCACTTCTTCCACAAGATCATCGTGTGGCTCAAGGCGCAGCTGCACCGCTTCTGGGACTGGGCCAAGCGGCACGGACCGAAGCGACTGCGAGACGCAGCCGACCGGGGCAAGGCCGACGTCGACGCCGCCCACACCGGTGCGGCGCGGACGGTCGGGATGCGTGCTCGTGGACGGGCGCGCGGCGCCAACTCGGCGCACCCGGGACACTAGGTCGCGTCGTCGCGGCCGTCACCGTGCTGTTTTCGTCACTGCGTGCGAGGTTGGTCGCTCGGTGCGGCGCTGCAGACTCGCACTGAGCGAGCAACCTCGCGCCGAATGGGCATTGCCGCACCGTGCGAGCGCGCCGCACCGTGCGGGCGCGTCGAGCGCGCCTACTCCGCCGCGACGCGGACCGACCCCGTGGCGGTGCGCTCGATGACCTCGGCGGCCTGCTCCTCGACGACGGTCGCGTCCTTCGACACCAGCTGCAGCACGAGTGCGACGACGGCGGCGAGGAC
Organism: Curtobacterium sp. JUb34; assembly: GCF_003755065.1. NCBI lineage: Bacteria > Bacillati > Actinomycetota > Actinomycetes > Micrococcales > Microbacteriaceae > Curtobacterium > Curtobacterium sp. JUb34. Next base: position 305,633 of record NZ_RJVH01000005.1, on the reverse strand, counting down.
GATGAACCCGCCGTACCCGGCGATCACCGGGACCAGGCCGATCGACGGTTCGAGCAGGCCGCCGATGACCGCGGGGACCCCGAACGCCAGGTAGCTGACGACGTAGATCGTCGAGAGCAGGCCGGCGCGGTGCGTCGGTGCGGCGGTCGCGAGCAGCATCCGCAGCGGTGCCTGGAACCCGGCACCGAAGCCGATGCCGGCGATCGCGCTGCCGACCACGAGGCCGGGCAGGGAGTGCGCCATCACGAACGCAACGGTCACGATCGGACCGAGCACCAGGGCGACGAGTCCGACGAGCACCGCACGACGTGCGTCCATGCGCTGCGTCGCGAGCCCGGTCAGTGCGCCGACGCCGGTCACGACGGCGATGAGTGCTCCGGCCGCGAAGTGGTTCGTGATGCCGAACACGGCACCGAGGGCCGAGGGGACGAGCGAGAGGAACATGCCACCGAGCGCCCAACTGGCGACGAGGGAACCGACGACCCCGCGGAACAGCCGGCGGGAGCTCCGCGGCACGCTGATCGTCGGACGCAGGGAGCGGAGGGCTCCGGGGCGCCGCTGGACCTGCTCGGGCACCACGAACAGCGCGAGGACGAGCAGGACGAGCAGTGCGCCGAACACCAGGTAGACGAGCTGCTCCGGCGCCGGACCCCACTGGACGAGCGCGCCGCTCGACATCGCACCGGTGGCCAGGGCGATCGGCGGGATGACGCCGTTCAGCACGCCGGCTAGGGTCGGGTGCCGCTCGAGCGAGTTGTCGATGAGGGCCGCGCCGAGCGCCCCGATGAGCAGCCCGACGGAGACGCCCTGCACGATGCGGTCGACGATGAGCGCGCCGACGCCGTCCGCGATCGCGAACAGCCCGAGCGAGAGGGCCACGCCGAGACCGCCGGCGACGAGCACGGGCTTGCGGCCGACGTGGTCCGACAGGCGTCCGGCGACGAGCAGGCTCGCGAGCAGCCCGGCGACGTAGATGGCGAAGACGCCGGTCAGCATGAGCGGCGTGAGGTGCCACTCGGCGGCGTAGACCGGGTAGATCGGCGAGGGGACCGCGGACGACGCGACCGACACCAGGAGCATCGCCGCGAGGATCCAGAACCCGACGACCGAGCGAGCTGACTGCTGCATGAGCATCCTTCCGATGGTCCGTTGTACGAGTGCATTCGTACCGCAGTCCGCTGTACGACGCAAGTCGTACAGCAAGCCGAACGGTGGTAGCGTCCCGTCCATGCCCGCGCACGTCGATGCCCCCGAGCGGCTGCCCCAGCCGTCCGTGGCCGAGATGGACCTCCCCGTCGTCCTGGACGCCCTGAGCGACCCGATCCGGCTGGCGATCCTGCACCGCTACCTCGTCGACGCGGCCGGTGGTGAACGGAGCTGCGGCTGGGTCGGCATCGACCGACCGAAGTCCACGCTCACCCACCACTTCCGGGTCCTGCGCGAGGCCGGACTGCTCGAACAGCACCTCGAGGGTCTGACCCGCATCAGCCGCGTCCGGATCGAGGACGTGCAGCAGCGGTTCCCGGGGCTGCTCGACCTGGTGCTCGACTGGCAGGTGCCCGCGGCACTCCTCCGCGACGGGATCGAGTCGTGAGCACGGTGCCCGGCGCGGGTGCCGACGTGCACACACTCCCCGACATCGGTGCCGCGCCCGCCGTGACGACGGCGCTCGCCGCGGACCTCGACGCCGCCGGCTTCACCGTCGACCGGGTCGACGCACTCTGGGGGACCGAAGCGGCCGCATCGCTGCACCGTGGGTCACGAGTCGCGGCCCTCCGTGCACTCGCAGCTCGCGAGACGACGCCGCTCGGCACACTCGCCACCCTGTTCGTGCTCGGGCTGCCGACGTCCCGAGCGGACGCCGCCGCGGCGTTCCCGACCGCCGGGCTCGACGCCGTGATCACGGCGGGGCTGCTGACCGGAGACGGAGCCGACGTCCGTCCGACGGTCGACCTGCGCCCCTACGCCTTCGTCGACGACCTCGGCGCCGGCAGCTGGTGGATCGTGTCCGACCTCGGGGAACTCGCCCTCGGGCACGCGATCAGCGAGGAGCACGTCCTCGGCATCGGCGGCGCCACCACCACGCTGAGCGGCCTGCAGGTACCCGTCCCCGTCCGCACGGTGCTCGACCTCGGCACCGGCTGCGGGATCCAGGCCATGCACGCCCGACGCTTCGCCGAGCACGTCGTCGCCACCGACATCTCGCGCCGCGCCCTCGACATCGCCCGGTTCAACGCGCAGCTGAACGGCATCGACGGGATCGACTTCCGGTACGGCTCGCTCTTCGAGCCCGTCGCGGGAGAGCGGTTCGACCGCATCGTGTCGAACCCGCCGTTCGTCATCACGCCCCGGCGGCCAGGCGTCCCCTCGTACGAGTACCGCGACGGCGGCATGGTCGGCGACGCCCTCGTCGAGACCGTGCTCCGAGGGCTGTCCGATCACCTCGAGCCCGGTGGGACCGCGCAGCTGCTCGGCAACTGGGAGTACCACTGGGGCGTCGACGGCCTCGACCGCGTGCGCGGCTGGTTCGCGGACACCGACCTCGACGCATGGGTCATCGAGCGCGAGCGCCAGGACCCGACGTCGTACGCCGAGACCTGGATCCGCGACGGCGGCACGAAGCCCGGAACTCCCGAGTTCGACACGCTGATGGGCGCCTGGCTCGACGACTTCGCGGACCGCCGAGTCACCGGCGTCGGCTTCGGCTACGTCGTGGTGCGTCGAGCCCAGCCAGGAGGAACGGCGAGCCTCCGCCGGTTCGAGCGCGTCCCCGAGACCCTCGGCTCCAACCCCGCAGGGCTCGGTGCCACGGTCGCTCGCGTCCTCGACGCGGCCGCCTGGCTCGCCGACCACGACGACGCCGCGCTCGCCGTGGCGCACCTGACGGTGGCGGGCGACGTCACCGAGGAGCGCTACTACTGGCCGGGCAACGACGACCCGACGGTGATGACGCTCGTGCAGGGCGGCGGACTCGGACGACGGGTCGATGCGGACACGGCGCTCGCCGCGTTCGTCGGAGCGTGCGACGGGGACCTGTCCGTCGCCGCGATCGTCGGCGCGCTCGCGCAGATCACGGGTGTCGACGAGCAGGTGCTCGCCGCCGATCTGCTGCCGGCGGCGCGCGACCTGGTGCTCGACGGGCTGTTGCTGCCGGCGTAGCCGCGGTCGCGGGCGCTGTCAGCGCCCGTCGCGCCAGCTGTGCTCGGGGGCGTAGCCGAGCAGCTCGCGGGCCTTCTCCGACGACAGCAGCGAGCTGACGCCGTCGATGTCCGCGCGACGCTCGATGTCGGGCACGTAGCGCTCGACGAGCTCGATCGTCGGGGTGTCCATGACGGTGTCGGGGCTCGCGATGACGAACGCCTCGAACCCGGTGAGCTCGGCCTCGACGGCCTTGCGGACCGCCTGGGCACCGTCGCGCGAGTCGATGTACGACCACAGGTTGAAGGTCTTCGCCTCGGGGGTGGCGTCCCACGGGAACGCCGGGTAGTCGGTCTCGTCCATCACGTTCGAGAACCGCAGGCCGATCATCTTCAGCTCCGGGTCCCAGCGGGTGAAGTGGCGCGCCATCTCCTCTTCCACGGCCTTGCCGAGGGAGTACGACGACTGCGGGCGGACCGCGAACTCCTCGTCGACGGGCAGGTAGGGCGGGTGGTGCTCGCCCATCGGGATGCCGAGCAGGGTCTCGCTCGACGCCCACACCAGGTTCTTGATCTTCGCGGCGCGAGCGGCGTGGAAGACGTTGATCGATGCCGTGACGTTGTTGGTGATCAGCGCCACGTCGGGGACCTGCCCGGGAGCGGGGACGGCCGCGAGGTGCACGACGGCGTCCACGTGGTCGTAGCGGTCGTCGACGCCGAGCAGGGCGTTCAGCACCTGGCCGTAGTCGGTCAGGTCGATCCGGACGAACTGCACGCCCTCGGGCTGGTCGGGGGAGGGCACGCGGTCGAGCAGCACCACGTCGTACCCGTGCGCATCGAGGTCGCGCACCACCGCTCGTCCGAGCTTGCCGCTGCCGCCGGTCACCACTACACGCGTCATCGCGTCACTCCACATCGTCGTCGGGTCGCCCTGACGGGCACGCCCCATCCTGCCCGGCGCTGCCTGTCCCGACCAGGCCCTGTCCGTACCCCGCTGTCGCCGCGCGAACCAGGTTCCGGACACGACACCACGGAATCGCGCGGTGCTGTGTCCGGAACCTGGTTCCGGCGGGGAGCGCCCGGCGGGGAGGGCGAGGGACGCGTCAGGCGGTGGGAGCGACCTGGGCGATCGCGAGGCGGGCGACGAGCTCGACGTGCTGCGCCATGTCCCGTGAGGGGTCGAACAGCCACTGGATCTGCATGCCGTCGGACACCGCGAGCAGCACGCTCGTCAGTTCCTCAGCGTCGACGTCGGAGCGGAGCCGTCCGTCCTGCTGCATGGCGCGGAAGTCGGCGGAGAGGTCGCGACGGCTGCGCTCGTAGCGCTCCTGGAAGTACGCGTGCGCCGGGTGCTCGGGGTCGGTCGCAGCGGCGGCCGACAGGTTGACGAACATCTGCACCAGGCCGGGGACCTCGGCGTTGTGCCGGACGATCGCGGCGAGCAGCGCGGCCGGGTCCGACGCCTGCCAGTCGTGCTGCAGGTCGAGCTCGTCGCGTCGCCGCAGGATCTCGACCCAGAGCTCGTCCTTCGAGTCGAAGTAGTGCAGCAGGCCGGCCTGGGTCAGTCCGACGGCGTCGGCGATGTCCTTGATGCTGGTGCGGCGGAAGCCCTGCGAGGCGACGAGGTCGAGCGCGACCGTGAGGATCTCCTCGCGCTTCGCGATGCCCTTCGCGTACGAACCCCGTCGTGCCATGGCAGGACTGTACCGCTCGGAGTGCACCCCTAAAACCTAGCCAGGCTTGGTTTTGGTGTTACGGTGGCACGAGCCGCCGACGAAGGCGTGCGAGTCACCGACGCAGGTGGCGCACCCGAGAAGAGGTTGCAGTGGCCAAAGACGCCCTGACAGTCAGCGACACCCCGACCGCCGTCGCCCCCACGCACGGCCGAGGGGCCCCGCTCATGTACACGCTCGGCATGCCGATCGCGATGCTCGGCCTGTACATCGCCCTGTTGCCACCGGTGCTGGTCGCCATGGCGCTCAAGGTCGCCGAGATCGCGCCGGACAACCAGGCGGGCGTCCTCGGTCTGGCACTCGGCGTCGGCGCGTTCGCCGCGATGGTCGCCAACCCCCTGGCCGGTCGCTTCAGTGACCGGACGTACGGGAGGCTCGGCATGCGTCGTCCGTGGATCATCGGTGGCACCGTGGTCGGCTTCGCGGGCCTCGTGGTCGTCGCGACGACCACCTCCACCGTCGTGCTGGTCATCGCGTGGGGCGTCACGCAGATCGCCTACAACGCCACGATCGCCGCCCTGACGGCCGTCCTGCCGGACCACGTCACGCGGTCGCAGCGTGGCCGGGTCGCGGCGCTGCTCGGGCTCGCCCAGAACCTCGCGCTGGTCGGCGGCACCTTCCTCGTGCAGCTCTTCTCGACCTCGGCGACGCAGATGATCATCCCCGGCGCGATCGGGTCGATCGTCGTCGTGCTCTACGCGCTGGTGTTCCGCGACCGCGTGCTCACCAACCGGCCGACGTCGAAGCTCGGCATCGGGCAGGTCTTCGGCTCGTTCGTCTTCAACCCCGTGAAGCACCCGGACCTCGGCTGGGCCTGGCTCACCCGCTTCCTGATGGTCGCCGCGCAGTACACCGCGGTGAGCTACCTGACGTACTTCCTGCGGGACGACATCGGCGTGGACAGTGACCACGTCGCGAACGCGGTGTTCCAGGGCACGCTGTGGAACGTCGTCGGCATCGTGCTCACCTCGCTCATCGCCGGCTGGCTGTCGGACAAGCTCGGCCGCCGCAAGCTGTTCGTCGCGGTCGCCGGCATCGTCGGCGTCGTCGGGCTCGTCATCATCGCGCTCGCGCCGTCCCTGGGCATGGTCCTGGTGGGTGAGTTCGTGATGGGTGCCGGTATGGGCGTCTTCTACGCCGTCGACCTGGCGCTCATCACCGACGTGCTGCCGTCCGACGAGGACAACGCGAAGGACCTCGGCGTCGTCAACATCGCGCAGGCCCTGCCCCAGTCGATCGTGCCCGCGGCGGCCCCGGGTGTCATCGCCCTGACCGGCGGGTACAGCGGCTTCTTCATCACCGGTGCCGTCGTCGGTCTGCTCGGCATCGCCTCGGTGTCCCGCATCCGCGGCGTGCGCTGACCACCTGTTCCGGCTCTGAACGAAAGGACCGATCACCGTGACCACCGTGAACGACGTGACCGACGCCTCCAGTACGGCTGAGCGCATCGACGCGCTCGTCGATCAGCTGACGACCGACGAGAAGGTGCAGCTCCTGACCGGGCGCGACTTCTGGACCACCTGGCCGATCGAGAAGATCGGGCTGCGCCGCATCCTGATGTCGGACGGCCCTTCCGGCGTCCGGGGTGAGGTCTGGGACGAGCGCGACCCGTCCCTGAACCTGCCCTCGGCGACCGCGCTGTCGGCGTCGTGGGACCGCGCGATCGCCAAGCGCTACGGCGCCGCAGCAGCCGTCGAGGCCCGCCGCAAGGGCGTCGACGTCGTGCTCGGCCCGACCATCAACCTGCACCGCTCACCGCTCGGTGGTCGTCACTTCGAGGCGTTCAGCGAGGACCCCGTCCTGACCGGCGACCTGGCTGCGTCCTACGTCGACGGCGTGCAGGACAACGGTGTCGCCGCCACCCCGAAGCACTACATCGCGAACGACTACGAGACCGACCGCTTCACGGCGTCGACCGAGGTGTCCGACCGAGCCCTGCGCGAGCTGTACCTGCTCGCGTTCGAGAAGGCCGTGACCGAGGCGCACGCCTGGGCGATGATGTCGTCGTACAACTCGATCAACGGCGTCACCGCGTCGGAGCACGACCTGCTCGAGACCCCCTTGAACTCGGAGTGGGGCTTCGACGGCATCGTCGTGTCCGACTGGACCGGCGTGCGCTCGGTCGACTCGGCGAAGGCGTCGCAGGACGTCGCGATGCCCGGACCGAACCAGTGGTGGAGCGAGGGGCCACTCCTCGCCGCGGTGCAGTCCGGCGACGTGCCGATCGAGGCCGTCGACCGCAAGGTCCGCCGCATCCTGACCCTCGCTGCCCGTGTCGGCGCGCTCGAGGGCTTCGAGCCCGTCGCCGAGCAGCCCGTGCACGTCGAGGACGGCGTCGCGTTCGTCCGCGAAGCCGAGGCCGAGGGCACCGTCCTCGTCCGCAACACCGGCGTGCTGCCGCTCGACGCGCCCGCCGTCTCCCGCATCGCCGTCATCGGTCACAACGCCGACCAGGCCCGCACGCAGGGCGGTGGCTCGGCCACGGTCGTGCCGTCGCAGGTCGTCTCGCCGCTCGACGGGATCCGCTCGGCGTTCCCGGGTGCCACGGTCGACTACGCCATCGGCGCCGTCGTGCAGGAGGGCATCGCGGAGTTCCCGCTGTCCACCATCACGAACCCCGGCACCGGCGAGCTCGGCGCCCGCGTCGCCTTCGTCAAGGACGGCGAGGAGCTGTACGTCGAGGACCGCCGCGCCACCGCGCTGTTCTGGTTCGGCGGCGACGCCCCCACGCGTGAGGCCGACCGGCTCGACATCACCACGACCTACACCGCGCCGTCCACCGGCACCGTGCGGATCGGCATCGGCGCGGCCGGCCGGTCGCGCATGTGGATCGACGGCGAGCTGCTGCTCGACGAGGACGTGCCGTTCGAGGGCGACCAGCTCGGTGCGGCGTTCCTCAACCCGCCGGCACGGTCGGTGCCCGTCGAGGTGACCGCCGGGCAGGACGTCGCGATCCGCATCGAGTACGACGTCATCCAGGACGAGACCCTCGGCGGGGTGCTCGCGTACCAGTTCGGCACCGAGCCCAGCGACGAGGACCCGTCCGTGCTGATCGACGCGGCGGTGTCCGTGGCCCGGTCCGCCGACGTCGCCGTGGTGGTCGTCGGCACGAACTCGAAGGTCGAATCCGAGGGCTACGACCGCTCGTCGCTCGCGCTGCCCGGCCACCAGGACGACCTGGTCCGCGCCGTCGCCGCGGCGAACCCGAACACGGTCGTCGTCGTGAACGCCGGCTCGCCCGTCGAGATGCCGTGGCGGAACGACGTCGCCGCGGTCCTGCTCACCTGGTTCGGCGGTCAGGAGTACGGCAACGCACTCGCCGACGTGCTCACCGGCGTCCAGGAGCCCGGCGGCCGACTGCCCACCACGTGGCCGGTCGCGATGGCCGACGTGCCCGTGCTGGACGTGACCCCCGTCGACGGCAAGGTGTCGTACGACGAGGGTGTCCACATCGGGTACCGCGCCTGGCTCCGTGCCGGTACCGAGCCCGCGTACCCGTTCGGGCACGGCCTCGGCTACACGTCGTGGACGATCGACGGGGTGGCCGCGACCCCGACCGTGTCCGAGGGGGATGCGGTCATCGTCACCGCGACGGTCGCGAACACCGGTGCTCGCGCCGGCAAGCACGTCGTGCAGGTCTACGCCTCGAGGGAGTCCTCTGCCGTGGACCGCCCGGTGCGGTGGCTCGTCGGGTTCGCCCCGGTCCGCCTCGGAGCTGGGGAGTCGACCGAGGTCTCGATCGAGGTACCGGCCCGGGCGTTCGCGCACTGGGACGGGGCCTGGCAGTACGAGTCCGGCGCCTTCACGCTGCACGTCGGGGCATCGGTCAGCGACGAGTCCGGAACAGCGGCCCTCGAACTGGAGTGAGTGAGTTCGTCCGGTTTCCGCGCATCGACGACGCCTGTTGAGTACCATCGATGTGCGCCAGTCGGCTGGTTACCGTCGGCGCACGCACCGACTACGGGGTCGCTGGTTGTGCGACTCAGCCTCCTGATCCGGCTGACGATGCCCCAGCTTCCCCGGTGCGTCCAGAATGCGTCCCCGCGTCCGCGCGGGGGCGCATTCGTCCGTTCCGGCCCGGATCCACGCCCGATCGGTCGTCGGTCCGGCGAACCGGTTGACGGACTTCGTGCAATCCGGGCAAAACGGATGAAGGATGATCAACTTTCTTCGCCCGTGAGTCCATCTCGGTGTGACAAACCGCTCGGTAGGTGGAACGATGGTCCCACCATCCCGTGCGGATCAGGGACGAGATGGTCATCCGGCAGGGCTCTCGGGACTCACCGATCCGATCTGAGCCCGCCGGATGTCCTGATCCGTCCTCAGGCCCGCAGCGCCGGTGCGATCTCCTCGGCGACGATGCGCAGGATCCGCTCGTGGGCGACCACGTCCCCGTTCGCGGGCAGGGTGATCACCAGCTCGTCCGTCGCGGTGACGGCGGGGTCGGCGAGCAGTGCGTCGACGATGGCGGACGGCTCGCCGGACAGGACCTTGCTGAACCGGAACGGGGGACCGGAGAGCGGCCGGCCCTCGTCGTCCATGCCGGCGGCGTACCCGGTCAGGAACTCCTCGTGCACCGCGCGGTCGTGGTCGTCGAGCAGCGGGACCACGATGCGGCCCACCGCGACCTTCGACGTGCGGCCGGTCTCGCCGTGCAGCTCGGTGAACCGCTCGCGGTAGGCGGCGATCTGGTCGGCCTGCGCCTGGGCGAAGGGAGCGCCGGTGTCCTCGGTGTTCAGGGTCGAGCAGTGCAGGAGCAGCCCCTTCTCGGCCGTGCGCACCGCGGTGCCCATGCTGCCGCCGCCCCACCAGACACGATCGCGCAGACCGGGGCTGAGCGGCTGCAGGGCGAGGTCGGCGCCCGCCGGGATGCTCTCGTATCCCTTGCCCGCGCTGCCGAGGGGCTCGCCCTGCAGGACCTCGAGCAGGCGGGCCGCGCGGGCCTCGGCCTCGTCGCGGAAGGGACGGTCGACGGCGCCGAACACCGGGTCGAGGATCGGCCCGTACCCGGCGATGCCCGTGCTGATGCCGAGCTGCACCCGCCCACCGCTCAGCAGGTCGACGGTGCTGGCGTCCTCGGCGAGCCGCACCGGGTCCTCGTACCGCATGCCGAGCACCGCGGTGCCGAAGGCGATGGTGCTCGTGCGCTGGGCCGCGGCGGCGAAGAAGGTCATCGGGCTCGTCAGGAACGGCTCGAAGTGGCGACCACGGACCCAGCCCGTGCCGTAGCCCAGGGACTCGGCCGTCTCGAACAGCCGGAGGCCGTCCTCGAGGGCGCTCGCCGCACCCTCCGTGCCGCCGTGGTTCGGGACGAAGGTGAGGAAGCCGAGTTCGCGCATGACGCGAGTCTATGCGCGCGTATGGAGCCGGGCCTCCCGGTCATCCGTCCCCGACCACCTCGTCACCGCAGCCTGGGAGGATGGGCGCATGACCGACGTCACCACCGTGCCCCCGCTCGTCGCCGCGATCCCGGCGGCGGTGGACGGCGTCGTCGACCCCGACGAGGTCTACGAGGCCTTCGCGGCATGGGCCGAGGAGGGCGGACGGCCGCTGTACCCGGCGCAGGACGAAGCGGTCATCGAGCTCGTCTCCGGCGCGAACGTCGTGCTGAGCACCCCCACCGGCACCGGCAAGTCGCTCGTCGCGGCCGGCGCGCACTTCGCCGCGCTCGCCGAGGGCAAGCGGAGCTACTACACGGCACCGATCAAGGCGCTCGTCTCCGAGAAGTTCTTCCAGCTCGTCGAACTGTTCGGCGCGCAGAACGTCGGCATGGTCACCGGCGACTCCAGCGTGAACGGCGACGCACCCATCGTCTGCTGCACCGCCGAGATCCTGGCGAACCTGGCCCTGCGCGAAGGCCCGGACGCCGACGTCGACGTCGTGGTGATGGACGAGTTCCACTTCTACGGCGACCCCGACCGCGGCTGGGCGTGGCAGGTGCCGCTGCTCGTGCTCGAGCGCGCGCAGTTCCTGCTCATGTCGGCCACCCTCGGCGACGTCACCACCATCGCCGACGACCTGTCCCGACGCACCGGCCGACCCACCGCCCGCGTGACCGGTGTCAGCCGACCGGTGCCGCTCGAGTACGAGTACGTGATGACGCCCGTGCAGGAGACCGTCGAACGGCTGCTGGAGGAGGGCAAGGCACCGATCTACATCGTGCACTTCGCCCAGGCCGCAGCACTCGAACGGGCACAGTCACTGATGTCAGCGAAGGTCGCTGATCGGGCGCGTCGAGACCAGATCGCTGAAGCGATCGCGGGCTTCCGCTTCAGCGCCGGGTTCGGACAGACCCTGTCCCGCCTGATCCGCGCCGGCATCGGCGTGCACCACGCCGGCATGCTGCCGAAGTACCGACGGCTCGTCGAGCAGCTCGCACAACGCGGCCTGCTGCCCGTCATCTGCGGCACCGACACCCTGGGCGTCGGGATCAACGTGCCGATCCGATCCGTGCTGTTCACCGGGCTGACGAAGTTCGACGGCACCAAGATGCGGCAGCTGTCCGCGCGCGAGTTCCACCAGATCGCGGGCCGTGCCGGACGCGCCGGGTACGACACCGAGGGCGACGTCGTCGCCGAAGCCCCCGAGCACGACATCGAGAACGCCCGCGCCGTCGCCAAGGCCGGGGACGACCAGAAGAAGAAGAGCAAGATCAAGCGGAAGAAGGCACCGGAGGGGTTCGTGTCCTGGGGGCAGGCCTCGTTCGAGCGGCTCATCGGCGCCGAACCGGAACCGATGGTGTCGCGGATGCGGATCACGCACGCGATGGTGCTGTCGGTGGTGGCCCGCGGGGGTTCCGCGTTCGACGAGGTCCGGTCGCTGGTGTTCGACAACCACGAACCGCGCTCCCGCCAGCTCGCGATGGCCCGGCGCGCACTCGTCATCGCCCGGACGCTGATCAACGCCCAGGTCATCGAGCGGGTGCCGGGGCCTCCGGTCACGTACCGTCTCACCGTCGACCTGCAGTCGAACTTCGCCCTCAACCAGCCGCTGTCGCCGTTCGCGCTCGCCGCGTTCGAACTGCTCGATCCTGCGTCTCCCACCTACGCGCTGGACATGGTCTCGATCGTCGAAGCCACCCTCGACGACCCGCGCGCGATCCTGTCGCAGCAGCAGTTCAAGGAGCGCGGTGAAGAGGTCGCCCGCATGAAGCGGGAGGGCATCGAGTACGAGGAGCGGATGGAGCTGCTCGAGGAGGTCACCTGGCCTCGCCCGCTGTCCGAGCTGTTGGAGGCGGCGTACGAGGCGTACGCGGCTGAACAGCCCTGGGTCCTCGACTTCCAGCTCTCGCCGAAGGCCGTCGTCCGCGACATGTACGAGCGCGCGATGACCTTCGGCGACTTCGTGCGGTTCTACCAGCTCACCCGCTCCGAGGGGCTCGTGCTCCGGTACCTGTCCGACGCCTACCGCACCATGCGCCAGACCATCACCGAGGAGCAGCGGAACCCGGAGCTCGACGACCTGATCGAGTGGCTCGGCGAGGTCGTCCGGCAGACCGACTCCTCGCTCGTCGACGAGTGGGAGGCGCTGCTCAACGGTGACGTCCTGCTCGCACTGGCCGAGGAGCAGGAGATCGCGCCGCCGCAGCCCGCACGGCTCACCGGCAACGTGCGCGCCTTCACGGTGCTCGTGCGGAACGCGCTGTTCCAGCGGGTGCTGCTCGCCGCGCGGGACGACGTCGACGGCCTCGGGGCGCTCGACGCGGCTGCCGGGTTCGACGGGGACGCGTGGGACGCGGTGCTCGAGGAGTACTACGAGTCGCACGACGAGATCCGCACCGACGCCGACGCCCGGTCGATGTCGTACCTGGTGCTCGACCAGACGGGAGCGACGGGTGCCGGGGCGACGGGGGCTGCGGGTGCGTCGCGCGTGTGGCGTGCACGGCAGATCTTCGCGGACCCGTCGGGCGACAAGGACTTCGGGTTCTCGGCGACGATCGACCTCGACGCCTCGGACGAAGCCGGCGAGGCCGTCGTCCGGGTCACCGAGATCGGACGGTTCGACGGGTGGACCGACGTGGACGTGGACTGATGCCGGGCGGTGCTGGTCCGTTCGTCGTGCGCGCGCTCGGCGCTGACGACGTCGACGCGTTGCAGGCGCTGCTCGAGACCGTGCCGGACTACGCCGAGCGGATCACCGGGTACCCGCCGGGGCCGTCCGACGGGCTGAGCGCACTCGTGTCGGTGCCGGACGGCTTCGACCCGGCGGGCAAGCACGGGATCGGGCTGTGGGACGGCGACGCGCTCGTGGCGTTCGCAGACGTCCTGCTCGGGTACCCCGCACCGACCACGGCGTACATCGGTCTGCTCATCACCCGTGGTGATCGGCACGGTGCGGGGCTCGGACGCAGGCTGCACGAGGCCGTCGTGTCCCTGGCCACCGATGCCGGCGCCGGCCGACTGCGGCTGGGCATCGTGGCGACCAACGCCGCCGGTGCCGAGCCGTTCTGGCGAGCGCTCGGGTACGCGCCGACGGGGGAGCGGAAGCCGTACCGGTACGACGGGCTCGAGAGCACCGTGGCGCTGTGGGAGCGGGCGGTCTGATCCTCGTGGGGCAGGAGTGCGTTCAGTGCTCCGGGAGGTATTCGTGCCGGAACTCAGCGACAGCCGATGCGATGTGCTCGTAGTCACGGTCGGAGCTCAGAACCGTCGCCCCGTTGCAGACGGCGTACGCGGCGATGTGGACGTCGACCGGCCCGGCGCCGCGCACGTGTCCGTTGCGCCACAGTGCGTTCTGGATACTCGTCACCGCCGTCACATCAGGGTGGGTCGACGCTTCGAGGAACGCCGCCATGTCATCGCGATGGTCGTCGTGGTCGGAGCTGGACTGCGCTGAGTGGCAGTACTCGAGTACCTGCGGAGGGCACGTCAGGATGAGGTCCTGAGTCGCGATCTCCCGCAGGCGCTGAGCGATCGCCGGGGAACGGTGCGCTTTCCACCAGACCGAGTTGTCGACGATGTACGTCGCCATCAGGGGTGCAGTTCGTCCGCGGCCGTCGGGTCTGCGGCGAAGTCCCGGGCGATGATCCGCTCGACCGCCGCAGGCTGCCGTCGCACAGCGATGAGTGTCTCGAGCGCGCGCTGGACGACCTCTCTGTTCGAGCGTGCTCCGGTGAGTTGCTTCGCGTCCTCGAGGACTCGCTGATCGAGGTCGATCGTCGTCACTGCCATGAGCACCTCCAGTTTATACAAGCCACTATATACGCTGGCCGGTTCCTATCGGCCGATGAGGCCCTTCGCCACCAGGCTCCGGGCCGCCGCCACGATCGCCTGGTGGGGATCACGAGGTGTCCAGCCGAGCACGGTGCGGGCTCGCTCGTTCGAGGTGCGCTTGGCGTAGCCGAGGTCGGGCACCATCGCACGGAACTGCGGCTGGGTCTCGGCCGCGGTCCGTACGACGTCGTCGGGCAGTGTCTGCGTCGGGACCGCCCGGGCGTCGTCACCGAGGTGCTCGCGCAGGGTGGCGGCGATCTCGGCCATCTCGAGCGCCGGACCGTTCGAGAGCAGGAACCGCTTGCTCGCCGCGTCCGGTTCGGTCGTCGCGGTGACGTGCGCCGCGGCGACGTCACGGACGTCGACGATGGGGATGAACAGCCGCGGGGTCGCGGGCATCGCCCCGGAGAGCATGGACTGCAGGATGTGGTTCGCACCGGACACCGCGTGCCCCATCGCCGGACCCATCACCGCGACCGGCATCGTCGTGACGAGCTCCGGCGCACCGGGCTCGGACGCGACGAAGTCCCAGGCGGCGCGTTCGGCAAGGGTCTTGCTCGTGCCGTAGGCATCGACCCCGGGCCCGTCGAGCACCGTCCAGTCGGCCTCGGTGAACACGTGGTCGGAGTGCGGGTGGCCCCAGCTGACCGCGTGGAAGGCCGAGGTCAGCACGACGCGATCGACTCCGGCCGCGTGTGCGGCGCGCAGCACCCGCAGTGTCCCCTCCACCGCCGGACGGATCACGGAGTCCTCGTCCTCGACGTGGCCGGGCATCACCGGCGAGGCGACGTGGTGCACGACGTCGATCTCCGCGACCGCCTGAGTCCATCCGTCATCGGACGTCAGGTCGGCGGCGACGAACTCCAGCCGGTCGTCGGCGGTCAGGCCGGCTTCGGCGAGGACCGCACGGACCGCGGGTTCACGCTCGAGGGACCGGATCGTGGTGCGGACGCGGTGCCCGGCGTCGAGCAGCTGCAGGATCAGGTGGCCGGCGATGAAGCCGGAGCCGCCGGTGACCAGGACGTGTTCGGTGTTCTCCATGCGTCCAGCATCGTCTCGGGGTCGGATGCGGACCAGTGCCTCGGTGTTCCTGGGTCTCCCAGGCCCAGGCTGACCGAGTTCGTCGGTCAGAAGAGCGTGGCCGGCGGGGTCGCCTCGGGCAGTGCGGACGGCTCCGGGACCTCGGCGCCCGGCCAGCCCGGACCGTGCGGCACGTCGGTGCCGTTCTGGAACGCGGTCGCTGCACCACGCGCACGGACGTCGGCGGCCTCGTTCATCTCGTGACCGACGTGGCCACGGACCCACTCGAACGTGACCTTGCGGCCCTGCAGTTCGGCGTCGAGCTCCTTGATGATCTCGACGTTCATGACCGGCTTGCCGTCGGCCTTGCGCCAGTTCTTCCGCTTCCACCCCGCGAGCCACTCGGTGCAGGCCTTGATGGCGTACTGGCTGTCGCACAGGATGTGCAGCGGCTCGCCGGTGTCCTTCGTCGCACGGAGCAACTGCAGGACGGCCGTGAGTTCGCCGATGTTGTTCGTTGCCCGGGGCCAGCCACCGGCGGCCCAGCGGTCGTCATCGACGTACCAGGCCCAGCCGGCGGGGCCGGGGTTGCCGAGGGCTGAGCCGTCTGCTGCGGCGACGATCGTCACGAGGGGACCTCCTGGTCGGGGCTGGTGCCCGTCGAGCGTAACGGACGGTCGCGTGCCGTCCGCGCCGAGGTCAGCGGCGCGCGGGATCGATGTTCAGCGTGTTGCCCTCGAGCAGCCAGTCGTCGGCGCGCGGCTCCATGTACGGGTTGAGCCACTGCACCTCGGCCGGTGTGATGCCGAACCGCTCGGCGACGGTCGAGAGCTCGTCACCGTGGGCCACCAGGTAGCCGGCCGGGCTGCCGTCGGCCTGCATGACGATGCCGTACGCCCCCGGTCGGTCCTTGCCCACGGTGACCCGCAGGTCCGGGTAGGGGTTCGGGATCGTCCACGTGAGGTCAGCGGCGGCGAGCACCGATCCGACCCACGGGCGCTTCGACGGGTCTTCGTCCGGCACCGACGCGGGGACGAGGACGACACTGCGCAGGTAGTCCGGTCGTACACCGGCGTCGTTCATCACCACGGTCTTCGGCGGGCCGGAGGCGGCGGTCCACTCGGTCGTGTCCCGCGCCGAGGCGTCACCGCCGTCGAGCGGGCTCGCGTGCCGGTGGCGGAACTGCAGGCTCATCTGCTGCGGGTTGGTCGTGCGGTAGCCGGAGAGCTGCGCGGTGAACGTGCCGCTGTCGTTCGCAACGATGCGGACGTGGATGCTCGTGTCACCGCTCGGGGACGTGACGTCGGTCTCCGCGGCGACCGTGCCCGTGGGCAGGACCTGCTCGACCTCGTCCGGGTCGTCGTCGACCTGTTCGGTCGTGAGCGTCGGATCGGGGATCGGCTCCGCCGTGCGCTCGGCCGCCTGTCGGGTGGGCTTCGGCAGGGGGTCGTCCCCGCCGAACGCCGTGCACCCCGTGAGGAGCAGCCCCACCAGAGCCGTGCCGACGACCGCGCTCGCCGCGGTTCGCTTCCGTGTCATCGTTCCCCCCACGTCGGTGAGCGTACCGCCGGGGTCGAGCCCGACCGACCGTCGTGACCGAACTGTCACTCGGGGCACACGGACTACCGTCCGGGGGCATGAGCGACAGCATCCCCCAGGCCCCCGGCCCCGAGCCGTCCGACGATCGTGCACGCACCGACGCACTGCGTGACGCCGCACACAGCGACGACGTCGACGGGGTCAGCGAGCGCGAGCAGCGGGCGGCCGACACCGCGTACAGCCCGTCGAGCGAGCGCGAGATGGACGCGTCGCAGACGAAGCAGCGCGACGACGCCGACCTGCGTGCGGACGGCATCGATCCGTCGAAGGTCATCGCCGCACCGGGCACCGGTGGCGCTGACGATGCCGGTGACGTCGAACCCGAGCCCGGTGACCTGCACCTGCCGTGGCAGTCCGAGGAGGACCGCCGGGGCTAGCTCGGCTACGACACCGAGTCGGGGTGCGAGCCCGTTCGCTGCCCGGACTCGAGCGTGGCGATCGCCGCGAGCTCGTCGTCGCTGAGCACGAAGCCGTCGACATCGAGGTTCGACCGGATCCGCGAGGGCGTCACCGACTTCGGCAGCACCACGACCCCCTGCTGCACGTTCCACCGGACGAGGACCTGTGCGACGCTCACCCCGTGGGCGTCCGCGACGCCGGTGAGGACCGGTTCGTCGATCAGCCGTCCGCGTCCGAGTGGCGACCAGGCCCCGGTGACGATGTCGTGCTGCTGGTGGAACGCGACGAGCTCGTGCTGGGGGAGCCACGGGTGCCGTTCGACCTGGTTCAGCGCCGGGACCTCGCCCGTCTCGTCGATGAGTCGCTGCAGGTGCGGCACCTGGAAGTTCGAGACCCCGATGCTCCGCGCCCGCCCGGACTCGCGCAGTTCGACGAGCGCGCGCCAGGTCTCGACGAAGCGGTCGTTCGCCGCGGCGGGCCAGTGGATGAGGTAGAGGTCGACCGCGTCGAGCCCGAGCCGCTCGAGGCTGCCGTCGAAGGCCCGCAGGGTCGCGTCGTGCCCCTGGTGGTCGTTCCACACCTTGGTCGTCACGAAGACGTCGTCACGGTCCAGCCGGGAGGCCCGGATCGCCTTCCCGACACCGGTCTCGTTGCCGTACATCTCGGCGGTGTCGACATGGCGGTAGCCGGCGTCGAGCGCGAGACCGACCGCCGTCTCGGCCTCGGTGTCGTCGACCTTGTAGACGCCGAACCCGATCGCGGGGATCGCGGCGCCGTCGCGGAGGGGAAGTGAACTGACCATGCACCCATCCTGCCGGTGCGTGGCGGGCGCGCGCCGGGCCTCCCGGTCGCCTGTGGAGAACGCGACCCGCGCGGCCGGACGCCCGTTCGTTCCCATGCCGGCGGCGGAAGTGGAAACGGGCGTACCTGGTCGGAACTTCTGACCAGGTACGCCCGTTTCGACCAGGTACCCCGAAAGCCCCCCCGCCCGCCGGTCAGGTCGGCAGGACCACCGGCTCGGTGTCGGGGATGGGACTCGCGTCACGGCCGCGCAGGTCGGGCAGCCAGCGCTTCGCCCCGAGCGCGACGACGACGCCCACCCCGGCCATGACCGCACCGACCGTGAAGCCGCCGACCGGGCCACTGCTGTCGATCAGGAAGCCGGCGACGGCGGAACCGCCGGCGGCACCGATCAGCTGGCCGGTGCCCATCCAGCCGTAGGCCTCGGCCGTGTCGGAGAACTTGACCGTGGCGGAGACCGAACCGAACATCACCGCGAGGGCGGGCGCGATGCCGATGCCCGCGATGACGAGGGCGAGGCAGAGCCACCAGAAGTTCGTGCCGCCCAGGGCGAGTGCGAGACCGACGAACACGATCGCCATGCGTGTCCACAGGGTGTTCGGGGAGATCGGACGGTGGCCGAACGCCAGGCCACCGAACAGCGACCCGACCGCGAAGACGGCCAGGACGATCCCGGCGTTCGGGCTGCCCTCGCCGAAGACGCTGGTGACGCTGGCCTCGACCGCGGCGCACGCCCCGATGAGCAGCAGACCGGTCAGGGTGGCGACGACGACCGACGGGCGCTTCAGGACCACGCCGAACGCGCGCTTCGAGCGGGGGATGCGGACGCGGCCGAGCTCGGGCGAGGCGATGAACCAGATGCCGCCGACGACGAGGAAGACCATGGCGACGACGATCGCCTCGACCGTCCCGATCTGGGTCGCGACGAACGTGGTGATGACCGGGCCGGCGACCCAGATGAGCTCCTGGGCGCTGGCGTCGAGGGAGAACAACGGGGTGAGCTGCGACGAGGTCACCATCTTGGGGTAGATGGTGCGCACCGCCGGCTGCACGGGCGGGACCGCGAGGCCGCCGAGGAACCCGACCACCACGTAGCCCCAGAGCGGCATGAGGACGAACCCGATGACGCCCATGCTCACGAGCGCGACGAGGCTCGTCAGGATGAGGACGGGGCGCATGCCCCAGCTGCCCATCCAACGGCTGGTGAGCGGGCCCGCGAGCGCCTGCCCGACACTCGTCGTCGCGAGCACCAGACCGGCTGCGCCGTAGGAGTGGAAGACGTGCTCGACGTGCAGCAGGTAGGCCAGCGAGAGCATCCCGAACGGGAAGCGCGCAGTGAGCTGTGCAGCGATGACACGACCCACGCCGGGGGTCTTCAGGAGGGGGCCGTACGTGCTCACGAGACGAGTGTACGGACCGGACGGAACGGGGTGTCACCCGTCCGGGGGAGGTGTGGATCGCGACACGCCGACACGCTGATTCCACACATGTGGATCGTGGCTGTCCACCGGTGTGGGGAAGTGTCGGTGGTCGGGCGGAGACTGGCGGAAACTCGGGCCTCCCGGGAATCCACAGACTGTGGAGGACGTTGTGGAGAACTACATGGCTGTAACACTTCCTCTTGTGGTCGGTGCCGCGGCTAGCCACTAGATGTAGTGTGGAGACATCGCAGCGGCCCCTCCCGGACACGACTGCGGACAGACATCAGCACCACCTCCACAGCACGTGAGAAATCAGTAGAAACCAGGGGAGAACATGGCCGTCACCGTCTACACCAAGCCGTCCTGCGTCCAGTGCACCGCGACGTACCGGGCCCTCGACAACAAGGGCATCGAGTACGAAGTGCACGACGTCTCCACGGACGAAGCAGCGCTCGAGCACGTCAAGAGCCTCGGCTACATGCAGGCCCCCGTCGTCGTCACGGACGACGACCACTGGTCGGGCTTCCGCCCCGACAAGATCGCGACGCTCAGCGCCGAACTGGCGTAGTCGCCTCCCGTCCTGTGGGCGGTCACCCCGGACCCGCTCAGGAGGCCCGGATCACCGCCCGCAGGACACCCTCCGGTCCGCCTGTTCCGCACCTTCACCACAGGAGCGCACCATGAGCCGATTGGTCTACTTCTCGAGCGTGTCCGGGTACACCGCACGCTTCGTCGAGAAGCTCGGCCGCGACGCGGACCGGATCCCGCTCTACCCGAGCGAACCCTTCCTCCACGTGGACGAGCCCTACGTCCTGTTCCTGCCCACCTACGGTGGCGGCAACGGCGAGGGTGCGGTCCCCAAGCAGGTCATCAAGTTCCTCAACGACGCGCACAACCGCTCGCTCATCCGCGGTGTGGTCGTCGGCGGCAACACGAACTTCGGCGAGGCCTACGGCCTGGCAGGGGACGTCATCGCACGGAAGTGCAACGTCCCCCTTCTCTACAGATTCGAACTCTTCGGGACCCCTGACGACGTGTCGGCGGTCAACTCAGGATTGGATGCATTTTGGACGCAGCAGTTGCAGACGTCGATCTGACGTCGCCGCAGACGGGGATGGACTACCACTCCCTCAACGCGATGCTCAACCTCTACGACGCGGACGGCAACATCCAGTTCGACAAGGATCGTGAGGCCGCCAAGCAGTTCTTCCTGCAGCACGTCAACCAGAACACCGTCTTCTTCCACAACCTGAAGGAGCGGCTCGACTACCTGGTCGAGAACGAGTACTACGAAAAAGCCACGATCGACATGTACTCGCTGGACTTCATCCAGCGACTCAACGACCTGGCGTACTCGAAGAAGTTCCGGTTCCAGACGTTCCTCGGCGCGTTCAAGTACTACACGAGCTACACGCTCAAGACGTTCGACGGCAAGCGCTACCTCGAGCGCTTCGAGGACCGCGTCGTCATGACCGCCCTCGGCCTGGCCCAGGGCAACGAGCAGCTCGCCATCGACCTGGTCGAAGAGATCGTCGCCGGCCGCTTCCAGCCCGCGACCCCCACGTTCCTCAACACGGCGAAGGCACAGCGCGGCGAGCTCGTCTCCTGCTTCCTGCTGCGCATCGAAGACAACATGGAGTCGATCTCGCGCGGCATCAACTCCTCGCTGCAGCTCTCGAAGCGCGGCGGCGGCGTGGCCCTGCTCCTCTCCAACATCCGCGAGGCCGGCGCCCCGATCAAGCAGATCGAGAACCAGTCCTCGGGCATCATCCCCGTGATGAAGCTGCTGGAAGACTCCTTCTCCTACGCGAACCAGCTCGGTGCGCGTCAGGGTGCCGGTGCGGTCTACCTCAGCGCCCACCACCCGGACATCATGAAGTTCCTCGACACCAAGCGCGAGAACGCCGACGAGAAGATCCGCATCAAGACGCTGTCCCTCGGCGTCGTCGTGCCGGACATCACGTTCGAACTCGCGAAGAACAACGAGGACATGTACCTGTTCTCGCCGTACGACGTCGAGAAGGTCTACGGCGTCCCCTTTGGTGACGTCCCGATCTCCGAGAACTACCGCGCGATGGTCGACGACTCGCGCATCAAGAAGACGAAGATCAAGGCGCGTGACTTCTTCACGACCATCGCCGAGATCCAGTTCGAGTCGGGCTACCCGTACATCGTGTTCGAGGACACGGTGAACAAGGCCAACCCGATCAAGGGTCGGATCAACATGTCCAACCTGTGCTCCGAGATCCTGCAGGTCAACACCCCGACGACCTTCAACGAGGACCTGTCCTACAAGGAGATCGGCAAGGACATCTCCTGCAACCTCGGCTCGCTGAACATCGCGCTGACGATGGACTCGCCCGACTTCGGCAAGACCATCGAGACGGCCATCCGCGGCCTGACCTCGGTCTCGCAGATGTCGCACATCACCTCGGTGCGCTCCGTCGAGGACGGCAACGACAAGTCGCACGCCATCGGCCTCGGCCAGATGAACCTGCACGGCTACCTCGCTCGTGAGCGCGTCTACTACGGCTCCGAAGAGGGCATCGACTTCACGAACATCTACTTCTACACGGTGCTGTTCCACGCCCTTCGTGCGTCGAACAAGATCGCGATCGAGACCGGCGAGACCTTCGACGGCTTCCGTGACTCGAAGTACGCGTCGGGTGAGTTCTTCGACAAGTACACCGACCAGGCGTGGACCCCCGCGACCGCTCGTGTTGCCTCGCTGTTCGACAACGCGAACATCACGATCCCGACGCAGGACGACTGGAGGGCGTTGAAGGCGTCCGTCCAGGAGCACGGCATCTACAACCAGAACCTGCAGGCCGTCCCGCCGACCGGTTCGATCTCGTACATCAACCACTCGACGTCGTCGATCCACCCGATCGCGTCGAAGATCGAGATCCGCAAGGAAGGCAAGCTCGGCCGCGTCTACTACCCGGCGCCGTTCATGACGAACGACAACCTGGACTACTACCAGGACGCGTACGAGATCGGTGCCGAGAAGATCATCGACACGTACGCCGCGGCGACGCAGCACGTGGACCAGGGCCTGTCCCTGACGCTGTTCTTCAAGGACACCGCCACCACGCGTGACATCAACAAGGCCCAGATCTACGCATGGCGCAAGGGCATCAAGACGATCTACTACATCCGTCTCCGCCAGCTCGCGCTGGAGGGCACGGAGGTCGAGGGCTGCGTCAGCTGCATGCTGTAGAGCTGCTGCTCTCTTCCTGGAGGCGCGGGGCGGGCCCCGCCCCGCGCCTCCAGTCCGTCATCAGATCACCATCTCGAATCCGGAAGACAATCCCATGACCCTCACCGACCCGGTCCACGCCACGGGCAAGTCCATCCCGCTGATCAGCTCGGTCAGTGCCATCAACTGGAACCGCATCCAGGACGACAAGGACGTCGAGGTCTGGAACCGGCTGGTCAACAACTTCTGGCTCCCCGAGAAGGTGCCGCTGTCGAACGACGTGCAGTCGTGGAACACGCTGACGCCGGCGGAGCAGCAGCTCACGATGCGGGTCTTCACCGGCCTGACGCTGCTCGACACCATCCAGGGCACCGTCGGGGCGATCAGCCTGATCCCCGACGCGATCACCCCGCACGAAGAAGCCGTCTACACGAACATCGCGTTCATGGAGTCGGTGCACGCGAAGAGCTACTCGTCGATCTTCTCGACGCTCGCCTCGACGCCTGAGATCGACGACGCCTTCCGCTGGTCCACCGAGAACGTGAACCTGCAGAAGAAGGCCCAGATCGTCCTCGACTACTACACCGGTGACGACCCCTTGAAGCGCAAGGTCGCCTCGACGCTGCTCGAGTCGTTCCTGTTCTACTCCGGCTTCTACCTGCCGATGTACTGGTCCTCGCGCGCCAAGCTCACCAACACCGCCGACCTGATCCGCCTGATCATCCGCGACGAAGCCGTCCACGGGTACTACATCGGGTACAAGTTCCAGAAGGGCCTCGAGGGCGCCTCGGAAGAGCGCAAGCAGGAGATCAAGGACTACACGTTCAACCTGCTGTTCGAGCTCTACGAGAACGAGGTGCAGTACACGCAGGACCTCTACGACGGCGTCGGGCTGACCGAGGACGTCAAGAAGTTCCTGCACTACAACGCCAACAAGGCGCTGATGAACCTGGGCTACGAGCCGATGTTCCCCAAGGAGACGACGGACGTGAACCCGGCGATCCTGTCGGCCCTGTCGCCGAACGCGGACGAGAACCACGACTTCTTCTCGGGGTCGGGGTCGTCGTACGTCATCGGCAAGGCGGAGAAGACTGAGGACGAGGACTGGGACTTCTAGGTTCCGCTCGACCGGGGAACGCCCCGCTGGCTTCGGCTGGCGGGGCGTTTCCGCGTCCGCTTCCTCTCCTAGACGCACTAGTTCGTCTCCGTATGCCGGGGCATGAGCGCCACTCGAACGAGACTGCAGGTTTGCATACTCCCTGGACTAAGCGCATGGAATATGCGAGGATCCGGGAGAGAGGTGAAACTTACCATGCACGCAGATAAATTCCACGCGCTCTACTTTGGGCGGGCGTCGGCCGAAAAGGACTTCGCGGGCGATCCCGAAAAGTTCTTCCGGACGTACCTCGATAGGTACGATATTCCCGCCCGTGTCGCTAATCACGAGCGATTCCTTCTTCTTGGACCGAAAGGCTCCGGAAAGAGCGCCGCCGCCAGGTATGTCGACGAAAGCTGGCGGCGCGAAATGGGCGTGGGGCTAGTTTACTCAGAATACATTGACTTTGACCAGGTTAATCAAACCCAAAGTCCTTTGTCGAGCATAACAAATCAGCTCGTTAGTCACGAAATTACTACCGCTACTGACTCGGCGTGGAGACTATTCATAGCGATCAAGTTCCTGATGTCACTGGTCCGGGATGACAGTAGCTCACTCGCTCACGATTCGAAGGCGCAGTCGCTTCTGCGCAAACTCGAGGATCAAGGCCTAGCGGATCGCGACTATCCGAACGTGCTGCGGAAGGTTCGCGAGCGGAAGATCTCGATGGGCTTTTCAGCGCTGTTCGATGGACTTGGCCTCCGAGGCGGAAGAGAGGATCGGACCTGGGAAACGGATCAATGGAGCCCGGCTCAGATCGCTACAGCTCTTCTAGCTCTGGTGTTGAGAGACCAAACAGTTAGTCGGCACCTCCTGGCTATCGATGGACTCGACAAGTCCATCGGAGATAATCGAGCTTACTGGGACACCATCGCGTCGCTTATCCGCGTTGGTAATGAGTTGAATACTCGATTCACTGGTAGCAATTTCTATCTACTGATCATGTGCAGGTCGGACGTGTTCCGCCGTGTCAGATTTTCGGATAGTGCTGAGATTCTCGCGGATTCGAGCATACGGATCGAGTGGGGTGCGGAGGCGGCTCATGCCAAGGAAGTAGCACTCTGGGACTATCTTGCGAAGAAAGCCGAGATCTCGAGGCAGGATCTCCTGGGTATAGTTCCTTCAAGTATCCCAGTAGGAAAAGACGGGCGAGTGGCCGGGGTGCAGTACATCGTGGAATCCACTCGATACACGCCTCGGGACTTCAGTGTCCTTTTTCAGGCGATACAATCACAGGCGCCGCGAGGCGAGCTGCCGACGCCGCAATCCGTTCGCAAAGCCCGAGATGAATTTGCTCGTAATCACTTCCTTAACGAACTTGAATCGGAAGCCCACGGCTTATTACAAGACAAAGTTATCACAGGGCTTCCTCGATTCATCAGTGCATTGCAGAAGCGGCGGGTGAATCGGAGCGATGTGGTGCAAGCCATGGCATCCGCATCGCTGCCAAAAGATTTGACAGTTGCCGAATTGGGTGAGTACCTGTTCGTGCAGGGGGCGTTAGGCAACTACGATCCAAATTCGGGCTATACACAGTTCTACCATCGGCGCGATGCGAACCAATTCAACCCCCGAGGGCCATGGGAGCTGCATACTTCGCTGACGTACGCGTTCAACTTAGACTGGTGAAATCGCCCGCTCTGGTGGTTGATCTATAGCTCTGTTTACTCGTCAGCGGAACTCGCTGATGTCGTTGTGTGGCCGGGGGGGGGGGGGTCCGCGGAGCCCACATCCCCCGACCGCGCAAGTTCGACGAAGCTGACGTGGTCGAGCGCGCACGACGCACGTTCGCGGAGTCCGGCTTCGACGGCACGTCCCTCGATGACCTGCTCGCGGCGACCGGCCTCGGTCGGCAGAGCCTCTAGAACACGTTCGGCGGCAAGAAGGAGCTCTTCATGCGCGCCTTCCTCAGCGACACCGCCGAGGCTGTCGAGGTCGTGCAGGTGGTCCTGCGGAGTCCCGAGCACCCGATCGCGCGGATCCGGACGCAGCTGGTGTCCGTTGCGGTCGAGCACCGGGCAGCGCAGGGGGCACCCTCGCTGCTGCTCCGCGCAGCGGTGGAGCTGTTGGCCCGAGACTCGGAGGTCGCGCCGACCGTCTCCGAGGCCTTCGACACCATCCGCGCGGGCTACACGGCCTGCATCGTCGATGCTCATCCGGCTGGCGAGGTCGAGGCGGACGCCGACGTGGAGGCGCTCGGCACCTACGTCTGCGCGGTCATCGAGGGGATGGTGGCGATCGGACGCGTCGGGACCTCGCGAGCGGCCCTCCTGCAGGTGGGGATCGCGAGCCTCGCGGCCCTGCCGATCACACCGCTCGGCGCAGAGCACCTCGGCACCGCGGACGGTCCCTGGAACTGAGCGTCATCACGCACCGGGGTGACGCCGCGCCGGCGTGACCGGCGGGGCGGGCCGCTGCCGCGCCTCCAGTCCGGGTCTGGAGGCCCGCATCCAGAGGGCGCGACGGCGCCCGCCCGTCACCTGGTTGCGCTAGACCACCGCCGCGAGCGACCCGTAGACCAGGAGTGCGATCACTGCGCCGGGGAGCATCACGATGATCGCGACGGGGACCGCCCACACCTGGTGCACCCACGGGTGACCGCCGGGCTTCGTGGCCGCCATCGCCGCGAACGAGGACGCGGACACCAGCACCGCCCATGCCGCCGTCATGGAGACGATCGCCACGGCGTGGGCGCCGGTGCCGACCAGCGGGAGGACGAGTGGGAGGAAGAACATCGCCGCCGCGACGATGAACCCGGTCCGGGCCGTGACTCGGAAGGCCTTGCGGCGGCTGTTCATCTCGCCGATGGTGCGCTGGTCGTCCACGGGGTGCCTCCGATCAGGACACTTGGCTGAGGAGGGCGACCAGGGAGCCGAAGCCGACGAGTTCCGCGGCGCTCAGGGCGGCGCCGACGACGCCGATCACAGCGCCGCGGGTGGCGTCCGGACGCTGCCGCTTTCGGTCACGCGTGCCGGTGACGACTGCGCAGATGCCGAAGACGACGGCGGCGAGGACCCAGAGCTGCAGCAACACCAGGGCGTAGCCCATGAAGGCAGCCTGCAGCAGGAAGTACAGGACCAGGCTGACGACGATCGCGGCTGGTCCGGACACCGCGAGCCACCCCAGCTGCCATGCCGTCGAACGTTCCCGGACGTCGTCGCTCATCTGTCCACCCTCGTGTTCCCCTGCAGGTCAGGGTACTGCCGTCGAGCGGTAGGACCGTTGTCGGGTCCGGGCTGACTGACCCACGCGCCGCTTCAGTGGACGTGTTCCCACGGCGATAGCGCCGTCAAGCCCTGCGGGTCGAAGGTGAAGGAACTGCCCTTCGCTGGCTGATCGAGTGCGCGGCTGATGCGCTCGCGTCGGAGGCTCGCCAGCAGGAGTGCGCCGACCCCGCCGTGGGCGATGAACGCGATGCCCCGCTCGGGCGTCTGCGCCGCGAAGCGTCGGACCGCGCGCTCGACACGGCTCTGTGCGTCGATCGCACGTTCCCAGCCGCGGACGGACCGCTGCGGTTCGGCGAAGAACGCGTCGACGGCCGGTTCGAACGCGCTCGGGTCGAGGTAGCCGGTCGCGCTGCGGCCCATCTCACCGAGGTCCTCGTCGACCTCGAACTCCGTGCCCCACCGTCCGGCGATGATCTCAGCGGTGTCCAGGGCCTTCCGCTCGCTGCGGCTGACGATGCGGAGGGGTTGGGGGATCGTCGCCGCGATGCGTGCTGCACGGGCACGTCCGACTGCGACGGACCGCAGTCCTGGATCCGAACGGCTGTGTCGAGTCCTGCTGGGGAGGAGTGTCGGCGCCTGCTCCGAGCTCGGTCGTCCGCTCACTGACTCGACTGTCACTCGACGTGCCGCCGGCGGCCCCGCAGCGCGCGCCGAGAGAACGAGATGCGTGTGCCTCGCCC
The DNA here is from genome assembly GCF_003755065.1 of Curtobacterium sp. JUb34. Classification (NCBI taxonomy): domain Bacteria; kingdom Bacillati; phylum Actinomycetota; class Actinomycetes; order Micrococcales; family Microbacteriaceae; genus Curtobacterium; species Curtobacterium sp. JUb34. Next base: position 278,049 of record NZ_RJVH01000005.1, on the reverse strand, counting down.
CAGCGCGACTCAGGTCGGTGACGTCGTGCCCGCGCCCTCGGTGTCGTCTGCGCCGGCCGGGCCGGTGCCTGCCTGGTCGAGGTTCTCGTGCGGATCGCCCATGTCGCCGGTCGCCTTGCCCGCGGGCGACAGCCCGAAGTGCTTGCGGACGGCGTTCGTCTCGGTGACGGACAAGGTGTTCCCGGCTTCGGGGGAGGGCGCGCTCTTGATCGCGCTCTTCGTGTACCCGACGTGCAGGTCCGTGCCGTCGAAGGTGGCGTCCTCGACCGGGACGAGCGCGGTGTGACCACCGAGTAGTCCGGTCGCGACGCTGACGAACGCAGCGCTGCCGTCCTCGTCGGAAGGGAACACCTGCGCGACCTTGCCGACCGATGCGCCGTCGCGGTCCTTCACGGTCGCGTTCTCGACCTCGTGGATCGTGCTCTTGGTGATCATGGACGTAGTCAACGCCCTCCCGCCTGGCGCTTCGTGGCGAAGCGCTCGCCGTGTCCCGGGGTGCCTTCGATCGGCGCGGCGATCGGGCGCTCACGTCCCACCGCGAGCTCACGTTCTCCGTGTTGCGCCTGGTCATCCTCCGGGGGCGCTGCGGCGCACAGCCCGGTGTGCCACCGGGATGGACAGGAGTGCGCCGCCGAGGAGCACCACAGCAGCCACGATCACGGAGAGCGGCGTGCGAAGCGGTGGAAGACCGAGGCTCGCCGAACACCACACCACGGTGATCGCTCCCGCGGCGATCGTCGGCCGCAGTGCCGCGCGGTGTCCGATGCGCCAGGCCAACTCGCTGGACATCGTGATCCGGGTCCGGATGCCGGCCAAGCTGTTCCGAGCGAGGGATCCGTCGGCACCCCTCCAGGTGAGCCAGGTCACGAGGACGGCACCTGCAATCTCGATCGTCAACGCGAACACCATTGCTCCAGTCATGAGACCGACGCTAGTGTTCTCAACGGCGAACGGCAATGTATTACGTTTGAGCAGTTGAATTGGCGGATGGCTGCAAGATGACGTACCGGACTCAGGAGCAGAGCATGCATCCCCTCGTTCCGACACCGCTCGACGGTGTCCTGATGGCGATGTCGATCACCGCGCTGTTCCTCGCTGGCGCAGCCTTCATCTCGGTGATGCGGCGAGCGTCGACCTCCGGCGGGCGCTTGGTCGCATGGGTGGTCGTCGTCCTCTTCGTTCCGATTCTCGGGCCGGCAGCGTGGTTCATCGCCCGGCGGCGTGGAGCTCGGGTCGAGCCCGACGGCGGCGGTTTCGGCTCGTGGGGGATCCACCCCCACGCCACACGCTCGTTCAGATCGTTGCAATCGGGGCCGAGACGCCGAATACGCTGATCAGATGAACGGTCCTCGCGTACTCACCCTCGTCGGCGGCATCGTCTCCGCCGTCGGCGGTTTCATCTGCGGCTTGGCGGTGATCGCGACGTTCGACGGCGGGTTCGACGGCGGTGCGAACATCGGGGCCGGCATCTTGCTGATCCTCGGGGTGCCGCTGGCCATCGTGGGTGGTGTGCTCCTGCTCATCGGTGCAGTCGGGTTGATCGCTCGACGCTGATCGGGTTTGCCAGGGAGCAGCCAAGCTCATGCGTCTCTGGAAGGAGAAGCCAGATGGGGCCACATCAACGGAAGGCCGGCAACGTCGTCCGGGCGACAGGAGCCGTACTGCTCGCGGTCGCCGTTCTCACTGGTTGCAGCGAAGGGTCTGGCATGAACACGAAAGAAGCGAAGCAGTCGATCGTCACGTTCGTCGAGGGTTCGACGGACGTTGTCGGTGACGGTTGGGAACCCAACGACGGTCCACGGCTGGGGAAGTGCGGACTCGGCCTCGGGACCGGCGGCGTCCAGTACGTCTACGCCAAGGTCCGCGCTGCCAGCGCTGATCCAAAGGCCGACGTCGAGGCGGTGGAACAGCACTGGAAGGAGCTCGGGGTCACGACCGAGCGGTACCAGACCGGCGGCGAGGACCCGATCCTCGGCGTCCGGGGCAGGGGCGGTCCGGTGAGCTCCTCCGACTTCCGCGCGGATCCCCGCGGATACACGATCGACGGCAGCTCGCAGTGCGTTGCGGGGGACTTCGAGAAGATGAGCCTCGACAGCCAGAAATGACGACCGCGGCCTGATCGCCGGAACCGAGCCGCGCCTCCAGACCGGCCCGAGACGCGAGCCCCTGCCGGGCGTGACATGGAAGACGGCCCGCCCCGTTGCCGAGGCGAGCCGTCCGGTCGGACCGGGACGCTAGCGCGCAGCCGGCACCGCCGCGCCGACGAGCTCAGCCCGCACGATGTCCGCCCCAGCGGACAGCGCACCGAGCTTGTCCAGCGCAGCCCCCCGCGCCAGGGGAGCCATCCCGCAGTTCGAGCTCGGGATGAGCTTGTCCGCATCGACGAACTCGAGCGCCCTGCGGAGCACCTCCGCGACCTCTTCCGGGGTCTCGACGGTCTCGGTCGCGACGTCGATCGCCCCGAGCATGACCTTCTTGCCGCGGATCAGCTCGACGAGCTCGAGCGGCACGTGCGAGTGAATGCACTCCAGCGAGACGATGTCGATGGACGACTGCTGCAGCAGTGGGAAGGACTGCTCGTACTGCCGCCACTCGGCGCCGAGCGTCTCTTTCCACTTGTTGTTGGCCTCGATGCCGTAGCCGTAGCAGATGTGCACGGCGGTCTCAGCGCGCAGGCCCTCGGCTGCGCGTTCGAGTGCGGCCACGCCCCAGTCCTGCACCTCGTCGTGGAAGACGGTGAAGGCGGGCTCGTCGAACTGGATGATGTCGACGCCAGCGTCCTGCAGTTCGCGTGCCTCTTGGTTGAGGATCGTGGCGAACTCCCACGCCAGCTTCTCGCGGCTCTTGTAGTGCTGGTCGGAGAGCGTGTCGATCATGGTCATCGGGCCGGGGAGCGCCCACTTGATCGGCCGGTCGGTCTGCGCGCGCAGGAAGCGAGCGTCGTCCACGAACACGGGCGCCCGGCGGCTCACGGCACCGACCACGGTCGGGACGGCCGCGTCGTACCGGTCACGGATCCGGACGGTCTCCTTGCGCTCGAGGTCGACACCGTCCAGGTGCTCGATGAACGTCGTGACGAAGTGCTGGCGGGTCTGCTCGCCGTCACTGACGATGTCGATGCCGCGGCGCTCCTGCTCGTGGACGGCGGAGCGGAGTGCGTCCTGCTTGCCCTCGGTGAGTGCTGCGCCCTGCAGGTTCCAGGGGGACCAGAGCTTTTCGGGCTCGGCGAGCCAGGACGGCTTCGGCAGGCTGCCGACGATCGAGGTGGGGAGGAGGGTGCTCATGCGGTTGCGAGTCCTGACGATCGAAGAGAAGGAACGGCGGCTTCGGCGGCGAAACGCGACAGCAGCGCGTGGTGCGGCGTCACGAGGTGCTCCTCGGTCCACCGGCCCTGGGTGATCCCGAGGCGGCTGCGCTCCTCACGGTCGTAGGTGACGGGGGTGGGCGTGAAGTCGGTGTGGTCGAGCGTGGGGCGGTAGGTGCTGCCGGCCGGGGTGTTCGCGGCGTAGATCTCCGGACGGTAGATCTTCTGGAACGTCTCCATGGTGGCGATCGTGCCGATGAGCTGCAGGTCCGTGTAGTCCCCGGTCAGGTCACCGCGCGTGTAGAACGCGAGCGGGGCCGACGCTCCGGCGGGCTGGAAGTACCGGACCCGCATGCCCATCCGTCCGAAGTAGTCGTCGGTGAGCGAGGAGTGCTCGTGCTCGTACTCGGCGCCGAGGACGGGGTGGACGTACCCGGTCCGGCGGTAGGTCTGACTCGTCGAGACGCTGATGCAGACGACGGGCTCGGCACCGAACTCCGAGCGGAACGCGGAGGACTCCAGGAAGCGCTGGAAGAGCGCCCCGTGCAGCGCCCCGAAGTCAGACGGCAAGCCCGGCGATGACGGCAGCAGCACGGAGAAGTCGTAGTCGCGCAGGTACGACGAGAAGTTGTTGCCGAGGATGCCGTGGTGGCGCTCGCCGGTGTGCTGGTCGACGATCGTGACGTCGAGCATCTCGAGCAGCGGGAACTCGGCGTCCGCTCCATCGTCGAAGAACTGCAGCGAGGCCGAAACGATGTCGAGCTCCAGGCGGTAGCGGTCCCCGGCAGCCAAGAGGTCGTTCGCGCGTCCGTCGATCATCGCCAGCGCAGCACGGAGGTTCTGCTGACGGTGCTCGCCCCGCGCCAGGTTGGCGAAGTTCGTGGTCAGCCGGGAGCTGTCGGCGGGGGAGTAGTCCTCGTCGAACCGGGTCCGGGTGATGCTGAAGGTGAGGTCGTTCGCCATGGTCGGCAATCTGTTCGTCGAGCGGCCCGTGGGCACGATGGGAAGGATGCATCGATCATGGCTGGATTCGCGAGCCATCAGGTAATACCGAGACGCTATGCACCGGTATAGCCTCGGCCTATGGCACGTGTCTCGAATGACATCACCCTGCAGCAGCTCCGGTACTTCATCGAGGTCGCGACGGAGGGCTCGATCAGCGCAGCGGCCGACCTGCTCTACGTGTCGCAGCCGACGATGTCCGCCGCGATGAAGGACCTCGAGACGCGGATCGGGCGCCCGCTCTTCACCCGATCGGCCAGGGGCGTCGTGCTCACCGTCGACGGCGTCGAGTTCCTCGGGTACGCCCGACAGGTGGTCGAGCAGGTCTCCCTGCTCGAGCAGCGGTACGTCGGCGGCCAGCGGTCGCGTCGGCTGCTCGGGGTGTCCGCCCAGCACTACTCGTTCGCGGTGGAGGCCTTCGTCCGGATGGTCGAAGCGGCCGCTGCGGACGAGTACGAGTTCTCGCTCCGTGAGACCCGCACCTGGGGCATCATCGAGGACGTCCGCACCCTGCGCAGCGAGGTGGGCATCCTCTACCGCAACGACTTCAACAAGCAGGTGCTCGGCAAGCTGCTGCGGGACGCCGGCGTCGTCTTCACCCCGCTGTTCGTCGCGCAGCCGCACATCTTCGTGGCCCGTCGGAACCCCATCGCGTCACGGGAGCGCGCGACCCTCGAGGACCTCGCCGACCTGCCGCGGCTGACCTTCGACCAGGGCGCGAACAACTCCTTCTACCTGGCGGAGGAGATCCTGTCGACGATGTCGAGCAAGCGGGAGATCCGTGTCTCGGACCGCGCGACGATCTTCAACCTCATGATCGGCCTCGGCGGGTACACGATCTCGACCGGGCTCATCAGCGACGACCTCGACCCCGAGATCGTCGCCATCCCCCTCGACGTCGACGAACGCATCGAGATCGGCTGGATCGCGCACGCCTCCGTGCCCCTCACCGTGCAGGCGCAGGCCTACCTGGACGAGTTGCGCGCGGTGGTCGCAGGCTACGGCGTCGAGCCGCTCGGATAGGCAGGCCGCGGTTCGCGCGGTTCCGGCGGTCGGCCGGGAGGCCCGTCATGCGTCCGTCAGGAGGCTGCGGTCTCGAGCATCGCCTTCACGTGCGGCGCGCTCCACCGCAGGAGCGCGTCAGCGGGTGGACTGTCGAGGTCCTCGCCCCAGATCGCGACGGCCGCGCCCGACATCGGAGCTGCGAGCAGCGAACCGGAGTCGCCGTCCCACGTCCGGAGTGACCAGTTCTCGCGGAGGTCGGCGACGGTGTACTCGCTGTCTGCCGGGTCGAGGTCGGTCGGCACCTCGTACAGGTAGTACGAGTTGTAGTTGAGCAGGTCGATCCCGGCCTGCTGCAGGTCGACCGCACTCGCCCGTCGCGCTCGGCGTTCGCGGCGCTCGGCTGCGTCCTCGGTGTCGCCGTCGAAGCTCCAGTACGTGACGTGGATGCGCGGATCCAGTCGCCCGACCGCAGCGCGATCGATCCCGTCGTTCCACGCCCAGACCTCGCGGTTGCCGAGCGTGGCCGCCATCGCGTTCATCCACGCGACGCGTTGGGCGGCGGTGACGTCGCCGCCCCATTCATCGCCGCCGATGTGCACGGCGCGGCTGGACGGGAAGGTCCGCTGCACCTCCGCGTACAGCTTCTTCGCCAGCGCGAGACTCCCGGGCGCTGACGGGTCGAGCTCGCTGGCACCCGAGCGGATGCGATCGACCCACTTCGTGCCGTGCTGCGCCTCGAGCAGTGCGAAGGCGGCAGCCATGTGCCCGGGGGTGTCGATCTCCGGCACGACCGCGATGCCCCGCTCCGCCGCGTAGGTGGTGATCGTGCGTGCCTGCGCGGCGCTCAGGAACGGGCGATGGGTCACACGGCTCGTGTAGACACCGTGGTCGAGATCGGCGTTCGCGAGGGTCTGACCGAGGACCTTGCTCTCGATCCCGACGTTCTGGTCGTCGGTGAGGTGCAGGTGCAGGAAACGCCCGCCGTTGTCGTCGAGCAGGTCGATGTACCGCTTGATAAGTGCCACGGGGTAGTAGGCGCGAGCGACGTCGAGCATCACGCCCGTTTCGGGACGCGCGCGCTTCGTGGGTTTCGTGCTGACGGTCGCGGTCGACGTGCGGCACTGTTTTGCGGAGTACGCACCGGCGCAGGCGAGGACCGAGTACTTGCCGGCTGCGGCACGGGAAAGCGTCGCGCGGACTGCGGTGACGGAGGTGCTCGAACCAGCGGACAACGCCTTCACCGCGACCCGGCCGAGCGTGTACTTCTTCGTGCCGGCGGACAGGTACAGCCAAGCTGAGGTAGCGGGCTTCCGCACGGAGGCGGTGTTCTTGAGCTTCAGGGTGGTGCGGACGGCGGTGCCGGTCGAGGTGGCGGTGGTGGACGCGGTGACCTTCGTGACCGTCACCGTCGAGGCTGCGGTGTCCGCTGATCCTGCCGTTGCACGGATGCCGACCAGGGCTGCGGCCGACACGGCGATTGCCAAACCGACCGCGATGGTCCGTCTGACGGAGTGCGGCGCGGTCGATGGACCGGCGGTCGGGTCCGGAGTTCCGGTGGAGGAGGGCACGAAGACGACGGTAGTTCACCAGGGTTGCGCGGTTAGCATTGCCCGACCCGGCGCCCGGTCGCGGACCACATCCCACCCAGGGGAGACAACGTGAACGGCCACGAGCGCACCACCGATCGCGGTCGGCGTCGCGGGTCGCCCCGGCTCGTCGCAGGCCTGGTCGTCGCACTCGTGTCGATCGTCGCGACGGGGTGCTCCGCGGCGAAGACCCCGGAGGTCGCCGAGCCGCTCGCGACATGGAACGCCGCCGTGGCCGACCGGACCGAGGCGCCCGCGAACTGGGTCGCCCTGGGGGACTCGATCACCGAGGGGCAGGGCGCCTCGTCACGCCCCACCCGGTGGATGGACCTCACGCTCGACCAGCTGCGCACGGAGCACCCGACCGACGGGGTCACCGGAGGGGCCGGGTACCTCCCGGCGCAGTTCGCCGTGTACGCACCGGACTCGACCTGGGGTGACTGGGCGACGGCGCGCACGGGGGAGAGTCAGTTCGACGTCACCACCCCCGACCTCGGCTACCGATCGGTCGCCATGCAGGCGGGCGCTTCGCGGAGCTACGGCTTCTCGGGCACAGGGATCGACATCTGGTGGGCGCGCTACCCCGGGTCCGGCGACTTCACCTACAGCGTCGACGGAGCCGCACCGACGACCGTGGCCACGACGGGGACCGCCAGCACCGGGACGACCACGACGGTGGACGGATTGTCGAGCGGGGAGCACACGGTGACCGTCACCGCCGTCGCGCCGTTCTCCTTGCTGGGGTTCACGATCTACGACGGTGACCGGGACAAGGGGATCCACCGCTACGACTCCGCGCACTCGGGATCGACGATCGCGACGTTCACGAAGGACCAAGAGGGCTTCCTGACGGCGATGCGTCGTGCTGCTCCGGACCTCATCACCATCACGCTGGGTGGCAACGACGCGGCGAACCTCACACCCGAGGAGCTCGGCGCCCAGTACGTGGCGTTTCTCGCGGCGCTCGCGGCGCTCCCCTCGGAGCCCTCGCTGCTCGTGATCGGCGAGTTCACGCCGGCGTCGAGCATGACGGACGGCATGGCGGAGCCGTGGTCGAGCTACCTCGCAGAGATCAAGCGTGCCGCGGCGAAGGGCGGCGCCGCGTACGTCAGCATGGCTGACACCTTCCCCGAGGCCGACACCTCCGGGACGGGGATCTACTCGACGGACGGCATCCACCCCAACGACGAGGGGCAGCGTCGGATCACGAAGCTCGTACTCGCGACCCTGGCTGCGCACGAGGGCGACTGAGCGGCGGACAGGCCGCGGGGCTCACCAGGAGCTCGGCTTGTAGTCCTTCAGGAACACACCGAACACGTCCTCGCCCGCCTCGCCCCGCACGATCGGGTCGTACACACGGGCAGCCCCGTCGACGAGGTCGAGCGGCGCGTGGAAGCCCTCCTCCGCCAGCCGGACCTTCGTCGGGTGCGGTCGCTCGTCGGTGATCCACCCGGTGTCGACGCTCGTCATCAGGATGCGATCGGTCTCGAACATCTCCTGCGCGCTCGTGCGGGTGAGCATGTTGACGGCGGCCTTCGCCATGTTCGTGTGCGGGTGCCCCGGCCCCTTGTAGGCGCGGCCGAACACGCCCTCCATCGCGCTGACGTTCACCACGTAGGTACGGTTCGCCTCGCTCGCCGCCATCGCGGACCGGAGCTTCGAGATCAGGATGAAGGGAGCCGTCGTGTTCGCGAGCTGGACCTCGAGCATCTCGAGCGGGTCGACCTCGTCGACGGCTTGCGTCCACGAGTTCACGTCGTGCAGGTCGGGCACGAGTCCGCCGGCATCGATGGCGGTGCCCATGGCCAGGCGCTCGAGCGAGCTCGATCCCGGAGCCATCGCCTGCTCGGTCAGTTCGTCGGCGCGGGCTGCGGCGGCCGCGAGGATCGGGTGCGCCGTGACCGAGCGGGCGAGCGCCTGCGGGTGCTGGTCGTTCGTGTGCCCGAAGGTCACGAGCTCGGGCAGTGGGCCGTCCGGCAGCGGCGCGAGTTCGGCGTCGACGAGGGGCTGGTACGCGCCGGGCGAGCGGCGGACCGTCTGTGTCGCGTTGTTGATCAGGATGTCGAGGGGCCCAGCGGCGGCGACGTCCTCGGCGAGCCCGATGACCTGAGCAGGGTCGCGGAGATCGATGCCGACGACCTTGAGGCGCGAGATCCAGTCAGCGGAGTCGGGCAGGCTCGTGAACCGGCGGACGGCGTCGCGGGGGAACCGCGTCGTGATGGTCGTGTGGGCGCCGTCGCGCAGCAGGCGGAGCGCGATGTACATGCCGATCTTCGCGCGGCCACCGGTCAGCAGCGCCCGCTTGCCCGTCAGGTCGGTCCGGGCATCGCGCTTCGCGTGACTCATCGCCGCGCACGAGGGGCACAGCTGGTGGTAGAACGCGTCGACGACGGTGTACCGCTGCTTGCACATGTAGCAGGGGCGTGACTTCAGCAGTGTGCCGGCGGTGGACGCCGTGGTCGAGGTGCTGATCGGGACCCCGCGGGTCTCGTCGTCGATCCGGTCGGCGGCTCCGGTCGCGGTGGCGGCGATCACGAGGCGGTCGGCCTCGGCGATGACCGCGCGCTTCTCGAGTCGGTGCGCACGCTTCACGGCCTTGAACATCTTCGCCGTGGCCTGACGCACCCGCACGAAGTCGGGGTGTGTCTCGTCGATCTCGGTCATCTGCTCGAGCACCCGGAGCGTGGCGTCGAGGTCCTCGGGGAGGATGCCGCTGGGTTCGGGGTGCTCGGAGATCACACGGGATTCTACGTTGGATCAGGCCGCGTCGAGCTCCCGCGTCAACGCCGCCACGAAGTCGTCGATGTCCTGCTCCGACGTGTCGTACGCGCACATCCACCGCACCTCGTTGCGGCTGGCGTCCCAGTCGTAGAACCGGAAGTGCTTGCGCAGCCGCTCGGCCACCCCGGCGGGCAGCGTCGCGAACACCCCGTTCGCCTGGGTCTCCTGGCTGAACCCGACGCCCTGGATGCTGCCGTCGGCGATCCGGGCCTCGAGTGCGCCGCGGAGTCGGGCGGCCATGGCGTTGGCGTGCCCGGCGGAGCGCAGGTACAGGTCGTCGGACAGCAGCGCGATGAGCTGGGCCGAGACGAACCGCATCTTCGACGACAGCTGCATGTTCATCTTGCGCAGGTAGTGCAGTCCCTCTGATGCGTCGGGGTTGAGCACGACGATCGCTTCGCCGTAGAGCATGCCGTTCTTCGTGCCGCCGAAGCTCAGCACGTCCACGCCGGCGTCGGTCGTGAAGTCGCGCAGGGGGAGCCCGAGGGTCGCGGCGGCGTTGGAGATCCGAGCGCCGTCCATGTGCAGCGTCATGCCGAGCGGGTGGATGTGGTCCGCGATCGCCCGGATCTCGTCGACCGTGTAGGCGGTGCCGAGCTCGGTGGTCTGCGTGATCGACACCACGAGCGGCTGGGCGCGGTGTTCGTCACCCCAGCCCCAGGCCTCCTTGTCGATGAGCTCGGGGGTGAGCTTGCCGTCGGGGGTCTCGACCGGCAGCAGCTTGATCCCGCCGATGCGCTCGGGAGCGCCCGCTTCGTCGGTGTGGATGTGCGCGGTCGTGGTGCACACGACGGCACCCCACCGCGGCAGCATCGACTGCAGCCCGACGACGTTGGCGCCGGTCCCGTTGAACACCGGGAACGCCTGCGCCTGCGAGCCGAAGTGGTCGGCGATCACCTCGTTGAGGCGGGCCGTGTAGACGTCCTCGCCGTACGCGATCTGGTGGCCGTCGTTGGCCGCGGCGATCGCGTCGAGGACCTCGGGGTGGACGCCGGCGTAGTTGTCCGAGGCGAAGCCCCGCAGGTCCAGGTCGTGGAGTCGAAGGGTCACTGGTTCATCCTAAGGAAAGGGAGAGCGGGAGACGGGCGCCGTTCACGTCGGCCGGCGGTGCCGTCCAGAGCCGCACGACCTCGTCGCCGAGCCGCTCTTCGAGACCGGCCAGAGCGCCGACGACGAACACGGTGGCTGCCGCCGAGTCCGGTGCGTCCTTCCGGAAGCCCTGTGCGACGGCGCGGACCCAAGCATCGGAAGCGGCCTTGGCGGCTGCGTAGTTGGCGGCACCCGCGGTGGGGGAGTCGACGGCGGTGGAGGAGACGAACGCGAGCCGTCCGGCCGGCGACGCCACCAGGTCGTCGTAGAACACCCGCGTGGTGTTCCGGAGGGTGCGGAACGCTCTGTCGAAGAAGTCCCAGTCCTCGTCCGACTGGCCGGCGATGCCGCCGCCCCCACGCCACCCACCGACCAGGTGGACCAGCCCGTCGACCGGTCCCGACGTCTCGCGGACCGCAGCCGCGAGCGCGGTGACCGCACCGAGGTCTGCGAGGTCGCACGTGTGGGTCGTGACGCCCGGGACGGAGGCGTGCAGGGCCTCCAGTGCGTCAGGTCTGGTGCCGACCGCGACGACGGTCGCCCCGGCGGAGGTGAGTGCGTGCGCGACCGCCGCGCCGCTGGCACTGGTCGCACCCGCGATCAGCACCGTGCGACCGGACAAGGACCGAGCGCTCACGCGGCGACGTCCGCAACGGACGGCGCGACCGACGACGAACCGGTGATGCCGGCGGTCGAGGCGATGACCGCAGCCATCTTCTTGTTCAGCGCTTCGTAGAACATCGACAGCGGGAATTCGTCGTCCATCACTGCGTCGGTGTACCCCTTGGACATTCCGGCGAGCGTTTCCTCCGGCAGCCCACGCGCCCATCTCGACGCCGGGTGCGGCGTGAGCGTCCGGGTGAGCATCTCGTACGCAGCGAGCCAGTGCGCCGACTTCGGCCGGTCGATCGACCGCCGGTACAACTCGTTGATCTGATCGCTGAGCGCGATGATCACGTCCGGCACCGCATCCCAGTCGATGGTGAGCTGCGTGTCCGTCCAGTGCAGGACATCGTGCTGGTGCATCCACGCGAACAACAACTGCCCGCCGAGTCCGTCGTAGTTCCGGACACGGCTGCCGGTGATCGCGAACCGGAAGATGCGGTCGAAGACGACGGCGTACTGCACCAGGCGGGCGTGGTCGCGGATCGCGCGTTGGGCATCATTGAGATCTGCATCCGGCAATGCAGAAAGTGCACGTTCGAGCCGCACGGACTCCCGGAACGCCGTCAGGTCGCACCGCAGTTCTTCCAGCGAGTAGAGGAAGAACGGCATCCGCTGCTTGATCATGAACGGATCGAACGGCAGGTCCCCGCGCATGTGTGAACGGTCGTGGATGAGGTCCCACATCACGAACACCTGTTCCGTCAGCTCCTGGTCGTCGAGCATCGCTGCAGCGTCGTCCGGCAGTTCCAGTTTCGTGATCTCCGCAGCGGCACGGACGACTCTGCGGTAGCGAGCGGCTTCGCGGTCCTGGAAGATCGCACCCCACGTGAACGTCGGGATCTCGCGCATCGCGACCGTCTCGGGGAACAGCACCGCCGAGTTCGTGTCGTAGCCGGGCGTGAAGTCGACGAACCGCAGTGCGACGAAGAGCTTGTTGCTGTAGTCGCCCGCTTCGAGTTCCGCGATGAACTCCGGCCAGATGACCTCGACCAGGACGGCCTCGACGAACCGCGAGGAACTGCCGTTCTGCGTCACCATCGGGAAGACGACCAAGTGGCCGAGCCCGTCGACGCGGTGCTGTTGCGGCTGGAATGCGTTCAGTGCGTCGAGGAAGTCGGGGACGCCGAAACCGTCGCGTTCCCAGCGTGCGAAGTCGCGCTGCAGTGCAGCGAGGTACGCCGCATCGTGCGGAAAGAACGGTGCCAGTTCGGAAATGGCCGGGAGGATCGTGGCCAGGTGCTCGGAAGCGGTTGCGTGATCCGCGTGGTCGGGTATCGAGCCGTCGGCCGTCTGCAACGCACGGAACGACACGACAGCGGCCTTCAGCCGCGTCCACGCGGGATGCTCGGCGACCTCGCGCACCGACGTGCGGTCCTCGACGACCTCGGGTTCTCCGACGATGGCGCCCTGCGTGAACTCCTGGACGAACTGTGACATGTCGAACCTCCCGTCATTGGGCCGGCCGCGGATCTGCGGCGTGGTGGTGCGCTTGTCATGAGCCTAGGGAGGATCGGGGGACGCATTCTTGCCCATTTGCGGGGAAATCGTGCGCGGCGCCGTTCTCCGCGCGGCAAACCGACTCTCTCGCGCACGAATGCATCACTGGTCGCGCGCCGGCAGCCATGGTGCGCGGAGTCAGCGGCACCGGGAGGGGCTCGGAGGCGCTGTCCCGACAGGCCTCCGAGCCGACTCCTCAGCGCTTCGTGACGGCTGCGATTGCTTCACTCACGGTCGAGCCTGGGTGCGTTTCGCGCCATCTCTTCACCTGGCTGGGGTCAGGCGCTGACCCTCGCGGGATCGGCGTGTTTCCCACGATGCCCGGTGCGAAGGTGGCGTACGTGATCGTCGCGAGCGCGGCCATGCACGAGTAGAGCAGGTCGAGCGTGAGCCATGCGCAGGCGGTCAACGCGATTCCACCGAGGATGATCAGTGCTGGCGTCCAGCGACTCATCGGAAGCACCCTCGCTTCACGGCCGCGACCCCGAGGAGCTCTGCACCAAGTGCGGCCGCGGCCCCGCCGAGGGCTCGGATCTTCTCCCAGCTGAACGAAGCGCCCCACATGATTCGGACTGCCTTTGTGACACCGCCGAGTGAGTTGATCAAACGTTTGATCTTCAAGATCTTGGCGACTGGGAATGCCGTCGATGCAATCAAGAGGGCGATCGCGCCCGTGCACTCGAGGATGCTCGCCCGAGCCGCTCGCTGCATCGTCGGGTTACCAGCTACCCATTCCTCGTACGCAGTCTGGCCGTTCAGCAGTACAGCTTCCGGAATACTCTCGATGAGCGCTAGTCCCCGTTCGACATCGACGGCCTGAAGGTCGAGATCCTCGACGATCGAGGCGACCGATGACGATGGAGCTCCTGTCGCTGCCTGAGCTGGCGGGGCGGCCAGCATCGGTGCGCACAGTCCGGCTGCTAGTAGTCCGACGACTGCGAGCTTGCTCGCTGAGACGGTAGTTGACGTCATGGGTCTTCCCTCCTGATCGGCGTCCCTCGCCGACTGGACACCAACCTGCCGGTCACCGGTGAAATGTGCAACGTCACCGGCGAGTCGTGTTCGCTGCTGTGCTCAAGGGCAGCGCGCCTGACCGGCCCAGCATCGCGGCCATCCGACTCCGCGGCGCCGACTCGGTCGATACGGTTGTCTGCATGGCACGCTTCACGCCCCCAGCCGCCGACGCGATGCGCGCACGACTCCTGCTCGCAGCACGCGACGAGTTCGCAGCGGCTGGGCTCGTCGGCGCCAAGATCGAGCGGATCGCCGCGGCGGCGTCGAGCAACAAGGCGCAGATCTTCCACTACTTCGGCAGCAAGGAGGGGCTGTTCGACGCCCTCCTCGCCCAGATCGTCGCCGAGACGTTCGACCAGGTCCCCGTCGACACCGACGACCTCGCCGAGTGGGCCGCCCGCCTGCACGACTCGTACGTGCAGCGCCCGTGGGCTGAGCGTCTCGCGACGTGGCACCGCCTCGAGCGGGGGAGTGACGGTGCGCTCGAAGCCGTCATCGCCAGCAACACCGAAGCCGTCGCCGCGGTCGAGCACGCCCAGCGCGCCGGGGTCCTGCCGCGCAGTTACCGGCCGGCGGTGCTGCTCGGTCTGGTGATGCACCTCGCCGCGTTCTGGAGCTCGACCTCTCCCGAGTACGGCTCGTTGGTCGCGGCGGTCGCACCTGCGCGGCGTCGGCAGATCGTGATCGACGCGGTGAAGGCGCTCGTCGGGGGCTGACGTGTCGTGCGCGCGGGCGTAGGGTTCGGCCCATGAGCAGTGACAGCCGTCTTCTCCGGGCAGCCTTCGGGCGGCCGTTGGTCTGGGTCGGCGCGGTGTGGATCGCGGTCGGGGTGCTGTGGAGTGTCATGGCGGTCATCGAACCGAGTGGCTTCCGCGTGTTCATGGCTGTCCTGTGGCTCGTGCTCGGCGGCAGCATGCTCGCCGTCGCGCTCCGCGACAAGAAGCGCGGCCTCGGGCGGTACCAGCGCTAGTCGCGGCGGCCCGAGGCCGCAGGAACGACCCGCACCGGGCCTCCCGTCAGCCTGCCGCGCCCGCAGCGACCCGCAGCGTCCGCTCCGCATCGTCGAGGTAGTCCGCCAGCAGTGCTGAGGCCCCGGTCTGGTCGCCGGCGCGCAGCGCCACGACGATCGCCTCGTTCCGCTCCACGAACTCGGCGTGGAACGACGCCGGGTCGTCGGCCGTCAGGAAGGCCAGCCGCATCTCGGCGAGCAGCCCGTCCATCAGCCCGTGGATCCGTGTGCTCGGAACCGCGCGCACGAGCTCGGAGTGGAACCGGATGTCCGCCGTGCCGACGGCACCCCAGTCGCCCGTGACCGCAGCGTCCCGAGCAGCCGTGACGGCGGCGGCAGCAGCGTCGAGCGCCGGTGACGTCGGTGTGCACGCCCGCACCGCGGCTTCCTCGAGTACCCGCCGGGCGGCGTAGAGGTCGGTGACGTCCTCGGCGGAGAGTCGTCGCACGAAGACCCCGCGGTTGAAGACGTGCTCGACCAGCCGGTCCCGCGCGAGCAGCCGGAAGGCCTCGCGCAGCGTGTTCCGCGACACCCCGAGCTGGTCGCTCAGTCGCTCCTCGGACAGCTGCGCCCCGGGGGAGAACTCGCCCGACGCGATCATGGTGCGCAGCCGATCGGCCGTCGAGTCGGCACCACTGACGGTTCGGGTCATGTCCCGATCCTGACACGGCCTCGGGCATCGCAGGTGCGAACCTCGCACCGTGTGACCGTCGTGTTACAGAGCAGAACAGCCTCTTGCGATTGTTGAACAATGCGGGCCAGACTGTCCCGCATGTTCGTCCTCATCGGCGTCGCCGTCGTCATCATCGGGTTCGCGTTGCGCATCAACGCGCTGCTCGTCGTGACCGTCGCGGGCATCGTCACCGCGGCCATCGGCGGGATCGGTCCCGTCGGCATCCTCACTGCGTTCGGCGACGGTTTCGCGTCGAGCCGGTCCGTCACGACCTTCGCGCTCGTCCTGCCCGTCATCGGCCTGATCGAGCGCTACGGGCTGCAGGACCAGGCCAAGCGCCTGATCGCGAAGCTCGACAAGCTCACGACGGGTCGTCTGCTGGCGGGCTACCTGGCCATCCGGCAGGTCACGGCCGCGGTCGGCCTGACCAGCATCGGCGGGCCGGCGCAGACCGTGCGGCCCCTCGTGCACCCGATGGCCGAAGGTGCGGCGATCAAGAAGTACGGCCGGATCGACGAACGGATGCGCGAGAAGATCAAGGGGTACTCGGCGTCGTCCGACACCGTCGGGGTCTTCTTCGGCGAGGACGTGTTCGTCGCCGTCGGCTCGATCCTGCTCATCACCACCTTCGTCGACGCCACCTACGGTCTGTCGCTCGAGCCCATCGACCTGGCGCTGTGGGCGATCCCGACGGGCATCGCCGCGCTCCTGGTCCACGGCACGCGACTGCTGCTGTTCGACCGCACGCTCGACAAGATGGCCGCCGACGGCCGCGTCGACGCCCCGACGCAGGGAGCTGCAGCGTGATCACCAGCGAATGGCTCTACTGGCTCATCGGCGCGTTCTTCATCGCGGTGGCCGTCCTCATCGTCACGGACACCTCGCACGCCAAGCGACTCGGCAACGCGGCGTTCTGGGGGATCCTCGGGGTCTCGTTCTTCTACGGCACGTTCGTGGCCGCGAAGACCGCGCCGTCGTGGGTGCTCGGCATCGCCGTCCTGGTGATGGTCGCGCTCGCCGGACTCGGGTTCACCGGGACGACCAGCCGCACGCGGGTCGCCAGCATCCCCGGTGCCGGCACGGGGGCGGAGACCGGCCCGGCCGAACCCACCGCTGCCGCCACGAAGCCGTCCGCCAGCACGAGCGTCCTCGCGACGACCAGCCCCGACGAGCGCGCGGCGTTCGCCACCCGGTTCGGCAACAGGCTCTTCATCCCGGCCCTGGTCGTGCCCGTGGTCGCCGTGCTCGTCGCGACGCTCGGGCCGCTCGTCTCGATCGGCGGTGCGCCCCTGCTCGCCGAGGGCAGTGCGACGCTGACCGGCCTGGGCATCGGCTCGGTGCTCGCCGTCGTCGTCGCGGTGTTCGTCCTGCGTCCGCCGAGGATCGCGACGCCCATCCGTGAGGGCGGTCGACTGCTGCAGGCCATCGGGTGGGCAGCGCTCCTGCCGCAGATGCTCTCCACCCTCGGCATCGTCTTCACCCAGGCCGGGGTCGGCGATGCCGTCGGCACCATCATCAAGTCGATCCTGCCCGGCGGCTCGCTGATCGCCGCGGTGGTCGTCTACTGCCTCGGCATGGCGCTCTTCACGATCATCATGGGCAACGCGTTCGCCGCCTTCCCGATCATGACGGCCGCGATCGGATGGCCCGTCCTGGTGCAGGGCTTCGACGGCAACCCCGCCGCGATCTTCGCCATCGGCATGCTCGCCGGCTTCTGCGGCACGCTGGTCACGCCGATGGCCGCGAACTTCAACCTGGTGCCGGCTGCCCTGCTCGAGATGCGGGACAAGTACGGCCCGATCAAGGCGCAGATCCCGACCGCCGCCATCCTGCTCGTCGTCAACATGGGAGTCATGTACCTTGTCGCTTTCTGATGCTGCCCCGCTCGACCTGACCCGGGCCGCGTGGGCCGACCGCTTCGCTGCCGTCGCCGCCGAGAACACCTCGCGCGAGTACCCGTACGCGGCGCACCACACGACGTCCGGCCCGGACGACCGGGCGCTGCCGGTCGAACTGCACCCCGCCTTCGCGACGTCCTACGACTGGCACTCGTCCGTGCACATGCACTGGCTCGCAGCGCGTCTGGTCGCGCACGGCCTGTCGGCCGACCTGGAGGCCCGACTCACCACGATCCTGCGGGCCCACCTGAGCGCGGATCACCTGGCGACGGAAGCCGCCTACTTCCACACGACGCCGCACTACGAGCGCCCCTACGGGTGGGCCTGGCTCGCGAAGCTCGCCGCCGAGGTCTCCGCGTCGGACGTCCCGGCGATCCGGGAGCTCGCCCCGGGGTTCGTGCCCGTCGTCGACGTGCTCGAGGACCTCGTCACCCGCTGGGTCGACGGTGCCGCCCACCCCGTCCGGCACGGCGTGCACTCGAACTCGGCCTTCGGGCTGCTGCTCGTGCTCGAGGCCGCACGGTCGCTCGGGCGCGACGAGCTCGCCGCGACGGTGGAGCGTGCCGCGCGCGAGTGGTTCGGAGATGACGCCGGCTGGCCGTTCGCCTGGGAGCGCAGCGGACACGACTTCCTGTCGGCCGGGCTGGCCGAGGCCGACCTGATGCGGGCAGTGCTGACCCCGGCCGAGTTCGCGACGTGGTCGGACGGCTTCTTCGCCCAGGTGCGGTCGGGCGACGCGATCCTGCAGTCCACGGTGGTCCGCGACGAGGCCGACCCGCAGCAGGTGCACCTGTTCGGGCTCGACCTGTCACGAGCGGGATCGGCCCGGCGCATCGCGGACGCCCTGCGCGCCGGCGAGCTGGACGACGACGGACTCGCGAGCCTGCTCGACGAGGCGGCCGACCGGCTGCTGGCCTCCGGGCTGGCAGCCAGTGTCGGCGAGGAGTACTACTCCACGCACTGGCTCGCGAGCTTCGCCTGGGACGCCATGGAAGCACGCGAGCACGCCGCACGCTGACCCCCGAACGAGGGGCATGGTCGCCGGTTCGGCGTGCTGCTGTCAACCCCCTGCGTCGGTTGCGCAATGCACCTACCCTCGGTGCGCAGCCGAGATACGGCTGGGTACCCGAGGGGAACGGGTGCCACCAGTCACAGCAGGGAGTGACACATGCAGCACCGCAGGATCAGGCGGACAGCACTCATCGCCGCACTCATCGGAGCCGTCGTCGTGGCGGCACCGCTCGGAGCGGGAACCGTTGCCTACGCGGGGGTCACCGCCCCGGTCGGCAACGTCGGCAAGTTCAAGCAGACCTTCGTCGAGAACTTCAGCAGGGCGGCGTCGGCCAACGGACCGTTCGCGAAGACCTACGCGAACTCGTGGCAGCCCTACCCGGACGGGACCGGCGGCACGTACTGGTCGGGCTCGCAGGTCAGCGCCCGCGACGGCTACATGGACGTCAAGCTCGACGGCAAGCACGGCGCCGCCGGGACCTTCGGGACCCCGAACGGCGCGTGGTCGCACGTGGGTGGCAAGTTCAGCGTCCGCGCGAAGGCCACCGGCGGCAACGGGAACGGTGCAGCGTTCATGCTGTGGCCGTCGTCCGACGTCTGGTCGGACGGCGAGATCGACTACCCCGAGGCGAACTTCGAGGGGGCGCCGATGCTCCACCACCACTCGATGGTCGCCGGGCAGGAGGCGAACGCGACGAGCATGAGCACCGGGGTGACCTGGCGCAGCTGGCACGTCTACTCGGTCGAGTGGATCCCCGGCACGTCCGTGAAGTACCTGCTCGACGGCAAGGTCATCAAGACCGTCACCTCGAACGTGCCGAAGACGGCGCACCGCTACATGTTCCAGGTCGGGAACTGGGGTGCCGCCGGGCACCTGGACATCGACTGGGTCAGCACGTACGAGTACACGGGCTGACCCACACCCGGTCAGCCGAGCGCGATCGTCCGCTCGAACGTCCGCGCGACGGGCGGAGCGGCGACGATCGGCCCGATCGCTGCGGCACCGTCCGGGGTCGCCCGCCACGCCTCGTAGGCGTCGTGGGCGGCCCCGCTCGTCCAGGACTCCACAACGACCACGCGCGTCGGGTCGGCGTCGTCGACCAGGACCTCGAGGGACTCGCAGCCGTCGAAGGCGCGGGTCTGCGCGAGCGTCTCGCGGATCGCCGCCTCGACGGTGTCGGTGGGGACGTCGCTCCGGAACTGGACATCGAGCAGGACGGTGATCGACATGTGGTGCACCTTTCGTCGGCACTCCGACGCAACTGGTCGGCAGTGTCCGACTCAACCCGCGGCGGCGCCGACCTGTTCCGGATCGGTGCGCAGGCCCGCCTTCAGCCGACGAGCCGGAAGCGGACGGTGTCGCCCGGACGGAGCTGCGCCGCACGGTCGACCGACTCCGGTGTGAGGACCGCCACGACGGGGTAGCCGCCGGTCACCGGGTGGTCGGCGAGGAACAGCACCGGGAAGCCCTCCGGCGGGACCTGCAGTGATCCGGTCTCGACCCCCTCGCTCGGCAACTCGACCGTCACGGCGCGGACGAGTGGCTGCGGAGCCGTGGTGCGGACACCCACGCGGTCGCTGTCCGACCCGACGGTGAAGTCCTGGCCGGTCAGGGTGTCGCGCCACTCCGGTGTGAACCAGTCGTCGCGAGGGCCGGCGGTCGCTTCGAGCACCACGGGGTCGTCCGGCCAGCGCTCGTCGGGTTGCGGGACGGCGTCGACGATCGGCCACGACGCGCGGGCATCGCCGATCGGCAGGACGTCGCCCGACGACAACGGGGGCGGCCCGAGGCGTGCGAGTGCGTCCCACGAGCGGCTGCCGAGCACGGGCTCGACCGCGAACCCGCCGAGCACCGCGACGTACGAGCGCAGCCCGGTGGTGGCGGTACCGATCCGGAGCGTGTCGCCCGGGGCGAGCATCAGGACCTCGTGCGAGGCCGCTCCGCGGACCCGGCCGTCTGCCCGCTCGATCTCGACCGGGCAGGCGGCCCCGGCGGTGGCGGCGACCACGTACGCGTCGGCGCGCAGCGTGACGGAGCCGAGCAGAGCCTCCAGGACGGCCGCATCCGGACGGTTGCCGACCAGCCGGTTGGCCAGTGCTGCGGACCCCCGGTCGGCGGCACCCGCCGCACCGAGTCCCATGTCGCTGAAGCCCGGCCGTCCCAAGTCCTGCGTGGCCACGCCGAAGCCGACCTGCAGGACGGTCAGCGCACTCATGCCGCACCCGCGTCGACGAACCGGACCCGTGTGCCGGCCGGCGCCCGTGCCGGCGGTTCGTGGTCGAGCGACCACATCGGCACGTCGGTGCGGCCGATGAGCTGCCAGCCGCCGGGGGAGACGCGTGGGTAGACGGCGCTGAACTCGCCCGCGAGGGCCACAGCACCGCTCGGCACAGCGGTGCGCGACGCGCTCCGGCGTGGCAGGTCGAGCGACGGTTCGGTGCCGGTGAGGTAGCTGAAGCCCGGGGCGAAGCCGCAGAACGCGCTCGTCCAGAGCTGGCCGGTGTGCCACGCGATCAACCGGTCGCGGTCCATGCCCGTCAGGGCGGTGACCTGGTCGAGGTCCTCGCCGTCGTAGACCACCGGGACGACGAGGGGATCCGCGGCGCTCGCCGCATCGGCGTCGGTGGCGGGTGCGACCCGTTCGAGTGCACTGCGGAGCCGTGTGGCGTCGGTCGTCGCCGGGTCGAACCGGAGCAGCAGCGTCCGTGCGCCCGACACGACCTCGGTCAGGCCGCGCAGCCGAGCCTCGGCCAGCCCCGTGCGGAACGCGACGACCTGCGGCAGGGAGTCGAAGGTGGCGAGCAGGGCGGCGCGGCCGGCGGGCCGGAAGTCCACGCCGGTCACGGTGCGGCGGGTGCGAACGGCGCGATCGTGACGCCGTGCTCGGTCAGGGTCGTTCGGATCGCGCGGGCCATCGCGACGGCACCGGGGGAGTCGCCGTGGACGCAGACGGAGTCGGCACGGACCTGCAGCTCGGAGCCGTCGACGGCGGTCGCGACGCCCTCGGTGACCATGCGGAGTACCCGGGCGGCGACCTCGTCCGGATCGTGGAGCACGGAGCCCGGCTTGCTGCGGGACACCAGGGAGCCGTCGGGTTCGTACGCGCGGTCGGCGAAGGACTCCGCCACCGCGCGGAGCCCGTGGCGTTCGGCGGCGAGCAGGAGTTCGGAACCCGGCAGCGCGAGCACCGCCAGCGAGCCGTCGACGTCGGCGATCGCCCGGACCACGGCCTCGGCCTGGACCGGGTCGGCGCACGCGGTGTTGTACAGGGCGCCGTGGGGCTTGACGTAGGTGACCGCTGTTCCGGCGACCCGTGCCGTGGCGGCCATCGCGCCGAGCTGGTGCACGACGTCGGCGTGGAGTTCGTCCGCGGTGACGTGCACCGGTCGGCGACCGAAGCCGGCGAGGTCGCGGTAGGCGACGTGCGCCCCGATGGCGACACCGCGCTCGGCAGCGGCGCGGGCGGTGGCGAGCATGATCGTCGGGTCGCCGGCGTGGAACCCGCAGGCGATGTTCGCGCTCGACACGACGTCGAGCATCGCGGCGTCGTCGCCCATGGTCCAGGCGCCGAAGCCCTCGCCGAGGTCGCTGTTCAGGTCGATCGTCGTCACGGGGACTCCCTGTCGTCGCGGGTTGTTGAACAATCTACCGAGCGCGCGGCGCCGTGTCACCTGATTCCGAGCAGCGGCACGTAGCGTCCGAGGTCAGCACCTGCCGGGGGCGTCGCCCTCGGTTCGACCACTGCACTGGAGCAGACCATGACCGACAGCAGCAACACGCACGACGACGACACCAAGGCCCCCGTGAACGACTCCGAGGGCACCGAGAAGCCGGGCGGGCTCGGCGACGACAACACCATCCCCAACGACCCGGACGGCCTGGCCGCTGGCCACGTCGGGGACGACTCGCACTTCAACCCGGAAGAGGACGGGGAGAAGTAGGCGGGTCGCTCGTCGACTCGGAACGACGTCCTCGTCGTCGTACGACATCGAGGACGTCGTTCCGCGTCGACACCGCGTCGACACCGCATCGCCATCGGCGCCAGCAGCGTGCAGGGGTCAGGGCTGCGGCAGCCGGCGGCCGAACACCGCGCTGAGGAACCGCGCGAAGCGGGACTCCGGCACCTCCGCGGTCTGCACCGCCCGCGTCGGCGACCGGAACGCCAGGTCGTGCAGCATGTTCCGTTTCGAGCCGTCCCAGTTCGCGAACAGGTAGGTGCCGCCGATGAACGACATGCTCCGGACCGGTGTCCGCTTCCACGAGTCGGCAGCGACGTAGTAGCCGGTGTGGCCCGAGCTGATGTGCTGGATCACGGTGTCGACGTCGATGACGCTGGTGGTCGTCACGACAGCAGTGATGCCCGTGCGGTCACGGGCGACGTACTCGATGAGGTGTTCGGTCACGGTGGGACTCTTCGTCGCAGAGGCGGGACGCCACGACGGTGAACGTGGCGAAGGGTGTTCGGAACCGCCGTTGCTTCCGACAGCAGAATACGTCCGCTTCGTCGTGGCGTCACCGGAATGTCCGACGGTCGCACACGCTCGACCGTTCAGTCGGGCCGTCGGACCACCCAGGACGCGATCCGATCGACGGCAGCCGCGAAGTCGCTGCTCGCCGGACGGTTCAGGAAGGCGTGCCGGCTGTCGGGCAGCACCTGGCGCTCGAGGTCGACCCCGGCTGCGCGGAGCTGCCCGGCGAACCGGTCGCCGGACGCGCGCATCGTGTCCCGCTCGGCGTCGAGCATCAGCGTGCGCGGGAACGTGCCGAGCGCCTGCGGTGCCGGGAACGCTCCGGCACCGAGCGGCCCGGCGTAGGTGCGGTTCGCGGCGTCGAGCAGCAGCGGAGCGTGCGTGATGCGCCGGTGCCCGCGCACGAGCCGCTGCACGGCCGGGTCGCGGGGGATCCGCGCGTGGAAGAACCCGTACGCGAGCACTGCGCCGGCGAGCGCGGGGGCGGCCGGGATCACCGTGGCGGCGAGGCACGCTCCCGCGCTCGCGCCGCCCAGCACCGTGCCGGCGGGACACTCCGTCGCGAGTGTGCGGAGCGCCGCCACGACCTCGTCGCGTGCATGCGGCGCACGGCGGCGCGCTCGTGGGCCCGTCCGACCGACCCAGGGCATGCCCGGCATCGGACCGAGCCGGTAGTCGACGGTGACGACCGGGACGCCGCGCGCGCTGAGCGCACGAGCCACGGCATCCGACTCCGGCAGGTCCAGGTCGCCGCGGAAGAAGCCGCCGCCGTGCAACCAGACGAGCGTCGGCGCGATTCGGGCGTCCGCAGGTCGGTACCGCCGGATCGGCACCGGGCCGTGGGGACCCGCGAGCACGTCGTCCACGACGTCGACCGTCCCCGCTGTTGCCCCCATGCCAGCAGACTACGGGCCGGTAACGATGCGAGCGGAACAGCTGTCGACGGTCCACGGTGGAGGGGTGCGTGGATCGAAGAGTGCCCTGTTCCTGACCGGCGCCGCCCTGGTGGCCCTGCTGACCGGGTGCTCCGGCGGTGGAGACGGCGGCGAGGGCGGTGACGCGACCCCGACCATCACCGAGACCGTGACCGCGGCGCCGACGGACACGGCGGCCGCCCCGACGCCGACGACCACGCCGACCCCCACGCCCACCCCCACGTGTGGACCCGCGAGCGGCGCAGAGGCAGCGGCATCTGGGATCGCTGCGCTGCCGTCGCCCGCCGGCCTCGAGGGCACGAAGTGGGATGCCGCGAACGCCGACTACTCCGGCTACGACGCCTGCGCGGCACTCTCCTGGTCGGTGGTCTCACCCGAGATGGCCACGGCCGGGTCGCCGTACGCGATCCTGCTCTTCCACCAGGGCCGCTACCTCGGCACCGCGACGTCCGAGCAGTACGCGTTCGAGCCGGCGGTCGAGCGGTTGTCCGACGCCTCGATCTCCGTGACCTACACCTACGCGAAGGCGAACGAGGCGAACGCGGACGCCTCTGGTCGCACCACCGCGACGTACATCTGGAACGACGGCACCGAACGCGTCGACATGACCGGCGAGGTCCCGCCCGTCGGCTGAGTCGGCCCGTCGTCGGCTCAGCGCGGGGTGCGCTGCGTCGTGCCCGGGTCGAACTCCCGCCGCAGCGACCGGAGCACCTGCATCAGGATGTGGATCTTCGTCACGCTCGCGCCGAACGGCCTGCCGATGACGGCCCGCGGCAGCAGCACGAACCGGCCGACCGCCTCGGTGACGATCCAGATGCCGGTGTCGGTGCGTTGTCCTCGGATGTCCGTCGAGGCGAGCTCGATCGTCCTGATGTCGTCCCACACCAGGTCGAACACCGGTGCGTCGCGCTCGGGTGACCACGCGTGGAGGCCCGCTGCGTCGACCGTCCACATCTCCGGCCTCGGGGCCGGGAAGTCGTCGGCGGCGTACTGGCCCGTGCAGAGAACGGGCAGGTGGAACCGCGGCGTCGTCCCGTTCCGGCGGATCCGGTCCAGCACCATGCGGTCGCGCCGCCCGCGCAACCAGGACAGCACCGCAGCCACGGGCCCGGACCCGAGCAGCAGCACCGAGAAGAGCGGCAGGGCGAAGGGGCGTCGGGCGTCCGAGTGCAGGATGCCGTCGAGGTGGGTAGCCGAGAAGTACACCCCGATCCCGCCAGCCACCGTGACGATCGCGAGGCCGACCAGGACCGGCCACCGCTTCGGCATCTCGCCGTCGCGCAGCCGCTGCACCCACCGCTCGCCCGCGTACTCCACCGCACCATCCTGCCCGGCTGCACCGCACGACGGCCGCGAGCACGAGATGCTGGTCCCATGCAGTTCGCCCGCACCGCCGCACCCGGTGTCGCCGTCGCCGTCGCGATCGGCCTCGTCGCCACCCTGGTCGGCACGGCCGTCCCGGTCGTGGGCGGGCCCGTCCCCGCCGTCCTGATCGGCGCGGTGCTCGGCTGGCTCGTCCGTCGGCGCACCGGTGGCAGCCTCGCCGTGCTCGCTCCCGGCGTGAAGTTCTCGTCGAGCCGTGTGCTGCAGTTCGCCGTGGTGCTGCTCGGCGCGCAGCTGTCGATCGGCGAGGTGCTGCGCATCGGCGGCGAGACCCTGCCGGTCATGCTCACGACCCTGGTCGTGTGCCTCGGAGCAGCGTGGGGGATCGGTCGGCTGCTCCGGGTGTCGAGCGCCCTCCGCACCCTGATCGGCGTCGGGACCGGCATCTGCGGTGCGTCCGCGATCGCGGCCGTCACGCCCGTCATCGGTGCAGTCAGCGCGGACGTCGCCTACGCGATGTCGACGATCTTCCTCTGCAACATCGCCGCCGTGTTCGCCTTCCCCCTGCTCGGCCACGCCCTCGGGCTCAGCCAGCACGCCTTCGGCGTCTTCGCGGGGACGGCGGTGAACGACACGTCGTCCGTCGTCGCCACCGCGACGGTCTACGGTCGCCAGGCGACCGACACGGCGGTCGTCGTGAAGCTGGTGCGGACCCTGATGATCATCCCGATCGTCATCGGGCTGGCCGGACTGGAGGCCCGACGCGCCTCCCGCGAGCAGCTCGCGCCCGACACGGGGTCGCGCAGCGGGTTCCGCGTGTTCCGGTTGGTCCCGTGGTTCCTGATCGGGTTCCTGGTGGTGGTGTTGCTCCGCACGGTCGGGGTGCTGCCGGCTGGGGCTGCCCCGGGGTTCTCGACCGCGGCGTCGTTCCTCATCACGGTGGCGCTCGCCGCGATCGGCTGCTCGACGGACTTCGCGGCGCTGCGCCGTGCCGGGTTCCGTCCGATGCTGCTCGGCATCGCGCTCTGGGTGTTGGTGGCGGGCACGAGCCTCGGGGCGCAGGCGGTGTTCGGCCTGCTGTAGGTCGGAGCGGCGCAGGCTCTTGCACCGGTCGGACCCATCGTTTATCGTTGTATCGAATTTCGATGGTACCGATGATCGACAGGGGAAGACGCCATGACCGCACCCGTGTACGAACCGCCCCGCGGGCGGAACTCCTACCTCGCCTACGTCGCCTGCTGCGCGATCGGCATCGTCCTGGTCGTCTGGCGGTACGTCGACCTGCTCGTCCGCTCGGTCGGCTCCGGAACGGTGTCGGTGCCCGTCCGGATGACCGCGACGAGCGACGTCCCGCAGCCGCCCGGTGGTGCGACCGTCACCGCCGACCACCTCGTGCTCCGGGCTCCGATCGCGGACGTGCCGGCCGGGGCGATCGGGTACATCCGGGTCGGTGACACGCTCGAGGTCCTGTTCGTCAGTGCGCTCATCGCCCTCGTCGCGGCGGTGGCCTGGAAGATCTCGCGCGGCGGGCTGTTCGACCGGTCGACGACCCGCATCCTCGACTGGCTCGCCGCTGCGGTGCTGGTGGCCGGCTTCGTGCCCCAGTTCGTCCGCCGGATGGGGTGGAACTGGGTGGTGTCGGGGCTCGGGTGGGACGGGCACCTGCCGACGCCGGACGTCGACCACCAGTTCGTGCCCGTGTACCTCGGCCTGCTCGTCGTCATCTGCTTCCGGTTCGCCCTCACCGCCTCGCAGCGGATGGTGCGCGACCAGTCCGGGCTGGTCTGATGCCCCCGGAGCAGGAGGACGGCCACGCGGTCGTCTGCCACCTCGACGAGCTGCTCGCCGCTCGCGGCATGACCCTGACCGAGCTCGCCGACCGGGTCGGGGTCACCGTGGTGAACCTGTCGGTGCTGAAGAACAACCGGGCGCGCGCGATCCGGTTCTCCACCCTCACCCGGCTCTGCCAGGAGCTCGGGTGCCAGCCGGGCGACGTGTTCTCGGTGCGCGCGGACTGACGACGGGAGGCCCGGACCACGTGAGCCGACCTGCTCACGTGATCCGGGCCTCCCGTCCGACCTGCGGGGTCGGCGGCGTCAGCCGCGCAGCGCCTCCGTCAGCTTCACGCGACTGCCCGTCCGCAGCAGCGCGTTCTCGTAGACGCGAGCGCCGACGAGCACGACCACGACCACCGAGGCGACCACGATCAGGAGCGACAGGATCGGCTCCCACCACTCGGCCGTACCCAGGAAGATCCGCATCGGCATGCCGATCGGAGCGCTGAACGGGACGTACGACATGATGCCGAGCACCGTCGGGTTGTTGTACGCGACGATGATCAGGATGTACGGGATCATCACGAGCATCATCACCGGGGTGGTGACGCTGCCGACGTCCTCCTGACGCGACACGAGCACGGCCGCCGCGGCGAAGAGCGACGCGATGAGGACGAAGCCGACGGCGAAGAACCCGACGAACCAGAGGATGCTCGGGCCGAGCATCGAGAACATGTTGTCCTGCCCGGTGACCGCCAGGGTGACGACCGCGGCGACGGCCACGGCGACGATCTGCGCGAACGCCATGACGCTGTTGCCGAGGACCTTGCCGGCGAGCAGTGCCCTGGCCGAGATCGCGGACATCAGGATCTCGACGACCCTGGTCGACTTCTCCTCGACCACGCTCTGCGCGATGGACTGGCCGAAGGTCACGGCCGAGGCGAAGTACACGACACCGAACGCGATGGCGATGAGGTAGACGAGTCCGCCGGGCAGCGCGTCCGGGTCGAGCAGTTCGATCCGCGGTGTGACGCTCAGCGCGGAGACGACGTCGGTCGGTGCCTCGTCGAGGCCGACGACCTTGTACCCGAGCGGGTCGTCGGACGGCACGATCGCCGCGTCGACGTCGCCGTTCTGCACGAGCCGTTCGGCGTCCGCCACCGAGGTGGAGTCCGTGACGTCGAGGCCCGTGGTGGTCGGCAGCGAGACGCCGTCGACGACCGCGACCGGCGTGGTGTCGTCGGCGGTGGCCTTGCTCACGATGCCGCCGACAACGATCGACGCGACGACCATGCCGATCAGGATGAGGGCGGAGACCACGAAGGCCTTGCTGCGGATGCGTGCCTGGATCTCGCGTGCGGAGACGAGCCGCACGGCCTGCACGAAGGAGTCGTTCATCGGATGACCTCCCGGAAGACCTCGCTGAGCCGCGGGACCCGCGGGGCGAACGAGCCGACGGTGCCGTGCTGCACGGCCCGCTGCAGGACGTGTTGGGCGGTGGCCGGCTCGGCCTCGAAGACGGCGTAACCGCCGTCGAACTCGCGCACCGTCACGCCGGGCTCGTCGCGGAGCCAGGCGACGTCACCGTCGACGAGCAGCTCCCAGGCGGCGGGGCCGGCCTGCTTGCGGAGTTCGTCCTGCGGGCCGGCGGCGCGGATGGTGCCGCCCGCGATCACGACGACGTCGTCGCAGAGCCGCTCGACGACGTCCAGCTGGTGGCTCGAGAACAGCACCGGGACGCCCCGGGCCGCGGTCTCGCGCAGGACACCGAGCACCGTGTCGACCGCCATCGGGTCGAGGCCGGAGAACGGTTCGTCGAGCACCAGCACCTCGGGGTCGTGCGCGAGGGCCGCGGCGATCTGCACCCGCTGCTGGTTGCCGAGCGACAGCTTCTCGACGGCGTCGTCGGCGTGGCCGGTCAGTTCGAGCCGTTCGAGCAGCTCGGTGGTGCGCGTGGTCGCCGCGCGCTTGTCCACGCCGTGCAACCGGGCCAGGTAGGTGATCTGCTCGGCCACCGGCATCTTCGGGTAGAGGCCGCGTTCCTCCGGCATGTAGCCGAACCGGCGGCGGTCGGCGGGTCGGACCTCGGTGCCGTCGATCGAGACCGAGCCGGCATCGGCCTGGAGCACACCGAGCATGATGCGCATGGTGGTCGTCTTGCCGGCGCCGTTGCCGCCGACGAACCCGGTGAGGCGGCCGTCGCCGACCGTGAACCCCACGTCGTCGAGCACCCGGCGGTCGCCGAAGTGCTTCGTCACCCCTTCGATGGTGAGCATGTCGTACCCCTCTCGCGACGGCCTGCGCCGCCTGCGTCGACGCTATTGGCCAGGAGGCACGGGTCGCCTCCGCCGTCCGGCGGGACTTGGGTGGGCGGTCGGCTCCACCGCACGGGGGAGGGGGCGGGGTCGTCGCGTGGTGCCGCGCGGTGTGCGGCGACCGGCACGGTGCGGGGTTGTTCGGCCCGTGGGGCTTTGGTTGCTCGGTGCGTGGTCGTGGCGGGGCACGGTGCGGTCAAGGCTGCACGGGGTGAGCGAGGGCGCACGGTGCGGGCGTGGTGCGAACGCGGCACCGTGCGGACTTGTCCTGCCGGTGCCTCCTCGGTCCGGCTCGGTCAGCCGGCGACGCCGTGCTCGAACGCCCAGACGACCGCCTGGATGCGATCCCGCAGCGCGAGCTTCTGCAGCACGTTCGACACGTGGGTCTTCACGGTGGCGTCACCGACGTACAGTTCGGCGGCGATCTCGGCGTTGCTGAGCCCCCGGGCGAGCAGCCGGAGCACCTCGGTCTCGCGCTCGGTGAGCCCGGCGGATGCGAGAGCGGCGTCGCCGGACCGGTCGGAGGCGCGGCCGCTCGCCACCGGCGCTGCCGTCGCCCGGCTGATCACCCGCCGCGTGACGTCGGGCGCGAGCAGGGCGTCCCCGGCGGCGACGGTCCGGACGGCGTCGATCAGCCGTTCGGGGGAGGCGTTCTTCAGCAGGAAGCCGCTCGCACCCGCCTCGAGCGCCTGGAACAGCGCGTCGTCGCTGTCGAACGTCGTCAGGATGAGCACCGCCGGCGGGTCCGGCAACGCTGCGATCCGCCGCGCCGCCTCGAGCCCGTCGACGCCGGGCATCTGCACGTCGAGGCACACCACGTCCGGGTGCAGGGTCCGAACGGCATCGACCGCACGGGCTCCGTCGGGGGCCTCGCCGACCACCCGGAACCCCGGCTCGGACTCCAGGATCACGCGGAACCCGGCCCGGACCAGCTCCTGGTCGTCCGCGAGCACGATGGTCAGATCGCCGGTGCCCTCGGTCCGGTCGTTCGTCTCGTTCACGTCGTCGGCAGCCATGCCCGCACCAGGTAGCCTCCCCGGGCGCGTGGCCCGATCTCGATCCGTCCGTCCACGGCCGCGACGCGCTCCCGCATGCCGACGTGCCCGAGGCCGCTGCCCGACGGGTTCCGCACCGCGCGGCCGCCGTGGCCGTCGTCGGTGACCTCGACCTCGAGGCCGTCGTCCAGGTACCGCACCCGGACGTCGGCGCGGGCGGTGGGGCCGGCGTGCTTGAGGACGTTCGTCACGGCCTCCTGCACGATCCGGTACGCGACGGCGGCGACCGTCGGCGGCACCGGACGCTCGTCGCCCACGACCACGTACTCGGTCGGGTGCCCGGCGACCCGGGCCGACTCGGCGAGCTCGACGATGCGCGCGATGCCCTCGGTGCTCGGACCGTCCCCGACACCGGGGTCCCCGGCGCTCGGTTCGTCGGCCGACCGCAGGGTGCCGAGCATCCGCCGCAGCTCTTCGACTGCGGTGCGCGCGCTCTCCTCGACCACGCCGAGCGACGCCGTCGCCTGTGCCGGATCGCGGTCGATGACGCGTCGGGCGGCACCGGCCTGCACGCCCATCAGGGACACGTGGTGCGCGACGACGTCGTGCAGTTCGCGGGCGATCCGGACCCGTTCGATGGTGACGGCCTGGGCAGCGCTGCGCTCCCGTTCGGCCGCGAGCTCCGCGGTGCGTTCGTCGAGCTGGTGCCGGGCCACGGCCGAGGCCCATGCCCGGTTGCCCGCGTACCAGGCGGCACCGAAGTAGATGACGTTGATCACGATGTTCAGGAGCGAGTACGCGATGTACGGCGGGATGAGGGAACCCTCGTCGTTCGGCAGCGCGTTCGGCACCGCCCAGCCGAACGAGATCGCGATGAACAGCCACGCGAACATCCCGCCGATGACGACCCACCGGACCGCCTCGGCCCGCACCCGGTCGGAGCACCACGCGCCGACGGAGTACAGCGAGATGAACAGCGTGAAGTTGACCAGGAACACCTCGGGCACCTGCAGCAGCTGCGTGGCCGCGAACGCCAGCGCGGACACCACGGCTGCCGACATCGGGAACCGGCGCCGGAACACGATCGGGGCGGCGTTCGCGACGATCATCAGCGCGGAGACCCACCAGGCCGCCTGGTCGTCGCCGTAGGTCCCGGCCGACCCGTACAGGACCGTGGTGACGGCCAGACCGGCGGCGAGCACCAGTGCGAGCACGGCGTCCTGCCGGTGCTCACGGCGCCCCACGGGCAGCCGTGACCACTCCGCCGTCGTCCCCATGCAGAGAACGCTAGCGGGTGGCTCCGGGCGGGAGTAGCCTCCCGCCAACGAGCAGGGGAGACGTCATGCAGTTCCTCGTCAACGTCATCGACGACGGGCAGGCCGACGCTGCCGGTCGGACGGAGTCCGCCACCCAGGCCGAGGCCACCGCGGTCGATGTCCTGAACGAACGCCTGGGGGACGCCGTCGTGTTCGCCGCCGGGGTGTCCGCCCCCGCCGACGGCATCGTCGTCGACGCCCGTGGCGGTGGCTCGGACACCACGCCAGGGCTGGTGGCCGACAGCTCCGAGTTCGTCGCGGGGTTCTGGGTCATGGAGCTGCCGGATGCCGAGACGGCGCTCCGTGTGGCGCACGAGGCGTCGCAGGCGTGCAACCGGAAGATCGAGCTGCGTCCACTCCTGTGACGGCGGCGTCACCGTGCGGAGGGTCTCCGCGCCTGCCGACCACGGCGGGTACGGCGCTCGCCGCGGTGACGACCGCACCGACCACGAACGTCGCCGCGTAGCCCGACACACCGACGAGCGCGCCCGACGCCGCCGCTCCGACGGCCTGCCCGAGCACGAGTGCGACGAAGAGCATCGACGTCCCCGCCGACGACCGCGCAGCGTCGAGTTCGGTCGTCCAAGCGATCAACGCCCCGGTCGCGGCCGTGTAGCCCCAGCCGAACACCGCGCAGGCCAGCATCGCCACCGCCGTGGCCTGCGGCGCGAGCCCGAGTGCGACGACGGCCACCGCCACGGCGCCTGCGGTCACCGCCCAGAGCACCCGCGCGCGGAGTCCGCTCGTCCACCGTGCCGTCACGGCGACCGCGGCGCCGCCGACGCCGAGCGCAATCCACGCCGACACGGACACCACGGCCGGCGCGCCGGCGTCGACCAGCGCCGACCGACCGTACGTCCACACGACCGCCGACCCGGCGCCGAAGAGCAGTGCGAGCGTCAGGACCCGACGGTGCGCCGCGAGCCACGCCGTCCCCGGTGCGGTGGCCCGGTCGGCGCCGGACCCGCTCCCGCGCGACACGAGCACCAGCACGACGCCGACGACGAGGGCGAACACCCCGGACCACGCCCAGGCCGTCCGCCAGTCCGGCAGCAGCACGAGCGCGAGCACGCCGGCGGCGACCAGCCCCGGGCCGGTCCCCGAGTTGACGACCGCCTGCGCCGTTCCCTGCACGGACTCCGGCACCGTGCGCGACACGAGCTGCACGAGGGCCGGTGACGCGAGCCCGGCTCCGGTCGAGGCGAGCACCGCGGCGATCCCGAAGATCCACGGCCCCGGTGCCGTCGCCATCGCGAGTGCGCCGACCCCGGCGAACCCGGACGCCGCGGTGACGAGCACTCGGGGGACCCGTGCGGCGACCAGGAACCCGACCACCGCGCCGACGCAGTACATCGCCGAGGCGCCCGAAGAGACCCACCCGGCGGCGTCCGGACGCAGCCCGAGGTCACGTTCGACGTCGGGCAGGAAGAGACCGAACGCCAGGCGGACGAGCCCGTACGTCGCGGCGATCAGGGCCACCCCACTCCCGAGGAACACCCACTGTCGTAACGAAAACGATCGTTTCACTTTTGAGAGCCTAGGGTGCTTCCATGGCGATGCGTCCAGGAACCGAGCAGAAGCTGCTCGACGCGGCCGAGGAGCTCTTCTTCACGCAGGGCATCGCTGCGACCCCGATCGACGCCGTGCTCGACCGCGCCGGGATCTCGAGCGCCACGCTCTACCGCGGGTACGCGAGCAAGGAAGCCCTGGTCGCTGCAGCACTCGAGCGCCGGCACGACGACTGGCTCGCGACGTGGGACCGTGCGGTCGAGGCCGCTCCGGACGACCGAGGCCGCCTGCTCGCGGTGTTCGACGCACTCGACGACTACCGGACCACCGCCGCCGGCTCACGCTGGTGCGCCTTCCTCGGGACCGCTGCCGAGTACGCGGACGCCCCTGCCGAGGTGCACGCGGTGCTCGACCGCGAGACCGGCGCGCTCCGCACCCGGCTGACCGCGCGGGCCGCGCCCGTCGTCGGCGATCGTGCCGGTGCCCTCGCCGACCAACTGCTGCTCGTCGTCTCGGGGTACCTCGCGATGCGCCTGCGCGACCCGTCGGTCGGCACGGCCACGGCGCGCGCGGTCGCCGCAGCGCTCGTCGAAGCCGCCTGACCGCTCGTCGGCCCCGGGGTTCTCCGACACCACGCTCGGTACCCTGCCCGGTGTGCAGCGACCCTCCTCGACCCTCGTGATGCAGCGCGTGACCTCTGATGGAACGGTGCCCCTCGGATGACCCGTTCGCGTGCGGCGACGATCACCCGGCGGTCGCTGCTGATCGGCGGCATCGGCGTCGTCGCCGCTGGTGCAACCGCAGAGGCGGTCAACCTCGACCTGCTCCCGGGTCGGTCGACGATGTACCGCGTGCTCGGGCTGAACGGTGCCGACGGCACGATCCCCGACGTCGACCCGGTCCCCTCGGTCTCCGGCACCTTCGTGTCGGCGTCCAGGAACGGGCGCACGGTCGGCTGGACCATCGCCGCCCCGGCGTCGGACACCCCGTTGCCCGTCGCCGTCGCGCTGCACGGCTACGGCGACGACCACGCGTCGTTCTTCGGGCGGGAGCTCGGCTGGGACCGGTTCCTCGCGGCGCACATCGCGGACGGTGGGGCGCCCTTCGCGATCGCCTCGATCGACGGCGGCAACCGGTACTGGCACCACCGCTCGGACGGGGACGACCCTGCAGCGATGGTCGTCGACGAGTTCCTGCCCCGGATCGCACGGCGCGGGTTCGACACCGACCGGCTCGCGCTGACCGGGTACTCGATGGGCGGGTTCGGTGCCCTCCGGCTCGGCGGGGTGCTCGGTGCATCCCGCGTCCGCGCGGTGTCGGCGATCAGCCCTGCACTCTGGACGTCAGCAGCGGACACCGCGCGCGGCGCCTTCGACGACGCGGCCGACTTCCGCGAGAACACCGTCCTCGGTCGGCAGCGCGCGCTCGACGGGGTCGCGGTGCGCGTCGACTGCGGCAACGGCGACGGATTCGCGCCGGCGGTCCACACCTACGTCGACGGGTTCGACGCGCCACCGGCGGGGGGCTTCGAACCCGGCGCGCACACCCACGGCTACTGGCGGCGCCTCGCGCCGCAGCAGCTCGCGTTCCTCGCTCGCCACCTCGGTCGCTGACCCGAGTCGCGCCCTGGACGCGCGTCGAGACGGACGGGAGGCCCGTGGCGGCCCCGCCTCGGGCCTCCCGTCCGTCGACCGGTCGCGACCACGGCACGCGGAACGTGACGAGGAGCGCTCAGGCGCGCCCGCGGTTCCGGCGCCGGATCTCCTTCGGAGCCCGACCGGCCATGAAGGACCTCGCAGGGTCGACGAGGAACCCCTGTCGCAGGGCCTCTCGTCCGACGAGCATCCGGAACCCCATCTGGTCACGGTTGCTCAGGGTGACCTCGGACTCGACGGCGCGCCCCGCCAGGGTGATCGTGGTGAGCACGACGATGCGTTCCTGGGTGTGCCCGGTCGAGCTGCGGATGAC
This sequence comes from Curtobacterium sp. JUb34, assembly GCF_003755065.1. Lineage (NCBI taxonomy): Bacteria > Bacillati > Actinomycetota > Actinomycetes > Micrococcales > Microbacteriaceae > Curtobacterium > Curtobacterium sp. JUb34. The sequence continues at coordinate 242,908 of NZ_RJVH01000005.1, read as the reverse complement.
GCGCCGGTCGTGCACGGCGCACTCGATCGTGACGGCGTCGGCATCGGTGTCCTGCCAGGGGTGCACGGAGAACCGCACCCGGTCGCCGGGCAGTTCCTCGAGGTCGAAGGCGTGCAGTGCCGAGCTGCGCGCACCGGTGTCCAGCTTGACCTTGATCCAGGGCAGCCCGAGGTCCGGCAGGCCGGCCCACTCGCGCCAGCCGGCGACGACGAGCCCGCCGTCGGGGGACTTCGGAGCACGCGCCATGGCCCCATCTTGTCGTACGCCCGACGGCAGTGTCCGCGTGCTTTGATGGACCGTCGCCGTCGATCCGACCCCGCGGAGAACCCCTCGATGAAACTCGCCATCCTGTCGCGCGCCCCGCAGGCGTACTCCACCCAACGCCTCCGTGCGGCAGCGCTGGACCGCGGTCACGAGGTCAAGGTGCTGAACACCCTGCGCTTCGCGATCGACCTGTCCGGCGAGGACCCGGACCTGCTCTACCGCGGCAAGCTCCTGTCCGACTACGACGCCGTCCTGCCCCGGATCGGCAACTCGATCACCTACTACGGCACCGCGGTCGTGCGGCAGTTCGAGCAGATGGACGTCTACACGCCGAACACCGCGACGGGCATCACGAACTCACGGGACAAGCTCCGGGCGAACCAGATCCTGTCCCGGCACCACATCGGCATGCCCGCGACGACGTTCGTGAACAGCCGGGCTGACGTCCGCGGCGCGATCGAGCGGGTCGGCGGCGCTCCGGTCGTCATCAAGCTGCTCGAGGGCACGCAGGGCATCGGGGTGATCCTGGCGCCGGAGGAGAAGGTCGCCGAGTCCATCGTCGAGACCCTGCACTCGACGAAGCAGAACGTCCTGATCCAGTCGTTCATCTCGGAGAGCCGTGGCCGCGACATCCGCGCGCTCGTCGTCGGCGACCGGGTCGTGGCCGCGATGCGCAGGACGGCGTCGGGGGACGAGTTCCGGTCCAACGTGCACCGCGGCGGCACGGTCGAGAAGGTCACGCTGTCGCCCGAGTACGAAGCGGTGGCTGTCCGGTCGGCGCAGATCATGGGCCTCAAGGTCGCCGGCGTCGACATGCTCGAGGGCAACGACGGCCCACTGGTGATGGAGGTCAACTCGTCACCGGGGCTCGAGGGCGTCGAGCGTGCGACGGGCCTCGACGTCGCCGGCGCGATCATCGACTTCATCGGCAACCAGGTCGCCTTCCCGGAGATCGACGTGCGCCAGCGGCTCAGCGTCTCGACGGGCTACGGCGTCGCCGAGCTGCTCGTGCACACCAACGCCGACCTGGTCGGGAAGACGATCAAGGAGTCCGGGCTCTGGGACCGGGACATCACCGTCCTGACCCTGCACCGGGGCGCGACCGTCATCCCGAACCCGCGCAGTGGGGTGACGCTGCAGGCAAGTGACCGGCTGCTCTGCTTCGGCAAGCTCGAGGAGATGCGCTCGATGGTGCCGGACCGTCGACGCCGTCGGAGCACGATCCGGAAGCTCCCGAAGGACGCCTGACACCGCGCGTCCAGCCGAGCCGGACTGCACACACAGGCGAAATGAGGAAGTATGTGTCGGTGACGATCATGACGGAACGGCCGGTCGACCAGGCAGCGAACGGGCAGCGGGCGGCGAGCAGTGAACCCGAGCAGCCCGGCAACGCCACGGCGAAGCACCACAACGTCTCGCTGCTGTCCGTGGCGACGACCACCGCCGAACGCGTGACGACCTCTGCTGACATCGAGGCCCGGCTCCGCGGCGTGCTCCGTCGACTCCGTCTGCCGATGGGCCTGCTCGAGCGCGTCGCCGGTGTGATCGAGCGTCGCAACTGGGGCGAGGGCCAGACCTTCCAGGACGCCGCCATCGACGCCGGTCGTCGTGCGATGGCCGAGGCGGGTGTGCGTCCCGATGAGATCGGGCTGCTCATCAACACTTCGGTGACCCGTCCGCACCTCGAGCCGTCGGTCGCCGTGCGCCTGCACCACGGGCTCGGCCTGCCGTCGTCGGCGATCAACTTCGACATCGCGAACGCGTGCCTGGGCTTCGTCAACGCCATGAGCGTCGCGGCGGGCATGATCGACTCCGGTCAGATCAAGTACGCGCTCGTCGTCGACGGCGAGGACGCCGACCAGGTGCAGCTCAACACCATCGACCGTCTGAACCAGGGTGGACGGAACCGCAAGGACTTCATGAGCGAGTTCGCCAGCCTGACCCTCGGGTCCGGCGCCGCGGCTGCCGTGCTCGGCCCGGCGGACCTGCACCCCGAGGGTCACCGGATCGTCGGCGGCGTCACCCGCGCGGCGACCCAGTGGTACGACCTGTGCGTCGGCAGCGTGGACGGCATGTTCACGGACGCCAAGATGCTGCTCAAGGGTGGCATGGAGCTCGTCGTCGCCGCGTGGACCGAGGCCCGCGCCCACTTCGACTGGGCGAACATGGACCGCTACGTCCTGCACCAGGTCTCCGACGTGCACACCAACGCGTTCGTCGAGGCCATCGGCATCCCGCGCGACAAGGTCCCCACCACGTACCAGCGCTTCGGCAACGTCGGTCCGGCGTCGATCCCGATCACCCTGGCCGACGAGGTCGAGTCCGGCGGCATCCGCCGCGGCGACCGCGTGTTCCTGGGCGGGGTCGGCTCCGGCATCAACACGGCGATGATGGAACTGCACTGGTGAGGTCCCGGCTTCCCCGCGTCGCCGCGAGCACGGCTCCGGCGACGCAGCCGCCCTCCCTGCCCGGTCTCGACCCGGCGTGGTCGCGCCTGGTCACGGTTCCGGAATGGTCCGAGAGCCGGTCGGGAGGCCGTGATCGCGCCGCGCGCACCTGGCACCTCCTCGACACGGCCGGGTCCCTGGCCGCGCTCGGCGTGGAACCGGTCGGCACCATCCTGTGCGTGCACGGCAACCCGACGTGGTCGTACCTGTGGCGGTCGGTGCTCCGCACCTCGCTCGAGGTCGCCCGCGCCGGTGGCCCGGCGTGGCGCGTGGTCGCCGTCGACCAGCTCGACATGGGCTTCTCGGAGCGCACCGGCGTCGAACGGGGGCTGCCGCAGCGCGTCGCGGACCTCGGCGCCCTGACCGACGAACTCGGACTGACCGGCCCGGTCGTCACCCTCGGCCACGACTGGGGCGGCGTGGTCTCGCTCGGGTGGGCGGTCGACCACCCCGACGTCCTGGCCGCCGTCATGACGTGCAACACCGCCGTGCACCAGCCCGACGACGCCCCGATCCCCGCGCCGCTGCGGCTCGCCCTGGGCCCGGGGCTGCTCGGCCGAGCGACCGTCGTGACGCCGGCGTTCCTCGAGACGACGCTCGGCATCGCGCACCCGAAGCTCGAGCGTGACGTGGCCGACGGCTACCGTGCGCCCTACCGCGGTGCCGCCCGACGCGGCGGCATCGGGGGATTCGTCGCGGACATCCCCGTCGACGCCCGGCACAGGAGTGCGCCCGAGCTCGACCGCATCGCCGCGGGTGTGGCGGCGCTTGACGTGCCGGCGCTGCTGCTCTGGGGCCCGCGCGACCCCGTCTTCCTGGAGCGCTACCTCGACGACCTGTCCGAGCGGCTGCCGCACGCCGACGTGCACCGCTTCGAGGGCGCGGGCCACCTGCTGCCGGACGACGCCGACGTGGCGGGCGCGGTGTTCGACTGGATCGGCGACCGCCTGTCGGGCGGGAGCGTCCCCGACGACGCCATCCCGGGCCTCCCGTCCGCTCCCGACCAGCGCGCGGACGTGAGCCGCCCGCTCGGCGCTGCGCTCGAGGACCTGCGCGAGAGCGACGAACCCGCCCTGGTCGAGATGGCTGCTGCCGGCGGCCCCCGCACGATCACGTGGCGCCTACTCGCGCGTCGGGTGGACGAGATCGCCGCCGGGCTGGACGACCTCGGTGTCCGGAGCGGCGACCGTGTCTCGCTCCTCGTCACCCCCGGAGCCGACCTGACCGCCGTCCTGTACGCCTGTGTCCGGATCGGCGCGGTCGTCGTCGTGGCGGATGCCGGGCTCGGTCTGCGCGGCCTGACCCGTGCGGTGCGCGGGGCCCGGCCCGACTGGATCATCGGCGCGCTGCCCGGACTCGGAGCCGCCCGTGCGCTCGGCTGGCCGGGTCGGCGCATCGCGACCGTCCCGCTGCCCGCCCCCGCTCGGCGCGCCCTGCGCGTGGAGCACACGCTGATCGACGTCGCCCGGCGGGGCGCCCGTCGACTCGCCCACGGGACGTCGCTCCCCACGGTGCCGACGTCCGACGCTCCGGCAGCGATCCTGTTCACCTCCGGGTCGACCGGTCCGGCGAAGGGCGTCGTGTACACGCACGGACAGCTCGGAGCCGTCCGCGACGTCCTGGCGACCCAGTACGACATCGGTGTCGGCACCGGGCTCGTCGCGGGCTTCGCACCCTTCGCCCTGCTCGGTCCCGCCCTCGGGGCGCGGTCGGTGGCTCCGGACATGGACGTCACCGCGCCCCGCACCCTGACGGCCCGTGCCGTGGCGGCTTCGGTGGCCGCGGCGGACGCGACCGTGGTGTTCCTGTCACCGGCGGCACTGGCGAACGTCGTGGCGACGGCGACGGCGTCGGCGCTGGACGGTGCCGATCGTGCAGCGCTCGCACGTGTCCGGCTGTTCCTGTCGGCGGGTGCCCCGGTGTCCGCCGCGCTGCTCACCGCGGCGACGGAGCTGATGCCGAACGCGAGCGCGCACACCCCCTACGGCATGACCGAGGGACTGCTCATGACCGACGTCGACCTGGACGGCGTCCGTTCCGCTGCGGCCTCGGACGACGAGGGCATCTGCGTCGGCGCTCCGGCGGCGAACGTCCGGGTGCGGATCGCGCCGCTCGACGCCTCGGGTGCCGCGACCGGGGCGCTGACCGACTCGGCGGGCGTCACCGGCGAGATCGTCGTCGCAGCACCGCACGTGCGCGACCACTACGACCGGCTGTGGCGGACGAACCGGGTTGCGCGACTCGGCGTCGAGGACCCACGCGGTCACCGCACCGGCGACGTCGGACACCTGGACGCCTCCGGGCGCCTCTGGGTCGAGGGGCGGATGCAGCACGTGCTCACCACGCCCGACGGCGTCGTCACCCCGGTCGGACCGGAGCAGCGCATCGAGGGCGTACCCGGGGTCGGTCGTGCCGGCGTCGCAGGGATCGGCCCGCGCGGAACGCAGCAGGTCGTCGCCGTGGTCGAGACCACGAACGGACGACGTGCCCGTCGGCCCGCCCTGGCGTCGCCGGCGTTGGCCGCGTCGGTCCGGGCCGCTGCCGGGGTCCCGATCGCCGCCGTGCTGACCGTGCCGGTGCTGCCGACCGACATCCGGCACAACTCGAAGGTCGACCGCACCCGGCTGTCCCGCTGGGCGACCGCGGTGCTGTCCGGTGGACGGATGACGCTGCCGTGAAGGTCCTGGTGACCGGGGCCAGCGGGTTCCTCGGGCAGGCCACCGCCGCAGCCGTGCGCGACGCCGGGCACGAGGTCCGCACGTTCCAGCGGCGGCCCTCTGGGGTCGCGGGCGTGCAGGACGTCGCCGGCACGATGACCGACCACGCTGCGGTGGCACGTGCGGTCGAGGGGGTCGACGCCGTCGTGCACCTCGCCGCCAAGGTCTCCCTGGCCGGTGGCCCTGCCGACTTCGCTCGCGTGAACGTCGATGGCACCCGAGCGCTCGTCGACGCCGCACGCCGTGCCGGCGCCCGGCGGTTCGTGTTCGTGTCGTCGCCGTCGGTCGCGCACACCGGGTCGTCGCTGGTCGGCGCCGGAGCGGGCGTCGCCGAGCCGCAGCACGCGCGTGGCGACTACGCCCGCACGAAGGCCGCGGCCGAACTGCTCGCGCTCGACGCCGATGCCCCCGGGTTCGCCGTCGCCGCCGTCCGGCCGCACCTGGTGTGGGGGCCGGGGGACACGCAGCTGATCGGCCGCATCGTCGAGCGGGCACGGGCCGGACGGCTCCCGCTGCTCGACTCCGGGGCCGCCCTGATCGACACCCTCTACGTCGACAACGCCGCTTCGGCCATGGTCGCGGCGCTCGAGCACGCGGCGGACGACGACGTGCACGGCAACGCCTACGTCGTGACGAACGGCGAGCCCCGGCCCGTCGCGGACCTGCTCGCCGGGATCTGTGCGGCCTCGGGCGTGGCAGCACCGCGGTGGCACGTGCCGGCAGCGGTCGCACGGGTTGCGGGGTCCCTGGTCGAGGCCGTGTGGCGGGTGCGTCCGGGGCAGGACGAGCCGCCGATGACCCGGTTCCTCGCCGAGCAGCTCTCGACGGCGCACTGGTTCGACCAGCGCCGCACCCGTGCCGACCTGCAGTGGGCGCCCTCGGTGTCGATCGACGAGGGCCTCGCGCGCCTGGCGGACGCGGCCCGAGTCTCGGCGGCGGCTCAGACCTCGTCGGCCGCCACGTAGACCCAGGCCGACAGGCCCGAGGTGAGCTCGACCCGGATGCGCTGGTAGTCCGCGACCTCGTAGCCGTCGACCGCGCGGAGCTGCCACTCGTAGCCAAGGGTCAGGGTCGACCCCTCGACGACGTCGTCCGCAGTGCCGCGGCGGAGGATCGGGTGCAGGTCCGAACCGCTGGTCCGGACGACCTCGGGGTCGGTGATCGCCACCCAGTCGAGCCGCCAGCCGGGCAGCGTGTCCGGGGTGGTGGGCACGTGGTCGCCGAACAGTGACTCCTGCACGAGCGGCTGCCGCAGCGTGCCGTACGAGAACACCCGGTGCGTCTCACCCGGACGCGGCGTCGGGCGCCTGATGGGCCGGGGAGCGATCGTCGGGGTCGAGGTCCAGACGAGCGCGCCCGCGACCCCGGTCAGTCCGAGGTGGAGCAGCCCGACGACGACGAGGAGGATCCCCCAACCGGCGCCGACGGCGATCGCGATGATGCCGACGACGAGACAGACGAGCGCGAACGCGCCGAGACCGATGACCCAGCGCTGGCCGGGGGAGAGACGCTTCACGTCGCGAGGGTAGCGGACGCGAGGCCCGGATCACGCGCGCCGATCGGCGCAGGCGATCCGGGCCTCCCGGTCGTCAGCTGTGCCGCTTGGCGGCCTTGGCGATCTTCTTGCCCAGCTTCTTGCGGGCCTTGCGGGCGTGCGGGTCGTTCCACGCCTTGCGGACGGTCTCGCCCTTGGACGTCTTGATCACCGGACGGTTCGCGCGCGAGCCGAACCAGAACCCGACGAGGACGATCAGGCCGATGACGATGATGCGGTTGCGCATGGTGGGACTCCTTGGTCGGTGGTGCAGGTGCCGGCGGTTCAGCCGGTGAAGCGTTGCCAGAGCTCGGTGACGATGGGCCACACGTCGCCGGCACGGTCGGCTGAGCCGACGGCCACCAGGACCACGGGGACGATCGTGACGGCGATGCTCACCAGCACGGCGAGCACGACGGCGATCGTCGCCGTGGTGGTGTGCCGTCGGGTGAGCGCCAGCGCGAAGAGCGCCAGCACGACGACCAGCCCGAGGACCGCGACGACCGTCACCCGCAGGAACGGGAACGGGACGAGGCCCGCGGTGGTGGCCGTGACGCCGCCGAGGAAGCCGACCAGGGGCAGGAACGCCCCGAGCAGGACCCCGGCGACCAGGACCACGCCGATGCCACCCGCGATCCACACGCCGCGTGGCCGGGGCCGTCGGTCGCGGGGCCGACGACCGCCGGACCAGGCGGTGGTCACGGGCGGTCCGCGGCCGGCGTCGTCGGCTGGTCGGCGTCGCGGGCGGCTGCCCGCGCTGCATCACTGGCGTCGGCCGCAGCATCGGCAGCGTCCTGTGCGGCGTCCTCGGCGGAGTCGGCGGCACGCACCGCTGCGTCGGCGGCGGTCTCACCGGCCGGGTCGGAGGTCGCAGCGGTGTCGTCTGCCGCAGCGGCCGTCCGTGCGCGGTCGGCTGCGTCGCGGGCGGTGTCCGCGGCGTCCCGGGCGCCCTCCGACGCCCGGTCGAGTGCGTCCGACGCGGCGTCGTGCACACGGGCAGCGGTGTCGGTCGTCGCGTCGACGGCCCGCTCCGCTGCGTCCGCGGTCGCGTCGGCGGCACGCTTCGTGGCGTCGGCGCTCGCGGCAGCGGCACGCTTCGTCGTGTCCGCGGTTGCGTCGGCTGCGCGTCGAGCGGTGTCGACCGTCGCGTCGGCTGCACGCTTGGTCGCGTCCGCGGTGGCCTCCGCAGCCTGCTTCGTCACGTCGGCCGTGGCGTCCGCGGCGCGCTTCGTCGCCTCGGCGGTGGCGTCCGCTGCCTGCTTCGTGGCGTCGACGGTCGCGGATGCCACGCGCTTGGTGGTGTCGCTGGTCGCCTTCGCGGCGTCCTGCACCGCGTCGCCGACGGCAGTGGCGGCACGCTCGACGGGCGAGGGTTCGTCGTCGAACGGTCCGTGCACGTCGAGGACGCGGACGTCCACCGTCGTCGGCTCGGTCGAGACCTGACCGGCGGCGGCGGTCACCTGTCGGCGCACCTCGTCGGCGACCTCGCGGACGTTCCGCGGGTAGGTGACGATCACGGAGACGTGTACCGCGAAGGTGCCGTCCTCGTCGTCGACCTGGACGCCGGCGGTCCCGGCGGAGCGGCCGAGCCGCTTCCGCAGTTCGTCGGCGGCTCGGGAGACGGTCCCGCCGAGGTGGTGCACGCCGGGCACACCGAGCGCCGTCTCCGCCGCGGTCCGCGCGATCAGCATCGCGGGGGTCGCGTCGTCGGGCAGCGGCTCCGTCAGTTCTGCGGGCAGGGCCACCTCGGTGACCTGCGTGTGCGCATGGGGGTCGTGCTGCATGGTTCCTCCTCGTTCGGGTCCGCGGGGACGCATCGGGGCACTCGACGTCGCGAGTGCCCCGACACGCATCGGGCGTCCTACTTCTTGAAGACGTCCTTGACGTCCTCGCCGGTCTGCTTGACGCTCGCGGAGGCCTGGTCCTTCTGGCCCTCGGCGACCTTGGAGTCGTCGTTCGTGGCCTTGCCCACGGCCTCCTTCGCCTTGCCGGCGAGGTCCTGTGCAGCGTTCTTGATCTTGTCGTCGAGTCCCATGACGGGTCCTTTCATCGGTCGGGCGTGCGCCCGGTGGTGGGTGTTGCGTGGGTCTTCGGTGGGCCGGGAGGCCCGGGGTCGCGTCCGGCTGACGGGTGTCAGTGGACGCGGGTCGACTTCGCGAGCGCCGAACGGGTTCCACCGGTGAGGTGGACCAGGACGGGCACCTGGCGACCGAGCGTGCGGTCGAGGACCGCGACGGCGCGGTCGACGGCGTCGAGCACCGAGACGGCGTCCCCGCCGCGGCGGACCGCGACGCGGATGCGAGCGGCACGCTGCTTGCGCACCAGGTAGGTGTCGACGCGGGAGCCGACGACGTCGCGGACACCGGCGAGCTCGTGCTCGACGACGTCGCGGACGAGGGCGACGTTCACCGTGACGGCGTCCTCACCCGAGCGCTCGCGGACGGCGACGGACGTGCCGCCCCCTCCGCGGGTGAACACCCAGACGAGGGCGAGCACGATCACGACGGCGCAGGCGACGGCGACAATCCAGAGCGAGGACGCGGGGACGTCCAGGTTGCTCGGCAGGTCGACGTAGGGCTTGACCGCGTCCTGCACGGCGGGCAGCACACCCGCGCCGATGGTGAGACCGACGACGACGGCGACGAGGCCGAGGACGAAGAGGATGATCCGGTTCATGGTCCGGTTGCTCTTGGTCATGCGAGGGTCCCCTTCTCGTCGATGCGGACGCGGATGTTCTGGCCGAAGCGTTCGTCGAGACCACTGAGGCGGTCGCGGACGGCCGCCTGCACGGCCTGCTCGTCGACCGGGATGCCGGTGACCGGCACGATCCGGACCTCGGTGCGGCGACCGCGCGCGGTTGCCGAGGCGTTGCCCTCGGGGACCCCCGCTGCCGTCCCGGCGGCGTTCGCCGCGGTCGAGGCGACGATGCGGGTGTCGATGACGACTGCGCCACGGTCGTGCTGGACGACCGAGCGGTGCTGACGACCCGGCTTGAGGGCCAGGACGATCAGCACGATGCCGAGGACCACGAGCACGACGGCGATGACCTCGGCGATCGTGACGAAGGCTGCGTCGGGCTGCAGTGCGGCGTCGACGGCGGTCTGCGGGTCGGCGAGGAGCGGGGGCCGCCCGACCGCCCGCAGGACCGACTCGGTGCCGATCCACGCGGCGACCAGTGCCAGGACCACCAGCGCCACGGCCACTGCGGTCGAGCGGGAGCGGTGCACGCTCCGACGACGGATGCGTCGTTCGACGGAACCGTTGCTCATGATGGTCTCCTAGCGGGTTCGGGACTCGCGCTCGCGCACGATCCCGGTGAGTTCGATGTGGGCACTGCCGACGCGTCGGCCGGTGAGTTCGCTCACGCGGCTCTTGACCTCGTCGGCGACCCGGGCCGAGCGGGCGACGAGGTCGTCGCCCGCGGCGATCGGGCCGGTGACGTCGAGGGACATCGCACCGGACGCGTCGCCGAGACCGACCCTGACCCGCTTGGCGGGGGCGCCGAGCCGTTCGGCTGCGACGGCCCGCGCCAGCGAGGTCAGTGCACGAGCGGTGATCTCGACGCGGCCCGGGACGACCGGGCCGGCGTTCACCGGGAGCTCCGGCGCCCGGTGAGCACGTCGGTCAGGGCGCCGCGGTCGATCTTGCCGGTGGCGAGGGCGGCCACGAGGGCGCCGATCGCACCGAAGACGATGACCAGGACGAAGCCCCAGAACCCGAACTGCAGTGCGACGACTGCGAGGACGGCCCCGATGAGGGCACCGATCAGTGTGTTGCTCATGCGACTCGCGCTTCCTTCTTCTCGTCGTTGTCGTTGTCGTCGTCGTCGCCCGGGATGAAGACGTCCTGGACGGTGACGTTGACCTCGGCGACCTCCATGCCGACGATCTGCTCGAGGGCACGGGCGACGCTGCTGCGGACGCCGTCGGCGACCTGCTGGAGCGACACCGGGTACTCGGCGACGATGACGATGTCCGCGGCGACCTGCTTCTCGCCGACCTCGACCTTGACGCCCTGACCGAAGTCACGCTGGCCGATCGCGTCGCGGAGCGCACCGATCGCACGGGCGGCGCCGCCACCGAGGGAGTGCACGCCGTTGACCTCGCGGGCCGCGATGCCGGCGACCTTCGACACGACGGTGTCGTCGATGACGGTCTTGCCGGTGACGCCGCTGTTCGAGCCGGCGTGCGAGGTGGTCCGGGCCGCTGCGGTGGTGGCCGGGGTGGTGGTGATGGAGTCAGCCATGGTTCGTTCCTTCCGATTGACCCGCCGGGCGTTCCCAGCGGTTGCTGTTCACGGATGAGACGGGCTGCACCAGAGATTCGTCACACATGACTTTCCGGATTCGGGAGAATTCCAGGGATCCGCGGAAACACGGGGATGTGGCTGTACCCCCTGGTGGTCCACTCAGGCGGTTTCGCGCGTTCCGTCCGCCGCGTTGCGTTCTGCAGCGGCGCGGATCGCCCGAGCGCACGTCATCGGGGACTCGCCTCGCTCGGCTCGGAAGAGCTGCTGCAGCCGTCGCGGCAGGACCCCGGCGGCGTCGGCGATCTCCTGCAGGGAGAGGTCCTCGGCGGCGTGCTCCTCGATGAAGGCCACGGCGCGGCGGACACGCCACGAGGACCGGCCGCTGTCCGGTCGTGCGGACAGTGAGGCGCGGCGGGTGACGGCGGGGTCCTCGCCGAACCGCTCCCGGTAGGCGGTGGCGAACCGACCCGGGTTGGTGAAGCCCCACCGGCGCGCGACCACGGCGACGCTGTCGGCGTTGGGGGATCGGTCGTCGCCGGTACGCAGGAGCTCGCTCCGGACCCGGTCGAGCCGGTGCTCGCGCAGGAACCGGTGCGGCGTCGAGTCCAGCGTGCGTGCGAACACGTCCTGCAGACCGCGCTGGCTGAGCCCGCACGCCGCGGCGATCTCCGACACCGCCGGACGCTCGGCCGCGTGCCGTTCGACGTACCGGATGGCGTCGCGCAGGCGGTTCGCGACGGGGACGTCGTCGCCGCGGTTGCGGATCGGGAAGGTGTCGAGCACGACGACCGCCAGCCGGCGGTTCAGCGCGGTCCGCATCGGTCCGACCACGCGGTCGTCGACGAGTGCCGGGCCGAGCTCCCCGATCAGGTGGCGCAGCGGTTCGCGGCGGGCGATGACCTCGTCCTGCTGGTCGAACAGCAGTGGGCCGTCCGGCAGCCGGTAGCCGAGGTCGCGCCCGACGGTCCGCAGGAACGAGTCCGCGATGTGCACCCCGTTGTAGACCGTGCCGTCCGACTCGAAGCGGTACGCCTCGGACGCGCTGGCGATGTAGGGGCTGCCCGGCTCGACCACCCGCGTGCGGTCGGGGAAGTGCATCTCGAGCCGACCCTTGGTGAGCCAGAAGACCACGTGGTCCTCCCGCGCCCCGATGACCCCGCCGCGGCGACCGCCCTCGGCGCGCATGGTCCGCAGCGTGAGGTCGTCGTCGCCGACCACGGTGTACTCGTAGCGGGCGTCGTCCGTCGCGTACGTCTCGGAGGCGAACCCGGACCCGTGGTACTCCGCCTCGAAGATGTCGGAGTAGTCCGAGCCGTCGCCGTCGGCGAACCGCAGCTTGCGGAAGCCGTTCGTCGTCGGATCGGTCATGGTCGAAATCATGACACCGACCGCGCGCCGAGGTGAATACCCGCGTTCGCGCACCGCCCGTCGCTCGGAGGGAATACCCTAGGGGGGTACCGTATTGAGCACCGTGGAGGCCACCATGCACGAACACGTCGGGTACATCGGCGACAAGGACGACCTGCTCAAGCGGCTCCGTCGCGCCGAGGGGCAGGTGCGCGGCATCGCCCGGATGGTCGAGGACGAGACGTACTGCATCGACGTCCTCACCCAGATCTCGGCGGCGAACCGGGCGCTCGAACGCGTGGCGCTCTCGCTGCTCGAGGACCACCTCAAGCACTGCGTCGCCGAGGCCGTCGCCGAGGGCGGCGACGCCGCGGACGAGAAGGTCCGCGAAGCGAGCCAGGCCATCGCCCGGCTCGTGCGCTCGTGACCCCCGCCCCCACCGGAACCACAGGAGGAGACACCGTGACCACCGAACTGCTGCTCGTCGAGGGCATGACCTGCGAACACTGCGTGATGAGCGTGACCGAGGAGCTCACCGGACTCGAGGGGGTGTCCGACGTCGCCGTGGCGCTCGTCCCCGGCGGTGCCTCGTCGGTGACCGTCACCTCGGACGCACCCGTCGACCCCGAGGCGCTCCGCGGCGCGGTCGCCGAGGCGGGGTACGAGGTCGTGCCGTCGTGACGGAGGGCATCGTCGAACTCGACATCACGGGCATGACCTGCGCCTCGTGCGCGAACCGCATCGAACGGAAGCTGGGCAAGCTGCCCGGGGTCACCGCCACCGTCAACTACGCCACCGAGAAGGCGCAGGTGCAGGTCGCGGCCGACGGCACCGCCGACCCCGCGACCCTCATCGCCGCCGTCGAGTCCGCCGGGTACGGCGCGACCGTGCCCACCCCGCCGGCCGACACCACGGCCGACGCGGACACCGACGCCGACGACCCGGCTGCCGCGCTGCGCCGTCGACTCCTCGTGTCCGCGGTCCTCGCCGTCCCGGTCGTCGTGCTCTCCATGGTGCCGGTCCTGCAGTTCCCGAACTGGCAGTGGCTCGCCCTCACGCTGGCGGCCCCCGTCGCGGTGTGGGGCGCGCTCCCGTTCCACCGTGCGGCCTGGGTGAACGCCCGACACGGCGCGGCGACCATGGACACCCTGGTGAGCGTGGGCGTGCTCGCGGCCTTCGGCTGGTCCCTGTACGCCCTCTTCTTCGGCGACGCCGGCACGACCGGCATGCACATGACCTTCTCGTGGATCGCGACCGACCCCGAGGCGACCGACCTGTACCTCGAGGTCGCCGCGGCCGTCACGGTGTTCATCCTGGCCGGCCGGTACATGGAGGCCCGCGCCAAGCGGCAGTCCGGAGCAGCCCTCCGCGCCCTGCTCGAACTCGGCGCGAAGGAGGCCACGGTGCGGCGGGACGGCGTCGAGCGGCGCGTCCCGGCGTCGGCCCTCGTCGTCGGGGACGTCGTCGTCGTGCGGCCGGGGGAGCGGATCCCGAGCGACGGCCTCGTGCAGGACGGGTCGTCGGCCGTCGACCGCAGCATGGTCACCGGCGAGTCCGTCCCCGTCGAGGTCGGACCGGGCGACCGGGTGACCGGTGCGACGATCAACGTCGGCGGCCGGCTCGTGGTCGAGGTCACCCGCGTCGGCGCCGACACCGAACTCGCCCGGATGGGGCGGCTCATCGAGGACGCGCAGACCGGCAAGGCCGACGTGCAACGCCTGGCCGACCGGGTGTCCGGCGTCTTCGTGCCGATCGTCATCGCGCTCGCCGTGCTGGCGTTCGTCGGCTGGCTCGTGCTCGGCGGTTCGGTCACGGCGGCGTTCACCGCGGCCGTCGCCACGCTCATCATCGCCTGCCCGTGCGCCCTCGGGCTCGCGACGCCGACCGCGCTGCTCGTCGGCACAGGCCGTGGATCGCAGCTCGGCATCCTGATCGGCGGGCCGCAGGTGCTCGAGCAGACCCGTGGCGTCGACACGATCGTGCTCGACAAGACCGGCACCGTCACCACCGGCGAGATGACCGTGCGCGCGGTGACCTCCGCCGACGCCGCCCTCGACGAGGATGCCGTGCTCCGCCTCGCCGCGGCCGTCGAACACGGGTCCGAGCACCCCGTGGCCCGTGCGGTCGTCCGTGCGGCAGCGGCCCGGCACCTCGACGTCCCGACCGCCGAGCAGTTCGAGTCGACCCCCGGCGCCGGCGTGCAGGCCGTCGTGGACGGCGACGTCGTCCTCGTCGGCGGTACCCGCTGGCTGACCTCGTCGTGGGCGATCCCCGTCCCCGACGCGGTGACCGCGGCGATCACCGCCGCGGAGACCGACGGCGGGACCGCGGTCGTCGTGGCCCGGAACGGCAGCGTGCTGGGCGTCGTGGTCGTCGGTGACACCGTGAAGCCCGAGGCGGCCGACGCCGTCGCGCGGTTCGTGGCCCTCGGCCTCCACCCCGTCCTGCTCACCGGCGACAACGACGGAGCAGCCCGAGCCGTCGCCGCGCAGGTCGGCATCGACGAGGTGCACGCCCGTGCGACCCCGGCCGGCAAGCTCGACACCGTCCGGGGCATGCAGGCCCAGGGGCGGAGCGTCGCCATGGTCGGTGACGGTGTCAACGACGCCGCGGCGCTCGCCGCGGCCGACCTCGGCATCGCGATGGGCGCCGGCACCGACGCGGCGATCGCGGCCAGCGACATCACGGTCGTGAGCGGTCGGCTCACCGTCGTCGCCGACGCCGTCCGGCTGTCGCGGGCCACGCTCGGCATCATCAAGGGCAACCTGTTCTGGGCGTTCGCGTACAACGTGGCGGCGATCCCGCTCGCGATGGCGGGGCTGCTCAACCCGGTGCTCGCCGGCGCCGCCATGGCGTTCTCGTCCGTCTTCGTCGTGACGAACAGCCTGCGGCTGCGTCGTTTCGCACCCCGGCCCTGAGGCCGACCAGCCGTCGGACGTGACGCGCGCAGCGAACGCAGCCCGCGCCTCCCGTCCGGCGGTGCGCACCACGGTGCCGACGGCACTACGCTCGAAGACGGTCCGCGACGCACTGGTGCGGTGACCTGCGGGCTGTACGTCTCGAACGTGATCCCAGGAGGACCGAAGTGACCGAATCCGCTCCCGTCGACCCCACATCGACCGAAGGCTGGAAGAAGCTCGACGGCATCGCCGCCGACTTCACCCCTGACCTGCGCGGGTGGTTCGACAGCGACCCCGGCCGTGCCGAGCAGTACACGTTCCAGGCAGCCGACCTGACCGTGGACCTGTCGAAGGGCCTCGTCACCGACGAGATCCTCGCCGCCCTGCTGCAGGTGGCGAAGGACACCGGCGTCGCCGAGCGCTTCCAGGCGATGATCGCCGGTGAGCACATCAACGTCACCGAGGACCGCGCCGTGCTGCACACCGCGCTCCGCCGTCCGAAGGCGACCGAGGGCCTCGTCCCGGCGGCCCCGCTGACCGTCGACGGCCAGGACGTCGACGCCGACGTGCACGCCACGCTCGACAAGGTCTACGGCTTCGCGTCGCAGGTGCGCGACGGCTCGTGGACCGGTGTCACCGGCAAGCGCATCGCGACCGTCGTCAACATCGGCATCGGCGGATCGGACCTCGGCCCGGTCATGGTCTACGAGGCGCTCAAGCCCTACGTCCAGCCCGGCCTCGAAGCCCGCTTCGTGTCGAACATCGACCCGGCGGACATCTACGAGAAGACCGCGGACCTCGACCCCGAGACCACGCTGTTCATCGTCGCGTCGAAGACCTTCGGCACGCTCGAGACCCTGACCAACGCGCGGCTCGCCCGCCAGTGGCTGTGGGAGGAGCTCGGCCTGACCGACGCCGCCGACGACGAGAAGAAGAACGCCGTCGCCAAGCACTTCGTCGCCGTCTCCACCGCCCTCGACAAGGTGGAGGCCTTCGGCATCGACCCCGAGAACGCCTTCGGGTTCTGGGACTGGGTGGGCGGCCGCTACTCGGTCGACTCGGCCATCGGCACGAGCGTCATCGTCGCGATCGGTCAGGAGAACTGGGAGCAGTTCCTCGCCGGGTTCCACGCCATCGACGAGCACGTCCGCACCACGCCGCTCGAGCAGAACGTCCCCGTCCTGATGGGCCTGCTCAACGTCTGGTACACGAACTTCCTCGGCGCCCAGAGCCACGCGGTCCTGCCGTACACGCAGTACCTGCACCGCTTCGCCGCGTACCTGCAGCAGCTCACCATGGAGTCGAACGGCAAGCGCGTCCGCTGGGACGGCTCGCCCGTCACCACCGAGACCGGCGAGGTCTTCTGGGGCGAGCCCGGCACGAACGGCCAGCACGCGTTCTACCAGCTCATCCACCAGGGCACCCGCCTGATCCCGGCCGACTTCATCACGGTCGCGAACCCGGCCCGTCCGCTCAAGGACGAGACCGGTGACGGCAAGGGCGTCGCGCCCGGCACCGACGTGCACACGCTGTTCCTGGCGAACTTCTTCGCGCAGACGAAGGCGCTGGCGTTCGGCAAGAGCGCCGACGAGGTCCGCGCCGAGGGCACCACCGATGAGGGCATCGTCGCGGCGCGCACGTTCCCGGGCAACAAGCCGACGACGTCGATCCTGGCGCCGGAGCTCACCCCGAGCGTGCTCGGCCAGCTCATCGCGCTCTACGAGCACATCGTGTTCACCGAGGGCACCATCTGGGGCATCGACTCGTTCGACCAGTGGGGTGTGGAGCTCGGCAAGCAGCTGGCGCTGCAGGTCACGCCGGCCGTCGAGGGCGACCAGGCCGCGCTCGACGCGCAGGACGCCTCGACCAAGGCGCTCATCGCGAAGTACCTGGAGCTGCGCAAGTAGCGACGCACCCACCTGACGGACGGGAGGCCCGTGGCGGATCCGCCACGGGCCTCCCGTCCGTCTCGTGCGTGCTGTCAAAGCGACAGCTGCGTGCCCTGGGTTGTCGTCAGGCCTGCGAAAGCGACAGATGTGCGCCGATGTTCATCGGAGAAGTGTCGCTTTCGCGGAGGCCCCACTGCGAGACCGCCCCGCACCACCGGAACGATGCCCGAGACTCGTGGTCAGCGGCCGAGCGGGTCGAGGTTGAGCGTCGTGCCCTCGTACAGGTGCTGGTCCTGGCCGAAGACCTGCACGCCCTCGTTCAGCCACACGAGGTCCCGGACGGTGATGCCGAACCGCGCGGCGACGTCACCGATGAGGTCGTCCGGTGCGACGGTGTACGCCGCCGGAGCCCCGGCGGCGGTCGTCCCCGCGACGGCCCCGGCCGCGTTCGCACGGGTTCCGGCGTCCTTCGGGTGCACGTTCGTCTGCCGTGCGGGCACCGACCACCGCACGGTCGACACCGCGAGGACCTTGCCGGCCGCGATCTCCACGGGGACGTCCTGTCCCGGTGCCGCCGCCGAGGACACGACGAGGGTGCCGAGGTGCGACGGGTCGACCCCGGAGCCGCTCAGCGGGACGTCCACCGCGGTCGCCGCACTGGTCGGGCCGCCGAGGACCCGGTCGCCGACGCCGGGGTAGGTCAGGCCGTCGCCGACCGCTCGCGGCAGGTCGAACAGCCCGACGCCGACCGGCACCGGCAGCGTCGAGGTGAAGCCGGAGTACTGCGCGGTGAAGGTGTCGTCGCCGTTCGCGATCACCCGGAAGTGGAAGTGGATGCTGCCCTTCGGCGATGCGACGTCGCCCTGCGCGAGGACGGTGCCCGCCGGGATCGGCGTGAGTGTCGGTGCGGGCGCGGCGGACTCGGTCGGCTCGGGGGTCGGCGTGCGCGGGTTCGCCGAGGCCTCGAGCAGGTCGGATGCGGACTCGCCGTCGGGTGTCGCGGACGGGGTGTCGCTCGGGGTCGTGGTCGCCGACGGCGTCGAGGGTGCCGGCAGGGGATCCGGCCCGCGCAGCAGGGAGCACCCCGACACCGCCACCGTCGCGGCCAGGACGACAGCGATGGCGCCGATCCGGTTCATGATTCCCCCTCAGGTCGATGCTAACCCGGTGGCAGCTCGGTGTCGGTCGGAGCGGCTACGGTCGAGGCCATGGAGCGTTCGGAGATCCTCGCCGCGGCTGCCGCCGCGCACGCCGCCCGCATCGCCGAGGAAGGCGGTGACGACGGTGCCGCGCGCGAACGGGCCGACAGCGTCCGCCGCCGAGCCGACGGCCTCACCGACCGGTACGACACGGTCGAGGGCACGAGTGGCGAGTCCGACGCGCGCGACGCCGCACGCCGGCGTGCGGCCGAGGCCGACCGTGCGGCTTCCCGGACCGAGGGCGTGCTGTCCGACTGGCACCGGATGGGCACGCGACGCGGTGTGACGCCCGACGCCCAGGTGCGCACGGCGTGGACCGTGACCGGGGTGCCCGAGCGCGGCGATGCCCGGGCGCTGGCGAACGTCCTGCTCTCGACCGCGGGGCACGCGGGTCGCGTCGCCGATGCCGCGCGACGCAACCCGGCGCTCTCCGGTGCCGCCAGCGCAGCGGCCCGGCGTACGGTCCGCCGGTACACGGACCACGGTGCGGACATGGCCTCGCTCGGTGACGTGCTGGGGGACAGCCCGGAGCCCGACGAGTCCTGACGCGGGCTCGGAGTGCGTTGGAGCGCTCCCGTTCTGATCAGGTGTTATGTGGACCGATCCAATCGTCCTGACGACAGAATGTCCAATTGACAGGACATGGATTCGGGTTACCATCGGTGCACGCACTGAAGCGCGATCACCGACGAAGGAGTCACCGAATGGTCGACATCAAGCCGACAGCCCCGACTGTCGCACTGCCCCCGATCGGGACCGGACCGCACCGCCGACGCCTCGGCGTCCTGGCCCTGGTCGCCACGTTCGGCGGACTGCTCTTCGGGTACGACACCGGTGTCATCAACGGTGCCCTGAACCCGATGAAGGCCGAGCTCGGTCTCACGAACTTCACCGAGGGCGTCGTCACCAGCTCCCTGTTGTTCGGTGCCGCGATCGGCGCCATGCTCGGCGGCCGCATCGCCGACGGGTGGGGCCGCCGCAAGACGATCATCGCCCTCGCCGTGACGTTCTTCCTCGGCACGCTCATCTGCGTCGTCGCCCCGACGTTCGGAGTGATCGTCGTCGGCCGCGTGCTCCTCGGCCTCGCGGTGGGTGGTGCATCGACCGTCGTCCCGGTGTTCCTCGCCGAACTCGCCCCGTACGAGATCCGCGGTTCGTTGTCCGGCCGCAACGAGCTCATGATCGTGATCGGGCAGCTCGCCGCGTTCGTGGTCAACGCCATCATCGGCAACCTCTGGGGTGAGGGCAACGGTGTCTGGCGCGTCATGCTCGCCGTCTGCGCGCTCCCCGCCATCGCACTCTTCGTCGGCATGCTCCGGGTGCCGGAGTCGCCGCGTTGGCTCGCGTCGAAGGGGCGGTACGACGAAGCGCTGTCCGTCCTGCAGCAGGTCCGGACCACGGAGCGTGCGACCGCCGAGCTCGACGACATCAAGCGGAGCAACGACCTCGAGGCGAAGGCCGATCGGGTCAGCGGATGGCAGACGCTGCGCGGGAACAAGTGGCTCATCCGCATCGTGCTCATCGGTGCCGGGCTCGGCGTGGCCCAGCAGCTCACCGGCATCAACTCGATCATGTACTACGGCCAGACCGTCCTCATCGAGTCCGGGTTCCAGGCGTCGGCGGCGCTCATCGCGAACATCGCCCCCGGCGTGATCGCCGTGGTCGGTGGCGTCATCGCGCTGTACAACATGGAGAAGATCAACCGCCGGACGACCCTGATCATCGGGTTCTCGCTCACGACGGTCTGCCACTTCCTGATCGGCATCGCCTCGGTCGCGCTGCCCGAGGGCAACCCGGCCCGCCCGTGGGTGATCCTGTTCCTCGTCGTCGCGTTCGTCGGCTCGATGCAGACCTTCCTGAACATCGCCGTGTGGGTGGTGCTGTCGGAGATCTTCCCGACGCAGATCCGCGCGCTCGGCATGGGCATCTCGGTGTTCTGCCTCTGGATCGCGAACGCGTTCCTCGGGCTGTACTTCCCGACGATCGTCGCGGCGACCGGCATCACCGGCACGTTCTTCGGATTCGGCATCGTCGGTCTGCTCGCGCTGCTCTTCATCTGGAAGTTCGTGCCGGAGAGCCGTGGTCGCACCCTCGAGGAAGTGGAAGAGGGCGTCACCACCGGCAACATCTTCACCGTCCCCGACAAGGCGTCGCGCCGCTAGACGCAACGACGGACAGACGGGAGGCCCGGTGCCAGCTGGCACCGGGCCTCCCGTCCGTCCTGTGCTCGCGTCACGGGCGCAGGAGCACCTTGCCGACGCGGCCGGCGGTGTCCGAGGCGCGGACGGCGTCGCGGACCTGCTCGAAGGCGAAGGTCTCGGCGACGGGGAGCGTCAGCGAGCCGTCGAGCACGCGGGTGATGAGCTCACCGAAGAGCTGCCCCTTCGTCTCGGCCGGCATCGTCTTGCTGACGACGGAGCCCCAGAAGCCCTTCACGGTGAGCTGGCCGAAGATGACCTTGCCCGACGGGATCTCGAGCGTCGGCGACGCCATCGCGCCGAAGACGACGAGGGTGGCGTTCTCGCCGAGCACCGATGCGATGTCGCCGGCGGCCTTGCCGCCCACGGACTCGACGCCGGCGACGATCGGAGCGCCTCCGGTGATCGCGGCGACCTGGTCCTTCCAGTCGTCCGCGTCGGTGGCGACGATGCGCTCGATGCCCTGCTCGCGCAGCTCCTCGACACCGGCGGCACGACGCACCAGGCCGATGACGTTGATGCCGCGGGCTGCACCGAGCTGGGCGACCATGCGGCCGACCGCGCCGTTCGCGGCGTTCTGGATCAGCCAGTCGCCCTCGTGCAGGTCGAGCGAGTGCAGCAGGCTGATCGCGCTGAACGGCATCGAGACGAGCTGTGCGGCGGCCTCGTCGGACATCGCGTCCGGGACCGGGACGAGTCCTGCGGCGTTCGCGGTGTAGTACTCGGCCCAGACGCCGAAGGCGCCGCCGGCGACGCGCTGGCCGACCGTCAGGTTCGTGACGCCCTCGCCCAGTGCCTCGACGACACCGAGCGCCTCGGTGCCGGACGCTGCGGGCAGCTCGGGCTTGAAGCCGTAGGTGCCGCGGACGGTCCACAGGTCGTGGTTGTGGATGGGGGAGAGGACCGTGCGGACGAGGACCTCGCCGGCGCCGGGTGTCGGGACGGGGCGCTCCTGCACCTCGAGGACGTCGGCGGGCTCGGCGAAGGTCTCGTGGACGACGGCGCGCATGGTGGTGGGGGTGGTGCTCATGGGTCAGTCCTCCGAGACGACGATGGTGACGTCGATGTTGCCGCGGGTCGCGTTCGAGTACGGGCAGACCTGGTGGGCTGCGTCGGCGAGGGCCTGGGCCTGGTCGTGCTCCAGGCCGGGGATGACGACCTCGAGCATGACGGCGAGCTGGTAGCCGCCGTTGCCGTTCGGGCCGATCGACACGCGACCGCCGACGGACGAGTCGGTGATCTTCACCTTCTGGCTGCGGGCGACGCCCTGCAGTGCGGAGTGGAAGCAGGCGGCGTAGCCGGCGGCGAACAGCTGCTCGGGGTTGGCGCCGTTGCCGGAGCCACCCATCTCCTTCGGGATGGCGAGGTCGAACTCGACCGTGCCGTCGCTCGTGGCGACGTGGCCGTTGCGGCCTTCGCCGGTGGCCAGGGCCTCGGCGGTGTAGAGGGTTTCCATGGTGTTCCTTCCTTCGTGGGGTCAGTGGTCCGTGACGGCGCGATCGGGGGCGTCCGCCGCGGCGTGCATCGTCTCGGTCAGCCGGTGCAGGGTCGCGATGAGTTCGGCGGCGGCCCGCTCGTCGGCCAGGCCCATGCCGGCGGCGATGCGTGCGGGGATGCCGCTCAGCTCAGACCGGAGCTCGCGTCCGCGGTCACCCACGGTCACGGTGACGACGCGCTCGTCGGTGCTGCGGCGCTCTCGGCCGACCAGGTCGCTCTGCTCCATGCGACGGAGCAGTGGCGAGAGGGTGCCGGAGTCGAGCTGCAGGTGTTCCCCGAGGCTCGAGACGGTCTGGTCGCCCTCGACCCACAGGGTGACGAGCACCAGGTACTGCGGGTAGGTCAGGCCCCAGGGCTCGAGCATCGTGCGGTACGCCTGCGTGGTCGCGCGGCTCGCTGCGTAGAGGGAGAAGCACACCATCTCGTCGGTCACGGGCATGGCATCAGCCTGTCACGCAACCCGGTTGTGCACAACTCATCGCAGCGGATGCTCAGGTCACGACGAACACGCCGGCGGCCCGGACGGTTAGGCTGACGTGACCCACGATGACCAGCACCCACCTCGACACCACCACGACCCCCGGCAACGGATCGGCGTCGTCCCACGGCAAGACGATCCTGATCGGTGAGCACGCCGTGGTCTACGGCGCACCCGCTCTCGTCCTGCCGGTGCTCGACGCACGGGTCGTCGCGACGGTGAGCCCGGTCACCGCCGGGGCGGACGGAGCCGCCGGCACGACCGTCGGGCACACCCTCGAGTCCACGGTGCACACCGGCCCGCTCGACCTCGCACCCGCGGCCGTGATGCCGACGGTCACCGCCGTCACGGCGACGCTGCGGCACTTCGGCGTGACCGACCGGCACTTCCACGTCCGGGTCGACAGCGAGGTCCCCACGGCCCGCGGCATGGGCTCGAGCGCAGCGGTCGCCGCGGCCGTCACGGCAGCCGTCGCGGACGCGCTGGGCGAGACCCTCGACGCCGAGACCCACCACGACCTCATCCAGGAGTGCGAGCGCGTCGCCCACGGTCGACCGTCGGGCCTCGACGCCCGCGGGGTCGTCGCCGCGGTGCCGGTCTGGTTCGAGGGGGGCCGCATCGAGCCCGTCGCGCTCGGGGCACGCTTCACCTTCGTCGTCGCCGACACCGGCGTCCCCGGCCACACCCGGCAGGCCGTCGCGGCCGTGCGGGAACGGCACGACCAGGACCCGGTGGCGGTCGACGGCGTCATCGACCGGATCGGCGAACTCGCACGGCAGGCGCGGGGGACACTCGAGGCTGGCGACGCACAGGGGCTCGGTGTCACCATGGACGCCGCGCACGACCTGCTCAGCGCAATCGACGTGTCGAGTGCCGACCTGGACCGGCTCGTCGACGCCGCACGTGCTGCGGACGCCCTCGGCGCGAAGCTGACCGGCGGCGGGCGGGGCGGGTGCGTGCTCGCACTCGCCGCGGACGACGACCACGCGGACCGCATCGCGGCCGCACTCCGCGGCGCAGGTGCCGCAGCCACCTGGACCACCACGATCGGAGCCCGCGCTTGATGACCGCCACCGCCGTCGCGCACCCCAACATCGCCCTCGTCAAGTACTGGGGCAAGGCGGACGCGCAGCTGGCGTTGCCCGCCACGGGCAGCGTCTCCATGGGCCTCGACGTGTTCCCGACGACCACGACCGTCACGCTGGACGGCGGGTCCGGTGCCGGTGCGGAGGCTCGGGACGCCTTCACGCTGAACGGCCACGTCGTCGAGGACGGTGCCCTGGTGCGCGTGCAGCAGTTCCTCGACCTCGTGCGGGAGCTCGCCGGCAGTGACGCCCGCGCGTCCGTCGTGTCCGAGAACACCGTGCCGACCGGTGCCGGGCTGGCGTCGAGCGCCTCGGGGTTCGCGGCGCTCGCGACCGCCGCGTCGGCGGCGTACGGTCTCGACCTGTCCGCGCGCGACCTCTCCCGCCTCGCCCGCCGCGGCTCGGGTTCGGCGACCCGGTCGATCCCCGGGGGCGTCGCCGTCTGGCACGCCGGCGACGACCAGGGTTCCTTCGCCGAGCCGATCCCGGCACCGCCGATGGCCATGGTGGTCGTGACGATCGACGCCGGCCCGAAGCCCATCGGTTCGCGCGAGGCGATGCGCCGCACCATCGCGACGTCGCCGTTCTACCCGGCGTGGGTCACCTCGACCACCGAGACCGTCGGCGACATGCTCGACGCCTGCGCAGCCGGCGACTTCACCCGCATCGGCGAGATCACCGAGAGCAACGCGCTGCGCATGCACGCCACGATCGAGGGCGCCTTCCCGCCGATCCGCTACCTCAACGCGCGTAGCGTCGCCGTGTTCGACGCCGTGGGCGAACTCCGCGCCGCGGGGCTCGAGGCCTACGCCACGGCCGACGCCGGCCCGAACGTGGTCGTGCTCTGCCAGCCCGCGGACCGCTCCGCCGTGGCCACCTCGCTGGCGTCGTTCGGCGACGTGATCGAGTCCGGCACCGGACCTGCCGCTCGGGTGCTCCGCTCCGAAGAGTCGGGGAGCAATCCCGACCAGAAGGAGTCCGTGCAGTGATCGAGTTCCGCGCCCACGGCAAGCTGTTCGTCGCCGGCGAGTACGCCGTCGTCGAGCCCGGCCAGCCGTCCGTCCTCATCGCCCTCGACCGCGCCATCACGGCGCGCGTGTCCGAGGCGCACGGTGCGGGCAGCGTGCACTCGGAGGAGTACGGCCACCTGCCGCTGACGTGGACGCGGGACGAGGACGGCCTCGCCCTCGACCGCGAGCACCACCCCTACGACTACGTGATGGCGACGATCGACCTCGTCGAGAAGCTCCGCGCCGAACGGGGCATCGCGCCGCGGTTCCACGACCTGCGCATCGAGAGCCAGCTCGACGACGCCAGCGGCCGGAAGTTCGGGCTCGGGTCCTCAGCGGCGGTGACCGTCGCCACGGTCGGTGCCCTGGACCGCTTCTACGGGATCGGCCTGACCCAGCGGCAGCGCTTCCAGGTCGCCCTGCTCGCCACCATCCGGGTGAACCCGCGGGCATCCGGCGGCGACCTGGCCGCGAGCACTTTCGGCGGCTGGCTGCGCTACAGCGCCCCGGACCGCGACCACCTCGCCTCGTTCGTCGACGAGCGCCGGGTGTCCGACATACTCGCCGACGCCGACGCGTGGGCGGGGTTCGACGTCCAGCGACTCCCGGCCCCCGAGAACCTGCAGCTCCTGGTCGGCTGGACCGGCTCGCCGGCCTCGACCACGAAGCTCGTCGGGGTGGTGCGTCGGCACCGCAACGGCGGGTACCAGGCGTTCCTCGACGAGAGCCGGAGCTGCGTCGACGACCTGACCACGGGCCTCCAGACCGGCGACGCGGAGCAGACGCTCGACGCGCTCCGACGTGCCCGGGTGCTCATGCAGCGCCTCGGCGACTCGGTCGGGTCGAAGATCGAGACCGAACGCCTCGCGACCCTGTGCGACGTCGTCGAAGCGGCCGGCGGGGCGGCGAAGCCGTCCGGCGCCGGTGGCGGCGACTGCGGCATCGCGCTCGTCCCGGCGGACACCGACCCCGCCGGCATCCACCGCGCCTGGGAGGCGCACGACATCAGACACCTCAGCGTCGCGGTGCGAGCACCAGAAGGAGCCCTCGATGAGTGACCTGCTCACGCCGATCCCGACCAAATGGGTCGGACCGATCCGCATCAGCGGCAACGCGGTCCAGGGCGAGCACGAGGTCCCGCTCGCCACGTACGAGTCGCCGCTCTGGCCGTCCGTCGGCCGTGGCGCCCGGATCTCGCGCATGGTCGACGACGGCATCGTCGCGACCGTCGTCGACGAGCGCATGACCCGATCGGTCGTCGTCCGCGCGGCCAGTGCCGCCGCGGCGCACGTCGCTGCGGGGCAGATCCTGGCGCGACAGGACGAACTCGAGGCGCTGGTCGCCGGGCAGAGCCGGTTCGCGAAGCTCATCGAGGTGCACCCGGAGATCGTCGGCGACCTGCTGTTCCTGCGGTTCGCGTTCACGACGGGCGACGCCTCCGGCCACAACATGGTCACGCAGGCGGCGGACAAGCTCCTGCCGGCGATCCTGGCGTGGCAGCCGGGCCTGCGGTACGTCTCCGTGTCCGGCAACTTCTGCACCGACAAGAAGGCCACCGCGGTGAACGGCATCCGTGGCCGTGGTCGCAACACCATCGCCGAGATCGTGATCCCCGGCGATGTCGTCGAGAAGCGCCTGCGGTCGAGCACCGAGCGCATCGTCGAACTGAACATCGCGAAGAACCTGATCGGGTCGACCATCGCCGGCGCCCTGCGCTCCGCGAACGCCCACTACGCGAACATGCTGCTCGGCTTCTACCTGGCCACCGGACAGGACGCCGCCAACATCGTCGAGGGCTCGCAGGGCATCACGAGTGCCGAGAACCGCGACGGCGACCTGTACTTCGCCACCTCACTGCCGCACCTGATCGTCGGCACGGTCGGCAACGGCAAGGGTGGGGACCTGCCCGTCGTCGAGGACGCCCTGGTGCGGCTCGGCTGCCGTGAGGACCGCGAGCCCGGTGCGAACGCCCGTCGTCTCGCCGCGCTCTGCGCCGCCACGGTGCTGTGCGGGGAGCTCTCGCTCCTCGCCGCCCAGACGAACCCGGGTGAGTTGATGGCCGCCCACGTCGCCATGGAGCGACGCGGCGCGAAGCCCGCCGGAGGTGCAGCATGACGGCGAACGGCGCACTGCGCATCGGCATCCACGACATCGCAATCGCGACCGGGCACCACGTGCTCGAACTCGACGACCTGGCCGAGCGCCTCGGCGTCGACCCGGCGAAGTACCACGTCGGCATCGGCCAGGACGCCTTCAGCGTGCCCGCCCCGGACGAGGACATCGTCACGATGGGCGCCGCCGCGGCCAAGGAGGTCATCGACCGCCACGGCGTCGAGGACATCCGCACCGTGCTGTTCGCCACCGAGTCCGGCGTCGACCAGTCCAAGGCCGCCGGCGTCTTCGTGCACGGCCTGCTCGGCCTGCCGAAGAACGTCCGCGTCGTCGAGCTGAAGCAGGCCTGCTACGGCGGGATGGCCGCCGTCCAGCTCGCCCTCGGCATCATCGCCCGGGCGCCGGGCGAGCGGGTCCTCGTGATCGCCGCCGACGTCGCGCGCTACGACGTCGACACCGCCGCCGAGCCCACGCAGGGCGCCGGCGCCGCCGCGATCCTGG
The DNA here is from genome assembly GCF_003755065.1 of Curtobacterium sp. JUb34. Classification (NCBI taxonomy): domain Bacteria; kingdom Bacillati; phylum Actinomycetota; class Actinomycetes; order Micrococcales; family Microbacteriaceae; genus Curtobacterium; species Curtobacterium sp. JUb34. The sequence continues at coordinate 215,482 of NZ_RJVH01000005.1, read as the reverse complement.
TGTCCGCCGATCCCGACCTGATCGAGATCGAGCCGGCCGCCGGTGTCTTCACCGCGGACGTCGACGACTTCTGGCGCCCGAACGACCGGTCGACGGCGCTGGTCGACGGCCGCCTGTCCGTGAGCGCCTACGTCGACGCGTTCGTCGGCGCGTGGGACGACCTGGCGGACCAGGGCGGCCCCGCGTACGAGGACATCGTGCGCTTCGTCCACCACCAGCCGTTCACGAAGATGGCGCTCAAGGCCCACCGGAAGCTGACGCAGCACGTGGGTGTGCCCTTCGACGAGTCGGAGCTGTTCGTCGGCTTCACGTACAACAAGCAGACCGGCAACACGTACACGGCGTCGCTCTGGATCGGGCTCGCAGCACTGCTCGACCTCGACGAGGACCTGGCGGGGGAGCGCATCGCCCTGTTCAGCTACGGTTCCGGCAGCGTCGGCGAGCTCCTCACGGGCATCGTGCAGCCGTCGTACCGCGACCACCGTCGCGTCGGCCGGGTCCGACAGCTGCTGTCCGCCCGCGTCCCGCTGACCGTGGACGCGTACCGCGAGCTGCACGCGACCGGCGCCGCGACGAGCGACGACCTCGAGCGTCCGCGCGTCACGGCAGGGCCGTACCGGTTCGCCGGTGTGCGCGGCGGCGCGCGCCACTACGAGGCGACCGCGCCGGCCTGACCGGTCCGACCCACCCGCGAAAGCGACAGATCCCCGCGGAACGTTCGCGGGGATCTGTCGCTTTCGCGTGACGGACGGGAGGTCACGTGGCGGACAGGACCTCGCGTTCCAGACGTTGGTAACTGGTCTCCATGCCGTCGGTCATGCCGGTGGTGAGGATCATGTCCCGCTGCGCCCGGTCGGGGTAGGTGACGAGCAGCGTCATCAGGGTGACCCCGTCGGCCTCGTCGAACTGCAGGTCGTTCGTGTTCGGGGGGAACGGCGCACCGGTCATCCGCTCGGTCGACACGATCCGGCGCTCCGGCTCCACGACGAGGTTCTCGCCCTCGAACCCGAACGGTTCCCCCTCGGTGTCACCCGTCGGCGCCCACGCCTGCCGGAACGTGCCACCCGGCGTCAGGTCGTTCTCGTACACCGTCATCTCCCACCCGTCCGGACCGAGCAGCCACTGCCGGACGAGCTCGGGTTCGGTGTGCGCCCGCCACAGTAGATGGCGCGGCGCCGCGAAGGCCCGCGTGATGCGGACGTGGGTGTCGTCGACCAGCTCGGTGACGGTGCCCGTGCCGAGGGCGTCCTCGCGCAGGTCGGCGAGGACGGTGTCCAGCTGTCCGAAGGCCTGCTCGTAGCCGTCGACCATGCCCATGTCGATCATCGTCTCGAGGTCGGCGGCGGACCCGAACGACGACCGGACGGTCACGCGCGACCCGGAGCCGACGGCCTCGAAGGACAGGACCGTCTCGCTGGTCGGCAGGGAGTCGTCGACCGTGCCGTCGGCGTCGGTGAAGAGGTCGCGGACGGTGATGCGGTGCGGCTCGTCGACCTCGGTGACCTGCCAGACGGCGTGGAACCGCTCGCCCTGCGGCGACGTCATCCGGTAGTCCGCGCGGCCACCGGGCCGCAGGTCGAACGAGGTGAATGTGGCGGGGAAGCCGGGCGGGCCCCAGAAGCGTTCGAGCTGACGGGGATCGGCGAAGGCGCCCCAGAGGCGCTCGACCGGCACCGTGGACTCGGCGACGAGGGTCATCGCGAGGGCCTCGGGCTCGGTGTGGACGGACGTGGTGGGCATCGTCGCTCCTGGTCGTCGGGTTCGGTCGTCGGGTTCGGTCCTGGTCCCAGGCTCCGTCCGAGCGACCTCGTGCGCAAGGGGATCGTGCAGGTAGTCTGTCCGCGGAGATCGAAAGGGGCGATGTCAGTGGGCAGGAGTGCGTCGGACACCGTCGGAGCCCTCGTCGCGACCCTTCCCCCGTCGCCGAGGCTCCCCGACGTCGTCGCCGGGGTCGGGCGGTTCGTCGGCAAGACGACCCGCGTGGTCGACGTCGACGGTCCGAGCTGGGGCCCGCTCACCGCGCTGGTGTCGCAGTTCGAGCACGAGAACCTCGTCCTGGTGCCGGCCGGCGCTCCCGAGCTGTACCGGATGCACTGTGTCCTGCACGAGCTCGGCCACCTGGTGCACGGCGACGTCGGTGCGCCCTCGGCCACGTCCATCGCCGAGTTCGCCTCGGGCGGCCACGTGTGCCGCCGTGCGCTCGACGGCGACACCGGGCTGGTGAGCATCTCGGACGACGACGAGCACTTCGCCGAGCGGTTCGCGTACGAGCTCGCGACCGTGCTGCTCGCCGGCAGCGCGGGCGCGGACGAGCGGGCCTACGGCTGATGGTCGTCCTGCACGCCGCCGCCTTCTGGTGCGCGGCGCTGATCTTCCTCGCCCGCACGCCCTACGTGCTCCGGAACCCGCGCGGCCGTGCCGCCTGGGGTGCCACCGGGGTCGGCGCGCTCGGGTTGCTGACGCTCGGCAGCGTCGTGCCACAGACCGTGCTCGACGGCGCCCTCGGGGGTACGAACCTCATCAACCTCGTGCAGAACGTGTGCGCCACCGTGGCCTTCTGGCTGATGCTCCGGGCGAGCACCTCCGACCTGCCGAAACGCCCGCTGCTCGCGAGTCCGCTGGCACTGCTCGTGGTGGTCGTGGCCTTCGCCGTGCCGTTCTTCGCCGTGCGCGACCGGGGCGGCACCGACTTCCACTTCATCGTGCGGGAGATCCACCAGCCGGCGATGTGGCTGTACAGCTCGATCTACATGCTGGGCGTCGGCGCGATCGCGGCTGCCACGCTCCGGCACGGTGTGCTGCGGAACCCCGTCGCGCTCGTGGTCTTCCGGGTCGGGCAGTCGCTGGTGGTCATCGCGAGCATCGACGAGCTGCTGTCGCTCACCGCCGACCACTTCGGGTGGTTCCCTGCAGCGGTGCGTGACGGACTCCGCCTGGGCTTCGACCCGCCGTTCTACCTGGGCATCGTCCTCATCGTCGTCGCGATGGCGTCTCTGACCTTCCGGCGCTGGGTGCGCGACGTGACGTGCCGTCGGCACCACCGACGACTCCGCCGCATCGCCCGCCGCCACGCGGTGCGCGCCGTCGAACGGGACGGCGACGTGCAGGCACGGACCTACGACCTCGTCATCGCGATCCGTGACGCCGAGGTGCAGGGCCGCACCCTGGACGATGCCGAGCTCGCCCAGGTGCGCTCGGCGGAACTGACCCTGACCCGCAGTCTCGGAGGCTGATGCGATGACGATCGTCTGGTGGGTGCTCGGCGTGCTCGTCGTGCTGGCGGCGGCGTTCCTGCTCGTGCTGCGGAAGGTCGTCGGCAAGATCGTGCTGCCCGGCGGCGACCGCTGGACCCCGGTGCTCGAGACGACCGACGAATCGATCCAGCTCCCGATCACCGACGACACCGTCCGCCCGGGGGAGTACGGCCTGTGGCACGACGGCACCGGGCACACCACGGTCGGACCGGTGCTCGAGGTCGACGAGGCTGCCGGCACCGTCCGCCGTGCGGTGGTCCGGACGAGCGGCGACGTGTCGGCACGGGTGCGGTGGAGCGGGCACGTGCACCCGGACCCCGCCGCGATGGACGTCGACTGGGCGGAGCTCGACCTGCCGACGCCCGTGGGGCCGGCGCCGGCGTGGGTCATCCGGCCCGGCGGCCCCGCACCCGCACCCGCCGCACCCGCCGCACCCGCACCCGCCGCGGCCGCGCCCGCCACGACGTGGGCCGTCCACGTGCACGGCATCCGCACCACCCGCGTGACGGCACTCCGGACGGTCCCGGCGGCACTCGAGGTCGGCTGGACCTCGATCGTCCCGTCGTTCCGCGGTGACGGCGAGGCGCCCTGGCAGGGCCGGGCCTCGCACCTCGGTGCCCGCGAGTGGCCCGATGTCGAGGCCGCGCTCGACCACGCCGTCGCGAACGGGGCCGGACGGCTCGTGGTCGTGGGGTGGTCGATGGGCGCGACGATCACCCACGAACTGCTCGCTCGATCCGCCCACCGCGACCGGATCGCCGGCCTCGTCCTCGTGTCCCCGGCGCTCGACTGGGAGACGACGGTGCGGTCCCAGGCGGGTCGTGCCGGACTCCCCGGGTTCGTCGTCGGTGCCGCGCTCCGGGCGATGGCGCTGCCGCTCGTGTGCCGCGTCGTCGGGCTCCGTTCGCCGGTGGACGTCCGCGCGCTGTCCTGGTTGCACGCGCCGCGGAACCTGCCGCCGACCCTGCTCATCCACTCGTCGGGGGACACCACCGTGCCGTTCGCCGTCAGCCAGGAGTTCGCCGACGCGCACCCCGGCACGGTGACGTTGGCGGTCAGCGAGCCGGCCGAGCACGCTTGGGAACGGAACGTCGACGCCGTCTGGTTCGACACCACGATCACGACCTGGGCGAGATCGCTCGAGCACACCGGCACCGTGGAGTAGAAGGGGCCATGGGTCAGCTCATCTACGACGGCCAGCCGCTCGACCTCCGCATCGACGACCGCGCCATGACACACCTGCAGATCGTGATCGTGAACATGCTCCGACGTGAGCACCGGTTCGCGTTCTCGTGGAAGGACGACGTCATCCACGGCAACGGCCGCAGCACGATCTGGCTGAACCCGAACGTCAGCCTGCACTTCAAGTTCTCCGGCAGTCGGGTGCCGTCGATCAACCGCAGCTGGCTCGAGGACCTCTACGCCTCGGCCACGTCCGGCTCGGGGCTCGTCCTGACCCCGGAACCGCCGGACACGAGCACCGCGGCCGACTCGGCGTGGTCACGAGCCGTCGCCCCGGGGGACGCCGATGACGCTTCGGGGACACCGAGCGGTAGCACGGCTGAGTGATTCCCGTCAACGGGTTCCGAAGACCACATCATCGTCGTACGGTTTCGGTACCGCGGATCAGTGTCGTCCCTTCGGGCCGGCATCCAGGGAGCCGGTGACGGCAAGGAACCGCGGGAGGAGGGGGACCCGAATGACCGTGACGCAGTGCGCGCCCGGCGCCGACCAACCATCGGCGATCGAGCGGCGTGCACGACGGGAGTCCCGGATCAGGAGACTCGTCGTCCAAGAAGCCGGGTCATCGCACCCGGTTCCATGCGTCACGCCTCTGGGCTCGTCGGTCAGGCCTCACTGACCGGCACCCTCCACAGGACGCCCCGGCTGTCGGATTCGGGTTCCGCTGCCGGGGCGTCCTGCTGCCCTGGTCGGGCCCGCGTTGCGGGCCCGTGCGCTGCGCGCTCCGCGTGCTGCTGGCTCAGTAGACGTCGCGGACGTACCGCTTCGTGCGGCGCAGGTCGGCCAGGTACGACAGCGCGTCGTCCTCGTCCCGTCCGCGTCCGGTCCGGATGACGTCGAGCAGCGCCGCCTCGACGTCCTTCGCCATCCGCGAGGCGTCGCCGCACACGTACACGTGGCCGCCGTCCTCGAGCCAGGCGAACAGTTCGGCGGACTGCTCGCGCATCCGGGTCTGCACGTAGACCTTCTCGGCCTGGTCGCGCGAGAACGCCAGGTCGAGGCGGTTCAGCACGCCCTGCTCCTGCAGCTCGGTGAGCTCGTCCTGGTACACGAAGTCGGTGTCGCGGTGCTGGTCGCCGAAGAAGAGCCAGTTGCGCCCCGTCGCACCCGCCGCGGCCCGCTCGTGCAGGAACCCGCGGAACGGCGCGATGCCGGTGCCCGGACCGATCATGATCATCGGGGCCGACTCGTCCGCCGGCACGCCGAACGACGCGTTCGGCTGCAGGTAGACGTCCACCGTACCGTCGGGGGCGACCCGGTCGGCGAGGAACGTCGACGCGACCCCGGCGTACATCCGGTGCGGGTCACCGTAGCGCACCGACGCGATGGTCAGGTGGATGCGGTCCGGGTGCGCCAGCGGGCTCGACGAGATCGAGTACTGGCGTGCCTGCAGCGGGCGCAGGTTCGGGAGCAGTTCGTCGAGCCCGGGGGCGGCCGGTCCGGCGTCGCGCAGCAGGTCCAGGACGTCGCGGCCCCACAGCCAACGGTCCAGCTCTTGCTTGTCGCCGTGCGAGACGACCGCGGCGAGTTCACTCGCCGGGGCGCGTTGCACGAGGTCGGCGATGAGGTCCTTCGAGGGCGTGCGGATCTCGCGGTCGCTCCGCAGGACCTCGGTGATCGGGCGGGCGTCGAACGACTCGCCGCCGTTCGCGCCGACCTGCTCGAGCAGCTCCGCGACGAAGACCTCGTCGTTGACCGGCACGACCGCCAGGGCGTCGCCGGCGGCGTACTCGATGCCGGAGTCGCCGAGGTCGAACTCGTAGTGCCGGATCTCCTTCGCGCTGCGCGGCGACGAGAGCAGCCGGTTCTCGGCCAGACGCGACGGGTACGGGTTGCGCTTGTTCCACTGCGACCCCGGCCGGGAGGCACGGCCCGCGCCCGCCCCGCCGGTCGCGGTGGCACCGTCGCCGGCACCACTGCCCGTGGTCGCGCCGGGTGCGCCCGTCGCGCCGGCCTCGGCAGCGAGCCGGTCGAGCACGGCGGCGCTCCACAGCGCGGCCGCGTCCTCGAAGTCCACGTCGCAGTCGACGCGGTCGTGCACCCGGGTCGCGCCGAGCTGCTCGAAGCGGGTGTCGAGGAGCTTGCCGGCCTGGCAGAACTCGTCGTAGCTGGTGTCCCCGAGACCGAGGACGGCGTACTGCAGTCCCTCGAGTCGTGGGACGGTGGACGCCTGGATCGCGTCCCAGAACAGTCCGGCGTTGTCGGGCATCTCGCCCTCGCCGTACGTCGAGGTGACGACGAGCACGTGGGTCATCTCGGCGAGCTGCTCCGGGGTGACGGCGTCGAGCGCGGCGGCACGGCCACCGAGCCCGCGGGCCTTGGCCCCGGCGACGAGCTCGTCGGCCAGGAACTCCGCGTTGCCGGTCTGCGTGCCGAACAGCACGTCGATCGTCGTCGTGGGGGCGGCAGCGGACGCCTTCTTGCCGGCGGCGGCGATGCCCGCGATGAACCCGGCGAGCCAGGACTCCTGGGCGGCCGAGAACGGTGCGTCGACCGGGATCAGCGACCCGGTCGGGGGGAGCAGGCTCACGCGGACACCGCCTCGGTCGGCGCCTGCGGTGCACGGCGCGCGATGTCCTCGAGCGCCGCGGTGGCGAGCAGCTCGTCGAAGCGCGCCTCGCGGACGCGGCCGTCGTTCTTGGCGTTCTGGTGCATGATCCACCCCGTGGTGCCCGGCGCGTCCATGCTGCGGTTGTTCCGCTGCGTGAGCGCACGCTTGTAGTCGTCGAGTCGCTTGATCGCGATGAGCGTCGCGAGCTGGTCGTCGGCGAACCGGTCGAGCGTGCCGCGCAGGTACTTCACGACGCGCTGCTTGACCGAGAAGTCCTCGGTCAGGACGAGGTTCTTCACCGCCTCGGCGACCCGGGGGTCGTTCGGGCCAGCACCGGGGACGCGCTCGAGGGCGACGTCCTGGGCGACGCCGAGCACCGTGTACGACGACAGCAGCGAGAACATGTCGTCGCCCTGGTCGCCGAGCGCCGGGGCACGACCACCGAGGACGGTGCGCTGGTCACGGTAGTCGACCTTGAACGCACGGAGCTTGTCCGTGGCGATCGAGGTCGCGAGCTCGTCGAGCAGCTCGGGACGGGTGGCCGCCGCGAGGATCTCGCCGGCGTCCTGCGTGAGCAGCAGGGCGCGCGGCATGCCGACGTACACGTGCTGACGAGTGGTCTCCCAGTCGGCCAGCAGGCGCTCGGCCAACGCCGACCCGGTCGCCTCGAGGTGCCACTCGAGCAGCAGTCGCGCCCCGGCCTCGTGGAACGCCCCGCGCTCGGTGTCGGTGACGGGGAAGACGAGGAGCGAGTCGGTGCTGGCACGCTGGGCGACCTGACCGGACGGGTCGTACTGGTACAGGAACCCGCCGGACATGCCGTTGCCCAGGCCCTTCCCGAACGCGCCGAGGTTGAACACGGCACCGCCGGTCATGTACTCGCACCCGAAGTCGCCGACGCCCTCGACCACTGCCGTGGCGCCGGAGTTCCGCACGGCGAACCGGTCGCCGGCCTCGCCCTCGACGAACGTGCGGCCACCGGTGGCCCCGAACAGCGCGAAGTTGCCGATCAGGACGTTGCCGCCCTGGTCGGCGCTGCCGCCGCCGGGCGCACGGACGATGATCCGCCCGCCGCTCTGGCTCTTGCCGACGCCGTCGTTCGCGGTGCCGGTGTGCTCGAGCACGATGCCGTCGTTGTTGAACACGCCGTACGACTGACCGGCCGAGCCCTGGGTGCGGATCGTGACGGCACCGTCGACCAGCCGGCGGCGCCCGCGGTCGTCGGTCGCCACGGCGGGCAGGCCCCGGACGTCCTCGGCACCGAGCTCGTGGTTGAGCAGGCGCTCGACGTCGATGCCGAGCTGGCCGCCGACGGACTTGTCGCTGTTGCCGAGCAGGACGCCGTGCACGAGCACGTGCTCCTGGGCGTGGTCGACCAGCGCCGTGCGGATGCGCTCGAGCAGCGCGTCGTCGGTGTGGAAGTCCTTCTCCAGGTACTCCGGGTCCGTCACGACCTTCTCCGGCACCTGCGCGAGCAGGGCGCGGGCGTCGAGACGACCGACGCTCGCCGGGTGGTCGAGGAGCTGCAGCAGGTCGGTGCGGCCCCGTGCCTCGCGCAGCGAGCGCAGGCCGAGGCGGGCGAGGATCTGCCGCACGTCGTGCGCGATGTTGAGCAGGTACTGCGCGAGTGCACGGGGGTCGCCCTCGAACGCCTCGGCGTTCGTGGTCAGGCCGGCGGGGCACTTCACGTTGCAGTTCTTCGCCATGACGCAGCCGAGCATCATGAGCGCGGTGGTGCCGAACTCGAAGCTGTCGCCACCGAGCAGCGCGCTCGTCACGACGTCGGAGCCGGTCTGGTGCGCGCCCGAGCAGCGGAGCGTGACCTTCGAGCGCAGGCCGTTCGCGACGAGGGCCTGGTGGACCTCGGCGACGCCGATCTCCGCCGAGCGGCCCGCGTACTTCAGGCTCGTGACGGCCGCGGCCCCGGTGCCGCCGGTGTTGCCCGCGACGTTGATGACGTCCGCGCCGGCCTTGGCGACGCCGACCGCGATGGTGCCGATGCCCTCGGAGGACACGAGCTTCACGATCACCCGGACGCGGGCGGCCTTGCAGTCGTGGATGAGCTGCGCCAGGTCCTCGATCGAGTACGTGTCGTGGTGCGGCGGCGGCGAGATGAGCTCGACGCCGGGCGTGCCACCACGGGCCGCGGCGATGTCCACCGTGACCTTCGGCGCGGGCAGCTGGCCGCCCTCGCCGGGCTTCGCACCCTGCCCGATCTTGATCTCGAGTTCCTCGAGCATGGGGTCGGCGAGGTAGCCCGCCCAGATCCCGAAACGACCCGAGGCGAACTGCTTGATCCGCGAGCCGCGGATGGTGCCGTAGCGGGAGTGGTGCTCGCCGCCCTCACCGCTGTTCGACATGCCGCCGACCATGTTCGTGCCGTGCGCGACGGCCTCGTGGGCGGTGGCGACGAGCGCGCCGTGGCTCATCGCACCGGACGCCAGGGTCCGGGTGATCTCGTGCGCCGGCTGCACCTCGTCGAGCGCGACGCTGTCGGGGGCGCTCTCGAGCAGGGCGAGCAGACCGACTGCCGCGCCGGTGGCGCGGAGCGTCACCCGGGTGTCGTCGACGGCGTCGACGTCGACCTGGCCCGGGTACAGCAGCGCGAGGCCGTCTGCGAGGGCCTGGTGGCGCAGTGCACCCGTGGTGCCCGTCGACGTGAGCTGCAGACGGAACCGCTCCGTGCCTCCCGGCAGGTCCTGGTCGTCCGCCGGACGCGAGCCGGACAGCCCGCGCACCGTGACGCTGGCGTTGCCGCTCGTCGAGAAGCGACCGAGCTCGCGGGCGAAGTCCTCCGCCGTGTCGATGCCCGTGACGTCCGCGGGCAGCGCGAGCACGTCGCGGAGCGCAGCAGGACGGCGCGACCGCTCGTCGTGCGTGGTCTGCAGGAACGTGACGTAGCCCGGCGTGATCCGGTGCTGGTCGATCTCGGCGTCGCTGAGGCGGTCGTAGCCGGTGTTGCGGTACGCGGCGTCGGTGATGCCGAACGAGTCGTCGAGCTGGCCGAGCGTGAGCAGGCGCAGCGCGTCCGAGTCGCCGGAGCGCTCGAAGGCCGGACGCTCCTCGGTCATGCCGCCGAACCCGCGCACGCTCGCGACGCCGAACGAGTGGCCGGCGCCGTCGGAGCGTTCCTTGAACAGGCCGAGCAGCGGGACCTGGCCCTCGGACGCCACCGAGCGGGCACGCTCGTGCCAGTCCGTCGCCGCCTGGGCGATGCGCGCGAAGCCGACGCCGCCGACCGGGGCCTGCATGTGCGGGAAGATCCGGGCGAGCACGTCGTCGCCGGTGTCGAGGTAGTTCGGCTCGAAGAACTCGCCGCCGATGTAGCTCTCGGCGGTGCACAGACCGACGCGGCCCATGGTCTTCGCCAGGGCCTTCTCGGCCGCCTTGCGGAACTGCTTGAGCGCCAGGTCGGTCGCGGTCAGCTCGCCGGCGGGTGCGGGCGCGGCGGGGTACTTCTCCTCCGCACGCAGCCGAGCGCTCAAGCTGTACACAGCGGCGGCACCGAAGCCCAGCGCGGTCGCGACGTGGTGTGACGATGGCAGCTGACCGCTCTCCGCCACGACGGACACCCGCAGGCGCAGACCGGTCTCGATGAGCCGCTGGTTCACGGCGGCCACGGCCAGGATCACGGGGAGGGGCGCATGGGTCGACGACACCTCGCGGTCGGTCACGACCGCGATCCCGCCACCGCGCGCCGCGAACGCCTCGATCGCGTCGCACAGGGCGTCCAGCGCGCCGCGCATCGCGTCGGCGTTCGCCTGCTCGTCGGCGGGCACCGGCACGTAGAGCATGTCGAAGCGCTCGAGCGGCACGATGTCCTGCTCGCGCAGTCGCACCATGTCGAGGTGCCCCAGGATCGGCGACTGCACGACGAGCTGACGGCCCGTGGTGCCCGTGCCGTCGGGCTTCGCGCCGAGCGCGACGCGCATCGACATGCCGTCGGCCTCGCGGATCGAGTCGAGCGGCGGGTTCGTCACCTGGGCGAAGCGCTGCGAGAAGTACTTCGCCATCCCGCCCTCGGTGTCGCTCAGCGCGTTGATGGCGTTGCCGTAGCCCATCGCCGAGATCCGCTCCGAGCCGTTCTGCAGCATCGGGTCGAGCATGAACCGGAAGCTCTCCTGGTTCAGCGAGTACGCCACGTACCGGCCGGCGAGCGACAGGTCGCCCGCGTAGCCCAGGGTGTTCCTGGTGCGGTCGTACGCGGGCGCGGGCAGGTCGTCGAGGTTGACGCGGGCGGCCTCGAGCAGGGTGCCGTAGTCACGGCGGGCCGCGAGCATGCGCAGCACCTCGCCCGTCCGCATCCGGGTCCCGGTGCGGTGGTCGACGACGAGCATGCCGCCGGCCTCGATGCGGCCGCGGTGCACGACCTCGTCCGCGTCGAACGTGACCTGGCCGGCCTCGGACGACACCATCAGGTACTCGGTCGTCTCGACGGTGCGCAGCGGGCGCAGCCCGAGGCGGTCCAGGCGCGCGCCGACGACGTCGCCGTCGCTGAAGATCACGGCGGCAGGGCCGTCGTTCTTCTCCTCGTACAGCGAGAAGTACTCGAGCATGTCCCGCACGTCGGCGGTGAGCGTGCGGTCGTTCTCCCACGCCGGTGGCATGAGCGACACCACGGCCTCGACGATCTCGAGCCCGTCGTCGAACACACGGCTCTGCAGGGTCTGGTCGAGGCGGCTCGAGTCGGACTGGCCGGGCGGGCGGACGATGCTGCGGGTGCGGGCACGGGCCAGCGCCTCGTCCGACAGACGGTTCTTCCGGTCGGTGTTCAGCTCGCCGTTGTGCGCCATCAGACGGAACGGCTGCGCCATCGTCGGGTGCGGCTCGGTGTTCGTCGAGAAGCGCGTGTGGAAGTACAGCGTCCGCACCGAGTGACGCGGGTCGCGCAGGTCCGTGAAGTACCCGATGACCTCGCCCGAGTTCAGGCGCCCCTTCAGGATCTGGGTCCGGGCGCTGAGCGACAGCGGGTACAGCGCGGCGTGCTCGGCGCGCTGCTCGGCGGCCTCGCCGTAGGACACGGACTCGATCGCGAGCAGGGCACGGTTCGCTGCCGCGTCGACCTCGGCGCGATCCCACTGCTCGGGCGCACGGAAGACCCACTGCACGATCGGCAGCTGGTACTGCTCGGCCTCGGGCCGCGCGACGGAGTGGTCCACCGGGACGTCGCGGACGACGAGCAGCTCGAAGCCCTCGGCCGTGATGGCGTCCGTGACGGTCTGCTCGGCGCGGGCGCGCTCGTCGGCGCCGTGCGCTCCGTCGCTGCTCGGGACGAAGCAGTTCGCGACGCCGAAGTGGCCGGCGCGCAGCTCCTGTCCGGTGATGGCGCTGAAGAACTCCACCGACAGGTCGATGCTGACACCCGCGCCGTCCCCGACGCCCTCGGCGGACTTGCCGCCGCGGTGGGGGATGGCGCACAGTGCTTCGTCGCCCTTGCGGATGACGTCGTGGCTCGGCGTCCCGTCGAGTCGGGTGATGAAACCGACGCCGCAGTCGCTCGATTCGCGGGCAGGGTCGTAGAGACCGAAAGAGGTGGGGTTCACGTGCGGGTCCAGTGGGGCGTTGCCGGCAGCGGACGGCGCGGGCTGCATCGATGGAGCGCTCGCCGCGGGCAGACCGATGGTGGCAGTCGGGCCCTGTGGGGTGGTGGTGCGGTACCGCGATGCTACGGCTTGGTATACCGCCCACGCAACACCGCGCCGTGCGCCGCACCGCGCGCGTCTGTCCGGCTGGTGCGAGGTTGCCCGCTCGGTGCGAGGTCGTTGCGCTGCACGGAGCGTGGAAGCTCGCACGGGATGGTCCACAGCGCACGGTGCGGCGGGCCGCGCGTGCCGAACAACCGCGCACGGGGTGGACAGCCCGGCACGGTGTCAGGCTGCGCGCTCGCCGGTCCGCTCGTCGGTCCGCTCGTCGACGGCGATCGGCTCGGTCGCCGCGGTGCTGGCGTCGGCGGCGGGGGTCGTCCCCGGGCGGATGAGCTCGGGACGACGACGACCGCTGCGGAACACCCATGCCTTGAACAGCACGAACCGGACGCACGTCGCGAACAGGTTGGCGGCCGTCAGCACCAGGATCTCGGCACCGTGCGATGCTCCCGGCACGCTGCTGTGCAGCACGACCAGCGATCCTGAGGTGATCGCCCACGCGATGCCGAAGACGACCAGCCCCTGCACGTGGTGCCGACCAGCACCGGCACGTCCGCGCACCCCGAAGGTGAAGCGACGGTTCAGCGCGGTGTTGCCGATCGCCGTCAGCAGCAGGGCGAGGAAGTCCGCCGTCTGTGCCCCGATCGCCGGACGGAACAGGGCGTACAGCACCGCGAACGCCACGGTCGACAGCACCCCGATGGCGCCGAAGCGCAGCACCTGCCCGAGGAACCCGACGTGCGGGGGCGTGAACGGTCGACGGCCGATCGCGTCGTACACGGTGCCCACCGGCACCCGCCCGGTGGCGATGCCCCGCGAGACGCGCCACATGCCCTTCAGGTCCTCCGTGGCGGTCGAGGCGATCTGCACCGACGAGTTCACGTCGTCGACCCAGTCCACCGGCACCTCGTGGATCCGCAGCCCCGCGTGCTCGGCCAGCACGAGCATCTCGGTGTCGAAGAACCACGCGTCGTCCTCGCACAACGGCAGCAGCCGTTCCGCCGCGCGCTTCGTGACGGCCTTGAACCCGCACTGCGCGTCCGAGAACGACACCCCCATCGTCGTGCGGAGCAGCAGGTTGTACGAGCGGGAGATGAACTCGCGCTTGCTGCCCCGGACCACACGCGACGAGTCCGCCAGCCGTGTGCCGATCGCCAGGTCGGAGTGCCCGGAGAGCAGCGGTGCGACGAGCGGCTCGAGGGCGGCGAGGTCGGTGGACAGGTCCTCGTCCACGTACACGAGCACGGTCGCCGGGGAAGCACCCCACACGGCCTTGAGCGCCCGGCCACGGCCCTTCTCGGCCAGGTGGACCGCGTGCACGCCGGGCAGCATGGCAGCCAGGTCGTCGGCGATGCGCGCGGTGTCGTCGGTCGAGGCGTTGTCGGCGATCGTGATCCGCCAGGTGTGGTGCAACGACGTCCGGCAGAAGGTGTGCAGGCGTCGGACGTGGGCCGCGAGCGTGTCCTGCTCGTTGTAGCAGGGGACGACGATGTCGATGTCGAGGGTCTGGTTCGTCTCCGTCATGCCGCTCATGCTCGGCAGCGGGGCTACGGGGGCCGAGGCAGGGCGCTGTGGCCCGGGTAAGAACGAACACCACGTGAACGCAGCGGACACGACACCTGTTGTCCGGATACGGTCGACGGACGATGACGACCGAGCGCGACGACGCACGACGGACGGCCGTGCTGCTCCCCGGGGAGCGGCTGGGCCTGGCGCTCGACGAGCGGTGTCCGGAGTTCGAGGAACTGCTGCTCGCGCCACCGTTGCACGGCATCCGACCCGACGGGCACGACTGGCTCCGGCGTCGCTACGAGCAGATCGTCCCCCTCGTGCTCCCCGCGGCGCTGCGGGCCGTCGAGCACGGTGAGCCGCTCGATCCCGACTGCCTCGTCCGGCTGCGCGAGGTCGCAGCCGCCAGCGCCGGAGACCCGCAGGTCGACGTCTCGGTCGTGCTCCGCGGCGCCCTGCCCGCCATCCGCGTCTTCGCCCTCGTCATGCACACGGCCACCCGCGAGCACGCGACGACGATCGACCACGCCGGCCGGACGATGCTCGCGATGAGCCGAGCCTCACTCGTCGCCCACGAACTCGGCTCGTGCTGGGCCGAGGCCTGGGCGCAGCACCGGGGAGGCGCGTCGGGAGACGCGACGACAGCGCTCGGCACCGACGACATCGACCTGGTGGCGTCGGCGCCCGGCCTGGACGAGACCGAGGAACGGATGCTGGCGCTCGCCGCCCGCGGGCTCTCGAACGACGCCATCGCGAAGGAGACCGCGTACAGCCGGCAGGCCGTGGCCTGGCACCTCGGGCGGCTGATGAAGTCGTGGAACGCGCCGAACCGGACGGCGCTGGTGTCGGTCGCCTTCGTCCGGGGCTGGATCCGGTCGCGGCGGGACCTCCGGCTGGCTGCGCGCAATCCGCCGCCGGCGATCGAAGCGCCGACGCACGACGACGCCCCCTGAGACCGAGGTCTCCGGGGGCGTCGCTGCAGCGCCGGTGGATCAGCCGCCGTTCACGTGGATGACGTTGTCGATGCGCTCGATGTTGCCGAACGCACCCCAGTTCAGCCAGCCGCCGTCGCCGTTGTTCGTGATCGATCCGGGGCCCTTGAACCAGTAGATGACGTAGTTGCCGCCCTTGATGTCAATCGACTGTGCGTCCGCGACGTCGCCGGACACCGTGATGTCCTGGTTCTTGTTGACCACCGCGACGGTGAGGCGGTCGGGGTTGCCGGCGTTCCAGTAGCCGACGTCGAGCGCTGCCTGCACGGCGCCGCCGCGGTCGCTCTGGTCGTTCACGGCGTCCTTGATCGCGTTGACGATCGCGACCGGGTCGAGGTTGACGTTGACGTTGCCGCCGACGGAGGCCGAGGTGCTCGGTGCGGGCTCGGCGGCCTGTGCCGGTGCTGCGACGAACGCCCCGGCGATGACGGCGCCGCCGAGGGCGGTGCCGGCGAGGAGCTTGACGGACTTGCGCTTGAACGAGTTCATGATCGTGTTCCCATCTCTGCAGTGGTGACCCGGTCGGGTCGTCTTGCTCGGACAGGACCCAGCCTGCGTCGCCGGGTCTCCGGCCGCACGCGTTCGGCCCGGACGTTGGACGATCGTCTGACGATCCGTCCAGCGCCGCGATGGTGTGCCATCCTCCGGCCCGGCCGCATCGAGTGAGCAGAAGACGTCGAATCCGGTCGCGGGACTCGACGTCTTCTGCTCACTCGGCGAGTGGGACGAGCTCGGCGAGCATGTCGGGCGTCCTCGGAAGGTCCACGGTGAACGCGGTCCGGCCCGGCTCGGACGCGACCCGCACGCTGCCGCCGTGCGCCACGACCACGGCCCGTACGATCGCGAGCCCGAGGCCGCTCGTCCCGTGCTCCCGCGAGCGCGAGGCCGCACCTCGGGTGAACCGGTCGAACAGGGTCGGCAGGGACTCGGCGGGGATCGGCGGCCCGTCGTTCGCCACGACGAAGCGGACGACGGCACCGTCCGACGCAGACGCAGACGCAGACGCAGACGCAGACGCAGACGCAGACGCAGACGCAGACCCCGACCCGGGCACCGACTGCAACGACACCACGACGGCAGTCCCGGGCGGCGTGTGCGTCCGGGCGTTCGTCAACAGGTTCGTGACCACCCGTCGGAGCTGCACCTCGTCGCCGGCCACGAGCAGCGGCTGGTCGTCCACGATCTGCAGCGTCCACCGGTGCCCGGGGGCGGTGGCTCGGGCGTCCATCGTCGCTTCGACCACGATCGACGTCAGGTCGACGGGCTCGCGCACGAGCGGGGAGACGGGAGCCCCCGACGCCAGGGCCGAGGCGTCGAGCCGTGCGAGCAACAGCAGCTCGTCGACGAGGTCGCCCATCCGGACTGCCTCGCGTCCGATCCGTTCGACGTTGCGGTGTACGGCGTCCAGGTCGGAGGTCCGCTCCGACAGCTCGGCGTACGCCCGGACAGTGGCGATCGGGGTCCGCAGCTCGTGCGAGGCGTCGGCGACGAAGGTCCGCATGCCGGCCTCGGCGTCGCGGCGCACCGTGAGTGCGCGGGCGACGTGCCCGAGCAGCCGGTTCAGTGCGGTGCCGACCTGCCCGACCTCGCGGTTCGCGGTCAGGTCGGCGTCGGCGACCCGCGCCGGGATGTCGGTGTCGCCGCGTTCCAGGTCGAGGGCGGTCACCCCGGAGGCGACCGCGGCGACGTGTTCGAGTGGCCGGAGCGAGCGCCGCACGAGCAGTGCGAGCGCCCACGCGGCGACGACGAGGCCGAGCACCGTGACGATCCCGATGACGAGCAGCAGGCGTGCGATGGCGGCGTCCAGGTCGCCGAGGGGCAGCGCGGTGACGAACACGTCGCCGTCGTCCCCGACCGCCTGCACCCGGTAGGTGCCGAGCGAGCCGAGGTCGATCGTCGCCGGCTCGGCGCCGCTGTCGACCGCGGTGAGCGTCTTCCGTTGCGCCGACGACAGCCCGTGCTGGTCGCCGTCGCTGTCGGTGTACCCGCCGAGCACGACGACGCCGTCGCGGACGATCGCGACGACGGTGCCGGCGGACTGTCCGGGCGCTCCGATGAAGGCGTTGTCCGGATCCGGACGATCCGACGACGACGACCCGGGCGGCGGTCCGGTGGGCGCTTCCGCACCGTCCCGGCCGCCGGGGGTCCGGTTCGCCGCCGTCGACAGCTCCGCGTCGAGACGGTCGACGAGGTACCCCCGGAACGCGACGACGGTCACCGCCCCCACGACGACGTTCGTCGCGACGAGCAGCAGCGCCACGGCGGCGACGACCCGCCACCGCAACGACGGCACCCGTCCCACGCGGGTCGGAGGGGAGGCCCGGATCGCCTTCCGGGGGCGGCTCACGTCGTCGGCCGCAGCACGTACCCCGCCCCACGGACGGTCTGCAGCATCGGCTCGCGTCCTGCGTCGAGCTTCTTCCGCAGGTACGACACGTACATGTCGACCAGGTTCGACGACGATCCGAAGTCCATCCCCCAGACGTTGGCGAGCAGCTGCTCCCGCGAGAGCACCCGGTTGGCGTTCCGCGCCAGGTGCCGCAGCAGTTCGTACTCGGTCGGCGTGAGCTCGATCGGGTCGCCGCCACGGCTGACGGCGCGGGCGTCCTCGTCGAGGCGGAGGTCACCGACCACCACCTCCACGCTCCCTCCGACCGATGCGACCCGAGCGGAGGTCCGTGCCAGGATCCGCGCGCGGACGAGCAGCTCCTCGATGCCGAAGGGCTTCGTCAGGTAGTCGTCACCCCCGCCGGTGAGTCCGGCGAGGCGGTCCTCGGGGGCGTCGCGCGCGGTGAGGAACAGCACGCGGACGGCGTCGCGGGAGTCCCGGAGCCGCTCGAGGACCTCGAAGCCGTCGATGTCGGGCAGCATCACGTCGAGGACGATGACGTCGGGTTGGAACTCCCGTGCGGCGAACAGGACGTCGCGGCCTCGGTGCACGGTCCGCACGGCCCAGCCGTCTCCCTCGAACGCGAGGGCGACGGCGTCGGCCAGGGCGTGCTCGTCGTCGACGACGAGGGCGCGGACGGGGGTGCCGTCGATGCGCAGCAGCGGTTGGCCGGTCACGTCCGCGAGCCTATCCACCGCGCCCTCGTCGTCGATCACTTCGTGGTGCTCAGGTCGTAGACGGTCTGCCCGCCGACCGTGGTGGACTCGTAGTTCGCCGCGACCCACTCCTGGATGGCCGACGCCGTGGACGATCCGCCGCCCATGCCGCCGCCACCGGAGCCGGACGAGACGTAGTACCCGATGTCACCGTCGGCGACGTACGCCTTGAACTGCGCGAGCGTCGGTGCCGGGTCGCTCGACCAGCCGCCGATCGCCATCACGGCGGTGTCGGTGTCGAGTTCGAGCTGCGCCGCCGACTGCGAGCCGTTCACCGCGGCCGCCCACTTCGCGTCGGACGCCTCGAGCAGCTCCTGCAGGGCGGAGGAGGTCGACGCACCCTCGCCACCACCCCCGGCCTGGAGGCCCGTCCCCGACCCGCCCTCGGAGGTCGCGTCGTCCGTGTCGTCCTGACCACTGCCCGGTGCCGTGCCGGACGTGCCGTCCGGCATCTCCGGCGCCTCGCCGGAGGCACCCTCCGGCGGGGTCCCGCCGGGACCCTGCTGGGAGCCGTCGCCGGCGGTGGAGTCGTCGCTGTCGGAACCGGCGGCCGAACCGCCGGGTCCACCCGTGCCTCCCGGCATGCCGCCGGTGCCACCGCCGCCCATCCCGCCGGAGCCGCTGCCCGCCGGACCGACGCTCGGGATCGAACCGGAGTGCGCGACGGTCGTCGTGGCGAGGGCGTAGGCGGTGGTGCCGGACAGCCCGAACAGGGTGCCGGCGAGGACGCCGATCGTGACGAGCCTGCGCAGCGACGGCACGCTGCCGATGACGACCAGCGCTGCGGACAGCAGGCCCCCGGCGAGCATCACCCAGCGCAGCCACGGCAGCCAGGTCGGGTTCTCGTTGAGCAGGCACCAACCCCAGAAGGCCGTGGTGCCGATCATGGCGGCCAGGCCGATCCGGCCGACGAACCGCGCTCGTGCGTGCCAGAGCAGCGCGCCGCCGGTGCCGACGAGCCCGGCGATCGCCGGGGCCAACGCGACCGTGTAGTACGGGTGGATCGTGCCGGACATGTACGAGAAGACGAGTCCGGTGACCAGGAGCCAGCCGCCCCACAAGACCAGCCCGGCGCGTGCGGGATCAGCCAGGCGCCGACGGCCGACGACGACCAGGCCGACGACCAGCGCGATGAGCGCCGCGGGCAGGAGCCACGAGGTCTCGAGCCCCATCTCGGACGAGAACAGTCGGTTCAGGCCCGTCGAGCCACCGAACGAGCCGCCCGCGGTGCCACCGGTCATGCCGCCGCCCCCGCCTCCGCCGCCGTTGCCCGAGCCGCCGAAGATCCGACCGAGGCCGTTGTAGCCGAACACCAGGTCGAGGACGGTGTTGTCCGTCGAACCGCCGATGTACGGGCGGGACTCCGCGGGCCACAGCCACACGGCGACGACCCACCAGCCGGCGGCGACCACGAGGGAACCCGCGGCGATGAGCAGACCGACCACGCGCCGGACCCATCCGGTGCGGGCGGCGAAGAGGTAGACCAGGCCGAAGGCCGGCAGGACGAGCAGGCCCTGCAGCATCTTCGTCAGGAACGCGAAGCCGAGGGCGACCCCGGCCAGGGCGATCCACTTCCAGCTGCCCCGGGGCAGGGCACGCACGGTGCAGTACGCGCCGGCGGTCATCAGGAACACGAGCAACGCGTCCGGGTTGTCGAACCGGAACATCAGGGCCGCCGCCGGGGTCGCCGCCACGACGAAGCCGGCGAGCAGCGCACCGACGTTCGCGGTCGTGGTGCCGACGCGGGCGAGGGTGCGGCGGACCGTGCCCCAGACCAGGGCGACGGAACCGACGGCCATGAGCGCCTGGGGGAGCAGCAGGCTGAAGCTCGAGAAGCCGAGCAACCGGGCCGACAACACCATCACCCAGAGCGACGCCGGGGGCTTGTCGACCGTGATGAAGTTCGACGAGTCGAGGGAGCCGAAGAAGAACGCCTCCCACGACTTCGTGCCAGCCTGCACGGCGGCGGCGTAGAAGCTGTTGGCGTACCCCGAGACGCTGAGGTCCCAGAGGTACACCACGGCGGTCACGGCGAGGAGCGCCCAGAACGCCGGCCGGAGCCAGCGGGCGTCCTCGCGCTCGCCGAGGAACAGGCGGGCGAGCGGCTTGCGGCGCCGATCCTGCGCGTCGGTCTGCGCGGAGCCCGTTCGGTCGGTCACGGGTATCGGGTACGTGGTCATGTCGATGAGCATCCGGGGCGTTCCCCGAGCGCGGCACTGCGCCGGCTGTGTGCTGCCTAAGGACGCACGGTGCGAGGTTGGCTGACTCGGCGCCGGCGGGGCTGGCTGGGCTGGGGCGGCGCACGGTGCGCTATCGGCCGGCCCGTGCCGGGTTGCCTGCCCGGTGCGCGGTTGTGGCGCTGCACGGAGCGGGCAACCTCGCACGGAGTGAGCGAGCGCGCACGGTGCGGCGCCGGTCCCCGGGCGAGCAACCTCGCACCGTTCGGCCGCGACCCGCGCACGGTGCCGCGCCCCCCGCACCGTGCGCGGTCAGGCGTACCGCTGCGCAGCGTGCAGAGCCGCCCCCGTGTACGAGCCGCCGAACAGGAACACGTGCAGCAGCAGCGGCGCGAGCTGGTGCAACTCGACGCGCTCCTGCCAGCCGTCGGCGAGCCGCGACTCGCGGTCGTAGGCGGCGAGCACCGTCTCCAGCCGCGACAGCCCGAAGAGTCCGAGGAGCGCCAGGTCCGTCTCCGCGTGCCCGCCGTGCGCGATCGGGTCGATGAGCACCGCCCCGGTCGGTTCGGACGAGTCCGTCGGCCAGAGCACGTTGCCCGCCCACAGGTCGCCGTGCAGCCGTGCAGGACGGTCCCCGACGAGCGCCGGCTGCGGGGACCCGAGTGTGCCGTCCTGCACCCGGTCGGCGACCCGGTCGAACACCGCGGCCTGGGCGTGGTCAAACCCGCCGGCGTCGACGATGCGACGGACGAAGTCGCGGATCCGGTACTGCGCGAAGAACTCGCCCCACGTGGCCGGTGCGTGTGCGGCGTCGACGAACGGGGTGCGGGAGCGTCCCATCCGCAGTGGGGCCCCCTTCGTCCAGCCGGCGGGCGGCGCGCCCCAGTGGTCGGCGCCGGCGGCGTGGGTGTGCGCGAGGGAGCGGCCGAAGCGCTCGGCCTGCGCAGCGGTGGGGGAGCCGTCGGAGATCAGCTCGAGGTCCAGCACGGTCGGGCTCGGTCGGCCCAGCACCCGCGCGGTCCTCGTGCCGCCCGCGTCCTCTGCGTCGGCGAGCCACCGGAGTCCGGCGGCTTCGGCTGCCGCTTCGTCCGGGGTGGTGAAGGTCTTCACGTGCGTCTCGGCCATCGGTCCATCCTGCCGACGGGTCGTCGACGTCCGTTCAGCGCACGGTCATCCGGCGAGGAATCGCAGATGTCGTTCCACCCGCCCGGCGAACGTCGGGCAATCAGCGTCGCGGAGTGCCCCGGGCAGACTCTTCCGTGCGCCGCGGGGACGGCTGGACCAGTACCGCGCCTGCTCGCGCACGACGTCGCGCACGATCCACGGCGCCGAGTCGTCGACCAGGCTGAAGAACTCGTCACAGCGGTACACCTCGTACATCGCTGCATCCGTCGCGCGGAGACCACGGTCCTGCGTGAGGAGGACGTGCGCCCCGCAGGCGATCGCGGCGGCGTGCACGTGCCGGTCGTCGGGATCGGTTCCGTGGTACTCGACCGTGGCGTCGAAGTCGTCGACGAGCTCGTCGACGGAGGTGAGGATCGCTGCTCGCAGCCGGGAGACGGCCGACCCGGGCCGGTCGGGGTGCAGTCGACGGAGGGTGTGCGTGGTCTCGGCCAGCACGTCCTCGGTCGTGTGGAGCTGGAACATCCCGTCCGTGTGCAGTCGGAGCAGGCACGTCCAGTCTCGCAACGTCCGGCTACAGAAGACGTTCGCATCGACGAAGACTCGCTGAAGCATCACATATCAAGCCTAGTGCGGCCGGGTGTCAGTCGAAGGCCTCACCGGACTCGAGCAGTTCGCGAGCTGCCGCTGCGCGGGCGACCTGTCGTGTGTCTCGGGCTGCGAGGACGTCCGCGCGCCGGAGCCGGTGGTGGGTCCCGACGGTGTGTGCAGCGATCTCACCTCGGCCGATGGCCTTCATCAAGGTGGGCCGTGAGATCCCGATGACGTCGGCGGCGACGGTCGTCGTCATCTCGTCGGGGAGGATGCTCGTCGAGACGCCTGCCCCGTCGGCCATGCTGCGGACGAGGTTCGCGACGAATCCCCCGAGTCGCTCCGGGAGTACGAGTTCCGTGCCGTCGTCGAGGTGGAGCTCGACGGTCGCGACCTGTCGATCGCCAGCGCGCTCGACGATGTCGACGGCCTCGGCGCGAGCGACCTCGTCGACGCGGAGGGGCCGTGGTGTCGTCGTCTGGCGCATCGGATCTCCGTCTCGCGTCCGTTGGTGGGCAACTGGCTCAACGGTACCGGGGTTGCACTTGCAAGTGCAACCCGTCAGACCGCGTCGACCAACGCCCTCGCCAACGGGTGCCAGTCCCGCGACGACGGCCCGCTCAGCACCAGGGTCCGCTCGAGCCGCCTGGCCATCGGGATCATCACGAGGTCCGGCGGCAGCATCACCCGGCCGAGCGTCGGGACGATCGACACCCCCTCGCCCCGTTCGATCATCCCGAACATGGTGCTCATCTCCCGCACCCGGTGGGCGTAGCGGAAGGGGCGTCCGTCGAGCTCGTGCAGCTTCTGGATCTGGTACTCGCACCCGCCGCCGCCCGCGACCAGGCCGTCCTCGTGCAGGTCGTCGAGCGTGAGGGCGGGCAGCTCGGCGAGCGGGTGGTCGCGCCGGACGACCGCGGCCATCTCGTCCCGGGCGACGACCACGCCGCCGGCCGGCAGCGGGGAGGGGTCGACGAGCACGGCGGCGTCCACGGTCCCGCTCTCCAGCCACTCGGGCATCTCGTCGTCGTCGCCCTCGTAGACCTGCACGTCGACGTCGGGCACCGTCACCGCCCACAGTTCGCGGAGCCGCGGCAGCAGGCCCTGGCAGACGGTGGGGACGGCCGCGAGGCGCACGGTGCCGCGCGCCGTGGCGGGCCGGACCACCGCCTCCAGGGCGTCGACCGAGGCGAGCACGTTGCGGGCGTGGGCCAGCAGGCGGTCACCGAGGGGGGTCGGGACCGCGACCGCACCACGACGGACGACCGGCCCGCCGACCTCGCGTTCGAGCCCGGCGACGGCGTGCGAGACGGCGGACTGCCCCACGCCGAGCACGGATGCTGCGGACGTGAACGACCCGGCGTCGAGCGTCGCGACGAACGCACGGAGCTGGGGGACCGAGACGGGCATGCGTGCTCCTCATGAGGGTATGAACCACATGCGTTTGCCGCATGTGCGGGAGTGGTTCGACACTAGGCCACATGAACGCCCTCCTCTACGGTCTCGTCGCCCTCACCTGGGGCTCGAGCTTCCTGTTCGCGAAGATCGGCCTCGACGGGCTCGCACCGCAGCAGGTCGCCACCGTGCGGACCGTGCTTGGGGGCGTGACGCTCGTCGTCCTGCTGCTCGCGACCCGTCGGCGCTGGCCGCGGGAGCTGCGTGTGTGGGCACACCTGGCGGTCGTCGCGTTCTTCCTGAACGCCCTGCCGTCGTCGCTGATGGCGTGGGCCGAGCAGACCGTGCCGTCCGGGCTCGCGAGCATCTACAACGCGACGACCCCGATCATGACGCTGGCCGCACTCGCGGTGCTCGTCCCGTCCGAACGGCTGCGGGGTCGGCAGGTGGCGGGCATCGTGGTCGGCATCGTCGGTGTGCTCGTGCTCGTCGGCCCGTGGGACCTGCTCGGCGACCCCGCGGTCCTGGCGAGCGTCCCGGGACAGGTGGCGCTGCTCGGCATGACCGCGTCCTACGGCATCGGACTCGCCTACCTCCGGCGCGTGGCGGTGGGCAGCGCCCACGACCCTGTCACGATCGCGACGGTGCAGCTCACGCTGGCATCGGGCATGCTCCTGCTGGTCGCGCCCGTCATCGCCACCGGCCCGGTCCAGCTGGACGGGAGGATCGTGGCAGCGATGGTCGCGCTCGGTTGCGTCGGCACGGGGCTGGCCTACGCATGGAACACGCGGCTGGTGCAGGCGTGGGGCGCCGGTCGGGCGTCGACGGTCACCTACCTGACGCCGGTGGTCGGGGTCGCGCTCGGCGTGCTCGTCCTCGGCGAGCGGGTCCGGTGGAACGAGCCCGTCGGCGGGCTGGTCGTGCTGCTCGGCATCGCGCTGGCCTCGGGGGTGTTCGGCCGCCGGAGTCTGCGCCGTCGCGCACGCCCCGCCCGTACGCTGGCCGGGTGACCGCCGGCCAGGACCCCCACGTGGTGCGACTGCTGTTCGCCTCGTCCCACCCCGGACCGACGGTCACGGTCACGGTGCTCGCCGCCGTGATCGCCGCCGCCGTCGGGCACCCGTTCTGGCTCGTGGCGCTGGTCGCGCTGACGGTGGTCGCCGGGCAACTGTCGATCGGCCTGGCGAACGACTGGATCGATGCCGACCGTGACCGCGCCGTGGGCCGGAGCGACAAGCCCGTCGCCCGCGGACTCATCGCCGTCGGGACGGTCCGCACGGCAGCGTTCGCGACGGCCGGAGCCGCGGTGGTCCTCTCGCTGTTCCTCGGCCCCGTCGCCGCCGTGGCACACCTCGTGCTCGTCGCCGCCGGGTGGGCCTACGACGCCGGGCTGAAGCGCACCGTGTGGTCCGTCGTGCCGTTCGTCGTCGCCTTCGGACTGCTGCCCGTGGTCGCGGTGTCCGCCGGTCCCGAGGGGCTGTGGCCGGCCTGGTGGGCGATCGCCACCGGCGCGGTGTTCGGTGTCGCGATCCACTGCACCAACGTCCTGCCGGACCTGGTCGACGACGCCGCCACCGGGGTCCGTGGGTTCCCGCACCGCCTCGGGCTCCGGGGTGCCGGGATCACGGCGTTCGGCTCGCTCGTGGTCGCAGCAGCCCTGGTGCTCGGCGGCCAGGTGCTCGGTGACGACCCGGTCCGTGGCGTCGGTGTCGTGCTCGCCGTGGTCGGGGCGGTCGTCGTGCTGGCGCTCGCCGTGGTGGGGGTCCGACTGGTGCTGGCGGGACGGGCGTCGCGGACCCTGTTCCGGCTCGTGATCGCGTCGTCCCTGGTGCTCGTCGTCGAGCTCGGCTTCGCCGGGGCGCGACTCGTCGCCTGACGCGCTTCCGCGCGGCTCGGACCGCGCCGCCCGGAGCCGACGCGAGCCGTCAGGCCCAGCGCATGGCGTAGAGCCGGGCCAGGCCGTGCGCGGTCGGCAGCGACAGGACGGTCCGGAGCAGCGCCTCCCGTCCGATGGTGGCGACGGCGCCGAGCGGACGACCGAGCCCCATGTTCGCCTCGGCCTGCCGGGCCGCGCGGCGGGCGGCTGCCTGGCGGCGGGCGGCGTAGCCGGGCCACGGTCCGGCCACACCCGTCCGGACGGCGCCGGCGAGCAACGGCGCGAGCTCGGCCGCGTCGAGCCAACCGAGGTTCATGCCCTGCCCGCCGATCGGGCTGATCTCGTGGGCGGCGTCGCCGACGAGCACCACCCGGCCGACCCCGACGCGGTCGGCGGCGCGACGCCGGACCCGGAACCCGCTGAGCATCGTGCACGTGGACGGATCCGGGGTGACGCCGGTGCGTGCCGTGACGATCGCGGCCAGTCGTGCGGCCGTCGCCGGGTCGGGCGCGACGCCGCTCGGGGCGAACGCGAGCGAGTCCGGTACGAGTGCGACGTACCGGCGTCGACCGTGCGGCAGGGGGAAGGACTCGACGACGCCGCAGGGTCCGACGTCCACCAGGGCGGCGGTCCGCGCGTCGGCGTCCTCGGGGTCGGCGAAGTCGCCCATCACGTAGCGGTCCGGGTAGTCGCGTCCGGTGGTGCCGATGCCGAGCAGGTCACGGACGACGCTCCTCGCGCCGTCGGCACCGACCACGAACGCAGCGCGCACGGCGACCGCTGTGCCGTCCGGGCCGCTGCCGACCGCGTCGACGTGGTCGCGGTGGCGGGTCAGGCCCGTCACCGTCGTCCCGGTGTGCAGCGCGGTCGGGTCCAGGTCGGCGAGCCGGTCCCGCAGCAGGGACTCGGTGCGGTGCTGGTCGAGCGTCGCGACGTACGGGTGGGTGTCCGAGGCGCGGTCGAACGTCAGCGTGCCGAGCGTCCGCCCACGGCTCCGGGCGACGCCGGTACGCACGAGGGTCGCCTCGGCGAGCACCGGGGCGTCGAGCCCGATCTCGGCGAAGGCGTCGAGGGACGGCGCGTGGATGCCGATGGCGCGGGACCCCTCGGGCGGACCGGGGCGGCGCTCCCACACCTGCACGGTGGCACCGCGGGTGGCCAGCAGCGCGGCGAGGAACAGGCCGACGGGACCGCCGCCGACCACGAGGACGTCGGTGCGCTCCGTGGTCACGGGCCGAGCCTACGGTCGGGTCGACCGCCGTGCACTCAGCGAGCGGGGTGCACCAGTGCCGTCAGGGCGTCGAGCCGCTCGTGCACGATCGCCGGGAAGGGGCGCTCCTCACCCGGGGCGATCCACTGTGCGAAGGACAGGTGGAACACCGTCACGGCGGTCTCGGCGGCCATGGTCGCCGCCGGTTCGGGGACGCCGCGCTCGCGCATGACCTCGCCCAGGCGTGCCTTCAGGGTGGCGAGCTTGCCGAGCTCCCGTTCGCCGAGCGCTGCGTTCGCGTCGATGATCGTCTGCCGGGCCCGTGACCACGACCGGCGGTCCTCGGGGAAGAACCCCGCGGCGGCGTCGAGGGCGCGGCCGACCAGGTCGAAGGGCGCTGTGTCGGCCGGTGCGGCCGCGATCGGATCCACGAACATCGCGAGGAAGTCGTCCTGGCCGGCGAACAGGACCTCGCGCTTGTCGGCGAAGTGCCGGAAGAAGGTGCGCTCGGTGACCTGGGCCTCGGCGGCGATCCGCGCGACCGTGGTGCCGTCGTAGCCCTCGGACGCGAAGAGCTGCAGCGCGACCGCCTGCAGTCGTTCACGCGTTCCGGGTTGCCAGCGAGCCATGCACAGAGTCTACTGATCAGGATGCGTTGATGACAGCGGCTGACATCGAGTGCTACGGTGATGTCAGTTCATGACATCACCGCCGTGGACACCTGCGAAAGGACCACTCATGCACGTGTTCGTCACCGGGGCCTCCGGCTGGATCGGCTCCCACACCGTCGACGACCTGCTCGCCGCCGGACACACCGTCACCGGTCTCGCCCGGTCCGACGCCTCAGCCGCAGCGCTCGAGGCGAAGGGCGGCACCGTCGTCCGGGGTGACCTCGACGACCTGGACGCCATCCGCCGCGGAGCCGCCGAGGCCGAGGGCGTCCTGCACCTCGCCAACAAGCACGACTGGGCGAACGCCGCCGCCACCAACGCCAGCGAGCGGGCCGCCGTCGAGACCATCGGTGCAGCGCTCGTCGGCACCGACCGCCCGTTCGTGCTCGCGTCCGGCGTCGCCGGGCTCGCCCAGGGCCGCCCCTCGACCGAAGCGGACGCCAACCCGTTCGTCGGGCCGGACAGCATGCGCGGCGGCAGCGAGAACCGCGGCTTCGACTTCGTCGACCAGGGAGTGCGCACGATCGCGGCCCGGTTCAGCCCCACCACCCACGGCACCGGTGACCACGGGTTCATCGCAGCGATCGTCGGGGCCGCTCGCACGACCGGAGTCTCGGGCTACGTGGGCGACGGCACCAACCGCTGGTCCGCCGTGCACGTCACCGACGCCGCACGGCTCGTCCGGCTCGGCCTCGAGCAGGCACCGGCCGGCACGCGGCTGCACGCCGTCGCCGAGACCGCGATCCCGACCCGCGCGATCGCCGAGGCCATCGGCGAGGTCCTCGGTCTGCCGGTGACCTCGATCGACCCGGCCGACGCGGACGCGCACTTCGGGTTCATCGGCCGGTTCTTCGGCATGGAGATGTCCGCAACGTCCGAGGCCACCCGGGAGCTCCTCGGATGGCAGCCGACCGGCCCCGGGCTGCTCGAGGACATCGCCGCCGGCGCCTACTCCGGCGTGCGGGTCGTGTAGGCGGCTGGGGCAGTACCGGCACCCGCGGATCGTGAGCAGGAATGGTCGGGTTCCGTCTCCGGACCCGACCCTTTCTGCTCACGAAGCGACCGCGGACGCCGCGAACGCCGCGAACGCCGCGAACGCCCTGCTACTCCGCCTTCTGCATCTGCCACGGGTCGGGCTCGCGGTCGCCGTTCGGGCGCACGGGGCGGACGTCACCGACGATCGGGATGGCACGCTTCCGCATGAACCACAGGTAACGGACGAAGAAGTGCGACAGGGTCGAGAGCCGGTTGCCGTTGCCGAGCAGCGACGCGATGTGCACCACGACCCACGCGGCCCAGGCGATCGGCCCGACCATGGTGATCCCGCCGCGCAGCTGGGCCACTGCGGCGTTCGTGCCGATCGTCGCCATCGTGCCCTTGTCGAAGTACTTGAAGTGCTCGGTGGGCTTGCCCTCGAGCAGGCGCTTGATCTGCTTCGCGACGTGCCGTCCACCCTGCAGCGCCGGCTGGGCCAGCTGCGCGAGGGCCTCGGACTGCGCCGCGATGTCGCCGGCCGAGAAGATCCGCTCGACACCGTTGACGCGCAGGTCGTCGCCCACCTGGATGCGTCCGCCGCTCGTCTGCGGCAGGCCCCAGCCGGAGACCTCCTTGTGGGCGGCGACGCCGGTTGCCCAGATGACCTGCGAGGCGGGGATGAACTCGCCGTCGGCCGTCATCACGCCGTCGGTCTTGACCTCGGAGACGCCGGTGTTCAGCCGGAGCACGACACCGCGCTTCCGCAGGACCTTGGCCGCGTACCGGCGCAGGCGCGGCGCGAACGGCTTGAGCAGCTCGCCGCTGCGGTGCACGAGGGTGATCGTGATGGCGCCCTTGTCGAGCTCGGGGTACGCGCCCTCGAGTGCCTGGTCGCGGAGCTCCGCGAGCGCTCCGGCCATCTCGACGCCGGTCGCACCGCCGCCGACGATGACGATCTTGATCTCGTCGGGGCCCTGGTTCGCAGCGGCCTCTTCCAGCCGGGTGAACAGCTCGTCGCGGATCCGCAGGGCCTGCGAGCGGGAGTACATCGAGTACGCGTACTCGTACGCGCCCGGGGTGCCGAAGTAGCTCGTGTTCACGCCGTTCGCCAGCACGAGGTAGTCGTAGTGCAGGTGCTCGCCGTCGGACATCTCGGCGATGCGTTCGTCGGTCCGGATGCCGGTGAGCAGGCCGTGCCGGAACTCGGCGTTGTCCTGCTTCGCCCGCAGGCTGCGCAGGAAGTACGTCACGTCGCCCGCGTTCAGCCCGCCCGTCGCCACCTGGTACATGAGGGGCTGGAACATGTTGTAGACGTGCCGGTCGACGAGCGTCACCCGGACCGGGGCGTCCGCCAGCTCGCGCATGGCAGCGACACCGGCGAATCCACCGCCGACGATGACGACGTGCGGGCGGGTGTCCTGGGGCATGCTGATCCGGCTTTCCTCGGTGAGTTGGTCACCCACGAGGGTACGCGCGCTCCGGAGCGCTCCGGTTCACTGCCGGACGGGAGGCACGGGTCGGCTCCGTCAGGCGTCGAGCCGTGCGTAGGTGCTCAGGACGTTCCCCTTGCTCGTCTTGGTGCTGTCGACCAGCCGCAGGCGCGTGGCCGGGTCGGTCGGCTCGAAGAGCTTCCGGCCGGATCCGGCGATCGCCGGGTGCACCATCAGCTGGAGCTCGTCCAGGAGTCCGGCGAACAGCAGGTGCCGGACGACGCTCACACTCCCGCACACGGCGATGTCGGCACCGTCACGTTCCCTGAGCTCGCGGACGAACGTGTCGAGGTCGCCCGGGATCCTGGTGGTGTTCTGCCAGGTCAGGTCGTCGCCCAGCGTCGTGGAGGCCACGTACTTCTCGATCGGGTTGATCCACTGACCGAAGCCGTCGTCCGGGTGCGCGGGCCACCACTCGGACCACTCGAGGTAGCTGTTCCTACCGAGCAGGACGGTGTCGGTGCGGGCCATGAACGCGCCCATCCCGGCCCCGAGCTCGTCGTCGAAGCTGTCGTACTGGAACTCGTACGGGTCCTGCACGACGCCGTCGACCGACGTGAACAGCCCTGCTGTCACCTTGCGCATGGCCGGAGCGTACTGCGGATCAGCTGCCGGTGCCGCCCGGGAACTGGTTCGTCCCACCGTTCGTGCCGGGCAGCTGCGTGGTCGACCGGGATTGGTCCCCGCCGATCGCGTGCCCGATGGCGAAGCCGATGCCACCGCCGACGAGCAGTGCGGCCAGCCCGATGATCGCCGCGAGGACCGGCCAGAACCACGGCGGCTTCGGGGCACTCGTGCGGTTCGTCGGTGCCGCGGTGCCGTACCAGGGGGTGGCGCCGTTCGGGGCGGGGGCGTCGAGGGTGGCCGTCGAGGTCGGCGTCGGGGCCGAACCCCAGCCGGCCGGAGCCGCTACCGGAGGGGTGCGGGTGGGGTCGCCCGGCGCGTGGCCGTTCGGGGGAGTGGTGTCGCTCATGGAAGGCAGTGCACACCCCGTGTCTATGTGTGGTCGATGACGCGCCTGACGCGGTGCTGCGAACCGCCGCGTACCCTCGGGTCGTGCGCGCCAAGGTGGAGACGATCCGGATCGACGGCCTGCCGGTGCGCCTCCACACCGCTGCGCCTGCAGGCCGGGTGCGGAGCGACCTCGACCCCACCGTCGTGCTGGTCCACGGCATCGGGATGTCGCACCGGTCGTTCGGCCGGTCGCAGCAGGCCATCGCGGCGACCCACCGCACCGTCAGCGTCGACCTGCCCGGCTTCGGCGGGCTCCCCGCTGCCGGCCGGACGCTGTCGATGGCCGAGCTCGGCGACCTGGTCGTCCGGGCCGTCCGTGCGCGGGGAGCGGAGGACCTCGTGCTCGTCGGACAGTCGATGGGCGCGCAGGTCGTGACCGAAGCAGCCCGGCGGCACCCGGGGGCCGTCGGCTCCGTGGTCCTGGTCAGTCCGGTGGTCCCGGTGGAGCGGCGGTCCCTGCCGTTGGTGGCGTCCGACCTGTTCCGTGACGGG
The DNA here is from genome assembly GCF_003755065.1 of Curtobacterium sp. JUb34. NCBI lineage: Bacteria > Bacillati > Actinomycetota > Actinomycetes > Micrococcales > Microbacteriaceae > Curtobacterium > Curtobacterium sp. JUb34. The sequence continues at coordinate 184,171 of NZ_RJVH01000005.1, read as the reverse complement.
ACCGGCGAAGGACTCCGGATGAACGGGGTACTCGTCACCGACTACCTGCGGAGCGTCCGGCAGTACGTCCGCGAGCTGCGCCCGATGCTCCGGTACCGGCTGGAGGAGACGATCGCCGACGTGCACGGACCCGTCCTCGTCGTCCGGGGCAGCGACGACCCGATCGTCCGCCGCGACTGGGCCGTCGGCGTGGCGTCGCGCGCGCAGCGAGGGTCGTTCGTCGAACTCCCGGGGCCGCACCACCTGCAGGAGCGGCACCCCGTCGCGTTCGCCCGGCTCGTCGACGAGTTCCGCCGTGCCCAGACGCTGGAGGGCCTCCGATGACCGAGCCGACCACGTCCTCGACGGAAGCGACGGGCACGAGCCGACCCGTGCCTCCCGGCATCCCGCTGGTGCGACGCGCGACGTGGGCCGCACTCGACTGGTGGTACGCGATCACGTGGCAGGTGCGGAGCCTCGGACCCACCACCGCCGACGACTACCGGACCGGCGACGGGCAACCCGTCGTCGTGATCCCCGGCGTCTACGAGACCTGGCACTTCATGCGGCCGCTCATGGACGCCCTGCACGACCGCGGCCATCCCGTGCACGTGCTGCCGGTGCTGCGCCACAACCTGCGGCCGGTGCCGGTGTCGGCGCGCGACGTGTTCGCGTACCTCGAGGAGCACGACCTGCGGAACGTCCTCGTGCTCGCGCACAGCAAGGGCGGGCTCATCGGGAAGTACGCGATGACCCAGCTCGACGACCACGGCCGCATCGACCGCATGGTCGCGGTGTCGACGCCGTTCGCCGGGTCCGGCTACGCGCGGCTCGCTCCGGTGCGGCACCTCCGGGTGTTCCGGGCCGCCGACCCCGTGCTGGCGGGACTGGCGCGGGAACTCGACGCGAACGCTCGCATCACGTCGGTCTACGGGGTGTTCGACACGCTCATCCCCGAGGGCAGCGAGCTGTCGGGGGCGACGAACGTGCGGCTGCCGGTCGGCGGGCACTTCCGGATCCTCGGCGATGCCCGCACGTGCGCCGCGGTGCTGGCGGCGGCCGACCCCGGCCTGTCCTGAGGTTCCGAAATCTCGGCATGTCGGCGCTCGGATCGCCGCAGTTCGGAACCTCGGCGGCGATCATCCGGCGTGTTGTGGAACCTCGAGACGTGGCCAGCCGGTGTCAGGCCCCGGGCAGGAACAGGCAGAACGGGTGCCCGTCGGGGTCGAGCAGCACCCGGACGTCGTCCTGCGGTTGGAACGCGGCCTGCGTGGCACCGAGTTCCTCGGCACGGACGACGGCAGCCGGCAGGTCCTCCACCTGGAAGTCGAGGTGCAGCTGCATGCCGGGGGCGTCCGCGGTGCCGGGCCAGGTCGGGGCGACGTACTCGGGCTCGAACTGCACGGACAGGCCGGGGCCGTCGGCGGGACGGATCCGGGCCCAGGTCGGGCCGTCCTCGTACACGGTCCACCCGGTCAGGGCGCCGTAGAACCGGGCGAGCGCGATCGGCTGCGGGGACTGCAGGACGGTGGCGGCGAGCGTCGGCATCGAGGCGTCTTCGCTGGTCATGCCGCGCAGCGTACGCCGAGCAGCGGTCGGAGCTGTTCAGCGGTCGGCGACGCTCGCACGCTCGACGATGCGGTGCGGCACCACGACCGTCTCCGGCGGCAGGTCCCGGTCCTCGATCCGCCGGGTGAGCAGGTCGAGCGCCGCCGTCGCGAACGCCCGCCGGTCGAACGACACCGTGCTGAGCGCGGGGATCGCGTACGCCGCTCCGTCGATGTCGTCGAACCCCATGACGCTGACGTCCTCGGGAACGCGGACACCCCGGGCCGCCAGGACGTGCAGCACGCCGAAGGCGATCGAGTCCGTGAACGCGAACACGGCGTCGGGCAGCGGGTGCTCGTCGAGCCAGGTCGCGAAGGCCGTCGCCGCCGAACTCGTCGTCCAGGACGGCAGCGGTACCCGCAGCGCGGGGTCCGGTTCGATCCCGGCGCTCGCGAGCGCGGCGAGGTACCCGCGCTCCCGCAGCTCGCTCGTGGCGGTGGCCTCGGACGCGCGGGCGGCACCGACGATCGCGATCCTGCGGTGGCCGCGGGACACCAGGTGGGCGGTGACCTGCTCGGCGGCGGCCCGGCTGTCGACGTGCACCTGGTCGACGTGCTCGGGTTCGACCTCGCCGATCACGACGGTCGGCGGCAGCCCCTCGGTCGACGCCAGGACGCTCGCGCTGAGTGACACCGGGTTGAGCACGAGCCCGTCGACGAGGTGGGCGCGTGCCCGTGAGACCAGCTCGCGCTCGCGGGCCGGGTCGCTGCCGGTCTGGTCGAGCTGGACGACCCACCCCCGCTCGCGCGCGAGTTCGACGAACCACTGCGCGAGCTCGGCGGAGTAGGCGCTGCCCATCTCCGGCAGCGTGAGGGCGATCGCCCCGGACCGGCCGTTCCGCAGCCCGCGGGCGGACAGGTTCGGCACGTAGTCGAGCTCGGCGACGGCACGCTCGACCCGCTCGCGGGTCTCGGGGCGCACCACCACGCCGCCGTTGATGACGTTGGAGACGGTCTTCGGCGACACCCCGGCGAGGGTGGCCACGTCCCGCACGGTTGCGCGCATCGGGATGAGCGTAGCGCGGGCGGTCGCCGGTGGCGTCGTGTCGTTGAGCTGCGGGTGTGCGCTCACTGGAGCGTTACAACGATGGAAAAGTTTGGCAACGGATTGCCACCGTGTTGCCCCGCACGCCAGGGTCGCTGCAGGAATCCAACGGAGGAGGCCACCGAGTGACGAAGCTCGACGACCGCGCGACGACCACCGCGCACACCGCACCGCCGCCGCACCCCGGGCTCCGGCGGCGCACGACCTGGCAGCGGATCCGGCGCGATCGAGTGCTGTTGCTGATGGGCCTGCCGGGCGTCGCCCTGTTGCTCGGGTTCCACTACCTACCCCTGCTCGGCAACCTCATCGCCTTCCAGGAGTACCTGCCCTTCGTCCCGCTCGGGCGCAGCCCGTGGGTCGGGGTCGAGAACTTCGCGGTGATCTTCGACGGCGATCCGGAGTTCCTCGGGGCGCTCCGGAACACCCTCGTGATCACGCTCGTGCAGGTCGTGTTCGTGTTCCCGGCGCCGATCATCCTGGCGCTCATGCTCAACTCGCTGCTGTCCGAGCGGATCAAGCAAGTCGTGCAGTCGATCCTGTACCTGCCGCACTTCCTGTCGTGGGTGATCGTCGTCGCGGTGTTCCAGCAGATCCTCGGCGGCTCCGGGCTCGTGAACAACGCGATCCGGGCGGCGGGTGGCGACGCGATCGACTTCCTCGGCAACCCGAACGGCTTCATCGCGCTGCTCACCAGCCAGGTGATCTGGAAGGACACCGGCTGGGCGACGATCCTGTTCCTCGCCGTGCTCTCCCAGATCGACTCGAGCCTGTACGAGGCGGCGAAGATGGACGGCGCCTCGCGCTGGCGGCAGCTCTGGCACGTCACCCTGCCCGGCATGCGCGGCATCATCATCCTGCTGCTCATCCTCCGGCTCGGCGACTCGCTCACCGTCGGGTTCGAGCAGATCCTCCTGCAGCAGGCCGCGGTCGGTCGAGCGGCCAGTGAGGTCCTCGACACCTACGTCTACAACAACGGCGTGCTCGGCGGACAGTGGGGCGTCGCCGCGGCCGTCGGACTCGTCAAGGGCGTCGTCGGAGTCCTGCTCGTCCTCGGCGCCAACAAGCTCGCGCACGTCTTCGGCGAAGCGGGCGTCTACCAGAAGGAGTCGCGATGAGCGCCACCCGGAGCGTGACCGTGCCCGCGGGGGCCGCCCGGAAGCACCGCCCGCTGGACGCCCCGCCGCTGCCCGGACGGCTGCTGACCGGGTTCGTCCTGCTCGTGATCTGCCTCGTCGTCCTGCTGCCGTTCCTCGGCATCGTCTCGACGAGCGTCGCGCCGTCCAGCCAGGTCAACGGTGCCGGGGGCTTCGTGATGTGGCCGACCGGGCTCGACTTCAGCGCCTACGAGAGCATCTTCGCCGGCGGCGTCGTCACCCGGGCACTGCTCGTGAGCGTCGGCATCACCACGGTCGGCACCCTGATCAGCCTGTTCGTCACCGCGATGCTCGCGTACGCGCTGAGCCGGCCGGGGTCGTACGGACACGGGGTGGTCCTGAGCCTCGTGCTCGTCAGCCTGCTGTTCGCGCCGGGGCTCATCCCGAACTACCTCGTCGTCAAGCAGTTCGGGCTGCTCGACTCGTACTGGGCGCTCATCCTGCCCACGGCGCTCAGCGCGTTCAACGTGATCGTGATGCGCTCGTTCTTCATGGCGATCCCGCGAGAGCTCATCGAGAGCGCCCGCATTGACGGCGCCGGCGACTTCGGCGTCTTCCTGCGGATCGTGCTCCCGCTGTCGAAGGCCGTCCTGGCGGTCATCGGCCTGTTCTACGCGGTCGGGTACTGGAACGCCTTCTTCAACGCCCTGCTCTACATCAACGACACCGCGAAGTGGCCCCTGCAACTCGTGCTGCGCACCTACGTCATCAACAACGCGCAGCTCGGCGGCGCCGACCTCGGCACGAGTTCCGACGCGCTGCCCCCGCAGGCGTCGATCCAGATGGCGATCCTCGTCGTCTCGATCGTCCCCATCCTCATCCTCTACCCGTTCCTGCAGCGGCACTTCGCCAAGGGTGTCCTGACCGGCGCCGTGAAGGGCTGACACCATGACGACCAACGCACCACGGGGCATCACCCGCCGCGGCCTCATCGCTGGCGGTCTCGGGATCGCGGCCACGGGCCTCCTGGCCGGTTGTGACACCGTCACCCGCTCCACCGACGTCAAGGCGATCAACCGGGCCGTGACGCTGCCGGACTACGTGCCGTGGGCCGGCGGACCGGACCCGGTGCTCCCGAAGACCAGCGCGCTCATGCCGTCCGCGTTCCGACGCATCCCGTCGGACCTGGTGCCGACGGACCGGGTGCCCGGCGACGGGTCGACGCTGCACGGCAGCGTCCCGACGAACTCGCCCGTCCCACCGTCGAAGGGCAGCAACCCGTACTGGCAGGGCCTCGACGAGCGGATGGGCGTCGACCTCGACCTGACGATCACCCCGAACGCCGACTGGGGCAACAAGTTCGCCACGCAGGTCGCGGGCGACACCCTCGGCGACGTGTTCACGGTGTTCGGGACGTTCTCGTACCTGCCGCAGTTCCTCGAGGCGAAGGCGGCGAACCTCACCGAGATCCTCTCCGGCAGCGGCGTCCGGGACTACCCGTACCTGGCCAACCTGCCCACCGCGTCCTGGCGCGGCACCGTGTTCTCGGGTGGCATCTACGGTGTCCCCGTGCCCCGCGGGCCCCTGACCACCGGTGTGCTGCACCGACGGCAGGACCTGTTCGAGCAGCTCGGCGTCGACCCGTCCTTCCGTGACCTCGACGAGTTCGAGGCGCTCTGCCGCGAGGTCTCCGACCCGCAGCGCAACCGCTGGGCGCTGGGCTCCGTGCCGACCAACATCCTCGCGTCGATGTTCGGTGTGCCCAACCAGTGGGACGAGCAGGGCGGCCGCCTGACCCACATGTACGAGGTCGACGCGTACCAGGACATGCTCGAGGCCTCGCGGAAGCTCCTCGCCGACGGCCTCGTCCACCCGGACAGCGTCACCGCCTACAACGGCAAGGTGTGGTTCGTGCAGGGCTCGGCGCTGATGCTCCAGGACAGCTACAGCGCGATCCCCGGCCTGCTGCAGCAGGCCGAGCCCGCCAGCGGGTTCCGCATGACCATGGCGCCGTTCGTCGGACCGGGCGGCGCGAAGCCGAAACCGTGGCTCGGGGACCCGAACAACGCGATCACCGCACTCGCGGCCGGGCCCGAGGAGCGCATCCGCATGCTGCTCGGCGTGTTGAACTGGTGTGCGTCGCCGTTCGGGACCGAGGCCTGGATGTACCGGAAGTTCGGCATCGAGGGCCGGGACTTCGACTTCCGCGACGGCGCCCCCGTCCTCACCAAGACGGGCAACAGCGAGACCGCGCTCGGCGAGTTCCCGCTGCAGTACTTCACGGAGTGCCCGCTGCCGCTCTTCTACTCGGGAGCCCCGGAGATGACGGACGTCGTCTACGAGTCGCTGTCCTCGTGGTTGGACGACGGGATCACGAACCCCACCTACGGGCTCTACTCGCCGACGAACTCCACCAAGGGACCGGCCATCGGGACCTACGCCACGAGTGCGATCAACGACGTGCTGCTCGGCCGAGCGCCGGTGTCGGGGTGGAAGGCCGTCGTGCGCGACTGGCGCCGCCGGGGCGGCGACGCGATGCGGCGCGAGTTCGAGCAGGCGTTGGAGGCGCGCGCGGGCGCGTGACGCCGTCGTCTCGGCGACATGACGGCGTCTTGCGTGGCCCTGGACTCGGGGCGATCGGACGGGAGGCCCGTGGCGGGGTCCGCCACGGGCCTCCCGTCCGCTCCGCGGTCACGCCAACCACGACGGGTGGGCGAACAGGTCCTCGAGCTCCTGGACCAACCGCGAGGTGTGGAAACCATCGGCCGCCGCGTGGTTGATCTGCAGCGCCATCGGCATCAGCGTGCGGTCGCCCTCGGTCCGGTAGCGCCCGAGCGTGACGATCGGCAACAGGTGGTCGTACCCGTCGCGGACGTGCAGCGCGAACCCCGTGAACGACGTGCGGGGGAAGGTGGAGACGTCGAACACGTTCCGGGGCCGGTCGTCCTGCGGGAACATCCGGACGTCGTCCCGGTACCGATCCATCGTGTCGACTGCGGCGGCGTGGAACCGCCCGAAGTCATCGTCGTAGGGCACGACCAACGCCGAGAAGGTCTCCGTGTCCGGGTGGAACACCGTGAACATCGGGTGCACGACGTCCCAGACGCCGGGGGAGCCGTCGTCGAGCAGCTGCATCCGGAACTCGGCATGACGGTTGACCACGGTCGCGATCGCCCAGATCTGCGACGCGTAGGTCTTCGCCGCGCTCGTGCGGACCGCCGCGACGAACGCCGTGACGTCGACGTCGACGGTCACCTCGTAGGAGCACTGCACACGCTGGCGGTAGTGCTCGAAGTGCTCGCGGCGGGGCCAGGTGTCCAGGTCGATCGGTCGGAGTTCCGTCATGGGGCCAGCATGGACGTGGTGCGGGCCCTGCGACGGTCGGCATGCCGACGCTCGAACGGGTTCAGTCGTTCGGGCGGATGAGGCAGAACGGGTGGCCCGCCGGGTCGAGGTACACGCGGAACGTCTCGGTCGCCGATCCCGTCGCGGTCGCACCGATGGCCAGGACCGCGGCCTCGCCGTCGTCGAGGTCCTCGACCTTCACGTCGAGGTGGCTCTGCTGCGGGACGAGCTGCCCGGGCCACTCCGGGGCGCGGTAGTCCTCGACCTGCTGGAACGCCAGGAGCGGCCGCTGGTCGGTGAAGGGGAGCGCGACCTCGGCCCAGTCCTCGTCGAAGCCGACGATCTCGCCACCGAGCAGCTCCGCGTAGAAGCGGGCCAGGCCGCGAGGGTCTGCGCAGTCCAGGACGACCATGTCGAGTGTGCCGATCATGGCCGTCAGGGTAGACCGATCAGCGCGCTGCGGTCAGGGCCTTCGTGATCCGCTGCAACGACACCGTCTCGGCGGTGCCGAGTTCCTGCGCGAACAGGCTGAGGCGGAACTCCTCGAGCATCCACCGCGCGTGCACGAGCTCGGGGTGTGCGCCGACCGGCGGCGGGAACGCACCGCCCGCGTCGACGTACCGATCGGTGGCGACGGTGACCTCGCGCATCCACGTGGCGTCGCGCCCCGGGTTCTGCAGCAGTTTCTGCACGCGTGCCTCGATGCCCTGCAGGTACACCCGGATGCGTCGGAGCCGGTCGAGCCCGGCCACGGAGACGAACCCCGGGTAGACGAGCCGCTCCAGCTGCTGGCGCATGTCCGTCAACGCACCGAGCAGGGACATCGAGTTCGCCTGCTTGAGTGCTCGCTCGGCGGAGCGCTGGGCGGCGAGCACCGCGGCGAGCTCGGAGACCGCCGTGAACATCGTGTCGACGACGGTCGCCGACACGGCGTCACGGACCGCCTCGAACTCGGCCTTGGTGAACACGAGACCGTCCGGGTGGGCGCGACGGATCACTGCGTCGACGACGGCCGCGAGCACGTCGTCGAAGAGTGCGTTCGTGGAGGCGTACGGGCTCGCCGCGAGTGCGAGCTTCTCCTGCGCCGTCAGGTGTGACTGGATGTACGACACCGGGGACGGCACCGCGAGCATCACCAGGCGACGGACCCCGGCGGGCATGCGGACCTGCCGGTCGGACGGCGTCGCGAGCAACTGCACCGCGACGGTCGCCTTCGGGCCGGAACCTTCTTCCACCAGGGACGGGTACGCGCGGATGACACCACCGGCCTGCTTGGTGTCGAGGGTCTGCGGCAGGTCCTGGGCTGGCCACGTGGTGAGGCCGGACTGTTCCACCCCGGCACCGCCACCGGCGGCGGCGACGCGAGCCGCGCCTCCTGGTCGTCCCGCAGCCCGCACCGTGGCGGAGGCGACGCTCTGCTGTGTGCGGTCCTTGAGCTTCGTCTGCAGGACCGACAGGTCCTTGCCGGCCTCGACCCGCCGACCGCGTTCGTCGACGACTGCCCACGTCGGCAGCAGGTGCGATGGCACCCGGGACAGATCGAAGTCGGACTCCGACACCGGCACGTACGTCATGCGCTGGATCGCCTTGGCCAGGGTCGCGCGGAACGACTCGGTGGGCTCGGTCGGGGCGTCGTCCGGCAGTTCGGCGACGATCTTCTCGGCCCAGTCGGCGGCAGGTACGACGTTCTTGCGGATCTGCTTCGGCAGCGACTTGATGAGGGCGGTCACGAGCTCCTTGCGCAGGCCGCGGACCTGCCAGTCGAAGCCCTCCTCGCGCATACGGGGGAGCAGCGCGAGCGGCACCTGCACGCTCACGCCGTCGTCCTGCGCGCCCGGCTCGAAGCGGTACTGGATCGCGAGGCGCTGGTCGCCGCTGCGCCACTGGGTCGGGTACTCGGCGTCGTCCTCCGCCGCCTCGGCAGCGGATTCGTCCAGCAGGTCCGCCCGGCGCATCGTGAGCAGGTCCGGTTGGTCGCGGCGCGTCGTCCGCCACCATCCCTCGAAGTCACGGGTCGTGGCGATGTCCGCGGGGATGCGCGCGTCGTAGAACTCGTAGACGTTCTCGTCGTCGAGCAGGATGTCGCGCCGGCGGGTGCGCTCCTCGAGCTGCTCGAGCTCCTTGCGGAGTTTCCGGTTGGCGCGGTCGAACGCCTGCTGCGACTCCCACTCGCCCTCGACCAGGGCGTGGCGGATGAAGAGCTCACGCGAGTGCTCCGGGTCGATCCGGGCGTACTGCACCCGGCGGCGCTGCACGATCGGGACGCCGAACAGGGTCACCCGCTCGTACGCGACGACGGCGCCCTGCTTCTTCTCCCAGTGCGGTTCGCCGTAGGTGCGCTTCAGCAGGTCACCGGCGAGGGGCTCGACCCACGCGGGGTCGATCCGGCCGACGGTCCGTGCGAACAGCCGGCTGGTCTCGACGAGTTCGGCCGCCATCACCGCGTCGGGCTGCTTCTTCGCGAGCACACTGCCCGGGAACACGACGAACCGGGTGTTCCGCGAGCCGAGGTAGTCACGCTTCTCGCGGTCGCGCAGACCGATCTGGCTGAGCAGACCGGCGAGCAGGGACCGGTGCACGGCATCGCCGTCGTCGGAGCGGGACTGGCCGACCCGGACGTCGACCTGCTTCGCGGCGCGGGAGAGCTGGCGGTACAGGTCCTGCCACTCGCGGATGCGCAGGTAGTTGAGGAACTCGGCCTTGCAGAGCCGGCGGAAGGCGCTCGACGACAGCTCTTCCTGCTTGTCCTCGATGTAGTTCCACAGCGCGAGCAGGGTGAGGAAGTCGCTCGTCGGGTCGGCGAAGCGGGCGTGCATCTGGTCGGCGTGGGCGCGCTTCTCGAGCGGGCGTTCACGGGGGTCCTGGATGCTCAGGGCGCTGACGACGGCGACGACCTCGCGCCCGACACCCTGGCGACCGGCCTCGAGCACCATCCGGCCGAGCCGGGGGTCGATCGGCAGTCGGGTGAGCTGTCTGCCGGACTTCGTGATCCGGCCGTCCTTGTCGACGGCGCGGAGCTCGCGCAGCAGGTCGAGGCCGTCCTTCACGCCGCGGGAGTCCGGCGGCTGCAGGAAGGGGAACGACTCGATGTCGCCGAAACCGAGCGAGATCATCTGCAGGATCACCGCCGCGAGGTTCGTCCGCAGGATCTCCGGGTCGGTGAACTCGTCCCGACGCTCGAAGTCGTCCTCCGAGTAGAGCCGGATGGCGATGCCAGCGCTGGTGCGGCCCGCTCGACCCGAACGCTGGTTCGCGCTGGCCTGCGAGATCGCTTCGATCGGCAGCCGCTGCACCTTGGCACGCGGGGAGTACCGGGAGATGCGGGCGGTCCCGGTGTCGATGACGTACTTGATGCCCGGCACGGTCAGCGAGGTCTCGGCGACGTTCGTGGCGAGCACCACGCGCCGGCGCACCCCCGGGGTGGTGCGTCGGTCGAAGACACGGTGTTGATCGGCGGCGGAGAGCCGACCGTACAGGGGCAGGACCTCGGTGCCCTGGTACCGCTTGCCCTCGATGGCGTCCTGCGCGTCACGGATCTCGTTCTCGCCGGACAGGAACACGAGCACGTCGCCGGGTTCTTCTCGCGCGAGTTCGTCGAGCGCGTCGGTGATCCCCTGCAGGGTGTCGCGGTCGTCGGCGCCGTTCGACCCGCCACGGTCGGCCGTGCGCGAGTCGGTCTCGTCGTCCTCGTCGGTGTCTTCGGGGTCCTCGGACACGAGCGGGCGGTACCGGATCTCGACGGGGTAGGTCCGGCCGGAGACCTCGATGATCGGGGCGTCGCCGAAGTGCTTCGAGAAGGACTCGGGGTCGATCGTCGCGCTCGTGATGATGAGCTTGAGGTCGGGGCGCCGGACCAGGAGCCGCTTGAGGTACCCGAGCAGGAAGTCGATGGTGAGCGAGCGCTCGTGCGCCTCGTCGATGATGATCGTGTCGTACCGCTTCAGGTCGCGGTCGAAGTGGATCTCGTTCAGCAGGATGCCGTCGGTCATCAGCTTGATGCGGGTGTTCGACGACACCTTGTCGGTGAAGCGCACCTGGTAGCCGACCAGGTCGCCGAGGTTGCTGCCGAGTTCTTCGGACACGCGTTCCGCGATCGTGCGGGCGGCGATCCGGCGGGGCTGGGTGTGCCCGATGTGCTCGCGTCCCAGCTCGAGGCAGATCTTCGGCAGCTGTGTGGTCTTGCCCGAGCCGGTGGCACCCGCCACGATGACGACCTGGTTGTCACGGATGGCGGCCGCGATGTCGTCCCGCCGCTGCGAGACCGGCAGTTCGGGCGGGTACGTGATGACTGGCGGCGTGGGAGACATGAGCATTCCAGGATACCGTCACGCCGCCGGTGCTGCGAGCCCGGCGGCGAGGTCGGCCGCGGACCGAGCGGGCAGGGCACACACACGGTCGTGACACACGTACGCGGCCGGTTCGAGCGCATCCCGCGCCTCGAACAGCTCGAACCCCGCGGCTGCCCACTCCGTGGCCTGCGTCGGGGTCACGCGAGTGATGACCGTGCCGGGTCGGCGCGCGGCGCGGACGGCGTCCCGCAGCGGGTCGTGCGGGTCCGACGTCACGACCACGATCTCGCGCGAGGGCCGTTGCAGCCCGAGTGCGAGACCGAGGGCGTCCGCGTGCCCGAGCGGCCGCTCGGTCCCCGTCGTCGCCCGGTCCGCCACCAACCGCTCGGCGGCTGTTCGGTACGCGGAGTCGCCGGTCAACGCCGCGAGCTCGGCTGCCGCTGCGGCCAGGGCCACCGTCCCGGAGCGCATCGCGGTCTGTGGTTGTTCCCCGGTCACCGTGCCCGCCCCGGCGAGCACCGGGTCGACGTCGAACCGGCCGGCCAGGCCGTCGTCGACCAGGGAACGGGCGGTCACGGCGTAGACGGCCTCGCCCGTCACCAGGGCGAGCTCGAGCAGCCCCTCGGCCAGCAGTCCGACGTCCTCGATGGTCGCCGGGGCCGCCGACGGCCCGCGCGGCGTGCTCGAGCGGATCACGACGTGCCCGTCGTGCACGTGCGACCGCAGCAGCGCGTCGGCTGCCGACCGGGCGAGGTCGATCATCTCGGGGTCGTCGTGGCGTTCGCCGGCGATCGCGAGCCCGCGGATCGCCAGGCCGTTCCACCCGGTCAGGACCTGGTCGTCGAGTGGTGGCGGGTCCAGGAGGGCGCGCTCCGACAGCGGCCGTCGGTACCACTCGCCCTCCACCCGCCGGCCGTCGATCGTGGACTCGCTGTCCTGCGCGGCGACGAACGCGCCGTCCTCCTGCCGCAGGGTGTCCCGCAGGAAGTCCGCGATGCCGCGTGCCTGTTCGGCCCCGGCGACCGCGAGCAGGCCGGCGTTGTCGTAGAGCATCCGTTCGTAGTGCGGCACGCTCCAGTCGCGCTTGGTGGCGTACCGGAACACGCCGCCGTCGGCATCGGTCAGCTCGGAGGCCCGGATCGCGTGCAGCGACCGGTCGAGCAGACCGTCGGCCTCGGCATCGCCGTCACGTGCTGCGTCGGCGAGGAACTCCAGCAACGGTGTGCTCGGGAACTTCGGCGCGCCGCCGAAACCCCCGTAGGTGGTGTCCTGTGCCCGCGACAGCTGACCGGTGACGGCCCGGATGCTGTCGACGGACGGGAGGCGCGGGTCGGCTCCGCCAGGACCGTCGCCGGCGCGGGCGGTCGCGTCCGCCTCGGCCCCCTGCCGGATCGCCGTCGCGATGGCCGCGGCGTTCGCGTCGACCTCGTGCCGCCGCTCGGTCCAGGCGTCGAGCACCGCCGCCAGGATCTGCCGGAACGCGGGCACCTGACCCACGGGGGTCGGCGGGAAGTACGTGCCGGCGAAGAACACGTGGCCCTCGGGCGTCAGGAACGTCGTCAGGGGCCAGCCGAGCTGCTGCGTGAACGCGCTCGCCGAGGCCATCAGGCTGGCGTCGACGTCGGGACGCTCTTCGCGGTCGACCTTGACCGCGACGAAGTCCTGGCGGAGCAGTGAACCGATCTCCGGGTCGGCGAAGCTCTCACGCGCCATGACGTGGCACCAGTGGCACGTGGCGTAGCCGACCGACACCAGGACCGGCACGCCGCGCTCACGTGCCTCGGCGAAGGCCTCGGGGCCCCACTCGCGCCAGTCCACGGGGTTGTCGGCGTGCAGCCGGAGGTACGGGCTGACCGAGGTGCCGAGTCGGTTGTCGTTCATGCCTCCAGCGTGCCCCGTGGCGACTGGGCGGACCAACGATCGCCGCGATCTGTGGACGGATCGTCGGTCTCCACAGCCCTCGTCCGAGCGGTCAGCGGGGGAGCCACCCCGTCAACGCGGCGAGACGCTGCGCGACCTGGGCGGGGGCGAGATCGTCCGTGTCCAGCCGGGCGACCGTGTCCCCGGAAGCCGCGTCGAGCCTCCCGGCCGTCCGCGTGCTGTGCGCGAACTGCGCCTCAGGGACCTCGCCACCTGCCCGCCGAGCGAGGCGCTCGGCGGTGGGACCGTCTGCCGCGCGCAGCAGGACCGTCGTGACCACGGGGTCGTCGCCCATGGCGGCGGCCAGACGCTCGTGCTCGAGCACGGACACCGTGTTCGTGTAGACCAGCCGGTGGTGGCCGAGCTCGCGGTAGGCCTGCCACATCGCGGCGAGGTTCCGTTCGGCCAGGTGCGCCTCGGGGTGCTCGACGTGCGGTGCCGGGTGCGCGAGGTCCAGCAGGTCGCCCTCGATCACCGCGTGACGGACGTCCGCTGCGACGAGCAGGTCGTGCAGCGCCTCGGCGGCCGTGGACTTGCCCACGCCGGACCGCCCGCCGACGAACAGGACCTCGGAGCGGGGCACGCTCGGCACCGTCACCCGAGGCCGAGCGACAGGAGCGCGAGGGCGGCGTCCTCAGGGCCGTAGTCGAACATGCGCTCCCAGAACGGGTCGTCGGCCCACGGCACGTCGCCGTCGGCCGGTGTGCTCTGCGCGGTCTCCACCAACCAGTCGAGTTCGGGCAGGACCGCCGTGGCGAAGGTCGGCGGCTGCCACCCGAGCGCCCGCGCCGCCGTCGTGTCGAGGACGAACGGTGACGGCGACGACCACGGGGTGGTCCCGACGAAGGCGGGGGCGTCCGTGTCGAGCAGGACCTCGTCGAACCGGTGGTCGAGGTGCCCGGCGATGGTCCGCACGATCTCGAGCGCCGTCGGAGCGGCGTCGTCGGCGACGTTGAGGATGCGCCGGTCAGGAGCATCGGCGACCAGGCGGACGAGCGAGCCGATCCCGCTCGCGGCCGTCGTGTGGTCGACGCCGCGGCCGTGGTCGGCGAGCAGGATCCGTTCGCGCCCGTCGAGCACCCGGCGCACCACGAACCACTCGCGCGGACGGCCGATGCCGACGCCGTACACCTTCGACGGTCGCAGGACCGTGACCGGGGCGCCGTGGTCGAGGAGGACCTGCTCCGACGCCACCTTCGCGGCGCCGTAGCCGTCGCGGCTGGTCGGGTCGCCGTCGCCCGCGGTGACGGTCGGCTGGATCTCGGTGACCGCGTCGCCGAAGACCGGCTTGTCGGTCGAGTTCGCGTGCCGCCCCTGCTCGTCGGCGTAGACCGCGCGCGAGGAGACGAAGACGGTGGAGCCGACGTCGTCTAGGAACGGCAGGAGCTGCGTCGCGTCGTCGCGGGTCAGCCCCACGGTGTCGACGAGCAGGTCCGCGCCGGGGCGGAGGAGGTCACGCAGGGTGCTCGTGTCGCGGCGGTCACCGGCGGTGAAGCTCGCGCCCGATGCGCTCAGGGCGTCGGCCGCCGGGCCCCCACGACGGGCGAGGACTTCGACTTGCCAGTCGTCGCCGCGTCGGCCGGAGGCGTCGAGCAGCTCACGGGCGACGGCGGAACCGATCCCGCCCGTGCCGCCGAGGATGACCGCGCGTCTGGAGCTCATGCCCCAACGCTAGCGGGACGGTCGCCGGCGGCCCGCGTCGTCAGGACGCCAGCGCCTCGGGCTCGTGTCGCCACCAGTCCAGCAGCGAGCCGTCGTAGACGGTGACCTTGTCGTGGCCGAGCACGGTCAGTGCCAGGGCGTCCACGCACGCGGCGCTGCCGACCCCGCAGTACGTCACGATCTCGTCCTCGCCGACGACGGCGGCGAACGCCTCGGCGAGCTTCGGCCCCCGCAGGTAGGCGTTCGTCTCCGGGTCGACCAGGGTGTCCGCCGTGATGGGGGTGCTGCCCGGGATGATCGGCGGGTGGTCGTCGCCGAGGGCCACTTCGGGCGCCGCGAACACCAGCGCCGCGGGCTGCTCACCCGTCACGGCTCGGCGGACACGGGCGTGGTCCGCCCAGAGCGGGCGCTCTTCACCGGCGAGGAAGGCGCGGTCGTCGTCGGGCGACTTCGCCGCACCGGACGCTTGGCGCAGTGCTCCGACGCGGACCGGACGGCCCTCGTCGCGCCACTTCGTGAAGCCGCCGTCGAGGACCGCGACCGAGTCGAAGCCGAACGAACGGAAGATCCACCACAGTCGTGCCGACCACTCGCCGACGCTGTCGTCGTAGACCACGACCGTCGAGGTGTTCGTGACACCCAGGTCGCCGGCCGCAGCCTCGAACCGTTCGGCACTCGGGCGGGTGAAGGGGACCTCGGCGCCCGGCGTCGAGAACGCGTCGACGAGGTCGGCGAAGCGGGCGCCGGGGACGTGCCCGCGCTGCTCGTAGGAGTCGACGGCGGAATGCCACGTCGTCGCGAGACCGGTCCCCACCGTGTGCACCGAGGCGTCGAGGACGACGAGCTCGTCACCACCGAGGTGGTCGGCGAGCCACTGCGTCGACACGAGCGGCGAGGTCAGGACGGGGGCCATGCCGCACACGATAATGCGGACCTCTGACGGGCGACAGGGAAACCGACACACTGCGCAACCGGGCGCGCGTGGTGGTTGGTGCGTCGACTCGGAACGACAAGGCGGTTGTCGTACGACATCGCGATCGTCGTTCCGAGTCGGCACCGCCCCGCTGCGACGTCAGTGCGCGGCGGCGGGGATGCTCCCGGTCGTGGCGGACCCGGCACGTGCGAGCCGCTCGACCCGCACCGACTGCCGGTTGATGAGCAGACCACCCGCGAGGGCGACGAGCACGAGCACGCCGGCCGAGATGCCGAACGCCACGTGGTAGCCGTCGAGCGTGGCCTGCGCCTGCTGCAGCTTCGTCGGGGCGGCGGACAGTCCGGACAGGCTGTTCGACACCACGTCGGCGAAGATCGTCGACAGCAGCGCCGTGCCGATCGAGCCACCGATCTGCTGCATCGTGTTGACCGTCGCCGAGGCCACACCGGCGTCGGCGCGGGCGACGCCGGTCGTCGCGGTGTTCATCGCGGACGAGAAGATCGTGCCCATGCCGAGGCCGATGACGACCAGCGCCGGCAGGACGGTGCCCGCGTAGGAGCTGTCCAGGTCGGTGCGCAGCAGCAGGAGCAGGCCGGTCGCGGCGACGAGGCCACCGGCCAAGATCAGGATCTTCGGGCCGACGCGGGGCAGGAGGCGCCCACCGATCTGCGTCGCCGAGATCATGATCGACAGCGGCATCGGCAGGAAGGCCAGACCGGTCTGCAGCGAGCTGAACCCGAGGGTCTGCTCGAGGTAGTAGGTCAGGAACAGGAAGATGCCGAACATGCCGATCGCCACCAGGCCGATCGCGATGAACGACCCACCGCGGTCGCGGTCGAGCACCACGCGCAGGGGCAGCAGCGGGTGTGCCACACGGGTCTCGATGAACACGAACGCGGCGATGAGCACCACGCCCGCGGCGAGCATCGCGATGGTGACGGGGGAGTCCCAGCCGTTGGTCTCGGCGTTCGAGAAGCCGTAGACGACGCCGACCAGGCCGGCGGTGATGGTGATGACCCCGAGGACGTCGATGCGTGGACGGTCGACCTTCGGCGGCTTCTCCATGAAGACGAGCGCGCCGATCACGCCGAGCACGGCGAAGACCACGTTGACGTAGAGGCACCAGCGCCACGACGCGTACTCGGTCAGGACGCCACCGAGGAGCAGGCCGATGGCCGCACCGGAACCGGCGATGGACCCGAAGATGCCGAACGCACGACCGCGCTCCTTCGGGTCGCGGAAGGTCGTGGTCAGCATGCCGAGGGCGGACGGGGCGAGCAGCGCGCCGAACACACCCTGCAGGGCGCGGGCGGCGACCAGCAGGCCGAACGAGTCGGCGAGGCCACCGAGGACCGATGCGACCGCGAAGCCGACCAGGCCGATGATGAAGGTGTTCTTGCGGCCGAACAGGTCGCCGAGGCGGCCGCCGAGCAGCAGGAGCGAACCGAACGCCAGCGAGTACGCGGTGACGATCCACTGGCGCTGGTCGGTGCCGAACCCCAGGTCGGCCTGGGCCGAGGGCAGCGCGATGTTCACGATGGTGGCGTCGAGCACGACCATGAGCTGGGCGAGGGCGATGACCGCCAGGGCGATCCAGCGGTGGTTGCTCTTGGCGGGGGTGGAGCCAGAGGTCGTGGGTGCTGCCCCGGTGGGGGTCGGCACGGTGTGTTCTGCCGTCACGGCAGCCTCCTTCGAGAAGGTTGGAGGGGGAGCACGAAGCGCGCACCGTCGGGCGTTTCGAAGAGGGGAGGTGTCAAACGGATGCGCGGCATCCGTTTGTCGACAGTGTAGACCGAAACGGAAGGTCCGCATCCACTTATTCCCAGAAAGTTCAACTAGGTTCGGCACCGTGAGCACCACCGAGTCCGCGCCCGACCTCGAGCGCCCGCTGCGCGCCGATGCGGCACGCAACCGCGAGTTGATCCTGCAGACCGCTCGCAAGTGCTTCGCGGAGCGTGGTCTGTCGGTCACCCTGAACGACATCGCGCACGAAGCGGGCGTCGGCGTCGGCACCGTGTACCGACGCTTCGCCGACAAGGACTCCCTGATCGAGGCGCTGCTCGCCACCAAGTTCGAGGCGATGAACGACGCAGCGGCTCGCGCGGCCGACGTCGTCGACCCGCGCGAGGCCCTCCGGGTCTACCTGACCGGCGTGTTCGAGTTCCGCGCCCGCGACCGTGCGCTCGCCGACGCCATCGTGCGGGCCGGCAAGGCGCGTCCGTCGATCGTGCAGGAGCGTGACCGGCTGGAACGCCAGGTCTCCGCGATCATCGGTCGGGCCGAGACCGCCGGGGTCGTCCGTGCCGGGTTCGACTACCGCGACCTGCCGATGCTCACCGCGATGGTGGGCGCGGTGGCCGACGCGACCCGAGAGCACGACCCGAACGCGTGGCGCCGGTACGCCGAGCTCCTCATCGAGGGCGTCCTGCCGCAGACCGCGAGCGAGACCGCCACGAAGATGGTCGGCGACCCGCTCGACCGCGAGTCGATCGAGCGAGCGCTGCACGCGCAGTCCTGACGCGTCCCCGCGGACGGCGCGCGGCTCCGGTGCCGGCCGACTCCGGACGGGAGGCCCGTGGCGGAGTCGACCCGTGCCTCCCGTCCGGCGGTCTGGTCGCGACCAGTGCGCCGGGCCGACACCCGACGCGCGCTACAGCCAGCTCGGCAGCCAGTAGTGCGACCGGATGAAGTCCCACGGCACCTGGATCGCGGTCCACATCGGGTACCAGTACGCCGACGCGAGCACGACCACGACCAGGTACACGCCGACCCAGACGATCGCCCGGGTCCGTCGGGGCCGCGGATCGGTCCGTGACCCGAGCACCAACCCGATCGCCGCAGCCAGCGCCATCACCATGAAGGGCTCGAAGGCGATCGTGTAGAACTGGAAGACCGTCCGGTTGACGTACATGAGCCACGGCAGGTACCCCGCGGCGACGCCGAGCAGGACGAACCCGTACTGCCACCGTCGGCGCAGGATCCAGAGCACGAGCAGGGCCACGGTCGCGATGACCGCCGCGTACCAGATGAAGGGGTTCGCGACGCCGGTGATGGCCTCGCCGCAGCGGCTGGCCGAGCAGCCGTCCTGGCCGGCGTCGGTGCCGACGTAGAACATCGAGGTGGGGCGCTGCATGACGAGCCAGAGCAGCGGGTTCGCCTGGTACGAGTGCGGCGTGTGCAGCCCGATGTTGAAGTTGTAGATCTCCGACTGGTAGTGCCACCAGTTCTGCAGGCTGTCCGGCACCCACCGGAGCACCCCGGTCCAGCGTTCCCCGCCGGAGGCCAGCCAGTTGCGGTCCCAGCCGTCCTTCGACACGAACCAGCCCGTCCACGACGCGACGTAGGTGACGGCGGCGATCGGCACGGTGAGCAGGAACGACACGGGTGCCTGCTGGAGCAGCGCGCTCGACGACCAGAACTCGACCCCGGCTCGGCGACGCATCATCATGTCGCTCAACACGGAGTAGACGGCGAAGAACGCCAGGAAGTACATCCCCGACCACTTCGTCGCGGTGGCCAGCCCCATCGTCAGCCCCATCGCGAACAGCCACGGACGCCACCAGAGCACGGGCCCCCACAGGGTGTCCCGGCCGGCGGCGACGCGCTCGGCGACCCAGTCGTCGAGCCGCCGCTGACTCCGGCGCCGGTCGAGCAGGAGTGCTCCGAACCCGAGCACGACGAAGAACGTCAGGATGCCGTCGAGCAGCGTCACGCGGGACATCACGATGGCCTGGCCGTCGATCGCGAGCAGGCCGCCGGCGAGCGTGCCGACCAGGGTGGAGCGGAACAGCGACCGGGCGATCACGGCGGTGAGGAACACCGTCGCGATGCCGAGCACGGCCACCGCGAACCGCCAGCCGAACGAGTTGTCCGCCCCGAACAGGAGCATGCCGAGCCCGATCAGGTACTTGCCGAGCGGCGGGTGCGCGATGAACTCCGCGGCGCTGGTGAAGACGTCCGTCTCACCGCTCGAGAACCGGTCGTCGGTCGTCGGGGCGGAGTCGCTGCTCGGGTTCGCCGGCCAGGTGCCCTCGTACCCGAGGTGGACGATCGACCAGCCGTCCTTGACGTAGTAGGTCTCGTCGAAGACCAGGGAGTGCGGGTTCCCGAGGTTGGCCAGGCGCAGCACGGCGGCGAGCAGCGTCACCGCGATCGGTCCCGCCCAGCGCCACACCGCCACACGCTGGGCGGTGGAGAGCATCCGCCCCCACCAGTCGTCGAGGCGCGAGCCGACCGGCCCGTCGGGCACGGCCGTGCGGTCGTCGGTCAGCTCGCTGGTCATCGCTGAGCATCCTACGGATCGACCGCATGTCCGCGCTGCGTCGGTGCTGCGACGACAATGGGTGCGTGATCGTCCTCGCAGCAACGCCCATCGGCAACCTCGGGGACGCCTCGCGCCGTCTCGTCGAGACCCTCTCCAACGCCACGGTGGTCGCGGCGGAGGACACCAGGACCGCCATCCACCTCATGCGCGCCCTCGGCATCGAGAACCGTCCGCGGCTCATCGCCCTGCACGAGCACAACGAGCGGGCGAAGGCGTCCGAGGTCGTCGAGCTCGCCCGTGACGAGGACGTCGTGGTCCTCACCGACGCTGGCATGCCCGCCATCAGCGACCCCGGCTTCCCGCTGGTCGAGGCGGCGGCAGCGGCCGGCGTCACCGTCACGGCGCTGCCCGGCCCGTCCGCCGTGCTCATGGCGCTCGCCGTCTCGGGCCTGCCGACGGACCGCTTCACGTTCGAGGGGTTCCCGACGCGCAAGGGCGGGGAGCGCCGCCGTGCGTTCCAGGCGCTCGCGGGGGAGCAGCGCACGATGGTCTTCTTCGAGTCGCCGCACCGGTTGGCCGAGACGCTCGCCGACATGGCCGTCGGGTTCGGCGGCGATCGTCGTGCCGCGGTCTGCCGCGAGCTCACGAAGCTCTACGAAGAGGTCCGGCGCGGGCCGCTCGACGAGCTCGTCACGTGGGCGTCCGAGGGGGTCAGGGGCGAGATCTGCATCGTCGTCGCAGGAGCCGCCGAGGCCACCGAGGAAGCGACGCTCGACGACGGGGTCCGACTGGTGCTCGAGCGGGTAGCCGCCGGGATGCGCATGAAGGAGGCCGCAGCGGCGGTCGCGGACGCGACCGGGCTGTCCAAGCGGGACCTCTACGAAGGCGCGCTCGCGGCGCGGTAGACGGCTGGGGACTCCGGTCTGGAGGCGCGGGGCGGGCCCGCCACGGGCCTCCCGGATCCGGTTTTCCACAGACCACCGCCGCGCGCGTCATGCGGGTTCCGCGCGCCCGTAGGATGGTCCGCATGTCCGACGGGTCCTCGTTCAGCATCACCACGCCGATCTTCTACGTGAACGACGTGCCCCACATCGGGCACGCCTACACCGAGGTCGCCGCGGACGTCCTCGCGCGCTGGCACCGGCAGCGGGGTGACGACACCTGGCTGCTCACCGGTACCGACGAGCACGGGCAGAAGATCCTGCGCACCGCCTCGGCGAACGAGGTCACGCCCAAGGAATGGGCCGACCGCCTCGTCACCGAGGCCTGGAAGCCGCTGCTCGACACCGTCGACGTGGCGAACGACGACTTCATCCGCACCACCGACGAGCGCCACGAGCGCGGGGTGACGGCGTTCCTGCAGAAGCTCTACGACGACGGCTACATCTACGCCGGCGAGTTCGAGGGCTTCTACTGCGTGGGCTGCGAGGAGTACAAGCAGCCGAGCGACCTGGTTCCCGGAACCGGTGCGTACGAGGGCCAGCAGGTCTGCGCCATCCACTCGATCCCGGTCGAGGTGCTGGCCGAGCGCAACTACTTCTTCCGCATGTCGGACTTCGAGCAGCGCCTGCTCGACCTGTACGAGTCGAACCCGCTGTTCATCCAGCCGGAGAGCGTGCGCAACGAGATCATCTCGTTCGTGAAGCAGGGTCTGCGTGACCTGTCGATCTCGCGGTCCAGCTTCGACTGGGGCATCACGATCCCGTGGGACAGCGACCACGTCCTGTACGTGTGGTTCGACGCCCTGCTCAACTACGTCACGGCGCTGGGCTACGGCACCGAGGACGACGAAGCCTTCAAGCGTCTCTGGCCGAGCGTGCACATCGTCGGCAAGGACATCGCCCGCTTCCACGCCGTCATCTGGCCGGCGATGCTCATGGCTGCCGGCCTGCCGGTGCCGGAACGCGTGTTCGGCCACGGCTGGCTGCTCGTCGGCGGCGAGAAGATGTCCAAGTCGAAGCTGACCGGCATCGCACCGTCGGAGATCACCGACACGTTCGGGTCCGACGCCTTCCGCTACTACTTCCTCCGCGCGATCACCTTCGGGCAGGACGGCAACTTCAGCTGGGAGGACATCTCGGCGCGGTACCAGGCCGAACTCGCGAACGGCTTCGGCAACCTCGCCTCGCGCCTGGTCGCGATGCTGCAGAAGTACTTCGACGGCGCGGTGCCGTCACGCGGGTCCCTGACCGAGTCGGACGAAGCCGTCGACGCCCTGGCCGTGTCCGTCACCGAGCGTGCCGACGCAGCCATCGCCGCATTCGCCCCGCACGAGGCGATCGCCGCCGTCTGGGAGCTCGTCGACGCCCTGAACGGGTACATCACCGAGCAGCAGCCGTGGGCCCTGGCGAAGGACGACGCGAACCGCGAGCGGCTCGGCACCGTCCTGACCACCGCACTGCGCGGTCTCGGCACGGTCGCGGTGCTGCTCTCCCCGGTGATGCCGAAGGCCACCGAGAAGCTGTGGGCGTCGATCGGCGCCGGCGGCTCGATCGTCGAGCAGCGGGTCGACCGTGCCTTCGAGTGGCAGGGCGCCGACCAGGTGGTCCCGCTCGAGAGCGGACTCTTCCCGCGGATCGAGCAGGCGGAGCAGGGCGCCGCGTGACCGACGCCCACCTCCGCTCCCGCGGCGACGGGGACGGCTCCAAGCGCGACCTGACCTACCCGCCCCTGCCCGAGGCGCTCGTGGTCCCGGTCTACGACAACCACACGCACATGGAGATCGCCGACGGTGGCGACGGGGCGCTCGATTACCGCGAGCACCTCGGCCGTGCCTCCAGCGTCGGTGTCCGCGGTGTCGTGCAGGTCGGTACCGACCTCGCCACTTCGCAGTGGTCCGCGTCGATCGCTGCCCGTGAACCCCGCGTGCTCGCGGCGGTCGCACTGCACCCGAACGAGGCACCTTCGCTGCAGGAGCAGGGGCTGCTCGACGAGCACCTCGCCGGCATCGAGGCGCTGGCGGCGTTGCCCCGCGTCCGGGCGATCGGTGAGACCGGACTCGACTTCTTCCGTACCGGCGAGGACGGGCGCGACGCCCAGGTCCGCTCGTTCGAGGAGCACATCCGCATCGCGAAGGAGCACGGCCTCGCACTGACGATCCACGACCGCGACGCGCACGACGCCGTGGTCGAGGTGCTCGACCGCGTCGGCGCTCCGGAGCGCACGGTGTTCCACTGCTTCTCCGGCGGCCCCGACCTGGCTCGGCTCTGCGCCGAGCGCGGCTGGTACATGTCGTTCGCCGGCACCGTGACGTTCAAGAACGCGGCCCCGCTCCGCGAAGCCCTGCTCGTCGCGCCGCGGCACCTGATCATGGTCGAGACGGACGCGCCGTTCCTGACCCCGACGCCGTACCGCGGCCGGCCGAACGCCCCGTACCTGATCCCGATCACCCTGCGGTCGATGGCGGAGACCCTCGGCACCGACGCCTCGATGCTCGCCGCGCAGATCGCGTCGAACACCGAGCTCGTCTACGGCGCGTGGGACGCCGAACCCGTGACGGTGGACGAGTAGTGGGCGCGCTGCTCGGCCCCGCCGAGATCCGGGAGCTCGCTGCCGAACTCGACGTGACCCCGACGAAGAAGCTCGGACAGAACTTCGTGCACGACGCCAACACCGTCCGGCGCATCGTGTCGGTCGCCGGCGTGACGCCCTCGTCCCAGGTGCTCGAGATCGGGCCCGGCCTCGGCTCCCTGACGCTCGGGCTCACCGAGACCGGGGCGCCCGTCACCGCGGTCGAGATCGACAAGCGGCTCGCGGCGAAGTTGCCGTCGACGGTCAGTGCGCTGCAGCCGGCGGCGTCGCTGACGGTCGTGCAGCAGGACGCGATGACCGTCGCCGCATCGGACCTCGACACCGAGCCGACCCACCTCGTCGCGAACCTGCCCTACAACATCTCGGTGCCCGTGCTGCTGCACCTGCTCGCGACCTTCCCCTCGATCGAGCGGTCGCTCGTGATGGTGCAGGCCGAGGTCGGGTACCGGCTCGCGGCCGGCCCGGGCAGCAAGGTCTACGGTTCGCCGAGCGTCAAGGCCGCGTGGTACGGCTCGTGGAGCACCGCCGGGCTCGTTAGCCGTCAGGTCTTCTGGCCCGTGCCGAACGTCGACAGCGTGCTGGTGGCGTTCGACCGGCACGAGCCCCCGGGGGACGATCGGCTGCGGTCGCGGGTGTTCACCCTGGTGGACGCGGCGTTCCAGCAGCGGCGGAAGATGCTGCGGCAGAGCCTGTCCGGTGTGCTCGGCGGTAGCGCCCGCGCCTCCGAGGTCCTGACGGCGGCGGGCATCGACCCGACCGCGCGGGGCGAGGCGATCGGTGTCGACGACTTCGTGCGGCTCGGGCGGACGGTCCTCGCAGCTGCGGAGTAGCTCGTCTCCCGCCTCGGATCGGCGGAACACGAACTGTCCTGTGCCGCCGTTCGGTGCTCCGACGGTTGATCGCATCAACCAAGGAGGCACCATGCGATCCACTGACCCGCCCCGCCCCGCCGTGCCCTGACCGAGGAATAGATCGTAGAAGGTCGTCTTCGCGCGCTCCGGTGAGCGGATCCTGACCGGCTGCGCGCGCCGAGCGCGTTCACGGCAGCCGAGCGCCGAGCGTTCTTCGCTCGGACGCCGCGGCCGGAAGGCACGTTCGAAGAGCGCCGCGAGCGTCGGCGGCGTGCGATCGAGGAGATCGACGCGGACTGCCGGGTTGAGCCGATCGAGCGCCTGCACCGGGTATCCTGACCGTGTTCGAGTCGCTCGGATCCGTTCATTTTGACGAGGAAAGCGCGTGCTTCCGTCCATGGCCGCACACGGCAATGGTTGGTGTTCCCGACGCTAAGACGCGTTGAGCTTCTTCATTCCTCGGATCCTGCTGGTGAGTTGCTCGAGCCCATCCAGCCTGGGCCCAAGGCGCGCGACTGTCTCAATAAGAACGCGGCCATTCTTCATTTCGGAAGCAATGCTATTGAATTTCGAGAGAATGTATTTTCCTCGTACTAGAGTCAAGGGCTCCTCGGACTGCTGATCCCATAAGACCTGCGCCGAGTCGAATTCAGCCTCAAGGAGTTCTGATGAGATTGGCTTTGCGTGAGCAACGGCGTCACGGAGTCGCTGCATCGCGTTCTCGCCCTTGGGGCTCGGCCACTCGTACCCGCTCTGGCTCACGCATCTATCGCGTGCTATTTCGGTTAGAACATTTTCTCTTTGCTCCATGCAGAGCTCGTGTACCAACTTGTGGGCCTCTCCAAGGTCGCGGTATGACTCCTTGAGCAAGCCGCTGTCAATCATAACTTGAAGTGCTGGGTCTGTGAGAAAGAGTCCCTCGATATCAGCAGTCGGCCAGGCGTAAATATTCGCGTCTTCGACCGGTTTGATTACGTCGCGGTCGATTATCCCAATGATCGGCAGGTCGTAGGCCTTCAGCTGATTGATCGTGCGAATCACCTGCTCCTTCCCTCCCGCGGACTGTGAGGCGGCTGCCCCCAGCTCAGGTAGCGCGATCGACAGAAGGGAAATGTCTGTCTCTCCCTCGGTCACCACGAGCAGGTCTGCTTGTGTTAGTGCGCTTGAACGAAACCCTGCGTCGCGGTAAAGCTCCAAACGTTCTCCTTCGTCTGCGACAGGGTGGGGAACGTTGCCGTACTCAAGGCGCAGTATGTCGCTGGCGGGTAGCCCGTCAAGGAGGCTGGGGCTGTGAGTAGCAATGATGAGTTGACCCCCGAGTGACATCCCATCCTCTAAAGCGCTAAGTAGCTTCTTGCTCAATGTTGGGTGTAAATAAGCATCAGGTTCGTCGATCAGAATTAAAGGGGTGGTGCCGGCGAGCCGAAAAACCCGGCTGATGATGATCAAAGCCTGTCTTTCACCAGAAGACAGATCTCGGACGGGGTGTGTCGCTCCGCTCGGTGTTCGAACCCGTAGGGCGTCAGGGTGTGAGCGGGTGAGGGGGAGTAGAGTTTTCGGGAATATCAAGGCGTTCACCGCCGCTAGAAAGTCTTCCCAATTGATAACGATGTCTACTTCGAGTTCTTCGTCAGTCTTGTCGACTGGTAAAGTGGATGCGACACAAAGAGCTTTTGCAAAGTCTTCGAATTCCTGGTCATCGAGTCTTCCGTAGTTATTTACGGTTGCCCGCGATTCCGAGTTCTTCTGGAATGCCACGGCATCGCTTAGCTGGCTCAGATCGATTCCTTGCTGGCGCGGCTCTAACAGGCGTCGCTCAGCGGGGAGATAAACAACGTCCAAAGTCGGGTTCTGTTGTAGAAAGTTTTGGACAAAGAAAAATTGGTTGAGGACAGCAAGCTCAGGAGTGCTCGAGCGATTGGTGTTGCCGTATGTGTCCCTGGCGACGCCGAGGGTGACCCGCGTCGGCACCTCAACCTCACCCCATCCGACTTCCGCACTCAAGTCGGATAACGCAGACTGCTCCAGAGGTGTGAAGTCAACTTCGACGCTGATCAAGGACCTCGCGCCGTCGATCGGTGACCCCGGTACCTGCCCTGACCATGGAGCGAGTATGCAAGCGAGAAGCTTGCTTTTTCCCGTGCCGTTGGCTCCGGCCATTGCTAGCACCCTGGTGCTCGGGAGCGTCACGGTTCCGTCTGTGACCCCGCCGACGTTCTCCGTGGATACGGAAATTACTCTCATGCTTCTTCGTATCAGTTCCGGCTCAGGCGTGCAATAGTCGAAGCCAGATAGTTGGCGTTGCGGCACACGCGATGCCGCGGTGAGCTGCGCCTGTTGTAAGTCCTTGACTGCAAATTCGCTCACGAAATATGGAAGCGGGACACCGTCCGTATACCCGTTCAGGGGGCACTGCCCACGAGCGGAGGTCCGGCACCAAGGCCGAGCTGCAGCGACTATTCGCCGGCCGCTGACGCCGCGAACGGGGGACCGCGCGCACGGTCGTCTCACCCCTACGATCAACGAGTGCGTCGCATCACCCTCTCCCAGTGGCTCGCGATCATCGCCGTGCTCGGCGGGCTCGTCATCGAGTTCTTCGCTGTGCCCGCTGTCGTGCGAGACCTGCAGAACGACGCGGCATGGGCGGGAGTGCTGCTCGGGGTCGCGTTCCCCGTGTTCGGGGTCGCGGTCTCGGCCTTCCGCGACGATCCGGGCGATCGCGATGACGACGACGACGACTTCCGCCCGCCGCCGCGCCTCGACCGTTCGGGTCGGGTGGCCGAGGGAGCACTGGCCGTGACCGCGTTCACCGCAGCCTGGGCGGTGACACGCCTGCACCACAAGCCCCTCGACTCGGCGTTGTACAGCGCGGTGACCGCCTCGGCGCTGCCGCTCGCGAGGCGTGCCCTCGATCGGCTCGTCCGTCGCCGTGGTGAGCAGCCCGACGGCGCTGACGACTGACGCGCCCCTCGCACCGTTCGAGGCGTCGCCCGGTCAGTGCTCGCGGGACGCCATCATCTCGAGGATCTGCTGGTGGTTGCCGTTCCGCTCGGCGAAGCGCAGCGAGTGCACGTTCTGCACCAGGATCTCGGGGGCAGCGCCGGACTCGATGAGAGCCATGACCTCGTCGGCGAAGGCGTCGAGCGGCATACCACCGAAGTCGGCGCCGCCCATCAGGTCGGTCATCACGGCCGGCGGGGCGAGTTCGAGCACCTCGAGCGACGAACCGACCAGCTGCTGGCGGAGGGCCTGCGTGTAGGCGTGCACGGCCGCCTTCGTCGCGCTGTAGGTCGGCGACGCGGTGAGCGGGACGAACGCGAGTCCGGACGTGACCGTCATCAGGGTTGCCGAGGGCTGCGCGAGCAGGTGCGGCAGGAACGCGTCGATGAGACGGATCGTGCCGACCAGGTTCGTCTGGACGAGCTCGAGGGCGTCGTGGATGTGCTCGGGGTCGCGGAGGTCCTCGTCGCGCATGATCCCGGACATGGTGATGAGGGCATCGAGCGACGGGTACGCCTCGAGCACCGAGGCGGCGGCGGCCTCGATTGACGACGCGTCGGCGACGTCGATCTGCACGGTGCCGAAGCCGTGCTCGGCGGCGAGGGAGTCGAGGAGTGCCTGGCGACGGCCGCCGATGACGACGGTGCTGCCGGCGGCCTGCAGGCGCTGGGCGAGGGCGAGCCCGATGCCCGAGGTCGCGCCGGGGATGAAGACGGTGGAGTTCGTGATGTCCATGACCACCACGATGCTCCGCGGGCAGGGTGGCAGCCAGAGCGCGGTCATCGGGGGATCGGCGATCCCTGGCACGGCGGCGGGAACCGGACGATGATCGATCCATGGACCGCGCTGCACTCGCCGACTTCCTCCGCCGTCGCCGCGAACTGCTGCGCCCCGAGGACGTCGGCCTCGGGCAGGGGCCGCGACGCCGGACCCCGGGGCTCCGCCGTGAAGAGGTCGCTGCCCTCGCCGGCATGTCCGTCGACTACTACACGCGTCTGGAACAGCAGCGTGGGCCGCAGCCGTCGGAACAGATGATCGCCGCGATCGCCCGGGCGCTGCGCTGCAGTCTCGACGAGCGCGACCACCTGTTCCACCTCGCCGGGCAGAACGCCCCGACCCGGATGCACCGCGCCGACCACGTCGACCCCGCGATCCTGCGGGTGCTCGACCGGCTCGAGGACACCCCCGCGATCGTGGTCAGTCACCTGGGCGAGACGCTGGTCGAGAACCGGCTCGCCGCGGCACTGCTCGGGTCGTCCGTAAGCCTGCCCGGCAACGAGCGCTACCAGGCGTGGCGGTGGTTCGTGGCCGGGAACGAGCTCGCGAAGTACGCGCCGGAGCAACACGAGCGACTGGCCCGGGTCGTGGTGGCGTCACTGCGGGCGGCGGTGGGGCTCGCTGGACCGGGGGACCGTCGGGCCACCGAACTGATCGCCGAGCTGCAGACCCGCAGCCCCGAGTTCCGCGAGCTCTGGGCGAAGCATGAGGTGGCCACTCGCTGGTCCGACAACAAGACGATCGTGCAGCCCGAGCTCGGCCGGATCACCGTCGACTGCCAGGTGCTGCACACCGACGACCAGGCGCAGGCACTGCTGTTGTTCACCGCGCCCGCAGGTTCCGAGGACGCGCAGAAGCTCGAGCTCCTCGGCGTCGTCGGACAGCAGACCTTCGCCGGCTGACACGGCGCACGGTGCGAGCTCGCTCGGCTCGTGCGAGGTTGGTCGACCCCGCACGGTGCGAGGCTGATGTTCCCGTGCATCGTTGAACGCTCGGTGCCGCCCTACAGTCCGCCACCGAGCGACCAACCTCGCACCGGCCGGACGAGCGCGCACCGTGCGACCCGGACCCCCGGCTCTCCCCCACCACCCCGCCCCACGAAGCAACCCCGCGTCACACACTTGGCCGCGTGCGGTATACCGTGCCTAGGGTGGGGCTGTGAGCACTCCCCGCGTGTACGTCATCCACGAGAACCCCGAGTGGTTCCCCCCGCTCGCCGCCGCCTTCGAGGCCGAGGGCGTCCCGGTGCAGGAGATCCTGCTGACCGAGGGACAGATCGACCTCGCTGCCGAGCCGGAGCCCGGCGTCTACTGGAGCCGCATGTCCGCGAGCTCCCACACCCGTGGCCACGAGCACAGCAAGGAGTACACCCGCGCGATCCTCGGCTGGCTCGAGCGTGCCGGTCGCCAGGTGGTCGGCGGCAGCCACGTGCTCGAGCTCGAGGTCTCCAAGGTGGCCCAGCACGGGCTCCTGCAGCAGGCCGGGTTCGACGTGCCGCGGACGACCGCCGTGTTCGGCACGACGACGCTCAAGCAGGCCGCCCGCACCTTCACGAACGGCCAGGACGTCCCGTTCATCACGAAGCACAACCAGGGCGGCAAGGGCCTGGGCGTCCGTCGTTTCGACTCGCTCGCCGAGTTCGACGCCTACGTCGACAGCCCCGAGTTCGAGGCCCCGGTCGACGGCATCACGCTGCTGCAGGAGTTCCTGACCGCCCGTGAGCCCTTCATCACCCGCGTCGAGTTCGTCGGCGGCGAGTTCGTCTACGCCGTCCGCGTCGACACCAGCGCCGGCAGCTTCGAGCTCTGCCCCGCCGACGCGTGTGAAGTACCCCAGGCGACGTGGGACCAGCACAGTGCCGGAGCGGTCTGCGACGTACCGGGAGCCGACCAGCCGAGCGCGTTCAGCGTCCGGACCGAGATCACCGCCGAGCACCCGCTGGTCCAGCAGCTCCGCACGTTCCTCGCCGACCAGCGCGTCACCATCGCGGGCGTCGAGTTCATGGAGACCACGGATGGCCGGACCGTCGTCTACGACATCAACACGAACACGAACTACAACCCCGCGGTCGAGGAATCGGCGCCGGCCTCCGGCCCGCGCTCCATCGCGCGGTACCTCGGTGGCCTGCTGGAGACGCAGTACGCAGCGCAACTGACGGCCTGAGAACGCAAGAACCACCGGACGGGAGGCCCGTGGCGGGCCCGCCCCGACTGCCTCCGTAGGCTTCGGCAGCGCGATCCGCACAACGCTTCGCGTCGTCAACCAGCGGCCCCCGCCCGTCCGCTCCGCGCCCCTTGCAGGGCACTCCCCACCTCCCCAAGGAACTCACCCCGTGCGATTCGGATACTGGACCCCGCTCTTCGGCGGCTGGCTGCGCAACGTCGACAACGAGAACATGCCGGTCACCTTCGACTACGTGAAGCGCTTGGCGCAGCGCGCCGAGCGGATCGGCTTCGACCTGACGCTCGTGCCGGAGCTCAACCTCAACGACATCAAGGGCACGGCGGCGCCGTCGCTCGAGGCCTGGTCGCTCGCGGCGGCCATCGCGGCGACGACCGAGCGCCTCGAGATCATGGCGGCGATGCGTCCCGGCTACCACCTGCCCGCGGTGACGGCGAAGCAGGCGGCGACGATCGACGACATCTCGTGCGGCCGCTTCACGTTCAACGTGGTGAGCGCCTGGTGGGCGGAAGAGGCCAAGCAGTACGGCGGCATCTTCTCGGAGCACGACGACCGGTACAAGCGGACCGCGGAGTTCGTCGAGGTCATGAAGGGGATGTGGCGGGAGACCCCGTACTCGTTCTCGGGCGAGTACTACGACGTCCAGAACGCCCACCTCGAGCCGAAGCCCCGTGTGACGCCGCGCATCTACGCCGGTGGCGAGAGCGAGGCGGGCAAGGCCGCGATCACGGGGTACGCCGACGCCTACGTCACCCACGGCGGCACGGTCGAGGAGCTCCGGACGAAGATCGCCGAGATGAAGCAGCGCCGGGTCGACGCCGGACTGCCGCCGTTCGAGGCGTTCGGCATGGCCGCGTACGTCATCGTCCGCGAGACCGAGGAGGAGGCGCAGGCCGAGCTCGCGCGGATCACCGACGTGCAGCACGGCAACGCGTACGAGTCGTACCAGGACTTCATCTCGAAGTCGCAGCTCGAGCACGTCCCCTCGCTCGAGGACTACTCGGTGTCGAACCGCGGTCTGCGCCCCGGGTTCGTGGGGACGCCGTCGCAGGTTGCCGACCGCATCCGGGAGTTCGAGGACGCCGGGGTCGACACGCTGCTGTTGCAGTTCTCGCCGCAGCTCGAGGAGATGGACCGCTTCGGCGAACAGGTCATCCCGCTCGTCCGCCCGTCGGTCGGGGCGCAGTCCTGATGGGTGCCACACCGACCAACGCCGAGGACGGCTGGGCGTTCGAGACCCGGCAGATCCGCGCCGGCTTCAAGGCCGACCCGGGGTTCGGTGGCAACGTCCCGCCGATCGCCCAGACCGCGGCCTTCGTCTACCCGTCCGGTGAGGACGCGGCGGACCGGTTCATGCTCAACGCGCCGGGGCACACGTACTCGCGGGTGAACAACCCGTCGGCGGCCGCGCTCGAGCGTCGGATCGCCGACCTCGAGGGTGGCATCGGGGCGTTGGCGCTGGCGTCCGGACAGGCGGCGACGTCGCTCGCCGTGCTCGGCGTCGCCCGCGCGGGCGACCACGTCGTGTCGAGCGCCTCGCTGTACGGCGCGACGTACACGCTGTTCGCGTCGACGCTGCGTGACCTCGGCATCGCGTTCACCTTCGTGCAGGACCCCACCGACCTGGACGAGTGGGCGGCGGCGGTGCGTCCGGAGACGAAGGCGTTCTTCGGCGAGTCCATCCCGAACCCCCGCGGCGACGTCCTGGACTTCGCCGGGGTCGCCGGGGTCGCGCACGAGGCCGGTGTGCCACTCATCGTCGACAACACCATCGCGACGCCGTACCTGGTCCGACCGATCGAGCACGGTGCGGACATCGTCGTGCACTCGGCGACGAAGTACCTGGCCGGTCACGGCAGCGCCATCGCCGGGCTCGTCGTCGACAGCGGCAACTTCGACTGGGCGGCGCATGCCGACCGGTTCCCGCAGCTGGCGACGACCGAGCAGTCCGGGTTCGCGAACACGAACTTCGCCGAGAAGTTCGGCCGCCGGGCGTTCATCCAACGCACCCGGTCGAAGCTGTCCGCCGATCTCGGTCCGGCGATCGCACCGTTCAACGCCTTCCTCGTGCTGCAGGGCATCCAGACCCTGTCCCTGCGCATGGAGCGGCACGTGTCGAACGCGGCCGCCGTCGCGACGTGGTTGGACGCGCACGACCAGGTGCTCGGCGTGCACTACGCGGGACTGCCCTCGTCGCCGTGGCACCACCTGCAGCAGCGGTACGTGCCGAAGGGCCCCTCGGCGGTCCTGGCGTTCGACCTGGACGGTGGGGTCGATGCCGGACGGCGGTTCGTGGCCGCCCTCGAGCTGTTCGACCACGTGTCGAACATCGGTGACGTCCGGTCGCTCGTCGTGCACCCGGCGTCGACGACGCACGTGCAGATGACGTCGTCGGAGCGGGCCGCTGCGGGTGTCGGCGACGGGCTCATCCGCCTGTCGATCGGCCTCGAGCACATCGACGACGTCCTCGCCGACCTGGCGCGGGGCTTCGCGGCAGCCGCAGCGGGATAGGTTGGGGGCATGACCACGTTGGCCGCCCCGACCCGCGTGCGGACGCGCGCCCCCGGCAAGATCAACGTGTTCCTGTCCGTCGGTGCACTGCAGGACGACGGCTACCACGACGTGGCCACGGCGTACCAGGCGGTGTCGCTGTACGAAGACGTCACGGCCGAGCCCGCCGACGACTTCTCGGTGACGTTCACGGGGCCGATCGACACGTCGAACGTGCCGGTCGACGAGTCGAACCTGGCGATCCGTGCAGCCCGGCTCGTGGCCGACGCCGCGGGACACCAGGGCGGGGTCCGGCTGACGATCGACAAGCAGGTGCCGGTGGCCGGCGGCATGGGCGGGGGCTCGGCGGACGCCGCGGCCACGCTGCTCGCCGTCGACACGCTCTGGGGCACCGCCCTCGGTCGCGAGGAACTGCTCCGCCTGGCCGCGCAGCTCGGCGCGGACGTGCCGTTCGCCTTCGCGGGCGGGACGGCCGTGGGCACCGGGCGCGGCGACGAACTCAGCCCGGCGCTGGCGAAGGGCGAGTTCCACTGGGTCCTCGCGCTGAGCGACGACGGGTTGTCGACCCCGGCCGTCTACCGTGCGCTCGACGAGCACCGCGAGCGCTACCGCGCCGACATCGCACCGGCGCCGTCCCACCCCGTGGTGGAGTCGAACGTGCTCCAGGCGCTCCGCGCCGGCGACCCCGACCTGCTCGCCGACTGCGTCCACAACGACCTGCAGGCCCCGGCGATGCGGCTGCAGCCCGGACTCGCGTCGACGCTCGAACTCGGCGAGAAGGCCGGGGCGCTCGCGGGACTGGTGTCCGGCAGCGGACCGACGGTGGCGTTCCTGGTCGGGGACCGTGACGCCGCGCTCGAACTGCAGGTCGAGCTCAGCGCAGCCGGTCTCGTCGCACTCCGGGCCACCGGTCCGGTGCACGGCGCCCGCGTCGTGCACTGACGGCGACGACCGTCAGCGGCTGTACTTCCACAGGATGACCGTGTCCGTGTGCCAGTACCGCACCACGTGGAAGCCCTGGTCCTTGAGCGTCTCGGAGACCTGGGGTCGGATGTTCCGCGACGTGGCGCCGACGAACCACACGGTGT
The DNA here is from genome assembly GCF_003755065.1 of Curtobacterium sp. JUb34. NCBI lineage: Bacteria > Bacillati > Actinomycetota > Actinomycetes > Micrococcales > Microbacteriaceae > Curtobacterium > Curtobacterium sp. JUb34. The sequence goes on along the minus strand of NZ_RJVH01000005.1, from coordinate 150,093 downwards.
CGATGTCGGTCAGGCGTGCCGGCACGGTCGTGGCGATGTCGCCGTTCACGTTCCACAGCTGACCGCGCTCCGCGCCCGTGCTCGCCACCGCCAGGTCCCGCATGCCGCTGAAGGCCTCCGGGTAGGCGTCGGCGATGACCTGCGCGGTCGCGGTCGGGTGCCCCCAGACGCTGCCGTAGACCACCCCTTCGTCGGCGTCGGTGGTCACGTCCCGCTCGCGTTCGATGATCGCCGCCGCGTTCGCCCAGTGCGAGGACTGCTTGGCGTGCGGCAGTCGCACGATCGTGCTCGTCGGCACGGACAGCAGGACCATCGCGGCGACCGCGACGGCGACCCAGCGCCGCGGACGGAGCGCCGTGATCGCGAGTCCGATCAGGAGCGCGACGAACGGCAGACTCAGGCTGGCGTACTTGGGGGAGTACAGGTGTTCTCCGGCGGCGGTCGCGGCGACGAGCAGCGCGGTGGGCACGACCGTCAGGGGCACGGCGACACGGACGGCCTGCATGCGGAGCACCTCGCGGGCTCCGGATGACGGGCGTCGGGCCGCGCGGACCGTCAGCACGACCGCGACGATCATGAGCAGCCACGCGACGGCGGCGTACGGGTAGACGACCCCGAACCACGCGGTCGCGAACACCTGGCGCAGCGTGGCCCACCCGATGCCGGTGATCCAGCCGACCTGCTTGGCCTGCCCCGCAGCGAGGCCGATGAACGGCAGCACCACCACGGCTGCGGCCACGGCGGCGACGGCCCAGCGGACGGCGACGGCACGGTCCACCATCGCCGAGGGCACCGCACCGCTGCGGTCGGTGACCGACGCCTGCCGGCGGGCCGCCCGGTCGGCGACGCCGGTCCACGCGAGCACGACGCCGTGCGCCACGACGGCGAGGGCCAGGTAGACGTTGAAGAGGACGGCCACCGCTGCGAGCGCCCCGTAGACGACCCACCACCGCGTCGCGTGGTGCCGAGCCCGGGTGCGACGGACCGCTGTCAGCCCGACGAGGGTGAGCAGCGCGGCGAGTGTGGTGACGGTCGCGTAGGGGCGGCCCTCGGTCCCGGCCCAGGCGACGCGGGGCAGCAGCAGGAAGACCACGCCGGAGACGACCCCGAGCCGGACGCCGCCGAGCCGCCGGCCGAGCGCCACCACGAGCGCGGCGGCGATCCCGATCGCCAGGGCGCTGGGGAAGCGGAGCGTGAACGGGGAGTACCCGACCAGCGCGAGCCAGACGTGCATGAGCGCGTAGTACAGGCCGTGCACGGCGTCGACGTTCTGCAGCTCCGCCCAGAGCGCCGGCCAACTGCGCTGCGCGCTCGTCAGGGTGGCGGCTTCGTCGTACCAGACCGACGGCACCCACGTGAAGGCCGCGGCGACGACGACACCGACCGCCCCGACGGTGATCTCGGGCGCACGCGCCAGGGTCTGCACGGTCGACAGGGCGAGTGCCCGGAGCCGTGCTCGCGTCGACGCGTCCGACGTCGTGCGTCGGACCGTGACGGTGCCGGTGCGGGGGGAACTCACGCCCGCGACCGTACCGAGCGGCTCTGAGCATCCGCCGCGTCCACCCGCTGAGCATTCACATGCAGGGATTCGGTGCGACCGGCCAGAATGACGGGATGGACCCCCTCGTCGCCCCCGTCGCAGCGCTCTCCCCGTGGCGGACACGGCTCGGCTCGCGGACCGCTGCCCTCTCCGACGTCGGCGCCGACGGGCTCCGCCGTCTGGCCGCTTCACGCGTCCTGGTGGTCGGCGCCGGCGGCCTCGGCGCGCCCGTCGTCGCGTACCTCGCCGGTGTCGGACGGCTCACGGTCGTCGACCCGGACGTGGTCGACGCGACGAACCTGGCGCGCCAGACGCTCTTCACGGCGGCGGACGTCGGCTCGTCGAAGGCCGAGGTCGCCGTGGCCCGCGCCCGCGCCGTCGACCCGGAACTCGACGCGGTCGCCGTGGTCGGGTCCTTCACCCCGGAACTCGTCGCCGGGCACGACGTGGTCGTCGACGCGGCGGACTCCGTGCTGGTCACCCGGGCGGTCTCGGACGCCTGCGCCGACGCCGGTGTGCCGTTCGTGTGGGGCACGGTCCTCGGCCAGGACGGGCAGGTCAGCGTGTTCCGCGACGCCGGGCCGGACGGCGTCGACTTCCACGACCTGCACCCGGAGGCGCTGCCCGACGAGGGATCCTGCGCCCTGGACGGCGTCGTTCCCGCACTGTGCGGCGCCGTCGGAGCGGTGATGGCCGGACAGGTGCTCGCCCTGGTCACCGGCACCGGGGAACCGTTGCTCGGACGGGTCCTGACCGTCGACGCCCGCCGGTGGCGGTGGAGCGAGAGCGTCGTCCGGCGTGGCCCGGCATCACGACGACCCGTCGTGGTCGCTCCCGCCGGCGCCGACCGGATCGCCCCGTCGGCGCTCGCCGCACGTCTGGCCGACCCGACGGACCGGGTGGTCGTCGTCGACGTGCGCACCGACGCCGAACGCGCGGACGGCGTGGTCGCCGGTGCCGTCACGGGTGACGTGGTCGCCGGCGACGCCGACGCGGCGGACGTGGTCGTCTACTGCGCCCGTGGCCCGCGTGCGGACGCATGGGCTGCCGCACAGCCGGCCTGGAGGCGCGTGGCGGTCCTCGACGGCGGGTTCGAGGCCTGGCGTCGCGAGGGGTTGCCCGTGGCGATCGAGCGCACCGCCTGATCCGACACGGATCGGGTCCATGGCGCCGCTTCCGCGGCTAGGATCGTCACATCATGTCGCAACTGCGGATCCGCGATGCTGCTGCCTTCCTCGGTGTCAGCGACGACACCGTGCGCCGACTCGTCGACGGCGGCACCTTCCACCGGACCACGGACGAGGCCGGTCGAGCGGTCGTCGACGGTCGGCAGGTGGCCGAGTACGCCCGGACGCGGAGCACCGAGCTCGCCGATCCGGCGTCGGGCGTGAAGAGCTCGGCGCGGAACCGGTTCGTCGGCATCGTCACCGACCTGGTCGTCGACACCGTGATGGCGCAGGTCGAACTGCAGTGCGGCCCGCACCGCGTCGTCTCGCTCATGAGCGCCGAGGCGGTGCGCGACCTCGGGCTCGAGGTCGGGTCCGTCGCCGTCGCGTCGGTCAAGGCCACGATGGTCGCCGTCGAGGCGCCCGCACTCCAGGAGGACCTCCGATGAGCCGTCGTTCCCGCTCGCTGCTCGTGCCCCTCGCCGTCGTCGCGGCGCTCGGCCTGTCGGCGTGCTCGACCACCGACGCCCCGGCGGGGTCGTCCTCGTCGGGGTCGACGACCGCGACGGACCGCGGTGCGACCGGCTCGATCACGGTCTTCGCGGCGGCCTCGCTCCAGCAGACGTTCACCACGCTCGGCAAGGACTTCGAGCTCGCGAACCCCGGCGCCTCGATCGAGTTCTCGTTCGCGGGCTCGAGCGACCTGGTCACCCAGATCCAGAACGGTGCACCCGCCGACGTGTTCGCCTCCGCCGACGAGGCGAACATGGCGAAGCTGTCCTCGACCGACCTGGCGAGCGGGTCCCCGCGCGACTTCGCGACGAACGTCCTCGAGATCGCCGTCGCGCCGGGCAACCCGAAGGGCATCACGGGCCTCGACGACCTGACCGGGTCCGGCGTCCAGCTCGTCACGTGCGCCGCGCCGGTGCCGTGCGGTGCCGCGACGGCGAAGGTCGAGTCCGCCGCGGGCGTCGACCTGCGACCCGTCAGCGAGGAGCAGTCCGTCACCGACGTGCTCGGCAAGGTCGAGTCCGGTCAGGCCGACGCCGGGCTGGTCTACGTGACCGATGTGCAGGGCGCCGACGGCAAGGTCGACGGTGTCCCGTTCGACGAGTCGAGCAAGGCCGTCAACACGTACCCGATCGGCGTGCTGAAGGAGTCCGAGGACCCGGAGCTCGCGCAGGCGTTCTCCGACTACGTCCGCTCCGCCACCGGCCAGAAGGTGCTCGCCGCCGCGGGCTTCGGGAAGCCGTGACCCGTGGCCTCGCGGGCTGAGGGACGGCCACCGGTCGCCTGGTGGCTCCCGCTGCCCGCGGTGCTGGGCGGTCTGTTCGTCGTCGTGCCCGTGCTCGCGATGCTCGGTCGGGTGGACTGGTCGTCGTTCGTCGCCCTCGTCACCTCCACGGCATCGCTCACCGCACTCGGACTGAGCCTCGGCACGGCACTGACCGCCACGGCCGTCGCGTTCGTGCTCGGCTACCCGCTCGCCGTGCTGTTCGCGCGGTCCCGCTCACGGTGGGTCGGGGTCGCCCGCGCCGTGGTGCTCCTGCCGCTCGTGCTGCCACCCGTCGTCGGCGGACTCGCACTGCTCGCGGCGTTCGGCCGCCTCGGGGTGGTCGGGGCGTTCCTCGACGACCACGGGCTGCACATCGCGTTCACCACCACGGCGGTCGTCATCGCGCAGACGTTCGTGGCCATGCCGTTCCTGGTGTCCGCGATCGAGGGGGCGCTCCGCGTCGAGGGGGACCGGTACGAGCGGGTCGCCGCGACCCTCGGTGCCGGCCCCACGCGCACGTTCCTGACCGTCACCACCCCGCGGGTCCTGCCCGGCATCGTCTCCGGACTGGTGCTCTGCTTCGCGCGTGCGCTCGGCGAGTTCGGCGCGACCCTGACCTTCGCGGGCAGCCTGCAGGGGGTCACCCGGACCCTGCCCCTGGAGATCTACCTGCAGCGCGAGGTCGACCCCGACACCGCCGTGGCCCTGGCGGTCGTGCTCGTCGTGGTGGCCGTCGTGGTCATCGGTGCCTCGTCCCTCCGCACCCGGGGCGTGGCCACGTGACCGGGGTCGCGGCGCGGATCGTCGTCGAGCGGCGGGACGTCGACGTCGCCCTCGAGGTCGGCGCGGAGGAGTGCGTTGCGGTCATCGGGCCGAACGGCGCGGGCAAGTCCACCGTGGTCGAGGCCCTGGCCGGTCTGCTGCCGATCGACGCCGGGCAGGTGGTCCTCGGCAGCACCGTCGTGGCGGACCACAGCCGGACCGTGCCCGCCCACCGCCGCCGCATCGGGCTCGTCGCCCAGCGGCCCGACCTGTTCCCGTTCCTCGACGTGATCGGCAACGTGGCGTTCGGCCCGCGGGCAGCCGGGGTCCGACGAGCAGCCGCCCGGACCCGCGCGCTCCGTGCGCTGGCGGCCGTCGGCGCCGACGGCCTGGCGGACCGGTCCCCGGACACGCTGTCCGGCGGGCAGGCCCAACGCGTCGCGATCGCGCGGGCGCTGGCCACCGACCCGGCGGTGCTGCTGCTCGACGAACCGACGTCGGCGCTCGACGTCGCCGCACGTGACGAGGTCCGTGCAGCGCTCCGGACCGCGATCGCCGGGCGCCCGAGCCTCCTGGTCACGCACGACCCGGTCGAGGTCGTCGCCCTGGCCGACCGGGTCGTCGTCGTCGAGCACGGCCGGATCGTCGAGGAGGGCACCCCCGCCGCCGTGCTCGGACGGCCCACGAGTGCGTTCGCGGCGGCGTTCTCCGGGCTCGCGCTGGTGCGCGGGACCGCCACCGTGGGTGGGATCGCGACCGACGGCGGCGGCGAGCTGGTGTCGGGGACGCACGCCGTGCCTCCCGGTCGGCCCGCCCTGGGCGCCTTCCACCCGACGGCCGCCCGGCTGACGCGGAACGGCGCCGGGCCGGTGCGCACCGTCACGTCGCTCGAACCGCGGGACGGACTGGTGCGGGTGCGCGCCGGGGACCTCGTCGCGGACCTGACCCTGGCGCGGGTCACCGCACTCGGGATCGGACCCGGTGACGCGGTCCACGTGGACGTTCCCGCGTCCGAACTGGCGGTCTACGCGCCGCGCGGTTGAGACAATGGTCGGATGACCTCCTGGTTCCCCAAGGCGTGGCCCGTGGCCATCCCGATCCTGGCGGCCGTCGTGCTCGCGTTCTCGTACGGCCGCTACGGACTCGGCACCGTGGTCGTGGCGATCGTCGCGGTCGTGCTCGCCGCCACCGTGCTCGCGGCGGTGCACCACGCCGAGGTCGTCGCCCACCGGGTCGGTGAACCCTTCGGGTCACTCGTGCTCGCCGTCGCGGTCACGATCATCGAGGTCGCGCTGATCATCTCGCTGTCGAGCTCCGGCGGTGCCCAGGCCGAGACCCTGGCGCGCGACACGGTGTTCTCGGCCGTGATGATCACGATGAACGGGCTGGTCGGCCTCGCGATCCTGATCGGGACGCTCCGGCACAACACCGTGCGGTTCAACCAGGAGGGCGCCAGTGCCGCGACGATGACGGTCGCCGCACTCGCCGTGCTGACCCTGGTGCTGCCGACGTTCACCACCGGCACCGACGACGCGTCCTTCACCGGCACGCAGCTGGTCTTCGTGGCCGTGGCGTCGCTCGTGCTCTACGGACTGTTCGTCGTGACGCAGACCGTGGCCCACCGTGACTTCTTCCTGCCGGTCAACCGTGCCGGCGGGGTGCTCGTCGAGTCCGAGGACGTCCACGCCGCACGCCCGTCCGGTCGCACCACGATGGTGTCGCTCGGGCTGCTGGTCGTCGCCCTGGTCGCCGTGGTCGGGCTCGCCAAGGTGGAGTCGCCCGCGATCGAGGCCGGCGTCGCCGCGGTCGGCTTCCCGCCGTCGTTCGTCGGCGTCGTGATCGCCCTGCTCATCCTGCTGCCCGAGGGCATCGCCGCGTCGAAGGCCGCCGCCCGGAACCGGATCCAGACGAGCCTGAACCTGGCGATGGGGTCGGCCATGGCGTCGATCGGTCTGACGATCCCGTCGATCGCGGTCGCGTCGCTGTTCATGCCGGGCACGCTGCTGCTGGGGCTCGGGCCGTCGCAGATCGTGTTGCTCGCCCTGACGATCGTCGCCGCGGTGCTCACGGTGCTGCCGGGCCGTGCGACGCGACTGCAGGGCGGGGTGCACCTGGTGATCTTCGCCGCGTTCATCGTGCTGTCCGTCTCGCCGTAGGGCGCGGGGGCGGGGCGGCGGCGGCGTACCTGGTCGATTCGGGCGTACCTGGTCGAAAGTTCTGACCCGGTACGCCCGGAAGCAACAGGCATCGCGTGCGTTCTGGGAAGGAACGAGCGCCGCTCAGCCGCCGGCGAAGGGGGGCATGACGTCGACGACCGCGACCCCGGACAGCACGGTGCTGCGATCGCGGGTGGTCACGCCGTCGACCAGGAACGAGCACCGCTCCTGCAACGCACTCCAACGCGACGGGTCGGTGGCGGTGACCTCGCGCAGGGCCTCGTCGATCGTCGCAGCCGTCGTGGACAGGTCGTCGACGCCGACCGCCGCCCGGGCAGCGGCGAAGAACCGGATCGTGGTCATCGTTCAGCCGCCGATCGCACTCATGCCGCGCGTCGGGTGCACGAGCTCGTCGCTGTCGTCGCCGTGGTCCCGCGGCTTCGCCCACATCGCCCGGCGCCACAGCTCGGCCACCTCGTCGTCGGAGGCCCCCGCGCGCATCGGACCGAGCACGTCGGTCTCCGCGTCGGAGAACAGGCAGCTCCGGACGTTGCCGTCGGCCGTCAACCGGGTCCGGGTGCAGTCGGCGCAGAACGACTCGGTGATGCTCGCGATGATCCCGACCGTGCCGAGTGGCGCACCGGAGCGCGCGTCCTGCACCCGGTACCGCTCGGCCGGGGCGCCGTCGCGCGGGGCATCGTCCGGCGTCAGCACGAACGACGACGCCAGCAGCGCACGGGTCTCGGTCGCGGTCACCATCTCGGTGCGGTCCCACGCGTGGTCGGGGTCGAGCGGCATCTGCTCGATGAACCGCAGTTCGTAGCCGCGGTCGAGGCACCAGCGCAGCAACTCCGGCGCGGCCTCGTCGTTGATCCCGCGCAGCAGCACCGCGTTCACCTTGATGTCGAGGCCGGCGTCGTGTGCGGCCGACAGTCCGGCGATGACCTTGTCGAGGAACGGGCGGCGGGTCACGGTGGTGAACACGTCGGGGTCGACGGTGTCGAGCGACACGTTCACGCGCCGCAGCCCGGCGTCGTACAGGGCCTGGGCGCGGTGGGCGAGGCCGATGGCGTTCGTGGTGAGCGACAGCTCCGGGGCGTCGGGCAGTGCGGCGCAGCGGGCGATCACGTCGACCAGGTCGTGCCGGAGCATCGGCTCGCCGCCGGTGAACCGCACCTTGCGCACGCCGAACCGCGACGATCCGATGCGGACCAGTCGCTCGATCTCCGTAGCGGTCATCAGTGCGTCGTCGGGGGCGAACGGCAGCCCGGCGGCCGGCATGCAGTAGGTGCAGCGCAGGTTGCAGCGTTCGGTCAGGGACACCCGCAGGTCGATCGCGCGACGCCCGAAGCGGTCGACGAGTCCGGCGGACGCCGGGTCCACGGTCGTGCCGAGCAGGGTCGCGGGTGCCATGCGGCTCAGCGTACGTGCTCGACGCGCCGGAACGACAGCCGTTCCCACCAGCGCCGCCAGTCGGACCGGCTCGTGCGCAGGAGCGTGACCACCACGATGACGGCCACCGCGGCGAGCAGCCACCACCGGTAGGCGTCCGTCGACGGCCACACCCCGCGCAGCGCGATCGCGAGTCCGATCGACAGCCACTCCCACCGGCCGGACAGCACCACGAACGGGATGAGCAGCAGCGCGTACCAGGGGTAGCGCGGGGTCACGGCGAGGAACGTCACGCCGATCATCAGGACCTCGCCGGACCACGGCCTGGACGGGTCGGACAGGCGCCACGCGACGAACGCGGCGAGCAGCACGGCGAGCCCGACCACCACGGTCGCGGCGTCGCCCCGGAAGACCATCGACACCAGGGCGAACCGCGAGCCGTCCTCGTAGCCCTCCTCGCTCAGGTACCCCGGCAGGTACCCGAGCACGTCGAGCCCCGTCGTCAGCACGTACGGCACGTAGAGCAGCCCGAACACGGCGATGCCGACCGGGATCGCCCACCAGGACCGCCACCGGCCGAGCAACGGCGGGTACACGATCGCCGGGATGAGCTTGGTGGCCGTGGCCGCTCCGAGTGCGATGCCGCCCCAGATCGGTCGGCCGAACGCGACGAGCACGGCACCCGCGGTCGCGAGCGCCGCGCCCAGGGCGTCGACGTGCGAGTTCGTCACGGCCTCGGACGCCACCAACGGCGACCAGGCCCAGAGCGCGGCCCACCACGTCGGGCGACCGGTCTTCCGCAGCACCACCACGAGGGCGACGGTCACCACGAGGGACAGCAGCAGGCCCGCCACCTGGAACGGCAGGTACTGCGCGGTGGCCGGCACGAAGGCGCGGACGGCGGCGAACCAGAGCTGCGCCATGGGCGGGTAGATCGTCGTCACGTCCGGCCGGTTGATCGCGGTGCAGTGGCCGTCCGCGCCGTCGCCGAGGCCGCGGAACCGGGGCTTGAGGTCGTCGCACGTGCCGTCCACCTTGTCCGGGAACAGCCAGTCGGGCCGAAGACCGGACAGTGCCGTGGACTGGGGGGTGTGCGCGTACGGTGAGACACCGGCATGCTGGACGATGCCGTCCCACGCGTACCGTGCCGAGTCGGTGCTCGTGCTCGGGGGACCGGCCAACGCCGCGAGCCCGACCACCACCGCCCCCACCACGACCACGGCGGTCATCCACCGGGCGGGCACGAAGCGCAGTGCGAGCACGGCGATCACGAACACCGTCCAAGCGATCAGCGTCCAGGCAACGAATGACGAACGAGTGTCGGAACGGAGGAACCCCAGATGCGTGACGCCGAAGGCGATGACGCCCGCGAGGGCCAGGACTCCGACGACCGCTCCCACGACGGCGAGACGGGCACCCGGACCGACGGCGGAGGACGGTCGGACGGCACGCAGTCGGTCGCTCATGGTCCGTCGAGGCTAGCGGGCGTACGACACCTGCTGTTCGAGGCGCGGGCCGCACTGGCCTCGCCGAACCGGAACGCGCGCTCCGCGGTGGTGCTCGGACGACTGCTCGGCCTGGCGTTCGTGGTCTGCTTCGGCACCGGCATCTACAGTCACCTGCTGCAGGAGCCCCTCGGCTGGATGCGGTTCCCGACCCGGCCGACGCAGCTCTACCAGTTCACGCAGGGCCTGCACATCACCACCGGCATCGCGATCATCCCGCTGCTGCTGGCGAAGCTCAACACCGTCATGCCCGCGCTGGTGCAGGTGCCGCCGGTGCGCGGCGTGCTGCACCTGTTCGAGCGACTCTCGATCGCCGTGCTCGTGTCGGCGTCGATCATCCAGGTCACGACCGGTCTGCTCAACACGTACCAGTGGTACCCGTGGCCGTTCCCGTTCCGCCAGGTGCACAACGCGATGGCGTACGTGATCATCGGGTCGCTCGTCATCCACATCGCGGCCAAGCTGCCGGTCATCGCCCGCTACTGGCGGAAGCGGGACTCGTACGACGAGCAGGGCCGGTTCATCGCGGACCCCGCGTCCGGCAGCGAGCTCCTTCCGCCGACCCGGGAGGCCCGGCCCGCGTCCGCCCCGCACGCTGCGGTCGCCGAGACCGCCGGGTCCACGGCACCCGGCCTGCTGGGCCGCGTGTTCCGCTGGATCGACGGGGTGGACGAGGTCGCCGCGCAACCGGCGGCCGACACGGCGGAGCCGACCCGGGCCTCCCGGTCGGTCGACGAGCGTGCACAGGGCCGACGTCAGCGGATCGCGCGACGCGGGTTCTTCGGCGGCGTGACGGCCGCGGTCGTGGGCGTCGTCGCCCTGACGGCGGGGCAGTCGTCCAAGCTCGCCGAACCGTTCAACGTGTTCGGAGCGCGCCAGCGCGGTCTCGGCGCGAACGGCCTGCCGGTCAACCGCACCGCCCGCGCGGCGGGCGTGCTCGCCAGTGCCACCGCCGCGGACTGGACCCTGACGGTCGTCGGACCCGACGTGACCCGCACCTTCGTGCGTGCGGAACTCGTCGCCCTCGGCACCACCGAGGTCGACCTGCCGATCTCGTGCGTCGAGGGGTGGAGCCAGATGGCGACGTGGAAGGGCATCCGGATGCGCGACCTGCTCGGTGCCGTGCAGGCCGAACCCGGCTCGCACGTGCGGGTCACGAGCCTGGAGCGGCACGGCGGCTACCGGATCATGGACATGGGGCCGGAGTACGCCGAGGACCCGACGACCCTGGTGGCGCTCGAACTGAACGGTTCGACGCTCGACCTGGACCACGGATTCCCGGCGCGGGTCATCGCTCCGGGGCGGCCGGGCGTGCTGCAGACCAAGTGGATCGAGAAGATCGAGGTGCTGCGGTGAAGGCCGCGCGGATCGTGCTCGTCGTGGTCGGCGTGCTGGTGATCGCGTTCGGGGCGTCCGTCCTCGTGACCTCCGTGTCGCCGAAGCGCATCGGTGGGTTGGCCGCCTGGCTGCTCGGTGCGGTCATCCTGCACGACGCGATCCTGTCGCCGTTCGTCGTCGGTGCCGGGCTGCTGCTCCGGCGGGCCGGTCGGTCCCTGCGGGCCTGGGTGCTCGTGGTCGTGCAGGCGGCGATCGTGCTCGGCAGCGTGCTCGCGCTCGTGGTGCTGCCCGAGATCGCTGCGAAGCGGCACGGGCAGAAGAACCCCACGATCCTGCCGTTCGACTACGGCACGCGGTTGCTGATCGTCGAGGGCGTGCTGCTGCTCGTGGTCGTGGCGGTGCTCGTCGTCGGGGTGGTGCGGGCGCGGCGGTCTGCGGTGCGCGGCTCGCGGACCACTGGTTAAAGCGACAACCTTTCGGTAGGATGACGACATGACCGACGAGACCCCGTGGCTCACCCGCGAGCAGCTGCGCGCGTGGATGAAGCTCGTGGCCGTCATGGAACTCCTGCCGGCGGCGCTCGACCAACAGCTGCAGCGCGACGCCGACCTGACGCACTTCGACTACATGGTCATCGCGATGCTCTCCGAGACCGACAGCCGCACGCTGCGGATGTCGGCGCTCGCCTCGGCCACGAACGCCTCGCTGCCGCGGCTGTCGCACGTGGTGTCCCGCCTCGAGAAGCGCGGACTCGTGACCCGCTGCCCGTCGACCTCGGACCGCCGGGCCACCGACGTCCGGCTCACCGACGCCGGCTACGCCACCATCGTCGAGGCAGCACCCGACCACGTCCGCACCGCACGCCACGTGGTGATCGATGCCCTGAGCGAGGAGCAGGTCGTCCAGCTCGACGGCATCGCGGCCGCACTGCTGACGCGGCTCGACCCCGAGGGGCGGTTCGCGGCGCTGACGTACCCGCGGGACGACGACGACACCGCGATCTGCGAGCAGCGGCTGACGGGCGCCAGCACCGACTGAGCGTTCTCGGTCGGCGTGCTGCCGGCGTCGGCCGACTCGGCTGGTGCGCTCGGTCGTTGCAATAGGCTCGGCCCATGACCGACCCCGCCGCGCCGTCCGACACGTATTCCTACCTCGGACCGGCCGGCACCTTCACCGAGGCGGCCCTCAAGCTCGTCGAGGCCGCGGCCGGCAAGCCGTGGCGGAGCGTCAACAACGTCGGTGAGGCCCTCGACGACGTCATGTCCGGCCGTTCGGTCGGCGCGGTGATCGCGATCGAGAACAGCGTCGACGGCGGGGTCAGCGCCACGCAGGACGCCCTCGCCCGCATCCCCGGCGTGCGGATCGTGGGGGAGTACCTGGTGCCGGTCGACTTCGTGCTCGTCGCGCGCCCCGGCACCACGCTGGCCGACGTCCGCACCGTGAACGCCCACCCGGTGGCGTACGCGCAGACCCACAACTGGCTCGAGGCGAACCTGCCCGGCCACGGCCACATCCCGGCGTCGTCGAACGTCGCGGCCGCGCTGGCCCTGCTCGAGGCGAACCCCACCGCCGACGCCGCTGTCGCCCCGCCGGGCATCACCGACCACCACGACGTCGTCGTGCTCGCGTCGTCGATCGGCGACAACGCCTCGGCCGTCACCCGCTTCGTGCTCGTGTCGAAGACGCTTGCGCTGCCCGAGCCGACCGGCGCCGACAAGACGAGCGTCATCGTCGAGCTGCCCGCCGACCACCCCGGCGCCCTGGTCGACATGCTCGAGCAGTTCGCGACCCGCGGCATCAACATGGGGCTGCTGTCGTCGCGCCCGATCGGCGACGAGCTCGGCCGCTACCGGTTCGTCATCGACCTGGACGGCCACGTGCAGGACGAGCGGGTGGCCGACGCCCTGCTCGGGCTGCGCCGGTTCAGCCCGCGCGTGACGTTCCTCGGGTCGTACCCGCGGGCCGACGGCGTGCAGCCCGAGGTACCGACGCGCTACTCCGACGCGGCGTTCGTCGAGGCGCGGGACTGGCTGCGCGCGATCGTGTCCGGCGAGCCCGACGCGGGCTGACGCGCGGCGCTGGCTCGTCGGTCGGCGCGTCTGGCGCACGGTGCGGCTCTTGTCGGCCGGTGCGAGGTTGCCCGCTCCGTGCGCCGTTACAACCTCGCACCGAGCGCGCAACCGCGCACCAGTCGAACGACCCCGCACGGTGCGTGATCACCCCGGTCCGCACAACCCCGCACGTGCTGAACAACCCCGCACGGTGCGTGATCGCCCGGCCCGCGCAACCGCGCACAGGCCGAACAACCCCGCACGGTGCAGCGCGGCCAGCTCCCGGCTCAGCGCTTGCGGCCGCGCACCCAGCTCGGCCGCGGCTCGACCGTCGGCACCTTGACCGTCAGCGAACCGGGGTCGATCCGGGCGCGGAACGCCGTGATCTCGCCCACCGGGTCGCCGTCGATCTCGAACTCGTCGGGCTTCTCGAGCCGCAGCGTGAACTCCTCGCCGCGCATGTAGCGCAGCGGACGTTCCTGCTTCGCCGCCGTGGTGATGCGGCGGCCGATCAGGGTGTCGGACAGCGCCGAGCGTCGGAACCAGCGCAGGATGCCGTTCTCCCAGAACACCCGCGCGCCGATCCGGACCCAGCCGAAGAACCCGCGGGGCCGCATCACGACGATGTCGAACACCCCGTCGTCGATCTCGGCGTCGGGCAGGAGCATCGCGTTGGCCTGCAGCATGCCGCAGTTGCCGACGATCACCGAGTGTGCCCGCACCGACCCGTTGCGGGCCGAGTCGTCGAGCCGGTACTTGAACTCGAAGCCGTCGGTGTCCCGCACGGAGCGCAGGAGCGAGTCGAGGTAGGCGAGCCAGCCGACGCGCTTCTTCAGCTCGGGGCGGGTGTTCGCGATCATCCGGGCGTCGAGCCCGAGGCCCGCCATCACGACGAAGCCGAACTGCTCGCGGGCGCCGTCGGGTCGCTCGACGCCGAGCAGTCCGAAGTCGATGGAGCGGTCGTGTCCGGAGAAGATCGTGTGGGCGCTGCTCGCCAGGTCGTCGAGGGGGAGCTTCATGTTGCGGGCGAGCAGGTTGCCCGTCCCGCTCGGCAGCAGTGCGAGCGCGGCACCGGAGCCGTGCACGACCTCGGCGACCGCACGGACGGTGCCGTCACCACCCGCGGCGGCGACGACGTCGGCCCCGGCGTCGAGCGCTGCGCGGGCCATGCCGCCGCCCGGGTCTTCCTCGGTGGTCTCGAACCACAGGGTCTCGGCCCAGCCGGCTTCCTGCTGGTGCTGCTCCACGGTGGCCTTGAGGGTGGGCAGGTGGACCTTGACCGGGTTGTAGACCACGGCTGCCGTCCGGTGCTCGGTGGGGAGGGCGTCCTGGTCCGCGGGCGCGGTCTCCGAAGGGGTCGACATGCGACCAACGGTACCGATCGGATGCTGCGCGTGGACAGCCCCGCGCGGACGGTCGACGTGGATGTGGCCGCCTCTAGGATGGAGCGGTGATCGATCCCCAGCTGCTTCGTGACAACCCGGACGTCATCAAGGCCTCGCAGGAGGCCCGCCGCGCATCCGTCGCCGTCGTCGACGAGGCCGTCGCCGCCGATGCCGCCCGCCGCAGCGCGATCACCGCGTTCGAGTCGCTCCGCGCCGAGCAGAACGCCTTCGGCAAGACCGTCGCCAAGGCCCCGAAGGACGAGAAGGCCGCGCTCGTGCAGCAGGCCCAGGCGCTCTCGGCGCAGGTGAAGGAGGCTCAGGCCACCGTCACCGCGGCCGAGGACACCTTCAACTCGGTCGTCCGCGCCATCCCGAACGTCGTCCTGCCCGGCGTCCCGGCCGGTGGCGAAGAAGACTTCGTGACCCTCCGCACCGTCGGCACGAAGCCCGAGTTCGACTTCGAGCCGAAGGACCACGCCGACCTCGGCGAGCACCTCGGCATCATCGACATCCCCCGCGGTGTGAAGGTCTCCGGCTCGCGCTTTTACTTCTTGCGCGGCCTCGGTGCCCGGCTCGAGATCGCGCTCATGTCGCTCGGTCTCGACCGTGCCATCGCCGCCGGCTTCGAGCCGCTCATCACCCCGACGCTCGTCCGCCCCGAGACCATGGCGGGTACCGGCTTCCTCGGTGAGCACGCGGCCGAGGTCTACCGGCTCGAGGCCGACGACCTGTACCTGACCGGTACGAGCGAGGTCGCCCTCGCCGGCTTCCACGCCGACGAGATCCTCGACATCGAGAACACCGCGCACCGCTACGCCGGCTGGTCGACCTGCTACCGGCGCGAGGCCGGGTCGGCGGGCAAGGACAACCGCGGCATCCTGCGCGTGCACCAGTTCAACAAGCTCGAGATGTTCGCCTACGTCCACCCGGACCAGGCCGAGGCCGAGCACGAGAAGCTGGTGTCGTACCAGGAGCAGATGCTGCAGGACCTCGGACTGCACTACCGCGTGATCGACGTCGCCGCCGGTGACCTCGGCACGAGCGCGGCGAAGAAGTACGACATCGAGGCCTGGGTCCCGACGCAGGGCACGTTCCGCGAGCTCACCTCGACGTCGAACTGCACGACGTTCCAGGCCCGTCGCCTCGACATCCGCTACCGCACCGAGAGCGGCAAGACGGCTCCGGTCGCCACCCTGAACGGCACCCTCGCGACGACCCGCTGGATCGTCGCGATCCTCGAGACGCACCAGCAGGCCGACGGCTCCGTCGTCGTGCCCGAGGTGCTGCGCCCCTACCTCGGTGGCGTCGAGGTGATCGAGCCCCGATGAGCGCGCAGGGGCGGTTCGTGGACGGTGCGGCGCAGGGCGCGGGCACCGGTGCTCCCGCCCGCACGAAGCGCTGGCTGGTGGCCCTCGACATCGACGGCACCACCATGCGCGAGGACGGCGTCATCACCGAGGCCGTGGTCGCCGCCGTGCGCGATGCCGAGGCCGCTGGGCACGAGGTCATGCTGTCGACCGGTCGCAGCGAGGGCATGACGGTGCCGTTGCTCGAGACCCTCGGCATCGAGCCGAAGTACCTCGTCTGCGCCAACGGAGCGCTGACCCTGGCCCGCCGTCCGGACGGCTCCTACGAGCGCGTCCACGTCGAGCACTTCGACCCGAGCGACGTCCTGCAGACCATCCGCGGGGCCCTGGAGAACGCGGCCTTCGGCGTCGAGGACGAGACCGGCCACTTCCGGCTCTCCGAGAACTTCCCCGCCGACACGATGACGAACGCCGGCGAGCTGGTGCCGTTCGACCAGCTGCTCACGGTCGAGGCCACCCGCGTCGTCGTGATCTCGCCGGAGCACGGGCTCGAGGAGTTCCTGCAGATCGTCGAGGACATGGGCCTGCACAAGGTCTCGTACACGGTCGGCTGGACCGCGTGGCTCGACATCGCGCCAGAGGGCGTGACGAAGGCCACCGCGATGGAACGCGTGCGCGAGTGGCTCGACATCCCGCGCTCCCGCGTCTTCGCCGCGGGTGACGGCCGCAACGACATCGACATGCTCCGCTGGGCCTCGACCTCCGGTCGCGGCGTCGTCATGGGTCAGGCTCCGGACGACGTCGTCGACGCGGGCAACGAGCTCACCGGTGGCGTGTCCGACGACGGCCTGGCAGCGGCGCTCGACTCCCTGCCGCGCTGATCTGCGCTGACGCGCACGGCGGACGGGAGGCCCGTTAGACTTCCCGGGACGCGGTCACGTCTCGCCACGTGGTCGCGTCACTGGAGGGTTGTCCGAGCGGCCGATGGAGCCTGTCTTGAAAACAGGTGGGCAGAGATGTCTCGTGGGTTCGAATCCCACACCCTCCGCCATGGCACCTTTCGGAATTATGAAGGTGTCATATTACGATTTTTCCTGCCGATCCGCGTGCTTGCGCGGCTCCGCAGCAGGCTTTCCCGCGCGGGCGGGGAAGTTCCCACGGAGCTTTTCCGTGCGCGCCAAGCTTGCCCGTGCGCTCGTTGGACAGGCATCAGCCGAGCTGATCTGGGGTTTTCTTGCCCACCGCATGTGGGCGTCAGTGGTATGCAAGTTCGCGGTGCGGGCGGGGCTCGACGGGGCGTTTTGGTCGGTGTCACAGGGGCTCGTCCGTCGTCGAGGCGAGACAGATTCGACGACCGGGAGCATGTCGAGCTGGGCCGGGGACATCGTCGGCGTTGCCCTCCGCATGACGCCGTTCGAGCAGCGATGCGGCGTGCAGATGCTCGATACGTCTGCCGCTCGTGTGTCCGGCGTGTTGCCGAAGCGGGGACGCGAGTGGTCTCCAGACGCCCGCTCCGCGGCCCCTTGCGATTCCGGGTCGGACGGCCGCCGACGAGCCTTCGTTCGAGCGTTGCGCGCGGAGGGCGTTCGTCTCTTCGGGGACCGTGTCGTGCCAGTCGATGGTGACGTGCGGGGCGCGCTTCGACGCCAGTGGGTGACGCAGCATGCGGAGGGGCGCACTCGGGAGCGGGCCGCTCTCGAAGCGTTGGATGCGGGTCTTGATCTCCGGGTGTGGGGGTGGGGTCGCGAGGATGCGATCGACCCAGCAAAGGTGCGGCCGCGGTTCGTGCTCGTGTCCGAGGTGGAATCAGCCGACGCTGCTCTCTGGCGGTGGGTAGTTCTCGGAGCGGGCGTTCCGGTGCGCAGGGGAACGCGGCGTCGACTGCGCGTGCTCGTAGCGGACGACGGCCACGACGGCCGTCTGATCGGCGTGCTGGGCGTCGGCGAAGCGTTCGAGCGTCAGCCGTTGCTGCACGCTTGGTGCGGCATCGATGCTGGTGCCACCGGATCGGACCGCGCATGGCTGTTGCACTCGTTCGAAGCGGTAGGACCCTACGCCGGCATGTTCGGTCGCAAGCTCCTCGCCGCGCTTGCTACGAGTGCAGAGTTTCACGACCTGATCTGGGAGCAGTCCGGCTCGGATGTTGTCGCGCTGGTAGCTCAGGAAGAGGCTGAACGCGCCTCCGTCCTCGAGGGTTTCGATCTCCCGAACGCTACTGCGGTAGCACTGGGGGATGGCGCCGAACATGATTGGCGTGTGTGGGGAGAGGCCGCTCAGATACTGCTCGACGCTGCGCGGACGCGGCTGCGTGAAGCTCCAGCGACGGCGCCAGCGGAGGGAATTGCGTTGGGATCGCCCCTGGGGCGCTCGGGGCTTGCAGCGCTTGGCTTGCCGGCGCGCCATCCCCGCCTGTTCCGATCCGCGCCCCGACTGTTCGTGTTGCCGATGGTCTCGGGTGCGCGGGCAGCGCTGCGGGGGAACAGTACGAGCGAGGCACGGCTGACGATTGGCGAGGTGGCTAGTTGGTGGGAGCGCGGGTGGGGGCGCCGGGCTCTGACCGTAAAGGGGTCGGCAGGGGCCGCGACACGCCCGGGTGAAAACCGGTCAGTCGCCTGATTTTCTTTCTCCCAGGCGTTGCTCATGTGCTGCCCCCAAATCGGGGGTAATGCTGCGTGGAGTTGGCGTGGCAGCGGCGGGATATCGCGGCAGCGCGCCGGCTCTCCCGTCCTGCTTAGTGAAGCAGTCTGTGGCTGTAAGTGGTGTCTGGCGAGCGTGGGTGTAACGCAATGACGATCAGGGCTTTTGCGGAAATTTGACGCTCGGCCTTTAATAGGTACTGTAGGGAGCATTCCCGGTTAAACCTACGAGCCTGTAACAAATGCTCCGCAGGTCGCTTATGAGGGCACCCCGCGAGCAAAGTACGCGTTTTGCGAGTCGTCGGCGAGTCGCATGCATCGATGGCCCTGGATCCGCATGGTTGCGCGGATCTAGCCTACTGAAGGCCGCATTTAACTACTTCCTGAGTGCGAGCGCCGTCCTTGTGTCCCGGTGGACAGGATTCCGACATGCCCTATCGTTTTTCGTAGGCCGACGCAGCGTCGGACTCCTCGTCACGAAAGGGCCACTGTGCCGCGAACGCACGACTCGAGCTGACGGTGAACGGCGCGGGGATGATCTCCCATCCCTGACCCGCCGAGCGACCGTCCTTCTGCCACCCACAGACTTTCAGGGAAAACATGACTGCGCACTATGCGCGGGACATGCAGAAGGCCACCCCATCCGTTGGCGCGGATGCTTGGGGTGGCCTTCGTGGATCCTCGCAGGGAAACCACGATCAGCGTATCCGGTCTACCAATTCCGGTCAAGAGCGCCTGATTCCGCATGCTCGCTTTACACCGCCCACAAATGGGCACCTCAACAGCACTCGTTCCAGCACGGCACCCGCGGGACGACGACCACGACCCATGGGGCCTACTCGCCGCCGTCGCCCGCCAGGCGCACCGCGTCCCGCTCGCCCCGTCCCACCCCGCCCCGTCACCCCCAGGGGTGCCTTCGTCACGCCGGTGATCGGAACGATCCGATGAGCGTGATGGACGAAGACGAACTGCGGGAAGCGGAAGCTCGGCTCCTCCCGCTGCTCATCGGTGGTGTGCCGGTGACGTCGTGCGGTGAACTGATCGCGGAGTACTGGCCCATGTACGGCGGGGACTGGTGGCAGACCGAAGGGCGGCACGTTTTCCGCCTGTGGCTGCTGTCTGTGTCGCCGCGGGCGAATACGGTCCGAGCGTTCCTGTCATACATGCGAGTTCTGTCCGGGTTCGTGCTGTACGCACACGAAACCGGGCTCGACATCGAGATCGAAACGCTCTTCGTGGACCGGGTGATCGACTCCTTCGTGGTGCGGGGGGTTCCGCCGGGACGCGCCGACACCACGCGGGCCGTGTACCGGTCCCGGCTTCGCGCGGCCGGCGAGCAGCTCCTCCAGCGCCCACCTCGACGGCATCGCTCACCGACGTGGCAAGCATCGCGACTTCCGCAGCCCTACACCGACTCGGAAGTGACGACGCTGCTCGCACTTCCGCCCGTCCAGACAACGCCCTACCTGCAGCGCTTCGCGACTGGATGGATCGGACTCGCCCTGGCTGGAGGTCTCCGCAATCAGGAGATCCGCGAGATCTCCGCAAAAGATTTCGTTGACGTCGACGGAGTGGCATGCGTGTCGGTGGGCGGACTGCGGCCCAGGACCGTGCCGCTGTGGGCCCCCCTCCTGCCGATGTTGCGGCAGCTGGCTTCGGAGCACCCCACCGGTCCCATCACCGGTAACTACCGACCCGAGCAGCGCGAACCGATGTCTCCTTCACGCTCCCGGCTCCGCGTTCCAGCGTGGGCGCCCCGTCCCCGCACCGAACGGATGCGGGCTACCTGGTCCACCCGGCTCCTCGCCGAGGGCCTCACCATCGACCGCTTCTTCGAGTACGGCGGCTTCAAGACCTACCGATTCGAAGAGGCAGCACTCTTTCTCCCCGACCGAACCCACCTGGCAGCGGAAGACCTCCGCCGTGCCGCAGGAGGTACCCCGTGACCCGCACCACACCGACCACTCTGGCCCGACGCTCCCACACCCTCAGTACGCGACGCCTCGTCGTCGGGCCGCCGCGACGTCGCCGCGTGGCACGCGTCCGCAACGCCGCCAACCGCCGTCGTGACACCCTCGCCGGAGAACAGACCGTTCGCCCTCCGCTTCCTGCCCGGCGAGCACACGAGCCAGCGCCCGTCGGAGAAGCGTGGGCGCAGGTGCAGCTTCCTCTCGCGATCGACGGGTGGGACTGGGACACGGACGCCACGGCCGATGCGCACGCGCAGCCGCCCCTGCCGGGTGGGCCCGTACCGCGAACTGCGCTGTTGTCCGCCGTCCGAGCGCAACCGACATGGCTGGATGACTTCGACCCCGCCGGCGACCTCATCGACCTCCACAGCATGACCGCCGAGCAGGAGACGAACCGATGAGCGCGACAACGGTCAGCTCGACCACAGAGCACACGGACGAGCCCGACGCCCCGATGCCGATCGGATGGCTGCGCTACGGGGCTCCGGAATCGGAGACCTCCAGCCGGCTACCGAAGCACGTCACACAGCTCCGCCTGCTCTCCGTTCGGCGTGCGGTTTCGATCGCACTCCGAGTCGTCGGCCGGTCTGAGATCGTGCAACAGGTCCTGCGGTTCGACAACAACCGGACCGGACCGGCGCGGACGGTGACGATGCGGACCGTGCTGTTACTGATCCTCGCGTACCAGATCCAACGCCCCAGCCGGGACATGGCGTTCCTGCCGCTGGTGCGGTGGATCGAAGCGGACATGTCACAGCAGGACAAAGTCCGCGTCGGACTGACCCACCCCCGCTGGTCGTACTACAAGATCGTGGCGACGTTCCACGCGTTCGTCGACCTCATCGACGACGCCGACTCCCAGCACCGTGTGCAACCGAACGGCGTCATCCGCGAACGCTACGACGGGCTTCCCACCCGGAACCGGATCCTCAACCGACTGATCGGTGCCTCCATCCCCGACGCGTGTCCACCCACACCCGTCTCTGCCCTGGACTCCACCGACGTCGAAACACCCGGGACCTGGCTCGCGCTGCCCAGCCGCAGCGACGGCGATGACGAGTACGTGCCCGACGACGCCGCCGAACCGACCGACGCCGAGAAGAAGATCCGATGGGAGGTTGGTCTTGACGGCCGCAACATCTACTCACCCGACAAAGACGCCCGCGCCGGCTATCGCACAGTCGTCCACAACAGGTCCCGCCTGTTCCTCGGCTGGGACGCCCACGTCCTCTGCGACGCCGGCTGGTACGGCGCGAATCACTACGTGCAGTTCATCCGCGGCATGCTGTTCGAACCCGCTGGACAGCACAAAGGCGACGCCGGCATCGAACTCATCGACTCCCTCGACCCGCGATTCACCGTCGAGACGCTCTGCTCAGACCGCGGCTACAGCTTCGCCGTCGCGGAACGGTGGGTCCTCCCGCTGCAGGAACGCGGCATCACCTGGGTGCACGACATGCACCCACTACAGAAGCGAGAGCGGACCCTCCTGAAACACGACAAGTTCGACGCTCACCTGATGCTCGACGGCACCCTCTTCACCCGAGGCATGCCCAAGCGGCTCCGCGCGCTGCCCGGGTATCACCCCGGGATGACCAACGCCGAGAAGCGAGCACTGGCGGCAAAGTACGACGAGCGTGCTCAATACGCGTTCGTCCCGAACGGCGGCCCTCGCCCCGACGGCAGCTGGCAGTACCGGGGACCGGCATACCTCGGTCGGGTGAACTGCGTCAATATGGCCGCGCACCGCCGCATGAACAGCAACGCCCCGCTGACCAACTGCAAGGAAGGAGACGGCTGCTGGTGCGACCGCACCCCCACCGTCGACGCTGACGACCAGCTCGGACTCCGCCAGAAGTACCTGTACGGCACCACGAAGTGGCTCGCCCACTACGGGATGCGCAACGCGAGCGAGGCGAAGATGGCGAACCTCAAGCGCACCCACTCGACCCTGCGGCGCGCAAGCTCAAGCGTGAACGGCACAACCGCAAACGCCCTGCTCTTCGCAGTGCGATGCGTAGCCGTGAACATCGCCCTCATGCACGCCGTGTACGACGGCAAGGTCACGCTCGCGACAACTGATCCTCGGGAGGTGCCGATCACCTCACCGCGCACTCGTCGGCGTCCCCCCGCGCACCTCGCGCACGGCCCGAAGAAGCGTCCGGAAGCACGACGAAGTCGAGGCAACGCTCCGGGACGACGCCCAGCAGGCGCGCCTCGTCAGAGGGACCACGGTTAGAGCGACCAGGTCCCCCGCACCCCCGGAGACCGGTAGACGACGCGACGAGTCCAAGGGCGTCGTGACCGCCTGGACGGCGCAGCGGCGCGAGCGGGCGCCAAGCAACCCGCGTCGCCGTTCTACTTCGAGACTTGCCCGATGCGAAGCATGATGTCGACCACAGCATCGCGCCGGGGAGCGCGTGCCTCCTCCGGCACGTGCTTGAGGAGGGCTGTGAGCAGGCGGGTGACGACGACAAGCCCGGGTTCCGGTGATTCGTCGCGTTCAAGCTTGCAGACCGCACCGAGGGAGAGCCCTGCTTCGTGGGCAAGCGCCGATTGAGTGAGGCCTGCTTCTTGACGGAGGTCAGCGAGAGCCTGTGCCAGCTCCGTCACTCTGGCGCGCGATCGCGCGCCCTGGGATCGACGTGGCACAAACGCAAACTAGCATAATTATGCTACTATTTGAATAGCACAGCCGGAGATGCGGCTGTCACCCGCATCGTGTTTACTGAGGCATTGTTCGATAGGGACGCTCGTGGAGGTCAGGTGTACGCGCAGCTGTTGGTGAACTCCGCTGGAGCGCTCCTCAGCCCAACTCCGCGGTCCCCGAGGGATGCTCCGGGCGGGTACGAGCACCCTGAGCGTGACGAATTCGTTCCGAAGCTCGGCTCGCTCGACCTGCTTCGCCTCGCGTTTTTCGCGCACTCGCACGACATCGAGGTTCTCGGGTTCGATGTGCGCGATCGAGCCCTCGAACCTCTGCCGCAGGCGGTCGTTGATGACGTCAACGACAAGCTCGCGGCGTCCATGAGGGACAAGGACGAGGGGTCCGCGCGGCAAGCCCTTCACGGACCAGGTGGGCCCTACAGCATCGTTGCAATCGAGCTGGAGGGGCCGTCGTTCGAGTCCGTCTGGGTCGCACGGCTCGGACGGGTGGAGGCGCCTTCCATCGCTGGTGTTACGGACATGCTGCGGCCGGTTTGGTCCGCGCTCGGCCTTCGGTGATGCGGGACTACGCGAAACAGCTCAACGAAATTGCGCGGATCGCTAGCGCAATCGCGATTGACGTGTGGCTGAATAACAAGCTCGCCGACTGGTTCCCCGCGATGCCGACCCCCGTGCTGTACCTGCTCGGGCTGGTGATCGCCGCTACCGCGGCCTGGGCAATCTGGTTCTTCATCTTCTCGCGTCCCGTGGTCGCGGTCAGATGGCTCACCGTCGGCCAGGCTCACACCCTCGATGGGACCGTGCCGGTGGTACTTGACGAACACGATCGAACCGGCCGAGATGTCCTCCAGATCGATGTTCAGGTTGAGCGCCGGATCGGCGCAGCTGGCGTTGTCCTCTGGTATGCAGCGCGACAGGGTCTCACGATCTTGATCCGAGCACCGCATGGCCCCTTCGCCATGACGGTCGAAGACTCCTCCGGGCCGCTCCAGGCCCCCTACGCTTCGATAGCCGACCCATCCATGTACGGAAGCTGTGCTGTGAAGGTGACGCTTCCGCCGCCGGTCGGGGAGAACGTATGGGGCACCACGACGATTCGTTTTCAGGGCATGATCGCGCCGCGTGAGAACACCTACGAGCTGCGGCACGAGGTGATCGTCTCCGGGAAGTTCGGCCGCCTCGTCGGACGCATGATTCATCTCGAGCCGAGCGTCGGCCGCTTACAGGAACGCTGGGTGAACTAATGTCACATCCGTGCCTACGTTCACCGGTCCGCGTGTCACTGCGACACCGACAACTCTTGACACCACAGCGACACTCGCCGAGATTCACTCCCGTCTAACCGCGAACCCGCCGTCGCCGTCGACGCAGTCCAGCGGTTGGGGCGAGGTCAGTGAAGACAGTGAAACGCAGTTGCGTCGCTTCGGCCGGACGCCCAGTTCTGGCGCGCCGACGATTGAGGCGGCAAGCGCAGGGCGTCCGGAACGGTTGTGGGCTCGCTGGTGGCACTGGGTTCCCGTGCCCGCCAACGTGCGACGAGGTATGGCCGTCGACCCCGGCGACGATGCTCGTTGGCTGGAAGCCGTCGATGTTCTCATCAGCAAGAATGCGGACGCTCGATACCTTTGCCTCTGGTCCACGAACGACGACAACGCGATCGAGGCAGCGGCGGCCGCTCTCATTGCAGCGGTCACAGGGGTCGATTCGGCCGCACTTGTCTCGACCGCCAGCAGCGTCCTTCACCTCGGCACGCCGGACGTCTTCCTCTGGTTGGCTGACCGTTTCGATCAAGACCCCAAGCTCGGCGTGAACGCGACAATCCTGAAGCTCGACGGCGCGGAGGCGACGGAGTCCGCGACGAAATCGAGCCGCATGTCAGGCGCCGTTGACCTCACGCGATCGAACTTCGTCCAGACGATCGCCGACGGGCAAACCATCGGACCGATGAACGTTCGGATTCTCCACGTCCCAGCGGGGAAGGCAAACCGCATCGCCTTCACGTTGCATGTTGACGGCAGGTTCACCCTGCGCCTCACCCAAACGAGGTATCGAGGCATCGCCGATCAGAGCGTTGTACGTCACAACGCCATCCAAGACGTCGCCTACACCTTGCTGCCGCTGATCCGTGACGCGCTGCAGCGCGACACGGCCTGGGCCGCTGGCGGCAAGGAAGCCCTCATCAGCCGCATGAAGCAGCTCCTTGCGAAGACCTACGATGCCGATGCCGATGCCGATGCCGATGCCGATGCCGATGCCGATGCCGATGCCGGCGCCGGCGCCGGCGCCGATGCCGATGCGCGCGATAACGACGACCGCGAAGATGTCGACAGGAGCGACATCTAGCCGTGTGGGCTCGGGACGCATAGCAGATCCCGATCGTCGGCTCGATCGACGACTAGCGCATCCTTTCGATGCGGTTCGTGCCTGTTCAGCGGTACCCGAAGGTGCTCAGCAGTCCCGTGATGGTTCTGACGTCGTGTCCGCGGCGTAACCATTCACGTGGGGAGACGATCTCAGCCGCCAGGCGCAGTGTGGGCTTTGCGGTGGTCATCCAACCGTGCAACGTCGGGCCCCGGAGGCCCTCTGGTCTTGCCCGGAGCACGGCGGGTAGGCCCGCGATGGTCCTACCCTCGGCGAACTGCCACGTCGGGAACACGTCCTCGCTTCCAATCCGTTCGCAATACAAGGCGCCGTCTGCGAGGGCTGCGGAGATGGCGGTCGGGGAAAGGTGCAGTACGGCCGCTACTTCGTCCGTGCTAAGGCAGATGCGTCGATACTCCGCGCGTGTTTCCGCGACTTCGGCTTCAACGTCGCGGGCGGCGCTCTCACGGATTTCCCGAGCTTGAGCCGCGGTGACCGCCGCTTCCCAATCGCTGCTGAACATACCCCTCGACCCATGGGGATTTTCCCCGGAGATCTCTGCAACCCAACACTGGATCTCCGCGATGTGGGCCATCGACAAGCCGACGGAACTGTCCGGGATGATGCGGCGAAGCCCGGACGTTCGGCCCATCTCTGAGATCCCCGCGGTAAGCGTTTCGTCGATGTGCGCATCGATCCACATCACGTTGCCGCTGTCCTCGACGTGGCGGAGCGCCGCCGCAGCCCTCCACGTGGTCCACGACAATGGGGAACGAGGCGGATATCCGTGACCGTCCGGTAACGCGGCCGCGTTCTCGATACCTGGAAGGCCGACGACGTCTCCCCAATGGTCGGGGACGAGGTGGTTGTTGGTTGTCAGCCAGAATGCTCGGACGCGACTCCGGCTGAGGATCTCGCGCAGTTCGTCGACCACAGCAGGGTGCCATCGAAGCAGGACGTCCTCGCCGTGCCGGTCGGTGACGACGGCTTCAAGGAGGCCGGGCCGCTCGTTGCCCTCGACGTTGATGACACCATCCCAGTCGAGGAGCAGGTGCGCCTGACGATTCGTCGCGCTCATCCCTGATGCATGTTCGGATCGGGGCGTGGGCCGCGGAAGCCCTCGATGATGCCGTCCCACAACGCCTTGCTAGCGGGGAAGTCGCGCCGGCGCCGCATCCGCTCGTTCATCGCTTCTGCTGCGGCCCTATTTCGCACCCAACGCGTACTCGGTGTCGGATCCGGCTGTGTGTGCCATCCGCTGACGCGAGTCAGCAGCTCGGCGAATACTGCTTCGGCGCTGAGTGGACCGTCCCAGTCGTTGTGGGTGGCGGTGATCTGCAGGTGGCGCAGCAGAGCGTCCAATTGAAGGCTGCCGAACCGGTGGATGGCGTCGGCGGTATCCAACGCGACCTCGTCGAAGTCCACGGTGTACCCGAACTGGCCCGCGAGGACTGCTTCGACGCTGACGTACGGGAACGGGCCGAACCACGACACCTCCTCGGCGATGAGGTCGTTGGACGTGAACTGCACGTCGGCGTCGCTCGGTGGAGCGGTGGCCTCATCGGACAGGTGGACGAGGGCGGGCCAGGGGGTGAACCCGAACCCCCACCGTTGGTACGCGGCGCCGCCGCCGATCACTGCGCGTTGCTCGGCATTGGAACGGTCGCGGCGTGCACGATCCCACAGCGGAAGTGCCGGCTCGAGCGCGATCCACGCCGCTCGTGCTGCGAGATCTATGTCCCACCCTGTCGCGTGGACGACGACGTGCACCCACACGCCGGGCAGCACCTCGTCGAGTTCACCTGTTCGTTGCATCGCTGCAAGTACTGCGGGGGCATCGGTGCGGCCGTAGACGGCGAGCAGCTGCTCGGCAGTCACGAATCCTTCCTGTGACGCGGCGAGTTCCAGCACCATCGGCCGGACCGCCGCCACCGGCGCGTGGATGCTCTGCGGCAGTCCCCTCCGCAGGTGGTGACGCATCCTTCGGGCTCGCTTCGTCAACGGTTCTCTCACGAGGGGCCCGCTTTCGTCGAAGACGGGTCGAGATCACTGACCGTCAGTGACGGCAGCGTCAGGAGCATGATGTTGCCCGGTTTCGTCGCCACGGGCAGGGCGATCGTCTCGTGGCCGTTCCCGTCGCGGACGCGGCCCGCGACATGCATGTGGCCGTGCAACGTGAGGGTCGGCCGCACGGCGGCGACGAGTCGGTCGATGCGTCGCCGGCTGTCAGCGGAGCGTTGCAAGCGCTGCTGACTCCAGCGGCCCGATCGGGCGATGAGGTCCTCCACTTCGCTGATGCCAGCGTTGGGTGGTTCATGCGTGAGCAACACATCGACGGCACCGCCCGGCGCTGCACGTGCAACATCTTCATCGGTCGGCGCTTCTGCTGCACCGCGATCCGCATCGACCGACACGGCGCCGCCGAACGACAGGAAGGACCGGCGGGCGAGGGTAAACCGAAACCCGCGAGGGAGCGCCCACATGCTCGGGGAGAGACGTCGCGGGCGTTCCGGATGCGCGAGGAACGCCGGCTTGAGGACCGTCCAGTCGTCGTGATTGCCGGGGGTGAGCAGCACCCGATGACCGTTCGCCGCAAGCTCGCGCTCCAAGCGTGGCAAGAAGCTGTCATGTCGATAGAGAAGCCCGCCGCTCACGCGAACGGGCGGCTCCCAACGTAAGTCACCAAGATGCAGGATGGTGCGAACATCTGGATGCAGGAGGCGAAGGCGGCGAAGCTTGCCGAACACGTGCTCACCGAGCGACTCCCAGTCACCTGCGACTGCGACACGTGTCTCGGCTGGAAACGTGAAGTCTGCCATCGCGCGTCCTGACGCGGTCGGCCACGCACGCCGATCCTCGCCGACCACCTCCAACGTTTCGCGCCCGCACCGCCCCGTCTCAATCACGTCGAGTCTCACGCCCTCGTGCAGAGGTCTTGGCCCGGCCATCCTGAGCGGGCTCGTCCAGGTCGTCTGCGCGGGGCCGAGTGATGGGCACGATCATCGCAAACGGCTTCCCGTGGAAGGTCAGCACGACTCTCCAGCCGGAGCGGACACGTCGCACCACGCGCACGTCACGTCGAAGTCGGGTCGCGGTCGTCACCTCGACCGCCCATGGGATTTTCCACCCTGCTACTGGGTCGCCAGCACGAGCCGACCGATCGAGCATCCACGCGATGAACGTTACGGGCGGGATGCCGAGCGACTGCGCCGCTGAACGCACGCGTCGCGACTGCGCGACACGGCTGCTGCTCGCCACCCTATCGGGGACCGTCAGCGCCGTGCTGTCCGTTCGGGTCACGACCCGCCTCACCCTCGTTCAAATCCAGACCCCTGTCCGGGATATGCACGAAGACTGCACTTTCGGACCGCGGTCCGCAAGCCTCATTGAAGCCGCTCAAGATTTTCTACAGTACCCCTCGAAATGTCACAGAGAGGCTCGGCCTGCGCGTTCCGGCGTCTCTTTAGTGAAGCTATCTGCGGCTTCGCATGGAATGTGTCTCAGGAGCGGTCACCGAAAAAGTTAAGCAGCCGCGAAGTTGGCTTCCGCTGCGATCATTGCTAGACTTCAACCAGCACGAGCCGGCACGCGTGACGCGTCCGGCTCGGAGACTGAGCGACGCGGAAGCCGTGGAAAGTGACCGGTGCGCTCGGGTGTGCTGATATCGAATTGAACATCGTCCAACGAGTGGACGGCTAGCTAATGTTCGCACGAGGTTGCGCGTGTGGACAAGTGTGCCTAGCCATCGATTGGATTGAATGATCATGAACGACATGCCGCGCGAGCCCGAAGCGATCAGCAGTGTATTCCGAGCAACACGCGACGACGTTGTCGAACGTCTCCGGGATGCCAACTCGCGCTACCGCCGAGCCGATGACGAGCGACGGCAGCTGATGGTCACGGCGGCCGACCTTGGCCTCACCATCCGGCAGATTGCGGCGCTCACCGGAGATGGACACTCATCGGTGGCGTTGTGGATCAAGCGAGCCCGGTCAGAGCGGTCGCCCGGTGGTGAGGACATCGCTGCGATCGAGAGTGCCGCATCCTTCCGATGACGACGTCGCCGCCGAGAGCGACGCCGCGCTGGGGGAACGAGTGTCGACACTCGCGCTCTGACGACCCCGGGTCATCGAGGGCGCACCGCGTTCCTCGTCGACTTCCGCGACGTTCCTCGTGCGCGCGTTCAACACAGCCCAGAAGCCTCACTAGTCAGCCTGCCGACGCGCGACAGCAGCAATGCCGCCATGAGGCCACTACCGTTGCCTCATGAAGAAACCTCATGACGCGATGGAATCCAACGAGATCACTTTGAGTGCTGACCAGAAGAGCGCGCTACAGGGCGAGGAAGCCGACTCTTCCGACGATGTACCCGACGCTTCCGCGGTGGAGACGGTGGCCGACGCTTCCGCGGTGGAGGCGGTGGGTGGGCAGGCGCGGGCACATGAGCCGGCCGACCAAGCGACCGCGGAGATGGACGGAGTGCGGCCAGGCCCGCTCAATTGCAGCGACAGTCACCTCCCTGGGAGCGCCGAGCCGACCACCGATGATGGAGATGATCGCGACTCGCTTGGCGTCATCGGTCGCTCTGCGCCTGCCGACCGCGAAACCGAGGCTCGACAGTCTGCGGCGCTGCGCAACGCTCGTCGAATCCGCTTGTGCTTCATCGCCGTGTCCGTGGCCGCGCCACTCGCCTTCATCCTCGTATGCAACGATGCCGTCGCGGACGGCCTGAAAGCGGCCATGACCGCGGCCGACTCGGCGCACACGACAACGGAGACGGACTGGACGAACGGCGTCCTCATTGTCTATCTGCTCTGGGGTGGTGTGATCGCGGCAGTCGGAACCGGGCTACGTGCCGCAGCTCACGGCGACAGCGCACTTTCAGGTGTCGACTTTGCGGGTAAGTGTCTGGCCACCAGTGCGGCCTCGCTGACGCTCGTCGGCGCGGTAGTCCAATTCGCTCCGAAGTTCGGAGCGTTCTTCGATACGCGCGAGTACGTCATCGCAGCCGGGTTCACGGTGGTCGTGATCGCCATCGCTTGGACAGGCGGGTGGATCCTTCGACGCGGCGCCAAGTAAGCCGCCACCTCGACCAGCTACAGGGAAGCGTCCAGCTCCCTCCGCGGGCTCAGGCGGCACGGCGAGGACAGTCGTCATGCTGCGCGGAACTCGAACTCGCGGTGCCCTCGAGCTGACGGACCCGCGGAGGGGAACGGTACCCGTCGCCAACGACTCCGGAGATGCGCCCCAAGGCTGACACAACGTCAACAGTGGTCTCCCATGCGACAACTGTGCCAGCGGCGACCCGTCCGTACCTGTTACCGTCTATGCATCAACGGCGGTAACGACGAGAGGACACCCCATGGGCGACTGGACACTCTCCGAACGATTCGAGGTCGGCGATGGCTCGGTTCGGTGGACCGTGTTCGGCGACGGGCCGCCGCTGGTCCTGCTCCACGGCACCCCCTTTTCGTCGTACATCTGGCGGGACATCGCTCCCGTGCTCGCACGTGGTCACCGGGTGTACGTCTGGGACATGCTCGGGTTCGGACAATCGAGTCGCGCTGTCGTTGATGTCAGCCTGCGCCGCCAGGCGACGATCTTCGCCGATCTCCTCGAGCACTGGAGCGTCTCCGCGCCTCGGGTCGTGGCGCACGACGTCGGTGGCGCGGTCGCACTGCGGGCCACGCTCCTGCACGACGTGCCATTCGCATCACTCACGCTCATCGACGCCGCGACCGTGAATGGCTGGGGCTCCGGCGGGTTCTTCCAGACCATCCACGAGCACCCAGAGGTTTTCGAGGCGCTCCCCGAGTGGGCGAGCGCTGCCCTGATCGACGCCAAGATCCGGTCCGGTAGCCACACCGGTCTGCGCGCCGAGGCCCTGGCGTCATACACGGACCAGTGGGCGGGCGCCGAAGGCGCGCGAGCGTTCTACCAGCAGTACGCCCAGGGCGGCGAGGACGCCACCCGCGACCTGCAGGACCGATTCGGATTGCTGGACATTCCACTCCACGTGATCTGGGGTGAGGACGACGCGTGGCTCGGCCTCGACTACGCCGAGCGGCTCGCCACGGCCCTGCCAGATCACGCACGGCTCTCGGTCGTCCGCGGCGCCGGACACGCCGTGCCGGAAGATCAGCCCGACGAACTCCTTCGGCTGCTGGGCGCATGAGCGCGACGGAGTCGACCGTGGTCGTTCCCGAGGAATTGCGCGTCGTCGAGGAGTTCTGCGATAGCGCCACCTGGCTGCACGGCACCGATGCGCTGGCGACCGTTCCCGGCGGGCACGAGTGGCTCGTCCGGCACGGCTGGGACGGCGAACCGACGGATGAGTACCTCACGTCGTTGCGGGATGCCCGCGAGGTCATCCGGACGTTCCTCATCGACCGCACCGACCCGGCGGCACGAGCGGCTATCAACCGGCTCGCGCAGGAGCACTGGGCGGGTCCCGAGATCGACGACGACGGCCAGCTCGGACTGGCCCCGAAGGCAGGGCGGACGCCCTCGCCGGCAGGAGCGGCCGTCGGGGCGCTGATTCTCCACGGCCTGACCGGCTCGGGCCAGCGGCTCAGGACGTGCGCGTCGGAAGCGTGCCGATGGGTGTTCTACGACAGCTCACGGTCCAGGACCCGGACGTGGTGCGACATGAACACATGCGGAGCGCGGAGCAAGATGCGCAACTACCGCGGTCGGCTCAGCCGAACCTGATGCGATCAGGCGGAGGGCGGGGGAGTCCGCAACGGCGTGATCCAACGGAAAGGGCGTGCGCTCCTCGTGCCGACACCAATAAGCGACATCCTCGTACCCCTCTTTGCTGCTGCAAGCGACGGGCCCGGCTGAGCGAGTTCGACGACTCTGGCCTGGTTCGGGCGAGCGACTGACATCCAGCATAGAAACTGACTTCGGTACCAAGCCCGTGCCGATCGCGATCTGCCAGTCGTCCCGTCGTTGATGATGGCGCAGCGCACTCGGCGACGATCGCCGGGTCAGGCCGAAGAGCCGGTCGGCTGCTGCGAGGCGAGGTAGCGAAGCGTGCAGTCGAGCAGATCGGTCAGGTCCGCGGCGGACGCCTCACCGAAGTCGACTTCGGCGATGGCTTGGAACCGTAGAGTGCCATCTCCATAGAACTCGGGCCGTGTTTGGTTCCGGTTGTTCTTGCCGGCGAACCCGTGGACGATTACGGGCTCCCATTCGCCCCTGCTCGGCGGACGGCTCGGTCCTTTCCGCCTGAGGAGCGACGCCAGTTCGGGGTGCTCTGCGGCGAGGTGGTCGCGGAGGCTCGCGTAGTCGAGCCACTCGGACATGCTGGTCGCGAGGTCGTATGCTGCGCGACGGACCTCTTCGTCTTCCGTCTTGCCTGGGCGAGGGTCGAAGTCCACGCCGAAGCGGAGTTCACCGCCGGGCTGTGTCTCCCACCAACGGACTT
Organism: Curtobacterium sp. JUb34; assembly: GCF_003755065.1. Classification (NCBI taxonomy): domain Bacteria; kingdom Bacillati; phylum Actinomycetota; class Actinomycetes; order Micrococcales; family Microbacteriaceae; genus Curtobacterium; species Curtobacterium sp. JUb34. Next base: position 117,152 of record NZ_RJVH01000005.1, on the reverse strand, counting down.
CTGCGATGAAGGCCCTGTCCTTTGTCTCGCCCCGGATTGGGGTCCAACTCTGGATCAGGGGTAGCCCTCCGCCAGCGGTAACGCCTGCCGTCGCCCACCTGTCCCGGGCATGCAAATCGTTGGCGATGCGGCGCGTGACGACGCGGGCAACAAACTTCTGATTGAGCGTCCGCAACGTCTGGCGGGTATGTGACCCGCGCGCCTCGAATACGGCCTGGATCGAGTGATCCCATGCCTCGATGATCGCGGCCGTCTCAATCGCGAGGAGCCGAGCGAAGGTGTCGTCCGAATTGGCCCACCTTCGCACCAGATCGCCGAGACTGAGGAACGTCCAAGCGGAGGCGTCGCGCTCAACCCGGTGCCGATCGGCAGCCAGTGCTGCCAGGTAGAGGGCAGGCTGCGGCGTTACGGATTCGTATGCCGACTGCTGCTTGGAACTCATCACGTGGCCCAACTTCACCTCGACGGCGGCGACGTGCTCGCCGGAGGTGGCGAGCAGGTCGGCCTTATTGGCCCCAGATGCCTCGCGTTTGACATCAGCCGGTAGGAAACCTAGGACGCCCTCCCACGGCGACATGTCTCGGTCGCTTAAGAGCTGGATCACGTCGGACAAGGTCGTTTCCTGCGCCAGTAGGCGTCCGAGTCCGCGAGTCTGAATCCAAGGTCGAGCACTATTCCCCATGAACCGAGGATGGCGAACCTCTCTCAGCTTTTCGAATTGCCACGCCGTGTGAACGCTCGTCCCGCATCGCGGTGGGTCCTGGGCCCGGGGCCCGGGGATGACTTCGAGTACCCGCGGGCCTATCGAGACTGTGCCGCGCGTATCGCTGCTGGAGTCTGATGAAACGAGACACGGCGTGACCATCACCGATCAGCACGCACGCACAACCCGGTCGCCGCACACCCGATAGCAGAGCTGCGTCGCGGGCGGCGGCGGTCGCTCCGATCCGCAGACCCGAGCTGCGGACCGGGCGGATGGAGCGTCCATTCGGGCGCACCAGAAGCAGCTTTGGGTTTCAAACGCCCATACGCGCCGGGTACAGCAACCGCGTTGACCCGCCCTTGAGCCCGCCATTGCAACGATCTGCTGGCCGCCGAGCGGCAGTCAGCGCCCTAAGTCGAGCAGATATGAGCACAGGTATGAACGTCGCAGTAGCGTTCATAAGTCATGGAGGCTTTGACGATGGACGTTACTCAGCTGAGCGCTCTCGCCGCTCGCGGCGAAAGCGGCCCCCCGAAAGCCGCGCCCGCAAGCTCACGCGGAACCGCTACCGTTTTTGTCTGCAGTATCCCGTCGAGAAGATGCTTAGGCTGGTCAGATGGATTCTGAGGACGTCGACGCCGCCTGGTTCGCTGGGTTCCTGGAGAAGGAGCGGAAAAAGCTCCTTCAAATCCACGGCCGGGAGGAGATGCGCCGGGGTCGTGCTGCTCTCATCGAGGCGAGTACGACCCTGGATGCCATCGTCATCGCTCCAGGAGGCGTGGCTGCTTCAATCGACGACGCCTTCGCCCCGACCGCGACGCTCCCACCATCCAGCTTGATCCGAACGCAACTGCGTCTCGCACTGCATTACCTCCAGACTGCGGACGGCGATCCCGCGCCGAGCTTGTCGTCGTTTGTCGTGCTCCGCGTAGCGATCGAATGCATTGCAACCGGTTGTTGGCTCATGGCATCGAGTCGTCGGGAAGCAATTCTTCGGGCGCTGAAGCGGATGTGGTGGGACACGCAGAATGCAGCCGACATGGCAGTCGTTGCCGACGGACGTGCGGACCCTTCCGAGCTGCAGGCGCTCAAAGACCGGCTCACAGCGATCGTCGGGCCGATGAAGCGCCTCGACCTGGATTCAGTCACCGGAGGTCAGCGTCCGCGGCTCTCCGGAGCAGTGCGCGACGCGAGCCGGTCTCTGCGCGAGGAGAACCCGACTGCCCTGAAATCGGCGTGGATGCTGTGCGCCGCCCTCTCGCACGGCAACATACCGGTGTCGGCCGGCGTTGGAATTGCGCCATCGCTGATACAAGATCCCTCCCAGCACCTGATCGATTTCCCCGCGTTCGCCTCGGTCTGGTCGTTGGTCGTGGACGATTTCAGTACCGCTGTCCGCATGTTCGAGAAGCACGCAACTGTGCAACACAAACATCAGGGACCGAGAGACGCCGCGTCGTCTTGACCCCCGTAGCTCCCGAGGCGTTGTCGGTATCGACTGCTCGGCGGCAACTGGTACCAGCACGCGAGCCAGCGGCAACTGTCCGGGTCGAGTACCGCAGGTAAGTAGGGCGCCCGCGTTTCAACCGGCCCGGCTGACGACCCGTCGCACCAACACGGCGCCGAGTGTCGAAGCTGCAACAACCGTCCGCCGATGCAAGGCCGCTTGCATTGCATCCGCCCTCCGATGCGGCAGGGTAGGTGCGTGCTCGAAACGCTTCTCGTGACCGCGCAGACGGTCGTTCTTCCAATCGCCGTCGCAATCGTGACAGCGCAGGTGACGCTTCGGGCGGGCCGTCAGCAGATCGTGTCGGCCGCACGTCAGGACGCAGCGCGGCGCGAGCACGAAACCGAATTACACGCACGCGACGCCGAAGCGCAACGGCACCAGGTACGGGGAGAGGTTCTCGAACAGATCAGCGACGCGATTGACGACTACAAGCGGCGCCCCAACCGGGGCACCGATGCTGTGGAACGCGCGTTCTTTCGACTTTCGAGTCGGTGCTCGGCGCAGCACGTGGCAGACAAGTGTCGACGGTACGTCGAGGTGGCCGCTGCTGTGCCCGATTCGAGTTGGGTCGCGACTGCGATGGACGATGCACGCCGGCGACTCGTCGGCTGGCACTTGGGTCACCTCGACCTCCGGGAGGTCGAGAACTTCATCGTGGAGGCGACGTCCGAGATCGAGGAGCACGTCCGGTCGCATCATCCGATTGAGTGGCGCCTACTCTCTGAGGGGGAGGAGACCGCTCTCGCGCAGGTCCAACAATCGGGCAAGCCATGAAGCGAATAACATCGTCGAGCTTATGCCAGCACGACCTGCGACTGCGCCCGACCGATACGGCCACCTCATCGTGATAGTCGCCTTCGCCCGCTGAGAGCGGCGTCCGAACGCTCCGTTAGCTGACTCGCCGCGCGCGCAGAACCCCAGGGTCGCTCGACGGATCACAGCGGGCTCGACGGCTCGCGCCGAGGACAGATCCGCCCGAGTTTCCGCCTTGTCCCGGACGGGCACGCTCAGAGCCGTATCCGTCCGAGCGGCGACTGGACCGAACGCTCCTCGACGAACGATGTCCGTCCCCAATGCGGTGGCGATGTTCGCTGCATCGAGTTCAGCGTTATGGCGCCGGTGGTGCGATGGGGTGTTGAGGGCAGAGCTCTCCCCACCGAGTGAGGTTTGGCGTTTTGAACCGGCGGCTACTTGTTCCCGCGGCGGGCTCGGCGCAGCTCTGCTACGCGCCGTGCTCGTTCTGGGTTGTTCGCCAGCGTTCGGTCGTCGATGACGTTGACGACGTGCTTGAGGAAGTCCCAGAGGTGCTTGCTGGAGAGCACGGCGAGGACGCCCACGATGACGCTGGTGAGGATGGAGCTGCCGGAGGCCAACAGCATGTCCACCTGGGTTGAGGTGACGGGCATGATGCCTCCTTCGGGGTTGGCCGTGTGGCCGGCCCGTCCGTTGGTGGGCGGGGGTCTAAGGCGCCAGATGCGGGCGCGGGCGTCCGGTGGACGCGGTAGTCGCCCTGTGCGCGGAGCGAGTGACTTCTCGGCGGTCCAGCGTCGGGGCATGAAAAAGGCCGGCCCCGAGGGGTCGGCCTGCTTGTGTTGGTCGAGTGCGGCCGTTGAGGGCACAGTCGTCTCGAGCGGTTTCAGTCTACATTCTTGGCCAGACATGACGAAAGCCAGTCCATTGGACTGGCTTGGGCGCACACTATCGACGCGGGTTCAGGGTACTGCAGGTTTGAACATCCGCGCAAGTACACGGATCTGCGCGTTCCCTGCAGCAGCCGACAGATGAGAGGCCCGCCCCACGAGTGGCGGAGCGTGGCTCTGTGCGCACATCGATCAGGTGGCGGTCCCAGAGGCGCGGGCGGCCTTCCCGGTTCTGTGGGCCGTAACGAGAGGTTTGGGTCTACGCCTGTGCGCGACGACCGGCAGAACGTGAAGGGCTGACCCAAGGGCGCTGTCGCGACGAGCCTCCGTCGCCGTTGATGGCAGAGCCTCATCGCAGCGCGTCCGGTCAGGGTACGACCAGCGAGACGCAGAAGGACGCGCTAGCGGTGCGTCAGACGGCGAGTGCGCGGGTGCGGTGCGCGAACCAGATGGTCAAGGCGATGCCGAGGATGACGGCACCGGTGATCATTACGCCGGTCCACCCTCCGAGGGGCCAGACGAGCCCGGCCAAGGCTGAACCGATCGTGCCGCCGATGAAGTTGACGACGACTAACACGGTGTTCAGTCGGCTGCGGGCGGCGGGATCGATGGAGACCATGCGGGTCTGCAGGAGCACCTGCACAGACTGCACTCCGATCGAGAAGATCTCGAGAGCGATCAGCACGGCAGCGAGGGTGCCGACGCCGAGTCCGGCAACAACGAGGGCCACCAGTGCGACGAGCAGGCCGATGCCGATCGCAGGAAGTGAGTCGCCGCGATCGTAGAGCCGTCCGGCGCGCATGGCGGCGACCGCTCCGGCGACGCCGGCGACGCCGAGGAGGCCGACGAGGCCGATCTGGGTGGCGGTGAACGAATAGGGGGCGGCGGAGAGCAGGAACGTGATGCCTGTCCAGAACAGGGTGAACACGGCCATCGTTGCCGCGCCGATGAGCATCGTGACGCGTACTTGTCGGCTCGTCGCGACTGTGCGGAGCACGGAAGTCGGAAGCGTGCCGTAGCGGGCGCGGACGCTACGACTGGTCGTTCAGGCGAGGAACACCCGAGTTGTACGTGCCAAAGCAATGACCGACCTCCGCGGCGCTGCGCGCGCCGGATCGCTCGCGACGCCATGGCTGCACGCTGCCGCAGAGCGGGCGTGGCGCGAGTCGACGTCGAACTGAAATTCGGAATCAGACGCTGAATGATTTTTTGATGCTACAGTTGGCCCTGTGGAGAACGCAGGGGTGCAGGGAGACACTGTCTCGATGCTCCGTGCTGCCCGTGGGCTCTCGCAAGCGGCGCTGGCTGCTGCGGCCGGCATTCCGCAGAGCCGCCTGTCCCGAATAGAGCAGGGTTTGGAGGTCGTTCCGGCATCCGCCATGTCGGGGCTTGCAGCCGCCCTCGACGTACGGCCCGAGATGCTCGGCGTGCGGGCGGAGGAGTTCACCTCTGCCAGGGTCTTCCACCGGAAGCGCGCGAGTCTGCCGGTGAAGGTGGACCGCCAGGTCCGCGCCGACGCCGCCGTCCGCCGCTTCCAGGTGCGCCGAGCCCTCGGTGAGGTGCTTCCCGCCGTGCGGATCGCGCATGATCCGCTTCCTGATGACGGCACCTACTCGCCGGCGGACCGGGCCACCGAGTTGCGGCGGCTGCTCGGGCTCGGTGTCGAGCCGATCCCGTCGATGACCGCGGTCCTGGAATCAGCGGGCGTGATCGTGCTCCCGGTGAACCTCGATTCCGTGAAGTTGGACGCGATCGGAGGTTGGCCGGAGCACGGGGCGCCCATCATTCTGGTGTCAACGCACGCTCCAGGTGACCGGCAGAGATTCACCCTCGCACACGAACTCGGCCACGCGGTCCTGCACGATGGTGCCGGCGACAACCAGGAGGCCGAGGCGGACCAGTTCGCGTCCGCATTCCTCCTGCCGCCCGCGATGGCCCGCACCGAGCTGCAGAACCCGACGCTTAGCACGTTGGTGGCGCTGAAGGCCCGATGGGGAATGTCAATCGCCGCGCTCGGGCGGCGCGCGCGCGACCTCGGGCTCATGACCGACCGCGAGTACCGCGAGTTCAACATCCAGCTCAGCACGACCGGGATGCACCGGAAGGAACCGGTCGAGATCCCCACCGAACACCCGACCCTGATCCGCAACACCCTTGAACGCATCACCCGAACCGGCACCACCCTCGACGACATCGCGGCGCGCGCCGGAATGAGCGTTGACTCCTTCATCCGCTCCTACGTGGAGGCACCATGAGCACCCCGATCATCGCCCCCGCCCCCAGCGCATTCGCGCGCGGCACCGAACCGCAGCGTCGCACGTCCGGCGACAGTCTCGCCGGGATCCGTCACCGACTCCTTATCGGCGCCGCGAGCGACAGCTTCGCCGTCGCATCGCGCCTCGATGCGACCAGGAACGGAATCGTCCTGCTCGGTAAGAGCGAGAGCAGGATGCTCCGGAAGCTCCGCCAGACGTACCCGGACCTCCCGATTCTGGTCGACCGCGCCCCCTACGACTCCGCCACCGCCACCGCTGACGCGCCCTTCCCGCTCCCAGAGCGCACCGACCAGCTGCTGCCGACACCGACGCTCCGCGACATCGTCGACGGGCAACTCGCCGAGGGTGCGACCCTCGCCGTCCTCGCCATGGCCTATCTCGCGGCCGAGGACCCGGAGCCGCTGCGCGCGGCCATCGCGCAGATCAAGGCGGAGGGCATCTCCAACGCCATCCTCATGGTGCCGGCGGACTTCAGCTGGCTGAAGCGCGCCAACCGCAAGCAGTTCATCGCAATCCTGAAGACGTCGCCCATCCCCGTCGCAATCGGACTGAATCACCGCGGCAACGCGCTCAGCGACCCCGATTGCCTCACCGGCTTCCGCGAGCTGTTCGAGCAGGTCCCTGACGCCATGCCCTGGCGGATCGACCACAACGGACTCGGCGCCATGGCCCTCGGGGCTCCGGCCGCGGTCATCGGCGTCCTCGCCTCCCACCGACACGTTTCCGTGCAGGGTGAATTCTCCCGGACCCCGCACGACAAGCACCCCAACGTCTGGGTCGCGACGCTGATGATGTGGGGCAAGGCCAGCGAGTTGCGCCGCAACTACTTCGCGACCACGGACGCACCGGGCTGCGCCTCAGCACCCTGCTTCGGCGACAGCCCCGTCCGCTTCACCGACAGCGCCGCCGACATCGCTGCAGGCAACATGCACAACGTCCTCGCGTTCCTCGACGATCACCGCTCGATGCCGACCGATCCGGACCTCGCCCGCGATTGGTGGCGCACCCGCATCCGCAGCGCCGTCGACGCAATCGCCACGTTCGGCATTCGGGCTCAGCGCCCGGGACTCAAGCCGCCCGCCGACGTCCACAACTGGTTCAACGAACTGCGCTGAGCCCGCACAAAGCCCGCAACGGTCAAGTGCTCGGCGTAGAGCCCTTCGCAGAACGCCCACCATTCTGCGGTGACCCGATCGACCTGTAGCTCGCCAGGGGGGCACAGGAGAACGCTCTCCGCCGCAGACGATCCTTGCCGCACACCGATTCCGTACAGATCGGCCATCGCGAGGTCCTGATCGGACACCGCGGCGCCATCAGGCATCAACACCGACCTGGACGCGTACCCGGCCAGCCGGTCCGCGCGGGCAATCCCTGCATCAAGCGAACGTGCGGAGACGACCGCCTCGAGCGGTGCAAGGGGAACGGTTCCGACGCGATTACCCCACGGAGACCCGTCGACGTCGTACACCGCGTTGACGAGACCCGTGCCGAGTAATGCTTCGATCTCCGTCGAACCGCCAAGACTCACCGGCCCGATCGTCGACGTCGGCAGAGACAACGCAGCCGCGAGGGTGGCGACCTCGGTGACTGCACCGATCCCGAGGCAGCCGCGTCGATGATCCTCCCCGACGTCGATCGCGTACCGCAGTGCGAATGGCAGCCGCCGCCACGAGGACTTCATCCACCTCGGCTGCGCGTCATCCATCGGAAGTCCGTGCAGCGGCGCCGCGTCGATCTGCATCGTCGACCTTCCCTTCCGCTGCCGTGACAAACACCTCTACCGCCTTCCACATCGGATGCGGGAGGCGTTCGTACCGTTGTACCCGCTCGACGACGCTGGAGCTAATCCGCCGAACCAGATCGACCTCTTCGAGCTTCCGTAGCGTCCGATGCACCGTTGACGGAGCAAGGCCTGTCGTCTTCTGAACCCGGGGGCTGTCGAACTCACGGGCGCCAGACGCAACCGCCCACGCGATGTCAAGCAGGTGATCGTTGCCGAACAGCGTCTTCGACAGCACCGTCAACGACCCCATGTTTCGAGTATACAGAATCTCGATTCTGGAATCGAGGATCTAGGCTCTGCTTGGTTTCTCCTGGCTGGTGTACGTCTCGACAGACGCCGATCGGCGAGTCATCGGGTCCCACCCCGGCCTCTCAAACACGTCGACAAGGGCGTGATAGTGAATGGCTGGCGTACGTCTCGACAGACGCCGATCGGCGGGTCATCGGGTCCCACCCCGGCCTCTCAAACACGTCGACAAGGGCGTGATAGTGACACCGCAGCTCGAAGACGGCGATGCTGCACCGGAAGATCAGCGATTCCCGGACGGGCGTGAACCGATGCGGGTCAGGGCGGGGCACAGAGATTCGACCGCAGTCGCGCCGACCCGCGCCTTGGCCTCACGTCTCGCCGCGCCTGAAGGCCTCCGGGGCCTCTGGGATCTGGAGACACTCGAAGCATGCCCCACTGACGTCCGCGAGCTGGCCTTGGTCGTGCCTCAAGAGGATGGGCGTTCGACGTGCTGTCGTACCCCGGACGCACCGATTGTCGTGTTGCGATGAAGGGTCGCTGCGCCGGGAGGGCTCTCGACTCAGCGTCTAGGCGACTGGGAGGCCGGCGCGGACTTGCAACCCGGGCGTGAATCAACCGAATCGAGCTTGGGAACGAAACTCCGGCACAACACCGCGAGCCCGGAGGCGCAGGTCAGGATCGGCGGGACGGTTCGGCCCCTCGCATCACTGGATGCCGCGATCGTGCGCAACGAGTGCTCGCAGTTACGGACCTGAACCCTTCACATCTGACGGGGACTCTTCGCTCACCGTCGCCGCGCTCCCAGCTCGCGCCTGTTGGTGCACCAGTCCTCTCAGCTGCGGCGCCAAGCGCGAAGCGCGTCTGACAGCTCGGTGAGCAGCTCGATGACATCCGCCTCGATGTCGGCGTACTTCGAGGCCCCCGAAGTTGTCGCTTCCACGAGGCCATAAGCGGGTTTTGTTCCGGACAGTCCCGCGAGCGTCTTCGGGATGCCGTAGTGCATGGACCGGTTTCGCAGACCGCGCATGCGAAGGACTTGCTGGGCCTCCTCGGCCTGCAGGACAGCTTCCACCTCGCGCTGCGCAGCTGACCCCGTGTCCGAACCGGATCGTTCAAGGATCTGCGCCAGTGCGTTCAACGCATGCGTCACCGCAACAAACCGGACGCGGAAGAGGCTTGACCGATGCGTCGTGGCCGTCGGAGCGAACACCCAGAGTGCGGCGTTCACCGAGCACTCGACCATCAGCAAGACGTCCTTCACGGATGGGGAAGCGAAGTCGCCGTACGAGGTCGCATCGAACAGCACCGACGTCGTGTCAACCAGGCGTGGCTCAGCAACGTCTGGGAGCGGAACCTGTCGAATCAGCGGATCACCCATTCCGAAGGCGCGCTGAAGATCAACCGTGCGCCGACCCATCGTCTGACCCAGCGTGAACGACCGCGACTCCTCATCAGCGACCCCGCGATCGTCGAGGCTCGTCACCGCCTGATACGACGCCAACCTCGTGGAAGCAAGCACGCGGTCGTCGCTCTCCAGCAACGCGAAATCGTTGAGGGACGACAGCGCCGCCGAATGCTCGGCGGCGATCGAGGCGAACTGATCCAGTACCGAGTCAACAGACTTCTTGTTGTCGTCGAGGAGCTTCACCGTGTGACGAGCTGTGGCAATGTCAACATCCCACCCCACGGTCAGGCGGGCGGCAGCGTCCGGGTCGACACGTTTCAGCTGCTCCAAGCCCTCGTGAAGAATACGTGCCACCTGCGGGATGATCGCCAACCCAACAGTCGGCTCCCAGACCGTGCCGACCGCCGACGTCACTAGCGACGTCCACCACGACACATCGTCGCGGACCATCGTTGCGTCCAACTCTCGCCGCTGCTCAGCGGTCTCAACCGTGGACTTCCTCTTGGCCTTCGCCGACTTCCCGCTCACAAGACCATCCTGCCGCTGCCGTCTGCTCGTCACCATGTTTCGTGCGGTGCGAATAGCGCCTATTCGAGCCCTGCGGAGGGCAACCCTGGACGGGCGGCACATGGATACGCCAGCCTTCTCGGCTGCCACCTCTGGACGCTGCGACCCACGAGACGGACGAACATAGAAGCCGGTTGGCGCATCAGGCGAGCACAGCGTTCGATGGCGAGGATGACGATCATCCTCCGGCGGATCACTGTGCGATCGTTTGTCCATGAGTACGAAGGCTCTGCCCTCGGGGACTGAGACCGACCGGTTTGCCGACTTAGCGGGATGCTGGGCGGATCTGCGCCTCGCGACCGAGCTTCTGAGCGCCGCACGAAGCGTCGACCCTGCATCCGAGAACGCCGCAACGGTGACGTCCGGTCTTGGGGAAGCAGCGATCATGAGCTACGCGAGGTGCTTCAGCAAGGGGCGCAGGGCACACCTCACGGAGCAGGTCGTACCGGAGGACGCCCTCATAGTGCACCAGCTCATCCTTGCCCTCCGAGACAAGTTCACTGGCCACTCCGTCAACGCGATGAGCCAAGCGGTGGTCACCGGACAGACAGAAAACTGGCCTGAGCTGGCGAGTATTCGAGGTCTCGCATTCCGCGCGCACATCCAACGCAGTCTCGTTGTCGACATGATGCTCCTCGTCGCCACAGTGCGCGACGCACTGGCCGACCAGATCGAGGCCGCGCGCTTGGCGGTGAAGTTTGCGCACGATGATCTCGACGTATCAGGTTTGCATCAACTCGGAGATATCCGCATCATGGCAGCTTCGGCGCCCGACTACGACTTCGTCCGAGCCCGCCGCTCAGGGCAAGCGAACGGTCAGGTCCTGATCCCGATGGTCGGCGGACCCGGAGCAGGAGGGGAATCCGTCGCAACCATCACAATCGTCTAACCCGAGACGCGACTGAGGTCATCCAACCAAGTAGTTCGGTTTGAGCTTGTCATCGCGCCTGGAGCGGTAGCTCGATCCGTCATCGCGCATCAGCGGGTCAGAGCTGACCGCGCACAGTTCCCCTTGAGATGTCGTCCACCGTGGGCCGCCAGGTCAACCCGCAAAGTTGCACCGACAGAGGATGGTGTGGCACCCCACAACACGGAGAGAACAAATGGCAAACACCCTCGACGTCGGCGACCGCAGATTCGGACAACTCCTCGGCCTTGGAGCCGACGGGCGCCCCGTTGAAGTCCTCCTGGAACGAACTGACACGGGCATCAGCCTGACGGTCACGTGGGCGTCATCGGAGGACGCCGCATTCGCGTCCTGGTTTGTCACCGAAAGCGCAGCCCCGTCCACCGAGAGCGGCGCGCGGCCGTCACCACCTCGTCGTCTCCGGTTCCACGACACGGAAGGCTTCGTCACCTTGCTCGGCTGCTACAGCGGCGGGTACACGATCCGGCACGGTGGCCTGGCATCGGGAACCATCCGCGCCAGCTTCGCAGTACTCGACGCACCGAGAGACACCGATTTTGACCACATTGGCGGTGCTCGCTCGTCGGTGAGCCACTTGCAAGGATGGCTGGGGGTGAAAGCGTGGCAGGCGCACGAGAAGGGCGAAGGCGGGCGCACCACCGAGTTGGCGTTCGAGGCGACGCTGCCGGAGGCCATTGACCTCGGCATGTGGGGTGGCACTCGCACACAGTTGAAGACCAGTGCCATCCAACGGAATCTCGATGAAGGTGTCGTCCAACTCGAAAGCCAGACTTCCGTCGAGACCACACGCTCGTACGCGACCAGCTGGGACCGTCACCTGCGACCGTCACGCGCGCTACACGACCTCCTCGTGATCAGCGGATGGAACCGAGAGCACGTCGGGATGATCTCGGTCCACCATCCCAGCGACACACACCCCACAGCCTCCGGGCAGGAACTACCCTGGTGGCGCCCGGTGGTCTCCGCCGATGTTTCGGTGGGCGATCGCCCCCGTGCTCGTAACCATCTGATCACCTGGGCGGACCTGGGCGTCGACGGTATCCGACGATGGTTCTGCCTGCGAGAGCGATACATGCGGGTAATCGACCCGGTCGTCACCAGCATCTCGCTGCGCAACGCGACGCCAACGACAATCCTGGCGCAGACGGGTCCAGCCCTCGAAGCGCTCGGCTACTACCTGCTGCTTCGAGACGGTCTCGCAAGGTCACGCGCGAACAAAATGAGTCTCGGCGCTCGCCTGGAACGGATCTTCGCGGACGTAAACCAGGTCATGCCGTTTGACGAGACCGAGTGGGTTGATCGCTTCACTTCCGCTTACAACGGCATCAAGCACGCAAATCGTCAGCTCCCGGACGATTTGGATGTCGTCAACGCGCAACGAGAAGGCATCCTCGTGGTGCGAGCTTGGTGCGCACTCGAGTTGGGGGCGGACTCCGCGAGTCTGCGACAGCGCGTGCTCGAGGATCCGCAGGCGGTGCCATTCATCCGCCGATAGCGCCCAAACAGGACCGTTGTGGGGACGCGCTGGTTTGGTCCGTGGATGTCCAGAGCCACGATTCAACCCGGTGTGAGCGCACGCGCTCGCACGGAATGACCTTTCGCTAGCCTGATCGTATGCAAGAGCAGCACTCCGACGTATGCAACAATCGCGGTGCGATTGAGCAGAGCCCAGCGCTCAGGCGTCTAGATTCAAATCCGCAAAGCCCCGCCATGGACACCCGGTTGCGCCTGCTCCGCGTCGACGACGCGGCGATGCTCGCCGCCGTCATCACCGCGAGCGCCGAGCACCTGCGACCGTGGGAGCCGACCCGGGCGCCGGCGTACTTCACCGAGCAAGGTCAGCACGACGTCATCGTGCAGTCGCTCGCCGCGGAGCGCGCGGGCACCGCGGTCCCGTTCGTGATCGACTCGACGGACGGTGAGCTCCTCGGGCGCATCACGCTGAGCGGTATCACCCGCGGCGCCCTGCAGTCGTGCGCGATGGGGTACTGGATCCGCGCCGACCGACTCCGCCAGGGCCACGCCTCCCGCGCCGTCGCCGCTGCCGCCGGCCACGCGTTCGACGTGCTCCGACTCCACCGGGTGCAGGCCGAGACCCTTCCGGAGAACGTCGGGTCGCAGCGTGCGCTCGAGTCCGCCGGGTTCACCCGCTACGGGTTCGCGCCGGAGTACATCAAGATCGACGGGGCCTGGCGTGACCACGTCATGTTCCAGCTCCTCGCACCACCGCCGGCCACGCGGCGCACTCGATGATCGAGGTCGTCGACCACCAGCCGTCGTGGCCCGAGCGGTTCACGGTGTTGCGGGACGCGTACGCCGCCGCGCTCGACGCCGCCGGCGCGCCCTATCGCAGCATCGAGCACGTCGGCAGCACCTCGGTGCCGGGCCTCGCCGCGAAGCCCGTGATCGACGTCGACATCGTGGTCGATCCCGAAGAAGTCGCGGCGGCGGTCGCAGCGCTGACCACGATCGGGTTCGGGCCACGAGGAGACCTCGGTGTCCCCGACCGGCAGGCCTTCCGGACACCGGAGCACTTCGCCCCGACCAACACCTACGTCGTCGTGGCCGGGTCGCTCGCGCTCCGCAACCACCTGGCCGTCCGCGACGTCCTGCGCGCCGACCCGGAGCTCCGGGACGAGTACGCCGCGGTGAAGCGCCGCGCCGCTGCCGAGGCCCAGGACATCGACGACTACATCGAGCGCAAGAGCGAGGTGCTGGCCCGGATCCTGCTCGCCGGCGGCTTGTCGGACCGGGAACGCGCCGCCATCACGGCCACGAACCGCCGGATCACCGGCCGCGGGGCCGGCGGTTGACCCGTCCCGCTCACGGCACGAACGGCAGCGGGTACGGCATCAGGAGTTGGCCGTCGGTGAGCGGCATCAGCGCCGCCATCCCGACCAGGGAGCTCGTGACCAGCGCGACCGCGGCGAACCACCACGCCGATCGGCGGCCGCGGCGTGCCCTCCGGGCGGTCAGCAGCAGCAACCCGAAACCGATGACGTGCGCGACCACCACCACCGGGAGGCCGAGGGACAGCGCGCCCTCGTTCGGGTGCGAGAAGTCGTCAGCTGAACGTCGGTTGTCGACGTCGGACGCCAGGTACAGCCAGAACCACGTGGCGAAGCCCGCGACCGTCCCGAGCGCTGCCGTCACCCAGAACAGGGCCGCCCACCCCGCGGACGTCCACCCCGTGCGCCGCTCCGACACTGCCCCCGCCGTCCCCATGCGGTCATGGTAGCGGCGGGGGCTGCCGGGTCGTCCACGAGTGTCAGGCGGTGGCGAGCGCCGGGTAGAGCGCCGTCAGCGGCGCGCTGAGTCCAGCGCGGACGTCACGGCTGACCTGGTCGGCCAGCACCTCGTGCTCACCGGCCTCGACAGCGTCCCAGATGAGCCGGACGATGTCGGCCGGGTCGGACTTCTCGACGTCGAGCCCCGCGGTCATGCCGGTGTCCGTGTAGCCGAGGTGCGCGCCGACGACCTGGGTGCCCTGGGGCGCCAGCTCGAGGCGGAGCGAGTTCGTGATGGACCAGAACGCCGCCTTCGACGCCGAGTACGCGCCGGCGAGGGCGACCCAGCTCAGGGCCGAGTGCACGTCGATCAGTGCGCCGCCGCCGATCGAGGGGGCGAAGGCCTTGGCGACGCGGAGCGCACCGAAGACGTTCGTCGCGAAGATGCGCTCGACCTCCTCGACCGAGGTGTCCACGAGCGGGTCGGCGCCAGCGATCCCGGCGTTGTTCACCACGACGGTCACGTCGGCTGCGGCACGAGCGGCGGCGTCGACGCTCTCCTGGCTGGTGACGTCGAGGGCGAGCGGCACGATGCGCTCGTCGTCCCAGGTGCGCGGGGTGCGGGCGGTCGCGTAGACCTTGGCGGCACCGCGGTCCAGGGCCTGCTGGACGAACTCGGCGCCGAGGCCGCCGTTCGCTCCGGTGACGAGGACGACGGCATTGGTGAGGTCGGTCATGAGGGGCTCCAAACGAAGAAGTTGAGTACGGAAACCGAACCTAGCACGTTGTGTCCGGAAATCGAACCCAGCTAGGATGAACGCATGCTCGGCATCCTCGGCGGCGACGAGCGCTGCCCCATCGCACGGTCCCTCGACGTCCTCGGCGAGAAGTGGACGCTCATGATCGTGCGCGACGCCCTCGCCGGCTCGACGCGCTTCAGTCAGTTCCAGCAGAGCCTCGGCGTCCCGCGCGAGGTGCTCACGGCGCGTCTGGCCTCACTCGTCGACGGGGGAGTGCTCGAGCGCACGACCTACAAGCCGGAGGGTGCCCGGGCGCGCGAGGAGTACGTCCTCACCGACGCCGGCCGCGATCTCTCGCTGGTACTCCTGGCGCTCGGTGGCTGGGCGGACCGGTACCGCCCCACGGAGCTGACCTCGGACCTGCGCTTCGTCGACACCGATTCCGGCGAGCCGGTCGAAGCGGTCGCGGTGACGCAGGAGTCCCAGCAGCGTGTGCCGCTCCAGCGGCTCACCGCCGTCATGGACCCGGCGATCTGACGGACGGGAGGGACGGGGCGGCTCCGCCACGGGCCTCCCGACCGTCGGTGGGTGCGTCAGCGACGCACGTCGCACCCGCAGCTCGCGCCCAGGACCAACTCGGCGGGCACCAGGTCGCGGTGCCACTGGTTGTCCGCGTCGAGTCCGAGCACGCGGTCGACCGCGGCGATCGCCATCGTCTCGATCGGCTGCCGGACCGTCGTGAGCTGCGGGTTCGTGTAGTCCGCCTCCGCACCGCCGTCGAACGACACGATCGCGACGTCCTCCGGCGCGCGCAGGCCGAGCTCCCACAGCGCCCGCAGGACGCCGACGGCCTGCATGTCCGAGCTGACGAAGACGGCGCGGGGTCCGGTCTCGTCGCCGAACATGCGGAGCCCGGCTTCGTAGCCGCCCCGTCGGGTGAAGTCGCACCGGACGATCGGGCCGTCGGGCAGCCCGGCGTCGCGCAGGGCCCGCATCCACCCCTGCTCACGGAGTTCCATCGACCCGGCGTGCCCCATCACCAGGCCGATCGACTCGTACCCGTGCTCGACCAGGTGCCGGGTGCCGTCGTACGCGCCGCGCAGGGCGTCGACGCCGATGCTGGCGTAGTCGGGGACCTCGAAGAAGGTGTTGAGCAGGACGAGCGGGATGCCCGGGTCGGAGACGTTGGACAGGTCCGGGTGCGTCATGATGCTCGTCAGGATGATGCCGTCGACCTGCCGGGCGGACAGGCTGCGGAGCCGCTCGCGCTCCTGGGTGGCGTCACCGTCGCTGTTCGCGAGCAGGACGTCGTAGCCGCGGGCGGCTGCGGCGTGGGTGACCTCGACGGCGAGCTCCGACCAGAACGGGTTGTCGAGCTCGGGGACGATGAGGCCGAGCATCTTCGACGACCCGGTGCGCAGGGCCTGGGCGCTGGCGTTCGGGCGGTAGCCGAGGACCCGGATGGCGTCGCGGACCCGGGCGGCGGTGGCGGCCGCGACGGGCCGGGGGCCGTCGTGCACGACGTAGCTGACGACGGAGGTGCTCACGCCGGCGTACCGGGCGACGTCGGCGCGGGTGACCGCCCTCGGGGTCGTCGGGACGGTCACGGGTGCCACCTTCGTCGGCTCGGGAACGGCGTTCGGGTGCCGGTCCGTGCGGACCGGCACCCGAACACCACGTGCTACTCGCTGGCGATCCTAGACGAGGGCGCCGCCTCGACGGTGTCCGGGGCGTCGCCGAAGTCCGGCACCTCGAGGCGGACGCCGCCCTGCAGGGCCGACTGGTGGGCGATGATGCCGGGCAGCGTGAAGCGTGCGGCGGTCCAGGCGTTCACGGGCGGCAGGGTCCGGTCGACGACGGCGCGGACGAAGTCGTCGGCCAGGAACTGGTGCGAGCCTTCGTGTCCGGTCGGCACGCCGGCGTACTCGGCGGGCAGGCGGTCGGTGTCGTGCACCTCGGCGTACCCGGAGACGAACGCGTCGCGCAGCGAGGGGTCGACGCCGGCGAGACGCGGGTCGTCGAGGTCCATCGTCGCCTGCGTGTTGATCTTGTCGCTGATGTCGTGCGAGTCCTCCTTGTCCTGCCAGACGCTGACCTTCGCGAGCTGCTCGAAGCTCGCCTCGGTGCCGAAGTAGCGGAAGCGCGACTCGCGGATGTGCGACGGGTAGCCGACGCGGCGCATCTCGTTGATGCGCATGACGCCGCCGTTGTCGAGTTCGAACAGGGCGGTGGCGTTCGAGAAGTCGTTGTCGAACTGGCTGACGTCCTTGTCGAAGACGCCGTCGCCGCGGTCGTCCTTGACGCCGATGCAGCTGACGCTGACCGCGTGTCCGGGGATGGCGCCGAGGACGCCGCCGACCGAGTGGGTCGGGTAGAGCATGGGCGGGTAGCTGGCGGTGCGCTTCCAGTCCTCGCCACCGCTGAACTGGTACGCGGCGTAGAACCCGAGGTCCATGTCGTGCACGTAGTCGCCCTCGGAGTAGAAGACCCGGCCGAAGGCGCCGTCGGCGACCTGCTTGCGGGCGAACACCGTCGCGGGGTTGTAGTAGCTCGTCTCGCCCATCATGTAGGTGAGCCCGGTCTCGCGGACGGCCTCGATGATGTCGCGGATCTCGTCGACCGAGATCGCCATCGGCACCGCCGAGTACACGTGCTTGCCGGCCCGGAGCGCCTTGACGACGAGCGGCCCGTGCGTCCAGCGCTGGGTGAAGATCGCGACCGCGTCGACGTCCGAGGCGAGCACGGCGTCGAAGTCGGCGAACGTGCCGTCGAGGTGCTGCGACTGGACGAGTTCCGATGCGCGGTCGTCGACGAGGTCGGTCACGAAGACGCGGTCGACGTCCGGGTGGAGCTTGAACAGCTTGGCGAACTGGGGGGCGAACTGGCCCGCGCCGACCATTCCGACAGAGATCATCAGTGACCTTTCCAGGGGTGAGGGATGCGTCGCCGGGCAGGTCGCGCCGATGCGATCGACCGCCATCCTGACACGATCGTCTACACGTGACAACCCCCGATTCGAACCGGGAAGAAGCCCCTTGCCACCCCGTGTCCCCACGTGTAGATTCCCGGCTCACGGACTGCTGCACGTCAGTCCACCGCAGACGAAGGAGTCGCGATGGCCACCGAGAGCCCTGTGTCGTCACCCTTGACGACCGCCAGCACGAGACGGAGGAGTCGGGCAGCCGACCTCCCGCTCGCCAGCACCACCGTCCCCCGCCGCCGCCGTCCCCGGAACGACCTGTGGCTCGCGCTCGTCTTCATCGCGCCGGCCGCGATCGGCTTCGTGGTGTTCCTCGCCTGGCCGACCGTGCGGGGCATCTACCTGAGCTTCACGTCGTACAACCTGCTCACCGAACCGGAGTTCACCGGGCTGCAGAACTACGCGCGGCTCGTGCAGGACTCGATCTTCTGGCACTCGATGGTGGTCACCGTCGAGTACGTGCTCATCAACATCGTCATCCAGACGGTCGTCGCGCTGTTCATCGCGGTGATGATGCACCGCCTGACGAAGTCGACCTTCGTGCGCGGCATCGTCCTGGCGCCGTACCTGGTGTCGAACGTGGTCGCGGCGCTCGTCTGGTTGTGGATCCTCGACACCCAGCTCGGCATCGGCAACGAGATGCTCGCTGCCCTCGGGCTCGACCGCATCCCGTTCCTGCAGAGCGACGTCTGGGGCATCCCGTCGATCGCGCTCATCAACGTGTGGCGGCACGTCGGCTACACGGCGCTCCTGATCTTCGCGGGCCTGCAGTCGCTCCCCGAGACCGTCTACGAGGCCGGCCGCATCGACGGGGCGAGCGAGTGGAAGATGTTCTGGCGCATCACGGTGCCGCTGCTCCGCCCGATCCTGTCCCTGGTGCTCATCATCACCGTGATCGGCTCGTTCCAGGTGTTCGACACCGTCGCCGTCACCACGCAGGGCGGCCCCGCGAACGCCACGAACGTCGTGCAGAACTACATCTACAACCTGGCGTTCGGCCGGTTCCAGTTCGGCTACGCGTCCGCGGTCTCGGTCGCGCTCCTCATCGTCCTCAGCATCATCACGATCATCCAGTACCGCCTCACCCGCTCGGGTGAGTCGGACCTGGACTGAACGGAGCGCCGCACCATGACCACGACCCTCACCCGTTCCGTCACCACGAAGCGTCCGCCCCGTCCCGGAGCCGGCCACCGTCGCCGTCCGTCGCTCGGCCGCGTCCTCGCCTGGGTCGCGATGATCCTCGTCATCGTCGTCACCCTGTTCCCGTTCTACTGGATCCTGCGCACCGCCCTGTCGTCGAACGGCGCGATCAACTCCGACCCGACGTCCCTGCTGCCGGTCGGCTTCAGCCTGGGCGGCTTCGAGCGGGTCCTCGGCCTGCAGTCCACCGAGGAGGCGCTGGCCCAGGGCGGCTCCGGCGCTGCCCTGAACTTCTGGCGGTACCTGCTCAACTCCGTGATCGTGTCGACGCTCGTCACGGTCGGCCAGGTGTTCTTCTCGGCCGCCGCAGCGTACGCCTTCGCCCGACTGCGCTGGCCCGGACGCGACAAGGTCTTCGGGGTGTTCCTCGCCGGCCTGATGGTGCCCGCGATCTTCACGCTGCTGCCGAACTTCACGCTCATCAAGCAGCTCGGGCTCGTCGACAACCTGCTCGGCATCGCGCTGCCCACGATGTTCATGACCCCGTTCGCGGTGTTCTTCCTGCGGCAGTTCTTCCTCGGCATCTCGAAGGAGGTCGAGGAGGCCGCACTCATCGACGGTGCGGGCAAGGTCCGGGTGTTCTTCCGACTCGTCATCCCGATGGCCGCCGCACCGATCGCCACGCTCGCCGTGCTGACGTACATCACGAGCTGGAACGACTACTTCTGGCCGCTCATGGTGTCGTACACCGACAGCTCGCGGGTGCTCACCGTCGCGCTCGGCGTCTTCAAGTCGCAGTCCCCGCAGTCCGGCACCGACTGGGCCGGGCTCATGTCCGCGACCCTCGTCGCGGCCCTCCCGATGATCGTGCTGTTCGGCGTCTTCGCCAAGCGGATCGTCAACTCCATCGGCTTCTCCGGGATCAAGTAGCCCCGGCTCGGACAGGACCACCACACCATGACGAACACCCTCTCCCGCCGCGCACTCTTCGCAGGAGGCGCCTCAGCCCTCGCCCTCGGTGCACTCGCCGCCTGCTCGTCACCGAGCCGGGGGACCGCGTCGAAGCGCGGCCCCCGCACCGTGAGCTACTGGCTCTGGGACTCCAACCAGCTGCCCGCGTACCAGCAGGTCGCGAAGGCGTTCCACCGCGAGAACCCCGACATCACGGTGCAGATCACCCAGCTCGGGTGGGCCGACTACTGGACCAAGTTGACGGCCGGGTTCATCGCCGGCACCGCCCCGGACGTCTTCACCGACCACCTGACGAAGTTCCCGCAGTACTCGGACCTCGACGTGCTGTACAAGCTCGACGAGCTCGAGGCGACGAAGTCGATCCGCGACGACGACTACCAGTCCGGCCTCGCCGAGCTGTGGAAGGGCCAGGACGGACACCGCTACGGCTCGCCGAAGGACTGGGACACCGTGGGGATGTTCTACGACCGTCAGGCGATGCAGAAGGCCGGCGTCTCCGACGACGAGCTCGCGACGCTCGAGTGGAACCCCGACGACGGCGGCTCGTTCGAGCGGATGCTCGCGCACCTGACGATCGACGCCAAGGGGCGGCGGGGTGACGAGCCCGGCTTCGACAAGGAGAACGTCGAGGTCTACGGCATCTCGTCGAACGGCTCCGGCGGCGACGGCTTCGGCCAGACGCAGTGGTCGCCCTTCACCGGATCGACCGACTGGTTCTACACGAACGAGAACCCGTGGGGCGACAGGTTCCGCTACGACGAACAGACCGTGCAGGACACCCTCGCCTGGTACTACCGCCTGGCCGACAAGGGCTACATGGCGAAGTACGGCGTCTTCTCGACCACGACCGGTCCGGACGTGCAGCTCGGCGCGGGCAAGTGTGCGCTGTCGTTCAACGGCTCGTGGATGATCGGCACGTACCTGAACATGAAGGACCTCGACATCGCCGTCGCCCCGACGCCGATCGGGCCGACGGGCAAGCGGGCGTCGATGTTCAACGGGCTCGGCGACTCGATCACGAAGCAGGCGAAGGACCCGGAGGCGGCGGCGAAGTGGGTCGCGTTCCTCGGCAGCGACACCGCGCAGGAGATCGTCGGCCGCGCAGGCGTCGTGTTCCCGGCCCGTCCCGCCGGTACCGAGGCGGCGGTCGCGTCGTTCCGGAAGCGCGGGCTGGACGTGTCGGCCTTCACCCGGCAGGTGGAGGAGGAGACCACCTTCCTGTTCCCCGTCACCCGCAACCCGGCGGACGTGCAGGCGCTGCTGCAGCCGGCCTTCGACAACGTCTACGCGAACGGCAAGCCGATCTCGACGTTGACCGGCACCAACGAGCAGGTCAACAACCTGCTGGCGCTCACCTGAGCGCGCGGGTCGCCTGACGCGGTCTGACGCGACCAGGATCGGACGGGAGGCGCGGTGCGGGCCCGCACCGCGCCTCCCGTCCGTGAGACTGGTCACGTGGAACGACGTGAGCAGATCCTGGTGGCCGCTGCGGAGGAGTTCGACCGCGTCGGCTTCGCCGCCGCGGCGATCGCTGCCATCGCCCGCGGCGCGGGCGTCTCGCAGGGAGCCTTGTACTTCCACTTCCCGACCAAGCTGGCCCTGGCGCTCGGCGTGATCGACGAGCAGAACGTCCGCACCTTCGACGTCGTCAGCCACACCGAGCAGTCGCCCGCAGCCGCCCTGGTCGGCGCCTCACACGCCATCGCGGACCTGCTGCGGACCGACCCGATCGTGCGGGCGGGCATCCGGCTGTCGCTGGAGCGCGGCGAGTTCCACGCGGCGACGGTCAGCTTCTACGAGCAGTGGATCGGCGGGATCGTCGACGTGTTCCGGCTGGCGATCGCGGCCGGTGAGCTCCGCACCGACCTGACCGCTGAGCAGCTCGGCGCCACCGTCGTGCCGTACTTCACCGGGGTGCAACTCGTGTCCGACGTCCGCACCGGGCGTTCGGACCTGTTCCCGGCCGTCGCGACGATGTGGCGGGTCGTGCTGACGGCCACGGCGGACCCGGCGCACCGCGACCGACTGCTCGGGGTGGTGGACGAGACGTTCAGCGGTCGTGGAGTTCGCGGTCGCGGAACCACTTGAGCAGCCACGCGGCGCTCGTGCGGTCGAACGACCGTGGGAAGTCCGTCTCGCCGGACAGGAACGGACTGAAGCCCGGCTCCGCGTGGACGTCCGCGTCGTCGAGCGAGCGGTAGGCCATCGACCATCCGTCGAAGCGTCGTCGCTCGATGTCCTCGCGGATGAGCGACTTCACCTCGCCGTGCCGCGGATCACGGCTGATGGCGGCGAACCGGTCGTCGACGCTCCACGCCGGACCCTCGAGCAACTGCATGAAGCGGCCGCCCTTCACGACGAGCAATCCGGAGACGCCGAGCGCCTCGTTGCGGAGCCGTGAGCCGTCCAGCAGCGTCGCCAGGTCGCCGTCGTCGAAGGGGACGACGGCGCGACTCATGTAGACGATGGAGACGAGCACGGGTCCATCTTCGTGCGACGGTCCCGATTGCGCGAAACGGATGTCCGCAGAACGCCCCGGGACTCAGTCGGCGGGGAGCTCGTGGGCCGTGACGTCCTCGTTGCGCTTCTTCCGCCACGGACGCGCCGGGGTGTTCGGGCCGTCCCAGACCAGGATCGCGCCCCACGCCGCGGCCAGCAGCGGCACCGAGATGATGGCCCCGGTGATGCCGGCCAGGACGGTGCCCGCGGTCAGGCCGATCAGGATGACCAGGCCGTGCAGCTTCAGCGTGCGACCCATCAGGACCGGCTGCAGGAAGTTGCCCTCGAGCTGGTTCACCAGGATCACGATGCCGACCACGATGAGCGCCTGGACCGGGCCGAGCGCGACGAGTGCGACGAGGGCCGCGAGGATGCCGGCCGCGGTCGCACCGACGATCGGGATGAAGGCGGTGATGAACACGACGACGGCCAGGGGGAGCGCGAGCGGGACGCCGACGATCGCGATGCCGACACCGATGCCGATGGCGTCGACGGCGGCGACCGTGGCCGTGCCGCGGACGTACCCGCCGAGGGTCGACACCACGCGGTCGCCAACCCGGCGTGCACGCGCGTACCGCTCACCCGTGAACGGACGGAGCAGGAACTCCCAGATGCTCGGGCCGTCCTTGAGGAAGAAGAACAGCACCACGATCATCAGCACCAGGCCGGTCAGGAAGTTCGCGGTGGCCGAGGCGCCGGCCAGGGCGCCGGAGCCGAACTGCGCGCTCGTGACGAAGTCGGTGACGGACGCCACCGCGTCGTCGACCTGCTTGTCCGAGATCGAGATCGGCAGGTTCTTCGCGAAGTCCTGCAACTGCTGGAACCCGTCCACGGCCGACTTCTGCAGCTGCGACCACTGGTTCTCGACCGCGACGACGATCAGCCAGCCGACCAGGCCCAGCACCGCGAGGACACCGATGAGCACCGCGAGGGTCGCCAGCACCGACGGCACCCGGTGCTTGCGGAGCCAGGACACGACCGGGTGCATGGCCGAGGCGATGATGAGCGCGAGCAGCACCGGGATGGTGACGACGCTCAGGACGCTGCCGGCGTAGACGACGCCCGCGATGACCACCACGACGATGATCAGCTGCAGGCAGCGCGTCGCGAGGCGGCCCGCCGAGTCGGACCACGCCGCCTGGATCTTCGAGGGGGTGGTCGGCTGGGGGCTGTCGCGGAAGAACGGCATGGGACCGACCGTACCGATCCGCGGGGCGGCGCGCCCGGACCCGCGCCCGGACGCGCGCCCGGCGTCGCGGATCAGGTGGGGACGGTCCGCCGCACGTCGGCGTCACGGGCGGCGGGCGCGACGACGAAGGCGGCGACGAGCAGCACGAGGGGCACCAGCATCGCCGCCTGCAGCCCGAGGTGCTCGCCGACGAAGCCGAGCAGCGGTGGCCCGACCAGGAACGCGATGTACCCGGCGGTGGCGACGACCGACACGCGGCGGTCCCCGTCGGTCGGGTGGTCACCCGCTGCCGAGATCGCGAGTGGGAACCCGAGGGCGATGCCGAGCCCCCACACGGCCGCGGCGATCGCCGTGACGACCGGACTCGGCGAGACCACCACGAGCAGGACCCCGATCCCGCCGACCGCGGCGCAGAGCCGGACGACCGGGCCCCGCCCGAGCCGCGTGACGAGCGGGGTACCGGCCGACCGGCCGACGAGCATGGCGAGCGCGAACCCGGTGAAGACCAGCGAACCGACCGCTTCCGGCGCGTCGTGGTCGGTCGTCATCAGGAGCGGGAGCCAGTCGCTGGCGGCCCCCTCGGCGAAGGCCATCGCGAGCGTGATCACCGCGACGAGGGCGAGCTGCACGGTGATGACGGATCGGCGGGTCGCCGTGGTGACGCGGGACGCGCCGACGGCGTCTGCGGCGTCGGCTCCGTCCGCCTGTGCCGCGGCACGCGGGAGCGGCTGCAGGTTGCGCGCAGCGAACGCCGCGAGTGCCGCCATCACCACCGCCCCCACCAGCAGGTGCACGGCCACCGGTGTCCGGGCAGCCGTCATCGCGATGCCGACGACCCCGCCGACGACGGTTCCCAGGCTGAAGCAGGCGTGCAGCACCGGCACCACCGGGCGACCGATGTGCCGTTCGACCGCGGCGGCCTCGACGTTGAGGCCGATCTCGGCGACTCCGGACCCGAACCCGATCAGGAACAGCCCCGCCCAGACACCCGCCGGCACCTGCGCCGGGGCCAGCAGGGCGACGAGGACCATGCCGATCACGGGCAGCGCGCCACCGAGCAGGATCAACGGTCGCGTCCCGAGCCGTCGGACGAGCGCACCGGCACCGAGGATCCCGATCATCGACCCGATCGACAGCCCGAGTAGCACGAGCCCCATCGCCTCGATCGACGCCCCGAGTTCGTCGCGGATGGCGGGCGTCCTGGTCACCCACGTGGCGATGCCGAAGCCGGTCATCGTCGACGTGGCGAACAGGGCCCCTCGAGGGTGCCGGGTCATGTGACCATCTGATCGGTCGACCGACGGCCCGTCAAGGGCAGCCGCGCTCGCCGACGCCCGTCGTGCCAGGTGCCGCCTAGGATCGGGCACATGGCGACCGTCCTCCTCGTCCGACACGGACGCACCACCGCGAACGCCACGGGCGTGCTCGCCGGACGCACCGCCGGCGTGCGACTCGACGCCGTCGGGCGGGAGCAGGCCGCCCGGACCGCCGACCGCATCGCCGCCGTCCCCCTCGCCGCCGTCGTCTCGAGCCCGCTCGAACGGTGCCGGCAGACGGCCCGGGCGATCCTGGAGCGGCAGTCGGGCGACCCCGCGTCGGCGATCGAGCGGGCGATCACCGAGGCCGACTACGGCGAGTGGCAGGGGCGGAAGCTCGTCGACCTGTCGAAGGAGCCGCTGTGGCGGACGGTGCAGGCGAACCCGAGCGCCGTGGTGTTCCCCGGCGGCGAGTCCATGCAGACCATGCAGTCCCGGGCGGTGTCGGCGGTCCGCCGCATCGACGCCGAGGTCGAGGCGGCGCACGGTCCCGGCGCGGTCTGGGTCGCGGTGAGCCACGGTGACATCATCAAGTCCGTCCTCGCCGACGCGTTCGGCATGCACCTGGACCTGTTCCAGCGCATCGGTGTCGGACCGGCGTCGGTGTCCGTCGTCCGGTACGGCGAGCACCGCCCCGAGGTGGTCGCGACGAACACCGAGTCCGGCGATCTGTCGTGGCTCGCGACCGCTCCGGCGCCGAGCGGGGACGCGGCGGTCGGCGGCGGGGCCGGACACCCGGAGGCCCCGTCCGAGCCAGGTCCTGCCAGACCCTGAACGGGCGCAGGCCCGCACTCCTACAATGCGGGTATGCCCTCCATCGTCCACGGCTTCGACTGGCCGGACCGCCTCGTCGTCGGCACCATCGGCCGTCCGGGCGAGCGCTCGTTCTACCTGCAGGCCCGATCCGGCAAGCGCGTCACCAGCGTCGCCCTCGAGAAGGAGCAGACCGCGGTGCTCGCCGAGAAGATCGACGAGCTGCTGGACGAGGTCGCCACGGTCGAGGCGAACCGCTTCAGCGTGCCGGACACCGCTCCCGTCGAACTCCGTGACCCGGAGCCCCTGGACCAGCCGGTGGAACCGGAGTTCCGTGCCGGTGCCCTGAGCCTGGGCTTCGACCCGTCGACCGCGCAGGTGGTCATCGAGGCGTACCCGATCGACGACGACGTCGAGATCGTGTCCGAGGAGAGCGAGGACGGCATCGAGATCGAGGCGGTCGTCGAGATCCCCGAACCCGACGAGCTCTTCCAGGTCAAGATCCCGGTCGGCACCGCCCGTGCGTTCGTCGAGCGCACGCGCGAGATCGTCGCCGCCGGCCGTCGGCCCGGCGACGCATGAGCGACGGCTCACTGAACATCACGGCGCGGATCCGCGAGGCCTCGAACGCGACGTTCCTGGCCGAACTGGACGGCGAGGCAGTCGTCTACAAGCCGATCGAAGGGGAGCGCCCGCTCTGGGACTTCCCGGACGGCACACTCGCCGGTCGTGAGATCGGGGCGCACCTGGTGTCCGAGGCGTTCGGCTGGGGGATCGTCCCGCCGACCTGGCTCGGTGACGGCCCGTTCGGCCCCGGCATGGTGCAGCGCTGGCAGACGATCGACCCGGATCAGGACGCGGTCGACCTCGTCGCGCCCGAGGTCGCCGAGGCCGACGGGTCACCGTGGCTGCCCGTCCTCGAGGCGATCGACGAGCACGACCAGCCGGTGACGCTCGTGCACGAGGACTCCGAGGCGTTGCGTCGCATGGCCGTCTTCGACGTCGTCGTGAACAACGCCGACCGCAAGGGCGGGCACGTGCTGGCCATGCCCGACGGTCACCGGTTCGGGGTCGACCACGGGCTGGCGTTCCACGTCGAGCACAAGCTCCGCACGGTGCTGTGGGGGTGGATCGGCGAGCCGCTCGGTCCGGACGAACTCGAGGGCCTCGACCGGGTGTCGGAAGCGCTCCGCGGTGCCCTGGGCGACGAACTCGCCGAGCACCTGACACCGGAAGAGGTCGACACGCTGCGTGCGCGGTGCGCGGCACTGCGGGCCGTCGGCATCTTCCCGCCACCGCCGGGGCACGGCCCCGCGGTGCCGTGGCCGTTGTTCTGACACGACACCCGGCCGACCTGGCGGACCCCGTGGCCCGTCGGATGCGGGTCGGTGGGGCCCGTCGGGTCCGGACCCCACCGACCGGTCCGCGTCCGTGATCCGTGGACGCGGACACCCGTGGCGTCCGGTGGCGTGCGCCGTTGCACTCCGGGACCCCGCGGGAGTCGACCGGTCGAGAACGGATCAGGTGCACTCGGCCGACCGCTTCCTGCACGCCGACGACGTCGGCGCAGGAAGAACGATCACGGCGGCCGGGGTCTGGGGCAACTGTGGTGGCGCTCAGCATACGTCTGCGGCACCTCGCGCAACAGCCCCTGTCGAGACCGTCTCGGTGATCAGTCGAACAGCGACGGCCCGCCGTGGCGCGAGCCCAGGTACGACCCCACGACGGCGACGCCGAGGTCGTCGTTCTCCGGAGCGACGACGGAGCCGTCCACCCGCTTCGCCATGGCATCGATGAACCTCGCCAGGCCCGGGTCGTCCCCGAGGCGGAAGAACGTCGTCTGGGCGCCGAGTCGCCCGGCGTTCTCGAGTTCGCGCACGGTCAGCGCGATCGTCACGGGGTCCGGCGGGTAGTCGAACCACACCTGCCCGTTCGGCTCGAGGTGCGACGTCGGTTCACCGTCGGTGACGATGAGCAGGACGGGTTGCGCGGTCGGGTGCTTCCGGAAGTGCCGGTTGGCGAGCAGCAGCGCGTGGTGCAGGTTCGTGCCCTTGTCCCACATGGCGTCGAGACCGACGAGCTGCTCGATGTCCACCACCTCGGCTTCGCGACCGAACGCGATGAGCTGCAGGTCGTCGCCGCGGAACCGTGTCGACACCAGGGTGTGCAACGCCAGGGCCGTGCGCTTCATCGGCACCCAGCGGTCCTCCATCGCCATCGAGAACGACGTGTCGACGAGCAGCGCGACGCAGGCCTGCGTGCGGGCCTCCGTCTCCTGCACCTCGACGTCGTCGATGGTCAGGCGGACGCCGGGGCCGACCCGGCCGGTGGCGGCGGTCCGGGTCAGGGCGTTCGTGATCGACCGGGTGACGTCCCACGGCTCGGTGTCGCCGTACGCCCACTGCCGGGTCGCACCGGACGGTTCGCCGGCCGCGCCGGACTGCCGGATGTCCCGTGCACCCTGTCGGCCGGACATCCGCTCGGCGACGTCGCGGAGCAGACTCTTGCCGAGCTGTCGCATCGCCTTCGGGGTGAGCCGGAGCTGTCCGTCGGCTCCGCGGCGCATCGCCCCGGAGTTCCGCAGGGCCTTCTCGAGCTGCTGCAGGGTCTTGGCGTCGACGGCCGCCTCGGCGCCGAGTTGCCGGGTCAGGGCGTCGAGGTCCAGGTCGTCGAGCTCGGAGCCGGGTCCGGACTGGGCGAGCTGGTCGGCGAGCGCGTCGAGGTCGGCGATGTCCTGGAAGACCCCGGTGCCGTCGCCGAGTCCGAGGCCCTGCTCGCCGTCCATGCGCTCGGACCCGCCCCAGTCCTCACCGGGGCGCAGCGACCGCAGGGTGCCGTCGAGCTGGGACAGCTGCCCCATCAGGTCGGGGGAGCCGAAGGCCTGCTGGGCGAGCGCGTCGAGTTCGTCGCGCTGCTCCTGCGTCATCGAGTTCCGCATCCGCTGGGCGGCTGCGGCCCGTGCGGCGAGGTCGTCGAGCAACTCCTCGACGTTCGCGGGGCCCGACGGGAAGTACTCGCCGTGCTTCGCCATGAACTCGTCGAACTGCTCCTGCGTGTCGGTGCCGGCGCGGTGGTCCTCGAGCAGCTGGTTGAGGTCCTGCATCATCGCGCTGACGGCGGCGCGGTCCTCGTCCGTGGCACCCTCGAGCGCCTGCTTCATGCCCGCGAAGCGCTGGTCGAGCACCTCGCGTCCGAGCAGGTCCTTGATCTCGTCGTACTTCTGCCGGGCCTCGCGGCTCGTCCAGTCGTAGTCGCCGAGCTCCTGCACGGCGGCGGCCGGCGACGGGGACAGGCTGTCGAGCTGCATCTCCGCCAGGGCGCGGTCCCCGTCGTCGAGGTCGACGTTGCGGGCGAGTTCGCCGCGTTCGGCACGGAGCGCCTGGTCGAGCAGTTCGCGGACCTGCTGGAGCGTGCCGTCGAGGTTGTTCTTCGCGGTGAGCTCCCGTCGCCGTTCCGCGACCTTGCGCGCGAGGTCGTCGAGTCCGCGCTGGGTCCGGCCGCCACGGCGCAGGAACTCCCGCATCGCGCGCTCGGGCGAGGTGCCGGCCATCACGTCCTGCCCGATGGCGTCGAGCGCCTCGGCCAGGTCGGCGGGCGGCGCGAGCGGGTCCGGACCGTCGGTGTACCTGCCGTACCGGGTGTCCCGCGTCAGGCGACGGTTCTGCCTAGCCATAGACGGCTTCGCCCCCGCCGGACTCCTTGCTGATGCGGCGGGCGAGGAAGAGCCCCTCGAGCGCGAGTTCGATCGCACCCGCGCGCTCGCCGTCGTTCGTGGCACCGAGGCGCTCGCACACCTGGTCGTACAGGTCGGACTCGCCGATCGACGGCAGCCCCTCGAGGAACGCCCGTGCCCCGACCTGCTCGCCCGTCGTCACCATCGTCCCACCGTCGAGCGCCTCGACGAGCACCCCGAAGTCCAGCCCGCGGAACCGGGCACGCACCGTCTCCGCCGTGGCGGTCCGCAGCAGGTGCTCGAGCACCTCGTCCGCGCGGTCCTCCTCGCCGTTCTCGAACTCGATCTTGCCGCCGAGCACGTCGACCGCCGTCTCGAGGTCGATCGGCCGTGCGACGGCGTCCGGCTCACCCTGCCGCGCCGCGCGGTGCACGGCCGCCGCGGCGACCGTCTCGGCGCCGGCGATCGCGAACCGGGCGCTGACACCGCTGCGCTGGTCGACCGCGCTCGACCCGCGCAGCGCACGGGTGAAGCGGGCCAGGATCTCGATGATCGCGTCCGGCACCTCGGCGGTCAGCTGCGCCTCCTGCCGGATGACGGCGATCTCGTCCTCGAGTTCGATCGGGTAGTGGGTCCGGATCTCCGCGCCGAAGCGGTCCTTCAGCGGTGTGATGATCCGGCCGCGGTTGGTGTAGTCCTCCGGGTTCGCGCTGGCCACCACGAGCACGTCGAGGGGGAGCCGGAGCACGTAGCCGCGGATCTGGACGTCGCGTTCCTCCATCACGTTGAGCATCGCGACCTGGATGCGTTCGGCCAGGTCCGGCAGCTCGTTGATGGCGACGATGCCGCGGTGGCCGCGGGGGACGAGTCCGAAGTGGATGGTCTCCGGGTCGCCCAGGCTGCGCCCCTCGGCGACCTTCATCGGGTCGACGTCGCCGATCAGGTCGGCGACGCTCGTGTCCGGTGTCGCGAGCTTCTCGACGTAGCGGTCGTCGCGGTGGCGCCACGAGATCGGCAGGGCGTCACCGAGGTCCTCTGCCCGGCGGGCGCTCGCGGTGGTGATGGGCTCGTACGGGTGTTCGCCGAGTTCGGAGCCGGTGATCACCGGGGTCCACTCGTCGAGCAGGCCCTGCAGCGTCCGCAGCAGGCGGGTCTTGCCCTGGCCGCGCTCGCCGAGCAGGACGATGTCGTGGCCGGCGATGAGGGCACGTTCGAGCTGTGGGATCACGGTCGTCTCGAACCCGTGCAGGCCGGGCCAGGGGTCGTCTCCCGCGCGCAGCGCGGTGAGCAGGTTGTCGCGGATCTCGGCGCGGACCGGCTTCTGGACGTGGCCAGAAGTGCGGAGCTCGCCGACCGTGCGGATGTCGGGTCGGGTCACGTTCTGGACGTTACGCCGTTGCGGACGGGAGGCACGGTGCCAGCTGGCCCGTCCTCCCTCGCAGGCTCGGTCGGCGCGCCCCGCGCAACGCTTCGCGTTGCCGCTGAGCGGGGCGCGCCCGTCCGCTTGTGGGTTTCCATAGCAACCGCAATGATTGGGGCTCCGGCATCGGAGCCGGATTCGATAGGGGGATCCGGCTCCGAGCCGGCCCCGTCGTACCGAATGTGAACCATCTCGCCGATCTCGGCGTAGGTTCCCCTCTCGTGAGCAGCACGAACGGGGCGATCAAGAGCCTGGTCCCCGCCAGGATGGACAGACTGCCGTGGACACGGTTCCACTGGAGTGTCGTCGTCGGACTCGGGGTCTCCTGGATCCTGGACGGTCTGGAGATCCAGATCGTCTCCAACGCGGGATTCCAGGCCGACCTCGACCTGTCGACGCAGCAGGTGACCTCCCTTGGCACGATCTACCTGGTCGGCCAGGTCGTCGGAGCGCTGGTGTTCGGGCGGATGTCCGACCGGCTCGGGCGCCGCAAGCTCTTCATCCTGACGCTCGCGATCTACCTGATCGGTTCCGGCATCGCCGGCCTCGCCCAGGACTTCTGGTTCCTGGCCGCGTTCCGGTTCGTCGCGGGCCTCGGCATCGGCGGCGAGTACGCGGCGATCAACTCGGCGATCGACGAACTCATCCCGGCCAAGTACCGCGGCCACGTCGACATCGCCATCAACGGCACGTACTGGGGCGGCGCAGCGCTCGGCGCCTTCGCGAACATCTACCTGCTCGACACGGCGAACTTCTCCGAGAGCATCGGCTGGCGCATCGGGTTCTTCCTCGGCCCGGTGCTCGGCATCGCGATCATCTTCCTGCGGCGGCACATCCCGGAGAGTCCGCGCTGGCTCATGACCCACGGGCGGGAGGAAGAGGCGGAAGCGACCGTCACCCAGATCGAGGAGGCGGTCGAGAAGTCCACGGGCAAGCGGCTGCCGGACGTCGACGAGTCGAAGGCCATGACCGTGACGCCGACCGACCGCGTCGGGTTCCTGACCATCGCGCGCGTGCTGCTCAAGCAGTACCCGACGCGCACGCTGGTCGGGGCGTCGATGATGATCACGCAGGCGTTCCTCTACAACGCCATCTTCTTCACCTACGCGCTCGTCCTGACGAACTTCTTCGGCCTGAAGACCGCGCAGACGTCGATCTACTTCTTCCCCTTCGCGATCGGCAACCTGCTCGGGCCGATCATCCTCGGTCGGTTCTTCGACACCTGGGGCCGGCGCCAGATGATCTTCCTGACGTACCTGGTGTCCGGGCTCGTCCTGGCGACCTCGGCGTTCCTGTTCCGCGCCGACGCGATCTCGGCGACGGTGCAGGTGGCCTTCTGGTGCGTGTCGTTCTTCTTCGCCTCGGCCGGCGCCTCGAGCGCGTACCTGACGGTGAGCGAGATCTTCCCGCTCGAACTGCGGTCGCAGGCCATCTCGTACTTCTTCGCCCTCGCGCAGGTCTTCGGTGCGATCGCGCCGCTGATCTACGGGGCGTTCATCGGGGACGGATCCTCGCGTGAGCCGCTCTTCTGGGGGTACCTGCTCGGGTCCGCGGTGATGATCGGCGGTGGGGTGATCGCCCTGGTCTTCGGGGTCGATGCCGCCCGGAAGGGGCTCGAGGACGTGACGCAACCGCTCTCGGTCCTGACCGGCGACGCGGAGGAGCAGCGGCGCTGACGCACGGCCTTGGCCATGCAACATTCTGTATGCAGAGTGTTTAGCGGCGCCGTCGACAGGGTGCCACTGTGCCCGCATGGCACTCCTCCACAGCGCGACCCCGACGACGACGATCCACGATGGTGGCGGCGCCCCCGCCGGGGGCATCCGC
Organism: Curtobacterium sp. JUb34; assembly: GCF_003755065.1. Taxonomy (NCBI): domain Bacteria; kingdom Bacillati; phylum Actinomycetota; class Actinomycetes; order Micrococcales; family Microbacteriaceae; genus Curtobacterium; species Curtobacterium sp. JUb34. The sequence continues at coordinate 84,355 of NZ_RJVH01000005.1, read as the reverse complement.
CGTGCGTGAGGCTGGCCGCATGGAGAAGTCACCGTTGCGCATCGGTCGGGGCGACCTCGATCCCCGTGGGCTGCGGCGCAGCCTGCTGCGCGACGCGGTGTTCCTCCGTCTGCTCGACAACGTCCTGCGCGGCGAGTACCGGCGTGGGCAGCGACTCCGGCTCGACACCATCGCCGAGGACATGCAGGTCTCCCGCACCCCGGTGCGCGAAGCCCTCGTCTCCCTCGAGTCGCACCAGCTCGTCACGGTGCAGCGGTACGTCGGCGTGGTGATCACGCAGTGGTCGGTCGACCAGATGACCGAGCGGCTGCGCATCGCACGCGCGATGATCGTCGACCCGGCGGCGAGCGGCACGGGGCCCGACGATCGCTTCGACCACAGCTGGCTCCGCGAGTGCTGGACCGAAGCGGGGGCCTTCGTCGAACTCGCCGCGTGGTTCCTGCGCCGAAGCGGCGCCTCGGTGAGCGCCGACTGGATGCTGTCCCAGCGCACCGTCCTCGACATGTTCTTCACGGACGACGTCGCCCTGGCCAACGGGATCGACGCCGTGGTCGACCGAGCGCGGCGACTCGACCTCGTCGACCAGGCCGTGCGGGCAGCGGAGCGCGACGCGGTCGACGACTGCGCGGCGGTGCTGCTCGAGCTCGCCGCGGCGCTCATCGCCCTGCCGGACCGGTTCCGGGTCTCCGTGGCCTCCTGAGCGGGCCAGGCTGCGGGTTCGCACAGGTCGGCGTCGCGGCGCACGGATCCGGGGGCCGGTGGCGGATCGCGCACTCGGGTTCGACGTCGTTCGCACTGGATCGCCAGGGAGCTCCGTGGCAGCCTTGACCGGTTGCCACCCCGGCGCGTCCACCGACGACAGGAGAGCCCGTGCACGACGTCCGCGATCGCTCCCACCGCCTGAACCGAGCCGACGGGATCGCACGCCACGGACGTCTCCGACGGTCTGCACCACTCCGGACCGTTGCTGCGCTGGTCGCGAGCGTGGTCGCAGTGGCGTTCGTCAGTACCGCCTCCGTGGCGGCCATCGCAGCGAAGCAGGTGACGGACGACCTCGGCGACGGCGTGCAGATCGAGGGTCAGCCGGCGCCGCGGTCGAACGGCACCAAGGCTCCGTCGCTCAGCGCCTACAAGGGCGGCTTCAACATGCTCGTCGTCGGGACGGACAACGACCCGGACCAGTCCGCGGAGTTCGGGGAGCGCGACGCCACCCTCAACGACGTCAACATCCTGCTCCACGTCTCGGCGGACCACACCAACGCGACCGCGGTGAGCATCCCACGCGACCTCGTCACCCCGATCCCCGCGTGCAAGAAGACCGACGGGTCCGGGACGGCGTCGGCGATGGCCGCTCAACCCATCAACACCTCGTTCAGCGACGGCGGGCTCAACTGCGTGACCCAGACCGTGCAGGGGCTCACCGGCTTGGACATCCAGTACTCGGCAGCGGTCTCGTTCAACGGTGTCATCGAGATGTCGAACGCGATCGGTGGTGTGCCGGTCTGCGTGGCGCAGCCGATCGAGGACCCGTACACCGGGCTCGACCTGCCCGCCGGCACCTCGACCCTGCAGGGCGACGAGGCCCTCGCCTTCCTGCGGACCCGGCACGGCGTCGGTGACGGCTCCGACCTCGGCCGGATCTCGAGCCAGCAGGTGTTCCTGTCGTCGCTGCTCCGGACCGTGAAGTCGAACGACACCCTCACCTCGCCGACCACCCTGTACAAGCTGGCCCGCGCCGCGGCGTCGAACATGCAGCTGTCCGAGAGCCTGAACGACATCGGCACGATGGTGCAGATGGGTCGAGCGCTGCAGGACCTCCCGCTGTCGCAGGTGAACTTCGTGCAGTACCCGGGCACGACCGGCGGCACCGGGGTCTACGAGGGCAAGGTGCAGCCGACGACGTACCTGGCCGACCGGTTGTTCGCGAAGATCAAGGCGGACCAGTCGTTCTCCCTGGGGGAGGACAGCACGGGCATCGGGTCCGAGGCGAACGCGGCGCCGTCGGCGGCTGCCTCGTCGTCGGCTGCTGCTGCCGCGCCGTCGGCTCCGGCGTCCTCGCCCGCGGCTGCCGCGCCGTCGTCACCTGCCGCCGCTGCTCCGACGGCATCCGCGACGCCGGAGACCATCGACGGGCTCGAGGGGCAGTCCGCCGACCAGCAGACCTGTTCCAAGGCCTTCGGCTACTGACCCGGCGGGTCTGGCCCCGCCCCGCGTCTCGCGAAAGCGACAGTCTGCCGCCGAACATCCGCGGCACACTGTCGCGCTGACGGCACAGACCGCGGGCCGTGCCGGGACACTGTCGCTTTCGCGTACTGGTCGGCCGCCATGCCCGGACGCAGAAACGGGGGCGCGGTGGTGGACCGCGCCCCCGGAAGCCGCTCCCCGAGCGGGCGCCAGGCAACCGGGCGCGCCGGGCCCGGCTCGGAGAGCGACGTCGGTGCTGTGTCGCGACGACGGGGACGAGCCCCGGAACGTGATTGCCGCGTCTCGACGATGCTATGCACCGGGGTACGCGGCGACAAGGCCGAGCTGTCCCCAATTCGGGGGACCCGTGTTCCGAGACCGTGCCACGCGCGGGGTGCGGTCGGGTCGAGAGTCGCCCGGTCCTCCTGTATGGTGGTCGGAGCGCTCGCGAGAGTGCTTGGAGACGTCGCATAGTCCGGCCGAGTGCACCACCCTGCTAAGGTGGAGTCCCCTTTAGGGGACCGAGGGTTCAAATCCCTCCGTCTCCGCACTCCACGAAACCCCGGTCCGATCGGACCGGGGTTTCGTCGTCTCCGTGGTGGTCTGCGCATCGCGCGCACCTGGTTCCGGACACGGCACCGCGGAACGGCGTGGTGCTGTGTCCGGAACCAGGTTCCGTCGGGCTGCCGTCAGGCCGTCGGGCCGCCGTCAGGCCGTCGCGACGCTCCCTGTCGAGGTCAGCACCGCGACGCCCCTCGAACGCCCGCGCCGAACGGCACCCATCGCGACGAGCGTCAGGGCCACGGCTGCGAGCGTGATGCCCGCGCCCGCCCAGATCGGCGAGGTGTAGCCGAGCCCGGCGGCGATGGTGAGCCCGCCGATCCAGGCGCCGAGCGCGTTCCCGAGGTTGAACGCGGCGATGTTCGCCCCGCTCGCCAGGGTCGGCGCGTGGTCCGCGTACTGCATCACGCGCGTCTGCAGGGCTGGCACGGTCGCGAACCCGAAGGCACCCATGAGCACGAGTGCGATCACGGTGAGCACGGGCGACGTCGCGACGAGGGCGAACAGTCCGAGCACGACGGTGAGGGCGACGAGCACGACGAGCAGGGTCCGGTCGATCGAGCGTGCGGCGAGCTTGCCGCCGACGAAGTTCCCGACGAACAGCCCGACGCCGAACACCACGAGCAGCCACGGCACCGCCGAGGACGGGAAGCCGGACACCGAGGTCAACGTGTACGCGATGTAGGTGAAGGCCCCGAACATCCCGCCGTAGCCGAGCACGGTCATCCCGAGCGAGAGCCACACCTGGCCGGAGCGGAAGGCGCCGAGCTCGCGTGCCAGTGACGGGGTCTCGGCCGCGCGGACAGTGGGGACGAGCACGAGCACACCGACCAGGGCGACGACGCCGATCACGACGATGGCCCAGAAGGTCGAGCGCCAGCCGAGCGCCTGGCCGAGGAACGTGCCGAACGGCACCCCGAGCACGTTCGACGCGGTCAGCCCCGTGAACATCAGGGCGACGGCCGAGGCGCGCTTCGACCGCTCGACCATGTTCGTGGCGACGACGGAGCCGATGCCGAAGAACGCACCGTGGCACAGGGCGGCGATGACGCGTCCGGACATCATCACCTCGTAGGTCGGCGCGATCGCGGACAGGGTGTTGCCGACGATGAACAGCACGAGCAGCCCGAGCAGGACGGGCTTGCGGGGGAGTCGGGTCGTGGCGGCGGTCAGGCCGAGCGCTCCGACGATGACCGCGAGTGCGTAGCCGGTGACGAGCCAGCCGGCCGTGGTCTCGGTGACGCCGTAGCCGGCCGCCACCTCGGGCAGCAGGCCGGTGATGACGAACTCGGTCAGTCCGATGCCGAATCCGCCGAGTGCGAGGGCGATGAGTCCCGCGGGCATGGGGGTTCCTTCCGTTGTGCGGTGCAGCTGTGCCGCGTACGCTGGTTGTTGCAGGCGCGGGATATCGATAGTTGCACACGCGGACTATCGGCGCAAGCAACTGCGTGCGCCCGCAACGACCGCGGCACCGATCGCACAGCCGACCAGAAGGAGCCCGATGTCCGTCGACGACACCTCCACCGCCGTCCGCGCCCACGGCTGGCGCACCCTGGCGGCGCTGCACGGTCTGATCGAGACGCGGCTCGAGCGCGCGCTGAGGGACGTCGACCTGTCCGTCGTCGAGTTCACCGTCCTCGACGCGCTGCGCCGACAGGACGGCTTCCACATGCGCATGCAGCAGCTCGCCCGGGCCGCTGCCCTCAGCCCGAGTGCGACCACCCGCTTGGTCAACCGTCTCGAGGAGCGTGCCCTGCTGACCCGCGTCCTCTGCGCCGATGACCGCCGGGGGATGTACACGGAGCTCACCCACGCGGGTCAGGTGCTGCTCGACCGCGCGACACCGATCCACGCCGCGGCGCTCGAGGGGGCGCTCGCCGAAGCGCGCGAGGTGCCGGAGCTCGAGGAGCTCGCCGTCGCGGTCGACCGGCTCGAGGGTGCCACCGTCTGACCCGTCGACCGGGAGGCTCGGAGCGCCGCCGCCTCGCGTGCTGGGGTCGGCGGGTGGTCGCGTCTCAGGCCCGCGGCCGCGCCGTCGTGGACCGCACGACGAGCGTCGGCGGCACGAGCGTCCGGATCGGCCCCGCCGAGTCCGGCGCCGGCGAGGCGATGCGGTCGATCAACCGCGCGGCCGCGAGCCGTCCGACCTCGTCGTTGTGCGGGTCCACCGTCGTCAGGCGCAGCAGGGGTGAGGCGGCGAGGGGTGTCTCGTCGTTGCCCACCACCGAGACGTCCTCGGGTACCCGGAGTCCGGCTTCGTGGACGGCGGCGATCGCGCCCATCGCCATGAGGTCGTTCGCGGCGAACACCGCGGTCAGGTCGGGGTGGTCCTGCAGTGCACGCACCGTGGCCCGGTACCCGGTCTGCTCGGAGGTCGGGCCGTCGCCGTACACCAGTGGCTCGATGCCGGACGCGACCATCTGCGCGACGGTGCCCTCGCGGCGGACCGCAGCCGGGCCTCCCGAGCCGGTGACGTGGACGATGTGGCGGTGACCGAGGCCGATCAGGTGATCCGCTGCCAACCGGCCGCCGGCGGCCTCGTCCGAGGCGACGACGTCGAGTCCGCCGGGCACGTCGGCTCGTGCGCCGGCGACGACGACGGGGGTGTCGGCCGGGACGACGAGGTCGGGGAAGCCCTCGGCGGCGAGCACGACGCCGTCGACCCGCAGGGAGACGAGGTCGTCGAACGGCGAGGAGTCGAGGTGGGCGTTCGCGCGGGTGTCCGCCAGGGTGAGTCGCAGGCCGTGCGGTGCGAGCGCGTCGCGGATGCCGTCGAGCAGGGGGACGAACCAGGGGTTGCGGAAGTCGTCGACGATGACCCCGATGGTGCGGGTCCGGGTGCCGGCGAGGATCGCGGCGGCACGGTTGGGGCGGTAGCCGAGTTCGGCGGCCGCTGCGAGCACAGCCGAGCGGCGTGCGTCGGAGACCCCGGGGTCGTCGCGGAGCACCATCGAGACGAGCGACTTCGAGACGCCGGCACGGGTCGCGACGTCGATGATCGTCGGGGGTCGTGACACGCGGCTCCTTGACAGGACATGGGGTGGTCGGGCTACAGTCTACCGACGCGTTCTGGAACGTTCCAGAATCGCACCGTACTTCTCGAAGGAGAGAACCATGAGCGACAGCATCGGCGTCGCCGTCATCGGGGCGGGCATGGCGGGCAAGGCCCACATGGCCGCGTGGCGGAACGCCCCCTCACTCTTCGCCCCGACGCTGCCGCCCGTGCGGCTCGTGTCGATCGGCGACGTCTACGAGCCCCTCGCGGCCGAGGCCGCGCAGCGCTTCGGCTTCGCACGGCACGACACGGACTGGCGAGCCATCGCCGAGGCCGACGACATCGACGTCGTGAGCGTCGTGGTCGCGAACACGCTGCACCGCGAGATCGTCGAGGGCCTGTTGGCCGCCGGCAAGCACGTCCTGTGCGAGAAGCCGCTGTCGGACTCGCTCGAGGACGCACGGGCGATGGCCACCGCGGCCACCGAGGCATCGCAGCGCGGGCTCGTCGCCCGTGTCGGCTTCACCTACCGTCGCGCTCCCGGCCTCGCCGCGATCAAGCAGCTCGTCGAGGACGGCACGCTCGGTCGCGTCCTGCACGTCTCCGGTCGCTACTGGACCGACTACGGCTCCTCGCCCGACGTGCCCTTCTCGTGGCGCTTCGCGGGTGCCCCCGGCACCGGCGCCCTCGCCGACGTCGGCTCGCACCTGGCGTACGTGGCCGAGTTCCTGGCCGGCGAGGTGCAGAGCGTCAACGGCGGCATGTTCACGACGGCCGTCACGAAGCGCCCGATCGCCGCCGGGTTCGCCCTGCGCGGGCAGGCCGTCCCGTTGACGGGGGAGTTCGCGGACGTCGAGAACGACGACTACGCCACCTTCAACGCACGCTTCGGCGACGGCTCCGTGGTGGGCTCGCTCGAGGTGTCCCGTGTCGCCACCGCGCACCCGAACGGTCTGGTCGTCGAGGTCTTCTGCGAGAACGGTGCTGCCCGCTGGGACCAGGAGCGCGCCTCGGAGATCGGCCTCGCGCTGCAGTCCGACGGCTCGCGCCTGGGCGGGTACCGCCAGGTCGTCCTCGGCCCGGACCACCCCTACGTCGCCGGCGGCATGGCGATGGACGCCCCCGGTGTCGGCTGGGGACAGAACCAGATGTTCGAGTACCAGGCCCGCGCGTTCCTCGACGAGGTCGCCGGCGTCGCCGACCCGCTGCCGGCGAACGCCACGTTCGACGACGGTGTGCACAACATGGAGATCCTCGACGCGGTGGCCCGGTCCGCCGCGGCCGGCGGGGCCGCCCTCGACGTGCCGCCCGTCCGCACCACCGAAGGAGCACACGCATGAAGCTCGGGCTGTACAACGCGATCTTCCACGACCGACCGCTCGCCGACGCCCTGGCGGCGATCGCGGGCAACGGCCTGACGGGCATCGAGCTGAACACCGGTGGGTTCCTGCCCCCGGTGCACGTGCCGGACATCGACGCGATCCTCGAGTCCGACGAAGCCCGCGACGCCTTCCTCGCCCAGTTCGAGGGCACCGGGGTCTCGATCGCCGGCCTGAACTGCAACGGCAACCCGCTGCACCCGGACCGTGCGATCGGCGACGCCCACGCCGAGGACGTCCGGCGCAGCATCCGCCTCGCCGCACGCCTGGGCCAGGACCGCGTCGTCACGATGTCGGGGCTGCCCGCGGGCGAGCCCGGCGGCACACGACCGAACTGGATCGTGAACGCCTGGAACTCCGCCGCACTCGACGTCATCGAGTACCAGTGGAGCATCGCGGTGCCGTTCTGGCAGGAGATCGACGCCTTGGCCCGCGAGCACGGCGTGAAGGTCGCGCTCGAGCTGCACCCGCAGAACGTCGTGTTCAACCCGGCGACGATCCGCGAGCTCGTGCAGCGCGGCGGCCTGACGAACGTCGGCGTCGAACTCGACGCGAGTCACCTGTTCTGGCAGCAGATGGACCCGGTGGCGGTCGTCCGCGACCTCGGCGACCTGGTCGTCCACGCCGCTGCGAAGGACGTCCGGATCAACCCGCACGCGGCGATCAACGGCGTGCTCGACAACTCGTTCCGTCGGCTGTCGCCGGACGAGCCGCGCACGAACCTCGGTGGCGACGAGTGGGCCAACGAGTGGCCGAAGCCGTCCGCGTGGGACTTCGTCGCGCTCGGCAAGGGCCACGACGAGGCGTACTGGTCGGCGTTCCTCGAGGCCCTGCGCGAGGTGGACCCGGACATGTGGGTCAACATCGAGCACGAGGACACCGAACTCGGTCGCGAAGAAGGGGTCGCGGTCGCCGCGGAGGTCCTGCGCGCAGCCGACGCAGCGCTCGCGACGCGCGCGTGAGCCGCTCCTGAGACGCACCACGCGATCCGGACGGGAGGCCCGTGGCACGTGCGCCGACCGGCGAACGTTCCACGGGCCTCCCGTCCACTGCGCATCGGTGACACGCCCACCGGGCGCTGTCACCGGACCGAGGTAGCATGCACGACACCTGTCCCGAGACGAGGAGCCCTGCGTGCCGGAGCCGACCGACCCCGCCTTCCCCCTCGAGCGCATCCGAGAGGTCGGCGACGCGATCGTCGCGTCCGTGTCGACGGTCATCGACGGCAAGACGGAGGCGATCCGCACCGCGCTCACCGTGATGCTCGCCGAGGGGCACCTGCTCGTCGAGGACGTCCCCGGCGTCGGCAAGACGGTCCTCGCGAAGGCGCTCGGCGCCTCGGTGGGCGGCTCGGTGAACCGCATCCAGTTCACGTCGGACATGCTGCCGTCGGACGTCACCGGGGTGAACATCTTCGACCAGTCCTCGAGCACGTTCCGGTTCTCACCGGGGCCGGTGTTCGCGAACGTCGTCATCGGCGACGAGATCAACCGCACGAGCCCGAAGACCCAGTCCGCCCTGCTCGAGGCGATGGCCGAGTCGCAGGTGACCGTCGACGGCGTGACCCGACAGCTCGACCGGCCGTTCATGATCGTGGCGACGCAGAACCCGATCGACATGGAGGGCACCTACCCGTTGCCCGAGGCGCAGCGCGACCGCTTCATGGCGCGCATCGCGATGGGGTACCCGAGCGTCGACGCCGAACGGCAGATGCTGGCGAACCGTGGCGGTGGCGATCCGCTGTCGCACCTGCGTCCGATCGTCGACGTCACCACCCTGCGCGCGATCATCGAGGCCGTCGCGAACGTCCACATCGCCCCCGACGTCGAGGCGTACGTCATCGCGATCGTCCGCTCCACCCGCACCCACCCCGACCTGGTGCTCGGTGCCAGCCCCCGCGCGACACTGCACCTGGCGCAGGCGGCTCGTGCCCACGCGGCGCTGCTCGGCCGGCCGTTCGTCACCCCGGACGACGTCGCCGCCCTGGCACCGATCGTGCTCGCGCACCGGCTCGTGCCGGTGGCCCGCGGGCTCGGTGGCACGGGCGAGGACACCGTGCGCGAGATCGTCGTCCGCATCGTCTCCGACACCGCCGTGCCGTTCACGGCGACCCCCGTCCGCTCCTGATGCCCGGCCGATCGGCACCGTCGTCGCTGCTGCGGCGCACCGGTGCCGCGCGCTCGACGCTCGGGCGCTTCGGCCGCCGCGGGCTGTCGCTGCTCCGGCGGACGCCGTTCCCCCGTCCGACCGTGCGCGGCTGGACCGTCATCGCGATCGGCATCGGGCTGGTCGGCGGCGGGCTCGTGGGCACCACCAGCGTCGCCGTGTCGGCCGGTCTGCTGCTGCTCGTGCTCGTCGTGCTCGGCATCGTGATGGCGTTCGTGGTCGCCGCGCCGCTCCGGGGCAGCCGGAGCACGGCCCGCGCGATCGTGCAGGTCGGCGAGGTCTACCGCGAGCGAATCACCCTCGGCAGCACCAGTCTGCCGATCGGTCCGCGATCGACCCTGCTCGTCCGCGAACAGCTCGAGGACGCCTTCGCGAGCGTGTCCGAGGCCGAGACGTACGCCCAGGTCGGACCCGGGCTGCCGCCGGCGGTGCTCGACGTCGAGGCGCTCGCCATGCACCGCGGCCGCACGCTGGTCGGACCGGTCACCATCCGGGTCGAGGACCCCTTCGGCCTGCTCCGCATCGACCGCCCGGTCGTCCCGGCAGAAGAGGTCGTCGTCGTCCCAGCGAGCGCACCCCTCACCGCCATCGACACCGGCGCCCTGGCCGGTGCCGTCTCCGCCGACGAAGGGCGGGTCGGGCAGGGCGGGTCCGCCGACGACAGCGAACTCCGGCCGTACCGTCCCGGCGACCCGATCCGTCGGGTGCACTGGGCGCAGAGCGCTCGTCGCGGCGAACTGCACGTCCGGCAGACCACGCAGGCGCAACCGCCCGAGGCCGTCATCGCCCTCGACGTCCGGCGCGAGTCGTACCAGGGCCTCGGGCGCGAGGACCTGGCGGAGCTGTCCGACCTGGGCGGTGACCAGGCCTTCGAACACGCGGTCGTCGTCGCTGCCAGTGTGGCCCGCGCCCTCGCTGCCCGGACGTCGCGCGTCGTGCTCGTCAGCGACGGCCCGTCGGGCAGCACCCGCCACGCCGGCGACGTCGGCGGCCTCACCGACGTGCTCGTCGGACTCGCCGACGTCCGACTCCGCAGCGACGCCCGCCCGGTGACCGAGGTCCTGCCCGAGGTGCGTGGACGGGACGTGCACGGCATGACCGCCGTCGTCACCGGCAACTGCACCGCCGAGCAGGCGGCCGAACTCGTGGCGGCGACGAGCGGATCGAGCCGCGGGATCATGGCGACGATCGTGCCGCCCGACCCCGTCGTCCGGGGGATCCTCGACCGCGGCGGCTGGCGCACCCTGGTGGTGCCGGTCGTCGGGGCGACCGCGGCCGGAGCCGCCCGGTGAGCGGCACCGCTGCGCCGTCGCGACGACCCGTCGACGTGCGCGAGGTCCTGGACCGCGACGACGACACCCGCGACACCCCCAGCACCTGGGTCGTCGCACTCGCCCCCGTCCCGGTGCTCGTCGCCGCACTCGCGATCCGTCCACTCGTGCAGGGAACCGCATGGTGGGTGTCCGGCGTCGTGGTCGTCGCGGTGCTCGTGGCCGTCATGCTCGCGGTGCGCCGCCGGCCCCCAGGCATCCGGTTCGTCGCGCTCGTCGCCACCCTCGTGCTGTGCTCGTGCGCCGCCGCCCTGGTCAACGACGTGCAACCCCTCGGCTGGTTGGACGCCGACGGGGCGTTGGGCGAGACGCTCGCGGCCATCCGCCTGAACCCCGCTCCCTTGCCGCAGACCGACGCGATCCGTCTGGTCGTGACCGTGTCGATCGCCTGGGTGGCGGGCGTCTCGCTCTTCCTCGCCGCCATCGCCCGGATCCCGTCGCTCGCGGCCGCGCCCGCGCTCGTGATCCTCATCGTCCCGGGCATCATCACCGGACAGCCGGCGGGCACCGCCCTCGTGGTCACCACGGCGGTCGCCTTCCTCGCCCTGCTGTGGCTGTCGGTCCGGCCCGTGCAACGTGCGGTGCCGGCCGCGGTCGTCGGCGCGATCGGACTCGTCGTGGCGATCGGCCTGCCCGCGATCGTGCCGCTCAACGCGAGCTGGCTGTCCGGCGTCACCGGTGCCGTCCAGTCGCCGATCCAGCCCGGTCGCCCCGGCACCCTGCTCGAGCTGGGCAACGACCTGCGGCAGCCGAGCGAGCTCGAGGTGCTCCGCTACCGGTCGTCCGACGGCCAGCCCGAGTACCTCAAGCTCGCCGACCTGGACGAGTTCGGTACCGGGGACTGGGTACCGACGGTCACCAACGCCGCCGATGCCGACACCGCCGACCAGCAGCAGTGGGCCGAGGGCGTGAACCCCCGGCTGGCGACGCGCGGCGACGTCACGGTCCGGATCACCGGGTTGTCCAGCACCTACCTGCCGGTGCCGTCCGGCGCGGTGTCGATCGATTCGCGGTCCACCAACCTCGACCTGTCCCAGTGGCGCTGGATGGGTGCCTCGAGCACCGTGCGGTCGACCGGTCCGGCCACGCCACGCGGTGCCACGTACGAGGTCTACGGCGCCTCGACCTTCGCCAACGCGTACCTCGACGCCGTCGCGGCCTCGGGCGCCCTGTCCCGTGCCGACGGCCGGGGCTTCCGCGAGCCGAGCGGCGACCAGCTGCAGACCGACCTGACGCTGCCGGACGACCTGCCCGGGAACATCTCGTCGACGGCCGAACGGGTGGCCGGGGCCTCGTCCGACGACTACGCCCGGGCCCGCGCGCTCGAGCAGTGGTTCCGCAGCGACCTGTTCACCTACTCCGAGACCGCCCCCGTCGAGCAGGGCTACGACGGCGACAGCATGGACGTCGTCTCGACCTTCCTGCGGGTGCGTGAGGGGTACTGCGTGCACTTCTCGTCGGCGATGGCCGTGATGGCCCGCACGCTCGGCATCCCGTCCCGCATCGCGGTGGGGTACCGGGCCGGGTCGGCGCAGCCCGACGGTGAGTACGCGGTGTCGAACCGGCAGCTGCACTCCTGGCCCGAGCTGTACATCCAGGGCGCCGGGTGGGTCGCCTTCGAGCCGACGCCGGACTCCGACGCGGCAGCGCAGCCGTCGACGGAACCGACGGCGACCCCGACCCCTGCGACCCCGGAATCGCCGCTCCCCGCGCCCGAGCAGTCCGCCCCCGCCGAGTCCTCCGCGACGCCGACCCCCTCGGCATCGGCGCTGCCCGGTGCGTCCGGGGCCGCGGGCGGCAGCGGTCCGGCCGGCTTGCTCTTCGGCGCGGCACTCGTCCTCGCGTTGCTCGTCGCGCCCGGTCTGGTCCGCGCGCTCCGGCGGCGATCGCGGTTGTCCGCCGTCGCTGCCGGGCGCTCCCCGGCGGTGAACGCCTGGCGCGAGGCCCTCGACGACGTCGCCGACCACGGGTACGCCCCGGGACTGGCTCCACCGGGCGACGCAGCGGCTGCGGCCCGGACCGCCCGAGCCGTCCTCGGGCGACTCCGTCCGGTGCTGCCGGCCTCGGTGATCCCGCACCTCGACGCCGTGGTCGATGCCGTCGACCGTGAACGGTTCGCGGGTGCCGGGGTCGCCTCGGTCGACGGCGACGCGCTGGTGCGGCACGTCCAGCAGGCGCGGGACGCCCTCGACGCCGCGGCGTCCGGTGGGAGGGTGGTGCGGTCGCGCCTGCTGCCGCCGAGCCTGCTGCCGTCGTCGGCGTGGTCGCACGAGGGCCGTCGCCGCTCCCGTCGCCCGGCCTGACCCCGGCTGGCCGCGGCACCGTGCGGGGATCGCCGGCTGGTGCGAGGTTGGCGGCTCCGTGCGGCGCGACAGCCAGTCACCGAGCGGTCAACACGGCACGGGATGGCCGCCGCCGCACCGTGCGCCGCCGCACCGTGCGCCGCAGCACCGTGCCCCACCAGATCAGCGGCGGACGACCGCCTCGACCAGAGCCGCGATGGTCTCACCGGGATCGACGCCCGGCAGCGCGGGGCCGTCGAACACGATGCCGACGTTCGCCCCGATCAGCACGGTGGCGAAGGTGTCGAGCGGCATGCCGGCGTCGACCTCCGGGTGCGCCCCGAACCACAGCCGTACCAGCTCGTGCACACCGTCCTGCAGCACCCGTCGCTGCCGCACGAACTCGGGCAGGAAGTCCGGGTGCCGGATCGCGTAGGCGCGGAACTCCGACAGCAGGGCGAACTGTGCGCGCTGGTCGTGCCGCCCGAAGGCCGCCCGGACGACGTCGCCGATGTCGGTCGCCGCGATGTCGGCGCGGACGAGTTCGCGCAAGGACTCGAGCACCAGGTTCGTCCCGCGCTGCATGACCTGCGCGAGCAGGTCCTCCTTCGACGAGAAGTTCGAGTAGACCGCTCCCTTGCTGAACCCGGCACGGGCGGCGACGTCGTCGAGCCGTGCACCGTGCACGCCCTGTTCGGCGAAGACGGCGGCGCCGGCGGTGAGCAGGCGCTCTCGGACCTCGGCGCGTGGTGTCCGCGGCGTGGGGGAGTCGGAGACGTCGTCGTTCATCGTTCCTGCAGGGGCGGGGCACCGGGATCGGAGGGCGCGGAGCGCTGGGGGCGGGAGACCTGCCGCGCCGCGCGTCTGAACCCGCGCGGCATCAGCGAAGCCCCCATCACCACGTCTGCGCGGAACCGCCGCGTTCGGGTCGCGTCGGTTCGGTGCTGACGACATGAGCCGGGTCGATACCCGACGGTAGCGATGCTACGCCGGAGCCCGGACAGATGACACCCCTCAGCCGTCGAACGAGGAATCCGTCGACGTGTCGTGTTCTTCGCGGACGCTGCCAGCCCCGGTGCGTCGTCCGGGGCGTCGGAGCAGCCGGAGTGCGTCCGGTCGCAGGCTCCGCCCACGCCGCAGCAGCGAGCCGAGCGTCGACTTCGGCTGCCAGTCGCGGCCGTTCGGCAGCCCCCAGCCACGGCGGACGGCACCCCACCGGAGTCCGAGCGACAGCGCGATCGCGGCGACGATCCCGATCGTCGGCGAGCCGAGCGCGGACGCGACGACCATCACCGCCGACGCCGCGACGGCCACGGTGGCGTACAGGGCGTTCCCGCCGAACACCGCGGGCACGCGGCGGAGCAGCAGGTCGCGCATGGCGCCGCCGCCGACCGCGGTGATCGTCCCCATGATGATCGCGGCCGGCCACTCGAGGCCGGCGTCGTAGGTGCGCTGCACCCCGACCACCGCCCAGAAGCCGATCACGGCCGCGTCGAGCACGGTGAACAGGCGGTCCCAGGTGATCTCGGAGAACGACACGAAGAAGGCGATGAGCGCCCCGGCCAGGGCGACCGGCACGTAGAGCGGGTCGACGAGCGCGACGGGCGGACCGTTCTGCAGCAGGGTGTCGCGCAGCATGCCGCCGCCCAGCCCCGACACGAACCCGACGACCAGGAATCCGAACAGGTCGAAGTCCATCGCCCGGGCGATCGATCCGCCGAGCAGGGCGGACGCGAACACCCCGGCGAGGTCGAGCACGTTCGTGACCGACGCCAGGCCCTCGACGGACAGCAGGTTCATGAGAACCATCAAACCCCACGCCGGACGACTGGCGGGCCGAACGGCGGTTAGGTTAGCCTCACCTACGTCATGCTCGCCACCCTCGTCATCGGCCTCCGTGAAGGCCTCGAAGCGACGCTCATCGTCGGCATCATCGCCGCGTTCCTGCGTCGCAACCGTGTCCCCCTCGCCCCCATGTGGTTCGGCGTCGGGGTCGCCGTCGTGCTCAGCATCGCCGTCGGGTTCGGCCTGCAGGTCGTCGAGCAGGCGCTGCCGCAAGCGCAGCAGGAGGGCATGGAGGCGGTCATCGGCATCGTCGCCGTGATCTTCGTCACCGGCATGATCGTCTGGATGCGCACCCACGCGCGCACGCTGACGAAGGAACTCGAGGCGAGCGCGACCGAGGCGCTCGGCCGCGGTACCGCTTGGGCCCTGGCCGGCATGGCGTTCCTCGCCGTCCTCAAGGAGGGCTTCGAGACCGCGGTCTTCCTCCTCGCCACCTTCCAGGCATCGTCCGACACCGGCCTCGCCGCCCTCGGTGCCGTCATCGGCATCGCCGGCGCCGTCGTCGTCGGGTACGGCATCTACACCGGCGGCGTCCGACTGAACCTGTCGAAGTTCTTCACCGGCACCGGGGTCTTCCTGGTGTTCGTCGCCGGCGGACTCGTGCTGACGGTCCTCCGCCGGGCGCACGAGGCCGGCTGGGTCGTCATCGGGCAGCAGCGCACCGTCGACCTGTCCTGGCTCGCCCCGAACGGTTCGGTGCAGGGCGCCCTGGTCACCGGCGTCCTCGGCATCCCGCCCGACCCTCGGGTCATCGAGGTGCTCGGCTGGGTCCTGTACGTCGTGCCCGTCCTGGCGTTGACGCTCTGGCCCCGCGCCTGGCGTCCGTCACCGGCACGCGTCCCCGTGGTCCGCGCCTCCGTCGCCGGCGCGCTCGCTCTCGCAGCCGCGGCACTGGCGGTCGCCGTGCCGACGGGCGGGGTCGACCTGCCGCGCACCGCTGCGGTCGGCGGCGACGCCACGTCCGTCTCGGCGGACGTCCACGGAGCGTCCGGCGTCCTCCGCGTGGCCGGCACCACCACCGGCCAGGAGGCGCGGCTGACGTTGCCGACGTCGGCCCACCGCCGCGTGACCCGCGCGGGCGTGGCCGCCGACCGGTGGCGGATCCGCACGTCGGCCACCGCCGCGGACCGCCCCGCGACGCTGACGCTCGACGACCTCGTCGACCTGTTCGGCCGGATCCCGGTGGGCATCTCACCGTCGACGAACCCCGGTCCGTTCACCGCCCGCTGGGCGGTGCGCGACACCGTGACCCTCTGGACGGTCGGTGGTGGGGTCCTGGACGCCACCCGCGACGAACGCACGGTGCTGACGCTGAGCGACGGGGGCCTCCCGTCCGCGCGCACCACGACCCTGGACCGCCCCGTGTGGTCCGTCCCCGACTCCCGCGTCGAGCGGTCCGCCACTGCGGTGGCGACCGCGGACACGCGGGCCGCCGAGCTGCTGCTCTGGAAGGCCTGGCTGCCGATCGCCCTCGGCGTCGCGGCCGCCGCCCAGGCAGTGCTCGCACTCCGTGACCGCCGTCGTCGGACGGCACCCGTGACCCCCACCCCCGAAACCGTCCCGACACGCGGCCCACCCGCCGGGGACCCTGCAAGGAGCAACGACTATGCCGTTCGGTAAGCCCCCCGTTCGACCCCTGATCACCCTCGGCGCCCTCGGCGTCGTCACCGCCCTCGCACTCGCCGGCTGCGCGAGTTCCGACGGTGCGTCCGACAGCTCCACCGACGCCGCGAAGGTCTCCCGCGTCACCATCACCCTGACGAACGACGGCTCGGACCAGTGCAAGGTCTCCGAGACGAAGGTGCCGGCCGGCCCCGTCACGTTCTCGGTGGAGAACGAGTCCTCGACCGCCATCACCGAGGTCGAACTCCTGCAGGACCAACGGATCCTGGGCGAGAAGGAGAACCTCGCACCCGGGCTCGACGCCGTGCAGTTCACCGCGACCCTGACCGGTGGGAAGTACCAGGTGTACTGCCCCGGAGCCGACACCGAGCTCACCGACTTCACCGTCACCGGCAAGGTCGCCTCGACCGCGAACAGCAGCGCCGCCACCCTGCTCGACGAGGGCACGAAGGGCTACGCCGACTACGTCGACGGCCAGGTCACCGACATGGTCACCGCGGTGCAGCAGCTGCAGGAGGACGTCGACGCGGGCGACCTCGACGCCGCGAAGACCGACTACGCCAACGCCCGCCCGTTCTACGAGCACGTCGAGAGCGACGTCGACGGCTTCGTGAAGAAGGGGTTCAAGGCCACCGACAACGCCGGCAACCTCGACTACCTGATCGACATGCGCGCGTCGAACCTCGACCCGGCCGTCGGCTGGAGCGGGTTCCACGCCGTCGAGAAGGACCTGTTCCAGGCGGGGGAGATCACCGCCTCGACGAAGAAGACCGCCGCCGACCTGACCGAGAACGTCCAGCTGCTCGCGAAGCTCGTCCCGACCCTGGACTACAAGCCGGAGGACCTGGCCAACGGCGCGGCCGGCCTGCTCGAAGAGGTCCAGTCGAACAAGGTCACCGGCGAGGAGGAGGCGTACAGCCACATCGACCTCGTCGACCTCGCCGCCAACGTCGAGGGCGCCCGCCAGGCCTTCGCCTACCTCAAGCCGGGCCTGACGAAGCTCGACCCGACGCTGACGAAGCAGATCGCGAAGCAGTTCGACGCGACGAACACGCTGATGGACGGCTACCGGAACGCCGACGACCTCGGCGGCTTCGACACGTGGGACGCCGCGACCAAGAAGTCCGACGCCAACACGGTCTCGCAGCAGATCCAGGCGCTGCAGGACCCGCTGTCCCGCCTCGCCGAGAAGGTCGCCACCGCGTGACGCACCCCGACGACGACCGCGCAGCCCGTACCGGGGTCTCCCGGCGCGGGCTGTTCGGCGCGGGACTCGCCGCGGCCGGAGCCGGTGCTGGCGCCGCTGCCGGCATCGGCGGCGCGACGGCCGCGACGGGCGTCAACCCGTTCACGGCGGCCGCGAACGGCGACGAGTCCATCGACCTGTCGCAGAGCCACCCGTTCTACGCGACCGCCGCACGGCAGCCGCAGGGCGGTGTGCAGACCGCGCCCCAGCGGTACTGCGTGTTCATGACGTTCGACCTGTCCACGAGCGTCACGACCGAACTGCAGGTGCTCCTCGCCCGCTGGTCGGCGGCGATCGCCCAGCTGCAGGCCGGCAAGACCGTCGGCAGCGTCGAGCCCGCCCACGGTGACGGCGTCGGCGCGGACACCGGTGAGGCGCTCGACCTCGGGCCGGCGTCCCTGACCGTCACCGTCGGACTCGGCCCCGGCGTCTTCGACGAGCGGTTCGGGCTGGCCGACAAGCGACCGGCCGCGCTCGCCGACGTCCCCCGCTTGCCGAGCGACAACCTGCAGGCCGGACTGACCGGCGGCGACCTGTCGTTGCAGGCCTGCGCCGACGACCCCCAGGTGGCGTACCACGCCGTCCGCGACCTGGCCCGGATGGCCCGCGGTACCGCGACCGTGCGCTGGACGGTGCTCGGCTTCGGCCGCGCGTCGGCCGGCCCGCACCAGTCGACGCCGCGCAACCTGATGGGCTTCAAGGACGGCACCCGGAACATCACCACGGACGAGGACCACGACCGCTTCGTCTGGGTCGACGAGCCGGGCGACGGTGCGGCGTGGATGACCGGCGGCACGTACCAGGTGGTGCGGAAGATCCGGATGAACATCGAGATCTGGGACGCCGACGTCGTGAGCGACCAGCAGCGCGTGTTCGGCCGGACCAAGATCGAGGGCGCACCGCTGTCCGGTGGGACCGAGCACACGACGCCGGACTTCGCGGCGACCGGCACGGACGGCGACACGAAGATCGATGCGACGTCGCACATCGCCCTGGCCGCCCACGAGGCGAACGGCGGCGTGAAGATCCTGCGCCGTCCGTACAACTACACGGACGGCCTCAACGAGTACGGCCAGCTCGACGCTGGTCTGCTGTTCCTGGCGTACATGAACGACCCGGAGCACTTCACGCAGCTGCAGCGGAAGCTCGGCGCCTCGGACCGACTGAACGAGTACATCTCGCACATCGGGTCCGCCGTGTTCGCGATCCCGCCGGCACCGCGCAAGGGGTCGTACATCGGCGAGCAGCTGTTCCGCTGAGCGTGCACGGCGCGCGCTGACGTCGCCTTTAGGGTGGGCACCCTCCGCCGTTTCCCTGGAGGCGGAGGGCGCCCGCGTCGCGGAGTCTCGTCGAACGGAACCACCGCCGACCTGAGAGGCGACCCGGCGCGACGCGTCGCGATGCGACAGGGCTGACAGTACCCCGCGGATCCCCGGATCCGCAGTGCCGGTGCTGCTATGGGACAGTGAGCGCGGCAGCGGATCCGCGCGCGGTGCGCGACGGACGTGATCCGTGCCTCCCGGAACGCCGGAACGGGCCGGCCCACGGTGGTGGGACGGCCCGTTCGCGTCGGACTGGAGGCTCGGCTTCAGTCCGTCCCGACGCTCGCGTCGGTCCGTGCGCGCTTCCGGCGCACGGCGACGAGCGCTGTGGTGCCCGCCAGGAGGAGCAGGCCCGCCGCGATCCCCGGCACGGTCAGGTCCGCACCCGTGTAGGCGAGGTCACCGCCCGCGTTCGTGGAGTCGGACGGGTCGCCTGCCAGGTCCGTGCCGGTCCCGGTACCCGCTCCGGGGTCGCTGCCGGCACCCGGGCCGTCCCCGTTCCCCGCGCCCGGGTCGGCCGGCTCCGTGGGGTCGGTCGGGTCCGTGGGCTCGGTCGGGTCGGTCGGGTCGACGGCCGCAGCGAGCGGGATGGTCACGGCGAGCGTGATCGTCTGGCCGCCCGGCAGGGTGACGACGAGCGGCTCGTCCGTGGTGGCGGCGGCACGGGCAGCCGACCGGACCGTCGCTGCGTCCGCAGACGACTCGGTGGTCGGCACGGCGAAGGTCAGCGTCGCACGACCCTGCTCGTCGTTCGTGTCGGTGATCGTCGGGTCGATCTCGGCGGTGGCGAGCTCGACGTCGCCAACGCTGACCGACACGGTGCCGGCCGCGGCGGGGTCGTCGGTGCTGAAGACGAGCGACGACAGGTCGACCGTGATCTCGTCTCCGGGCCGGAACCCGCCCTCAGGGGTCGGCGTGACCGTGGCGCCGACGGCACGCTGGTCGGACGGCGGCGTGACCGTCGGGTTGGCCAGGAAGTAGTCGACCTGCGCCTGCAGGTCGACCTGGCCCGAGTCGGCGATGTTGGTGCCGGTCGCGAAGGCGGCGAAGTTGTCGCCACCGGTCGACAGGAAGGAGTTGACCGTCACCTTGAGGGTGTCGTCGAGGGCGATCGGCTCACCGTCGAGGGTCATGCCGGTGATGCGTTCGCCACGGCCCTTCGCGGGGTCGTAGGTGTACGCGAAGCCGTCCGAGACGCCGAGCTTGAGGAACGGACGCGGCAGGCCGTCCGGCTGCCACTGCTGCTCGAGGGCGTCCTTGATCTGCTGGCCGGTCATGTCCTCGGTGACCAGGGTGTTCGCGAACGGCTGGACGAGCGCGGCTTCCTTGTAGGTCACCGTGCCGTCGGGGTCGCCCGCGCCGCTCGACGCGTAGAGCATGTCCGTGCGCAGGCCACCGGGGTTCATGAAGGCGACCTGTGAGCCGTTCCGCTCGGTCGCGGAGCGCTGCACCTCGGCGATGGAGTTGCCCAGGACGGACTCGCCACCGCGGTTCTCGGTCGTGCGGTCCGACTGCACCGCACGACGCAGGTCGCCGGTAATCTCGCCGAGCTTCTTGCTGCCCTCGACGTCGGCGACGGCCTTCGCAGCCGTCACGATGTCGGCCACCGCGTCCACCGAGGTCGGGTCGGCCGGCACACGGGTCTCACCGTTGACCGACTCGACCTCGGACGTGATGCCGGTGAGCTGCTTGTCGGCGTCGACGGTGAGCTGCAGGTGTCCGTAGTTCACGCCGTAGGAACCGGTCTGGATCACCGGACGCTTCGTGCCGTCGGGACCCGCGATCGAGTGGTTGTACGTCGCGTGGGTGTGCGCCGACACGATCGCCGACACCTTCGACGAGACGCCCGAGGTGATCGCGCCGAACACGCCGGAGCCGGTCGCGTCGGCGAGCGCGTTCGTCGGTGCGCCCTCGTGCACGAGCAGGACGAGCACGTCGGCCTCGCCGTTGGTGTCGACACCGTCCGTGAGCTGCTCGGCGTACTTGTTGACCTGGCTGACGATCGGGGCCATCGCGAGGCCCTCGACACCGCCGGGGCTGACGAGCCCCGGGATGAGGTCCTCGGTGGTCGCGCCGATGAAGCCGACCTTCACGCCGCCCTTCTCCACGATGGAGTACGGCTCGAACGCGGGGTCGGTCGTGCCCTCCTCCACGATGTTCGCCGAGACGTACGGCCAGTCGGCCCGGTCCTCGATGCGGCCGGTCAGGTCGTCCTGGCCCTTGTCGAGCTCGTGGTTGCCGATCGCGCTGACGTCGAGGTCCATGGCGTTGAGTGCGTCGATCGTCGGGATGTCCTGCTGGATCAGCGAGGTGAACGTCGAGGCACCGACGTTGTCGCCGACGCTGGCGAAGATCGTGTTCGGGTTGGCCTCGCGGTACGACTGCACGACGCCGGCGAGCTTCGCTGCGCCCGCGGCCTTGTCGACGGCGGTGCCCTCGGACTCGATGCGGCCGTGGAAGTCGTTGACGTCGATGATGTCGATCGTCGTGTCGCCCTCGGCGGCGACGGCGGTGGAGGGGACGGACAGTGCGACGAGCACACCCGCGGTGGCGAAGGCCGCGCCGCTGGCGATGCGCCGTCGGCGGCGCGGAGAGGAGTGGAGGTTCATCGTCGGAGAACCTATGAGGACGCACAGCCGACCCGCCAGTGTCACCTCGAAGTCGTCACACGACGTTCACATGGACGGGGGTTCCTGCGCGATGAGGGGGCGGAGCGTGCGGTGGGCGATGCGCAGCCCCTCGAGGACCTTCTCGTCCGTGCCGCCCCAGAGCGGGTCCTCGTGCTCGACGGACAGGGTGCCGTCGAAGCCGGCCTCGTACAGACGGTCGACGACGTGCGGCCAGTCCACGACCCCGCGGCCCGGCACCCGGAAGCGCCACCATCCCATGTCCCACGGGTCGTCGCCCTTGTCGACCTTGCCGAAGAAGCCGTACTCGTTGCGCTTCGCGGGGAAGAGCTCGAGGTCCTTCGCCTGCGCGTGCACGATGTGCTCGGCGAACGGCAGGATCGTCTCGACCGGGTCGATGCCGATCCAGGTCAGGTGCGACGGGTCCCAGTTCAGCCCGAAGCCGAGTCCGGTGACCCAGCCCCAGAGCTCGGGGGAGTACGCGATGTTGCCGGGGTACCCGTCGGGGTGCCAGCCCTCCATGACGCAGTTCTCGATGATCAACCGCACGCCCCGCTCGCCGGCGTAGTCGACGAGTTCGGGCAGCACCCGGTCGCCCTCGGCCATGTTCTCGCGCACGGACTTCGTGGTGTCACGGCCGATGAACGTGCCCACGTACGGCACGCCGAGCAGCTGCGCGGTGTCGATCGCGTGCCTGAGGTGGGTGCGGACCTCCTCGCGCCGGGCGAGGTCGTGGTGCAGGTTGTTCTCGTAGTACGCGAGTGCCGAGATCTCGAGCCCGGTGCGCTCGAGCAGGTCTCGGGTCGTCGCAGCGTCCTCGTCGGTGAACGTCGCCACCGGAAGGTGCGCCGCCTCGAAGTCGCGGCCACCGGTGCCCGGCCACACGCCGACCTCGAGGCGCTCGTAGCCCTGTCCAGCGGCGAACTCCGCGATGCGGTCGAGGGGCCAGGCCGGCAGACAGGCCGTCAGCATGCCGAGCTTCACCGGATCTCCCGCCAGGTGGTCTCGGCGGCGCTGCCGATCACGGCGTCGATGATGTCGGCGGAGCGAGCGCCGTCCGCGAAGGTCGGCAGGCCGTCCGGTGCCACACCGGTGCGGACCGCGGTGTAGGTGTCGGCGACGAAGGCGGCGAACGCGTCGAGGTACCCCTGCGGGTGTCCGGACGGCACGATGGCCAGACGCCGCTGGTCCGGGTACCCCTGCGACGGGTCACGCACGACGATCTGCGCGCCGCGCTCGTTGCCGAACCACGCGGACTCGGGCTGCTCCTGGTCGAAGGCAGCACTGCCGCGGGTGCCGTCGACCTCGAACCACAGACGGTTCTTCCGACCCGAGGCGACCTGCGAGATCACCACGTTGCCGATCCGGCCGGTGCGGGTGCGGAACGTCGCGACCGCGGTGTCCTCGGTGGTGACCTCGGCCCGTTCGGCGGCATCGGCGACCGGGTCGGGATCCGGTGAGCCGGAGAACGAGGGGCCCGATGCCGCGGGCCGGGTCGGGTACACGATGTCGGTCGCCGCGGACACCGAGGTGAAGCGCTCGCCGGTGACGAACTCGACCAGGTCGCACCAGTGCGAGCCGATGTCGGCGAACGCCCGGGACGATCCGCTCGAGGTCGGGTCGACCCGCCAGCTCGAGGCGTCCTCGTCGAGCATCCAGTCCTGCAGGTAGTGACCGTGCACGGCGAGCAGCCGGCCGAGTTCCCCGTCGGCGATGCGCGCGCGGATCTCGCGGACCATGGGGTGGTAGCGGTAGACGAACGGCACCGCGGCGACCACGCCGGCGTCGGCAGCCGCCGCGACGAGTTCGGCGGCCTGCGCCGGGTCGATCGCGAGGGGCTTCTCGCACACCACGTTGATGCCGGCGGCGATGACCGCCATGGCCTGCGGGTGGTGCTGGTCGTTCGGCGTGCAGATGTGCACGACGTCCGGGGCGTCCGCGATCACGTCGTCGAGCGAGGCGTACCCGCGCGGCAGGTCGAGCTGCGCCGCGACCTGCTCGGAGCGTGACGCGTTCCGGCCGAGCACGCCGAGCACCTCGGCACCCGCAGCCCGGGCCGCGCGGGCGTGGACGCCCGCGATCATGCCGGTGCCGACCACGACGACGCGGAGGCGTCGTCCTTCGTACCCACTGCTCATGGTGCTCCCTCGCGCCGGACTGACACCACCGTAGCGGCCCGGCCATCCACCGGGGCCGATGAGTACCGTCGGGGGCATGTCGAGCCTCCAGACCAGCCTGCTCATCCTCGGAGCCAGCGGCGACCTGTCCAAGCGCCTGCTCCTGCCGGGTCTCGCGACCCTGCTCGAGGTCAAGGACGACTGGGACGTCCAGCTCATCGGGGCGGGTGTCGAAGACCTCTCCGACGCCGACTGGAAGGCGCAGGTGCGCGAGTCCTTCGAGAACGCGCAGGCGTCGAAGAACGAGGGCGACGAAGGCGCGGAAGGGGAGACGTCGCTGTCCGCGCGGCTGCAGGCAGTCATCGACGCGTCCTCGTACCGCAAGGCCGATGTCACGAGTCCCGACGACCTGCGCGCGCTGCTCGGGGCGTGCGACCACGACCCCGCGATCTACTTCGCCCTGCCCCCGGCCGTGACCGAGAAGAGCTGCGAACAGCTCGCCCACCTCGACCTGCCGAAGCGGACCCGCCTGGCGCTCGAGAAGCCGTTCGGCACCGACGCCGCCAGCGCCGAACACCTGAACGACCTGCTGCACTCGTTCATCCCCGAGGAGCGCATCCACCGGGTCGACCACTTCCTCGGTCGCTCGACGGTGCTCAACCTGATCGGGCTGCGCTTCGCGAACCGCATCATCGAGCCGCTGCTGTCCTCGCAGCACGTCGAACGCGTCGACATCGTGTACGACGAGACCCTCGGCCTCGAAGGACGCGCCCGCTACTACGACAAGGCCGGCGCCCTCACCGACATGATCCAGAGCCACCTGCTCCAGGTCATGGCGGTCGTGGCGATGGAGGCGCCGGCGTCGATCGACGCCGACGACCTGCGGACCCAGAAGGAGCTCGTGCTCCGCGCCGTCCGACCCTGGGGCGGGGACGTCGTCGCCGCCGGCAAGCGCGCCCGCTACACCGCGGGCACGGTCGGCGACCGGAAGCTGCCGTCGTACGCCGACGAGGACGGCGTCGACCCGTCGCTCGGCACCGAGACCCTGGCCCAGCTGACCCTCGAGATCGCGAACTGGCGATGGGCCGGGGTGCCCTTCACGCTGCGGTCCGGCAAGGCGCTCGCGAAGCAGCGCCGCGAGATCGTCATCACGTTCAAGGACTCCCCGCAGGTGCCCGTCGGTCTGTCCGGCGCCGCGCAGCCGGACCGACTCCGGATCTGGATCGCCCCGGACGAGATGCAGCTCGAGCTCAACGTCAACGGCCCCGGCGACCCGTACACGATCGACCGCACCAGCCTCGAGACGACGTTCAACCCCGGACGGCTCAGCGCCTACGGCGAGGTCCTGGCCGGTGTGCTCGAAGGTGACGCGACCCTGTCGGTCCGTGGCGACAGCGCCGTGCAGGGCTGGAAGGTCGTCGGGCCGTTCCTCGACGCGTGGAAGGCCGGCACGACGCCCCTCGACGAGTACCCGGCGGGCTCGAGCGGTCCTGAGGACTGGGACAACATCGACGCCTGACCCGGACGGCGGCGTACCGTCGGACGACGTGACCACCATCGACGACGTCCTGCAGACCGTTCCCGAACCCGCCGGCGCCGACATCCGTGTCGAGCCCGTCCACTACGACCACGAGGGCACCGACCTGCTCGGCGTGCTCGCGAAGGACGCGGCCATCGCCGGGCCCCGCCCCGCCGTCCTGGTGGTGCACGACTGGCACGGCGTGAACGAGCACGTCGAAGCGCGCGTGACGATGCTCGCCCGCCTCGGCTACGTGGCCTTCGGCGCGGACATCTACGGCGCCGGCGTCCGGCCCGGTGACGACACCGCCGGCCAGGTCGCCGGTTCGTACTACCAGGACCTGCCGCTGCTCCGGGCACGCGCCACCGCCGGACTCGAGCGGCTGCGGCAGGACCCCGACGTCGACTCCGCCCGCATCGTCGTCATCGGCTACTGCTTCGGCGGCTCCACCGCGATCGAGCTCGCGCGCACCGGCGCCGACCTGGTCGGAGCGGTGTCGTTCCACGGCGGCCTCATCACGCACGACCCCGCCGACGCCTCGGCGATCCGGGCGAAGCTGCTCGTCCTGACCGGCGGAGCGGACCCCGTCGTGCCCGACGACGCCGTGCACGCCTGGCAGGACGAGATGCGGACCGAACCCGGCGTCGACTGGCAGGTCGTCACGTACGCCGGGGCCATGCACGCGTTCGCCGTTCCCGGCACCGATGCCCCCGACCACGGCGCCCAGTACCAGGAGCGCGCGGACCGTCGATCGTGGCAGGCCCTGCGTGTGTTCCTGGCCGAGGTGTTCGGCGAGGAGGCCGCGGCGCTGTGACGTCGGGGACTCGGCTGTCGCCTCGCGACACGCCGAGTGGAGCGGTCGGGTGGCCTCGATTGGCGCCCGGGCCGGAGCTGTTGTAGAGTCTTCCACGGCCGCAAGGCCACGCGCTCGTAGCTCAATGGATAGAGCATCTGACTACGGATCAGAAGGTTGGGGGTTCGAGTCCCTTCGAGCGCACAGCATCACCGAACCGGTCAACTCCCTCGGTCCCGTCATCGGGACCGGGGGCGTTTTCTGTTGGGGTCGTGCCTGTCTGGAGCCACTGGCTCGGCACGCCCGTCGCCATTGACCAAGCAATCATGCCGATCCTGCGCGGCTTGACGGGCCCAGGCTCGCAACGGACTGTCGTTCGAGCAGCGCGGGTTCACCCGCATTCCCAACGACTGGATACGCGGTCGCCGCCTGAGCTACCGAGCGATCGGGATCCTCGTGCACCTCATGTCGCACAAGGAGGGCTGGAGCCAGACCATCCGCGACCTCGCCGCCAGCCTCCGCGAGGACGACGACAGCGCCCGCGAAGGCCTGTCTGCTGTCCGTACGGCTCTGAAAGAGCTGGAGTGATGGGGTTACGTCTCACGCGAGCAGGCGGGCGGCACGGGCGGCGCGAAGTTCGGTGGCAATGTCTGGACCTTCTCCGACCCGTGGGACACCGCGTCGGGACCTGTGGAGAACCGCTCGGCCGCTCCGGCTGTCCTGGAGGCCGATCCGGACGGTGACGACCCGTCGGAGTCGCAAAACCCCAGCTCAGAGCCGTCGTGCGACTTTCCGTCCACGGGATCCCATGACGCGGAAAAGCCGTCCACGGAAGATCGTACGACTACAGAAGGACTTTCCTCAGAAGAACAACCAGAAGACCAGGGTAAGAACCCCATTGGTCACCTACTCAACATAAGTACAGGTGCGTTCCCAGGTTCCGCTCAGGGAAGCGTCGAGCGCTGCTCCGCATCCCGATCGGGCGTCCACAACCCCGACACCGCCTCGGTCTGGTGCCTCAACGAGTGCGGCGTCCGCGTCGCCGAGCAGATTGGAGCGGTCGCATGACCGAATTCGTCGTCGTCGCATCCCTTGCAATCGGGGCGCTCATCTTGTTGCTCTGGTGCATCCGCCTCCGTGGCGACGTGGGCTACTTCTGATCCCTAGCCAGTGCGACCGGCTCGGACCGTCCTCTTGGTCGGCTCCACCATTTGGAGTTTCTTACGACGTCGAAGCCCATCAACCGTCATCCACGTAACCCGGACGTATCGGTCTCTACGCGTCACGCCGGTGAGGGCTATGTAGGCCTTCGGCTTCATGTCTGTTGGCCCGTGCAAGTGCACCCAGCCGCGAACGTCATGACCTTCAATCAGAGCGCTATAGGCGACGACCGAGCCGATGTTGTCGAGAACCGCTACGAGGCTTCCGTCTTGATCTCGTGCCCATGCAAAGCGGAACTGCGCATCAGTTGCGAGCCGACGAATTCGCTCGCTGGAGCGCCACGAGAGCAGCGCGCCGATTGCGCTCACGACAGCCGCCGTTGTGGCCAAAAGGGTTGCCCATACATCTCCATTCACGTCAACGAGGCTAGCGAGAACGACAAATGACCGACACGACACCGCTTGTAGGGATCGCTCTTGCAGCAGTGATCTGCTGGACTGCATGGGGCGTCGTCGTCTGGAAGGGGCATCGACGTGGCTGACCGACTGCAGTGCGTCCGAGAGGACGCCCACACCCGACATGGCTGGCAGTCCGTACGGACTCTAGAGCGGTTCGTGTGCGAAGGGCTGACAGACCGCCAGGTGGAAGAGGCCGCTCGCGGCCCAGCAGGGACGGCGAAGCGGGCAACCGGCCTCTCGGGATCGGCTCGACCCCCCGAGAACTCGGGATCGGCATCCGAGCCACGAGGTTCACCCCCGCCCTGGAGAACGCCGTCAGGAAGGCCACATCGTGACCGAGCCCGGATTCATCAGCGAGGCCGACGCCGCGACCTGGCTCGGCATGAGCAAACGCCAGCTCGCCGACCTCCGCCGCAAGGGCCACGGACCAGCGTGGATGCCCTCCGGCCGATTCGCCCGCTACACCGTCGCCAGCGTCGCGGCGTACGCGCTCAGCCTCGCGGGTCGCACCCGCGACAAGCTCCCCGTGCCCTGGACAGCCTCGGCCGTCACGGACGACTGTGCCGCATTCTGCTCGCACGTCCTCTGGGGCGGCAAGCCCGGACCGATCATCTGGGTCGACGGCTTCAAATCGGCCGGCGACGGCACCTACGCCGCCGGATCCGGAGACCTCCAGCCG
This sequence comes from Curtobacterium sp. JUb34, assembly GCF_003755065.1. NCBI lineage: Bacteria > Bacillati > Actinomycetota > Actinomycetes > Micrococcales > Microbacteriaceae > Curtobacterium > Curtobacterium sp. JUb34. Next base: position 56,067 of record NZ_RJVH01000005.1, on the reverse strand, counting down.
TGGGACGTGCTCCTGTTCGACTGGGACGCCAACGGCGTCGGCAACCACGTCGAGTTCATGGTCGCCGACCTCTGCAACGGCTACGTCCGCACGTTCGGCGCGAACGGTTCCGACACCCGCCCCGCCGCCTACCGGGTCCGACCCAAGTGCTACATCCTCGGCCGCTTCCGACGCCGCTGGAGGCTCGCCCCCGCGCCCCCGGATCAGACCGCCACCCCACCAGCAACCGCCCTTAGGCGGCACCGCATGTACACATTCGTTCCGCTCGTCCAGAAGTCGAGCGACAAGCCGAAGGCGATCTACGTCTGCAGGACCATCACGGGCAAAACCGCACCCATCCAGAGCCTGGACCACAAGGAGCTGTTGGAGCGGTGGCGCGACAACGAGGGCGGCGACAAGATGCTGGCCGCCGAAGCGGCCATCGTCCGCACCTACCTGAACCGGAACAAGTGATGGGCGCCCACGAGCGCACCGTCACGGTGCAACCGATCTGGTACACCCGCCAAAGGTGGATGCGCACCGCTGTGCAGACCGCACTCGCGTTTCTCGTTGGCCTCGGCGGATCCGTGGCCGTGCTCCAAGCCTTGGCCCCGAAGGTACTTGCCGCCTTAGTTGACGTCCTGCCCGGCTCGTGGCTCACGAGGCTCGGTGGCGCGTTCGCCTTCGTCGTCGCGATCGCCCCCGCCCTGTCCAAGCTCAAGGCGATCCCGCTGGTCAACACGTGGCTTACCCACATCGGTGCCGGATCGGTGTCCCGGGCCACAGCGCTCGAAGACCCGGAGCTGGACGACGTCTCCAAACTAACAACCAGCGCTGGCTTTCCCGATGTCCTCAAGGCTGAACCGGAAGATGCTCTCGGCTGATTTCGGGCGCCACATGTGTGTCGCGAGCTTCGCTGAAATCGTTGAAGAACATAGCCGCCATGGAATCGACGTCAAGTGCCCCCGGAAGACTTTCGCTCGTTGTGTCTTTTCGAACTTCTAGAGCGATTTGTGCAACGGCACGCATGAGTTCCAGGCGAAGTTCCGGGGGAATCCGCACAGGCCCTCGATCTGCAAGCGGCGATACCAAAGTGTTCCAGTGGGTAATCAGCCTGATCAGTTCGGGTGACCCCCATACCGCAACGCGGGCTCGCCGCTTCGATTCGGCAGTGTTAGCTCCAGCGAATGATCCCAGCAGTTGTACGACGAGATCTTCGTAGGGCTCCTGTCGGCGTTCCCGGAGCTCGCGTAGACGGCGAGCGTCGACCGTCTCGTTCAGGCGCAACGCCACGAGGCCGGCAATACTCGCCGCAAGCATCGTTGCCGCCGCGCCAGTGGTGCTGTGAAGATGCTTCACCAGCAGACTCGCGACGCCTAGAGCGAAGCCGGCGACTACAACCACCCACAGAACCCCAATCAAACTTGGGCGCGTTGCTCGCAGGGCGAGTCGAAGTGATTTTCTACTCCACATGGGTGTCACCTTAGGCGCACGACAGGCCAGAGTGAGTCCTACGACGCTATTGCCTCGATGGTGCGACGTCGATCCGTGTCGTCGGTCGCGACGTAGATGCGGGTCGTCGCAGGGGAGCATGTCCGAGCAGGTCTTGAACGACGGCGAGGTCGCGGTTAACCCGGTGTGCACGTGACGCGAAGCGGTGCCGCGATGAGTGGATGGCCCAGTCTCGGTCGAGGAGCCGATTGACGAGTTTCCCGACCCAGCGAGGCGACAGGTGTCCGTCCTCGTCCCCCGGGAACAGGATCCGTACGGCTGATCGCGAAGAATTGCAGCGAAGCCGCGAGTGACCGACACCACGCGGCGTTTGCCGCCCTTTTCATGCACGACCAGCGACCAGCCGCATTGCGGGCCACGCCGCGACGTGATCGCGTGTTCTCGTACATGTCGCCCCACTACGCAACCGGGTACGACGGCGTGGCCCCAGGCATCGCTATGCCGCGGGCTTCGCTCGTGCCGGGACAGGCGTTGGGGCCGCTGGTGCCGTACGGCGAATGGGCGTCACTGTGCCGCGGTGCGTGGCGTCGCGAGCCGCCTGGGCTACAGAACAGAAGGTTGGGGGTTCGAGTCCCTTCGAGCGCGCAGTGCCGTTTGAACGGCATGACACCGAACAGATGAAGGGCCCCGGCGGATTCCGCTGGGGCCCTTCGTCGTTGGTGGTGGTTCGTGCGCGAGTTCGAATGTTGCATTCGAAGTCCTTGGGGTTCGGGTGCCTCCGGGTCTACCTTCCTTGCATGGTTCGGCGAGGTCAGCAACCACGGCGAGACGTGCGCCGCGCGCGCCTCGCTGCGGAACGTGCCGCCGCGGATCAAGAACGCGGCCGCTTCCGCCCGCCCGATCGACGAGATTGCGTCGAACGGAGCTGGTACCAGAGCCTCGACGACACGGACACGATGCGGCTGGACCACCGGCTCTACCGGGCAGACGGTCGACTCGTCGACTTCGCGTTGATCGTGATCGCTCTGCAGCTCGACGGAGCGTGGCGGGAGGTCGCGCGCGTGGACTGCTGCCACGGACACGTGCACCTTCACCACGAGGACGGCACAGTCAGCTCGATCGGACCGTTGCACCGTGTCGCGGACGTCGCTGAACACTTGGACGCTGCGCTGGTCCGCCTGACGGCGTACGCCGTTACAATCCGGGACATGAGAGGCAGTGATGACTGAACTTGCCGAGCTCGACATCTTCCGTGTCGAGGTCGATCGCGCCCTCGCGGTCGGCCCCTTCGCAGAACTCGTACTCGAGGTTGTCGACGTCGACGGACACTGTCCTGTCGTCGTTGCACTGGAGCACGAACGCCTGCCGGTGCTCCTGCGTCGGATCGAGAACGTCGGCGGGTACGCCAACGTCTTCGTGCGAGCGCGGCGAGGCATCCGTCGGATCGCCGTCATGGACGTCGACGGTGCGCTCGACGTGCGTGCAGCAGAGGACATGCGCGAACCCGGCGAGCAGCCCAGCTCGTCGAGCACCGTCGGAGCGTTCCTCGACTACCTGGCGCACTGCGCTGGGGGCATCGTGCTCCCGGCACGCTTGGCGACCGCGTCGCACGGCGCTCTTCCCGCGCGGCAGGTGGAGATCGTCAGCGTCTGACCCGCTTCAGATCACCGGCGCCGACGCCCGAGCAGCGCGATCCCCAGCACGACCAGGGCCACGATGACGAGCCCGACGACGACGAGCGGGGGAAACAGGTCGACCGACGCGGTGTCGTGGCAGTCGACGTTCCCGACAGCACAGGAGGCGAGGACGGTCGTCGAGGTCATGGTCCGAGTGAAGCACGGCGAGGTTGGATGGGGAACATGACGACGACGTCCGTGTTCGAACAGGTCCCACCAGCGCAGTGGGTCGCGGACGACGAGTTCGTCTTCGCGATCCTCGATGCACACCCGGTGTCACCTGGTCACACGCTCGTCATCCCGAAGCGGCGGATCACCAGCTGGTTCGATGCGACCGGGGGAGAGCTCGCCGCGATGACCCGGATGGTGGCGCTGCTGAAGGCCCGGCTCGACGAGCAGCACCATCCGGACGGCTACAACGTCGGGTTCAACGACGGATCGTCCGCCGGCCAGACCGTGTTCCACGCCCACCTGCACGTCATCCCGCGTTTCGCCGGCGATGTGCCGGCGCCGGCAGGCGGAGTGCGGCACGCCGTCATCGGGCGCGGGCACTACTGAGCGCGGTGGCCAGTGGCCGGTGGAAGGACGGGGCGTCGAGTCAGCCCCAGGGGTGGATCGTCGAGTCGATGACGCCGGACAGCGCGAGGGCTCCGGGGACGAGCACGCCGAACAGCGTCAGCGTCGCGCCGATCAGGATGGCCGCGAACGCCAGTCCGTCACCGCGCTCGCCGGTCCGTCGGACCTCGTGCCGCGCGATGAACCCGACGACGACGCCGCCGATCGGGGCGACGAAGGCGAGCGCGATCGCCACGACGGCGAGGAGGCTCAGCGGGGCGAGTGCGGGCGTCCCGTCCGTGCTCGGAGTGGAGGCTGCCAGGGCGGAGACGGCCGGGGCGGAGGTGGCCGGCGCGGAAGGCTCGGGGGCGAGGTCGGTCACGGGTGTCTTCCGTTCAGTCGGCGCACGTGCTGAACTGCGGGCGTGCGAGGTCCGGCCCAAGAGTAGAGGGACGGCGCCCGCAGCGAAGGCCCGCGTTCGGGTCCAGCTAGCCAGTCGCCGCGACTTCGTGAGCAGAAATGGTCGGGTGTCGTCGACAGGACTCGACCATTTCTGCTCACGAAGCGCTCAGCGCTCGCGCTCAGCGCTCACGAAGCGCACGCGCTCAGCTCAGCGCCCGAGCGCCGTGAGCTGCTTCTGCAGCCCACGCTCGAGGTACGGCTCCAACGACGTCGCCCACGTTGCCGTGATGTGCGTCGTGTCCCGGTAGACCAGCACGCCGCCGATCACCGCGGGGCACGTCGTCTCGGTGCAGTAGTAGTCGGTCAGGTCGATGACCGCGGCTCGTCCTCCGGCGGCCTTGAACGCCCGGACGGCCTCGATCGATGAGTCGGTCTGGGCGAGGGCCTCGGAGCGGGGCCGGTCGCACGACGCGTTCGTCGGTCCGGACATCTTGCTCACGCACGCGATGACGTCGGGTCGGGGGACCGGGTTGTCGCGGATGGCGATGACGGGGAGCTCGTCGCCGGCGGCCTGCTCCCAGGCGTCGACGAGGCCGTTGCGGGTCGCGATGTCGCGGGAGGGTCCGGCCGGCAGGCTGACGGGCATCTGCGTGGCGGAGTGGGTGACGACCAGGGCGTCGGCGTCGCGGTGGGCGCGGACGTAGTCGATGGCCGCGTGCTTCCACGCGTTGCAGCCGCGCAGCGAGCCGGCGTTCACCGAGTTCTGCTGCGCCGTGGTGAGGTAGCACCCGCCGATGCCGGCCAGGTCGATGCGCCACCCGTTGTCGTCGGCGATCTTCTCGTAGGCGCCGAGCAGGGCGTTGCTGTGCGAGTCGCCGATGACGATCAGGCGCTTGGACCAGCCGGTCGCCTTGCCGAGCACGCAGGTGCGGAAGGTGCCGCTCCAGCACTCGGGGCGGTTCGCGTCGTCGTCCTCGGCAGCGGCGGGGTCGGGGACGCGCGTGTCGGCCAGTGCCGGGTCGACGCAGGGGTCGGCGGAGCTGATCCGTGCCGCGGCGCCGATGCAGGACTCGTCGTGCTGCGCCCGTTCGGTCGCGAGCTGCTTCGTGAGTTGCTTGGTGGCGCCTTCCGCGTGGACCTCCTGCACGTAGACCGCGGTCAGGGTCGAGGCGCCGAGGGTCACGACCGTGAAGGTGCAGATGACGCCGAGGGCGACGACCCCGCGGGGCCGCAGGTCACGCAGCCAGCTCGAGAACCGGACGGGTTCCTCGAACCAGATGGTCGTGGCCGTGGCGAGCCCGACCGACACCAGGAGCACCGAGGTGCTGGTCGCCCAGTCGAGCGGGCGCCCGAGCATGATCGGCAGGATCACGACGAGCGGCCAGTGCCACAGGTACAGGGCGTACGAGATCCGTCCGGTGAACGCGACCGGGCCGAGCGCTCCGATCGACTCGAACACGGTGCGTCCGCCGAACAGCACCACGAGGGTCGCGCCGGCGACGGGGAGCAGCGCGGCGATCCCGGGGAACGGCGTCTCCGCCCCGATGACGAACAGCGACAGGACGAGGGCCACGGCGCCGATGCTCGTCAGGATCATCCGCACTCGTCGGGCGACCTCGGTGCGGACCTCGGGCAGGTGCACGGTCGCGGCGAGGCCGCCGAGCGCGAACTCCCACGCCCGGGTGCCGGTGGAGAAGTACGCGACGCCGGGGTTCGTGCTGCTCTGCACGATGCTCCACACCAGGGACAGGACGACGACCGCACCGAGCAACAGTCGTGCGGAGGTCAGCGTCGAGAGGCGACCGCGGACGGCCACCGCCAGCCCGATCAGCAGCAGGGGCAGGACGATGTAGAACTGCTCCTCGACCGACAGCGACCAGAAGTGCTGGAACGGCGAGGGGTCGTCGGCCGAGGCCAGGTAGTCGACCGAGTTCGCCGCCAGCTCCCAGTTCTGCAGGTAGACGGTCGACGCGATGAGCTCGCGGCCGTACTGCCCCCACAGCGCGCTCGGTACGGCGACGAGCACTGCGGCGCCGGTGGTCAGGATGGTGAGGAGCGCGGCCGGCAGCAGGCGTTTCGCCCGGCGTGACCAGAACCGGCCGAGGTGGATCGTGCCGGTGGCGAGCTGTTCGCGCAGCAGGAGTCCCGTTATGAGGAACCCGGAGATCACGAAGAAGACGTCGACGCCGACGAAGCCACCCCGCAGGGCGTGCGGCCACAGGTGGTACACGACGACGGCCAGCACCGCGAAGGCGCGGAGGCCCTGGATGTCCCACCGCGTCGTGTCGCGCGCGCGGTGCGCGGGGCCCCGCTCGCCCGGCGTTGCAGTGTTCACTGCGACGATCCTACGAGAAGCGCGTCGTGCCCTGGGACGGCATGCGAGAAGACGGGAGGCCCGTGGCGGTCCCGCCACGGGCCTCCCGTCCGTCGTTCGCTTGCCCCCACCCCGTAAGGTTCCGAGATCTCGGAACCTCGCGGGCACGCACCGTCCTGATCGGAACCTCGACGGAACGCACGCGGGGTGTCGTGGAACCTCGGCAGCACGCGCGCGGGGTGTCGCGGAACCCCGGCGGAACCGCGCGCAGCGTCAGACGGTCGCGCGCACCTCGGCCAGCGACGGGTAGTCGGTGTAGCCCTCGGCGCCCGCGCCGTAGAAGAGCTCCGGGCGGGGCTCGTTGAGCTCCGCGTCCTGCTCCCAGCGGTGGGCGAGGTCCGGGTTCGCGATGGCGGGACGGCCGACGGCGATCGCGTCGGCGATGTCCTGGTCGTGGACGACGGTGATCGCTTCCTCACGCGTGGTCATCGCGCTGAAGCCCGAGTTGACGATGAACGGTGCGCCCGCGGTACGGCGGACGTGCTGCACGAGGTCGCCGGTCGGCTCGGCGTGCAGGACGTCGACGAAGGCGAGCCCGAGCGGTGCGAGGCCCTCGGCGATCGCCGTGTAGGTCGCGCGGACGTCGGCCGCGTCGTCCTCGATGACGCCCTGGATGCCGTGCTCGGGCGACAGGCGGATGCCGGTGCGGTCCGCGCCGACGGCTTCGGCGACGGCGGTGGTGACCTCGATCGCGAAGCGGGCGCGGTTCTCGGGGGAGCCGCCGTACTGGTCGGTGCGGGTGTTCGACACCGGGGACATGAACTCGTGCACGAGGTAGCCGTTGGCGCCGTGGACCTCGACGCCGTCGAGTCCGGCGGCGATCGCGTTGCGGGCGGCCTGCGCGAAGCCCTGCACGGCGTCCTGCACCTCGGCGGTGGTCAGCTCGTGGGGGACGGGCATGTCGGCCTTGCCGGTCGCGGTGTGGGTCTGTCCGGGGGCGGCGATGGCGCTCGGGGCGACGATGCGCGGCGTCTGCGAGATGTCCGGGTGGGAGACGCGGCCACCGTGCATGAGCTGCATCACGATGGTGCCGCCCTCGGCGTGCACGGCGTCGGCGACGCGGCGCCAGCCGGCGATCTGCTCGTCGGTCTCGATGCCGGGCTGCCCGGGGTAGGAGCGGCCTTCCTGCACGGGCCAGGTGCCCTCGGTGATGATCATGCCGAGGCCCGCACGCTGACGGTAGTGCTCGACGAGCAGGTCGTTCGGGATCCCGTGCTCGCCGGCGCGGGTGCGCGTGAGCGGGGCCATGACGACGCGGTTCGACAGGCGCAGGGCGCCGAAGGAGGTGGGTTCGAAGAGCTTCACGAGAGGAGCAACGTCGTGTTGCTCGGTGCAATTCCCGCCGTCAGTCGCGCGGGCACACCAGCGTCGAGGAGCGGACCTGGCCCTCGGGGCGGATCACCTGGTGCAGCGAGAGGGGCTTGCCGCAGATGGGGCAGCCGCGGTCCACCGACCGGTCGTCGACACCTTCGGGGTGCCCGGCGCCGATCTGTGACGGACCCATCTTGTTGATGAGCGTCGTGTTCCACCGTTCGTACCACTTGCCGAAGCGACCCACGGTGCATCCTTTCGTTCGTGCACGAACCATTATGGCACCATCGGCCGCAGATCACACCTGGTCGACACGATCCAGCAGCTCGGTCAAGTCGTCCTTGAGTGCCTCGAGGCGTTCGAGTGGCCAGCCGAGCCGGTCGGCGACGGCCAGCGGGACCGCCCGGGCCCGGTCGCGCAGTGCCCGCCCGGCCGTGGTGAGCGAGACCTCGAGCTGTCGTTCGTCCGCTGCGCTGCGGGTCCGGCGGACGTAGCCCGAGGCCTCGAGCCGCTTGAGCAAGGGGCTGAGCGTCGCCGAGTCGAGCCGGAGCTCGCCGGCGATCTCGCGCACCGACCGCGGGTCCCGCTCCCAGAGCGCGAGCATCACGAGGTACTGCGGATGCGTCAGGCCCATCGGTTCGAGCAGGTCGCGGTACAGCCCGATGACGCTCCGGCTCGTCGCCGCGAGGGCGAAGCAGAGCTGCCGGTCGAGCGCGAGCGGGTCGGGATCGGTGGTCATGCGCCCACGATACCGTTCGCCCACGAAGTGTTCTCGGGGCGCTGTGGGCTCGCGGGTCGATGCGACAAGATCGACGTCGTACGACATCGATCTTGTCGCACTGGCGCGGACGCAAGAGTTGCAGGCGCTCCGGGTCGCGGGTCGCGGGGCGCGGGGTGGGCGCACGCACGGGAGGCCCGGTGCCGGTCTCGTGGACCGGCCCCGGGCCTCCAGGCTGGGTGCGTCGACTACGCGCGGTGCGCGGGCGGGTGCCCCGAGTCGTGCGCGTTGGCGTCCGGCGCCACGGGGAGGGCGTGCGACCCCGTGTGTGTGTCCTCGTGGCCGGGCTGACCGGGCTGACCGGCGACGGGGTGCGACCGCTCGAGCTTCGCGCCCTCGACGTCGACGTCCGGCACGATCCGGTCGAGCCACTTCGGGAACCACCACGCGCTCTGGCCGAGCAGGTGCATCGCGGCCGGGATGAGCAGCATGCGGACGACGAACGCGTCGATGAGCACACCGAACGCCAGCCCGAAGCCGATCGGCTTGATGGTGGAGGAGTCCGAGAAGATGAAGCCCGCGAACACCGAGATCATGATGATCGCCGCTGCCGTGACCACCGCGCGACCGGCGTGCAGCCCGCGCTGGACCGCGACCTTCGCCGAGGCGCCGTGGGCGTAGGCCTCACGCATGCCGGACACCAGGAACAGCTGGTAGTCCATCGCCAGGCCGAACAGGATGCCGATCTCGATGATGGGCAGGAAGCTCAGGATCGGCGCCGGATCGTGCACGCCGAACACGGAGCCGAGCCAGCCCCACTGGTAGATCGCGGTCAGGCCACCGAAGGACGCCATCACCGACAGGATGAAGCCCGCCGTCGCCGTGATCGGGACCAGGAAGGACCGGAACACGATGATCAGGATGATGAGCGACAGGCCGACGACCACCACGAGGTAGAGCGGCAGGACGTTCGACAGCTTCTCGGACACGTCGATGTTGGCCGACGCGTTGCCCGCGACGCCGAGCGAGACGGTGCCGTCGTCGGTCGTGACGGTCTGCTCACGCAGGTCCTTCACGAGGTTCTCGGTGGAGATGCTGTCCGGTCCACCGGCCGGCTTCACCTGGAACGCGATGATGTCGCGGTCCGACGAGGTACCGATCGGCAGGACGGCCTTGACGTCGTCGTTCTTCGCCAGGGCCTCGCCGATGGTGACCTCGGTCGCGGTGACGTCGGACTTGCTGATCGACTCCGGCAGGGTCGCGACGACGAGCAGCGGACCGTTCTGACCGGCGCCGAACTCCTCGTCGAGGGCCTTGTACGCCTTGTACTGGCTCGAGTCGACGGACTCGGACGCGCCGGTCGGCAGGCCGAGGCGCATCTGCGTCGCGGGGAGCGCGATGGTACCGAGCACGGCGACGCCGGCGACGAGCGTGACGATCGCGCGCCAGGTCTTCATCGGCTTGTTCGGCACCCGGGTCGAGCCGGTGTTGCCGATCTTCGCGCGCTCCTTCTTCCGCAGGATCCGCATCCCGATCAGGGACAGCAGTGCGGGCGTGAAGGACGTGGCGATGAGGATCGCGAAGAACACCGCGACCGCACCGACGGTGCCCATGAGGCCGAGGAACGGGATCCCGGTGATGTTCAGCGCGAGCAGGGCGACGATGACGGTGGCGCCGGCGAACACCACGGCGTTGCCCGAGGTGCCGTTCGCGAGGCCGATGGACTCGTGCACCTGCATGCCCTGCTTCAGCTGCGTGCGGTGTCGGTTCAGGATGAAGAGCGAGTAGTCGATGCCGACCGCCAGGCCCAGCATCACCCCCAGCACGGGCGTGACCGAGATGAACTCGACCAGTCCGGAGAACGACAGCGAGGCGAGTGAGGCCACACCGACGCCGAGCACGGCGCTGACGAGCGGGATCGCCGCACCGATGATCGTGCGGAGCATCAGGAAGAGCACGAGCGCGGCGATGATGACACCGACGATCTCGCCCGGGCCGAGGATCGACGGCACACCCTGGGCGATGTCGTTCGACACGTACACGTTGACACCGCTGATGTCGGCCGAGTCGGCGTCGTCCGCGATCGCCGTCTTCGTGTCGGCGGGGACCTCGTAGGTCGACTTCGTGAACTGGACGGTGCCGATGACCGCGCTGCCGTTCGACGACACGAAGCGGACGTCCTTCGACAGGTCGAGGAGCTTCGAGCCCTGCTCCAGCTCCTCGGCGCTGTCGTCGAGCTTCTTCGTGTTCGCGTCGATCGTCTTCTGCGCGTCGGCGATCTGCTGCTCGCCGGCGTCGATCTGCGCCTGCTGTGCGTCGATCTGGGCCTGCGCCTGCTGGAGCTGCGCCGCCGCGGCCTGCGCCTGCGCTGCCGGGACCGCTGCGGAGCCGGCTGCCTGCGCCTGGGCCTTCTGGGCGTCCAGCTGCGCCTGCGCGTCGGCGATCTGCTGCTTGCCGGACGTCAGTTGCGCCTTCTGGGCGTCGAGCTGGTCCTGGCCGGTCTCGAGCTTCGCGCGGCCGTCGGTGATCTCCTTGCGGCCGTCGACGATCTTCTGGCGCTGCTCGTCGAGCTGGTCCTGGGTGTCGAACCCGCTCGTCGCGCCCTTGACGCCGTCGAGCTTCTCGACCTCGGCCAGGAAGTCCGCGACCTCCGACTTCTGCGCGTCGGTGAACGCCTTGCCGTTCTTCGTCTCGAAGACGATCGTGCCGTTGCCGCCGTTCGCGGACGGGAACTTGTCGGCGAGCTCGTCCTGCACCTGACTCGTCTTGGTGTTGGGGATCGAGATCGCCGACGAGATCGTGCCCGAGAACAGGCTGTAGGTGACGCCGGCGACGGCCATGATCACCACCCAGGTGATGATCACGAGCCAGTGGCGTCGTGCGGAGAACCGTCCGAGACGGTAGAGGAGACCGGCCATGCGGTTGCCCCGTTCCTTTCGTTGCAGGTGCTGTGTGGAGCGGGGTGCGCCGGTGGACCCCTGGGAGGGACGTGTCAGTCGGTGGGCATGTAGCCGCTGCGGACGCTGTGCACGAGTCGTGCCAGCAGGGCGTCCCAGTCGGCGACGGACTGCTCGTCGATCGCGGGGCCGGAGGTGGCCAGCCAGTGTTCCGCGATCACGACGATGCCGCTCATGAGCGACTCGACGAGCAGGGCGGCATCGAGGGGATCGGCCGCCGGGTAGCGGCGTGCGACCTCGTCACGCAGTCGCTCGGTGACCCGGGAGAACGCCGTCTGGGTGAGGACCGCGGCCTTCGGGTCGTCCTTGCCCGGGTCGCCGAGGATCCGGTACATGCTCGAGATCGCGGCCGCCAGGTCGGCGCCGCGTGCGGCGGACTCGAGCTCGTCGAACATCGAGGCCCGGCTGCCGTCGCCGATCGGGGTGCGCGCCATGTCGGCGAGGAACCGGTCGATGATCACGGACAGTTCCTGCTCGCACACGGCCAGCAGGACCTCGTCGAGCGAGGCGAAGTGGTTGAACACCGTGCGCCGGGCGATGTCGGCCCGCGCCGCCAGGTCGTCGACGCTGAACTCACGGCCGCCGCGTTCGTCGATCAGGTCACGAGCGGCCTGCAGGATCGCCGCACGGTGCTTCGCCTTGAGGGCGGCGCGGCGGTCGGTCGTGAGGGTCACAGATGAGAACACTAGGTGCATCGATGCACTCGGTGCAACGAGCAGGAGTACATCTTCAGGTTCGTACCCCGCGGTGGAAACACGGTTCTGAACAGATGTGCACGTGGTTGACTGCACCCAGCACGACCGCCGGTGCGACCGGCGGCGCGACCGCCAGCACGCCCGCCGTACGAAGGAGTACCCGATGCCCGTCCGCCTGTCCCCGGAGACCCTCGACGAGATCGCCGCGAGCGGCGTCGCCGTCCCGACCTACGACCGCAGCGGGATCACCGCCGGCATCGTGCACTTCGGCGTCGGCGGCTTCCACCGTGCGCACCAGGCGATGGTGATCGACCGACTGCTCCAGCAGGGCGAAGCGCGTGAGTACGGCATCTGCGGCGTCGGTGTCCTCGAACAGGACCGCCGGATGGCCACCGCGATGGCGGAGCAGGGCGGGCTCTACACGCTCGTCCTCAAGCACCCGGACGGCACCCGCGAGTCCCGCGTCGTCGGCAGCATCGTCGACTACCTGCTCGCGGTCGACGACCCGGACGCCGTGGTCGAGAAGATGGCGCACCCGGACACCAGGATCGTCAGCCTGACCATCACAGAGGGCGGCTACAACTTCGACCACGTCACCGGCGAGTTCGTCGCGGACGAACCCGGCGTCGCGGCCGACCTGCGCGGTGACGGCCCGCCCCGCACGGTGTTCGGCCTCGTCGTCGAAGCCCTGCGTCGACGGCGTGACCGCGGCGAGCAGCCGTTCACCGTGATGTCGTGCGACAACATCCAGGGCAACGGCCACGTCGCCCGTGACATGTTCACCGCCTACGCGCGCCTGCAGGACCCGGCGTTCGCGGACTGGATGGACGAGCACGTGTCGTTCCCGAACTCGATGGTCGACCGCATCACGCCGGTCACCGCCGACGAGGACCGCGCCTGGGTCCGCGACGAGCTCGGCATCGAGGACGCCTGGCCCGTCGTCGCCGAACCCTTCTTCCAGTGGGTGCTCGAGGACGACCACCCCGCGGGGCGCCCGCCGTACCAGGACGCCGACGTGCAGATCGTCGAGGACGTCGAGCCGTACGAGCTCATGAAGCTCCGGCTGCTCAACGCCTCGCACCAGGGCCTGTGCTACTTCGGGTACCTGTCCGGGTACCGGTACGCGCACGAGGCCACGCAGGACCCGGCGATCGCCACCTTCCTGCGCCGGTACATGGACGAAGAGGGCTCGCCGACCCTGCACCCCGTACCCGGCATCGACCTCGAGGACTACAAGTCCACCCTCATCGAGCGCTTCCAAAACCCCGAGGTCCGCGACACCCTGGCCCGGCTCTGCGCCGAGTCGAGCGACCGGATCCCGAAGTGGCTGCTGCCCGTTGTGCGCGAGAACCTCGCCGCCGACCGCCCCGTCACGCTGTCCGCCGGCATCGTCGCGTCGTGGGCGCGCTACGACGAGGGCACGGACGAGTCCGGCGAGCCGATCGAGATCGTCGACCGGCTGGCCGAACCGCTGCACCGCATCGCGCTCACCCAGCGCGACGACCGGCTCGCCTTCATCGCGAACCGCCAGGTCTTCGGCGACCTGATCGACGACGAGCGGTTCGTCGCGGCGTACCGCGACGCTCTCGACGGGCTCATCGCCGACGGCGCCCACGCCACGGTCGAACGCTTGTCGCGTTCCTGACGCGACCCGCGCCCTGCGCGTGGCGGCATGGCGGACGGGAGGCCCGTGGCGGCGTCGCCACGGGCCTCCCGTCCGATGCCGGTCGCGTCACGGGCTATGGTCGCGTCGTGAACCGGACCGACCGCCTGTACGCGCTCGTCGAGGAGCTCCGCGCCGCGGCGCCCGCCCTGCGGAGCGCACGCCGTCTCGCCGAGCGGTTCGGGGTGAGCGTGCGCACGGTGGAGCGGGACCTGCTGACCCTGCAGCAGGCCGGCGTGCCGATCTGGGCCGAGCCCGGCAGGACCGGCGGGTACACGATCGACGCCCGTGCGACGCTCCCGCCGCTCGGGCTGACCGTCGACGAGGCGCTCGCGGTGGCGATCGGCCTCGGCACGCTCGGTTCCAGCCCCTTCCGGGACGCGGCTCGCAGCGCCGCCCGCAAGGTCACCGCGGTGCTGGCCGAGGACGACGCCCGACGGGCAGCGCGGCTCGCGAGCCGGGTGCACCTGCTCGAGTCGGGGGAGCGCACACCTGCTCCCACGGCGCTCGCCGGTGCACTGACCGGCGGGCGCGTCGTCCGGATGCGGTACCGCGACGCAGCGGGCGCGGAGACCGATCGCGTCGTCGAACCGCTCGGGTACATCGGGAAGGGCGAGGACTGGTACCTCGTCGCGTGGTGCCGGTTGCGTGACGGCGTCCGGGCCTTCCGCGGTGACCGGGTGCTGGCGGTCGAGGAGACCGACGAGCCGGCACCGCCGCGGGTGGTCCACCTCGACGAACTCGACATCCCGCACGGCGTGCTGCGTCCGGTGCTCGGCGACTGAGCCGCCCGATCCGCGTGCTGATCCACCGAAACACCGACAGGACGCTGTCGCGGTGGTCCCGCAGGCTCGACGAGTCCGGTCACGGTGGCCGGCCAGGAGGGCTCACCATGCAGTTCGCATCCATCCGGATCATCACCGACGACCTCGACGGGATGGTGCGGTTCTACGAGCTTGTCACCGGCACCACGGCACGGCGGCCGGCCCCGGTCTTCGCCGAGATCGTGACCGGGGGACTGGTCCTGGCGCTCGCGACGCCCGCGACCGTGGCGATGCTCGGACCGGCTGCGCCGGAGCCCGGCACGAACGGCGGCGTGTTCCTCGAGTTCGTGGTGGCCGACGTCGACGCCGTGTTCGCAGGGCTGCGTGGTGATCTCGACGACGTGGTGCTGCCGCCGACGACGATGCCGTGGGGCAACCGGTCGGCGCTGTTCCGCGACCCCGACCGTAACCTCGCGAACCTCTTCAGTCGCCCCGCTTGAGCATGTATTCTGTCAGTCACTGACAGAATCGAGTGCGCATGCAGCTCCACGTCGAGACCCACGGACACGGCCCGGTCCGGGTCGGACTCGTGCACGGCATCCTCGGTTCGGCGCTGGTGTGGCGCGACCTCGTGTCCCACGCCGACCCGGACCGGTACACGTTCCTCGTGCCGGACCTCCGGGGTCACGGCGAGAGCGACCGCGCGGCGTCGTACACGCTCGCCGCGTTCGCCGACGACCTCGCCGAGACGCTGCCGCAGGGCCTCGACGCCGTGGTCGGGCACTCGCTCGGCGGACGGGTCCTGTTCGACGCCGTCGACCGGCTCCGCCCTGCCCGCGCCGTGTACCTCGACCCCGGCTTCCACCTGCGGGCACCGGGGCGGAGCGTGCTCGGTCGGGCGTTCTGGGCGCTGCCGGGTCTGCAGCCCCTGCTCGTGAAGGCGTACGACCGCACCGATCCGCGGTGGGGTCCGGCGAACGTCGCCCGTGCCGAGGAGAGCCACCGGCACTGGGACCGCACGATGCTGCGCGACGTCCTGCGCGAGGTCGCGACGACCCCGGTGGCGCCGACCGCTCCGTTCGTACGGTCGACGCTCGTGCTGACCGACGACGGCCGGCACGTGGTGCCCGAGGCCGAGGTGCCGGTGTACGAGCGCCTCGGATGGGACGTCGAACGGGTTGCCGGGGTGCACCACGACCTCGCGATGGAGGACGCCGCGCGCACGATGCGGCTGCTCGACGACGTGCTCGGCGGTGCCCACGCATGAGCGTCACCACGGTCTTCGGCGGGGTGTCCAACGTCCTCGTCTCCGACGGCACGACTTCGCTGCTCGTGGACGGCTTCTTCAGCCGGCCCTCGTTCCCGCGGCTGATGCTCGGCCGGCTCCGCCCGGACGTCACCCGGATCGAGGACGCGCTCGCCCGGTTCGACGTCGACCACCTCGATGCCGTGCTCGTGTCCCACTCGCACGCCGACCACGCCCTCGACGCCCCCGTGGTCGCGGACCGCACCGGGGCGGAACTCGGCGGTTCGGCGTCCACCCGGATGATCGCCACCGGGTACGGGCTCGACCGGGTGCCCTTCCGGGACCTCCACGATCGCGAGTCGTTCGCGGTGGGGGCCTTCACGGTCACGCCGCTGCACGCGCTGCACAGCGACGGCGATGCGGTGCCGGGCGAGATCACCGAGCCGGTCACCCTGCCGGCCCGGATGCGCGACTTCCGCACCGGCGGGTGTTCCTCGTTCCTGTTCGAGCACCCGGACGGCTCCGTACTGGTGCACCCCACGGCGAACTTCATCCCCGGAGCGTTCGCGGGGCTCCACGCCGACACCGTCTACCTGGGTGCGGGCGCCGCCGGTGCGAAGCCGACGGCCTGGATCGAGCAGTACTGGCAGGAGACCGTCGGCGCCCTGCGTCCGAGCGTCGTCCGGCCGGTGCACTGGGACGCGTTCTGGCGTCCGTTGACCCGTCCGCTCACGCCCCTGCCGAAGAAGCTCGACCGCCTCGACGTCACGATGCGCGCGTTCACACGGCTGGCGGACGCCGACGGTGTCGACCTCCGGCTGCCGGCGCTCTGGCAGCGCGAGACGGTCTCCGCGCGGTCGGTGTCGTGACGGAGGTCCGGGCGCAGAACCGCCGAGCGCAGAACCGCCGGGCGACGGAGCGTGCCGTCGAGGACGCCGCGGTCGCGCTGGTCGGCGCGCGCGGGTTCGACCTCGTCACCGGCGCCGAGATCGCCACCGAGGCGGGCATCACCGAGCGCACGTTCTTCCGGTACTGCGCCTCGAAGGTCGACGCGTTCCTGTTCGTCTCGCGCGACGTCCACGACGCCGTCACCGACGCCGTGACCGGCCCGGTGACGTTCGCCGCGTTGACCGAGGTGATCGCCGAGGTGCTCGTGGTGTTCGAACGCGACCGGAGCGACGACCTCGACCGCCTGGTCCGGGTGCGCGCACTGCTCGTCGCCGACCCGGCACTGCTGTCCGCCGTGCTCGAGCGGGACGCCGCACGGACGCTCGAGCTGCAGTCGGCGTGGCAGGGCGCCGACCGGTTCGCGGTGCCGTTGGCCCTGCTCGCGCTGCGCGCCGCGTTCGACGCGTGGGCGGAGCACCCAGCGGGGGAGTCGCTCAGCGCGGCGTTCCGGCGCACGTGCAGCGCGCTCCGGACGGCCACCGGCGGCTGATCGCGCTTCGCGCACTGGACGCATCCGCCCTGCGGGCTGGAGGATGCGTGGCGGGCGTCACCCGGGCCTCCCGTCCGCTCAGTCGTCGGGGAGCACGTCGTCGTCCCACGGCACCGGCGTCGTCTCGCCCGTCTCCCAGTCGTGGCGCAGGATCCCGTAGCCGACCGACGCGACCGCGCGGCCGCCCTCGATCGGCCACCCTTCGCGGTAGTGCGCCTCCTTGACCCACCCAGCGCGCACGAAGACCCGGCGCATCGCCGTGTTGTCCTCGCGGGTCTGCCCCTCGAACCGGGTCACCGACGGCAGGGTGCCGAAGACGTGGTCGGTGACCGCGCGCAGCGTCGGGACGCCGAGTCCGCGACCGCGGAACGCACCGGCGATGCGCAGGTCGAACAGCGGGACCGGGTCTTCCAGGTCCTCGAGCCGGACGAACCCGACGCGACCGTGCTCCGCGTGGTCGATCCAGTAGGAGTCGTGCTCGTCGTCGCGGTAGGACCCGGAGTCCAATGCCTCGACGGCGTCCGCCCGGCTCCACGTCCGCCGCACGTGGAAGGGGAACTCCTCGGTCGACAGGAAGTCGACGAGGGCGTCGTGGTCGACCCCGGTCGGGTCGAGGCGGGTCAGCCGGACGGAGCGGTCGGTCATCCCGCCACGCTAGCGGGGGAGCAACGTCGTGGCCCACCGCCCGATCGCGTCGTACGCCTGCTCCCGCACGTCGGGCGCGGACAGCACCACGTCGTGGACCGCGCCGGCGAGCCGCCGCACCGTGACCTCGTCACCGAGCGACAGCGCGCGGTGCGCCACCGTGTCGACGTTCAGCGCGACGTCGGCGTGCGCCATCCCGGGGTCCCACCGGGGCTGCAACATGCTCTTGTCGCTGAGCATGACCAGCACGGGGACCTGGATGCCGAGCCCGTGCTCGACCTTGTCCTGTCCCGCGAACACCGCCGCGAGCCACCCGGGGTGCAGGGGGAACCCGCGGTCCGGCCGCCACTGCTGGTCGTACGTCCACGTGCCTTCGCCGGCAGCCGACACGGTGCGCGTGTAGAACCCGGGGTCGACGGCCGGCATCGGAGCGAGGGGGTTCCGCTTCGCGCCGAGCTTGATGACGGGCGCGACGATCGCCCGGCCCACGGCGGTCGCCTGGAACTCGAGCCAAGGACTGTTCAGGATGATCCCGTCGACGAGTTCCGGGTGCCGCGCAGCCCAGAGCGACAGCGTCAGACCGCCGGTGGAGTGCCCCATCAGCACGAGCCGCCGCTCGCCGGGGCCGGGGTGCTCGGCGGAGACGGCGTCGAGCGCAGCGGCGATGTCCTCGTCGTACACCGCCAGGTCGTCGACGTTGCCCGGGGTCTGGTGCGGGCGGAGACTCCGGCCGTACTTCCGCAGGTCCAGTGCGTGGAAGCGGGCACCGAGCCGTTCGAGCCGCTCGGCGAGCTCCGTCTGGAAGAAGTAGTCCGACCACCCGTGCACGTACAGCACGTCAGCGCCGTGCAGCGGTCCGCGCCCGTGCAGCAACAGGTCGGTCGGGGTGTGGCGACGACGGACCAGGGTGGCGACGACGGGCCCCTCGGGGTCGGTGCCGAGCGGGAGTTCGAGTCGCTCGTAGGGCGCCCCGAGGACGTCCTCGTGCCAGCGCTGGACGACCATGTCCCCACCGTATCCGGCACCGCTGCGGGTGGTACCGGGGTACCACGACCGCCCCGCGGAGATCGTCTGCGACGGCGATGTGCCGGACCCGGCCGTCTCCGTACCGTTGCCGCATGATCGAGATCCAGAACCTCACCAAGCGCTACGGCGAGAAGGTCGCCGTCGACGACGTGTCCTTCACGGTGCGTCCCGGCGTCGTCACCGGCTTCCTCGGTCCGAACGGCGCCGGCAAGTCCACCACGATGCGCGCCGTCGTCGGGCTGGACCGGCCCACCTCGGGTACCGCCCACGTCGACGGGCGCCCCTACCGTGAACTGCGCGACCCACTGCGTCGCGTCGGCGCGCTGCTCGAGGCGAAGGCCGTCCACAAGGGCCGCAGCGCCTTCGACCACCTGTCGGCGCTCGCCGCGACGCACCGGATCCCGGCGGCCCGCGTGCACGAGGTCATCGGGATGACCGGCCTCGAGAACGTCGCGAAGAAGCGCGTCGGCGGGTTCTCGCTCGGCATGGGGCAGCGGCTCGGGATCGCGGCGGCCCTGCTCGGCGACCCGCAGACGCTGATCCTCGACGAGCCGGTCAACGGCCTCGACCCCGAGGGCGTCGTGTGGGTGCGTCGGCTCGCCCGCAGCCTGGCCGCCGAGGGGCGTGCGGTGT
Source organism: Curtobacterium sp. JUb34 (assembly GCF_003755065.1). Classification (NCBI taxonomy): domain Bacteria; kingdom Bacillati; phylum Actinomycetota; class Actinomycetes; order Micrococcales; family Microbacteriaceae; genus Curtobacterium; species Curtobacterium sp. JUb34. The sequence continues at coordinate 36,533 of NZ_RJVH01000005.1, read as the reverse complement.
TCATCTCGAGCCACCTGATGAGCGAGATGGCCCTGACCGCCGACCGCATCGTCGTGATGGGCCGCGGCCGCGTGCTCGCGGACACGGACATCGCGGACCTGGTGGCCGCCGCCACGGAGCGGTCGGTCACCGTGCGGACGCCGGAGCCCGAGCGGCTCCTCGACGCGATCGCCGGACCGGACGTCACCATCGGCTACGAGGGCGACGGGTCGTTGCAGGTCCGCGGCCTCGGTGCCGAGCAGATCGGTGAGGCAGCGGGTGCTGCCCGCATCGTCCTGCACCAGCTCGCCACCACCGAGGCGAGCCTGGAGCAGGCCTACCTCGAACTCACGCACGACCAGGTCGAGTACCGATCGGAGGTGGCCCGGTGAGCGCGGTCACGAGCAACACCCCGCCGCGGCACGACGGAGCCGGCAGCCACTCGTCCGGCGTCCACTCGTCCGGCATCCACTCGTCCGGCATCCACTTCTCCGGCGTCCTGCGCTCGGAGTGGATCAAGCTCCGCTCGCTGCGGTCGACGGCGTGGAGCTTCCTGCTGGTGCTCGTCCTGCCGATCGGCATCGGCGTGCTGTTGGCGGCCTTCGCGGACACCGGCCGGCAGGGGCTCACCGGCGACGCGGCGCGGAACGCCCTGGTGCAGTACTGCACGAGCGGCACGATGCTCTCGTCGCTGATCGTCGCGGTGATCGGCGCTCTCGTGGTCACCGGCGAGTACGGCACCGGCATGATCCGCTCCTCGTTCGCGGCGGTCCCGCGGCGGTCGGTCGCGCTGGCGGCGAAGGCGATCGTCCTCGCCGTGGTCGTCTTCGTCACGAGCGCCGTGAGCGTGTGGGCAACCGCCTTCATCACCCTGCCGATCGCGGCGGGGCGGAACGTCGAGGCGTCGCTGGACGCGAGCGTCGCGATGCCGTTGCTCGGCGCCTCGGTCTACCTGACGCTCATCGCGCTGCTCGCCTTCGCGGTCGGGGTGGTCCTGCGTTCCACCGCCGGGGCGATCGCGGGTGTGCTCGGGCTGATGCTCGTCGCCCCGGTCGTGGTGCAGCTGGTGCAGTCGTTCACCGGAGCGGAGTGGCTCGGCACGCTGACCAACCTGCTGCCGCAGAACGCCGGCCAACCGCTCATGCAGTTCGGCACCGAGGTGACGTCGGGGTGGCACGACGGCGTCCTAGCCTTGGGGGGATGGAGCGGATTCGCGGTACTGCTGGCCTGGGTGGTCGTCGCCTCGGTGACGGCGCTCGCCCTGGTCGAGAAGCGGGACGCGTGACCTCTGCCGACCTCGCCCCCGGTGCCGTCCAGGACGGCGCCGGGGGCATCGCCCTGCCCGACGCACCCGGCCGACTCCGGCGGTTCTGGGCGCGCCACCCGGTCCTGACCGATGCGCTGCTCATGGTCTTCTGGGGCGCGATCGAGGTCCTCGTGGCGTTCCGGAGTGCGTGGCAGGTCGACGGGAGCCCCGCCGCTCGGCTCACGGTCGTCGTCCTCGTGGTCATCGCCGTCTCCGGCATCCCGCTCCGGCGCACGCACCCCGCGGCGACGGCCGTGCTCGGCCTCGCATCCGTCGTCGCGATGACGTGGACCCAGGCCGGGTACTCGCCGGTGCTCTTCACCGTCTACGCCGCGACCGTGTGGTGGTCGCGTGCCGCCGGATGGTGGACGGCTGCGGTCGCCACGGTGCTGGCCGCCGGGGCAACGGCCCTGCGCGTCTGGGTGGTCGCGCCCGGGTCCGGCGGGCTCGCCGACGTCCTGTACCCCCAGCCCACGGCCTTCCTGCTCGCAGCGGTGCTGATCGGGATCAACGTCGCCAACCGCCGTCGCTACACGCAGGCCCTGATCGACCGCGCGCACCAGCTGGCCCGGGAGCGCGACCAGCAGGCGCAGCTCGCCACCGCCGCGGAGCGGGCCCGGATCGCGCGCGAGATGCACGACATCGTGTCCCACTCGCTCACGGTGATGGTGCGGCTGGCCGAGGGCGCGGCGGCCGGGGCCTCCGCCGGGCCGTCGTCCGGCGGGGCCGAGTCCGCAGCGACGACGGCCATGCGCGGAGTCGCCGACGTCGGCCGCGGCGCGATGGGGGACATGCGCCGCATGCTCGGGGTGCTCGGCGGCGACGGGGAACCCGCGCTCGCGCCGCAGCCGGGCGTCCACGACGTCCCGCAACTCGTCGACCGGTTCCGTGCGCTGGGCACGCCCGTCGCCCTCGAGCTCGTCGGCGTCGTCCCCGAGGACGACGCCCTGCAGCTCGCCGTGTACCGGGTCGTGCAGGAGGGCCTCACCAACACCGCCCGGCACGCGCAGCACGTCCGATCGGTGGACGTCCAGGTGGCCGCGTCCGCCACCGAGGTCACCGTGGTCGTCACCGACGACGGTCGGACGGGAGACCCGGCTCGGCCCGACGGGTCGGCGCACGCCCCAGGGGGGTCGGGTCGAGGGCTCATCGGGATCGAGGAGCGCATCCGCGCGCTGGGTGGGCAGGTTCGCGCGGGCTCCCGCGACGGCACCGACGGTTGGCAGATCCGGGCGACGATCCCGGTCAGGACGGAGGACCGATGATCCGCGTCGCGATCGTCGACGACCAGCAACTCATCCGGACCGGGTTCCGGCTGCTGCTCGAGGCGCAACCCGACATCGAGGTCGTCGGTGAGGCCGGCGACGGCGGTGCGGGCGTGCGGCTCGTCCGTGCCCTGCGTCCGGACGTCGTGCTGATGGACGTCCGGATGCCCCACGTCGACGGCGTCACGGCGACGGCCGCGATCGTCGAGCAGGTCCCCGAGACCCGCGTGCTCGTGCTGACGACCTTCGACCTGGACGAGTACGCGTTCGGTGGCCTGCGTGCCGGGGCAAGCGGGTTCCTGCTGAAGGACGTGAGCGCCGCGCAGCTCCTCGACGCCGTCCGGTCGGTGGCAGCGGGCGAGGCCGCCGTCTCACCGCGGGTGACGCGGCGGATGCTCGAGCTCTTCGGCTCCGTGCTGCCGGACGACCGGCCGGCGGGTCCGGACCCGCTGGAGCCCCTGACCCCGCGTGAGCGCGACGTGCTGCTCGCGATGGCCCGCGGGCTGTCGAACCCCGAGATCGCCGCGCACCTGGTGACCAGCGAGTCCACGGTCAAGACCCACGTCGGGCGAGTGCTCGGCAAGCTCGGGCTGCGCGACCGGGTGCACGCGGTGATCTTCGCCTACGAGCACGGACTGGTGCCGCGGTCCTGACGGGGCGCCGATCGCGCGGCGCGGGCGTGCTCAGCTGCGGGGAGCGCGCGAGAAGAACAGGGTGATCGCGCCGAGGGTGATGGACGCCACGATGAGCACCCAGGCGAGCACGGGGATCAGCCCGTCCCACGGGGTGAACAGGAGCACGATGCCGATCACCAGCACGACGGCGGCGGCGATCAGCACGAGGCGGTGCGGTCTTGCCGGGGTTCTGGTCACAGGTGCACCGTACGCGACGGGACTGCGGACGGGCGCAGTCGCGCGCCGCTAGCCTGGCCGCAGTGACACGTTCTCCCGCTCTGTGACGCAGAGCCCACCCAGTTCCGCCGACCGCTCGGGGCTCCGCGCTTCGTGCGGTGACTGCTTCGCCCTCTGCTGCACCGCGTTCGGGTTCCAGCGGTCCAGCGACTTCCCGATCGACAAGCCCGCAGGGACACCGTGCCGCAACCTGGCCGACGACTTCTCCTGCACGATCCACCAGGCCCTCCGCCCACGGGGCTTCACCGGATGCACCACCTTCGACTGCTTCGGGGCCGGCCAGTACGTCTCGCAGGTCCTGTTCGACGGCACGAGCTGGGTCGACGAACCCGACTCGAAGCCCGAGATGTTCCGGGCCTTCGCCGTCGCCCGGCAGCTCCACGAGATGCTCTGGTACCTGGCCGAGGCGGTGTCCCGCTCGACGACTCTGGGGTCGGCGGAAGTGCCGACGGTGCTCCGGGTCCGCATCCAGCAGATCCTCGACGGCGAGTTGGCCGACGTCCTCGCGGTGGACGTCGAGTCGCTCCGGTCCGAGGTCCGTTCTGTCCTGATCGACGTCAGCGCGGAGGCCCGAGGTGGGTACCCCGCCGCCGGCGACGCGGTCGGTGACCTGCACCCGTCGGCAGACCTGGCCGGCTGCGACCTCCGTGCCCGTTCCCTGGCCGGGGCCGACCTGCGCGGTGCGGTCCTGATCGCCGCGGACCTGCGGGGCTGCGACCTGTCGGGCGTGGACCTGCTCGGGGCGGACCTGCGCGATGCCCGGCTCGGGGGAGCGGACCTGTCGAACGCGGTGTTCCTGACTCAGCCCCAGGTGAACGCTGCCCAGGGCGACGCGTCCACGGTGCTCCCCGACGATCTGGAGCGCCCCGGGCACTGGTCCGTCCCGTGATCCGGGTCAGGGCAGGACGATGACCTTGCCGGCGATCCGACCGGCCGCGCCCTCGGCGTGCAGTGCGGGGAGCTCGGCGAGCGGGATGCGCCGCGTGACCTCGACTGTCAGGGCCCCGGCGTCCACCAGTGCGACGAGCTCCGCCAGGCGTTCGCGGTTCGGCAGGACGAACACGGTCGCTGCACGCACGCCTCGGGACTCGTCACCCGGGGTGGCCATGAACGCCGTCGTGCTCACGACGACCCCGCCGTCGCGGACCGCTGCGACGTCCGCCGCGAACTGCTCGGGATCGATCGCCGCCAGGTTGAGCAGCACGTCGACCTGACCGTCGAGTGCGCCGAGCACGTCGGTGTCGGTGTGGTCGATGACCTGGTCGGCTCCGGCGGCGCGCACGGCGTCGGCGCTGCGGGGGCTGGCCGTCGCGATGACGTGTGCCCCGGCGCGCTTCGCGAGCTGGACGGCATACTTGCCGACGACCCCACCGGCACCGATGACGAGCAGGCGCTGCCCGGAGCGCAGGTGACCGTCGTCGAAGAGCGCCTGCCACGCGGTCAGTGCGACGGACGGCAGGGCGGCGGCATCGGCCAGCGGCATGCCCGTGGGGGCGGCCACGACGGCCTCGGCCGGCGCGATGACGAACTCGGCGGCGCCGCCGTCGCGCTCCATGGGGAGGAACGCGATCACGGCGTCGCCCACGGACACACCGGTCACGCCGTCGCCGATCGCGTCGACCGTGCCGGAGACGTCGTAGCCGGGGACGTGCGGCAGCTCGATCGGGATCGGGAGGAAGCCGGCTCGCATGCCGTTGTCGGCCGCGTTGTAGGCGGAGGCTGCGACGCGCAGTCGCACCTGCCCTGCGGCGGGGACCGGCTGCTCGATCTCGCCGTACTGGAGGACCTCGGGTCCGCCGACTTCGTGGAACTGCACTGCCTTCATGGTGATGCCCTCTCCTGTTTGCTTCGAATTCGAAGCGCTTGTCGGAGACGCTAACACTGATTCGAACTCGAAGCAACCGTTAGGATCGATGCATGACGGACACTCCGACGGCACTGACCCCGACGCAGCTCGGCGCGTACTTCGCCTTCACCGAGGTGGGGGCGCTGCTCCGTCCGGCCGTCGAGAAGCAGCTCCGCGACGTCGGCGGGCTGAGTACCGTGCAGTTCCAGCTCCTGGCCCGGTTGGGGGATGCTCCGGAGGGGCACCTGCGCATGACGGACCTGGCTGACGGCGTCGTCTACAGCCGCAGCGGGCTCACCTACCAGGCACAACTGCTCGAACAGCGCGGCCTGGTCACCAGGTCGCCATCGCCCGACGACGAACGCAGCACCGTCGTCGCCATCACCGACGCGGGGCGCGCGGTCCTGGCCGACGTGTTCCCCGGCCACATCGCCACGGTGCACGGGCTCCTGTTCGCACCGATCTCCGACGACGACGCGAGCGACCTCGCCCGGATCCTCGGACGCATCAGCGAGCACCTCCGCGCGAACCCGCCACGGTCGGCATCACGGCGTGCCGCGAAGGCGGCGACCGCATGAGCCTCGAACGGCGCACCGCACGGTGGATCACCCTCGGCTCCGTCGTCGTGGGGCTGGCACTGACGGTCTACGCGACGTCGTACTGGCTGTTCCCGACGTCGTTCCAACTCCAGGAGCGGCTGCCCGACGGATCGATCAACCCGCGCACGTGGGCCGACCTGCTCGTCTCGTACGTCCTGGCGCTCGGGTGCTTCGTGGTCGCCGGATGGGTGGGCGTCCAGCGGCTCCGAGCCCGCCGCCGCTGAGCCGTCAACTGCGCGTGCGTGACCGTCGCCGCGACACGGTGTCAACGACGAGCGTGGCGACCCCGAGCGCGATGCCGATCAGACCGAGCAGGTAGCCGAACAGCATCAGGATGCCGCCGCCGATGTTCGCACCGCCCCCGGTGTCGTTCGCGAGCGACCACCCACCGATCCCGACCGACAGGAAGGCGCCCAACAGGAACACCGTGCACATCACGTGCAGGACCCTCGTGCTCTGGGAGGTCATGGCGACTCGCTTCCGTGCGTGTACCGGTACCGGATGGTAGCGCGACCTGCGAGGGTGGGCTGATGACACTCGAGCTGCTGTGGGAACGGGGCGACGAAGCCCGTGTCCTGCGCGACCGCTTCGGCTTCACGGACGCCGCTGCGGCGGACGACTGGGTCGTCCGGACACTCGAGCGGCGGTGGGGTGTGCGCGTCGATACCTGCGAACGCATCGTGATGAGCGACCACAACGCGCTCGCCTGGGTCTCGACCGCCGAGGGGCGGATGCTCCTGAAGTGGTCGATCGCGCCGGAGGGATTCGAGCGCCTGGCGTTCGCAGCGGACCTCACGGCGTGGCTCGGGGAGCGCGGCCTGCCCGTCTCGGCCCCGGTGCCGACGCTCGACGGACGACTGCAGGTCGAGCACGACGAGGTCTCGATGGGGCTCCAACGCGTCATCGACGGAACACCGCTGGACGTCCGCGACCCGGCACAGGTCCACGCCGCCGGGGCGACGCTCGCCCGCATCCACGACGCTCTGCGCAACAGCCCCGATCGGGCGCGTGCAGCCGGCGTGCGCCCGCCGCCGACCCCGCTCCTGCAGCAGATCGCAGGCTGGCTCGACGGTGCGACGACGCACGTGCCGGACCGTGCCCGGGTGGCGCTGCGACGGTTGCTGACGGCCGCGCCGTCCGACGACCTGCCGGTCCAGATCGTGCACGGGGACTACCGGGCGGCGAACGTCCTGTGCGCTGACTCGGGCGTCGTCGCCGTCATCGACTTCGAGGACCTGCGGCTCGACCACCGCATCGTCGAACTGGCGCGGTCGGCCGTCCTGCTCGGGACGCTCTTCCACGACTGGGGGCCGGTCCCCGAAGCTGTCCATCGGCAGCTGCTCGACGGCTACCGCTCGGTGCGTGCGCTCACTGCCGACGAGCTCGCGTGGTGGGACGTCCTGGTGCTCTGGAACACGATGCTGTTCATCCCTCCGGAAGACGACCCCACCGGGTGGGCTGCTGCTGCCGAGGCGCTCGCCGGTTAGCGGCCGAAGCGCTTCGCCGCCCGGGCGACGGTCACGAGCGCGGCGACCCCGAGTGCGATCCCGGCGATGCCGACGACCATGCCGCCCATGTACATGAACCCCGCGGCGAAGTTCACGCCGGTGCCGTCCGGGGTGAGGATCGTCCAGATGGAACCACCGGCGGTGAGCAGGAAGCCCAGACCGAGGAAGACGATCGCGAGGGTGACGATCGAGCGGATGTGGTGCATCGTCCGAACCTACCGAACCCGCACCGGTGGCAGAGTGGCGTGATGGGGAGCATCCGGAACATCGCGGTCGGGCTGCCGGTCAAGGACGGCCACGTGCTGCTGTCCGAGTCGTTCGACGGAGTGCGGGACCTCCGGTTCCACCGTGCAGTCGGCGGCGGCATCGAGTTTGGCGAGACCGCGGTCCAGGTGCTCCGCCGGGAGTTCCGCGAGGAGCTCGACGTCGCCCTTGACGAGGTCCGGCTGCTCGGTGTCCTCGAGAACCTGTTCGAGTACGAGGGGCAGCCCGGACACGAGTACGTCCACGTGTTCGCCGTCCGGTTGGCCGACCTGGACGCGGTGCCGCTCGACGCTGAACTCGTGGTGCTGGACGAGGGCAGCCCGGTGCGCTGGGCGCCCGTCGACACGGACGTCCCGGTGTTCCCGGACGGCGTGCTCGAACTGCTCGCAGGCACCGTCCCGGCGACGCAAGGTGACCACTCGACCCATTGACGTCACGATCCCGTCACGACGGGCGCTTTCCCAGCGGACACGGCGGTGTTCCGCGGCGAAGTCCCGGCGGCCGCCCGAGATCGGCTGGGACGCTCCCGAACGACCGCACCAGATCGGTGCGGTGATGCACCACGGGGGATCCAGAGCGATGACGATGAGACGTGCAGGGGGAGCCGCGCTCGGCTTCGTGGGCGGCAGTGTGCTCGCCGGGTTGATGGTCGGGGTCGGCGTGACGCCGATGATCGCGGTCGCCGGAGTGAGCACGACGTCGGCGATCGGGATGTTCGAGTCGCTGCCGGAGCACATCGAGATCGGGGACCTGCCGCAGCGCAACCAGGTCTGGGCGTACCGCGGTGGCGAACCGGTGCACCTGGCGAACGTGTGGGCGCAGGACCGGCAGGAGCTGTCGTTCGACCAGATCAGCGACCAGCTGAAGCACGCTGCGGTCGACGGCGAGGACAAGCGGTTCTACGAGACCGGTGGTGTGGACGCGACGTCGATGGTCCGCTCCCTGGTGAGCGTCGCCGCATCGCAGGGCGAGGGCGGTTCGGGTGGCTCGACGCTCACGATGCAGCTCGTCCGGAACATCAAGATCCAGCGGGCGAGCGAGCTGCCGACGCTCGAGGAGCAGAGGGCCGGCTACAAGGAGGCGACGAAGCGGTCGCCCCAGCGGAAGCTCGCCGAGATGAAGCTCGCGATCGGCCTTGCGAAGAAGTACACCAAGGAGCAGATCCTGACGGCGTACCTGAACATCGCGTACTTCGGCGACCAGACCTACGGCGTGCAGTCGGCCGCGCAGCACTACTACGGCAAGTCCGCCACCGACCTGACCCCGGCCGAGGCGGCGTCGCTCATCGCGATCGTGCAGTGGCCGGAGCGCCGCGACCTGTCCACGCCGGACCACTACCGCGACAACGCCGCGCGGCGGAACGTGATCCTCCGCTCGATGCACGAGCAGGGGCACCTGACGACCGACGAGTACCGCACGGCACGGTTGTCGCGGCTGGCTGACTCCGTCCGGATCACCGCGCCGCAGCAGGGGTGCGAGGCCGTCGAGACCGGGGCGGAGTTCTTCTGCGACTACGCCAAGCGCGTCGCCGCACGTCTGCCGCAGCTCGGCGCGACGAAGCAGCAGCGCGCCGATGCTTGGCGGACGGGTGGGTACCGCATCCAGACGACGCTCGACCTCGACCTGAACGCGAAGCAGAAGGAACTGCTCGACCGGTACGACCCGAAGACCGAGACTCGTCTCGCGCTGGGCGCGACGCTGAACACCGTCGAGGCGGGCACCGGCCGGGTGCTCACGATGGCGCAGAACACCGACTACGACCGGTCGGAGCAGGCGCCACCGACGGCGACGTCGCTGAACTACGCCGTCGACCAGGCCGACGGCGATTCGACGGGCTTCCAGACCGGCTCGACGTACAAGATGTTCACGCTGCTGGCGTGGCTCGAGGCCGGCCGCAGCCCGGACACGGTCGTGAACGGTACGCCGCACCCGCAGAGCACGTGGACGGCGTGCGGCGAGCAGACGACGGCCTTCTGGCAGCCGAAGAACGACTCGCCCGGCCAGAAGGGGCCGTACTCGGTCCGCTCGGCCACGGCCCAGTCCGTGAACGCCGCCTACCAGTCGATGGCGGCGCAGCTCGACCTGTGCGACATCCGCGACGTCGCGAAGCGCCTCGGTGTGCACCTGGCCGCCGGCGGCGAGCTGCCGTGGAATCCCGCGTCGCTGCTCGGCACCGAGAGCATCGCGCCGCTGACGATGGCGGCGGCGTACGCGGGCGTCGCGAACGGTGGTCGGTACTGCGCGCCGGTCGTCATCGACCAGGTCACCGCACCGGACGGTACGGAGCTCGGCGGGCAGCCGCGCACCTGCTCGCAGGCGGTCTCGCCGCAGACCGCGGCGACCGCGTTCGAGGTCATGCAGGGCGCGTTCCGGGGCGGCACGGCGAGCGGCGGCCAGACCCCGGACGGCACCACGCTGTTCGGCAAGACCGGTACGGCCGACGCCGCCGACCAGGTGTGGTTGGTCGGCGGGAGCTCGCGCGCGGTGACCGCGTACTGGCAGGGCAACACCGACGGCGGGAAGCACAACCTGCGGTACTACTCGAACGGTCAGGGCGGCACCTACGCGGGGTCCCGCGCAGCCGTCTGGCGCGATGCGCAGACCGCGGTGAACGCCGCCTTGCCGGTGGGCTGACGACAGCAGCGGGTCACGTGCCCGAGACGCACCACAGAACGGACGGGAGGCCCGTTGCCAGCTGGCAACGGGCCTCCCGTCTGATCGTTGGTTGCGTCCTAGGAGAGCTTCTTGCTGTCCTCGAGCCAGCCCGCGAGCTCCGTCATGTAGCCGGCCTGCGAGGCGTAGTCGAGCGCGGGGAAGGTGAAGCTGTGCACCTGGCCGGCCTCGAGTGCCGCGTTGTCGGCGAAGGTCGGCTGCTTCTCGAGGTCCGCGACCTGGTAGCCCTGCTGGGACAGCAGCAGGACGTCGGCCTTGATCTGGCCCGCGTTCTCCCACGAGTAGATGCCCCAGTAGAAGCCCTTCGGCTTCGGGTTCACGAAGTCGACACCGAACGACGAGTACATCTGCAGCAGCGGCTCGTCGGTCGGGCGGGTGACGTAGGCGCCGTCACCGTCGGCGTACATGGAGACGACCGACAGGTCCTGCTCCTTCGCGACCTTCTCGAGCTCGTCGCCGGCGGTGTCGAAGCGCTTCTCGGCGGCCTCGATCGTCGACTCCTTGGCACCGAGGGACTCGCTCAGGTCGGCGATCTTCTCGATGACGTCCTCGCCCTTGCCGCCCCACTTGACCTGGACGACCGGCGCGATGGCCTCGATCTGCTTCTCCTGCTCGTTGTCCTTGAAGCCGTAGCCGGGCTGCGTGTCGTCGAGCGTGCCCTTCTCGTCGGTCGGGTACACCGAGGTCACGACCAGGTCGGGCTTCAGCGCGGCGAGCTTCTCGAGGTCGATGTCGCCGTACCCGGTGCCGAGCTGCGTGATGCCCTCGGTGTCCAGGTCGTCGAAGCGGGCGTCCTTCGCCATGGTCAGCTGGCCGAAGGTGCCGACCGGCTTCAGGCCGTACTCGATGAACGAGATCGCGATGTCGTTCAGCACGACGACGCGCTTCGGCGTGTGGTCGACCTTGACGGTCGTGCCGGTGGCGTCCTCGTAGGACCAGGCCTTCGACGCCGAGGTGTCACCGTCGGAGTCGTTCGAGTCGGTGCTCGAGCAGCCGGCGAGGAGGAGGGCCGAGACGGCCACGGAGGTCAGGAGGGTGGCTCGGAGGGAGCCGCGTCGGGAGAGCTTCACGTTAGGAGAGGCTAACCTAAGTCTGTCGCGCCCGCCAGCACGGTGTCGCGTTCACGGTGCAGCGACGGGTCGTGCTCGTCGGCCTCGGGCACGATCATCGGGGCGCCGGTCACGGGGTCCGGGAACACGCGCGCGTGCAGCCCGAAGGCGCGCTCGAGCAACGCGGGGGTCAGCACCTCGTGCGGTGCGCCGTCGGCGGCGACGCCGCCGTCGTGCAGGACGACGAGCCGGTCGGAGAACCGGGCCGCGAGCGACAGGTCGTGCAGGACCATCACGATGGTGGAGCCCTGCTCGCGGTTGAGTCGGCGCACCAGGCGCAGGACCTCGAGCTGGTGTGCGAGGTCCAGGTAGGTCGTCGGCTCGTCGAGCAGCAGCGTGTCGGCCTGCTGCGCGACCACCAGGGCGATCCACGCACGCTGGCGCTGCCCGCCCGACAGGCTCGCGACATCGCGGTGCGCGACGTCGGTCAGCCCCGTCGCCGCGATGGCCTGCTCGGCCACGTCGGCGTCGTCCGCGGTCCACGGCTTCGCCCAGGACTGGTGCGGGTTGCGCCCGCGCATCACCAGGTCGAGCACGCTCGTGCCGGCGGGGGCGACGGGGGACTGCGGCAGGATCGCGAGCTTCCGGGCGACCTGGCGGTTCGGCTCCTTGCGGATCGGGGCGCCGTCGAGCAGGACCTCGCCGGACTGCGGCTTCAGCACCCGACCGAAGGCCTTGAGCAGGGTCGACTTGCCGCAGCCGTTCGCGCCGAGGAACGTCGTCACGGTGCCCCGCTCGACCCGCAGGTCCAGGTCGGTCAGCACCGGGTGCCGGTCGTAGCCGACGGACAGGCCGCGGGCCTCGAGGACCGGGGCGGACAGCGGGTTGGTGGACAGCGGGGCGGTGGACGGCGTCGTGCTGGACAGGGGAGTCATCGGGACATCTCCTTGCGGTGACGGATGAGGAGCCAGATCAGGTACGGGGCGCCGATCACGGTCGTGATGATGCCGACGGGCACCTGCCACGGGAACGCGGCGCGCGACAGCAGGTCAGCGGCGAGGACGAGTGCGGCGCCGAGCAGCCCGGCGAGCAGCAGGGGCGGGCGGTTCGTGCCGGCCAGCCGGAGCCCCACCTGCGGGACCACGAACGCCACGAAGCCGACCGGCCCCGCAGCGGCGACGGCAGCCGCGGTGAGCACGACGGCCAGCGCGATCACGAGCAGGCGGTGCCGCTGCACGGCGAGCCCCACCCCGGTGGCGACCTCGTCACCGAGCTGTCCGATGCCGAGCGCCGCGCTCGTCGCCAGGGCGATCGGCACCGCGACCGCGGCGACGATGAGCAGCGGCCAGACGCTCGACCACGAGGTGCTCGACAGGCTGCCGACGAGCCACTGCGACGCGGCGGCGGCGAGGGTGATCTTGGCGCGGACGAGCAGGTAGCTCGTCACCGCGTCGAGGGTCGCGCTGACGCCGATGCCGACCAGGATGAGCCGGTAGCTCTGCACCCCACCGCGCCAGCCGAGCCCGTACACGACGGCGGCGGCGATCAACGCACCGATCGTCGCGGCCACCGGGATCCCGCCGCTGAGCACGAGCGAGGACACCGAGTACGTGCCACCGCCGAGCACGATGGCCGCCACGGCGCCGACGCTCGCCCCCGACGTCACGCCGATGATGTCCGGGGTGCCCAGGGGGTTCCGGGTGAAGGTCTGGGTCAGCGCCCCTGCGATGCCGAGCGTGAGACCGACGAGTGCCCCGGTGAGGACGCGCGGCAGTCGGAGTGTGGTGATGATGAAGGCGTCCGGGCCGGTCTCGAGCCCGACCAGGGAGCGGACGACGATGCCCGGGGCGATCCAGGTGGAGCCGATCGCGACGCCGAGGACGACGAGCACCAGGACGGCGCCGAGTGACGCGACCGTGTACCAGAACACCCGGGGGCGCCAGGCGAGGCCGATCGGTCCGATGCGGACGCCGGCGCGGCCGGGCGCACGGACCGCTGCGCCCGTCACAGGGACACCAGCGATCGGCGACGGGCGACGGCGACGAACACCGGACCGCCGATGACGGCGAGGACGATGCCCACCTCGACCTCCGAGAACCCGCCGATGAGCCGCCCCACGACGTCGGCGAGCAGGACGAGCGCGGCGCCGACGAGTCCCGACACCGGCAGCGTCCACCGGTGCCCGGTCCCGACGAGTGCACGGGCGACGTGCGGCACGGTCAGGCCGACGAAGCCGATCGGGCCTGCGGCGGCGGTCGCGCCGGCAGCGAGCAGGGTGATGCCGCCGAGCCCGACGAGCCGCGCGACGAGCACGTTCTCGCCCAGGCCCTTCGCCAGGTCCGACCCGAGCCCGAGTGCGTCGAGGGCCCGGACGTTCACGACCGCGAGCACCAGCCCGGCGACCAGGAACGGCCACACCGCGCCGAGGACGTCGAGCTGCCGTGCGGCGAGGGAGCCGACGACCCACAGTCGGTACGCGTCGAGCGAGTCCTGGTCGGTCAGCACGACGAACGAGGTCAGCGCGCCCAGCAGGGCCGAGACCGCGGCGCCGGCGAGGGCGAGCGGGACCGGGCTGGCGGTACCGCTGCCCGCGACGGTCACGGAGAACACCACGACGCTCGCGACCAGCGCGCCGCCGAGGGCGAACCACACCGTCGCGCCGGTGCTGGTCACGCCGAACACGTAGACGCCGAGGACGACGGCCAGCCCGGCACCCGACGAGACCCCGAACAGTCCGGGGTCGGCGAGCGGGTTGCGGGTGTGCCCCTGCATCAGGAGCCCCGCGATCCCCAGGGCCGCACCGACTGCGGCACCGATGAGCGTGCGCGGGATCCGGGAGCCCCAGACGATCGCCTCGTCGGTGGTCGACCCGGTCCGCAACAGGCCGTCGAGCACCCGGTCGACGCCGATCCGGTTGCTGCCGAGGAGCATGCTCGCGACCGCCACCAGGACCAGCACGACGACCAGCGCGGCGATCACCAGGACGCGGCGGCGGACGGCGGTGCGGTGGGCGCCGAGGGCGGTGGTCGCATCGGGGACGCGGGCCTCCGGGACGGAAGCCAGAGTGGGAGAGGGGGCTGGCACGGAGAACATCTTAGGTTAGCCTTGCCTCATGGCGAAGACTCCGCGGCTCCTGCCCGAGAATCCCCGGCTCTTCCGCGCCCGGGTCCTGCGGACCGAGCGGACCACGCCGTCGATGCACCGCGTCACCGTCACCGGCGACGACCTGCACGAGTTCCCGTTCCTCGGCTTCGACCACTGGTTCCGCCTGTTCACCGGGCGTCCGGACCAGGACGCGTTCCGGATGCCGGACCTGGACGGCAAGAAGTGGTGGCCGACGTTCCTGGCCATCCCCGAGGACGTCCGCCCGCACTGCGCGAACTACACCGTCGCCGCGTTCCGCCCGATGCCCGACGGCACCGCCGAGATGGACATCGACTTCGTCGTGCACACCGACGCCGACGGCGAGCCCGAGGGCCGGGCCGCCATCTGGGCGTGTGCGGCCCGACCGGGTGACCAGCTGGCGATGCTCGACCAGGGCTGCATCTTCGACTGCCCGGACGACACCAGCGAGGTCGTCATCGCGGCCGAGGAGACCGGCCTGCCCGGCGTGCTCGGCATCGCCGCGTCGCTGCCCCGGGACACCGTCGGCCGCATCATCCAAGAGGTCCCCACTGCCGGGGACGTCCGCGAGATCGACGCACCCAGCGGGGTGACCGTCACGTGGATCGTCCGCGACGAGGTGGACCACCACGCCGTGCCGGGTCGCGCCGCGCTCGCCGAGCTGCAGCGGCACGTGCCCGTCGACGACCGGGGCTACGCCTTCGTGGTCGGCGAGTCGACCCTCGCGACCGAGGGGCGCCGGCACCTGCACCGTGCGGGTCTGCCGAAGTCACGCATCACGTTCTCGGGCTTCTGGAAGCACGAGGCCAAGGAGTCCGTCTCCGCCTGAGCGGCGCTCGTTCCTTCCCCTGGCGCCTGCGATGCCTGGTGCTCCCGGGCGTACCTTCCCGGAACTTCTCGCCAGGTACGCCCGTTTCCGCCAGGTACGCCCGTTCTCGGCAGGCGACCCACGCCCGAGACGCGACCGACCGACGGACGGGAGGCCCGGTGCCAGCTGGCACCGGGCCTCCCGTCCGTCGTGGGGTGGCGTCAGCCCTTGAGGCCGGAACCCGTCACGCCCTCCACGATCTGCCGCTGGAAGATCAGGTAGAGGATGATCAGCGGCAACGCCGCCAGGATCGCTCCGGCCTGGATGTCCGCGTAGCGCTGACCGAAGCTGCCCTGGACCGTGGCGAGTCCGACCGGGATCGTCATGAGGTCCGGGTTCGACAGCACGAACAGCGGCAGCAGCAGGTTGTTCCAGACACCGACGAACGTCAGGATCGTCACCGCGGCGATCACCGGACGCGACAGCGGCAGGATGACCGACCAGTAGATCTTCCAGATGTTGGCGCCGTCGATGCGTGCCGCTTCCTCCAGCTCCTTCGGGATCCCGTCGAAGAACTGCTTGAAGATGAACACCGCGATCACGGCCGGCACCTGCGGGAAGATGACCGACCAGTAGGTGTTCAGCAGGCCGACGGCGTTGAGCTCCTGGAAGATCGGGATGATCAGGACCTGCGTCGGGATCATGATCCCGAGGATGATGAGCAGGAACGCGATGTTCCGACCGCGGAACACCAGGCGGGACAACGCGAACGCCGCCATCGAGGCGAACATGACGGTCAGGACGGCCGTGACGACGCTCGTGATGGCGCTGGCGAGGTACCAGTTCCAGATGTCGCCGGCCTGGAACAGTGCCGCGTAGGAGTGCAGCGTCGGGTTCCAGTTCGACAGGATCGAGTTCGCGCCGAGGGCGGCGACGCCGTTGTCGGACAGCGACGTCTTCAGGGCGAACAGGCTGGGGATGAGCCAGATGATCGCGAAGACGATCAGGATGATGCCGGCGACCAGGTTGAAGCCCTTGCCGGAGACGCCGATCTTGGCGGCGTTCGCGGGCGCGGCGGCCGAGACGCCGGTGCGGAGCTTGGCGCGGCCGGTGGTGATGCTCTCGGTGGCGGTCATGTCAGGCCCCGATCTCTCGCTTGGCGGCAGCGCGCTCGACGAGCTGCCGGATGACCGCGATCGCGACGATCACGATGAACAGGAGCACCGACGCTGCCGAGGCGGCGCCGAGTCGGTTGTCGGTGAAGCCGACGCCCGTGATGAGCTGCAGCGAGACCTGGGTGGAGATGCCCGGTCCGCCGTTCGTCATCAGGTACACCTGGTCGAAGATCTTCAGGCTCGCGATGATCTGCAGCAGGATGACCAGCGTCGTGGTGCGGCCGAGCAGCGGCAGCGTGATCGACTTGATCTGCTGCCAGTTCGACGCACCGTCGACGGCGGCCGCTTCGTACAGTTCGCGCGGGATCTCCTGCAGGCCGGCCAGGTAGAGCACGAAGTTGAAGCCGAGGGTCCACCACACGGTGGCGATCGCGACACCGATCATCGCCGTGTTCGGGCTGGACAGCATGCCGGAGCCCGGGGTGAGGCCGATGGCCGACTGCATGCTGGCCCACAGGCCGGTCGCCGGCGTGAAGATGAACACCCAGATCAGCGAGATGGTCGCTGACGGCAGGATGAACGGCAGGAAGAACGCCAGTCGGAAGAACCACTGGCCGCGGTTCATCCGGTTCGTCAGGACGGCGAAGACGAACGCCAGGATGACGAGCGGCGGCGTCGTGTAGAGCGTGAACTGCAGGGTGTGCCAGAGCGACGACCAGAAGTCGGAGCGTCCGAGCATCTCCGCGTAGTTCGCGAACCCGGCGAAGCTGCCGAGGCCGGTGCGCACGGTCGAGGTGTTGAAGAAGCTCGAGACGATCATCCAGACCGTCGGGCCGAGCAGGAAGGCCACGTAGAACAGGCCGAACGGGGCGAGGAAGAGCCAACCGCTGCGGCCCTGGCCACGGGTGAGGCTCGTGCCGTAGGTGCGGCTCCGGCGCGGACGCGGCGCGGTGGTCGCGTCGGTCGCCCGGTCGAGGACAGGTGCTGTGGTCACGTCATCGTGCCTTTCGCGCGGTGTTCACGGCGTTCACGTGCCGGGCAGGTGCATGCCCGGTGGTCGCGGGCCCGGTCACAGTGGGCTCGGGGTGTTCAGGTAGGTCGCGAGCTGCGACTTGATGGCACGGAGTGCCTGCGCGGGCGACGAGCTGCCCTGCTGCACGAGTGCCAGCTGGGCGCCGACGGTGCCCTCGAAGGTCGAGCCGGAGCCGCCGTACCAGGCGGGGTCGTCGAACACGGCGGTCTCGGCTGCGGCGGCGTAGTTCGACTGGGGCTTGAGCTCCTTGTAGGCGCTGCTGTCGAACGTCGGGATGTAGGCGGGCACGTGCCCGCCCTCGGCCCAGGTCAGGCTCTGCTCGAGCATCTGCTTGATGAAGAGCATGTGCTGCTTGCGCTGCTCCGGGGTGCGGTCCTTCTTCGGCAGCACGAACGTGTGCGAGTCCGCCTGCGTCGCGGGCTTGTCGTACAGCTGCGGGATCGGGGCCATGCCGAACTTCAGTCCCTTGATGGACTGCGCGGTGCTGATCTCCCACTCGCCCTGCATGAAGAAGCCGGCCTTGCCGTCGAACATCAGGGACTGCGCCGTGGCGTAGTCGAGCGCCTTGTTCATCCAGCCCTGCTTGACCCACTTCTGGGTGCGGCTGGTGACCTCGTTGTAGGCGTCCTCGTTGACCGTGAGCTTCGCGCCGCCGTCGCTGATGAAGGGGGTCGCGTCGTTGATCTGGTTGTACATCGTCCAGAAGAAGCGCCACGGGGTGGCGGTCTCCGGCACGACGTTGGCGACGTTGAGAGCCGTGCCGCCGGTGACCTTCGCGACCGCGGCGAGGGCGCTCTCGAACGTGTCCATGCCGGACAGGTCCTTGAGGTTGCCGTCGGCGTCGAGCAGGCCCGCCTTCTTGCACACGTCGACGTTGTAGAAGAGCACGAAGGGGTGCGTGTCGAGCGGGATGGCGATGTTGTTGCCGTCGGTCTTCTGTGCCGTCCACGCCTTCTGGTTGAAGTCGGCGGCGCTGAGGCCGACGCTCGCCAGGTCCTCGGACGTGATCGGGTCGAGCAGGTCGCCGTCCCACAGCGGCTTCGCCCGGGTCAGGTGGGCGACCGCGACGTCCGGCGGCTTGTTCCCGACGGTGGCCAGTGTCAGCTTCGAGTAGTACGGGTTGCCCCACGCGAACGTGGTGGCCTGCAGCGAGCTCGATCCGCCGTGCTGCTTCGCGTAGCCGTCCTCCATCGCCTGCATGCGGAGGCCGTCACCACCGCCGAAGAGGTTCCAGAAGACGAGCGTCTCGGGGTTGAGTGCACTGCCGGCCAGGCCGGCTGCGATCGGGCTCGAGCACGCGGCGAGCGGCAGGACCGTCGCGGCCGCCGCTCCTGCGGCGAGGAAGCCGCGGCGCGAGAGGCGCGACGCGGGTGTTGCTGGGCGGTTCGGCATGGCATCACTCCATCGGGATGGGCCGGGCTCGGGAACAGGGTCGGTGCTCCCGCCGGAGCATCGCTGTTCCGGACACGGAGCAGTGGGTCGCTGTTCCGTGAGCGCTCACATTAGCCCTCGCGTTCGCTGTCCGCCACCCCTTTCGCGTCGGCGTGGAACCCGGTAGCGTTTCGGTCAGGTGAGCGCTCACTTTCGTGACGGTCCGCTTCGCTTCCCGAGCGCCGGACCGTGCCCGCCCACCGCATGACCCGCAGTACCCGCTCTCGCACGATCGAAGGAGATCCATGCCCCGCACCCACCTCGTCCTCGACGCCGCGTTCACCGTGGGGCCGGTGCGACGTCGCCTGTTCGGCGGGTTCGTCGAGCACCTCGGCCGCCACGTCTACGACGGCATCCACGAGCCCGCGCACGAGACCGCCGACGAGCACGGCTTCCGCAAGGACGTCGTCGAGCTCGTCAAGGAACTCGGCGTCTCCGCCATCCGCTACCCCGGCGGCAACTTCGTCTCCGGCTACAAGTGGGAGGACGGCGTCGGCCCCGTCGAGCAGCGCCCGAAGCGCCTCGACCTGGCCTGGCACTCGACCGAGACGAACGAGGTCGGCCTGCACGAGTTCCAGCACTGGCTCGACCAGGTCGGCTCCGAGCTCATGCTCGCTGTCAACCTCGGCACGCGCGGCACCGCCGAGGCGATCGAACTCCTCGAGTACGCGAACATCAACGCCGGCACCGCACTGTCCGAGTACCGCAAGTCGAACGGCCGCCAGGAACCCTTCGCCATCAAGATGTGGTGCCTCGGCAACGAGATGGACGGCCCGTGGCAGCTCGGCCACAAGAACGCCGAGGACTACGGCAAGCTCGCCGCCATGACCGCGAAGGCGATGCGGCAGATCCAGCCCGACCTCGAGCTGGTCGCCTGCGGTTCCTCCGGAGCGTCGATGCCGACGTTCGGCGAGTGGGAGCGCACCGTCCTCGAGCACACCTACGACGACGTGGACTACATCTCGGCGCACGCCTACTACGAAGAGGGCGACGATCTGCCGTCGTTCCTCGCCGCGGGCGTGAACATGGACCACTTCATCAAGACGGTCACCACCGCCGCCGACCACGTGCAGGCGCAGAAGAAGTCCGACAAGCGCATCGACATCTCGTTCGACGAGTGGAACGTCTGGTCGATCACGAAGTGGAACGAGCAGCAGAAGACCTTCGGGCCGCAGGACTGGCCGGTCGCCCCGCGCCTGCTCGAGGACGTCTACACCGTCGCCGACGCCGTCGTCGTGGGTGGGCTGCTCATCTCGCTGCTCCGGCACGCGGACCGCGTCGCCTCGGCCTCGCTCGCGCAGCTCGTCAACGTGATCGGCCCGATCATGACCGAGCCCGGCGGCCCGGCCTGGCGCCAGACGACGTTCTTCCCGTTCTCGCTGACGTCGCGCCTGGCGAACGGCACGTCGCTGCAGGTCAAGGCCTCGGGCGACACCGTCGACGGCGGCAAGTACGGCGAGGTGCCGGTCGTGGACTCGGCCGCCACCGTGACCGAGGACGGCAAGGCAGCGGTCTTCCTGATCAACCGCCACCCGTCCGAGTCGACCACCGTCACGATCGACCTCGCGGGCCTGGCGGCCTCGGGTGACGTCCGTGCCGAGGGCATCTGGGACGACGACATCCACGCCGTGAACGACCTGTCGTCCACCGAGCGCGTCGGGCTCCGCACGAACGAGACGGTCAGCCGCGACGGCGACACCATCACGATCGAGCTGCCGCCCGTGTCCTGGACCGCCGTGTCGATCGGCTGAGACGCCTCGGCGTGCGCTGCGGCGGGCGTCGAGTGAGCACAGAGGACGTCGGGCGCTCGCGCCCGACGTCCTCTGCTCGTTCCCGCGCGGGGCGGGGCGGGGCGGGGCGGTCGCGTGTCGCGTGTCGGTCCGGTCCGGTCCGGTCCGGTCCGCGAAAGCGACAGTCTCCCGGCATGCTGCGGCGTCCAGCCCGCGAAAGCGACAGTTCTCCGCGAATGGTTGGCGGCACAGTGTCGCTTTCGCGGGTGCGCCCCGAGCTGCGGACGGGAGGCCCGTGGCGGGCCCGCACCGTGCCTCCCGTCCGCCTGTTGGTCGCGAAGGCGACAGATGTGCGGCATGCTGCGCCGTCCTGTCCGCGAGAGCGACAGTTCTCCGCGGAAGGTTGGCGGCACAAAGTCGCTTTCGCGAACCAGGGCCGCGAACCAGGGCCGCGGCGGCCGCGGCCAGCGGCCAGCGGCCAGCGGCCAGCGGCCAGCGGCCAGCGGCCGGCCCGCGGGCGGGCCGCGTCAGCGCGCGGGCGGGGGCGCGGTGCTCGACCGCTCCACCAGGCGCACGGGCACCAGGTCGGGGGTGGAGGGCACGGACTCGCCGTCGATCTGGGCGAGCAGGTTCGCGACCGCTCGGCGACCGACCTCGTCGAACGACTGGTGCACGGTGGTGAGCGGCGGCCAGAAGGAGTCGGACTCGGGGGAGTCGTCGAACCCCACCACGCTGAGCGACGACGGCACGGACCGCCCGGACTCGTGTGCGGCGCGGAGCACCCCGAGGGCGGTCTGGTCGTTCGCGGCGAACACCGCGGTGATGTCCGGGCGTGCAGCGATCTCGAGCCCTGCCGAGTAGCCGTGCTCGGTCGTCCAGCCGCCGTGGAAGACCGGCGGGACGACCCGTCCGGCGCGCGACAGGGTGTCCTGCCACGCGGCCAACCGGCGTGCGGCGGAGTACGACGAGGTCGGTCCGGCGACGTGCCAGACGGTCTTGTGGCCCAGGTCGAGCAGGTGCTGCGTTGCCTGGCGGGCACCATCGGTCTGGTCGGTGTCGATCGCCGGGTGCTCCGTGCTGCCGGTGGAGTCGACGATGACCATCGGCACCCCGTCGGGCAGGACGACCTCGGCCGTGTCGATGATGTGCGACTCGATGATGATCACGACGCCGTCGACGGCCTGCTCGTGCAGGCGGGAGAACGCGGAGCGGACGCCTTCCTCGGTGCGCGAGGCCATCGGCAGCAGCGTGATCGTGAAGTCGGCGGCACCGGCGGCGTCGGCGATCGCCTCGAGCGTGCGCATGTTGCCGAAGGACGCGAGGGTGAACATGATCACGCCGATGGTGCGGAAGCGCCCTGATCGCAGGGCACGGGCTGCGCGGTTCGGGCGGTAGCCGAGGGCGTCCATCGCGCGCTGGACCCGGTCGCGGGTGTCCGGGCTGACGTTGTCGAACCCTCGGGCGACACGCGAGACCGTCTGCATGGAGACCCCGGCTGCGTCGGCGACGGCGGCCATCGAGGGCGAGCGGCGGGTGCCGGCGGGGGACTCGGTCGTCATCGGCTCGCTCCTTCCGTTGCGGGTTCGCGCAGTCTGCCTCCCCGGACGGTAGTGCATGTTGACGTTGCCATGCTATCGTCCTGACGTTCGATGTTGACGTCAACATCGGTGTTCACCCCGGACCTCTGATCCGTCCGGGGCTGCGACGTCGACATCGACCACCCGAACGCAGCAGACGAAGGAGTCACATGAGCACGCTCGCAGCGCGGCCCGGCGAAGCAGCCGCAGCGCAGCCGGCAGCACCCCGCCCGGCCGGTCGTCGGACCAAGGCGCGCGGACGCTGGACCGGCTGGCTCTTCGTCGGCCCCTTCGTGGTCGTCCTCGTCGCCATGCTCATCGTCCCGATCGGCTACGCCCTCTGGCTCAGCCTGTTCCGCGACCAGCTCATCGGCGGCAACCAGTTCGTCTGGTTCGCCAACTACGTGCAGCTCTTCCAGGACGCCAAGTTCTGGTCCGGCTTCGGCCGCGTCGCGATCTTCCTGGTCGTCCAGGTGCCGATCATGCTCGGGCTCGCACTCGTCGCCGCCCTCGCGCTCGACAGCGCCCGACTCTGGGGCACGTCGTTCTTCCGCATCGCGGTCTTCCTGCCCTACGCCGTCCCCGGTGTCGTCGCGGCCCTGATCTGGGGCTTCATCTACGGCAACCAGTTCGGTCTCACCGGCGCCGCGAACGATGCCCTCGGCATCGACCTGCTGCAGCCCTTCAGCCCCACCTGGGTCCTGACGAGCATCGGCAACGTGGTCACGTGGGAGTTCCTCGGCTACAACATGCTGATCTTCTACGCCGCACTCCGCACGGTGCCCGGTGAGCTGTACGAGGCCGCCGAGCTCGACGGCGCCGGCCCCCTGCGCACGGTGTTCTCGATCAAGCTCCCGGCGCTCCGCGGCCCGATGGTCATCGCCACGATCTTCTCGATCATCGGCAGCTTCCAGCTCTTCAACGAGCCGAACCTGCTCAAGACGCTCGCACCGAACGTCATCGGCAGCGCCTTCACCCCGAACATGTACGCCTACTCGCTGTCCTTCAGCGGTCAGCAGTTCAACTACTCCGCCACGGTCGCGATCGTGATGGGCGTGATCACCGCGGTGATCGCCTACGTCGTCCAGGTCCGCGGCACCCGCGAGGAGAACCGATGAGCACCATCCAGCACCCCGCCGGGCCCGCAGCGGCCACGGTGACCGAGGCGACCACGACGCAACGTGCGCCGCGCACCCGCTCGATCCGCGCCTCCAGGAAGGCCGAGGAGCACGTGGACGGACGCAAGCCGAAGCGTTCCGGCCTGCTGACCGCGGTCATGGTCGTCTTCGTCGTGTACTCGTTCGCGCCGCTGTTCTACCTGCTCGTGAACAGCACGAAGACGCAGGCGTCGCTGCTGTCGACCTTCGGCCTCTGGTTCGGCGGGGACTTCAACCTCTGGCAGAACATCGTCGACACCGTCACGTACAACGACGGCATCTTCCTGCAGTGGTTCGGCAACACGCTGCTCTACGTGGTCGTCGGTGCGGGTGGCGCCACGCTGCTCGCGACCGTCGCCGGCTACGGCATGGCGAAGTTCCAGTTCCCCGGACGCCGCGCGGTGTTCGCCATCGTGCTCGGTGCCATCGCGGTCCCCGGCACGGCGCTGGCGGTCCCGACCTTCCTGCTCTTCTCGCAGGTCGGCCTGACCAACACCCCGTGGTCGATCATCCTGCCGTCGCTCATCAGCCCGTTCGGCATGTACCTGATCTGGACCTACGCGGTCGACGCGATCCCCGCCGAGCTCCTCGAAGCCGCCCGCATGGACGGCGCCGGTGAGTTCCGGATCTTCTTCACGATCGCGCTCCGCCTGCTCGCTCCCGGTGTCGTCACCGTCCTGCTCTTCGCGGTCGTCGCCACCTGGAACAACTACTTCCTGCCGCTCATCATGCTGAGCGACCCGAAGTGGTACCCCCTGACGGTCGGCCTGAACCAGTGGAACGCCCAGGCCACCGGGTCCGGCGCGCAGCCGATCTACAACCTCGTCGTCACCGGATCGCTCCTCACGATCATCCCGATCGTGGTCGCGTTCCTCTTCCTCCAGCGCTTCTGGCAGTCCGGCCTCGCGGCCGGGTCGGTCAAGGCCTGACACAGCAAGCTCCACCCCCTCTCCACGAAGAAGTGAAAGGCACCCCCATGAACAAGCGTCTCCGGCGCGGGCTCAGCGCCCTCGCCATCGGCGTCACCGCAGCGATCGCCCTCGCTGCCTGCGCGTCCGGCGGCTCGTCCTCCGGCGGTTCGTCCGACGACATCGACAAGGCCCTGAAGGACGGTGGCACCCTGACCTACTGGTCCTGGACCCCCTCCGCCAAGGCCCAGGTCGCCGCGTTCGAGAAGCAGTACCCCAAGGTGAAGGTCAAGCTCGTCAACGCCGGCACCGGCGCCGACCAGTACACGAAGCTGCAGAACACCGTGAAGGCCGGCTCCGGCGCCCCCGACGTCGCCCAGGTCGAGTACTTCGCGCTGCCGCAGTTCGCCCTGTCCGACTCGCTCCTCGACCTGTCCGGCTACGGCTTCGACTCGCTCGAGGACAAGTTCGCGAAGAGCACCTGGAGCTCGGTCTCGATCGACGGCAAGGTCTACGGCCTGCCGCAGGACTCCGGCCCCATGGCGCTGTTCTACAACAAGACGGTCTTCGACAAGCACGACATCGCCGTGCCGAAGACGTGGGACGAGTACGTCACCGCCGCGAAGAAGCTGCACGAGGCCGACCCGAACGCGTACATCGCAGCCGACTCCGGCGACGCCGGCTTCACCACGAGCATGATCGCCCAGGCCGGTGGCACCCCGTTCACCACCGACGGCGACAAGGTCACCATCAACCTGCAGGACGCGGGCACCAAGAAGTGGACCAGCACCTGGAACGAGCTCGTCGAGCAGGGCCTGCTGTCGAAGACGGTCGGCTGGACCGACGACTGGTACAAGCAGCTCGGCAACGGTGAGATCGCCACGATGATCACCGGCGCCTGGATGCCCGGCAACCTGGAGTCCGGCGTCGCCCAGGCCTCGGGTGACTGGCGCGTCGCCCCGATGCCGACCTACGACGGCGGCACCGCCCAGACCGCGAACAACGGCGGCAGCGCCGAGGTCGTCATGAAGCAGTCGAAGAACCCGGCCCTCGCCGCGGGCTTCCTGAAGTGGCTGAACTCGTCGAAGGCGTCGACCGACGTCTTCATGAAGTCCGGAGGGTTCCCCTCGACCACCGCCGACCTCGACTCGTCGGCCTTCCTCGACGAGAAGCCGGAGTACTTCGGCGGCCAGCAGATCAACAAGGTGCTCGTCGACGCGTCGAAGTCCTCGGACAACGACTTCACCTACCTGCCGTACCAGGTGTACGCGAACAGCGTCTACGCCGACACCGTCGGTCAGGCGTACGAGAACGGCACCTCGCTCGACGCCGGCCTCGAGGCCTGGCAGAAGGCCCTCGCCAAGTACGGCAAGGACCAGGGCTTCACGGTCTCGACCAAGTAGGCACCGCACCCTCGGCGGGGCCGTGCGGACACGTCCGCACGGCCCCGCTCCACGCCCGGCTCCGGCCGGCCATGAGAAAGTCACACCATGCGATTCGCCATCGGCGACACCGACTTCCTGCTCGACGGCGAGCCGCACCGGGTCCTGTCCGGCGCGATCCACTACTTCCGCGTGCACCCCGACCTGTGGGCCGACCGCATCCGCAAGGCGAAGCTGATGGGGCTGAACACCATCGAGACCTACGTCGCCTGGAACGCGCACGCCCCGTCGCCCGGGGTCTTCGACCTGACGGGCGGGCTCGACCTGGGCCGGTTCCTCGACCTGGTCGCCGCCGAGGGCATGCACGCCATCGTCCGCCCCGGCCCCTACATCTGCGCGGAGTGGACCAACGGCGGCCTGCCGTACTGGCTCTTCGCCGACGGCACCGTCGGCGTACGACGCGACGAGCCGGGGTTCCTCGCAGCCGTTTCCTCGTACCTGCACGCGTTGGCGCCGGTGCTGGTCCCGCGGCAGATCGACAACGGCGGACCCATCGTCCTGGTGCAGGTCGAGAACGAGTACGGCGCCTACGGTTCCGACCCCGTCTACCTGTCGAAGCTCGAGCAGATGCACCGGGCGATCGGGCTCACCGTCCCCTTCACGAGCGTCGACCAGCCGATGGGCACGATGCTCGAGGACGGCTCGCTGCCGTCGCTGCACAAGACCGGCTCGTTCGGCTCGCGCTCTGTCGCCCGCCTCGAGCGCCTGCGGCAGGCGCAGCCCACCGGCCCCCTGATGTGCTCCGAGTTCTGGGACGGCTGGTTCGACAGCTGGGGTGAGCACCACCACACCACGCCGGCGGCTGCCTCGGCAACGGACCTGGACGACCTGCTCGCCGCCGGCGGCTCGGTCAACATCTACATGTTCCACGGCGGCACGAACTTCGGCTTCACGAACGGCGCGAACGACAAGGGCGTCTACCGTCCGATCGCGACGTCCTACGACTACGACGCCCCGCTCGACGAGGCCGGTCGGCCCACCCCGAAGTTCCACGCCTTCCGCGCGGTCATCGAGCGCTACGCGCCCGTGCCGCCGCTGCCGGCATCGATGGAGCCGGGTGGATCGGGTCGGCTCGCGTCCGATGCTGCGGACGGAGCCGACCGGGAGGCCCGGGTCGTCCCCGCCACGGACCTCGCCGTCCGCCTGGACCGCGTCGCGTCGCTCCGCTCCCTGCTGCCCACGCTCACGACGTGGTCGGCGCACGACGAGCCGCCGACGTTCGACGCCCTCGGTGCGGCGAGCGGCTTCGTCCTGTACCGGGCCGAGGTCGACCTGCCGTCCGGCGGCGTGCTGACCGTCGGCACCGAGGTCCGCGACCGCGCGATCGTGTCCGTCGACGGTGTGGTCGTGGGCGTCCTGGAGCGCGAGCACCACGACCGTGCGATCGTCCTGCCGCCGGTGACCGGCACGCTCGAACTGCTCGTCGAGGACCAGGGGCGGGTCGACTACGGCATCCGCATCGGCGAGCCGAAGGGCCTGATCGGCGGGGTCGCCGTCGACGGGGTCCCGCTCTCGCGCTGGACCGCGTCGCCGTTGGCGCTCGACCCGATCGCCCCGTCCGCACTCGAGGCGCTGTCCGCCGTGGAACCGGCCGACGGCGAGGTGCTCGCCGGACCGACGTTCGCCACCGGGTCGTTCGACCTCGACGCGGTGGACGACCGCTACCTGTCGCTCGACGGCTTCCGCAAGGGTGTCGCCTGGGTCAACGGGTTCTGCCTCGGCCGGTACTGGTCGCGCGGCCCGCAGCAGACCCTGGCGATCCCCGGCCCGGTCCTGCGCTCAGGCCGGAACGACCTCGTCGTCCTCGAGCTGCACGCATCGGCGTCCCGCACGGCGCACCTGCTCCTCGAGCCGGCGTTGGGCCACACCGAGGCGTAGCCGCGCGTACCTGGTCGAATCGGGCGTCCCTGGTCGGAAGTTTCGACCAGGGACGCCCGATTCTGCTTTCCACCGCGGGCGTTATGGGAAGGATCAGTCGCGGTCGAGCGCGTCCAGGTCGGCGAGGGCACGCTCGGCGTCGGCGATCCGATCGGCCTCGGGCCGCGTCCACCACTCCGGGCCCCGTTCGCCGAGGCCGTGCTTCGCCAGGCCGTTCCGGTGCCGCGCCGCAGCCAGTGCTCCGTCATCGTCCGCACGCTTGGCCTGCTTGACGGCGTTCCGCCCACGGCCGAGGTGGCTCCGGAGCGCCGCCGCGATGTCCTCGGGCAGCGCGGGGTCGGTGCGGCGCCAGCGTCGGCCGTCCACGACGAAGAAGTGGTCGTCGGGCTCGGCGGTCATGGTCCGAGTCTGCACCGTCGGTGGTGTCGGGTAGACAGGAGCCGATGAGCAACGACCGCGTCCGCCCGATGCTCGACGTCCGACGCATCTACGCCGAGCCGGCCGCCCTCGAACTGCAGCGCGGGCAGGAGATCCTCGGGCGCTGGCCGGACGCCGAGATCGTCCCGGTCGAGTCGCACTGGAACATCCCCGAGGTGCACGGCGACGAACGGAACGTCCAGCGCTGGGTCCGGATCAAGACCGAGGCGCTCGTGCTCGGCGTGAAGAAGTCGCTGGTCACCCGGCCGAACGGTCGCTCCGCCGACTTCATCGCGCCGTCGACCGCGAACGGCTGCGCCATGGCGTGCGCGTACTGCTACGTGCCGCGGCGCAAGGGCTACAGCAACCCGGTGACGGTGTTCGCGAACATCGACCAGATCACGAAGCACGTCGCACGGAACATCGCGAAGCAGGGACCGAAGACCGAACCGAACCAGTGCGACCCGGAAGCCTGGGTCTACGACATCGGCGAGAACAGCGACTGCTCGGTCGACGCGATGCTCAGCGACAACGTGCGTGACCTCTGCGACCTCTTCCGGATGACCCCGACGGCCAAGGCCTCGTTCGCGACGAAGTACGTCAACCGCGACCTGCTCGACTGGGACCCGATGGGCCGGACCCGCATCCGGTTCTCGCTCATGCCGCACGAGACCGCGAAGGTCACCGACATCCGCACGAGCCCGATCGCCGAGCGCATCGCCGCGGTGAACGACTTCGTCGACGCCGGGTACGAGGTCCACCTGAACTTCTCGCCGGTCATCGTCACCCCGACCTGGGAAGCCGACTGGGCCGAACTGCTGCGGCAGGTCGACGACGTGCTGTCCCCGGCCGCCAAGGCGCAGCTCGCGGCGGAAGTGATCTTCCTCACGCACAACCAACCCCTGCACGAGGTCAACCTCGGCTGGCACCCGAAGGCCGAGGACCTGCTGTGGCGCCCCGACCTGCAGGAGCAGAAGGTGTCGCAGAACGGCGCAGTGAACGTCCGCTACCGGTCCGGCACGAAGGGACAGCTCGTCGAGCGCTTCCGCGAACTCGTCGCCGAGCACCTGCCGTCCTGCCGCATCCGGTACGCCTTCTGAACGCACCGACGGCCCGACGTCAGCAGACGTCGAGCCGTCGGTGCGTTCACGAGCTGGTGCTCACGCGTCGTCGACGGCGTCCTTCGCCTTCTCCGTCTGCATGCGCGCCTCGCCCATGTGCTGGTCCTTCTTGCCCTGGGCGTGCAGCTCCTGGTCGTCGGTGTGCTCGCCGACCTTCTCCTCGACCTTGCCGACGATCTTCTGCGTGGCGTCCTTGGCCTTGTCTCCGAGCGACATGGTGATTCCTTCCGGTGGGGCATCACCGGCGGTCCCGGCGGTGTGCCACCGACAGTACGGACGCGCCTGTACCCCGTTCACTGCGGCGGGACAGGCGCGTCGCTGATCACGGGATGAGGCGGTCGGCCCGGTACCGGGCGAACAGGTCGGCGAACGCGCGTTCGGTCCGGCGGAAGGCCGTGAACCCGGCGTCGCGGCTCTTCCCCATGTCGGTGACGACCTCCATCGCGCGACCGAGGTCGGCGTCGGTGTGCCACCACGAGGCGAGCCGGGTGATGTCCGCCTCTGCCAGACCGTGTCGCTCGGCGATGCCGGCCCACTCGGACTCGTAGGGTGCCATCTGCTGCTCGAGCGGCCGCGGCTCGTCCTCGTAGCCGACCACGCGCGCCGGGTCGACGCCGAGGTGCGCCGCGAGCCGCGGCCACATCCAGCGCCACCGGAAGACGTCGCCGTTCACGATGTTGAAGGCCTCGTCGGCACCCTCGGGTGCGGTCGCTGCCCAGACCATCTGCTCGGCGAGGATCCCGGCCTCGGTCATGTCGGTCAGGCCGTTCCACTGCGCCTCGCTGCCCGGGAACACGAAGTCCAGGTCGAGCTCCTTCGCCAGCGTGGCCTGCACCGCGATGGTCAGGCCCATGTTCATCGCGTTGCCGACGGCGTGCCCGATCACGGTGTGCGAGCGGTGCACCGACCACGTGAAGCCCTGGCGCTCGGCGGCGGCGAACAGCTCGTCCTCCTGCGCGTAGTAGAAGTTCGGGGTGTCGAGTCGGGGCTCTTCCTCGTGGAAGGGCGTGTCCGGCATCTCGCCCGCGGCGTAGGCCTCGAACGGGCCGAGGTAGTGCTTCAGGCCGGTGACGAGGGCGACGTGCTCGAGCGGAGCGTGTGACAACGCGGCCAGCAGGTCGCGGACCATACCGCCGTTCACGCGGATGTTCTCCGCTTCGGTCTCCTGGCGCTGCCACGCGGTGAAGAACACGTGGGTCGGCTGCTCGTCGGCGAGCGCGGTCGCCAGGCTCTCGGGGTCGCGCAGGTCCGCTGCGACGGTCCGGACGCCCTGCTCGGCGAGCGGCCGGCGGGACAACGCGGTCACGTCCCAGTCGAGGTCGAGCAGGTGGCCCACCAGGGCGGACCCGGTGATGCCGCTGGCTCCCACGACGAGGGCTCGGGGCTGGGCGGAGGTCGGTGCGGTCGATCCGGTTGCAGTCATCTCCGTGCCCAACCGACGATGGACGACAGGTGTTCCCTCACCGCGGGCGACGGATACGGATCGGGCCCTTCGCCGTCGAGGGGTCGACGACGGAGCCGCCCTGGGTGATCTCGACCTCGCCGCGGGCCGTCATCCGTCGAGCCGCTCGACGGGCGGGTTCCATGAGCGGCCGCCAGTCATCGGGCTCGAGCGAACGCGCGACCTCGGACGGGCAGATGCTCGAGGTCCGGGCCCGCGCGGCGAGGAGCTCGTCGATGCGCTGTTCGAGGGCCCGGTCGGTGGCGTCGACTCCGTGCTTCCGGCACGCTGCGGAGCAGTACCGCGCTTCCGGGGCCGCGGACGCGGGCATCGTCCGACCGCACGACGCGCACGTGCGCTCGGCGTGCTCCGCCTCGTTCGCCGCAGCGTCCGCTTCCGTTCTGATCGCGCGTCCCATGCCGTCATCTTCGTCCTGCTGCTCCTGTCCGTTCTCAGCACGAGCGCACCCGGCGCGGGTCCGGCTGGCAGCATCGGAGCGGTGACCTCCGACACCGTCCCCGTCCGTCAGCCCGAGCCTTCCTGGATCGAGCACGTCATGTGGTGGCACGTCTACCCGCTCGGGTTCGTCGGGGCGGACGTCCGACCCGGTTCTGCTGTCGAGGAACGCGCCGTCGAGCACCGCCTCGGCCGCATCGAGCCCTGGCTCGACCACGTCGTGGACCTCGGCCTGAACGGCCTGGTGCTCGGACCGGTGTTCGCGAGCTCGACGCACGGCTACGACACGGTGGACCACTTCCGCATCGACCCCCGGCTCGGCGACGACGCCGACTTCGACCACCTGGTCACCGCCGCGCGGGAGCGGGGGATCCGGGTCCTGCTCGACGGCGTCTTCAACCACGTCGGCCGCGAGCACCCGGCGTTCCGGGCGCTCGAGGAGCGGGGGCCGGACGCAGCGACCGCTGACCTCTTCGCGATCGACTGGGCGGGGTGGACCCCGGGGCAGCCGGTGCCCGTCGGGTTGTTCGAGGGGCACGACATCCTCGTGGCGCTCGACCACGACAGCGCAGCGACCGAGGACCTCGTCGTCCAGGTGATGACGCACTGGCTGGAGCGGGGGATCGACGGCTGGCGCCTCGATGCTGCGTACGCGGTGCCGCCGGCGTTCTGGGCCAGGGTGTTGCCGCGGGTGCGGGAGCGGTTCCCGGACGCGTGGTTCAGCGGCGAGGTGATCCACGGCGACGCGGCGGCGATCGCCCGGGAGTCGACCATGGACTCGTTGACGCAGTACGAGTTGTGGCAGGGGATCTGGCACGGCATCGCGGACGGCAACGGCCACGAGTTGGCGCACGCGATCGAGCGGCACGACGCCCTGCTCGAGACCTTCGCCCCGACGACCTTCATCGGCAACCACGACGTGACCCGCGTCGCGAGCGCCGTTGGGGAGCCGTTCGCCGGCCACGCCGCCGCGGTGCTGTTCACCGTCGCCGGCACGCCGATCGTCTACGCGGGCGACGAGTACGGCTGGACCGGGGTGAAGGAGGAACGCGAGGGCGGCGACGATGCCGTCCGACCGAAGTTCCCGCCCACACCACCCGCACCGGGCGCGCTGACGCACGCGTACGAGGCGCTCATCGCCCTGCGCCGCCGCAACCCGTGGCTGCACCGGGCGCACACCGACGTCGTCCACCTGACGAACACCGCGGTCGTACTGCGCACCGCGACGTCGGCCGCGGCCGTGGTGACCGCCCTGAACCTGTCGGCCGACCCCGTCGAGGTTCCCGCAGCCGACGCGACGCAGGTGGAGGCGGGCGGTGCCGATCTCGGGGACGGGACCATGCGCCTCCCGGCCCGGGGGTGGGCGGTCCTGTCCCGCTGACGCACGAAAGCGACAGAAGTGCGCGGATGTTCCGCAGCACTCTGTCGCTTTCGCGGGGGTGACCCCGGACCGACGCCCTACTTGCGCGCGGCGGCCGCCCGACGCTTGTTGAACACGTCGAACGCGACGGCGGCGAGCAGGACCAGGCCCTTGATCAGGGACTGGTACTCGGTGCCGACGCCGAGGATCGACATGCCGTTGTTGAGCAGGCCGATGATGAGGCCACCGACGATGGCGCCCGGGACCGTGCCGATGCCGCCCGTGACCGCCGCGCCACCGATGAACACCGCGGCGATGGCGTCGAGCTCGAAGCCGTTGCCCGCACCGGGGGCCGCCAGGTTGAGCTGACCGGTGAAGACCACGCCGGCCAGGGCCGAGATGACACCCATGTTGACGAAGAGCATGAACGTGACGCGCTTGGTCTTCACGCCGGACAGCTGCGCGGCCAGGGCGTTGCCGCCGATGGCGTAGACGTGGCGGCCGAACACCGCGCTCCGCATGATGACCGAGTAGATCACCACGAGGGCACCGAGGATGACGAGCACGATCGGGGTGCCGTTGTAGCTCGCGAGCAGGAGGGCAACGTAGACGACCAGCACCACGCCGAAGACGAGCTTCACGATGAACCAGGCGAACGGTTCGCTCTCGAGCTGGTACTTGCGGCGGGTGGCGCGGCCGCGGAACGCGGTGACGGCCATGACGGCTGCGGCGGCGAAGCCGAGGATCATCGTGAGCGGCTCGTAGCCGGTGGTGCCGAACGACGGCAGGAAGCCGGACCCGAGGGCACGGAACCCGTCCGGGAACGGCGAGATCTGCTGGTTGTGCAGCACGATCTGCGCCGCACCGCGGAAGGCGAGCATGCCGGCCAGGGTGACGATGAACGCCGGGATCCCGAAGTAGGCGATCCAGAACCCCTGCCAGGCGCCGACGAGCGCACCGACGACCAGGCAGAGCACGACGGCGATCGGCCACGGGATGTGCCACTGCGTGATCATCACGCCGGCCATCGCGCCGGTGAAGGCGACGACCGACCCGACCGACAGGTCGATGTGCCCGGCGATGATGACCATCACCATGCCGATGGCGAGGATGAGGATGTAGCTGTTCTGGACGATCAGGTTCGAGACGTTGATCGGGGCCAGGGTGATGCCGTTGGTCGTCACCTGGAAGAAGACGACGATGACGATCAGCGCGATGAACAGGCCGATCTGTCGGAGCTGCCCGGTGAGGTAGCCGGCGGCGGACTTAAGCGCGTTCATTGACAGGGGTCTCCCGTTCCTGGGTCATGTACTGCATGAGGACCTCTGGGGTGGCCTCGGAGCGGGGCACATCAGCGGTGATGGTGCCCTCGGAGAGCGTGTAGATGCGGTCGCAGATGCCGAGGAGCTCCGGGAGCTCCGAGGAGATCACGATGACCCCCTTGCCCTGGTCCGCGAGGCTGTTGATGATCGTGTAGATCTCGTACTTCGCACCGACGTCGATGCCGCGGGTCGGCTCGTCGAGGATGAGCACGTCGGGATCGGTGTACATCCACTTCGACAGGACGACCTTCTGCTGGTTGCCGCCGGAGAGCTTGCCCGTGACGACGTCGACGTTCGGTGCCTTGATGTTGAGGTTCTTCAGGAACTGCCCGGCGACCGTGGTCTCCTCGGACGCGTTGACGAAGCCCCAGTTCGCGAGCTTCCCGAGCGCCGACCCGGAGATGTTCCGCTTGATGTCGTCGATCAGGTTCAGGCCGTACCGCTTGCGGTCCTCGGTGACGTACGCGATGCCGTGGTCGATCGCCTGTGACACCGTGTGGGTCTTGATCGGCTCGCCGCGCTTGTAGACGGTCCCGCTGATGCCGGATCCGTACGACCTGCCGAACACGCTCATCGCGAGTTCGGTCCGCCCGGCGCCCATCAGTCCGGCGATGCCGACGATCTCGCCGGCCCGCACGTTCAGGTTGACCTGGTGGATGATCTCGCGCGACCCGTCGAGCGGGTGGTGGACCGTCCAGTCCTCGATCCGCAGGAGCTCCTCGCCGATCCGGGGATCGTGCTCGGGGTACCGGTTCGACAGGTCGCGGCCGACCATGCCGCGGATGATGCGGTCCTCGGACACGTCGTCGGCGTGCATGTCGAGCGTCTCGATGGTCTTGCCGTCGCGGATGATCGTCACCTTGTCGGCGATCGCCTTGATCTCGTTGAGCTTGTGGCTGATGATGATCGCCGTCATGCCCTCGGCCTGCAACGAGCGGATGAGCTCGAGCAGGTGCGCGGAGTCGTCGTCGTTCAGGGCGGCGGTGGGCTCGTCGAGGATGAGGAGCTTGACCTTCTTCGACAGTGCCTTCGCGATCTCGACGAGCTGCTGCTTGCCGACACCGATGTCCACGATCTTCGTGACCGGGTTGTCCTTGAGGCCGACGCGCTGCAGGAGCTCGGCGGCGGCGAGGTTCGTCTTGTTCCAGTCGATGAAGCCGCCCTTGGACCGCTCGTTGCCGAGGAAGATGTTCTCGGCGATCGACAGGAACGGGCTCAGCGCGAGCTCCTGGTGGATGATGACGACGCCCGAGGCCTCGGAGTCGTTGATGTCCGCGAACGAGACCGGTGCGCCGTCGAGCAGGATCTGCCCCTCGAAGGAGCCGTGCGGGTAGACGCCCGACAACACCTTCATCAGGGTCGACTTGCCGGCGCCGTTCTCGCCGCAGATGGCGTGGACCTGGCCACGCTCGACCTCGATCGAGACGCCCTGCAGGGCCTTCACGCCGGGGAACGTCTTGGTGATGTCACGCATCTCGAGGATCGTGTCCGTCACGTCGACCGCCTTCCGTGGTGCGCGCCGTGGCGCGCGGATGGGGCGGACGGGAGGCACGGGGCGGGGTCGACCCGTGCCTCCTGTCCGACAGGTGGGTTGCGACTACTTCAGGTCGGCTTCGGTGTAGTAGCCCGAGTCGACGAGGACTTCCTTGTAGTTGTCCTTCGTGACGACCGTCGGCTGGAAGAGGAAGGTCGGGACGACCTTGACCTTGTTGTCGTAGCTCTTCGTGTCGTTGACCTCGGGCTTCTTGCCGGTGAGCAGGTCCTCGGCCATGGTGACCGACTGCTTGGCGAGCTTGCGCGTGTCCTTGTAGATGGTCGAGTACTGCTGACCGGCGATGATCGACTTGACCGACGCCGCCTCGGCGTCCTGGCCCGTGACGGTCGGCAGCGGGCGGTCGCTGGTGCCGTAGCCGGCACCCTGCAGCGCCGAGATGATGCCGATCGAGATGCCGTCGTACGGCGAGAGCACGCCGTCGAGCGTGGTGCCGCCCGAGTAGGACTTCGCGACCAGGTTCTGCATGCGGGCCTTGGCGGTCGCCGGGTCCCACTGCTGCGTGGCGGCCTGCGAGAGCTGGTCCTGACCCGACTGGATCTTCAGCGTGCCGTCCTCGAGGTACGGCTTGAGGGTCTTCATGGCGCCGTTGAAGAAGAAGCTGGCGTTGTTGTCGTCGAGCGAGCCGGCGAAGACCTCGATGTTGAACGGGCCCTTCTCGCCGGTCTTCTCGCCCTTGTCGTCGAGGACGCCGAGGCCGGTGAGCAGGCTCGTCGCCTGGTCGACGCCGACCTTCTCGTTGTCGAACGACACGTAGTAGTCGACGTTCTTGTTGCCCGTCAGCAGGCGGTCGTAGGAGATCACCTTGATGCCGGCCTTGGCGG
Source organism: Curtobacterium sp. JUb34 (assembly GCF_003755065.1). Lineage (NCBI taxonomy): Bacteria > Bacillati > Actinomycetota > Actinomycetes > Micrococcales > Microbacteriaceae > Curtobacterium > Curtobacterium sp. JUb34. The sequence continues at coordinate 438 of NZ_RJVH01000005.1, read as the reverse complement.
CGGCGTCGAGCTGGTCGGAGAGTGCTCCGCCGTCGATCGACGCGATGATGAGGACCTTCGCGCCCTTCGTGATCATGTTGCTGACCTGCTGGGCCTGCTGCTGGACCTTGTTGTCGCCGTACTCGAGGTCGACCTTGTAGCCGGCCTTCTCGAGGTCGCTCTTGACGGCGTCGCCGTCCTTGATCCAGCGTTCCGACACCTTGGTCGGCATGGCGACGCCGACCAGGGCGCCCTTGTTGTCGGTGCTGCCGCCGCCGTCGGTGGACGCACGGCCACCGGCCGAGCAGCCGGCGAGTGCGATCGCGATGCCGAGGGCTGCAACGCCCGCGATGATCCTGCGCTTCGTCATCGAAGTACCTCTGTTCCTCTCGCGTCGTCCTCGACGCGCTCAGGTGCCGGGGCTGCTGTGCCCCGAGGGATGTGCTCGTGTGAGCGCTC
>NZ_RJVH01000004.1:0-520675 GCF_003755065.1 Curtobacterium sp. JUb34 | reverse complement strand
ATGAGCTCGTGTGAGCGCTCACATCTTGTGGGTTCCGTGACGGGGTGTCAACTCGACGTGACCGTTTCGCGATCTTGCCGCGCGGGTCGGACTGCGCGGTACGGTTGGCCTCGTGACGACCACGACCGCCCCAGGGGGCACGGGCGGCAAACGCCGGAAGGCGCCGACGATCTTCGACGTCGCCGAGCGTGCGGGCGTCTCCCACCAGACCGTCTCGCGCGTCATCAACGGCGATCCGACGGTCCGCGACGCGTTCCGCACGCAGGTCACCGACGCCGTCCACGAACTCGGCTACCGGCCCCGCGCCGCCGCCCGGGCACTCGCCGGCGGCCGGAGCCGCGCGCTCGGCATCATCACCGCGGGCGACGCCCTGTACGGTCCGTCGAGCACCGCGATCGGGTTCGAACGCGCGGCCCGGTCGGCCGGGTACCACGTGCTGCTCTCGACCCTGCCCGAGGACCCGACGCCGTCCGACCTGTCCGGTGCACTGACCACGCTGCTCGCGCAGGACGTCGCCGCGATCGTGCTCGTCGCCGCCGACAACCGCGTGCTCGACGCCCTCGCATCGCTCACCGTGCCGGTCACCGTGCCGGTCGTCGTCTCCAACGCCGTGCAGCGCGACGCCGTCCGGACCCCGGCGGCGTCGACCGTCGCCGCGGTCGCGATCGACCAGGCAGCGGGGACGTCGCTCGTGATGGAACACCTGTTCGCGCGCGGGCACCGGCGGATCGTGCACATCGCCGGACCACCGGTGTCGCAGGAGTCCGAGGTGCGCCGCGCCACGTACGTCCGGATCATGGAAGCGGCCGGCCTCGAGCCCGTCGTGCTCGACGGCGACTGGACCCCGGGGAGCGGGTTCGCGGCCGCACGCCACATTGACGTGACGGCCGTCGACGCCGTGTTCGCCGGCAACGACCAGATGGCGCTCGGAGTCCTCCACGCCTTCGCCGACGAGGGCCTGCGCGTGCCGGACGACATCGCGGTGGTCGGGTTCGACGACGTGCCCGAGGCCGCGCACTTCACGCCGCCGCTGACCACCGTGCGGCAGGACTTCCGGGCGATGGGCGAACGGGTGCTCGACACCGTGCGGGCCCTGGTCGAGGGCGAGCCGCGCGACGAGACGCTGCTGGCGCCCGAGCTCGTGGTGCGCCGCAGCGCGTAGCCCCCTCGCACGGTGCGAGGGGTGGTGTCGAACGGTGCGAGGTTCCGTGTTCCGTGCGAGGCATCGGGCCTGGCACGGAGTATGGAACCTCGCACCGGAGCGGGCCCTCTCACGGGGCGGGGCCGTGTCAACCTCGCACCCGCCGGGCTGACCCGACCGTCAGCCCTTCAGTGCGCCGGACGACAGGCCTGCGACGTAGAACCGCTGCAGCCCGACGTAGAGCGCGATGCACGGGATCATCGCCACGACCGACCCGGCGACGAGGTTGCCGTACGACACCTGCCCGTACGCACCGGTCTGCAGGTTGAGCAGCGCCACCGGCAGTGTGTAGAGCGAGTCCTTCGTCAGGAAGGTCAGCGCCCCGAGGAACTCGGTCCACGACGCCAGGAACGCGTAGAGCGCCGCGGTCGCGGCCCCGGGCAGCAGGAGCGGGCGGAGCACCGACACGACGACCCGGAAGCGGGAGGCCCCGTCGACGAACGCCGAGTCCTCGAGTTCGGTCGGGATCGACTCGAACGCGTTCCGCATCACGAACACCCCGAACGGCAGGTTCACCGTCGTGTAGAACAGCACGAGCCCGAGCAGCGAGTTCGTGAGCTTCATGGCGTTCATCTCGAGGTACAGCGGGGTGAGGATCGCCTGGAACGGCACCATCATCGTCAGCAGCACCAGGCCGAACACGATGCCGGAGCCGCGGAACCGGAAGCGGGCGAACCCGTACCCGGCCATCGTCGCGATCACCGCGGTGAGCACGGCGGTGGCGATCGACACGATCAGCGAGTTGAACACGCCGGTCAGCAGGTGCGACGACGAGCTGAACACCGCCGCGAAGTTCTGCCAGCCGAGCTGGAAGAACGTCGCGGGGTCGGCCGCCTGCGTGATGACGGCCTCGGACTGGAACGCCCGCAGGATCGACCACAGCAGCGGGACGCCGAAGACGAGCACCGACCCGACGCCGGCGATCACGTAGAGGGTGCGCTTGACGGCGGTGTCGCGTGGATGCCGGACGCTGCCCTGGTGGTGGCGCCGTCGGTGTCCGTCGCCGGTGGTGGTCAGCGTGCGGGTGGACAGGTCCGGTGCTGCGAGGCCGGCGCGGGAGGTCGTGGTGCTCATGGCTCAGTCCTTCTCTCGCAGTGCCCAGAACTGGAACACCGTGACGGCGGCGATGACGACGACGAGGACGATCGACTCGGCGGTCGCGGCGCCGAGCTGCAGGTTGACGAAGCCGCGGTTGTAGATCGCGTTCACGATCGTGGTCGTCTCGGTCCCCGGTCCACCCTGGGTCAGGATGTAGAACTGGTTGAACGCGAGCAGCGAACCGATCACCGAGATGATGGCGCTGAGGGCGATGGTCGACCGGATCATCGGCAGGGTGATGAGCCGTTCGGTCTGCCACCAGGACGCACCCTCGAGCTGCGCGGACTCGTACACCTCGTCGGGGATGCCCTGCATGGCCGACATCAGGAGCACCATCGTCAGCCCGGACACCGCCCAGACCACGAGCACGCAGATGAGCAGCGTGGCGAGGGGGCCGTTGACGAGCCAGGCCGTGCTGCCGTCGGTGATGCCGAGCCAGCGGAGCACCATGTTGACGGCTCCGGAGTTCGGCTGCGCCTCGAGCACGAGCATGAACGACAGCGTGGTCAGGCCGACGACGTACGGCAGGAAGAACACCGTCCGCAGCAGGGTGCTGCCCCGTCGCCGGGCCCGGATGAGCACCGCCAGGAAGTAGCCGAGCACCAGGATCGGCACCGTCACGATCGCGGTGTACAGCAGCGTGTACCCGATGGCGTGCACGAACGTCGGGTCCTGGAACAGCGTCAGGTAGTTCTGCAGCCCGATGAACCGGTACGGGCCGATCAGGGGCCAGTTCGTGAACGAGATGTAGAGCGCGAACACGAGCGGGGCGAGGACGAACACCGCGACGAAGACGATCGCCGGGGTGACGAGCACGGCGCCGGCGCGCGGCGGGTGCGTGAGCGAACCGCGGGACGGACCCGGGCGGCCCGGGCGGCCGGCGCCGCGGCCGACGGTCGGGCGGCCGGCGCCGGTCCGTCGGGTGGAGATGGTGGTCATGTCTGCACCTCTCTGTGCAACAAGCGAGCGAGCGAGCGTCGGTCAGGCCTGGACCTGGTCGAGGATGCGGGTGTAGTCCGCCTGCGCCGTCCGCATCGCGGCAGCGGTGCCCGAACCGAACACGGCCTCGCGGAACATCGCGAAGTACGGCGACGACGGCTGGTTGACGAGCAGGTTGTAGGCCAGGGTCTGCGGCGCGTAGCCCTTCTCGATGGCGTCGAGCGGGCCGAACGCCAGCGGGAACCGCTTCCGGTACTCGGGCGTCGCGGCGTCCGAGCGGGTGGGGAAGTACCCGCCGTCGGGCAGGGCCTGCTGTTGCTGGAGACCGTTCGCGTACTGCATGAAGGCCCAGCCGCCCGACGGGTTCGCCGCCCCGTTCGGGATGCACATGTTGTCGCCGCCGTCGAAGAACGACCGCTGGCCGTCCCACGACGGGATGAGCACCGTCTGCATCTTCGCCCGCATCGCCTTGGTGGCCGCGGGCACGGTCGCGCCGTACGAGGTCGGGAAGATCCCCACCTTGCCGGCCCGGAAGTCGGCGCCCCAGGTCGTGCCGGCGTCGGCGTACGTCGCTTTCGACAGCACGCCGTCCTTCCAGAGCTGCCGGTAGAACTCGAGCATCCGTTCGAGGGCTTCGTTGCCGGTGATGTTCGCCGTCTGCCCGCCGACCTCGCCGGACATCATGTCGACGCCCGTGGCCCAGACGTGCGGCTGCGTGACGAAGCCGATGATGCCGGCGGCGTTGCCGGAGATCGACCAGCCGAAGACTTCGTCGTCGAGCTTCCGGATGGCCTTCGCCGCGTCGAGCAGCGTGGAGAGGTCCTTCGTCGACTCCTCGACGTCGAGCCCCGCTCGGTCGAACAGCTCCGTGTTGACGAACAGCTGCGAGTTGTCCGCCAGGTAGGGCAGTCCGTAGTACCGGTCGCGGTACTCGAGCAACCGCAGGTGCCCCGGTGAGATCGCGTCGAAGTAGTCGAGGCCCTGCACCACGTCGGTCAGGTCGGCGAACGCCTCGCGGAAGATGAACAGCTGCGAGTTGATGTCGTCGATGTCCACCACGTCCGGCGGCTCACCACCGCGGATGGCCGTCGCGAGCTTCGTCACGTACTGCCCGTCCGGCACCGGGGTCAGCTCGACCTGCAGCTTCGGGTTCGCCTTGTTGAAGCCGGCCACCGCCGAGGTCAGCCCGGCCTGGGTCGCGGACCGGCACCAGACGTGCACGGTGCCGGTCGCGTCCTTGCCGAAGCTCGCCGCCTTCGCGTCGACCTTCGGCAGGGTGCCGGAGCACCCTGCCAGGGCGAGTGCTGCGCCGCCGGCGACACCGCCGACCAGGAACGCTCTGCGGTCCATGACGTCACCGCGCCAGCGGGAGCCACACGCGCATCGGCGCCGCGCCCCGGTTCGCCCAGGCGTAGTAGGGAACCGCTGTCGCGGTGACCGACGGGAGGCCCGTGGTGGCGCCCTGCGAGCTGGCCACGTCGCCGACGCGGGTCGCGTCAACGGCGTGACCCGCGCCTCCAGACCGGGTCGCGTCCAGCCGCTGGTACGGCCACGGTGCCTGCTCGTGTGCGGCAGGGGCGTGTCCGGGAACGCGCAGCGTGACGATGCCGTCGAGCAGGTCGTCGCGACGTTCCTCGGTGATCGGGGCGACCGCGTCGACCGTCAGGTCGTCGACCGTGAAGCCCTGTTGGTCCGCCTGCTCCACGGCGTACACGAGGGGGCCGCGCTCGATGGCGACCTGACCGCGGGCGGCGTCGATGCGGGAGTCGGCGACGTACCGGTGCGGCGTCGTGTCGAAGACGAGCTCGACCGTGTCGCCGGCGGTCCAGTGCCGGTCGACGACGTGCAGCGTTCCCGGCTCCGGGTGCGCGGTGCCGTCCGGACCCTGCACCGTCGTCGTGTCCGACCAGACCGGGATCCGCAGGCCGAGGGCGAGCGGGCCGTCCTCGGTGACGGTGACGACCACGCGGCCGTCGTGCGGGTAGCCGGTCTCGACCGACACCGGGCCGAGGTCCGCGGTCGCGTACTGGTGAATCTGCAGGCCGCCGTCGGTCGCCGTCGCCAGGTAGCCGTCCAGGCTCGCGAAGGTGCGCATGATGTTCGGCGGGCAGCAGGCGCAGTCGAACCAGCCGCGGCGCCCGTGTGCGGGGGAGCGGTTCTCGTCCTGGTGCGCGTGGTCCCGCTGCTGCAGGGGGTTCACGTAGAAGTACTCGGTGCCCGCCAGGCTCACCCCGGCCAGGAAGGCGTTGTACAGCAGGCGCTCGATCGCGTCGGCGTAGACCGGCTTGCCGGTGGCGAGCAGCAGGCGCCAGGCCCACTGGACACCGCCGATGGCCGCACAGGTCTCGGCGTAGCCGCGGTCGGTGGGCAGCTCGTAGGGGTCGCCGAACGCCTCCCAGTCCCAGCGCGCACCGAGGCCGCCGGTGATGAAGGCCTTCGTCGCCATCATGTCCGCGAACTGCGTCTCGCTCGCGGCCAGGAGCTCGGTGTCACCGGTCTCGATCGCGACGTCCACCGCACCCGCGGCCAGGTACACGGCGCGGACGGCGTGGCCCTCGACGGTCGTGGCCTGCCGGCTCGGCACCCGGTCGGAGAAGTACGTCGGCTCGCCACCGGCGCGCTCGATGATGCCCGTGCCGCGAGCGTCGACGAACCAGTGCGCCAGGTCGAGGTAGTCGCGGTTGCCGGTCTCGCGGTACAGCTCGACCAGGCCCATCTCGACGACGGGGTGGCCGTCGACGTCGCGGGTCTTCGGCGTACCGTCGGGTGCCGTGCCGTCGCCGAACGTGCGGACCAGGTGGTCGGCGTTCTTGATCGCGACCTCGAGCAGGCCGGTGTCGCCCGTCGCACGGTGCTGCGCCACGGCCGCCTGGTACAGGTGCCCGGCGCAGTACATCTCGTGGCTCCACTTGAGGTCCGTGTACCGCTCGCCCTTCCCACGGATCTGCTGCACCGAGTCGAGGTAGCCGTCGTCGGCCTGCGCCTGGGCGTACAGGGCGGTGACCTCGCGCTGCAGGTCGAGCAGGTCCTCGGACGGGGCCCGGCCGTACTCCCACGCCACCGCCTCGAGCCACTTCGTCACGTCGGAGTCCATGAAGATCGGGCCGGTGGCCTCGCCCTCCTCGAGCCCCGCGGCGATGCGCAGGTTCCGGAAGTTGCCGGCGGTCTCGAGCAGGGCGTACCCGCCGCGGACCGCGTCACGGCCGTTGCGCTCCTGCCGGAGTGCCCAGAACCCGCCGGTGATCCGGGCGTCGCCCGTCGGCAGGGGCCGGAGCGTCAGGTGCGCGGCAGCGGTGGGGAGGACCGGGGTCGCGGTGTGTGCACGGCTGTCGGTCGCGAGCGTGGTGGTCATGTCGCCTCCTTGCGATGTGACGTGATCCGTTTCGGAAAACGGTTTCTGGCGGGGACGCTACGACATCGACACGGTGTGCGCAAGCATCCCAGCCGATTCGATGCGTATGCTCATCGACACGTCTCCCGATCCGGAAAGGAGTTGCCGTGACGCTCGAACGCACAGGTGTCGACCGCGGCGCGCAGCCCGTCCGCATCACCGACGTCGCCGCGCTCGCCGGGGTGTCGATCGGCACGGCGTCGAAGGCGCTCAACGGCACCGGGCAGCTCCGCGACTCCACGCGGGCACGGGTCAAGGACGCCGCCGAGAAGCTCGGGTTCGTCGGCGACGCTCGGGCCCGCGCACTGTCGTCGGGCCGCACCTACACGGTCGGCATGATCACCACCGACTCCTTCGGTCGGTTCTCGATCCCGGTGCTGCTCGGCGCCGAGGACGCCCTGTCCGCCGGGCAGATGGCCGTCCTGCTGTGCGACACCCGCGACGACCACGTCCGCGAGGCCCACTACCTGCGCTCACTCGCGGCCCGCGGGGTCGACGGCATCATCGTCACCGGCCGCTCCGCCGACGCCCGGCCGCCGATCGACGTGTCCATCCCCGTGGTCTACGCCTTCACCCCGTCGACCTCGGCCGACGACGCCTCGATCACCCTCGACGACGAGGCCGGCAGCGCCGCCGTCGCCGCCCACGTGCTCACCCTCGGCAGGTCACGCGTCGCCGTCGTCACCGGGCCCTCGCGGCACCGTTCCGCCGAACGCCGGGTGGCGGGAGCGGCCTCCGTGCTCGGGTCGCGGCTCGTCACCCCGCCGCTGTTCGGCGAGTGGTCGGAACGGTGGGGGCGCCAGGCCGTCGACGTGCTGGCTCGGCAGTCGCCCGACGTCGACGCGATCGTGTGCGGCAGCGACCAGATCGCCCGCGGCGTGTGCGATCGGCTGCGGGAGCTCGGACGATCGGTGCCCGGCGACGTCGCCGTCACGGGCTTCGACGACTGGGACGTGATGGCGCTCGCCTCGCGGCCGCCGCTGACGACGGTGGACCTGCGGCTCGAGGAGCTCGGGCGTGTGGCGGGGCAGGCGTTGCTCGGCCTGATCGACGGCGGCGCGGCGGCCTCGGCGTCGGTCGCCCCGGCCCTCGTCATCCGCGAGAGTACCGCCGGCCCGTAGCCCGCGGCCGCGCGCCCCCCCGCGGCCGCCGCCCGGACCCCGAGGTTCCGAAATCTCGGCATCTGGGCGCGGATCCGAGTCGTCGGTGGAACCTGGGCGGTGCGCGGGCGGCGTGTTGTGGAACCTCGGCGGGAGGGGGTCGGGCGAGTCTTCTCCGCGGATGGGTTCACCGGGCGGGGTGTTGCGCGACCTCGGCGGACGTGAGCGGGGCGGCGCGCCCGGGCATTGCGAGAGTGAGCGCTCACGTGCCAGGATGTGAGCGCTCACGGAGGACGACGGAGTTCTGGAGGAACGCATGGGCGACGACCCCACCCAGCAGGTCGCGAACGGCCGCACGACACTCGGGATCGAGCTCGGCTCCACCCGCATCAAGGCGTGTCTGGTGGACGAGGACCTCGTGCCCATCGCCGCCGGGTCCCACGAGTGGGAGAACGAGTTCGTCGACGGCCGCTGGACCTACTCGCTCGACGCCGTCGAGACCGGCCTCCGGGCCGCGTACGCCGCGCTCGTCGCCGACGTCGAAGCGCAGTTCGGCGTGCGTCCGACCACCTTCCGCGCCGTCGGTGTGAGCGCGATGATGCACGGCTACCTGGCGTTCGACGCCGCGGGCGAGCTGCTCGTGCCGTTCCGGACCTGGCGCAACACCTCGACCGGACCCGCAGCCGAACGGCTCAGCGAGGCCCTGTTCTTCAACGTCCCGCTCCGCTGGTCGATCGCACACCTGTACCAGGCGGTGCTCGACGACGAGCCGCACGTGGCCGAGGTCGCGGGCATCACGACCCTCGCGGGCTACGTCCACCGACGACTCACCGGTCGGAACGTGCTCGGGGTCGGGGACGCCTCCGGTGTCTTCCCGATCGAGAGCGGCCCCGTCGACAGCGGCCCGGGCGAGCCCGGCTCCCGCGACTGGGACGGGCGCATGCTCGCCACGACGCAGGACTTGCTCGGCGAGCACGTCCCCGACCTCCGTGCGGTCCTGCCCGAGGTGCTCGTCGCGGGCGAGGAAGCCGGAGCCCTCACCCCCGAGGGCGCCGCGTGGCTCGATCCCGCCGGCTCGCTCAGCCCCGGCGCACCCCTGTGCCCGCCCGAGGGCGATGCCGGCACCGGCATGGTCGCGACGAACGCCGTCGCCCCCCGCACCGGCAACGTCAGCGTCGGCACGAGCATCTTCGCGATGGTGGTCCTCGAGCACCCGCTCAGCACCCCGCACGAGGAGCTCGACGTCGTGACCACCCCGTCCGGCGACGCCGTGGCGATGGTGCACTGCAACAACGGCGCGAGCGAGATCGCGAGCTGGGCGCGGGTGTTCGGACGCTTCGCCGAGGCATCGGGCAGTCCGATGCCGACGGATGACGTGTTCCGGGTCCTCCTGGACGAAGCCGAACAGGCCGACCCCGACGCCGGCGGCCTGCTCTCCTTCAACTACCTGGCCGGCGAACCCGTCACCCACGTCGAGGACGGCCGGCCCCTGCTGCTCCGCACCCCCGACGCCCGCTTCACCCTGGGCAACCTGGTCCGCTCCGAGGTGCACGGCGCGTTCGCCACCCTGGCGATCGGCATGGACGTGCTGCACGGCGAACAGGTGCAGGTCGACCGGATGACCGCGCACGGTGGGCTCTTCCGCACGCCCGGTGCCCCGCAGCGACTGCTCGCCGCCGCACTGCGGGTGCCGATCGCCCTCGAGGAGACCGCGGGCGAGGGCGGGGCGTGGGGCATCGCCGTCCTGGCCGCCTACCTCGAGCACACCGACCAGCAGCTCGCCGACTACCTGTCGGACACCGTGTTCGGCGGGGACGCCGTGCACGTGGCCGAGCCTGAGCCGCGCGACGTCGAGGGCTTCCAGACGTACCTCGGCCGGTACCGCGCTGCCCTGCCCGTCCAGGCCGTGGCGGCAGCGGCGACCCGACCAGACGCGACCGGAACCGGTGCGGCAGCAGCCCCCGGCGCCGGCGCGACCACGACCCGGGGCGAGGGGACGGCGGGAGCCGAGCCGCGCCTCCCGGCAGAGCAGGAAGTGACCAGATGACCAGCGCAACCGACCAGGACACCCAGCGGGCCGTCGCGGCCACCCGCGAGCGCGTCGCCCGCCTGCACGGCGAACTCGTCCGCTACGGCCTGGTGATCTGGACCGGCGGCAACGTCTCCGAGCGCGTGCCCGGCACCGACCTCTTCGTCATCAAGCCGAGCGGCGTCTCGAGCGACGACCTGACCCCGGAGAACCAGGTCGTCTGCACCCTCGACGGCCAGCCGGCCGACGGGTGGGGCAACGAGCACGGCCCGTCCTCCGACACCGCCGCGCACGCCCACGTGTACCGGAACATGCCCGAGGTCGGCGGCGTCGTCCACACCCACTCGACGTACGCGACGGCGTGGGCCGCACGAGCGGAACCCATCCCGTGCGTGATCACCGCGATGGCCGACGAGTTCGGCGGCCCGATCCCCGTCGGCCCGTTCGCGATCATCGGCGACGACTCGATCGGCCACGGCATCGTGGAGACCCTCAGCGGACACCGGAGCCGCGCGGTCCTGATGCAGAACCACGGCGTCTTCACCATCGGCAAGGACGCGAAGGACGCCGTCAAGGCGGCCGTGATGTGCGAGGACGTCGCCCGGACGGTGCACATCGCGAAGCAGGGCGGAGACGTCGTCCCGATCGCCGAAGCAGACATCGATCGACTCTTCGATCGCTACCAGAACGTCTACGGACAGAACCCCGAAGGAGCCATGCGATGACGCAGGACACCACGACGCAGGACACCACGACGCCGGACACCACGACGCCGGACACCACCGTCGACCCCCAGGCCACGCTCGACGGCTACGAGGTCTGGTTCCTCACCGGCTCCCAGGGGCTCTACGGCGAGGAGACCCTGCGCCAGGTCGAGGAGCAGAGCAAGGCGGTGCACGCGGAACTCGCCGGGCACCTGCCGGTGAAGCTCGTCTGGAAGCCCGTCCTGAAGGACGCCGACGGCATCCGCCGCGCCCTGATCGAGGCGAGCGCCGACGACAAGGTCATCGGTGTCACGACCTGGATGCACACGTTCAGTCCCGCGAAGATGTGGATCGGCGGCCTGCAGGCGCTGACGAAGCCGCTGCTGCACCTGCACACGCAGGCGAACGTCACGCTGCCCTGGGCGGACATCGACTTCGACTTCATGAACCTCAACCAGGCCGCGCACGGCGACCGTGAGTTCGGCTACGCCCTGGCGCGCCTCGGCGTCCGGCACGCCACCGCCGTCGGGCACGTCTCGGACCCGCGCGTGCAGCAGCGCGTGTCGAACTGGACCCGTGCCGCAGCCGGTGCTGCAGCCGTCCGCGAGCTGAAGCTGACGCGCTTCGGCGACAACATGCGCTACGTCGCCGTCACCGAGGGTGACAAGACCGAGGCGGAGATCGAGCTCGGCGTGCAGGTCAACACGTGGGCCGTCAACGAGCTCGCGGCCGCGGTGGACGCCGCAGCCGCGGACACGGCAGCGGTCGACGCGCTCGTGGCGACGTACGAGCGCGACTACGACGTGGACCCATCACTCCGCAGCGACGGCGGCGAACGGCACGCCGCGCTCCGTGACGGCGCCGCCATCGAGATCGGCCTCCGCACGCTCCTGCAGCAGAACGGGTCCGCCGCGTTCACCACGAACTTCGAGGACCTCGGCACGCTCAAGCAGCTCCCCGGCCTCGCCGTGCAGCGCCTGATGGCCGACGGCTACGGCTTCGGCGCCGAGGGTGACTGGAAGACGGCCGTCCTGGTCCGCGCGATGAACGTCGCCGGCGCCGGTCTGCCCGGCGGTGCGAGCCTGATGGAGGACTACACCTACGACCTCACCCCGGGTGCCGAGAAGATCCTCGGGGCGCACATGCTCGAGGTCTCCCCGACGCTCACCACCACGAAGCCGACGCTCGAGATCCACCCGCTCGGCATCGGCGGCAAGGACGACCCGGTGCGCCTGGTCTTCACCGCCGACTCCGGCGAGGCCGTCGTCGTGGCGCTCTCCGACACCCGCGACGGCTTCCGCCTGACCGCGAACGTCGTCGACGTGGTGCCCCCGACTTCGGCGTTGCCGAAGTTGCCGGTCGGCCGTGCCGTCTGGGAGCCGCGCCCGTCGTTCCCCGTCGCCGCCGAGGCCTGGCTCACCGCCGGCGCCGCCCACCACACCGTCATGACGACGGCCGTCGGTCTGCAGGTCATCGAGGACCTCGCCACCATGGTCGGCACGGAGTTCCTGGTCATCGACGAGCACACCACCGCCCGCGGGTTCCGCGACGAGTTGCGTCTCCAGCAGACGTGGCACCGTCTCGACCGCGGCTTCTGAGGAGTCAGGACCCCACGATGGACGACGTGATCGCGGCCGAGCGCACGCGGACGAACTGGGCGGGCAACGTCACCTACCGCGCCTCGGCGCTGGCGCGCCCGACGTCGACGGACGAGCTCCAGCGGCTCGTCGCGTCGACGCCGCGCCTGACGGCGCTCGGCTCGCGACACTCGTTCAACACCATCGCCGACACCGACGCCGTGCAGGTGTCGCTGCAGGACCTGCCGCCGGTGCTCGACATCGACACGTCGCGGCGCGTGGTCCGCGTCGCCGCCGGCATGACGCACAGTCAGGTCGCGGCCGGTCTGGAGGCCCGTGGCTGGGCACTCGGGAACCTCGCGTCCCTGCCGCACATCTCAACGGCCGGGGCCGTAGCAACGGGCACGCACGGCTCCGGCGTCCGCAACCCGTCGCTCGCGCAGGCGGTGGTCGGACTCGACGTGGTGCGCGCCTCCGGCGAGCTCGCGCACGTCGATGCGTCCTCGCCGGACGGCGCCCTCGACGCCCACCGGGTGGCCATCGGCGCGCTCGGCGTCGTCACCGCCGTGGAGCTCGCGATCGAGCCGACGTTCCAGGTCGCCACGACGGTGCACCTCGACCTGCCGTGGGACGCCGTCGCCGCGCAGTTCGACCAGGTGATGTCCGACGCGTACTCGGTGTCGATGTTCACGTCGTTCGACGACCGCGGCGCCCGGCAGGTCTGGGTGAAGCACCGCACCGACGAACCCGCACCGACCGTCGACCTGGTCGCCCTCGGCGCGCGACCCGCCACCGGCCCCGTGCACCCGGGGGAGAACGACCCGGCCGGCGTCACCGAGCAGGGCGGCGTCCCCGGGCCATGGGCCGAGCGGCTGCCGCACTTCCGGTCCACGTTCACCCCGTCGACGGGCGCCGAGATCCAGGCCGAGTACCTGATCCCCGCGGCCTCGGCCGTTGCGGCGCTCGAGGCGCTCCGTCCGCTCGAACCGGTGTTCGCGCCGATCCTCATCGCCGCCGAGATCCGCACGATCGCGCCCGACACCGCGTGGCTCGCGCCGTCGTCCGGTCGGCAGTCGGTCGGCATCCACTTCACGTTCCGCCGCGACGCCGCTGCCGTGGCGGCCGCGGTGTCGCGGATCGAGGAGGCGCTCACGCCCTTCGACCCGCGGCCGCACTGGGGGAAGGTGTCCGGCGTGAGCGTCGAGCGTCTGCACGAGGCGTACCCGCGGCTGTCGGACTTCGCCGCGGTCGCCCGTGACGTCGACCCCACGGGGCGGTTCCGCAACGCGTATCTGGCGCGCGTCCTGTCCTGACGGTGCGTGCCCGGCGCAGCTCACAGGGGATGCCCACCGGATGTGCGGGCGACCCGCCGGTTCGTCGCTGGGAGCGCACATGTGCATCCACAAAGGTCGAGGCATGGCGAACTTCAACCGCATCCTCGGCATGGCCTCGAAGGTCATCGACAAGCAGCTCCAGAAGCGTGGGCAGGGGGACGGTGCGCCCGGCAACGGAGCGCAGCGCGGTGGCGGGACCGACTGGCGTGACGTCGTCCGCGGCGCCGCGGACCGGCTGACCGGCGACGACCGGAGCCAGCAGCAGCGGCCCCAGCAGCAGTCCGGCCAGCAGCCGCAGCAGTACGGCCAGCAGCAGTACGGGCAGGCACCACAGCCGCAGTACGGTCAGCCGCCGCAGCAGTACGGCCAGCCGCAGCAGGGCCCTGCCGACTCCGACAAGGTCGCCCTGGCGAAGTACGACTACCTGCTCCGCACCTCGTCGCCGGACCAGCTCGAGCAGGTCCACCACGACGCGTTCGCCCGGCTCACCCCGGCGCAGCGGCAGCAGGTGCGCAACCGCCTGAACTCCGAACTGCCGCCGCACGAGCACCTGCGCGACGACTCGGCAGGCGGCATGGCGCGCACGATGACGCGCGGTGAGGTCCGACGTCCGGGTCTGATCCGACGCGTCCTCGGGGGCTCGAACAACGGCAGTGGCCGCGGTCGTGGTGGTGCCTTCGCCGGTGGTGCCGCTGTCGGCGCCGGTGCGATGGCGCTCGGCGGCCTCGGCGTCGCCGTCGCCGGGGGAGCGGTGCTGAGCGCCGCCGCCGGCCCCGTGCTGGCGGAGGCCGCGAACCTCGGCGTCGACTTCGACGGCATCGCCTCGGGCATCGGCGACCTCGGGCTCGGAGACCTCGGCGCCGACCTCGGCGGTGGCTTCGAGGGGATCGCGGGCGAGGGTGAACAGCTCCTCGGGGGCCTCGGCGAGCAGGCATCCGGCCTCGGCGAGCAGGCGTCGAACCTCGGCAACGACTTCCTCGGGGGCTTGTTCGATCGCTGACCCTCGCCCTCGGGGTGGACTCGGTGCAGATCCATCGGGAATAGACGGACGTCGCACGGGACTTGGATTGTTTCGTCGTGCGACGTCCTTCGCACGTGGAATTCGGACGGGTGACCGCAGCGGTGTCAGGATGGACGCCGCCCGGTGACCCGATCCGCGGAACCGCAGCGACTGCCGCACGGTCGCCACCACCCTTCCCACGAGGAGCCCCACCGTCATGAGACGCCCGAACCGCCTGACGATCACCGCGGCCGTCGCCGCAGCAGCAGCCCTGGTCCTGACCGGCTGCTCGGGTGGCAGCTCCTCGGACGACGCGACGAGCGGCACGGCCAAGGGCGGCACGCTCAACATCCTGACGCCGCAGACCTCGTTCCACCTCGACCCGGCGACGAGCCAGAGCCTGGGCATCACGTCCCTCGGCCTCGTCGCACGGCGTCTGACCACGTGGGACGTCGAGCCGGGCAAGACCGCGAAGGTCGTCCCGGACCTGGCGACGGACACCGGGAAGTCCAGCGACGGTGGCAAGACGTGGACCTACACGCTCAAGGACGGGCTCGAGTTCCAGGACGGAACGCCCATCACCACGAAGGACATCAAGTGGGGGATCGAGCGCTCGTTCGCCCCCACGCTCTCCGGTGGCCTGAGCTACCACAAGTCGCTCCTGGTCGGCGGTGACAGCTACAAGGGCCCGTTCGACGGCAAGTCCCTCGACAGCATCGAGACCCCGGACGACAAGACCATCGTCTTCAAGTTGAACGACGCCTACGGCGACTGGCCGTGGCTCGCCTCGATGCCCGCGTTCACGCCGGTCCCCGAGGGCGACGGCAAGGACACCGGCGCCTACGACCTGAAGCCGGTCGCGTCCGGTCCCTACCAGGTGCAGTCGAACACGCAGGGCACGCAGGTCACCCTCGTGCGCAACAAGGCCTGGAGCGCCAAGACCGACGAGGTCCGCACCGCCGGCCCCTCGAAGATCGTGTTCAAGGAGAGCCAGGACGCCTCCACGATCACGCAGACGCTCATCGCCGACAACGGCGACGCGAAGGACTCCTTCGGCGCCATCTACCTCGGCGCGGCCGAGCTGAACCAGGTGCGCAGCAACCCCGCAGCGCAGGACCGCCTCGCCACGTCCAAGGCCGGTCCGATCTCGTACATGGCGATCAACACCCAGAAGGGTGCGCTGAAGGACCTCAAGGTCCGCCAGGCGCTGCAGTACGCCGTCGACAAGAAGTCGTTCCGGATCGCGGCCGGTGGCGCGATCGCCGGGTCGTACGCGTCGACGCTGATCACCCCGGGCATCGCCGGGCGCGAGGACTACGACCTGTACAAGACGGGCGCCACGGGCGACGTCGACAAGGCGAAGTCGCTGCTGAAGGACGCCGGTGTCAGCAACCTCAAGCTCACCCTGGTGACGCAGAACGACCCCACCTACCTCGCACAGGCGCAGGCCCTGCAGTCCGGCCTGAAGCGTGCCGGCATCACGGTGACGCTGAAGCCGCTCGACTACGACTCCTTCACCCAGGCCACCACGAACGGGACGGACTTCGACCTGTCGCTCTCGAGCTGGCAGCCGGACTTCCCGAGCGCGAACGCCAACCTGCAGCCGCTGTACGACTCGTCGCAGATCGGTGGCGGCGGCTACAACGTGTCGAAGTACAGCAACCCCGAGGTCGACGCGCTGATCAAGAAGGCCAGCGCGACGGTCGACCAGCAGGACGCGCAGAAGCTCTGGGCCGAGGCCGACCAGAAGATCATGGCCGACTCCCCGTCGGTGCCGCTGATCTACGCGAAGCAGTCGTTCCTGGCCGGTTCGAACGTGCAGAACTTCCAGATCGCGGACTTCCCGGCGTACCCGAACTACCTCAAGGTCTCGCTCGCGAAGTGAGTTCGCCGCTGCTCGAGGTCGAGGGGCTCCGCGTCGCGTTCGGCGACGCGGAGCCCGTCGTCCGTGACGTCTCCTTCACCCTGACCCCCGGTCGTGTGCTCGCCCTCGTGGGGGAGTCCGGCTCCGGCAAGTCCGTCAGCGCCATGAGCGTGCTCGGCCTGCTCCCGCCCGAGGCGCGGGTCTCCGGCAGTGTCCGGTTCCGCGGCGAGGAGCTCGTCGGCGCCTCCGACGACACGCTCCGTGCCGTCCGCGGCGCCGGCATCGGCGTCGTCTTCCAGGAACCGATGAACTCGTTCACGCCGGTGCTGTCCATCGGCACGCAGGTCGCCGAGGCGATCCGGGCGCACCCGACGGACCTCGACCGTGCGGCAGTGTCCGCGCGCATCGACGAGCTGCTGCGTGCCGCCGGCCTCACCGACCCCGAGCGGATCCGCAAGGCCTACCCGCACGAACTGTCCGGCGGACAGCTGCAGCGCGCGATGATCGCGATGGCCCTGGCCGGGGACCCGGTCGCGCTGATCGCCGACGAGCCGACGACCGCGCTGGACGTCACGGTGCAGGCCGGGATCCTCGACCTGCTCCGCCGGCTCGGTCGCGAGCGCTCCCTCGCCGTCCTCCTCATCACGCATGACATGGGCGTGGTGGCGGACGTCGCGGACGAACTCCTGGTGATGCGGCGCGGCGACCCCGTCGAGCACGGGACGGTCGCCGAGGTCTTCGCGCACCCGTCCGCCGACTACACGCGCGAGCTCCTCGCCGCAGTCCCCAGCCTGGAGGCCCGTCCCGCGCCCGCCACGCCGGCTGCGGACCCCGAGACTCGGCCTGGACGACAGGACGCGGCCCCCGGGACCCGAGCCGTGTCGTCAGACGCGAGTCTCGGACCGGCGGAAGCGAGTCTCGCCGAGGCGAGCCACGCCTCCCCTCCGCTCGTCGCGCAGCTGCGCGACGTCGCCGTGCGGTACTCGCGCCGCGGCGAACCGACCGTCTCGGGTATCGAACTGGACCTGCGGGCCGGCGAGACCGTCGGCCTGGTGGGGGAGTCCGGGTCGGGCAAGTCGACCATCGGACGCGCCCTGGCGGGGCTGGTGCCCGTCGTCGCCGGCTCGGTCGAGGTCGACGGCAGCGACCTGCGGACCGCCAAGGGCCGACGGCTCCGCGAGCTCCGCAGCCGCGTCGGCATCGTCTTCCAGGACCCGGCGTCGTCACTCAACCCACGGCAGACCATCGGCTGGAGCATCGCCGAACCGCTCCTCGTGCACGGGACGGCCTCGGCGGCCGACCGTGCGGAACGCGTCCGTGACCTGCTGACCGCCGTGCAGCTCGACCCCTCGTGGGCCGAGCGGTTCCCGCACCAGCTCTCCGGTGGACAGCGCCAGCGGGTCGCCGTCGCGCGGGCCCTGGCGCTCCGTCCGGCGCTCGTCATCGCCGACGAGCCCACCTCGGCGCTCGACGTGACCGTGCAGGCGGCCGTGCTCGACCTGCTCGCGCAGCTGCAGGACGAGTTCGGGTTCGGCATGCTCCTCATCAGCCACGACCTGGCCGTCGTCCGACAGCTCGCCGACGAAGTCGTCGTCCTGCACGACGGTCGCGTGGTCGAACGGGGGACCACGGACGCCGTCCTCGACGACCCGCAGCAGGACTACACGCGCATGCTGCTCGCAGCGGCGCCCGTCGCCGATCCCGTGCGACAGGCGGCGCGCCGCGAAGCGTGGCGCGCCTGGGAAGGAGTGGCCTCGTGACCGCCAACGTCGTCGAGCGCCCCGTGGCGTCGTCCGGACGCGCGACCGGCTTCCGCGCCGTGGTGCGCCGGGTCCGGCAGGACCGCTGGGCCGTGACGTCGGCCGTCGTCATCGTGGTGTTCCTCGTGGTCGCCGTCGCGGCGCCGCTCATCAGTGCCGTCACCGGGCAGGACCCGTACGGGTACGACATCGACGCGCTCAACTCGTTCGGCGCGCCCAAGGGCTTCGGCGGCGGGATCAGCGGCGAGCACTGGTTCGGCGTCGAGCCGCTGACCGGACGCGACCTGTTCGCGATCGTGACCTACGGCGCCCGGACGTCGCTCGGCATCGGGCTCGCCGCGACCCTGGTGTCGATCGTGATCGGCGTGCTCGTCGGCGTCACCACCGGCTTCTTCGGCGGCTGGTACGACCGTGTGCTCTCCCGCGTGGTCGACGTCATCTTCGGCTTCCCCTCGCTCGTCTTCATGATCGCCCTGACCGCGATCGTGCCGACGTCGTTCCCGAAGCCCGTCCTGGTCGTACTGGTCATCGGCTTCTTCGGCTGGCCGTCCGTGGCCCGCGTGGTCCGCGGTCAGACGCTGTCGCTCGTGAGCCGGAACTACGTCGTCGCCTCCACGGCGATGGGCGCCGGCCGGTGGCACGTCATCCGCACGCAGCTGCTGCCGAACCTGGCGGCGACGATCACCGTCTACGCGACGATCTCGATCCCGTCGATGATCGGCGCCGAGGCCGCCCTGTCGTTCCTGGCCGTCGGTGTGACCCCGCCGACGCCGTCGTGGGGCCGCAGCATCGGCGACGCCGTCGGCTGGGTGCAGACCGACCCCATGTACCTCGTGTTCCCCGGAGTGGCCCTGTTCCTCATCACCCTCGCGTTCAACGTGCTCGGCGACGCCCTGCGGGACGCACTCGACCCGAGGGGAGCACGCCGATGAGCACCTTCCGCTTCATCGCGATCCGCATCCTCGGTGCTGCCGTCGTGCTGCTCGTCGTCGCGGCGATCACCTACGCGCTGTTCATGCTGCTGCCGACGAACCCCGCGCGCGCGATCTGCGACAAGCCCTGCACGCCGGACCGGCTCCGCGAGGTCCAGGCGTTCCTGGGGACGGACAAGCCCTGGCTGGCGCAGTTCGGCGCGTACCTGGCGGGGATCTTCACCGGCCGCACGTTCGGCAGCGGCGCGTCCGTGATCACCTGCGCCGCACCGTGCTTCGGGTACTCGTTCCAGCTGCACGAGAGCGTCACCGAACTGATCCTGTCCCGCCTGCCCGTCACCGCGTCGATCGCCGTCGGTGCCGCCGTGCTCTGGCTCGTCGCCGGGGTGTTCGGTGGCACGGTCTCGGCGCTCCGCCGTGGCACCTTCGTCGACCGGGCCGTGATGACCGTCGCCGTCGCCGGGGTCTCCTCGCCCGCGTACCTGATCGGGCTGCTCGGCATCCTGCTGTTCGGGTTCGTGCTCGGGATCCTGCCGACGAGCGGGTACGTCGCGTTCGCCGACGACCCCGTCGGCTGGTTCACGCACCTGATCCTGCCGTGGTGCGTGCTCGCGTTCATCAGCGCCGCGATCTACGCCCGACTGACCCGTGGCGAGATGCTCGAGTCGATGTCGCAGGACTTCGTACGGACCGCTCGGGCCAAGGGCCTGCGGGAGCGCCAGGTCGTCGTGCGGCACGGACTCCGCACCGCGATCCTGCCGGTGGTGACGCTGTTCGGGCTCGACCTCGGGTCGCTGCTCGGCGGCGCGGTCATCACCGAGAAGGTGTTCTCGATGCAGGGCCTGGGCGCGCTGCTCATCGACGCCGTGCACACCCTCGACCTGCAGGTCGTCGTCGGCTTCACGCTGTTCTCGGCGCTGTTGATCGTCACCGCGAACGTGATCGTCGACGTGGTCTACGCGTTCGTCGACCCGCGGGTGCGGCGCCGGGCGTAGTTCAGGCGGCGTCCCACCAGCGCACCACGCGGGTGCCGTACAGCGTGAGCCACTTCGACGGCTCGCCCTCGGGGACGTCGACCTCGAACCACTGCCGACCCGGCGGCCGAGCGCCCTGCGTCCACGTCCCGTCGGCGTTCCCGGCGGCGCGGACGACCTCGACCGCCTCGGCTGCCCGGGGGTCCGGCGCGGTGCCGTCCTGCAGCGCGGCAGCCCGCAGGTGGTCGGTCACCCGCAGCGCCGAGTAGATCCAGCGCAGCGGGTACGCGAACCGGGTCGCCCACGGCCCGACGAGTTCGCCGTCGTGCTTCCGGAACAGCAGTCGACGCTCGAGCAGGTACTCGGCGCCGCGGTGTCGAGCCGCACGGAGCTCCGCCGCGCGGGGGTGGGTGCCGCCGGTCAGCTGCTCGTGCTGTAGGAGCCCGTCGATGACGTTGAGGGTCGAGTGGAACGACGACACGGTCGACCCCTCGATCCACTCGCAGTTCCACCCGCCGTCGTCGAGCTGGTGATCGAGGAACCACGCCGCCAGCTGCCCGACGTCGGCACCGAGCCACGCACCGTTCGCCAGGGTGAACGCGTTGATGCAGCAGTCGACCTCGCCGCTCCAGTAGGGCAGGTCCTCGTACTCCCAGCGGCTGTTCGCCGCGAGCCGTGCGGCCGTGTCCCCGAGGACCGCGGCGTCGAGCCCCCAGTCGCGCAGGGCGTTCAGCGACCAGGTCGTCGCCGTGTAGGGCTGTCCGGGCTCGTCCGCCTCGGGACCGTCGAAGTCGAAGTCCGCCGGGAAGTACGCGCCGCCGGCCCACTGCCCGTCGGGGGCTTGGCGTGCGAGCATCGCGGCCCCGAGGCCCTCGGTCGCGACCCGTCCCCGGGTCTGCTGCCACACGGACGGCGGCGCACCGACCAGGTCCCGTTCGACCTGCCACCGGACCGCCGGGTCCGAGTCGAGCAGCCACTCGACCACCGCGTCGTCGCTCATGGCGCGGAGGCTACGCCGAAGGCGCCCGGTCCGGCCGCGGAGCGGTCGGACCGGGCGCCCCGGTGATGCTGATCAGAAGTAGGTGATGCCGTGCGGGGTCCGGGGCGGGAGCAGCATCGCGCGCAGCAGCTCGATCGACGCAGGATCCGCAGCGCGGACCAGGCCGGCGGCCGCCAGGGTGACGGGTGAAACCGACCCGATGAGCAGCGCACCGAGCTCTGCCACGTCGAGCTGGACGTCGGAACCGGCCGCGTCGGCGTCGTCGGCGATGCGGGTGACGCTGCCACGGGCCTCCTGGACGTCCAGCCGGTACGTGCCGGTCGTGTGGCCGAGCGCATCGGTGACCGCGAGTGTCAGCGAGCCGTCGACGGCGAACGGCCGCGACTCGAGCACCGCGGCCACGTCGAGGACGCGCAGCCAGACGTGGTCCTCTTCGTGATCGACGTCGTAGGCACGGTTGTCGCCGAGGGCCGCGACGATCGGGTCGTCGAGCCGCGAGCGGTTGTACTTCACGACGTCGTTCAGGTCGATCGACAGCAGGAACTCCCACAGCGCCGTGTACGCCTGGTCGTTCGCGTAGACCAGGTCGACGATCTCGAGTGCGGTGTCGGAACCCCGGTCCTCCTTGACACGCCAGGTGACGTAGCCGTCGACCTCGTCGGAGCCGTCGGCACGGTGCACCGCCGCACGGACGTCCTTCGCCTTCTGGCCGTCGTTGCCGAGCAGCCCGAAGACGATCGGCCAGGTGCCCGCGTTGCGGACCATCGAGCCGGGCGTGCGGGTGTGGAAGCGCTCGAAGACCGCCTTGCCGGGGCCGTCGGCGAGCCACTGCGGCGTGACGACCGACACCGAGCCCGACGTCGGGGCGAGGAGGGGGAGCGCGCGTTCGCGACGCACGCGCACCGCGCGCTCGCGGATCGCGCTGCCGAAGCCGAAGCGGCGGTAGATCGTGCCCTCGGACGCGGTCAGGGACGCCACGGCGTAGCCCTCGGCGACACCGCGCTCGAGCGCGTGCGTCATCATGCGGCGCAGGATGCCGCGGCGACGCTCGGTGGGCCGGACCGTGACCGCGGAGATGGCCTGCGTGTCGACGGACGACCCGTCGCCCCAGCTCAGCGCCTTGCGGAACCACGTGAAGGTCCCGGCGGGCCAGGTCTCGTCGACGGAACCGGGGAAGGGCTTCCGGACGTAGACGCCCAGGAAGGTCTCTTCGTCGGCGATGAAGTGGGACGCCATGCGCGCCGCGCCCTCGGCG
This sequence comes from Curtobacterium sp. JUb34, assembly GCF_003755065.1. Taxonomy (NCBI): domain Bacteria; kingdom Bacillati; phylum Actinomycetota; class Actinomycetes; order Micrococcales; family Microbacteriaceae; genus Curtobacterium; species Curtobacterium sp. JUb34. The sequence continues at coordinate 498,517 of NZ_RJVH01000004.1, read as the reverse complement.
TCGGGATCGGCTTCGTGGAAGCCGAGGCCGACGGCCTGCATCCACGCAGCCGTCTCGGCGTTCGGCGCCCCCTCGTCATCCGTCCCGCGCGCGAACTCGCGCAGCTCGTAGCGGTCGTCGAATGCCTCGTTGCTCACGCTCACGACCCTATCGGGACCGGGTGACGTCACGGCGTGGTGCGACGAGCCTCCTGCGCGACGACCTCGTCGAGGTCCGCCAGCGACCGCATCTGCTGCAGCGGACGGGCCATCCGGTGGTTGTCGCGGAGCGCCGGTTCGACGCGCGACAGGAACGCCCAGTACCCGGCCGTGAACGGGCACGCGTCGTCGCCGACCCGCTTCGTCGGGTCGAACCGGCAGCCCCCGCAGTGGTCCGACATCCGGTCGATGTAGCGGCCGCCCGACGTGTACGGCTTGGTGGCGACCATCCCGCCGTCGGCGTGCTGGGACATGCCGATGATGTTCGCGGGCATCACCCAGTCGGTGCCGTCGACGAACACGTCCGTGAACCACTCCGTCAGGTGCACCGGATCGTAGCCGCGTTGCAACGCCCAGTTGCCGAGCACCATGAGGCGCTGGATGTGGTGCAGCCAGCCGTGGTCGTGCAGGCCCTCGATCGCGGTCCGCACGCAGACGGCCTCGACCTCGGACGCGTCGAGGTCCTGCCACCAGTCGGGCAGCCGTCCGTGCGCGCCGAGGGCGTTCTCCGATGCGCCGTAGTCGTCGCCGAACCACCAGTAGAGGTGCCAGACGTAGTCGCGCCAGCCGGCGACCTGGCGGACGAAGCCCTCGACGCTGGCGAGCGGTGCGGCCTCGGTGCGGTGCGCTTCGAGGGCGGCGTCGATCGCCTGACGCGGATCGAGCACCCCGAGGTTCATCGGCACGCTGAGGAGCGAGTGCGCCATCGTCCAGTCGTTCGTCAACGTGGCGTCCTCGAACGGACCGAAGTCGCCGAGGCGCACCGCGACGAAGTCGTCGAGCGCACGCTGGGCTTCGTCCGCCGTCACCGCGAACCGACGGGTGTCGTCGCGGCCGACGAACCGAGCGGTGCCGTCCCGCTCCCACCGGTCCAGGTCGTGCCGCACCTGGTCGTCGATGTCGTCCTCGTCCGGCCACCAGGGCTCGGGCAGCCCGAGGGTCGTCGCACCCTTCGGCGGCGGCTCGCGGTTCTGGTCGTCGAGGCTGAACTTCCCGCCGATCGGCTTGCCGTCGCGCAGCAACCAGCCCTCGCGGCGCCGGACACGCTCGTAGTGGTCCTCCATGCGGAACCGACCCGTGCCCTGGGCCGCCCACTCCGCGAATTCGTCCTCGTCGGTGACGAAACCGCGGCTCGGCAGGATCACGGTGTCCCGGCCCCAGTGCCGGACCTGCGCGCGGAGGGTGCGGGACGGCGGGTCGATCACCTCGAGGTCGTCGCGGCCCGTCAGTGCTTCGCGGAGGGTGTCGACCTGGACGTACTCGGCGCGGTCACCGAGTTCGCGGACGCGGTGGCGCAGGGCGCTCAGCCAGAGGTGGGCCTTCGCCCGGTGGACGGGGCGGGCGGTGAAGAACTCGCGTGCCTCGACGACGAGGGCCGGGCCGCCGTCGTCGAACGCAGGACCGTACTGGCCGGGCAGGACCAGGCGACGACGTTCGGTGGGCATGGGTGGACCGTACCCAAGGGGCGGGGTGGGCTTGCCAGTCAGGGACGCTCGTCGACGAGGGCGATGAACCGGCTACCGATGCCCTCGACCTCTCGTCGGGTGAGCCCGGCTGTCGGTTCCGGCGCCTGGTACGGCTCGTGGTAGTCGCACATCAGGTAGTCCCACTCGGGCCACCACTTCTTCGGCCGCGCTTCTTCGGCGAACGCGCAGACGACGCACTCGAGGCGGACCCAGACCTTCTTGGCACCCGTGCGGTTGGCCCGGGACTGCACGAGCCACGCGGGCGGATCCTGTTCGATCGCGTCGAGTTCGGCTTCGCTGAGACGCGAGGGGATTCCGTGGTGGGTCGCCATCTCGAGGGTGATGTCGAGTCGAACGGCGGCGTCGCGTCGGGAGAGCATCCGACCAGATTAGGTTCTGTCGGGGGCTCAGTGCTCATCGGACCGCGCAGTGCCCGTCGGACCGCGCAGTGCCCGTCGGACCGCGCAGTGCCCGTCGGACCGCGCAGTGCCCGTCGGACCGTTCAGTGCCCGTCGAGGGCGTGGCATCCGCCGTCGAGGACCCACCCTGCGGTCGTGACGTCGGCCGTGCCGTCCCGCTGGACCTCGCCGATGAGGCAACCGGACATCTCGACCTGCGCCTCGAACAGCACCTGCTCACCGCTCTGCGTCGTCACGATCCAGCGGTCCGGCGCCCCGACGCCGTCGAGGATCTCCTCGACCGCCGGCTGCAGGACCGGGGTCGACTGCGCAGCGAGCTCCCGCTCCACCTGAGCACGTGCGACGTCGAGCGCTGCCGCCGACTCCGCGCTCAGGTCGGTGCGGTCATGGTGCCGCTTGTTGAGCCCGTACTGCGGCGGGCTGTCGCCGCCCGGGCCGGCGCCGTCTCCGGAAGCGGCGTCCGTGCCCGCGGCGCCCGTCGGCTCTCCGGCCGTGGTGCCGGCCTGCGCGCCGCTCGTCGACGACACACCGGAAGCCGGGCCGCTCTGAACTGCGCAGCCCGTCAGCAGGATCAGCGCGAGCAGCGCCCCGGTCACCGATGCGGTCGTTCTGCGGTCCCCCATGAGCGGCATCCTGACAGAGCGTGGGGGAGCGCACGGGGCTCGTCACCGGATCGTGATGCGGGGTGCGGCCGTCGCGTCCTTCCGTACTCCAACCACGTCAGGTGGGTCTGTTCGGCATCGCGGGCCCGACCGTCGCGGCTCGTCCCGGCTGGGCCGCGGTCGGCTTCCTGCAGAACGACGCGGGGCACAGGTCGGTGCGATGCGCTGATGCGGCGGTGGCCAGATGGCGGGCGAATGCGACCCGTTCGAGAAGCGGCTTGATCTGTAGCGATTGAGGCACCTTCATCGGGCATTTTTGCGGGACAGGCATACGGGAATTCGCTGATCAGCGCGGACATGGCAGCCCATCGGTCGCGTTGCGATGGTCAGGCTGCAGCGGTGAGCGACCGGCTATCGAGACGGGCCGTTGGGTCGGCGTCGGCGGGTCGTGCTGGGCATCCAGCGAAATACCGCGGGTGCTCGACTGGCGACCTTCGCGCCGCCGACTATGTCGGGGATGCCTGGCCCTGTGGCTGGAAGTGGCAGGCAGCGTAGCGGTGCTCCACGGCAGACTTATAGCCATGAGGCAGGACGACATCGATGACGAGCTCTTCCCGCTCGGGGCCCCTGACCGCCACACGCACTCAATCCAGGCGCCTGCAGGCTGGAAAGATCTGGCAGCCACACTGACGTTGTTCGGTCTGAGCCTGCCGATGCTCGTTGTCGGTTGGTTCGGCGTCGTGCTCTCGATGTTCGCCTTCGACGCGTGTGGTAACGGGGGGTGCAACTACACCGCCGGATCGGTCGCCTACATCGGCTTCCCGATCGCGGCCGTCGTCAGCACAGTGCTTTGGGCGTCGGTCGCTGAACGCCGTCGGCGTGCCCGTCGTCGCGCGTGGATGTCTGGAGCAGCGGCGATCCTCACTATCGTCGCCCTGCTTGCCCTCGCTGCCACCGTCGTCCATTTTGCAGCACAGCCGAACTGAGCTGTCTGGTCTAGCTGCCGGCGGTGTCCATCGAGTGCCGGCTATTGCCTCGCTCACCGATCGCTCGCCGGGCGCTCGGAAGCAGTAGCGTCAGCGAATGGACACCGTAAGCGCGAAGGTACTGGGCACAGGTGCGATCGTGTTCGGGCTCATCTTCATCGTGACGTCCATCGTGCGCTTGAGCCGTCCAGACCTCGACGTCCTGCTCGCGGTTCTGAACATCATCTTCGGCGCCCTCTTGACCTACACCGGCTTCAGACTGTGGCGATCCGCTCTTCGCGGAACGAACCGCGACCGATAGGCGATCGGCCACCGAACAGCTACGCCTCACTGCCATCACGTCGACCTGGTTGGGTGAAGTCCATGTGGATTCCCGGACTCATCGCTGGGCCGGCAATCATTGCGGTAGCGGTGACTGCGTTCGTGCGTCCGGCGCCGATCGCGCAGTACTTCGTCCACGCCCAGCAGGGGAGCCGCGGTCCGCAGAGTGCGATGACCCCGGGACTCGTCCGTGTGCTCGCTGTCGGGCTGGCAATGATCGGCATTGTCTGGACACTTCTGTCCATCTTCGGTCACCCCGAGTGACCGGCGAGTGGAAGGCGCGACCAAATGGAGTCCGGTAGCCGATCGGCCACCGAACAGCTACGCCTCACTGCCATCACGTCGACCTGGTTGGGTGAAGTCCATGTGGATTCCCGGACTCATCGCTGGGCCGGCAATCATTGCGGTAGCGGTGACTGCGTTCGTGCGTCCGGCGCCGATCGCGCAGTACTTCGTCCACGCCCAGCAGGGGAGCCGCGGTCCGCAGAGTGCGATGACCCCGGGACTCGTCCGTGTGCTCGCTGTCGGGCTGGCAATGATCGGCATTGTCTGGACACTTCTGTCCATCTTCGGTCACCCCGAGTGACCGGCGAGTGGAAGGCGCGACCGAATGGAGTCCGGTAGCCGATCGGTCAGCGGACACGCTCAGGTCGCCGTGCTGGCGGCTGGTGTGGGGAAGGTCAGGTTGGCGTGCCGAGCTGGTAGCCGGTGCCGCGGATCGTGGTGATGAGGTCGCGGTCGGTCTTCCGCCGGATGTAGTGCACGTACGTGTCGACGGTGTTCTCCTGCTCACCGTGTTCGAACACCGCGGAGAGCAAATGTTTCCGCGAGAATGCCCGCGCGGGTTCCGCAGCGAGGACCCGCAGCAGTGCACTTTCCTTCTCGGTGAGGAGGACCCGACCGGTGTACGGCGAGTGGATGCTGTGGTCGTCGGGGTAGAAGGTCCAGCCCCCGATCTCCACGCCGGTTCCGGTGCCGGTGTAGTCGCGGGTGAGCGCCCGGAGTCTGGCGGCGAGTTCGTCGAACTCGAACGGTTTCACGAGGTAGTCGTTCGCTCCGGCGTCGAGACCGGAGACGCGGTCGTGGAGTTCGCCGAGTGCGGTGAGCATGAGCACCGGGGTACTGATCCGCCGGCTCCGGATGGCGCTGATGAACTCGGTGCCGTCCATGCCGGGGAGCCGTCGATCGACGACCATGACGTCGAAGTACCGTTCCACTGCCGTGACGAGTGCCTGCTCACCGTCGGACGCGAGGACGACATCCCAGTCGTCGCTGAGTACCTCGGCGACGAGCGGTCCGAGCCTGGGGTCGTCCTCGACGAGGAGCAGCCGTTGTCTCATGGCGATCATCTTCCGCCCGCGCGACGAGTGATGGTCGGCACGGACGTCGCTGCGTGAACCGTCGGGATGCGGAGCGCGAAGACGGTGCCGTGATCACCAGTGGATTCGACGGTGACGTCACCGCCGGCGCGGACCACGATCTCACGCACCAGGGCAAGCCCGATGCCGTTCCCTGTGCGGGTTCCAGAAGAGTCCGCGCCGTGGCCGGTGCCGTGTGCGAACCGGTCGAACACCCGCGTCGGTTCGATCCCGGAGATGCCGGAGCCGTCGTCCTGCACGCGGACGCACACGCGGTCGTGTTCCGGCGTCGTGGTCACGGTGACGGTGCCGCCCGGTGGGGTGTGGCCGATGGCGTTGTCCGTGAGCGCGACGAGACAGCGGTGCAGCTGTGTCGGCGTCAGGCCCACGCTGGCGCTGTGGTCGATCACGTAGAGACGCACCTGCCGCTCGTCGGCAAGCACGCTCATGTCACGACGCAGCCCTGATAGTCCCACCTCGAGGCGCGCGACACCCGATTCGGAAGGCGTGCCTGCAGCGGCTTCCAGCAGGTCGTTGACGATGTCGATCAGGATCCGCGTGTCGCTGGTGACATCGTCGACGATGCCGCGGCGCGGATCGTCGACGGGCGTCTGCATGCGGAGTCGTTGCACGCGGGCATGGAGGACAGCGAGCGGTGTGCGAAGTTCATGGCTGGCATCCGCGACGAACGTCCGCTGCACGCGCAACGCCTCAGTCAGCGGGCGGACCGCGCGACGCGCGATCAACCAGGACGCGATTCCCGCGAAGACGATCGCGAGCCCGCCGACCCCGATGATCGCGACCGTCAGATCGAGCGTGTCCAGGGTGATGTGCACGTCGAACGGACCGGGCTGCTCGCGTTGCTGTCCGGGGGTGAGTTGCCAGAGCACGTACGCGACGACCAGAGCGATGATGCCGACGACCAACGCGGCTGACACTGCCGCGACGCGGACGGCGATGCCAATGACCGAACGCTGAGAGGCGAGTCGATCCGCATCCCGGTCCGGTGCACGACGGAGCGACCAACGTGCAGTGGCATCGATGAGTCGATGCCATGGTGTGCTGCTCATCTGGTCTCTCCGTTCCTGCTATCGACGTCCGGCCGGTTGGCGCTCCATCGAGATCGAGATCGAGATCGGGACCGCCGACGAAAAGCACCGGTCCAGGTTTCATCACTCAGTGCAAGAAAACGCCCAGGAAGCGGATCCAATCGGGCCATCCGGATTTCTTGGTGAAGTCTTGCAGGCCCTTTCATACCGTCGTTGCACCGACCAGGGCTCGAGGCCCACGGCACGACGAGGAGCACGCCATGACCCAGCTGACCGCCCGGCCCCGCCCACTGCGCAACAAGGTCCCCGACCCCACTCCGTCGTTCTGGATCATCAAGGTCCTCGCCACGACCGTCGGTGAAACCGCAGCCGATCTGCTCAGCGACACCCTCGGGTTCGGTCTCCCGCTGACGACGGCCGTGATGGCCGCAGTGCTCGTCGTGTTCCTGGTGTTGCAGTTCCGGGCGCGGGCCTACCGGCCGGTCACGTACTGGGTCACGGTCGTGCTGATCAGCATTGTCGGGACCTGCATCACGGACAACCTCACCGACGGGCTCGGTGTTCCGCTGGGTGTGAGCACGACCGTGTTCGCGGTCGCTCTCGCCGTGGTGTTCATCGTTTGGTACCGGAGCGAGCGCACGCTCTCGATCCACAAGATCGACACCACCAGGCGGGAAGCGTTTTACTGGCTGGCGATCCTGTTCACCTTCGCTCTCGGCACCGCAGCCGGTGACCTCATCGCCGAGCAGACCGGCCTCGGCTACCTGCCGTCCCTGCTGCTGTTCGCGGCAGCGATCGCGACAGTCACTGCCGTCTGGTTCATCGGCCGTCGCGGTGCCGTCACCTGCTTCTGGATCGCGTACATCCTCACCCGCCCGCTCGGCGCCTCGACCGGGGACCTGCTCTCCCAGCCGACGCACGACGGCGGACTCGGCATCGGGACCATCACCACCAGCATCGTCTTCCTCGCCGTCATCGCAGCGCTCATCGCATGGATCTCCGTCGGCCGCCACGAGCGCGTGCGCACCGACGCCCACGAGCAGCTCTCGTCGTGATCGCCTGGTCCCGCTGACCGAGACCCCTTCGCCCGCACCCAGCCGGAAAGGCAGTGATGTCCACCGTCCCGCTCGCCGTCCACCTGTTCGACGCCGGATCCGTCCTGCACGCGTTCGGCCCCTATGTCCTTGCGGGGATCGCGGTCCTGATCTTCATCGAGTCCGGGGTGCTGTTCCCGTTCCTCCCCGGTGATTCGCTCCTGGTCACCGCAGCGATCACCAGCGCCGCGCTGGGCATCGCACCATGGCAGGTCGCGGTCGTCGCGTCGATCGCTGCCGTCGCCGGCGACCAGGTCGGCTACTGGATCGGTCGACGCTTCGGCCGCCGACTCTTCCGTGACGGTGCACGGGTCCTCACGACCGCTCGGCTGGACGAGGCCGAAGCGTTCTTCACCAGGTGGGGTGGCCTGTCCCTGGTACTCGGCCGGTTCGTGCCGGTGGTCCGGACCTACGTCCCGCTCGCCGCGGGAACAGCCGACATGCACTACCGGAGGTTCATCCTGTGGAACATCGTCGGTGCGGTCGGTTGGGCGTGCGGACTCACCGCGGTCGGCGTGCTGCTCGGCGGGATCCCGTTCGTCGCGCACAACATCGACGTCCTCATGATCGTCATCGTCATCGTCTCGATCCTGCCCATCCTGATCGGGGTGGTCCGCAAGCGGCGGACCAGCCGAACGAACCAGAACAAACAGCCCATCAGCAGCGACCGCTGAGCAAGACCAGCATCCCGTCGCTGGCGAACCAGATCACGGATCCGATCACCAGGGTCATCAGCGCGGTCGGCGACGCATGGCGTTCGACGGATGACACCGTGCCGGCCGTACAGTGCACCTGATGATTGAGCAGCAGGCGTGACCGCGGACGCTTTGGTGCGCACCCTGCTCGGTGTGCTCGCTCTCGTCGCGGTGGCGACGGTCGTTCTGCTTGCTGCTCGCGCATCAGCGCCGTGGGCTCCGGCGGCGGCGATCGTGCGCGGCGCCCTGCAGCTCGCGGCCATCAGCCTCGTGCTCACCGGTGTCATCAGATCGCCGGTGCTGATCGGCTTCGCGCTCGGAGTGATGTTCCTCGTCGCGTCCTGCACGTCGGCTCGGCGGCTCGGGGACCTCCGGACGATGGTGCTGCCGGTCGCCGGGGCGATGGCAGCCGGAATCCTGGTCAGCGCGGTCGTCGTCTTCGGGAGCGGAGCGATCGCGCTCTCACCCCGTTACGCCCTCGCGGTCGGCGGCATCGTCATCGGGAACGCGATGTCGATCGCGACCATAGCCGGCCGTCGCTTCCGCGAGCTCGTCGACGATCGCTGGGACGAGGTCGAGGGGTGGCTCGCGCTCGGAGCAACACCGCGCCGCGCCACCGCGGACTTGGTACGTCGCGCCGTGAGCGCCGCTCTGATACCGACAGTCGACCAGACGAAGACGACCGGACTCGTCACCCTCCCTGGCGCGTTCGTGGGCGCCGTGTTCGGTGGCGTCTCTCCCCTCGAAGCCGGGCGCTTCCAGATCGTCGTCCTCGCGGCGATCATGGCGACGGGAAGCATCACCGCCGTCCTCGTGACGCGCTGGCTCGGCCCGGTGCAGACCCGGCCGGACGTCGTAGCGATCCGCTGACGCCCGGCCTTGGCGATGATCGTGCAGGACCGTCCGGGACGTTCTGGGCTCGCCCGTCAGCTACCGGAGCCGTCTGTGTCTGTGTGACGTCATCTGAAGGGACGGCGGACGCCTCGCAGTGTCCCCGGGCAGTGCGCTGTGGATGATGCTTCGGTGCGGAGTGCGCCGCCGCTAGTGGGGGCGCAGCAATCCCGTGAGCGGCGCTGGTCGGCGGAACAGGAAAGGCAGACCGATCAGGAGCCCGGCTGCGCGGTCGATGGTCGTGGGTCAGTCCCGATGAGGCGCAGGTCGACCATGCGTCAGCCATTCTCCCGATGAGGATCCGCGCCGTCACCAGGAGTGCCGCTGTTCGCAGAAGCAAGTCAGCGGCAGCAGAGTCGGGACAGGGCGCATCTGGGTGGTTCCTTGGAGCGGCGACGCGAGGCTGCTGTTCGGAGGTCACGAACATGACTGTTGGATTGCTGGTAGGTGCCAGTGCTGTCGCTGCGCTGATTGTGGCGACGGCGGCAGCTGCCGCGTTGCTCGCCGTAGCGACTGAAGCGGATCGAGAGCGGTTGTCCGATGCGGGGTGACCGCGCACTGTGGCAGCTCGGATCGGCGTTCACTGCAGCGGTGATCGTGGTGTTCATCGGGCTCACGTTGACCGCCGTTCCGGGCGTCGGAGCTGCTGAGACCGGCTTCGACCAGCTGCTGCGTGAACACCTGACGCCGACCGCGCTGCTCATCGCGTCCGGTATCGGCGTGCTCCTCGAGCCCGCGGGCGGTCTTGCGATCCTCGTGACCATCGGAGCGGTCGTCTGGTGGCGGTCCGATCGTGTCGCCGCGATGCAGTTCGTGGCGATCGCTGGGGTGTCGTGGGTGTCGGTCGAGCCGGTCAAGTTGCTGGTGCAGCGGCCTCGCCCAGTGCTCGCCGGCGTGCACCACGCGGTGGAGAGCTGGTCGTACCCGTCCGGGCACGTCGCGCTGGTCACTGCTCTGGTGCTCGGACTCGTCGCCGTGACGCACGGCAAGGCTCGAGTGCAGGTCGCCGCGGTCGGGACCGTTGTCGTGGTCGTGGTCGCGACCTCCCGACTTGCACTCGGCGTGCACTACCCGACTGACGTCTTGGCCGCGATCGTGTGGACGTCCGCAGTCTGGGTCGTCGTGCGTCACATCGCGCTGACACAGATCGGGGCGGGTCGAGCAGGGTCACGTCGCGGCCCCACCGCTGTTGCCGGTCTCCGGCCTCGATCACTCGTGGGGAAGGCGCGAGACCGATGACCGCTGTCGCGGAGCTGAGTGTCGTACCGGTGCGCAGCACACGCGCCCGGCCGGGACGGCTGTGGGTGGTCCCCACCCTGGTCGGTGTCGGAACCACGTCCGTGGCGGCGGCGTTCAGCTGGGTGCCGTCGGTTTGGTACGACGAGGCCGCGACGGTCGTGTCCGCCACCCGCCCCTGGGCGGCGCTGGCACGCGAGGTGCAACACGTCGACGTCGTCCACGCGACGTACTACGCTGTGATGCACTGCTGGTTCGCGCTCGTCGGGTACACGCCGTTCACCCTGCGTCTGCCCTCCGCGTTCGCGATCGGTGTCGCCGCGGCACTGCTCGTGGTCCTCGGACGCACACTCGCCAGCCCGAGGACCGGTCTCATCGCCGGAGTCCTTTTCGCGCTCTTCCCACGGGTGACGTGGATGGGGTCGGAAGGGCGGTCGTTCGCCATCGACACCGCCCTCGCAGTCGGAGCGACGATCCTCTTCGTCGCCGCCCGTGATCGCACCCGACAGGGAGCCCGGTCGTGGCCGTGGTGGGTGGTGTACACGGCGATCTCGATCCTCAGCGGCGCGGTGTTCCTCTACTTGGCGCTGGTCACGGTCGGTCACGGTGTGACGGCGGGGATCCCGTTGCTGCGGCGCTCTGGCCGTGATCGAGACAGCCGGAAGGTGCTCCTCAGCTGGGGCGCCGCAACTGCCCTGTCGGCGTGCGCACTGCTGCCGCTCGCCACGGCATCCGCGGGCCAGGATCGTCAGATCGCCTGGATCAATCCAATAAGCGCGCACACGATCCAAGAGGTGCTGATGACGCAGTGGTTCACCAAGAACCCGGGCTTTGCGGTCTTCGGATGCGCCCTCGCTGTGGCCGGCGTCGTGCTGATGCGCCGGAACGACACTGGCCGGCGGCTCCTCGTGGTCGCGCTGCCTTGGGCGCTCGTTCCCACCGTCGGCCTGATCGCCGCGTCGTTGGTGACGAACCCGCTGTACTCCCCGCGGTACGCAGCGTTTACCGCACCCGCGGTGGCGCTCTGCATGGGTGCTGCACTCACCGCCGTGCCGACTCAGTACGCCCGACGCGCCATCGCGACGGCGACCATCGTCGCCGCGGTGCTCACGGCGCCAACGTGGGTGCAACAGCGCACAGTCGCAGCGAAGGATGACGCCGCCTGGAACGAAGCCGCCGCCGTCATCGCCGCGCACCGAACTCAGGAGCCCGCTGGGCAGGAAGACGCCGTGGTCTTCGGACCCCTTGAGCGGCATCCGTTGACCACCTCGAGGATCATCGCGGAGACGTACCCGGCAGCGTTCTCCAGACTGCGCGATCCGCTCCTGGGTGTCCCGGCAAGTAAGTCAGCTGGCCTGTGGGAAACGCAACGACCGCTGCCGAATATCAGCAACGAGGTCGGTGCAGCAAAGGTGGTGTGGCTGCTCACCGCCGTCAAACCCGATGTCCGCACCATCGTGACGCAGGCACTCGCCCATGCCGGCTACCAGCAGCGTCACACGTGGCAGCGCACCCGCACCTGGATTGTGCAGTACCAGCGATGACACCATCACCCCCGCAAACCCCGAGACCGCACAGCACTCAAAGCCGCGACAAAAGCACCGAACGCGATGCTCAACCGTCGGAGCAGCCTCCGGTTGACCCCAGAACCCTCCGCTACGCCTACGCATCCGACGGAACCGGCCCATGGCTGTACGCACCCGACGGGACCGGCCCGTGGACCGTGTCCACTCACAATCCAGACACGTTCACGCTCGAACAGCCGAGAATGACCAACTGGGTACGCGGACTTCTCGGCGGTTCCTGGAAGCCATGGATGCGATGGCAGATCGTTGTGGCTCTCGTCGCCACCTTCCTGGGGTTCGTCATTGTCGGCACAGCGGCCGGCTTCGGGGTCGGCATCATCCTCAACCATTGCGGTTCCCGGTGAAGCCGGGTGTCTCATCGTCCCTTGTGGCGAACGGGATGATCTCGGGCACTTCACCGTCCCCTTGTCACCCCGCGGCGGAAGAGCAAGGAGCACCATGAGCGAGACCCTGGTCATCATCCCGACCTACGACGAGGCGGAGAACGTCCGTCCCATCGTCGAGCGCACGCTCGCGGCCACCGACGACAGCGTCCACGTGCTCGTCGTCGACGACAACTCGCCCGACGGCACCGGTGACATCGCCGACGCGATCGCGAGCGAGAGCGACCGGGTGCACGTGATGCACCGCACGGTGAAGGACGGCCTCGGCGGCGCGTACCTGTCCGGCTTCGCGTGGGGCCTCGAGCACGGGTACGCCAAGCTCGTCGAGATGGACGCCGACGGCTCGCACCACCCCGAGTACCTGCCGTGGATGCTCGAGCTCGCGGACACGAACGACCTGGTGCTCGGGTCCCGCTGGATCAGGGGCGGGAAGGTGGAGAACTGGCCCTGGTCCCGCGAACTGCTGTCCCGCGGCGGCAACCTCTACACGCGCCTGGCCCTCGGCATCGCGGTCCGCGACGCCACCGGCGGGTTCCGGGTCTTCACCTCGCGGGCGTTCGAGCGGATCGACCTGGCGGGTGTGGCGTCGAAGGGCTACTGCTTCCAGGTCGACCTGTGCTGGCGTGCCCTCGAGGCGGGTCTGCGCGTCGTCGAGACCCCGATCACGTTCACCGAGCGGGAGTTCGGCGTCTCGAAGATGAGCGGCAACATCGTGCGCGAGAGCCTGGCCCTCGTGACGAAGTGGGGCATCGACCGCCGCATCCGCGAGACCCGTTCCCTGGTCAAGGACCACCGGAAGCTGCCGTCCGTCCGCACCAACGCGCATACGAAACCCGCTCAAAACAACTGACGTTCCATCGATGGCGCACGCTCATCTCAGTCCTTGATCGCTGACCGACCACGCGCTTTGGATCGGCGTCGCGCGCTCGACAGCAACCTCTCGGCGTCCACCTTGCAGGAGATTGCAAAAGCGGGCGACCCTGAGTAAGTGCCGACAGCTTCAAGCGGTAGTCCCCGCAGCCATGGGTGACTGAAGGATGATGCTTGTGTCCTCGAATCAAACGCAGCCGCAAGCGTTGAAAGGTACGGCAACATGGTGACCTCAGGACTTGAAGCCGCCATCTCCGGTGAGCTGGCGCCCTACGGGGCGACGTTCACGCCGGCCGCCGCGCAGGTGCGTATCCCGGCAGTGCTTTCATCCCTCTTCGGGTCGATCGATGGGCATCCGCTGAGGTTCGACTTTCACGGCCCGGAGCGTGTCGCAGGTGACGCTTACGTTGTGTTGATATTCGACCTGCGCACGAAGAACGAGATCGGAAACGCGTCCAGCTCGGTGGACTTCGCGCAAGCTCTTGGGCACGTCGACTGGCCCAACGCGCTCGGGGCGCTCACGCACTGACCGCTATCGCTTCTAGCTGCCCTGTCCCTTGGGTCGGCCGACTGGACACGGCGCGGCGGAAAGGTAGCCCTTAAGTTCAAGCTGACATCGACTGATTTATCGGCGAGCGGCGTTGTGCCGGAGCTAGGCCGTGTTGCTAAATGGTCGGCTCGCAGTCATCGGTCACGCTTGAGGTATGTCTCGTGACGAAATCTCCGATGAGACGTGGGCTGTGATCGGTCCGCTCTTCCCGCAAGCAAAGCAGAGAGGGCGGCCGTCGGTGGATCGTCGGGTCGTGGTTGAAGCGGTGGTGTGGCGGTTCCGAACGGGTGCGCCGTGGCGCGACTTGCCGGAGCGGTTCGGGAACTGGAACACGATCTACCGCAACTTCGACCGGTGGGCCAAGGCCGGTATCTGGGCCCGGCTGCTCGAGCACGTGCAGGGCGCAGCGGAACGCCGCGGTGACATCGACTGGGCGGCGTCGATCGACTCCACGATCGCTCGAGTGCATCAGCACGGCGCGACCCTACCGCGGGTCAAAAAGGGGCACGTCGAACTACAACAAGACCAGCCCTGAACCGACCGATCATGCAATTGGGAGATCGCGCGGCGGACTCACGACCAAGACGCACCTCGTCTGCGATGGCAAGGGCAGGCCGCTCGGCTTCGTCGTCACGGCCGGGCAGGTCGCGGACACGATCATGCTGCCAGCAACAATGGACCAGATCCGTGTCCCCACCGCGGGACGTCCCCGTTCCCGGCCGGATCGGTTGCGTGCGGACAAGGGATACCCGTCGAGAGCGAATCGGGCGTGGCTGCGGGCACGAGACGTGAAGACGACGATCCCGGAACGTGATGACCAGATCACCCACCGTCGGAAACGCCCGGGTCGGCCCATCGTGTTCGACGCGGCCGACTACAAGGGCCGCAACGTCGTCGAGCGGTGCTTCAACCGGCTCAAGCAGTGGCGGGGCATTGCGATGCGCTCCGACAAGACCGCCCGGAACTACCACGCAGCACTCTGCCTCGCAGCGACACTGCTCTGGGTTCGAGGATCAGAGGAATAGACGCGCGAAGACCGTCGCTGGAACAGGCATGGACTCTGCGGTTGTGCTTGATCGATTCGGCGACATCAACGGCCTGAGGCTCCAGCCCACCGAGGCGCGACCGCTCCTGGTAACGGAAGTCCGGGTCAGCGTCGCCGTCGCGGGGCTCAACCCGGTGGACTGGCAGATCGTCGAATCGCGCACTCTCGCCACCGCGTTCGGGCTCGACCTTCCGATGGGATTCGGGAACGACTTCGCCGGCACCGTGGTCGAGACCGGCCCCTCCGTGCGCCGATGGAGTGTCGGGGACCGCGTCTTCGGCGGAGCCCGCGGCCGTGCCGTCGCGACCTCGATCATCCTCGACGAGAACCATCCGAGCCTGCACCGCACCCCACCGAAGGTCTCCGACCTCGAGGCCGGGGTCCTGGACATCGCCGGACGGACCGCGTCGGCCGTCGCTGACGCTCTGTCGGCGCGACCCGGCGAGACCGTCCTCGTCGGTGCGGCAGGCGGCGGCGTCGGTTCGATCCTGACGCAGCTGCTCGTTCGCGACGGCGCCCACGTCATCGGAACCGGGTCAGCGGCCTCCGCCGACTACATTCGATCGCTCGGCGCGCGGCCCGTGACATACGGCGGCGGACTTGCCGCCGAAATCGCCGCCGAGAAGATACCTGTCGTTGCGGCTGCGGACCTGCACGGGACGGACACGGCCGAGACAGCGATCCGCTCGGGCGTCCCGCCGCACCGCGTGGTCACCATTGAGGCGGACGAACCACCCGCCGGCGTCGTTCAGGTCAACGGCTCCGACGCAACTCCCGATGCACTCGACCGTCTCCTGGCATTGATCTCCGACAAGACCTTACGCATCCCCGTCGCCGCCGTTTACGGCCTCGACCGGTTCCAGGATGCGGTCACACACCAGCGCAGCCGCCACCTCCACGGCAAAATCGCCATCAGTACTTCCATTTAGCAACACGGCCTAGTCTGACGAAGCGACAGCGGCCTAGGGCTGCGACTGCGCCCGTTGGGGGAATCGGCTATCGATACGGGCGCACTGGGTGGTACCTGCCGAGGTCTACCTGTGAGCAGCTTCGTTCGGTGTCGTCGTTCTCGCACCAATCCGTGTCGTGATCACGTCCGGTAGCCGATCGGCTATCGGACACCGATCCAGAGGCCGAGGAGTGCCACGAGGACGCACGCGACGAGGTTCACGAGGCCGTGTGCCGCTGCTGCGCGGTAGCGGTTCTCGAGTGCGAGCCGGACGGCTTCGACGCTGGCGGTGCTGAACGTCGTGTACCCGCCAATCAGGCCGGTACCGACGACGGTCACCCAGACCGCTGGCAGGACGGTGGTACCGAGCCGGTGATGATGCCGAGCGCGAGGGAGCCGGTGAGGTTGATGACGCTCGTGCCCCACGGGAACCGGGACCCGAGCCGGTTACGGACGGCGGTGTCGAGAAAGACCCGCAGCGAGGACCCTGCCCCACCCGCGATCGCGGTCCCGAGAATCAGCCAGCGGCCTCGGCGTCGAGGTTGTTCACGAATTGACTCCTTTGTCAGGGAAGGTGCAGATCAGACGCTAACACGAAAATCTACACTGGTGTAGGTGTTTTCATACCTACCATCCCGCTACTCGCGAAGCGACAGAATGGACGCGATGAACACCAAGACCGAAAAGGGCTATGCCGCCGGCCGAGCTCGACGCGAGCAGATCGTCGCCGAAGCCACTCTGCAATTCGGTCGAGTCGGCTTCAACGGGGCCACGATCCTCGAGATCGCCGCCGCCTGCGGAATCTCGCGGGCCGGGCTCCTGCACCACTTCGCGACCAAGGAGTCCCTTCTCGAGGCGGTGCTCGAAGAGCGCGACCGGGCAGACCGAGCAAGTTTCCGTCGCAGCGGCTCCGCCCAGTCGGGCGGCGTGGGCGTCCTCCGCGGCATGGTCGACCTGGCTGCACGGAACGCCGAGCTCCCCGGCATCATCGCGCTTTACGCCGTCCTCTCGGCGGAGGCAACCGACCCGGCGCATCCCGCTCACGAGTACTTCGTCAAGCGCTACGCGCGCATCCGGTCAGGCACCGAGACAGCCCTTGACAAGGCAAAAGTGGCTGGCGACTTAATCGACAGTGTCGACGTCGCCGCGGCAGCCATCGAGCTCACCGCCTTGATGGACGGCCTGCAGGTGATGTGGCTCCTGGACCCCGATGGCATTGACATGGCTGCACAGGTCCGACGCGCCGTTCAACGACTCCTAGTTTTCCCTCTGTGAGGCACTCGATTTCGCCATTGCGCTAGCGATACGGAGGCGGCTTTGCCGGTGGTGCGGACGCGAGGCTCGTCGCGGCGTCAGCCCTGGATGGTCCAGGCAGCGGAGATGCTCCGGTCGACGACACGGCGCCATCCGTCCGGAGCGGCAGGGTCATGGCTGGCCATCCCGGCCATCCACAGGACGGTCATCAGGTCCTCGGTGGTGAAGTCCTCGGCGAGCACGCCGGCGTTGTGTGCGTTGGCGACGAGTTCCGCTCCGAGCGCCATCGATCGTTCGCATGCGTTGATGAGGAGCACGGCGTCGGGGTATCGCCGGAGCATCGCGTCGTTCATCGCCGGGTCGCTCCGCTGCAGGTCGATCATCTCGGCGATGAAGGTCTCCAGCTGCGCGCGCGGACTGTCCTGGGCCAGTGTCCGTTCCCGCAGGGTCCGAAGCTTCGCGCCCGCGATGTCGGGCACGACGGCGTCGATGAGGTCTTCGCGCGATCCGATGCGGTTGTAGAGCGTGCCGATGCTCACCCCGGCTTCCCGGGCGATGTCCTCCAGGGGAGCGGACAACCCTCGCTGCGAGAACACGGCGATGGCGGCAGCGCGCAGCTTCTGGAGGTTCGCCTGCGCGTCTCGACGCAGACGGGGTGGGGTGCTCACAGCGACTCCGAAGGAACTTGAGGGCGGTCTCAACATATGCTGCAGTGGATTTGAGGACGGTCTCAACTTACCGCACCAGCTTGCAGGGCCCGGCGGTGGGCCACGGAAGGACGCATCATGCCCCTCATTACCATCATCGGCGCAGGCCCTGGTCTGGGTCTCGAGATCGCGCGGGCCTTCGGGCAGAAGGGCTTCGACGTCGCGCTCGTGGCCCGCAGCCAGGCGAACGTGGACTCCCTGGCGGGTGAGCTCGTCGCGGAGGGCATCCAGGCTCGTGGTTTCACCGCCGACGTCAGCGAGCCCGACACGATCCGGACTGCTCTCCGATCGATCCGGGAGACGCTCGGGCCGATCGACGTCCTCGAGTTCTCCCCGGCTGACCGGACCCTGGAGTCGGTCGACGCGGTGGACGTGACGATGGAGAACCTGCAGCCACAGCTCGACTTCTACCTCGGCGGCGCCATCGCGGCCGTCGGGGAGGTCCTGCCGGGCATGATCGCGGCGGGCGCCGGCACGGTCCTCGTGACCACCGGTGGCGGTGCGCTCGCCCAGACGCCGGTCCGCGGGAACGTCAACATCGCAGCGGCGGGGCTCCGGAACTGGACGCTCAACCTCAACGCCGCTCTCGCTGACAAGGGTGTCTACGTCGGGTTCGTCGCCATCACCGCGCTGATCGGCGGTGGGCGACCGGACGCTGAACCGGCGGTCATCGCGCAGTCCTACGTGAAGCTCCACGACGAGCGGCGGGATGCCGAGCTGCACTACGTCGCGTACGACGGCTGACGCTCCTCCCGCCCGGGCTGCTGGCCTGGGCGGGATCCGCCGGGCTGCCGGGACCCGGGTCCGCGCGGTTCAGCCAGCGCCAGCCGCTGCCGCTGCGAAGGTCCGGAGAGCCGCCACCTGCTCGGCCGTGCTCGGGGGCGCGTCCGCCATCTGCCACGTCGACACGAGCGCGATCATGCCGCCGATCGTGAAGGTCCGGGCGTCCCCGGTCAGAGCGATCTCCGATCCTCGGTGATCGTGGTCCGACTCCGACAGCCAGGTCGTCATCGCGTCTGCGAGCACCTCGGCAACACGCTCGCCACGTGGAACGGCGCGCAGCTTGTCGAAGAAGCCGCGATCCGCACGTCCCGCGGCGAGCAGCGGTTCGATCCCGCGCTCCCGAACGGCGTCAGTGAGGGCCTGTGGGAGGTTCGCCGCGGCCTCGTCGAGCGGAAGCTGGTCCTCGAGGAGGCGGCTGATCCAGAGGTCCGTCGCCAGGTCACCGACATTGCTGTAGTGGTTGTGGAGGGCCTGCCTGCTCAACCCAGCACGCTGTGCCACGGCGCTCATCGAGATCGTCTCGCCCTTCGGCGTCTCGGACACCAGGGCGGCCAGTGCCCGGATCAGGGCGGCGCGGCTGCGGATGATGCGCGGGTCCACCCGCTGGCTCGCGCGTGGCGCCGTGCGCGCTCCCTCGGTCATGAGTCCATCTTGCCAGAGCCCGAACCCTGATGTACGTTCGTCATCTACTGGACAACTGTAAAGGACACCATGACGCACGTAACCGAGCCCGCCACTGGCCGCGGAGACGGCCCGCAGCACCCCGAGTTCGAAGCGGCGGTCGCGGGCGGCGCGCTGGACTCCGAAGGGCCGGGATCAGCGCATCGCTACCGGAACGTGATCCTCGGCGGGATCGCGATCCTGCTCCTGGCGATGGCGATGCTGACGAGCTACTCGAGCGCGTTCGGTAACCCGACGCCGAACAACGTGCACCTCGCGGTCACCGGCGACGCTGACGCGATCGTCGCGCTCGAACAGCACGGATCGCTGGATCTCACCGTCGTGGCCTCCGAGCAGCAGGCGCGAACCGCGGTGCTCGACCGCGACGTCGACGGCGCTGTCGTGTTGCCTGCACCGGGGAAGGGCGCCGGCGTCACCACCTACATCGCCAGCGGCGGCGGCCGGGGCCTCGGACAGGCGATCTCAGGTATCGGTGACTCGATCGCAGCGAAACTGCAGACCACCAACACGGCCACAGACCTCGCGCCCCTGCCGGAGAAGGACCCGGTCGGGTCGATCGAGTTCTACGCGATCCTCTTCGCCGGCCTGGGGGCCGCCCTCGGCGCGACAGTCTTCGGGCGCATCCTCGGCACGGTCGACACAGCCGCGAAGTTCGTCGAGCGCAGCATCGTCCTCGTGCTCTACGCCGGTCTCCTCGCCGCACTGATCACCCTGTGGATCGACTCCGCCCTCGGCGCGGTGACCGTCGGCCCCTGGGCGGTGTTCGGGATCCTCTGGCTGACCGGAGTCGCCATCGGGGGAGCGGTAACGGGCGTCGCAGCACTCGGCGGAACCATCGCGGCGCTGGTGATGACGCTCGCCCTGGTGATCCTGGGGAACACGTCTTCCGGTGGTCCCCTCGGGATCCACGTCCTCAACGATTTCTTCCAGACGCTCTACTACGTCTTCCCGCAGGGCGACGCGCTCGACCTGCTGCGGTCCGTCCAGTACTTCGACGGCGCCGCGGTCGCCGCCCCGATCATCCGGCTGAGCATCTGGGCTGTGGCAGGCATCCTGCTCACGCTGACAGCGATGCTCATCCGGAACCGACGCGAAGCTGCGGCTCGACCGAAGGGCGGCCTCCGCTCCGAGCAGGATCCCCGCCCGACTGCCGGACCCTCGGGCTCCCACCTCGAGGCCGCTGCAGTCACGCCCAACGCGGCCTTGCTGCCGTTGACCCCAACGCCCTGAACACAACAGGGGTCCTCGACGGGCGGGGATCCCTCATGACACCCACTCCTGCACACGACAACCAGCCCTCATTGCTGAGGACGATCGGAGGACCGCACCATGCCAGGAAAGATCGATGTCCACCAGCACCTGCTCCCGCCACGCTACTTCGAGGCACTGGCAGCGGCAGGATCGCAAGCGATGGGGGCCGGCGCCCCGGCGGGCGCCCGGGCGGATGCGCCGGCTGCGACCGGAGGGTCCGCGCAGTGGGACCCGTGGGGTGCGAGCGGCGGGACCGCACCGCGACGAGGCCCCCGGGCCATCGGCGGCTGGTCGATGCCGGAGTGGAGCCCCGAAGCGACGATCGCGATGATGGACGAAACGGGGATCGAGACCGGGATGCTCTCGATCAGCGCACCGGGCGTGCACTTCGGTGACGACGCCGCGGCGCGCGAACTCGCCCGCGAACTGAACGACTACCAGGCCGAGCTGGTCCGTGAGGCGCCAGACCGGTTCGGGCACTTCGCGGTGCTGCCGCTGCCGGACTTCGACGGTGCGGTCGCCGAAGCCGTGCGAGCACTCGACGAACTCCACGCCGACGGGGTGCTCCTGCTGTCGAACGCGCACGGACGGTACCTCGGCGACCCCGCGTACGAGCCGCTCTGGGCAGAACTCGCCGCCCGCTCAGCCGTGGTCTTCGTGCACCCCACCGCACCACCGATCGCCCAGTTGCCGGGGATGCCCACCGCACTGCTGGACTTCCCGTTCGACACCACCCGCACCGCCGTGGACCTCGTCGCGCACGGCGTGTTCGACCGCTACCCGAATCTTCGCGTGATCCTCTCCCACGCCGGCGGGTTCCTGCCCTACGCAGCCAGTCGTTTCAGCGCCGCCGCGATGTTTAACCCGGACACCACGCCGGAGAGCATCCAAGCGGGCCTCCGGAAGTTCTACTTCGACACCGCCCTGTCCGCATCTCCCACCTCGCTGCCGTCACTGCTGGCCTTCGCGGAGCCCGGCCACGTCCTCTACGGCAGCGACTTCCCCTACGCACACCCCGACTGGAGTGCCCGCTTCGACCACGACCTGGACACCTACGACGGCCCCGGCGCAGAACGACTGGGCGAGGTGCTCCGAACAGCCGCCGAACAGCTCTTCCCTCGCTTGACCGCCGAGCGCGTTCCGGGGAGCGAGTGAGTGTCGAAGCGGTTCGTGAGTCATCAGGGTGCGCCAGCCTGACCGTTCAGCCGAGTGTTGGCGGGAGCGCCCCGATCTGCCCGAGGATGCTGAGCACGTCCGGCTGGCCGACCTCGTCGATGATCAGTCCCTCGTCGAAACGGTAGAAGTTGCTCGCGTTCGCGACCACCGTCCTCCCCGTAGCGGGGACACCGAGGAACTCGCCGTCGTGCGTGCCGCGGAGTTCGAAACGTGCTGCGACTGTGTCGCCCTCGACGACGATCCGGTCGATGCTCCACTGGATGTCAGAGAACGCGCTCCGCATGATCGTCAGGATCTGCAGGTACCCCGGCAGCCCGCGCAGCGGCTCGGGCGAGAACGGCGTCAAGAACGCCGCTTCCGGTGCGATGACCGTCTCACCGATGGACGGGTCGGCGCTGTTGATGAAGTCGACGAATCGCAGGAAGGAGAGGCGTGTGTCTGTGGTCATGGACAACTACTTTACATAGCAAGTAGATGCCGTAGAGTCGAAGCATGAGCACGGACCTTGCACCCCTCCACGGAACCGACGCCCCGGATGACCGGACTGGGCGAGCGGCGCGTCTGCGGGAGTACTTCGCCGCGCTGGTGCGGCACGAGACCGACGTGTGGAACGCGGTCGAGAAGCGGATGCGGGGCGAGGGCGTGCTGAGCCTGGCCCGACTGGAGGTGTTGCGGATCGTCCAGGCAGCCCCATCGGGCGCCCGGGTGCAGGACGTCGCGACCGGCGTCGGGACGTCGATCGCTGCAGCCAGTCGCTTGCTCGATCGGCTCGCCGCGGATGGTTTCCTCGAGCGTTCGACGGACCCGGACGATCGGCGCAGTGTCCGCAGTGTGCTCTCGCCCCAGGGGAGAGATGCCTTCGCCCTCGCGGACGAGCGGTTCGACCAAGCGCTGGACGCCGTGCTCGCGGATGCCGGTGCCGCGGCGATCGCAGACTGTATCGCGGCACTCGAGCGCCTGCAGTCGACGTTGGAGGCAAGGCGATGACGGCGACCATGCGGGCCGTCGTGATCGACGCACCCGGCGGCCCCGACGTGTTGCACCTCCGTGAGCTGCCGGTCCCGATCCCAGGCCCGGGCCAGGTGCTGATCCGTGTGGGAGCGTTCGAACTCAACCGGTCCGAGCTGCACTTTCGCCGCGGCATCGGCCATTTCGGAAGCTAGCGGTGCGTGGTCGGGTGAAGTTCCACGCCCCTGCCCCGGACGCGAAGATCGACTGGGACGCGGCGGTTGCAACGGCTGGCGCCCTCGCAAAGATCTGACCGTCGGCGTTCGGCATCGGGCGCGACGTATCGCGGACTGTGCCGGTGCCGTCGTGTTCCCAGGGCCACGGCTATGCGCAGGGGTCTCACCAGCTCCTGCGCGGACCGGAGTCGAGACGAAGTTGCAACGGCCCGCCCCCACAGCCCAGTGGGCTCGTGCAGACCGTGCGGTGAGCGATCGGCTACTGAACGATCTGGTAGCCGTACTGAGAGACTGTCGCCGTGTGCTTCCACGTCGGTCCCGAACGTCCTTCCCGGAACGAGCTGCATGAGTTGTACGACGCAGTCGGGTGGGCTGCCTACACAGACAAACCAGAGCAACTCAAGAGCGCGATCGACGCCTCGTACCTCGTGCTTGCGGCACGGAGCGAGGACGGCAAGTTGGTTGGGCTCGCGCGTACCGTGTCGGACGGGCTGACGATCATCTATGTCCAAGACGTGCTCGTCGCCCCCGCCTTTCAGCGTGAGGGCGTCGGTGGTGCATTGTTGGACGAGGTACTGCGGCAGGCAGCGAACATCAGGCAGGTTGCGCTTATGACGGATGCCGACCCGGGGCAGCGTGCCTTCTATGAATCTCGTGGCCTCATCGAGGTCCACGATGCGCGGCCACATCAGCTCCGGTCGTTCGTCCGGCTCGCCTAACGCGGACGCAAGCGCGATCACGCCGGCCGTCCCGTAGGCGGATCGTTTAGCGAGACGGGTGGTTGGGTGTCCCCATCTGCCGGACCCAGCGTTCCTCGTGCAGCCCGGTCCCCGGATCGATCTGCCGTTCCCCTCGGCGATCAAAGCCGTGTTTGGCGTAGAAGCGCTGGGCCCGCTTGTTGAACGAGAAGACGAGGAGATGAGCATCCTCTTCGTCGAGTGCAGCGCCGAGGAGGCTTGCGGCAAGCCCGGTGCCGTGAGCCTTTCGATCGACGTACATAGTAGAGAGCTCGAGGTTCGGCAATCTGCTCGAACCGTCCGAGCTGCGGCTCGTGCTCGCGACGCCGATGATCTGTCCCCCGAGCGACTCCGCTACGAACACGAGTCGACTGCCGGCGCCGATGCGCTCTGCCCACCGGTCCGCCGCTGAACCGACCGTCTGGGAGTTCAAGAAGGAGTCAGGGACTATGCCGCGGTACGTCTGCTCCCACGCCAGCGTCTGAAACAGTCCGATCGCCGCGGCGTCATCAACATGGGCCCGCCGGATACTCGCCATCAGATCAGTGTGAGGGACGCTCGCTCGGGCGTTGCGACGTCCCGCTTGCCGATGGCCTACCGGACAACTGCATTGTCGTCTGCCAGGTCAGCGCTTGTCCTGGTTACGGAGACTCCAGATGCCGAGGTAAAGGGACCAAGGCATGAGAACGACCAAGGGCAGCCACGAACCGACCATCCTGGTGTCAAGGACCAGGTTCAGAAGCCCTAACGCAAGCATCAGCGCAGCCGCGACTACGGCCAACCAGGCGAACGCGCGAGGCCAGGGCTTCATCGATCTCACGACGGGATCCTACCGGGGCGCCGATGCCCGGCAGCCGATCGGCTATCGGACGCGGCAGGTGCGCTTCGCCAGCGCCGACTCGCTGTATCTCGGGTGCAGCGCGGGCGTCCACTGGAGCAGGTGCACGCAGACGGTGCTGACGCGTCGGCTCACTCAGGAGGCGTCGGGTGCTCGGCCGCCCACATGGCGTCGAGCGCAGCGTGCAGCTGCTCGATGCCGATATTGTGTCGGTCGGCGTCCTCGACGCTGCGGCGCAGCGCGTCGAGGACCGCGCCGGGCAGCGCGCCGCTCCGCTCGGCTACCCGCGTGCCCGAGCCGAGGCGAGTCACCACGAACCCTTCGGCGTCGAGCCGCTGGAACGCCTTCGCGACGGTGCCCGGGGCGACCGACATGTCGCGGGCGAGCTGCCGGACCGACGGCAGGCGTGCGCCCGGCGCGAGCAGTCCGACGGCGATCCATCCCCGGATCAGCTCGGCGATGGTCTCGGCCCCGGTGGGCGCACCGGGACCGATCACGCGCGGACAGGTCGGTGGTCCGACCCGACACCTGCCGATACGGATTGACGACGGCCCAGGAGCTGTGCAACGACGAGTGCGAGGCCGAGGCCGACCACGCAGTGCGACGAGAAGTCGAGGACGGGACCCAGAGCGGCGAAGGACGTCCCGAACTCGATCGTCCCGGCTTCCGTGCGTGGGATGGACGTGCGCAGTGACGACGCCTGGGCGACGAACTGCCAGGCCGACCCGAGCGTGAGGAGCAGTGCAGAAGTGGCGCTCCGGAGCACCGCGGAAGACCTGTCACGCCGACGGAGGTCGTCGCCAGCTCGGTTCGCGTCCGCCCGCGGGGCGCGCGCGATCCGGTGCAGTCCGGCAAGCGTGACGACGACGAGCGCCGCAGCCGCCACGACGACGGGCAGGCCGTAGTACCAGCCGAAGAACTCCGTACTCGCAGTCGCGTCCCCGACCGGAATCGTGATGAACGCGAATCGGCCCTCGTCGTCCTGGGACGACAGTAGCCCGGCGCCGAGCACGGTCAGCGCGAGAACGACCGTCGTGGCGGCGGCCGCCAGCACCTCGACGCCCCTGGCGAACGTCAGCGGGCTCCGGCGGCGCAGGTCGAGCACGGGCTGGTCGGTAGTCACAGGGATGGTCGCACCGCGCCCAGCGACGAGAACCGCGGCGACGCCCGCGGCGATCGGGAGCACCTCAGGCCACCATCGAAACTGCCCGATCATCGAGAACGACAGGACCAGGGGCAGCACCCACCCGACGACGCCGACCACAGCCGCCGCCAGGCGGTCCCTGGTCGGACCGCCACCGCCGGCGCGACGTCCGTCGACGTGCGCGAGCACACTTCCGACCACCAGAGCGACGGCGAGTGCCACCGGCACCCCACTCGAAATCACCATCAACACGAACATGCGAACCCCCTCACACAGGTGTACCACGGGCATGGCACACTTGGGAAGAACGAAGCCGCCGTCAATACGTCCGCTGACCGATCCCTCCCGGGCGTCTGGTCGTCTCAGGGCCCTGGTTTCGGCTGTCGGCGGGGATTGAGGAGATCGCCGTCCCAGCTCAGGTCGTCATCTTCGTGCACCTCGAAGGTCTCGAAGCGGTCGTCCGCGAGGATGCTGTCGACGAGTGCGCGTGAGCCCGCGACGATCGTCGAGTCCCAGTCTTCCTCCGACGCGACGACCCAGGCGTGATCCTCGGGCCAGATCAGCGACGTGTAGGGACCCTCCTGGCCCCAGCGGCTGCATTCCCATCCAGGCACGGTGCGCTGCGCCCACATCGGGTCCGCAAGCTCGCCCAGGCTCGAGCTGAACAACCACATGTCCCGACCTGGCCAGTGCATCTGTATGCGAGCGCGCGCGAGCGCGTTCCGACCTCCCTCTGCCCAGGGCGGATTGCCGGTGCCTTCCCACGCTCCGATGACCAGGTCGTCCGGGGCCCGTGTCGTGGCCCGCAGGTGCGTGGTCAGCACCGCGAGATCCTCCGGGTCGAACCACCCGTCGTCGGACTGACCGACACGCCACCCATCCGACCAGTCCCTGGTCTGCTCTTCGTCAGTGATGCGCCACCACTGCGCCAGGGGATGCATCACCCGGCCGTTGCGGCGCGCGACCTCGGCCCACCGCCAACGCGTGTGCTCGACATCGACGGGATTGCCCCACTCGTCGAGCGTGTTCGGGTCAGTACGGTGCGCATCTACCGGGTGCAGCAGCCTCGCGTACGCCTCGAAGCCCTTGCCAGCGACACCGCCGACAGCCGCCCATCGGCCAGCGCGCTCGACAATCCACTGACCACGCGCGGCTTCGGTCAGCAGAATCACCCCGTCAGCATGGCACCGCAGACGCCGGTGTCTCGCGCGAAGCAGTCTCAGTCGACGATCGACTACCGGACGTCTTGCAGGACGCTGCTTTCTTCGGCGGCCGACAGACCCGAGCGACGTGGCCGGTCCAACCCCCGAAATCGTTCATCCTCGAGGACGTCAGCCACGGTCGATTCAAGCGGTCGAACACGTCCAGTCATCTGCTGGAAGATCCGCGCAGATCGCTGGGCCATGGCTGCGTCAGATAGCGGCAACCACAGCGGCAGCGATCGGGGTCCCGCCCAGTACCGGACGTCGTGCGCAAGCAGCACCTCGTCCTCGACCTCCTCGAATGCGCCATCGAAGTGGGTGACAGCCGAGACTCGTTCAAAGAACGTACTCATGGGCATGACATCCCCAACGGCATTGGCGACTCCGACGTGACCGTCCCGCGCTGCCCGGCTGAGCCAGGCAGAGAGATCAGCGACGTCGATCACTTGAACGAATCGACCGGCCGTTGTCGGAATGAGCGCTGGACCGCGCCTGCTCAATCGTGCCGGCCAGTACCCGAACCGGTCGCTCGGATCGCCGGGGCCGACGATGAGGCCAGGTCGGGCAATGAGCAGTCGGGCGCCCAGCCGGACCGTGCTGCTGCGCTCGGCCGCGACGTTCGCGTCCGCGTACTCCGCGAGGTTCGTCGGTTCCACCAGCGTTGCTGACTCGTCCGCTCCTGGCTCATCGTTACGGGCGTACACAGAGACCGTCGACACGAGCGTCCAATGCGCTGCAGTGTCAGCAAGTTCTGCGAGGGCTGGTTCGACGAGCTCCGGCTCGCTGGACAGTTCGATCACCTCATCCCACTCGCCCCGGACCGACTCGTATGCGTCGGCTGCAAGCCGATCCGCGCGCACGAACCGTGCGCCCTCCGGCACCGCTCCGGACTCGCCTCGCGCAAGACACGTGACCTCGACTCCCGCCGCGATGAGATCGCGCACAATCGCTCGCCCCAGCCACCCTGTCCCACCCAATACCAGTGCTCGCATGCCCCCAGCCAACCGTCCCGACGGCGCCGCCGGACGCACATCCGCTCAGAGCGCACGCGCTTGGGCGCGGTAACAGATCCCCTCGAGCCCTCCCTCTCGGTTACGCGCCTCGGCTTGACCGTTCGCTAACCGATCGGCTATCGAGACGGCGGTACGAACGAGCGCCGACACCGCGGCGACGTGCAAGTCTGTCAAGGTGAATCTCGAAGGCCTGCCCCGCCTATCCGCTCCTAATCGGTGGGTCTATGTCGTCTGCAAGATCGTCGTTGAGTCCGTGAGCATGGATGCGCGGCTGCGAGCACTGCTGGCAATCATGCGCGGCCAAACGGAGCCGGACGCCGCCCTGGAGGCGGCCCCGCCGTGGAACAAGAGCATCACCGACTGCCGGGAGCTTCTTCCCGCCATCGCAGATGACACCACTCGAGCTGCGGTCGCGGCTGTTCTGGGCGAGGCTGACCATGCATGGAACGAGCGGAACCGGTACGTCCACGACATGCTCATCGACAAGATCGCAGCCGACGACGATTCTTATCCGACAGTGGTCGGATCGAAGGGCGACGATCAACGGCTGCGAATGAGGCTCGCGCGCGACAAGAAGGGTGGCGCGCCGGCCGCTGAGGTGGTCTCCCTCGATCATGCCGTCGAGCTGGTTGAGCAGATCGTGTCGGCCACCTGGCGTCTGCAAGCTGCGCGGGGCTACCTCCTCGGCCGGACGAACATGTGGCGTCCTCTGCTCTTTGGGCACGTCACCGGAGTCTGGGACGGATCCGTCGAATGGATTTCTGTTGACGAGGACGACGACTGAGGCGTCTCGGTAGCCGATCGATCACCGAGACGTCCTTCGGGACTCCTACGCTTGCGGCATGGCACGACATATCCGGTTCGCCCAGGCAAGCGACGCGCACGCTGTCGAGCGGATTGAGAACGACGCGGACCAGCTGCTCGTTGATTACCTTCACGCCGACGTGTGGTCCGCAGCCCCTCCCGGGATCACGCGACTCTCCGAGTCCGGCTTCCTGCTCGCCGTCGACGTCGACGGCGAAGTCGCTGGATTCGTGCAAGTGCTCGAGGTGGACGGCAACTGCCACCTAGAGCAGCTGTCGGTGGCGCCGGCGCAGCAGGGCCTGGGTCGAGCGCTCGTCGAGGCTGCAAAGGACCAAGCTCGCGAGCGTGGCTACGAGCGCATCTCTCTCCGCACGTACGCAAGAGTGCCTTGGAACGCGCCGTTCTACGCAACAGCCGGCTTCGCCGAGGAAGCGCCAGCCACCTCGTTCCACCGGTCACTACTCGTGGTCGAGGCCGAGCATGGCCTCGACCGGCATGGACGACGAGTGCAGATGAGCGCGCCCTTGAGGATCATGCACCCGTAGACGATCGAGAAACGCGACAGCTTCAACGTCAGCCCCTCGTCGACCACGGTCCACTGGTCAGGTCGCGATGGCGGAGGACTGGGTCGCGAGAGCCCACACGATCACAACGATGATGGCGACGAAAGCGGCTACGCCACCGATGATTGCCGCCAGCCGGTCAGCCCGGCGTTCTTCGTCGCTCATGGTCCCACTGTGTACCGGATGTGAGGCACGGAGAGGTTCGATGACCGATCGGCTACCGGACAGGCGCGTCCGGCCAGCGTCGCATCGGCCTTCCTCGTGATGGGCCTGGCGTGCTACTGACGCCGATGCGGACCGTGACCACGACACATGGTCTCCCGACATGGATCCTCGGCATCATCCTTCTCTTCAGCGGCGTGGGCCGATGCGCTCATCGGCCGAGCCCGAGATCACGATTGAGTCGAACCAGCTGGGAGCACCCGGCTGCTGCGCATCCGGGTGCTCTGCGGTGAAGGATGCCCTTGGCCCGCCGAACCATCGGCTCCCGGTACCCCTTCGCGCCGAGCGGCGAGCAAGCTCCGCGAGGTCGTCGGCTAACCAGGAGAGGACGGACGCGTGCTTCCCCTGACCAGGATCGGCGCTAGCCCTGTTTCCAGCCGAAGTGCGCGCCGATGACCACGATGACGACCACGACGGCCGCCGCCCCGACCCATACGCACCACTTGAACACCTGACGACCGCGTTCACTCTTCGGCAGCCAGCCGTCACCTGCAGCGGGACCAGGACTCATCGACACGAGACCGAACGTACTGAAGACGAGCCGGGAAGCCAGTGTCGCGTCCGGAGTGAACGCCAGTGGCGCGCGGCTGCTGCGTGGCCGCACCGAGTCACTCTTCTCGGGTCGTTCGGACAGCTAAGGCGATCGGAACTTCGCCGGGCTCCATCGAGCGATCGGCTACCGGCCGGTGGCCACCTCAGTCGAGTTCGTCGACCTGGTGCGGCGCGGACGCGCCAGCGTAGGGCTCCGGGGCGACGAGCCCGGTTGTGTCGCGGACGCGACCCGCCGTGCGCCGCCCGTTGACGGGGGAAGCGCACCAGACAACGGACTGGAGGCCGTGCTCACCACGTGAGCACGGCCTCCAGTCCGTCGTGTGGTCGCGTCAGGACCGCTGGCGGCTCCGGCGGACGCCCGTGCGGACGGCGAAGCCGAGCAGCACGGCGAGCAGCGCCGCCAGGGCCATCGGGCCGGTGCCGTCGGAACCCGTGTAGGCGAGCTCGTCCGCGGCCGGGGCCGTGGTGGCGCGGTCATCCTGGTCCGCGACCGGCGCCGCGGTGGGAGGCACGGAGGCCTCCGCCGTGGGAGCCGCGGTGGGCTCTGCCGTCGCAGGCACCGTCGGCGCGGTCGTCGGCGGCGTGACGACCGCGGTCGGGCTGACCTCGACGGTCAGCGACGCGCTGACCGAGCCGACCGACGCCGTGATGACGTGCGGCGAGGCGTGGTGGAACGTGACGGTGTCGCCGTGGATCTCGTCCGAGGCGACGCTGCTCGTGAGCACCACGTCGCCGGGCGTCGCGAGTTCGTTGCCGTACGCGTCGGTCCCGGTCGCGGCGACGCGGATCGTCGTCCCCTGCTGGGCCGTGATCGTGCCGTCGTCGTCACCCGTGCCCGCCGTGTCCAGGGTGAGCGCGTCGAGAGCGCCAGGGGTGACGTCGATCGCGACGGTCGAGACGGCGGGGAACCCGACGCCGTTGTCCGCGGTGATCCGGATGACCGACTGGCCGGCCTTCGTGGGGATCCCGGTGATGTCACCGGTGTCCTCGTCGAACGTCAGCCCTGCCGGCAGCTCGCCGTCGAAGGTGACGGTCGGCGCGGGGGAGCCCTCGATGTCGACGTGGTAGCGGAACCGCTCGCCGGCGACGGTCGTCGTCGGCAGGGTGCTCTCCGGGGTGACCGTCGCGGGGATCCCGGCGACCGGCACCGTGCCGTCGGAGGTCACGGTGAGCGTGTTCCATCCGGCGAGGGTGCCGGTGACCTCGACGCTGATGACGTGACCGAGGTCGGCTTCGACGGGGGTGTAGGCACGGTCCGTCGCGCCCTCGACGGCGGCACCGTCGCGGAGCCAGCGGTAGGAGAGCTCGGTTCCCGGGGCCCAGCCGGTGCTGCGCGCGGTGAGCTCGGCTCCGACCTGCGCGGTACCGGTGGCCTCGATCGCGACGGCCGCGTGCTGCGTGCCGGCGACGACGGCGGTCGCGGCGGATGCGTCGACCGTGCGGTCGGTGTACCCGTCGAGGTGCCCGGTCACCGTGACGCCGATCACGGCGTCGACGTCGTCGGCCGTCGGCGTGTAGGTGGCGTCGGTCGCGCCGTCGATGGCGACGCCGTCGCGGGTCCACTGGCGGTCGAAGGACGTGCCCGCGAGCCAGCCGGCGTCCGTGGCGGTGAGCGTGGTGCCGACCGCGGCGGTGCCGTCGATGCCGACGGTGCCGTCCTGCGTACCGTCGCCCACGACGACCGCTGTGCTGGCGACGGAGTACCGGTCGTAGCCCTCGGCGGTGCCGGTCGCGACGACGTGCAGAGCGTGCCCGGCCTGGGCAGCGGTCGGCGTGTAGGTGGCCGAGGTCGCGCCGGTGATGGCCCGCTCGCCGTCGAACCACTGCAGCGACACCGTCGCGCCGGACGGGGTCCAGCCGCTGGTCGTCGCGGTGACGGACTCGGCGACGGTGGCCGCGCCGGTGGTGACCGTGCCGGTCTGCGTGCCGTGTTCCGCGACGACGGCATCCGAGGTGGCCGTCGTCGCGGTGTACCCGCGCGAGGTGACCGAGGCGATGACGAAGACCGCGTGGCCGCCGACGGCGTCACGGCCGGTGACCGTGTACTGGGCCGTGGTCGCGCCGTGGATCTTCACGTTCGTGCTGTCGCGGTACCACTGGTAGGTGACCGCGGAGTCGGAGGGGACCACTGCGGGGAGCGACGCGGTGAGGACCGTGCCGGCCTGCGCGGACGAGCCGACCGTGGCGTCCTGTGCGTCGGCGATCCGGACGGCGCCCGGGGCGATCGTGCCGGCGGCGACGGTACCGAGCTCGGCGGTCTTCGTGGCGGTGTGCCGGCCGACGGCGTTCGCGGTCACGGTGACCTGCACGGCCTTGCCGAGGTCGTCCGGGGTCGGCGTGTAGGTCGGAGCCGTGCTGACCTGGGCGCTACCGACGGTCCACGACCAGGTGAGGGTCGGGGCGGGGGTCCAGCCGTCCGACTTCGCGGTCACGGGCTTGCCGACCGCCAGGGCCGTATCGTCGACGGTGAGCGTCCCACCCGCGAAGTCGCCCATGGGCGTCGCCGTCGCGGTGGTGCTCCACGCGCCGGGGCCGCGGTCGGTCGTCGCGCGGACGCGGAAGTCGTAGGCGGTGCCGTCCGTCAGGCCGGTGACCGTCGCGGTGGTGGCCGTCGTCGCGGCGGGCGTGCTCCAGGAGCCGGAGCCGCTCGGGGCGTACTCGGTCTCGTAGCCGGTCAGTGTGGTGTCCACCGGCGGGGTCGGGGCGGACCACGACAGCGCCGTGGTGCCGTCGCCGGCGGTCGCGGTGAAGGAGCTCGGTGCGGCGATCGACAGGACGTAGGTGCGGTAGTTCAGCGAGTACTGACCGTTGTAGCTGTTGCTGCTGAGGACCGCGCCCTCGCCGGCCGCCGGAGTGGAGTTGAGCCAGTACGCGCCGACCGGCACCCCGAGGAAGTAGGTCGAGCCGGCCGTGATGGTCGGCGGAGACGGGAACTCCACCGTCTGCCATCCCTGTTGCAGCGAGATGGTGCCGGAAGCGAGCACGGTGCCGCTCGCCGACGAGCCCGAGTACACCGAGATGGTTCCGGAGGTGGCACCGTCCGTGTAGTACTGCGTGTTGTTGGGGTAGAAGTTGAAGTCAGCGCCGGTGAGCTGTCCACTCCGTCCAGCGACGAACACCTGGCCTGAATCCGGCCCGGCATAGGCTCCCAGAGACTGGCCTTCGCTCGAGCGGTCGAGCGTGCCGTTGGCAGGGGCAGCCTGCGCGGCGGGCGCAGCGACGAGGGTGAGACCAGCGACGAGAGCGGCGGCGAGGGCCGCTGCCGAGAACCGGGCACGGCGACGAGGCCGCACGGAGCGTGAGAGCACGGGGATCCTTCGGGTGGATGCGACCGATGCCGGTCACGGGTGTGCTCACCGTACCGAGCAGTACTCAGTGCACGCGTCCTCCCATCCGGGGGCCAGTCAGTAGTCGGGGTCCTGGCGATCCTGGTCCTGCCAGGGCAGCATCCGGCCGGCGACCAGCGACAGCACGCCCCCGAACATGAAGACGAGCAGCACCGCCCACCAGGGGTTGCTTCGTTCGCGCGGCTGCTGTCCGTCCATGCCGTCACGATAGCGGGTCAGTCGGTCGCACCCCGTGGCGGTTCGACGAGCAAGCCGACGCGATCGGCCAGGTAGTCGGCGAGCGGGACGGCGGAACCCGCGGCCGGTGACCAGCGGACGAGCGGCACGTCGTCCTCGATGAAGAGCACCCCGGTCGAGCCGACGAGCGTTCCGTCCAACGCGATCGCGGTGGCGCCGTGGTTGACGGTGTCGCCGGCCGTGAAGTGTCCCTTCGCCGCAGCCGCGCGGTACGCCCGACGGACCTCGGCGGAGACCGACTGGAACTGCGCCCGGCCCGGATCGATGACCCGGGTGATCGCCCCGGTGGCCCAGACCCGACCGCCGGACTCGAGCGACGAGCCGATCAGCAGCGCACCGATCCGCCACACACGGCCGAGGGGCCGCATGGTCGCTTCGCGGCGGATGCCGAGCACCGCCTTCGGCTGCACGTACTCGCCGAGCGCTTCGTCCGGCACCCCGGCGGCGCGGAGCCGGCGTGCGGCGTCGTCGAGCAGTTCGCGCGCTCGCTGCACTCCGTCGGTCACGTCCACCGAGCCTAGACCGGGGCCTGCCCCGAGCCCCGGTGCGATGCGCTGCGGCGCCCGTGACCGGTCGTCGCACGGCGCCCGTGACCGGTCGTCGCACGTCGCCCGTGCTCGGCCGTCGACCGTCGCCGGCGGGCGGCCGTGACGGTCCCGATGGTGATCATCACACCGCCGTACGCCAGCAGGACCCCGGCGACGGTCGGGATGAGCCAGCTCCGCGACCCGTTGACGAGCTGGTTGACGACTCCGATCTCGGGGACGCTGTACCAGACGACGCCCCGGATCTGCGCGGCGGTGACGGGGTGCGGGTCGGCCTTCGCGTTGTTGTCGCCCTTGAGGACGAAGGTGCGTTCGCCGTTCGACGCCGAGGACACCGAGACCACGCGGTGGCTGATGACGGCCGGCTGGCCGGAGACGATCTGGTAGGTGACGACGTCACCGACCTCGACGTCGTCGACGGCGGTGGGACGGACGACGAGCAGCGTGCCCGGGGGCAGCGTCGGCTCCATCGACTGGGTCAGGACCGTCAGCGGCATCGACCCGGTGGCCTTGGGCACCACGATGAGCACGACGGCGAGCGCCGCGACGAGCAGGAGCAGCCCGGTGCTCACGCCGAGGACGACGGCGTGCACGACCGCACGCGCGCCGGAGCGCTCGGCACGTCCGGGACGGGCGGTTGCGCGGGTCATGCGCCGCACCGGATCGCCGCGCCGTTGTTCTGCGTGAAGAGCGTGACCGGGCCGCTGCCGGCGACGGTCGAGGTCGGGTTGCCCGCGCTGTCGAGCACCTTGACGGTGACGGGGAGGGTGCCGGAAGTGCCGGCGCTCGCCGGGATGTCGTTCGGGGCGATGGTGATGAACGCCGAGTAGTCCTGCGCCTTCTGGCCGACCGCGGTGGTGCCGACGAAGGCGCCGTACCAGGTGTCCTTCGGTCGGTTCGCGGCGTCCCAGCGCACCTCGACGTACCAGCCGTCGTGGTCCGTGCAGACCAGTGCGGGACCGGTGTCGGCGGCCGTCGCCGGGGTGGTCAGGGTGAACCCGCCCTGTACGACGCCCGAGGTCCAGCTGCCGCTCGCCACGGTGAGGTTGACGTTCACGGTGGCCGTGGCGGATGCCGGCGCCGAGGACTTGGGCGTGCTGCGGGTGCACCAGATGGCGGAGGCACCGGCGGCGAGCTTGGACGTCATGCTCGGCAGCGACGCCCAGGTACCCGTGACTGATCCGCTGCCGACGGCGGTGTTCGTCGTGCACGCCGCGGTCGAGGCGACGGGCCACGCGACGACGGTGACCGCCTGCGCGAGCGCGGTCGAGCTGCCGGAGACGACGGACACGGTGGTCGTCGCGGTGCCGGCGATCGTGCCTGAGTTGGTGAGCGTGATCGGTTTCGTGACCGACGTCACCGTCGACGAGAAGGTGGTGGTCAACGCGCTCGTGCCGGTGATCGAGGCGGAGACCTTGCCGATCGCGACGCTCGAGGCCGTGGTGCCGGACGCACTCCACAGTGCCCAGGCGGCGCTCGACCCACCGCCGACGAACACGGCGGTGAGCAGCACGGCGACGACGAGCCGGAGTCTGCGGTTCATGCGGAGACCTGCGTTCCGGTGACGGTGAGGGTGAAGTCGGTGACGGCGCCGGAGACGCTCTGCGGCGCGTCGGCGTCGAGGACCAGCTCGACACAGCCGACGGAGCTCGCACCGGGCTGCAGCGTGAACGAGCTGCTGCCGGTGTCGAAGGCTGCGAGACGGCCGCTCGCGCCGGACAGCCCGGCGGTGCAGGCCGCAGCCGATGACACGTTGGTCAACCGGAGCGTCAGTTCGCCGAGCACGGCCGCCGACGAGGCGTTCGTCGCGGAGGCGACCTTCGTGGACGTCGTGGCGACCCGCATCGACAGCGGGATCGAACCGGTGTTCTTCACAGTGAAGGTGCCGGTGACGCCGGTCCCCGGTCCGAGGACGGTGGTGTTCATCGTCGACAGGGTGCCGACGGTGATCGTCGCCGTCGCGGACTTCACGGTGGTGGCAGCGGTGCTGGCGGTGCCGTTCCAGAGGGCGTAGGTCCCGCCGACGCCGAGGAGCGCCGTGGCGACCGCGACGACCAGGGCGAGCGCGACGGGCAGGACCCACCGGTGGCGTCGTGCTGCGCGGTGGCGGCCCGTCGTCCTCGGTGTCCCGGTCATGTGCGTCCCCTGGTGCTCGTGAGCCTCTGCTGGTGCGGACCACAAGGGGCCCAGACGGGCCACAAGGGCCCGGGCGGGCCGCGACCGGCGGATCAGGGGCCGGTCGTGGCCCGCGTCAGTGCGATCGGTGGATCAGGAACCGATCGCGGTCTGCGTGAGGGTGAAGGCCAGCGCGCCGACGTTGATCGACCCGTTCTGTCCGGTGGTCGCCGAGGACGGCAGCGTGATCGTGAAGACGACCTTGACGGTCGAGGTGGACGCCGACGGCGAGACGACGAAGGTGTTCGCGTTCGACGTCGACTGCACGACGGTGGCGCTCGAGGACGTCACGGCGAGGGTCTTCTGCGTCGCGGCGAGGAGCGCGGAGTCGCCGGTGATCGACTGGCTGGCGTAGGTCAGGTTCGCCTTGAGGTCCTGGCCGGTCGCGCCGATGTTCAGCGTCTGCGTGAACTGGAACGTGTTGCCCGGCACCATCAGGGCGGTGGTGGGGTTGATCGCGGTCGAGCGCCCGTTCGTGATGTCGGTCCAGGCGCCGTCGTTGTTCGCGCTGAGGGTCAGTGTGCCGGAGCTCACCGAGGACGCGGCGCTCGAGGCGCTGGCGTTCCAGAGGGCGAAGGTGCCTGCTCCGCCGAGGAGGAGGGCGATGCCGGCCGCGCCGGCGATGGTGCCGGTGACGATCTTGTGCATGGGAGTGGTCCGTTCTGCGCTTCGGGGCGCGCTGAGCACCACCGGCTCGGTGATTCGGGTCGTCGAGCTGGTGGGACGGTGTCATCGACCTCGCGGGTGAGGGGTCGCGGCTGACCGGTGCCGAGAGTGGTCGCCGGGCTCCGGAGCGCAGATCTGCTGCTCGGGCGGGCTGGACTCGCTCTGGTGACGACGCTACTCGTCCCCCAAAGTGCGGACAAGTCGGAACATGCTTTTGCATGCACCCAGAACGGGGGTGATTTTTGTCCTCCCTGTGGAGGACATGTTTGTACCCCGATCGTGATCGGAATGTCGGGCGTCCCCCGACCGTTGAACCGACCGGAAACGAGGAGGGACCCATGGGCATCGTGCGCTGGCTGTTCGACGCGCAGATCGTCATCGGCGACCAGACGGTGCTCTGGCGCGAGGTGATCGGCAACGTCTTCGGGCTGCTCAGCGCGCTCGGCGGGATGCGCCGCAAGGTCTGGGCGTGGCCGATCGGGCTCGTCGGCAACGCGCTCCTGTTCACCGTCTTCATGGGTGCCCTGTTCGACACCCCGAACCCCGTCAACCTGCTCGGTCAGGCCGGCCGCCAGGTCATGTTCATCATCGTGAGCATCTACGGCTGGTACCGCTGGACGCACCGCCCCGACGACACCGCCACCGTGATCGAACCGCACTGGGCCTCGTGGCGGACCCGGGCCCTGCTGGTCGTCGGCATGATCGGTGGGACCGCGCTGCTCACCCCGGTGTTCCGCGCCCTCGGGTCGTACGAACCGGTGTGGAGCGACGCGTGGATCTTCGTCGGTTCGCTGCTCGCCACCTACGGCATGGCGAAGGGCTGGGTGGAGTTCTGGCTCATCTGGGTCGCGGTCGACCTGGTCGGCGTCCCGCTGCTGTTCTCGGCCGGGTACTACGCGTCGGGTCTCATGTACGTCTTCTACGGCGCCTTCACGCTGACCGGTTTCTTCGTCTGGATGAACCAGCGGGTCAAGCCCCCGGCAGCGCCGGTCACGGTCGGCTGAACGGCCCGCCCACACCGAACCGGTCCACGACGACCCGGCGCGGATGTGACGGCCCCCGGTCTGGGACGAGACAATGGGGTACCGCACACGATGGGATGGTCCGATGGAACCCCTGCACGGCGAACGCGTCGAGGATGATGAGTCCCTCGCCGAGCGCACCGTCCGCGGAGCGATCCGCGCCTACCGACTGCACTCCTTCGATGCGGTCGACGCCTCGGTCGTGGCCGAGGTCGCGGGCATCCCGCTCGAGACCGTGGAGCGCCTGTTCCCCGCGTGGGAGGCGTTGCTGCTGGTGACGTACGACCGGTGGACGCAGCTGCGGGGCACCCGTCGGAAGACCCCGCCGGCGTGCACGATCGACCACGTCCGGTTGACCCTGGCCGAGGACGTCGCCGATCCGGGGCTCGTCCGGGTCCTGGCGGGCGTGATCACGGTCGCGAGCTCGGAGTCCGGGTTCGCCGAGCTGTTCCGCAAGCGCTTCGACGAGTACGTCGAGCAGCTCAGCAACGGTCTGCAACGCGACTTCGACAGCGGCGCCGAGGAATCGGCGATCCCGGCGTACCAGGCGGCCACACAGCTGCTCGCGGTGTACGAGGGGCTGCAGATCCAGATGCTCGTCCGGCCGCACATCGACGTCATGGTGGAGTTCGACCGCTCGGTCCGGACGCTCCGACAGGGCTGGAAGCAGCACGAGCTGACGTCGTGGGACCTCGACGCCGACGTCCCCGAGCGCGAGACGCCACAGCGCCAGCGACCGGCAGAACAACAGCAGACCGCACGCGAACCCGAGCGGGAACCCCAGAGTCGTCCCTAGCGGGAGACCGACCGCCGCCACGACACGATCTGCCGCAGCGTCACCTTCGACCCGTACTGCGCGACCGAGTGCCGGAACAGGTACTCGGCGAACCACAGCAGCAGCCCGGCAGCGACGAACACCTCGACGATGCAGACCACCGACTCGGTGACGCTCAGTGAGCCGACGGCGTTCCGCACCATGGCGGTGATGGGCGTGAACGTCGGGAAGTACGTGAAGAACGCGGCGACGGGCGACGACGGGGTGGTCATCACGAAGAACGCCGCGTAGAGCGGGATGATCAGGGCGAAGATCGCCGCCGACTGCAGCGCCGAGGCGTCCTTGATCGACGGCACCGCGGCACCGACGGCGACGAACAACCCGGACGCCAGCAGGACGCCGCCGACGAGCAGCAGGGCACCGACGAGCATCCGCCACGGGTCGATCGTCAGGCCGCCCAGCTGCGAGGCGACGAGCGGCAGGACGGCGAGCATCCCCACCAGCCCGGGGATGACGAACACCCCGACCTGCACGAACCCGACGAGCAGCATCGCGATCACCTTGCCGCGGATCAGGTCGCCGGCGGTGACGGCGGTCAGGATCATCTCGGAGATGCGGTTCTCCTTCTCCTCGACCACGACGGTCACCATGCGTGCGGCGAGCAGGATGACGAGCCCGAAGAAGGCGGCGACGTACAGGAACGGCGGAACGATCGACAGCCAACCCGGCGCGACCCGCCCGTCGGCGTACGTCGTGACGTCGGTGGCCGGTGGGGAGCGCAGCAGTTCGACGGTCTCGGGATCGTCGACGGTCGCGGCGACACTCTGTTCGAGCACCCGTTCGGCGAGCGACGAGTAGCCGCCGTTCGCGAACAAGCCACGGTCGGCGGCGTCGACCTGGATCGCGGTGGTCGACGGCGACGCGGGGAACTCGATGAACGCGTCGAGGGTGCCGGAGCGCACGGCGGCGCGGTCGGCACCGGCGTCGGTGGACGGCGATCCGCCCCACTTCGCGGCCACGGACTCGGACACCAGCCCGGAGTGGTCGAGGTAGCGGAACGGCGTCTTCGTGGCCGAGGAGCCGGAGACCACCGAGTCGGTGCCGGCCGCCTGGCCGATGCCGACGAGCAGGGACACGACGACGATGACGACCGGTAGCGCGAGCGTGCCGATCCAGAACGCGGGCTTCTTGACCGCGCGCACGAACTCGAACCGGACGACGGTGCCGAGGCGGCTCATGCGGCGGCCCCGTCCACTGAGGCCGTGGCGAGCGCGTCGTGGCCGTAGACCTGCACGAAGATCTCGTCGAGTGGGATCCGGCGCATCTCGAACGCGGTGACGCGGACACCGTCCGACACCAGCGCCGCGAGGATGTCGGCGCCGTCCGGCGCGGCGGCGGACGTCGGCACGAGGTAGGCGACGTGCCCCTCGTGCCGCGCGAGCTTGTACAGCGGCGAGCGGGGGACCGGTCCGTCGAGGCCGACCCGGGCGACGGCGCCGCCGAAGGCGTCCTGCACGTCGGGGATGGACCCGTAGGCCGCGGCCGTGCCGTCCTTGAGCAGCAGGATCCGGTCGCAGAGCCGCTCGACCTCGTCCATGTGGTGGGTCACGAGGATGACGGTCGCGCCGTCGGCCTTGCGCTCGTCGACCAGGTCGAGCAGCAGTCGACGGTTGACGGGGTCGAGGCCCTTCGTGGGTTCGTCGAGGATGAGCAGCCGCGGCCGGTCCATGATCGTGATGCCGAGCTGCACCTTCTGCTGCTGGCCGCCGGAGAGCTTGTCGACGCGGAGTTTGGCGCGGTCGGCCAGGCCCACGCGGGCCAGGTAGTCCATGCTCCAGGCCGTGGCCTCGGGGCCGCGCAGCCCGCGGAGCCGTCCGAAGTAGGACATCACGTCGATGACGGATTCCTTGCGGTAGAGCCCGCGCTCTTCGGGCAGGTACCCGATGCCACCGGTGGCGGGCCGGTACGGCTGGCCGTCGATGGTCAGGGTGCCGGCGGTCGGGGTGGTGATGCCGAGCAGGGCGCGGATCGTCGTGGTCTTGCCGGAGCCGTTGCTGCCGAGCAGGCCGAACGTCTCGCCGGCGGCGACGTCGAACGACAGTCCGTCGACCACGTTCCGGTCCCCGAACCGCATGACGAAGTCCTGCACGCTGATGGTCGCCCCGCTCATGCGGTGACCCTACCGGGACCGGCTGACGTCCCGGCTGCCGGTCGCGGCCCGAGACGGTGACCGCACGACGGACGGGAGGCACGGTGCCTGCCCGCACCGCGCCTCCCGTCCGTCCCCTGGTCGCGTCCACGACGCGCACCCTGCGTCAGGAACGCAACCAGGCTGTCCCCACGCCCGTCAGGGCGCCGTCTGCCACCGGCGCCGAGGCGAGCAGCAGCTCGCCGGCGGGGAGTTCGTAGGGCTCGTCACCGAACACCGTCACGCTCGTCCAGCCGTTCGGGCGTCGGAAGGCGAGCACGTCGTCGCGGCCGGTCTCGAGCCACTCCAGGTGTTCCTCGGACTGCAGCTGTCCGCGCAGTCCGAGGGCCTTCCGGTACAGGTTCAGGGTCGAGTCGGGGTCGGCGTCCTCGGCCTCGACGCTCGCGTCCGCGAACCACGCCGGCTGGGGCAGGTGCGCGGTGCCGGCGCCGAAGCCGAACGACGGCCCGGACCGGGTCCACGGGATCGGCACACGGCAGCCGTCACGGCCGACGTCGACACCCGGGTTGCGGAAGAACGCAGGGTCCTGACGGTCGGCGTCGGGGATGTCGCCGACCTCGTGCAGGCCGAGTTCCTCGCCCTGGTACAGGTAGGCGGAGCCGGGCAGCGCGAGCTCGAGCAGGGTCGCGGCCTGCGCGCGGCGCAGCCCCAGCGAGCGGTCGAGGTCGTCCTGCGAACCGCCGGCGAGCAGCCACGCGCCACCCTGCTTGTCGGGGGAGCCGTTCCGCGCCGGCAGCGCGTACCGGGTGGCGTGGCGGACGACGTCGTGGTTCGAGAAGACCCAGGTGGTCGAGGAGCCGGACTGCTCGGCCAGACCGAGGTTGAACTCGATGATCGTGCGGAACTGGCCGGCGTCGAAGTCGGCCTCGAGCAGGTCGAAGTTGAACGCCTGTCCGAGTCCGTCGGCGCTCGCGTACCGAGCGCGGCGGTCGGCGGCGACCCAGGCCTCGGCGACCGCGGTCCGGGCGGGGGTGTACTCGTTGAACACGGTCCGCCACTCGGCGTAGATCTCGTGCACGTCGTCGCGGTCCCACAGTGGGTGCGAGCCGTCCTTCGGGATCTCGGCGAGTTCCGCCCAGGTCGGCAGGGCGTCGGTGGGCAGGTCCTTCGCGAGCCCGTGGGCGACGTCGATGCGGAAACCGTCGACGCCGCGGTCCGACCAGAACCGCAGGGTGTGCAGGAAGTCGTCGCGGACCTCGCGGTTTGCCCAGTTCAGGTCGGGCTGCTCCTTGGCGAAGGAGTGCAGGTACCACTGGCCGTCGCCGACCGCGGTCCAGGCCGGGCCGCCGAAGATCGAGATCCAGTCGGCCGGAGCCTGTTCGCCGGAGGGCCCGGTGCCGTCGCGGAACACGTACCGGTCACGGGCAGGGGAGCCCTTCGGCGCGGCGAGCGCCTCGCGGAACCACTCGTGCCGGTCGCTCGTGTGGTTCGGGACCACGTCGACGATCACCCGGATGCCGGCGCCGTGCAGTGCCTCGACCATCCGGTCGAAGTCGTCGAGCGTGCCGAGCTTCGGGTCGACGTCGCGGTAGTCGTCGACGTCGTAGCCGCCGTCGGCCAGCGCGGACGGGTAGAAGGGGCTGAGCCAGACGGCCTCGACACCGAGCGACGCCAGGTACGGCACGCGCTCGGTGATGCCGGGCAGGTCGCCGATGCCGTCGCCGTTCGCGTCCGCGAAGGAGCGCGGGTAGATCTGGTAGACGCTGGCCTGGCGCCACCAGGTCTCGTCGGTCGTGGTGGTGGCGTGCTGGGCGAGGGTGTCGGTCACGGGGTTCCTCTCGGGGTGGCTGGTCGGGGTGGCCGTCTCGGCCGGGTCGGTCACTTGATGGCGCCCTGGGTCACACCGGCCATCACCCATCGCTGGGTGACGAGGTAGACGATGATCGCCGGTGCCATCGCCATCAGGTACGAGGCGAACGACACGTTGTAGTTGTTGCTGAACTGCGTCTGGAACATCTGCTGCAGCACCGGCAGGGTCTGCAGCGCCGGGTCCGAGGTGATCAACGACGGCATCACGAAGTCGTTCCACGACGCCAGGAACGCGAAGATGCCGACGGTGGCGCTCATCGGTGCCAGCAGCGGGAACACGAGCCGCCAGAACACCTGGCCGGTGCTCGCGCCGTCGATGCGGGCGCTCTCCTCGAGCTCGGCCGGGATCGACCGTAGGAACGCGGTGAAGAGCAGCACGCTGAACGACAGCTGGAACATGACGTGCAGCAGCGCGACGCCGAACGGGTTGTCCAGGTGCGCGAGGCCGGTGAGCTTCACCTGCGACAGTGCCAGCACCGGGAACGGCAGGAACATGGCGGCGAGTAGGTAGAAGAACGACCATCGGAACAGCCGACGGTCCCAGTTCCTGGCGATCGCGAACGCCGTGAACGAGGCGAGCAGGATCGTGCCGACGACGGTGATCGCGGCGACGAGCACCGAGACGCCGAACGCTCGCGGGAAGTCGGTGAGCTCCCACGCCTGCACGAAGCCGTCGACGCTGAAGGGCGCGGGCAGCGAGAACGCGTTGCCGTCGACTGCCTGGCTCGTCGTCTTGAACGCCATCGTCAGGGTGACGTAGAGCGGCACCAGGATCGACAGCGCGCAGAGCACGAGGACGACGGTGACGGGCCAGTTGGCGGTGCCGCCGCGGCGGCCCGCGGTCCGGTCGGCGTCGACCGATCGGATGCTGCCCGTCTTCGTCGTTCCCGGACGGAGGGGTGTCTGGATGGTCATCAGAGCGCTGCTTTCCCGCGGGTCGCCCGCAGCTGGATCACGGCGATGACGACCGCGATGATGAAGAAGATCGTGGCGTTGGCCATCTGGTAGGCGTAGTCGCCGCCGTTGAAGCCCTTGAAGATCGACATCGCGACGCTCGTGGTCGAGGTGCCGGGGCCGCCGTCGGTCAGGCCGACGATGATGTCGTACGAGTTCAGGAAGTTCTTGAACCCGATCACCAGGTTGATCAGGATGTAGCCGGCCGTCAGCGGCGCGGTGATCGAGATCAGCTGGCGCCAGGCACTCGCGCCGTCGAGGGCAGCGGCCTCGTAGACCTCGCCGGGGATGGACAGCACCCCGGCGATGTAGATGAGG
Organism: Curtobacterium sp. JUb34; assembly: GCF_003755065.1. Classification (NCBI taxonomy): domain Bacteria; kingdom Bacillati; phylum Actinomycetota; class Actinomycetes; order Micrococcales; family Microbacteriaceae; genus Curtobacterium; species Curtobacterium sp. JUb34. The sequence goes on along the minus strand of NZ_RJVH01000004.1, from coordinate 454,652 downwards.
AGGGTCGACGGGATCGCCTGCCACGCGGTGACGATCACGATCGCGACCCACGCCAGGTCGGGGTTCGCCAGGATGCTCTGCTCGAGCGGCCCGAACCCGATCGCGGTGGCGAACGCCGGCAGGCTGTTCGCGAACAGGAACGAGAACACGTACGCGATGACGATGCCGGAGATCACCATCGGCAGCACGAACACCGCGCGGAGGGCGATCTTGCCGCGGATCTTCGAGGTCAGGGCGATGGCGAGCAGGAACGCGACCGCGTTGACGACGATCACGGTGACGAGCGAGAACCCGAGGGTGAACAGGTACGCCTGCAGGATCGCGGGGTCGGAGAACACCGCGACGTAGTTCGTGAGCCCGATGAAGCGGAACTCACCGAACCCGACCGAGTTCGTGAAGCTCAGCACGATGCCCATCACGGCCGGCAGCGTGATGGCGAGCGTGAAGAGCAGCAGGGTGGGGAGCAGGAAGGCGAGGAAGAGCGGTTCGATCCGCTTCCGCTTGTGGGTGACGGACTGGAGGCCCGGTGCGGCTCCGCCCCGTCGGCGGCGGTCCGCCGTCGTGATGGCTTCGGTGGTCGTGGTTGCCATGGGACGTCTCCTTACGCGGCCGTGCGGAGCGCGAGGCGCGCCCAGTCGGCGTCGAGGGTGCGGAGCTGGCGCTGCGGGTCGCCGCCGAAGGCGATCGACTGCGCGTAGTTCGCGACCGGGATCTCGGCGGGGATGAGCTGCGACGCACCGAGGTAGAAGGCGGCGTCGTCGTAGTACGACTGCATGCCGGTCAGCGCCGGGTTCGACGCCGGGGGAGCGTCCTTCCGGACACCGAAGCCGTTGTTGTCGGCGTTGTACTTGTCGTTGACCTTCGACTGCATCAGGAACGACAGGAACTCGCGAGCCGCCTCCTGCTTGCGCGACGCCTCCGGGATCCAGAGCGCCAGGTCCACGTTCACCCGCACCTTGTTGTCCGCGGCGTCGTCGGTGACGGGCAGCGGGAAGGTGCCGAGGTCCATGTCCTTGTTCGTCTTCGCGATCTCGCCCAGGGCCCACGGTCCCTGCAGGTACATCGCGGCCCTGCCCTGCGCGAAGGCGAGGTTGCCGTCGCCGTACCCACGGCTGGCCGCGCCGTCCTGGTGCCACTCGCGCAGCTGGACCATGCGTTCCATCGGCGTCCGGAGGTCCTTCTCGAACGACACCGACGAGTCCTTGCCGACCTTCGTGCCCTCGCGTCGCAGCGCGTCGAACGTCTTCGGGGTGTCGATCGCGCCGCCGATCGTGTAGTCGAACATGCCCTGCGCGATCGTCCAGTTGTCCTTGAACGTGCCGTAGATCGGGGCGATCCCGGCCTTCGTCAGGCGCTCGCAGAGGTCGGCGAACTCGCTCCAGGTCGTCGGGACCTCGAGCCCCTGCTCGGCGAACAGCGCCTTGTTGTAGATCACCGAGGCGGCGGTCACCGAGTACGGCAGGGCGCTCTTGCGGCCCGGGTAGTCGGCGGTCTGCTCCATGAGCGGCCACAGATCGGGGTTGATCGTGTCGGTCTGGGGCAGGTCAGACAGGTCCGTCAGTGCCCCGTGCTCGACGAACGGCACGACCGAGAAGTTGTAGTTCCAGCACCCGAGGTCCGGCGGACGGTTCCGGACGAAGTTCGCGGACATGCTCGAGGTCGAGTCGCGGACGACCCGCACCTTCGACTGGCTGTCGTGGAACTGCGCGATGACGCCGTCGAAGTAGCCGATGACCTCGGGCTTCGACACGTAGAACGTGATGGTCTCCGGCTTGGCGCTCGAGGACCCGATCGGGGCGCACCCCGCGAGCGCGAGCCCGCTGGCGATGCCGCCGGCTCCGAGCAGGAACGAGCGTCGGCTCACCGATGCTGCCGTCCTGGTCGTGGCGTGTGGTTGCACGTCGTCTCCGTCCGTCCGGACCCGGCAGCCCTGCCGTTCCGTCCTGCGATCGGCTCCGATGCCGACCGCGAGACTAAATCTAGCGACAAAATCTAATTACGCAAGGAACTCGTGGCGCGATAAGGTCACGGCATGCCGCCACCCCGCCGAACGAGCGCCGAGACACTGCTCGCGCACGCCTTCGACGCCGGCGCCTTCACCGCGACCGAGGCCATCGACGCCACCGGTCTGACCCGCTCGACCGTCCTGGCCGCGTGCGAGGAACTCGTCCGGCTCGGCTGGCTCCACGAGCTCGACGACGCCCGTGCCGCCGGGGAGTACCGGATCGGGCGGCCCGCCCGGCGCTACGAACTCGACACCGCCGCCGGGGTCGTCGTCGGGGTGGACGCCGGGCAACACCGGGTCACCGCCTTCGTCGCCGACCTGCGCGGCACCGTGCTCGGTCGTGCCGAGGGGGCGCTCGGTGAATCGGGGCTCGAGGTCCCGGTCCGGCTCGCGGTCCTCGCCGACACCGTGGACGACGCGCTCGCCGCCGCCGGTGTCGACCGCTCCCGCATCCTGGTCACCGTCGTCGGTATCCCGGCGCCGGTCGACGCCGGCGGGGCGTCGCCGGGCGACGGCGGTTTCTGGGACCGGATGAACCCCGGGTTCGCCGACGCCGTCCCGCACGGCCGCGTCGTGGTCGAGAACGACGCGAACCTCGCCGCACTCGCCGAGCGGCCGTCGTCGGGGGACGCGTCGTTCGCCGCACTGCTCTCCGGCGAGCGGTTCGGCAGCGGCCTCGTGGTCGACGGTGTGCTGCTCCGCGGTGCCCACGGCGGCGCGGGGGAGATGCGCGTGCTCGACATCGTCCAGGGCGTCGGGTCGTCGGACGGCATCGGCGCGACGGCGCGGACGCTGGTCGCCGAGGCCGTCGCGGCGGGCGACGTGCGGCCGGGTAGCCCGCTCGCCGTGGACGACGGCGCCTCCGCCGTGTTCCGAGCGGCGCAGGACGGCGACGCCGTGGCGCTGGCGATCGTCGACCGCCTCGGCGACCGGCTGGCCCGTGTCTGCGTCCTGCTCGCGAGCCTGCTCGACATCGACCGCGTGGTGGTCGCCGGTGCGATCGCCCAGCCTGCGGTCGCCGTCATCGACCGGGCGCGTGCGCTGCTCGACGGCTGGCACTTCGACCCCGTGCCCGACCTGGTGGCGTCCACGCTCGGTGGCGACGTCGTCGTCATCGGGGCCGTCGCCCACGCGGTGGACGCCGTCCGTGCTGATCCGCTGTCGTTCCCGCTGGTCGACCCTGCTGTCGTCAGTGCCGACGGTCGAGGGGAAGCTCCCGCGTCCGGTCCCAGTCCTCGGTCCACCCGAGCCGGTCGAACAGCGCATCCAGCAGCATCGCGGTGAACCCCCACACCAGGTGACCGCCGTCGGCGGGGTGCTCGCTGCCCTCCGCATCGACCGTGAAGCCCGGCCCGCGCCACTCCTGACCACCGCGTCTGATCACCGTGACCCCGCGGTTCGCAGGGTCGAGCAGGTCCGCCACCGGCACCCGGAAGACCGCGGCCGACTCGCGCTCGTCGACGACCCGGATCGGGGACGGCTCGCGCCACCAGCCCAGCACCGGGCGGACCAGATGGTTCGAGAACGCCAGCGGCACCGCGGGCAGCGTGCCGAGGACCTCGACGCCCGTCGGGTCGAGCCCGGTCTCCTCGCGTGCTTCACGGAGGGCTGCGGCGACGGCGTCGGCATCGCCCGGATCGATCCGCCCGCCGGGGAACGCGACCTCGCCCGGGTGTGCGCGCAGGGTCGTGGCGCGAGCGAGCAACAGGACGTCGAGGTCGCGGGGGACGTCGGCGGCGACGGCGGGGCGGTCGCTCGGCGTGCGGTCGAGTGCGCCGAAGAGCATCAGGACGGCAGCGTGCCGCGGGGTGGTCGTGCCGCCGGGTTCGACGGGAGGCTCGGCGTCGCCCCATCCGGTCGCCGCGACCCTCGCCAGTGCCGCCCGTGCGCGCCCGTCGTCGCCCATCACCCGCCCACCCTAGGCGTGCGGCGCTGGTGGCCGTGCGAAGGTGCTTCGCGCGTCTGTGCCGTGCTTCGTGCGTCCGCGCCGTGCTTCGTGAGCAGAAATGGTCGGGTCGGGAATCGGCACTCGACCATTCCTGCTCACGAAGTCGCCGGAGGTGCCCGAACGCAGTCAGCCGGACCGGCCCGCGCGCCAGTACCCGGTGAAGGCGATCCGCTCCTTCGGGATGCCCGCGCCGACCCAGTGTCGTCGCGCTCCGCCGGCGAGGGACTGCTCGCCGGCGACCCAGGCAGCGTGGTCGGGGCTCACCGACGATCGGGTGACCGCGTCGAGCGCCGCGGCTCCGGGACGTCGACCGGGTTCGCGGGTGATCCACGTCACGTCGATGCCGGTCGGGGCATCGATGGTCCGCACGTCGGCGTCCGTCGGGACCTCGAGGACCGCGGTGCCCTTGGTCGAACGGGGGAGCGACTCGAGGATCCCGGCTGCAGCGGGCAGGGCGCTCTCGTCCGCGACGATCACGATCGGACGACCGAGGGCGTCCCGGTCGAAGCCGATGCCCTCGTCGATGAGCCCGGCCACGTCGCCGGGCTGTGCGCCGAGTGCCCACCCAGCCGCGGTCGGCCCGGTCGGTGCGTGGTCGTCGCCACTGCCGTGCACCACGAAGTCGACGTCGAGCTCGTCGCCGTGGTGCAGTCGGCGGAGGCTCCGCACGGTGTAGCTGCGGAGGATCGGTCGGCTCGCCTTCGCCATCGTCAGGAACTTCAGGTAGCTCACGGTGTCGAGCTTCTGCGGGGCCCGCGTGAGGTCACCGCCGTCCACCGGCAGGAACAGGCGGAACCACTGGTCGTAGCCCATGTGGGTGAATCGGCTCAGGTCGTCGCCGCCGAACACCACGCGGATGAAGGACGGCGAGATCCGTTCGGTCCGCACGACGTGCAGGGTGAGGAGCTCGACGCGTTCCGGCTTCGTGCGGGTCGCCTGCATGTTCGTCCGTGCCATGTAGGTAAGGCTAACCTAACCAAGTCTCCGGTGGGATGGTTCAGTCGACTCCCGGGAGTCGTCGGCATGGTGGAAGAACCGAGGAGCACTCGAACATTCGATGAGGAGACACCGTGGACCGCTTCCGAAGGCTGCCGCTGCCGGCGCTGCTGCCCATCCTGTTCGTGCTGGTCGGCGGACTGTACTTCGCCATCGGTCTGGTTTCGAACCCCGACGGTGCCGGTCTGGCCGCCCGCGCGATCGGATCGCTCTTCTACGCCGTCTTGATGACGGTGTTCTTCGGCTTCCTCATCGCCTACCGTCGCCGCCGAGCGGGTGGCACCGAGGGTGCTGCCGCGATCCAGCGAGCGGTGCGCTCCGGAGACCTGCCGGACAACGTCGACCACGTCGTGTGGACCCGCGAGCTCGAGTCGACCCGCAAGCGGTACCGGAACAACCGGGTCATCGTCCCGATCATGGTCGTCGTCTTCGCGGCCTTCTCGGTCTGGGCAGCCCTGACGGTCAGTCCGTTCTGGTGGGCGATCCTGGCGCTGTTCGTGGGGATGTGCGCGTACTCCGTCTGGGAGACCCGCCGGGCGCTGCGCAACATCGAGCAGCTGCTCACCACCCTGCGTGGGACCTGGACCGTCCCGCAGTCCAGCAGCCCGTGACCCGGCACGTCCCGAGTCCGGAGCGGCGCTGGAACCACAACACGCACTTCCACGCCCGGATGCTCGATGCCGTGCCGGTCGGGGCCCACACCGCCCTGGACGTCGGGACCGGCAACGGTCTGCTCGCCCGTGACCTGTACGACGCGGGGCTCGACGTCACGGCGATCGACCTGGATGCGGACGTCCTGCGCGCCACCCGCACCGCGAACGCCGACACCGGGATCCACTGGCTGCACGGTGACGTGATGAGACACGACTTCGGTCAGCAGTTCGACGTGGTGGCCTCGGTCGCGACGGTGCACCACCTGCCGGACCTGTCAGCCGGGCTTGCGCGGCTCGCAGACCTCACGGCGCCAGGTGGCGCCCTGGTGGTCGTCGGACTCGCGAAGCCCACCCGGCTGCGTGATCACGTGCTCGGGGTGGCGGGTGTCGCGCAGCATCGTTGGTCCTCATGGCGGCGCGGTTACTGGGAGCACTCCGCGCCGACGTGCTGGCCGCCACCGCATTCGTACGCCCAGGTCCAGCACATCGCGCATGCGGTCCTGATGGGGTCCGAGTACCGCCGACACCCGCTGTGGCGGTACGTGATCACGTGGCGCCGGCCGCGCTGACGCACGGATGACGGGACGGAGTCGGAATCCGCTCGCACCAGGCGCCTCGTCTCCGAGGCGCTGTTCTCGCCGTGAACCCGCCCAAGGCGCATCTACCCGGTAAGGGTGCGTCCTGCCCGCAGCACGGCGAGGGTGGCTGCCCGTTCAAGCCGGGCCGGGTCCGTCGGCCTCACTTCGCTGCGGGAGATGTCGGAAGTCATCAGTCGTCCGGTCAGCCAACCGTCATCGGAAGATCGTGCGCACCTCACACTGACGGCGCCGGGACTCACCAGACGTCGCGGTACGAGATCTCCATGTGCTCGGTCGACACGGGTGTCAGTTCGAGATCGAGCCCAGCGGCTCCCACCTGGCGCAACACCTCCGCCGGCACAACGAAGGTGTTCTCCTTGTGGTCGGTGATGAGGGACACCGACAGGCTGACCACGTAGCCCTCCTCGCGCAGACGCGCGAAAAGGTCCGCCGCGTTCTCTGGCAACAGCTGCAGGACCCACTGCACACGCCCCCAAGGGTCCTGCCCGTGGTCGGCGCGGATCTCGTCGACGTGAACGACGCTGAACACGTTCCAAATCGATACGTCGAACACGCGGGGCCCCTCACCCTTGAGGTCGCCGATCTCGTACTGCTCGTCGGGCCTGACACCCAGGAGTTGTGTCACGTGCTCCGAAGAGCCCCGCTGGCCATGGATGTTCAGCTCCACCTGGATGTTCTTGATCACTCCGGCAGTGTCCCACTCAGGCTGCGCCGAGATCGCGTCGAGGGCGAGTGCGTCTGGTGGGGCGATGAGGACGGGTGGGGTCCGCGCTCACGACGTCACGCCGGTCGAGTCCCTTCCGCATTGTCGCGGCGGGCTCTCCGCCGTGGATGCGCCGGACTTCCACCAGCCGTGGTGTGCGCTGAGGAGCGGCCAACGGACAGCGCGCACCTACACTCTCCATCGTGAGTAGACGGAGCTCGGGGCCACGCTTCTTCCGACGCCCGAAGCCCTTCGCCGGCGGGGAGGTCTGGATCGTCCAACACGACGAGTCACCGGACAACACGGTCCTCGGCGTCTTCGCCACGGACGACGAGGCGTACGCCTTCATGGACACGGTCAAGGACGACTACGAGAACGGCGTGATCTGCGAGAGCTTCTCGATCCCGTACCGGTCCACCGATGGCGCAGTTCGTTACCAGGCCGAGGACTGAAGTCGGCCTCCGTCGGCCTGTCGGTCACCCTGCGAGCGCGGTCCCAGTGAGCAGAAGACGTCGGGTCCCTGGTGGGGACCCGACGTCTTCTGCTCATTCATTGGGCCGAACGCTCACTCCGTGGTGGAGACCCAGTCGATGAGCAGGTTGCCCTGGTCGCCCCAGTTGCCGACCTGGAACATGAAGCGGTGCGGGGTCGTCGGCACGTCGTGGGTGACGGTGTCGAGGACCTTGCCGTCGACGCTGTAGGTGACCGACTCGCCGGGCACCCAGTCCACCGTGTAGGTGTGCCAGTCGCGCCACGAGACGCCGGTGCCGATCTGGACGCGGTCGGCTTCCTTGCCAGGGGTCATCGAGTGGTGGAAGGCCGAGGGGCTGTCCTCGAAGTTGCCCTCGGGGAAGTCGATCTCGCCGTCGGACCAGGTGCCCGACGTCGGCCACAGCATGAAGGCCGCGCCGTTGCCGTCGCCACCGGTGGCCTTGGCGCGGACGGAGAACGAGCCGCCGACGTGGTCCCAGGCGCCGGCCGAGGACCCGAAGGTGCCGGCTGCCCCGGCACCGGTGCCGAGGGCGACGTCCATCACGCCGTCGTGCACCGAGACGGTCTTGCTCGGTGCGTAGATGCCGGAGGTGCCGTCGGGGTAGGGCTGCCACGACTGCGGGTAGAGCCGCGAGACGAGGCCGGTCACGGCGTCGGTGGTGAAGTCCTCGACGAACGAGGCGTCCGGCGCGGCGGCTGCGTCAGGAGTCTCGGCGACCTCGTCCTGCGGTTCAGCCGAGCCCTCCGCCTCTCCGTCGGACGAAGGCTCGTCCGACGGAACTGCTGCCTCGGGTTCCGCGGTCGGGGTGGTGTCCTCGACCGGCGCGGCCTCGGCGGTCGGCGCGGGCGTCTCCGTCGGCGTCGTGTCCGACTCTTCGTCGTCCGACGGGGCCGGGGTCGCGGTGTCCGAGGGGGTGGGGGTCGGGGTCACCGGGGCGTGGTGCCCGTGGCGGTGTCCGCCCCAGCCCCACCAGCTGTCAGCGGAGGCGGCGGAGGCGGTGGGGACTCCGAGCGCCAGGCAACCGGCGGTCGCCGCCGCCAGGATCGCGCGACGGCGGCTCATCGGGTGTGCCGTTCGGTGGTGGAGGTGATGGGCGTGGTGGTCGCGGGGGTCGTGCCGCGCATGGGCGTGCACGTGCTTCGGGTCGAGATGTCGGGCTCCTCGTGGTGCTCGGGCGCAGGATGCGGGGAGGGGACGGCGCGCCAGGGGGGGGGGGGGGGCAGGATGCCGAGGGGTTCGGTGACGCGTCCACGGACATCTTGCATCATTTGTGCCCCGTTCGGGGGTAATCGCCCGAATCGGCAGTCGAACGCGCGGTGAACGGCGGGCAGCCCGCAGCCCGCAGCCTCAGCCGCGCGGTACCGGCTGCAGCCGCTGCAGCTGCGTCACGTGCCCGGGCTCGAGCTCGTCGAGCGACGTGACCCCGAGCAGCCGCATCGTGCGCTCGATCTGCTCCGACAGGATCTGGATCATCCGGTCGACGCCGGCCTCGCCGCCCGCCATCAGCCCGTACAGGTACGCCCGGCCGACCATGGTGAACTTCGCACCGAGCGCCACGGCGGCGACGATGTCCGCGCCGGACATGATGCCGGTGTCGAGGTGCACCTCGGTGTCCATGCCGACCTCCTTGACCACGGAGGGCAGCAGGTGGAACGGCACGGGTGCCCGGTCGAGCTGGCGTCCGCCGTGGTTCGACAGCGTGATCCCGTCGACGCCCATCTCGGCCAAGCGCTTCGCGTCCGCCAGGGACTGCACGCCCTTGACGACGACCTTGCCCTTCCACTGGTCGCGGATCCAGGCGAGGTCCTCGTAGGTGACGGTGGGGTCGAACATGTGGTCGAGGAGCTCCCCGACGGTGCCGGACCACCGGTCGAGCGACGCGAAGGCCAGCGGCTCGGTGGTCAGGAAGTCGAACCACCACCACGGTCGCGGGATGGCGTTCAGCACGGTCCGGGCGCTCAGCTGCGGCGGGATCGAGAACCCGTTCCGCTTGTCCCGCAGGCGCGCGCCGGCGACGGGCACGTCCACGGTGACGAGCAACGTGTCGAACCCGGCCTTCTCGGCGCGGGAGACCAGCGCCATCGACTTCTCGCGGTCCTTCCACATGTACAGCTGGAACCAGTTGCGACCGTGCGGGTTGGCGTCGCGGACGTCCTCGATGGCGGTGGTGCCCATGGTGGAGAGCGAGAACGGGATGCCCGCGCGTCCGGCTGCCCGGGCGCCGGCACGCTCGCCCTCGGTCTGCATCATGCGCGTGAACCCGGTGGGGGCGATGCCGAACGGGTACGCGACCGGCGCACCCAACACCGAGCGCGAGGTGTCCACGGACGAGACGTCGCGCAGGATCGCGGGCGTGAACTCGATGTCCTCGAACGCCTGGCGGGCGCGGGCGAGCGAGATCTCGGCCTCGGCGGCGCCCTCGGTGTAGTCGAACGCGGCCTTCGGCGTGCGTCGGGCGGCGATGTCGCGCAGGTCCCAGATCGTCAGCGCCGACTCGAGCCGCTGTCGCCGACCCGGCAGCGAGGGCTTCTTGAACTGCATGAGCGGTGCGAGGTCCCGCACCGTCGGCAGCTGCCGCTTGATCGGTGTCCGCCGGGTCGACGGTGCCCCGGGGGTCGCTGCCGGAGCCCCGGTCGCGGGGTCGACTCGGTGCTGGTCGTCGATCGAGGTCATACAGACATCCTACGTCTCGGAGTGGATTGTGGGGAGGTGTGATCGGCCCGAGGGGTGTACCGGACGGGCTCGACGGTGCGGGCGATCGTCGCGCGCAGGGCCTCGAGCGACGCTCCACCCAGGCCACCGAGTCCGGCGGCCCGCGCCTGCACGAGGATGTTGCCGAGCGCTGTCGCCTCGACGGGCCCGGCCAGGACGGGCAACCCGGTGCGGTCGGCCGTCAGCTGGCAGAGCAGCCGGTTCTGCGATCCGCCACCGACGATGTGCACCTGTCGGACGTCTTTGCCCGTGATGGCACCGATCGTCGTGAGGGTGTCCGCGTACGCGGTGGCCAGCGACTCGAGGATCGACCGCACGAACTCGGCCCGCGACGCGGGCGCGCTCAGCCCGTGTGCGCCGCACCACGCGGCGATGCGCGCGGGCATGTCGCCAGGGGCCGTGAACGACTCGTCCGCGGGGTCGAAGACGGGGACCGGGGCGGTGACGGCCGCGGCGGAGGCGAGCAGGGCTTCCAGGTCGAGCGAAGCGCCACCACGCTCCCAGGTGCGGACGCTCTCGGACAGCAACCACAGTCCGGACACGTTCTTGAGGAAGCGGACGCGGCCGTCGACCCCGCCCTCGTTGGTGCAGTTCGCGTCGCGCGCCGCGTCCGACAGGACGGGTGCGTCGAGCTCGACGCCGACGAGTGACCAGGTGCCCGACGAGATGTACGCGAAGTCCGGTTCGGTCGCGGGGACCGCGACGACGGCCGACGCGGTGTCGTGCGAGCCGACGAGCGTGACGGGCGCGGTGCCGCCGACCAGGTCGGCGACGGCGGGCAGCAGGTGCCCGAGTCGGTCGCCCGGGTCGCGCAGGGTGGGCAGGAGGCCGGCCGGGAGGCCCGCAGCAGCCCGCAGCGCCGGATCCCACCCGCGGGTGGTCGCGTTCAGTGCCCCGGTCGTCGACGCGTTGGTGCGCTCGGCCGCCTCGACACCGGTGAGCCAGTAGCCGAGCAGGTCCGGGATGAGCAGCGCGCGCTGCGCGAGCTGCAGGGACGGGTCGGCGGCGAACTGGAACACCGTGTTGAAAGGCAGGTGCTGCAGACCGCTCCGGGCGTACAGCTCGGCTGCGTCCAGCCGCTCGTGCACTGCCTCGACGCCGCCCTCGTGCCGCTCGTCGCGGTAGTGGGAGGGCAGACCGAGCAGCCGGCCGTCGCGGAGCAGTCCGTAGTCGACCGCCCACGAGTCGATGCCGATGCTGACGATCTCGGGGTGCGCGGCGAACGCCTGACGGAGGCCGTCGGTCACCTGCCGGTACAGCTCCACGACGTCCCAGTGCAGGGCCTCGCGATCGTGCTCGTGCAGGGTGACGGGACCGTTCGGGAACCGGGCGACGTGCTCCATCCGGACGCCGGCGGTGTCGACGTGGCCGAGGATCACGCGGCCGCTCGTCGCGCCGAGGTCGACCGCGGCGACGGTGCCGCTGTTCGTCATGTCGCTACCCCTTGCCGGACATCAGCTTGTCGGCCATCAGCGCAGGAACGCCGCGGCGACGCCGGCGTCGACGGGCACGTGCAGTCCGGTCGTGTGCGAGAAGTCGTCGGTGCAGATGGCGTAGACGGCGTTCGCGACGTTCTCGGGCACGACCTCGCGCTTGAGGATCGTGCGCTGGGCGTAGAACGCGCCGAGGTCCTGTTCCTCGATGCCGTAGGTCTTCGCGCGGTTCGCACCCCAGCCGCTCGCGAAGATCCCCGAGCCGCGGACGACGCCGTCGGGGTTGATCCCGTTGACGCGGACGCCGTGCTCGCCGAGTTCGGCCGCGAGGAGTCGGACCTGGTGCGCCTGGTCGGCCTTCGTCGCCGAGTAGGCGATGTTGTTCGGGCCGGCGAACACCGAGTTCTTCGACGAGATGTAGACGATGTCGCCGCCGAGGCCCTGCTCGATGAGGACCTTCGCCGCAGCCTTGGACACCAGGAACGAGCCCTTCGCCATGACGTCGTGCTGCAGGTCCCAGTCCTGTTCGGTGGTGTCGAGCAGGCTCTTGCTGAGCGACAGCCCCGCGTTGTTGACGACGAGGTCGAGGCCGCCGAAGTGCAGGAGTGTCTGCTGGACCGCCTGGTCGATCGCGGCGGCGTCGGTGACGTTCGCCGCGACGCCGATCGCCTGGTCGGTGTTCCCGATCTCGGCGGCGGCTGCCTGCGCCTTCGCCAGGTCGAGGTCGGCGATCACGACCGCGGCGCCCTCGGCGGCCAGGCGCTTCGCGATCGCCTTGCCGATGCCGCTCGCGGCGCCGGTGACCAGGGCGATGCGGGTGGCGAGCTTCTTGGGGGCGGGCATGCGCTGCAGCTTCGCCTCTTCGAGGGCCCAGTACTCGATCCGGAACTTCTCGGCCTCGTCGATGGGGGCGTAGGTGCTGAGCGACTCGGCGCCGCGCATGACGTTGATCGCGTTGACGTAGAACTCGCCGGCGACGCGGGCGGTCTGGGCGTCCTTGCCGTACGAGAACATCCCGACGCCGGGGACCAGCACGATGAGCGGGTCGGCACCGCGGATGGCGGGGCTCGTCGCGTCGGCATGGCGGTCGTAGTACGCCTGGTAGTCCGCGCGGTACTGCTCGTGGAGTTCGTGCAGGCGGGTGCTCTGCTCCTCGACGGTGGCCGTGGCCGGCAGGTCGAGGATGAGCGGCTTGACCTTGGTGCGCAGGAAGTGGTCCGGGCAGCTGGTGCCGAGCGCGGCGAGCTCCTCGGCGCGCGAGGCCGCCAGGAAGTCGAGGACGACGTCGCTGTCGGTGAAGTGACCCACCACCGGCTTGTGGTGGCCGGCGATGCCGCGGATGGTCGGGGCGAGGGCGGCTGCGCGTGCGTGGCGTTCGTCGGTCGGCAGCGCCTCGAAGCCTGCTCGGGGCTCTCCGAACGGGTCGGCCTTCCCGTGCTCCGCGATGTACTGCTCGGCGGTGTCGATGATCCAGCGCGAGTTGCCTTGCGCCTCGTCGCTCGTGTCACCCCAGGCCGTGATGCCGTGGCCGCCGAGGATCGTCCCGATCGCCTGGGGGTTGTCCCGCTTGATCGCGGCGATGTCGAGCCCGAGCTGGAACCCCGGTCGGCGCCACGGCACCCACACCACCTTGTCGCCGAAGATCGTCGCCGTCAGGGCCGGACCGTCCGCCGCCGTGGCGATCGCGATGCCGGCGTCCGGGTGCAGGTGGTCGACGTGTGCGGCGTCGACCAGGGCGTGCATCGCCGTGTCGATGGACGGGGCGGCACCACCCTTGCCGTGCAGCGTGTAGTCGAACGCGGCGACCATCTCGTCCTCGCGCTCGACGCCGGGGTAGACCGCCTGGAGCGCACGGACGCGGTCGACGCGCAGGACTGCGAGGCCCGCCGGGGTGAGGGTGCCGAGGTCGCCCCCGGAGCCCTTCACCCAGAGCAGCTCGACCGGTTCGCCGGTCACCGGGTCGGTCGCGGTGCCCTTCGCCGAGGTGTTGCCGCCCGCGTAGTTCGTGATCCGCGGATCCGAGCCGAGCGCGTTCGAACGCGCGATGAGCGCCCTGATCGTCTCGTCTGCATCGGTGCGCTGCGTTGCGGGGTCCACCCGTGCCTCCAGTGTGTGTGTCATGTGTCTACGCGCCCCAGCCGGCCTGGACGCCGCCGACGCGGTCCTCGGCGATCGACTGCTGGTAACCCGACTCCAGGTACGCGCGCATCGGGTTCGCCGGCAGGCCGCGGGACTCGCGCCAGGCCGCGAGGTCTGCTCGGACGTCGGTCTGGTAGGCGTCCATGAAGACCTCGTTCGCGCCGAGGACGTCGTGCGCCTCCTGCGCGGCCGTCAGGGCGACGCGGTCGAGGAGCAGCGCCCGGGCGGTCATCTCCTGCACGTTGAGCACGGAGCGGATCTGACCGGGGATCTTGTCCTCGATGTTGTGGCACTGGTCGAGCATGAACGCGACGTCGGGGTTGTCGTAGCCGCCGCCACGGATGACCTCGACCAGGATGCGGAACAGCTGGAACGGGTCTGCCGCGCCGACGATCAGGTCGTCGTCGGCGTAGAAGCGCGAGTTGAAGTCGAAGCTGCCGAGCTTGCCGAGGCGCAGGAGCTGCATCACGATGAACTCGATGTTCGTGCCGGGAGCGTGGTGGCCGGTGTCGAGGCAGACCATCGCCTTGTCGCCGAGCGCCGACGTCTGCACGTAGCTCGTGCCCCAGTCCGGCACGTCGGTGTGGTAGAACGACGGCTCGAAGAACTTGTACTCGAGCACCAGCCGCTGGTCGGCACCGAGGCGGTCGTAGATCGTGCTGAGCGACTCGTGCAGGCGGTCCTGGCGTTCACGCATGTCGGCCTGGCCGGGGTAGTTCGAGCCCTCGGCGAGCCAGATCTTCAGGTCGCGGCTGCCCGTGGCGTCCATCACGTCGATGCAGCGCAGGTGGTGGTCGATCGCCTTCTGCCGGATGCTCGCGTCCGTGTGGGTGAGGGCGCCGAACTTGTAGTCGTCGTCCTGGAACGTGTTCGAGTTGATCGTCCCGAGCGCGACGCCGTGCTCTTCCGCGTGGCGCTTGAGGTCGCTGAAGTCGTCGACGAGGTCCCAGGGGATGTGCAGTGCCACGGTCGGGGCGAGGCCCGTGTACTCGTGCACCTTGGCGGCGTCGGCGATCTTCTCGTAGGGGTCGCGCGGGGTGCCGGGCGTGCTGAACACCTTGAAGCGGGTGCCGGAGTTGCCGAAGGCCCAGCTGGGCAGCTCGATCTGCTGTCGTGCGAGCTGGTCGGCGATGCCGGCGAAGGTCGGTGTCGATGTCATCGTGTCACTTCCTCGTGTGCGATTGAATCGTTTCATACAGTACGGCGCGCGGCGGGCTGCCGCAACCGTGTGGGGTGTGTTGCGTCGCGCGCCCCGTTGCGGTCATCGCGCCCCGGAGAGTCGGGGCGCGATGACCGCACGGGGGCGCGATGCGGGACGGGCGCGGGACGGGCGCAGGGCAGGCACGGGACGAGCGGGTTGCTCGCGGAGCGAGGGGGCGGACTGCGGTGGCGGGCTGCGCGCCCCGTTGCGGCCTTCGCGCCCCGAAGAGTCGGGGCGCGAAGACCGCCCGGGGGCGCGACGCCGTGCGGGCGCTGTCAGGTGTCCCGCGCACCCACCGTGACCGGCCCACCGTCCGCTCCCCGCGCTACGCGGCGGGGACGGCAGCAGGCGCGCGCAGCTCGTGCGTCCCGCCGCCGAGCCGCTGCTCCGCAGCACCCGGCAGGCGCACCACCGCGGTGACCCCCTCGGGCACCTCGGCCCGCACCAGGAGCTCACCGTCGACGAGCTCCCACCGCACCGCGATGTGCCCGTGCACCGAATCGAGCGAGGTCGACGCCCACGTCAGCCCACCGCCCGGCTGCGGCGCGATCAGCACGGAGGAGTACCCCGGCTCGAGCGCCGACAGGCCGCCCACCACCCGGTGCATCCAGTCCGCCACCGCTCCGAGCGCGTAGTGGTTGAACGAGGTCATCTCGCCCGGGTTGATGGTGCCGTCCGGCAGCATCGAGTCCCAGCGTTCCCACACCGTCGTCGCACCCATCGTCACCGGGTACAGCCACGACGGGCACTCCGTCTGCAGCAGCAGCCGGTACGCGTCGTCGAGGTGGCCGGTCTGCGTCAGCGCGTCGGTGATGAACGGCGTGCCCGCGAAGCCCGTCGAGATCCGGTACCCGGACTGCTCGGCCAGCTCCGCCAGGCGGTCGCCCGCCCGGCGCTCGTCGTCCTCGTCGAGGATGCCGAACACGATCGCGAGCGCGTAGACGGTGGTGCAGTCGCTCCGGATGCGGCCGTCGGTCACGTAGTGCTGCCGGAACGCGGCCTGGAGGCCCGTGGCGAGCTCCTCGGCTTCCCGCGCCTCCGCCTCGTGGCCCGTCAACCGCGCCGCCTGCGCCACCAGGGTCGCGCTGCGGTACGCGCACGCCGTCGCGACGACGCCCGGGTCGGCCTTCGCCTTGGCGGCGTCCTCCGGCGGGGCGTCCGGGTCGAGCCAGTCGCCGAACTGGAAGACGGTGTCCCACAGGCCCTCGGGTGACAGGTGGCCCTTGATCCGGCGGAGGTGTGCCGTCATCGAGTCGAGCTGCTCCTCGAGCACCGCGGTGTCGCCGTACGCCTGGTACAGGGTCCACGGCACCCACACGCCGGCGTCCGACCAGATGGCGGTGGCGTCCGGGGTGCCGAAGTCCTCGGCGGGGGAGTACTTCAGCACGTCCGGCACCACGAACGGGATGACACCGTCGGCGTGCTGCTGCTCGAGCCACACGTCACGCAGCCAGTCGCCCAGGAACGCGCGGGTGTCGAACAGGTACGACGCCGTCGGTGCGAACGCGGCGATGTCGCCCGTCCAACCGAGGCGCTCGTCGCGCTGCGGGCAGTCGGTCGGGACGCTCAGGAAGTTGCCCTGCATGCCCCGGACGACGTTGTCGTGGAACGTGTTGAGCAGTTCGTGGCTGGACGCGAACGTGCCCGTCCGGGTCAGGTCGGAGCCGATCTGCACCGCGGTGACGGCCGCGCGGAGTTCGTCGAGCGTGCCGGTCCACCCGTCGACCTGGGCGTACCGGAAGCCGTGGAATGTGAAGCGGGGCTCGAACACGTCCGGGGCGCCGGAACCGTCCGCGCCGCTGCCGCTCAGGGTGAAGTGGTCCGTGGCCTTCGCGGTGCGCAGCGGCCGGGTGCCGAGTTCGTCGTGTTCGAGCACCTCGGCGTGCTTGAGGGTCAGCACCGTGCCGGCGGGACCGGAAGCGACGACACGGAGCCAGCCGACCAGGTTGACCCCGAAGTCGATCAGCGTGGCGCCGGACGGGCTCGTCCAGACGTCGACGGGGGCGATCTCGGCGAGCGGCCGGACCGGCGGCACGGTGTCGGCGACGAGTTCGCGCTCGCCGATGTCGACGGTGCGCACGGCGCTCGTGCGTCCCTCGTGGCCGTCGATGCTCGGTGTCGTGACCTCGCCGGGCGTCAGGAAGGAGCCGTCGCGGAGCCGGGCGTCGATGTCCTCGCCGTCGTACAGCTGGTCGGCGGTGATCGCGCTGGACAGGGCCTGCCAGTCGCTGTCGGTGGCGACGAGCTGTTCGTGGCCGTCGGCGAAGGTGATGCGGAGTTCGGCGAACCCGGCGGGCTCGTCGGCGTACCAGCCGCCGCCACCACCCCAGGCGAGCCGACCGGCGGCCCACCCCTTGCCGAGCACGAGCGCGAGCACGGCGGCGCTGCCGGCGGCCGTGTCGGTCAGGTGGGCCGTGACGTCGTGCGAGACGACGCGGATGCGCCACTCGTAGCTCGTCCACCCCGGTTCGAGCAGGTGGTCGGAGACGCGTTCGCCACCGAGCCACGCCTCGACGACGCCGAGGGCGCTGACGTCGAGGGTCGCCCCGGTGACGGCGCCGTGGCCGTCGTCGAGCGTGAACTCCCGGCGCAGGATCGGTGCGCTCCCGAGGTCGGCGTCGCTCGTGATGAACGGAGCTGTCCAGGCGGTCATGTGGTGTGTCCTTTCGCGCGACCGGTCGTCGTCGACCGGTGCGGGGTCGTGGGCCCGGCCGTCTGCCGGGGTGGGTCGACCCGGCGGAGGCGGGTCGCGCCTCCTGGCCGGGGTGGGCGGTCAGCCCTTGACGGCGCCGCTGGTCATGCCGGCGACGATCTGGCGGTTGAAGAAGACGTAGAGGATGAGCGGCGGGATCGTGATGAGCAGGACGTCGGTGAACAGCAGGTTGAGCTGGCTGACCGACTGGCTCTGGAACGCGTAGAGCGTCTGCTGCACCGTGGCGTTCTCGGACCCCGGCAGGAAGTACAGCGGGTTCGTGAAGTCGTTGAACACCGTGACGGACTGCACGAGCACGACCGTGATGATCACCGGCTTGAGCAGCGGCAGCACGACACCGAAGAACAGCCGGACCGGGCCGGCACCGTCGAGGACGGCTGCCTCGTCGAGCTCCTTCGGGATCGTCGCGACGAACGCCCGGAACAGCAGGATGCAGAACGACAGGCCGAAGGTCGCCTCGATGAGGATCATCCCGCCCATGGTCTTGAACAGGTTCAGCCCCTGCAGCACCCAGATCGTCGGCACGATCGCCGGCGGCACGATGAGGCCCGCCAGGACGAAGAAGTTGATCACGCCGTTCCACTTGCTCGGACGACGCTGCAGCACGTAGCCGACCATCGCGGAGAACACGACCATCACGGCCACGCTGCCGACGGTCAGGACCGCGCTGTTCAGGAACGCGCGGACGATCACGCCGTCGCCGGAGCCGAACACGGCCTGCAGGTTCTGCCAGAGCTGCCACTCGGTCGGCAGGCTGAAGCCGAGCTGGTTCGCCTCGGCCGGGTTCTTCGCGGCCTGCAGCAGGACGAAGACGAACGGCACCAGGAAGACCACGAAGCTCACGACGATGGCGATCGTGCCGATGATCCACCGGCGGGTCCGGCCCGGGTGGCGGTGCTTCGTCGGGGTGCTGACGCGGGGGCTGGTGAGCGTGGTCACAGTTCCGCCTCCTTGCGGTTCAGGAGCCACGAGATCGGGACCATGATCGCGGTCACGACCACGAACAGGACCACGTTGCCGGCGGTCGACAGGCCGTAGAAACCGGCCTGGTACTGCTTGTAGATGACGCTCGCGATGACGTCACTGGTGAACCCTGGTCCACCGCCGGTCATCGCCCAGATCAGGTCGAAGGACCGCAGCCCGCCGATCAGCGACAGGATGATGACGGTGCCCATCGCGGGACGCGACAGCGGCAGGGTGATGTTCCGGAAGATCGACCACGCGCTCGCGCCGTCGACCCGTGCGGCCTCGAAGTACTCCTGCGGGATCGCCACGATGCCGGCGATGAAGATGAGCGTCGCGATGCCGACGCCCTTCCAGACGTCCACCGCGGCGACGCTCCACAGGGCGAGGGCCGGGTCGGTCAGCCACCCCGGAGTGGGGAGGCCGACCGAACCGAGCACGCCGTTGATGATCCCGTGGAACGGGTCCATCAGCGCCTTGAACGTGATGCCGATGCCGATCGTCGACACGAGCACCGGGAAGAACACGACCGCCCGCAGGTAGCCGCGCCCCAGCACGGGCGACGTGAGGAGCAGGGCGAGGGCGAGTCCGATGACCACCTTCGCCGCGCTCGTCACGAAGCCGTACTGGAACGTGTGCACGAACCCGGAGACGAGCTGCGGGTCCTGGAAGAAGCGGACGAAGTTGTCGAACCCGATGAAGGTCTGGTCGAACAGCGTCCAGCGGGTGAGGGAGAAGTAGAACCCGGCGAAGGTGGGGACCGCGAAGAACACGACGTACAGCGCGATCGCGGGGATGAAGAACCACGCGGGGTAGAACGAGCGCATCCGCTTGCGCGCGGGTCCGGCCCCGCCGGAGCCCGCTCGGGTCTTCGCCGGCTCGAGTGCCGTCGTGAGGGTCGCGGTCACCGTGTCACCAGCCCTTGATGCCGAGCTGCTGTGCCTGCTGGACGACGTCGTCGTCGTACTGGTCAGCACCCTTGGCGGCGTTCGTGATGCCGGAGCCGACCTGCACGCAGATCTTCTCGAGGTTCGGGCCCTTGATCGGCGACAGGAACTCGAGCGCCGGGCTCGCCTTGCCGTCGTCGAGGTACTTCTGCAGGTCGTCGATCATCGGGGGCACGTCGTCCGGCAGTGAGCAGGTCGAGATGACGTACGGGCCGCCGGGGGTGCCGGTGTCGTTCTGCACCTTGCAGCCGTCGGCCGAGTTCGCGAAGGCGATGAACTTCTTCGCGGCGGCGAGCTTGTCACCCTCGCTCGTCTTCGGGATGTACAGGCCGTTCGGCTCCCAGATGGTCAGGTTCGTGTCGTCGGCGTCCTCGGCCGGCAGCGCGAACGCTCCGATGTCCTTGACCGCGTCGGGGCTGTCCTGCTGCAGGGCCGAGATCGCGTTCGTCAGCATCGGGTACTGCGCCCCGGTGCCGTCGGCGAGCATCTTCAGACCGTTCGCCTGCGTGGCCGAGGCGTAGTCCTCGTTGTAGAGGTCCTTGTCCTTGCCCTCGGCCAGGTGGTCGAAGCCGGCGAGAGCGGGCTCGTCGGCGTAGGACTCCTTGTTGGCGGTGTAGTTGTCCGCCCAGTCCTCGTCCTGTGCCGTGATGTTCGCGAAGTCGCCGAGCACGAACAGCTGGCTGGTCCAGGTGTCGCCGTACGTCTGGATGATCGGGGCGACCTTGCCGGCGTCCTTGATCTTCTCGCTGTTGCTGATGAACTCGTCCCAGGTCGTGGGGACGCTGAGTCCGAGGTCGGCGTAGACCTTCTTGTTGTACATGACGCCGCCGCCGAAGCTCGTGCCGAACGGCGCACCGTAGAGGCCCTTGTCGGTGCTGACGACCTTGGTGAACTGCTCGTCGACGTCCTTCGTCCAGCTCTCGTCGGACAGGTCCACCAGGGTGTTGTCCGGGTTGAGGGCCTGCATGAGCGAACCGGAGTTGTAGTTGAAGACGTCGGCCATCTCGCCGGTCGACAGCTGGGTCTTCACCAGGTTGTCGCCGTCGGTGCCCTGCGGGCGGGTGTCGAACTTGACGGTGATGTCGGGGTTGGCCTTCTCGAACGCCTCGATGAGCGGCTTCGCGGTGGCGGCCGTCGCGGGCGAGTTGTCGGCCTGGTAGGTGATCTGGACCTTGCCGCCGCCTTCGTCGGCGGAGCCGCCGGACGAACACGCCGCGAGCCCGCCGATCAGGACCGTCGCGCCGCCGATGGCGACAAGCCGTTTGACGACCGCGCGCTTGGTGAGCGTCCTCGTGGTCAGGGAACGAGCTGACATTCCTTACCTCCTCGTAAGGCCCGGGGCGGGGTACCCCGGGTGAAACGGACCCGGATCCCGCGTCGTCGTGGGCTCCGGTTGCTGCTGTTTAGAACGTTTCAATCAGGATGGAACCACGTCGATTGAAGCGTGTCAATCGCTGCGCCGATTTCGTTACGGGAACGCGCACGCCGCGCACCGCAACCCACCCCATCCGCGAAAGCGACACCGTGCCGCGAACTGTTCTCGTGGATCTGTCGCGTTGCCGGGCCAGACGGTGTCCCGAGCCGCGGGACTGTCGCTTTCGGGCGCTCAGGCCTCGGTGCGGCGCGGGTCGCTCGGTGGCGCCGTGCGTGCGGCTGCTGCACCGGCGCGGCCGAGCGTGCTCTCGCGGGGGACGAGCTCACTGCCGAGCACGACCGCGCGGTGGACGTGCATCGGATCGGTGAGCTCCTCGAGCAGGAGCTCGACGGCGGCCGCGCCCATCTCCGCACCGTGCATCGTGACCGAGGTCAGCGGCACGGCGCCGCCCCACGCCACCGAGTTGTGGTCGCACCCCGACACCGGGATGTCCTCCGGCACGCGGATGCCGGCAGCTCGGAGCTCCGAGACGACCGCCATCGCGAGCAGGTCCGTGACGCCCAGGACGCCGTCCGGCCGTTCGTCCGCAGGCATCGCGGCGATCCGGGACCCGGCGTGCGTGCCGCCGGGCGGGTCGATGTCACCGGCGTCGATGTCGACGAGTTCCACCCCCTGGTGGCCCGCGATCGCCCGGAGCACGCCGGCGCGGCGGAGTGCGACCGGCTGCAGCTCGGCGCGGGCGCTCACGAAGCCGACGCGTCGGCACCCGCGGGTGATCAGGTGCTCGGCGGCGAGGAACCCCGCCTGTTCGTTGTCGACGACGACGGAGCAGGCATCGACCGTCGTCGGCGCGAAGTTGACGTAGACGACCGGACGACCGTGCCGGCGGGTGAGTTCGACCTGGTCGCGCGACTCGGTCATCGAGGCGAGCAGGATACCGGACACCCGAGCGCTCTCGAGGTACGCGAGGTGTTCGCCCTGCGCCTGCAGGTCGTCCTCGCTGCTCGCGATCAGGAGCGTGAACCCCCGCTTCCGGGCCGCGAGCTGTGCCCCGTTCACCATGTCGCTGAACAGCGAGTTCCGGAGCGACATCACGACGAGTCCGATCGAACGGCTGCTGCCGGATGCGAGCACCCGGGCGTTGCGGTTCGGCGTGTACCCGAGTTCGGCGATCGCGTCGTGCACGCGTGCGGCGGTGGAGTCGGCCACCCGCTCGGGGTGGTTCAGGACGTTCGAGACCGTCGCGAGCGAGACGCCCGCGCGAGCGGCGACGTGGTGCACGCTCGGCGGGCCGTCACGCCGGGGGACATGCACCATGCTCCGATCGTAGGCCGCAGCGGCGGTCGCTCCGCGCTGGGGCTCGGCTACGCGTCGGCGACGGAGGACTGCCGGACCACGAGCTCCGGCGTGAACTCGACGTGCTCGAGGTCGATGTCCTGCCCGAGCTCGACCTGCTTCGTCAGCAGCTCGATCGCCTGACGCCCGAGGTCCTGTGCCGGCTGGCGCACCGAGGTCAGCGGGACGACGGCTGCTTCGGCGAAGGCGATGTCGTCGTAGCCCACGATCGCGATCTCCTCCGGCACCGCGATCGTGCCCCGCATGATGAACGCCTGTTCGAGGCCCACCGCCAGCAGGTCGTTCGCCGCGAAGACCGCGTCCGGCCGTTCGGCGCGCGGCCGTGCCTGGAGTGCTTCGCCGACACGACGCCCTTCGAGCACGGACAGCGACGCGGTCGGCAGGACTTCGAGCTCGATGCCCGCTGCCCGAGCCGCCGACAGTGCCCCGGCGTGCCGGTCGGCCACCTGGCGGATGCTGGACGGGCCGCCGACGAACGCGATGCGCGTCCGCCCGGTGGCAGCGAGGTGCTCGACCGCGATGCGGCCGCCCGCGACGTCGTCGACGGAGACCGAGGCGAAGTGCTCGTCGTCGGCGCGGCGGTCGACGAGCACCACCGCGGTGCCCTGGTCGCGCAGACGGGCGAGTCGGGACAGGTCGTCACCGGCGGGGGAGATGAGCAGACCCGCGACCCGGCGTTCCTCGAACAGGTCGACGTAGGTGCGTTCGCGGTCGGTGGACTCGTCGGAGTTGCCGATGAGGACCGCCAGCCCCTTGTCCATCGCAGCGTCTTCGGCGCCGCGGGCGACGTCGGTGAAGAACGGGTTGCCGCCGTCGAGCACGATCAGGCCGACGGTGGAGCTGCGGCCGGCCCGGAGTTGCCGTGCGGAGTCGTTGCGGACGAACCCGAGCGTGGCGATGGCCGACTGCACCCGGTCCACCGTGGTCGGGGCCACCTTGTCGGGGCGGTTCAGGACGTTCGACACCGTCCCCAGGGACACGCCGGCGAGCGCTGCCACCTCTCGCACACTGACCGCCATGTGGCCATCCTGGCATCGGGGCGGTCCGCGCGGTCGGCCCGCGCCGTGATCTGTGGAAAACGGCGGACGGGAGGCGCGGTGCGGGCTGGACCCGGGCCTCCCGTCCGGTGGGTGGGCAGGTCCACCGCACGGTGCTGGATCGTGGGTGCGGCCGCGCCCCGTGCGTGCTCCGCTCCGGCGTGCACCGTGCGTGCTGCGCCGCCACGTGCGAGGTTGGCCGATCGGTGCGCGCTTGCAGCGCCGCACGGAGCGGGCAACCTCGCACCGACTGAGCGACCGCGCACCGTGCGGACGCGGGCGCGCCGCGCGCGCACGCGCAAAGCGCGCACGGTGCGGACTTGCCAACGCCCGCCGGGGCGCACTATCGTCTCGCTGTCCCGTTGAAACGATTCACCGACGAACACGCGAACGGAGGACCAATGGCGGTCCGCATCGGAGCCCGGAGCACCACGGGCTGGAAGGCGACCGTCTCGGTCGCCATGTCGAACTACATCGAGTCGGGGTCGATCATCGCGATCGCCACGAGCCTCAGCCTGTGGCAGGCGCAGTTCCACGTCGGCGACCTGGAGGTCGGCCTCCTGGCGAGCCTGTCCGCCAACGCGTTCGGCGCCGCCGCCGGCGCCATCATCGGCGGGCCCCTGTGCGACCGCTACGGCCGGAAGTTCATCTACACCTACGACCTGCTGCTCTACATGCTCGGCATCCTGCTCGCGGTCTTCGCCGGCAGCTACGGCATGCTGCTGGTCGGCTTCATCCTGACCGGGATCGCGGTCGGCGCCGGCGTCCCCGCGAGCTGGACCTACATCGCCGAGCAGGCACCAGCGGACAAGCGGGCCGCCCACGTCGGCACCGCGCAGCTCGCCTGGTCGATCGGCCCGATGGTCGGGTTCGCGCTGGCCATCGCCGCCGCACCACTCGGACTGCTCGGCAGCCGGCTCATCTTCGCGCACCTGTTCGTCGTCGCCGCCGTCGTCTGGTGGCTCCGACGCGGGCTGCCGGAGTCGGCGATCTGGAAGGACGAACGCGCCGCGACCGGCACGGCGAACTTCTTCCACGGGATCACCCAGCTGTTCAGTCGGCGCCGGAACCTGACCGCGATGCTGTTCCTGTTCGGCGTCTACGCGCTCTGGAACACCGTCGCCGGGCAGGCCGGCATCTTCCAGCCGCGGGTGTACTCGGCCACCGGGGTCACGAGCGTCACCGAGCAGTACAGCCTGCAGATCCTGGTGTGGGGGTGCACCGTGGCCGCGACGTACTTCGGCTTCATGCGCTACGGCGACCGGGTCAGTCGACGGCTGCTGTTCGCCCTCGGCGCGGTGCTCGCGATCGTCGCCTGGGCCGTCCTGATCTACGCACCGGCGAACCTCGGGACGCTGCTGTTCTTCGCGATCACGTGGGGTGTGTCGTCGGGTATCGGTGCGCAGGCGTTCTACGGCCTCTGGACGAGCGAGCTCTTCGCGACCCGGTACCGGGCCAGTGCGCAGGGGGTGCTCTTCCTCGCCGCGCGGGTCATGGTGGGACTGCTGAGCATCTGGTTCCCGCTGCTCCTGTCGGACATCGGGCTCCGCGCACTCGGCGGGCTCATCCTCGGGCTGCTCGCCATGTCGTTCCTGGTCGGCACGATCTGGGCGCCGCGCACGCAGGGCAGGACGCTCGAGGCCATCGAGGCCGAGCGGTACGGCACCGTGACCACCGTCACCGGCACCGTGCGCACCGCGGACGAACGAGCCGTCCGGGAGGCCGAGCAGCGTCGGCGCGCCGAGGCCGACCGGTGACGCGGGTCTGCTTCCGACTCCAGGTGCAGGCCGAGCACCTGGACGCCTACCGCGAGCGGCACGCCGCGGTCTGGCCGGCGATGCTCCGGGCGATCGAGGCGGCCGGACGGCGGAACTACTCCCTGTTCCTCGACGACGACGGCCTGCTGATCGGCTACTACGAGACCGACTCGGTGACCGATGCCGACGCGTCGCTCGCGGCGTCCGAGGTCGCAGCCGCGTGGGAGGCGCACATGCGGGACCTGTTCGACGGTGCCACGGGTCGGGCGGACCAGACCGCGCGGGTGCTGCCCGAGGTGTTCAACCTGGAGGACCAGCTTGCGGCCGCCGCGGAGTGAGGAGCGGGTAGCGTCCGGTCCATGGCCGACGTGACCCACGCCGCGGACCTCGGGATCGACCTGTCCGACGGCAAGCCCCAACAGCTCTACCGGTGGTTCCTCGCGAGCATGCTCTTCGGCCGGCCCATCCGGCAGGAGCAGGCGGCGGCGACCTACCGCGTCCTCATCGACCACGGGTTCACCAGCCCGGGGAAGTTCGCGGGCGCCGGACGCGAGCAGCTGCGGAGGGTTCTGGACGAGGGCGGCTACGCGCGGTTCGACTACCAGATGACCGATGCCCTGCACGAGACGATGCACACGCTCGACGCCGACGAGGGCTCCGTGTCGCACCTGGTGAAGACCGCGGCGTCGCGGAAGGACCTGCGCGACCGGCTCGGTTCGCTCAAGGGGGTCGGCCCGAAGACCATCGAGATCTTCCTGCGGGACATCCCGGACGCGGTGCTGCCGGACTGACCGCAGGTGCTCACGGAGCGCCGACGAACCGCCCAGCCCGTCCATCGCCCCCGTGGCTAGCGTGGAGCCATGCAGCCGCCCGCAGCCGGAACCCTCCGCGTCCTCCACCTCTCCGACACCCACCTGACCGGCGACGGTGCCCTGCACCAGGGCTCCGTCGACACCACCGCGGCCCTCGAGAGCGTGCTCGCCCGCGTCGACGGGGTGCCCGGCATCGGCCTCGTCGTCGTCTCGGGCGACGTGTCCGAGGACGGCAGCCCCGAGTCCTACGCCGCCGTCCTCGAACGGGTCGGCGGATGGGCGGAGCGGCACGGAGCCGCCCTCGTCGCGGTCCCGGGCAACCACGATCTGCGCGAGGGCTTCCGCCAGGTCCTGTCCAACGGCCACGTCCTCGGTGAGGGCGGCCGCCCGGTGATGCACACGATGGAGTACCACCCGCCGACCGTGCCGGTGTGGGGGCAGTCCCTCGTCGCGGGCCGCCGGATCGTCACCGTCGACACGAGCGTGCCGGGTGCGGGCTACGGCGAGGTCAGCGAAGCGAGCCTGGAACGGCTCCGCACCGCGCTCGCCGGCGACCACGCCCCGCACGGCACGATCGTCGTCCTGCACCACCCGCCCCTGCCGGCCCCGACCGAGCTGCACGAGGCGCTGCGCCTGCAGAACCCCGAAGCGCTCGCCGACGTGGTCCGGGGCTCCGACGTGCGCGTCGTCCTGGGCGGGCACTACCACCACCACTTCGCCGGTTCGCTGGCCGGCGTCCCGGTCCTGGTCGCCCCCGGGGTCGCGAACGACACGGACGTCACCGGCGCGTACGACGAGGAATCGGCGTACGTCGACAGCGGCGCCCTCGTCGTCGACGTCGCCGAGGACGGCTCCGTCTGGTCGACGCCGCTGCGCGTCCCGCGCCCCGACGCCGACCCGCTCGCCTTCCACCTCGACGCAGAGACCGTCGCATCCGTCATCGCGGCCGCCGGCAAGCACTGAGCGCACCCTGCGCTGCGCGCGCGACGCGCACTGGACGTGCGCGGCTGACGGACGGGAGGCCCGTGGCGACGCCGCCACGGGCCTCCCGTCCGCTCGTCGGAACCGTCCACTGCTGGTACCCCGCCTGCTCGGGCTGCACGCGGGGAAACCGAGTAGGCCGGACGCACACGCCAGCGAAGGAGCACCCATGCGGAACGGCAAGGCAGTCCAGTACGACCGGTACGGCGACTTCAGCGTCGTCGAGCTCGTCCCCCAGGACAAGCCGACGGCCGGCCCCGGCGAGATCGTCGTCGAGATCGTCGCCGCCGGGCTGAACCACATCGAGCGGTTCCTGCGCGAGGGGAAGCTCCGGGACCACATCGAGCTCGAGTTCCCGGCACGGCAGGGCGTCGACTTCGCCGGCATCGTCCGGGCGCGTGGCGACGGCGTGAAGGACCTGCGGGTCGGCGACGAGGTCATGGGGCACGCGCCGCAGGGTGGATCGCACGCGAACTGGATCGCGGTGCCGCGTGGAGCGGTCATCAAGAAGCCGGAGTACGTCGGGTGGGAGGTCGCCGGTGGTCTGTACCTCGCCGGGTGCACGGCGGTGTCGGTGGTGCGATCGCTGCGCCTCGGCCCGGAGGACACCGTCGTCATCACCGCGGCAGCGGGCGGTGTCGGGCACATCGAGAGTCAGCTGGCGCACGACGCCGGTGCGACCGTGATCACCCTCGGTAGCGCGCGCAACCACGACTACCTGCGGCAGATCGGGACGCTGCCGGTCGTGTACGGGGAGGGTGAGGAAGAGCGCATCCGAGCGATCGCGGACGGCCGACCGATCACCGCCTTCATCGACAACCACGGGGAGAGCAACGCCGAGCTCCTGGCGGATCGCCTCGGCGTCGGGGCGAAGCGTTTCGTGTCGTCGGACGACCGCCGCGACATCGAGCTCCGGTTCCTGCGCGCCCCGGCAGAGGACGAGGAGACCCGGGAGCTCCTGACCCTGTTGGCGAAGGCCCTGCAGGAACGCCGCTTCCAGGTGCTCATCTCGGGCTTCTACCCGTTCGAGTACATCGTCGAGGCGTACGAGGACCTCGCCGAGATGAAGTCGCGCGGCAAGGTCGTCATCGGCATGCAGACCGTCGAGACCGGAGCGCGGCTCGACTGGTACCGCTCCGAGAAGGCCCGCGACCTGCGAGACCGCTACGCGGATGCGCGCGGCTCCGAGACGGAGACGATGGCGGGCGGATCGGCGACACCTGCGAGCTGACGCGGTCGGGCCCGGCGGTCGGGCTCAGCTCAGGATGTCCTTCGAGGCGAACCGGCTGTACGCCAGCGCACCGAACACGACGACGTAGCCGAGCTGCAGCACCGCGTTCGACCCGAACGAGTCGAACGAGATCGGGTCGCGCAGCAGGTCACCGAACCCCAGCCACTGGTGCGAGAACAGGTACGGGTGCAGCCAGTCGAGCTGGGGCAGCTGGTCGAGGACCTGCGAGGCCCCGGCCAGCACGACCGTCGCGGCCATCGCGCCGACCGGCACGTTCGTCAGCGTCGAGGCGAACATGCCGATCGCCACCAGCCCGACCATCGACATCGCCACGTACAGGGCGAGCAGGAGCGCCCGTCCGGCGTAGGACGCTCCGCCGACCTGGGTGCCGGACAGCAGCGTGACCGGGCCGATCGGGAACAGCACGGCACCGATCGCGGCACCGACGAGCACCACCAGCAGCGTGGCCGCCAGGCAGAACGCCACCGCCCCGGCGAACTTCACGAGGATGAACCGCACCCGGCCGGTCGGCGCGACGAGCAGGTAGCGGATGGTGCCGTGGCTGGCTTCCCCCGCGACGGTGTCGCCCGCGACCACGCCGACGGTGAGCGGCAGGAAGAGCGGGATCGACACGGTCAGCGCGGTGAACGCCACGAACAGGCCGTTGTTGGTGATGTCGCCGAGGAACGCCGGGCCACCGTCGTCACCGTCGGTCGTCAGCTTCACGGCGACCGCGATGAGGATCGGCACCAGGGCGAGCGCACCGAGCATCGCCCAGGTGCGGCGACGTCGGAACACCAGTGCGAGCTCGGAGCCGAGCAGGGCGAAGGGGCGCTGCCGGCGCTGAGTCGGCGCGGCGGTGTCCGCCGACGGACGTGCGGTCTCGGGCAGCGAGCCTGCAGTGTCAGGCAGCGACATCGAAGCCCTCTCCGGTGAGTGCGACGAACAGGTCCTCGAGCGTGCCGCCGCCGACCGTCAGCCCACGGACCCGGACGTCGGCGCGGACGAGCTCGGTGGTGATGGTCTCCGGCAGGAGCTCGTGCGGCAGGTCCGCCACCAGGACGTCGGCGCCGCCGTCGTGCCGGGGCGCGAGCCCGAGCCGCGTCAGTACGCTGCCCGCCTGCCCGACGTCGGGTGTGCGGACGGTCACGGTGCGGGCTCCGGCGGATCGCAGTTCGTCGAGCTCGCCCTGCGCGACGAGCTTGCCGGTGCGCATCACCGCTGCGTGGGTGCAGACCTGTTCGATCTCGGCGAGGAGGTGGCTCGACACGAACACGGTGGTGCCGTCGTCCGCCAGCGAACGGATGAGGTTGCGGACCTCGCGGGTGCCCTGCGGGTCGAGGCCGTTGGTCGGCTCGTCGAGCACCAGCAGGTCCCGCGGGGAGAGCAGGGCGTTCGCCAGGCCCAGCCGCTGCTTCATGCCGAGCGAGTACGCGTGCGCCTTCTTGTCGGCGGCGTGGGTCAGGCCGACACGGTCGAGGGCATGCGCGACGCGGTCCTTCCGAGTGCGCGGGTCCGACGTGGGGTCCGCCGCGTCGAATCGCTGCAGGTTCGCCCGTCCGGACAGGTACGGGTAGAAGGCCGGCCCCTCGACCAGAGCGCCGACACGCGGCAGCACCTGGTGCAGCGCCTTCGGCATCGACTGGCCGAGCACCTCGATCGTGCCACCCGTCGCGCTCGACAGTCCGAGGAGCATCCGGATCGTGGTCGTCTTGCCGGAGCCGTTCGGTCCGAGGAACCCGAACACCGCGCCGCGCGGCACCGACAGGTCGATCCCGTCGACGGCGCGCTGCTTGCGGAAGACCTTCTGGAGGCCCGTGGTGCGGATGGCGAGGTCGGTGTCCGGGGTCGGGCGGGTCGCGTCCACGGCGGCGGGGACCGTCGTGCGCGCGGGTTCCGGTGCGCTCACTTCGCGGCGGCGACCAGCGACGACACCGGCACGGCGCCGGCGAGGACCCGGCCGTCGTCGGTCAGGTACACCGACACGAGCGAGGTCTGGACGGCACGGCCGCCGTCGACCGCCTTCGTGAGCTGGCCGAGCAGACCCGAGGCCTCGTCGCCGAGGGACGACTGGTCCACGGTGCCGGCGGGGAGCTCGGCGATCGTGCCCCAGCCCTCGCCGGTGAACGTCGGCTCGTCGCCGTCGTGCGCACCGCGAGCGTGGTCGCCCTTCGCGTGGGCGTCGTGCTCGGCGTCGGACAGGTCCTTCTCGGTGACCTTCGCGTTCGACGGCGGCGTGAAGTCGAAGAGCCGCGCGGCCGGGGCGCCGTAGTCGAGGCTGGTGAACCCGACCTGCACCGCGGGGTCGTCCTGCCCGGCGGCCTGGATCGTCGCACGGAGCGGGAGCCCGGTCTGCTGGTCGACCGCCAGTCGGACGGTGCCGACCAGGGTGTCGGAGGACTTCGGCGTCAGGGTGATCTGCCAGGCGTCGTGACCTGCGACGCTGACCTCGGTCGGCTTCGAGACCGTGGTGGTCGGGGTGATGGCGTCGACGGCCCGCTCCGCGATGTCGGTCGGCGTGGTGGTGCCGTCCTGCGGGGCCTTCGCCGAGTCGGAGGGGAGCGTCACGTGCGTGGCGGTGCGCTCCTTCGAGTCCCATGTCCAGACCTCGGACCCGTTGCGGACCAGGTCCTGCTCGGCGAGCTGCTGCGTCAGCTGGACGCGCTGCTTGCTGGCACCGTCGACGTAGACACGGGCGGTGTGCGACGAGGTGAGCAGGCCGAGCACGTCCGAGGCGTCGCCCTCTAGCGAGGATCCGCCGGAGCCGGTCGGCAGCTCGGGGAGTCCGAGGTCGCTCGACTGCGTGAGCTTGCCGGAGTACTGCGCGTCCGACGACTTCGCGATGCTGGCGATGACGTCCGCTGCGGTCGGGTTCGTCCCCGCGATCGGGTCGTTCGCGGCGTTCGCGATCATCGGAGCGGCGACGGCGCCGGCGACGACCACCGGCGCGATGACTGCTGGCAGCCAGGCTGACTTCTTCATCGGGTTCCCCTCGTGGTGCATCGGAGTCGTGAGTACGGTACGTCCGGCCCCCGACAGGCAGCTGGGCGTCTCGGCCGGGGAGAACAGGTTGTCCACACTCGTTCATCGGACCCCACCGCGTCGTCAGCCTCGGGTATGATCGATGCATCACGATCAGCCCGTCGCCGTCTGGCCCGGGCTGATTTTCTTTTCACCTGGGGGTGTGGTGGTCGAGTACTCGAAGCCCTGGCTCACGCTGGATCAGCAGGTCGAGCGGCTGCGCGGCCGCGGGCTCGTCGTGGAGTCGCACCCGGCGGCTGTCGACCTGCTCGACCGGGTCGGTTACTACCGCCTGACGGGCTACCTCTACCCGCTCCGGTAGCCGGACGTCGTCGGTGATGGACACGAGGTCCCGCAGCACATCACGCTGCGTGAGACGTACCGAACCGGAGCGTCGATCGAGCACGCCCGTTCCCTGATGGACCACGACCGCGCGCTGCGGCTCCTCGTGCTCGACGGAGTCGAGCGGATCGAGGTCGCAGTCCGCACCAAGATCGCCCATGTGCTCGGCCGGAACGGACCGTTCGCGCATCGGGATCCGGCCTCGTTCACCCCGTCGTTCCTCCAGGTGGGCGAAGCAGGAACGAGCGGGCACGAACGTTGGATCGAGCGGGTTCGAGCCCGGCAGGACCGATCGGACGAGGTCTTCGTCGCGCACTTCCGGACCAAGTACGACGGACAGCTGCCGGTCTGGGCGCTGACCGAGATCCTGGAGTTCGGACAGGTCGCCCGACTGTACGGCGGTCTCTCGAACGTGCTGGGGACGGAGATCGCGATGGCGCTCGGTGCGCCGTCGAAGCGTGTCCTCGGCAGCTGGCTCGCCTCGGTCAACTACGTCCGCAACGTCGCGGCGCATCACGCCAGGCTGTTCAACCGCAAGCTCGTGGTTGCTCCGAAACGCCCCGCGAACGTTCCCGAGTTCGATCACCTCCGCCGAACCGAACACGCGAAGGTGGTGTTCGGGGTCTACGGAGTGTTGGTGGTCATGGCCTTCCTGCTGCGCCGCATCGATGCTGACTGCGCGTGGCGCCAGCGTGCCACCGCCCTGCTCCACGATTTTCCCGACGTACCGGGTATGAGCACTGCGGATCTCGGTGCGCCGGTGGGCTGGGCCCTGGAGTCGATCTGGCGGCCCGCGGAAGGTTCGTAGACTCGGGACACGACCGACGGCGGTCGTGTGGCGGCGAAGGAGGCGGCATGCGGGCGGTGCTCGGTCTGGACATCGGGACGTCGAGCACGAAGGCGCTGCTGGCCCGGTTCGACGGCACCGTGATCGCCGAGGTGGGTCGCAAGCACGACGTCGACCGCCCTGCCCAGGGGCTGGTCGAGATGGACGCGGCCGTGTGGTGGGACGAGTTCACGACGCTGACGCACGAGCTCCTCGCGCTCGTCCCCGATGCCGACGTGCAGGCGGTCGGGGTGAGCGGCATCGGCCCGTGCGTGCTGCTCACCGACGCGGTCGGCGAGCCGTTGCGCCCGGCGGTCCTGTACGGCGTCGACACCCGGACCGCCGACCTGCTGGACGAGCTGACCGCGGAACTCGGCGGCGAGGACGCGGTCCGTGCGCGCTGCGGCTCCGGGCTGAGCACGCAGGCCGCCGGGGCGAAGCTCGCGTGGGTCGCCCGGCACGAGCCCGAGGTGTGGGCGCGTGCCGTCCGCTTCACGATGCCGGCGTCGCGCGTGGTGGAGCTGCTCACCGGGGAGTACGTCCTCGACCACCACTCGGCCAGCCAGACCACGCCGCTCTACGACGTGCACGAGAACGTGTGGATCCCCGAGTGGTGCGAGCGGCTCGCGCCCGGCCTGCCCATGCCGCGGCTGCTGTGGTCCGGTGATCAGGCGGGCGTGGTGACGCGCGAGGCGGCCGCGGCCACGGGCCTCCCGGTCGGCATCCCCGTGACGGCCGGCACCATCGACGCGTGGGCGGAGGGCGTGAGCGTCGGCGAGTCCGTGCCGGGCCGGATGTTCCTGCAGTACGGCACCACGATGTTCATGATCGTGCCGACCCCCGAGCCGACGCCGGTCCCGGGGATGTGGACGACGGTCGGGACGCACCCGGGGCAGCCGAGCGTGTCGGGAGGGATGGCGACCTCCGGGGCGATCACCGACTGGCTGCGACGGCTGGTCGACGGCGAGTGGGCGACCATGCTCGAGGAGGCACGGTGTGCCGGGATCGGCGCGAACGGGCTGTTGATGCTGCCGTACTTCGCGGGGGAGCGGACGCCCATCGCCGATCCGGACGCGCGCGGGGTGATCGCGGGACTGACCGTGCGGCACACGCGTGGCGACGTCTACCGGGCGACGCTCGAGGCGACGGCCTACGCGGTCCGGCACAACATCGAGGTGCTGCGTGCCGCCGGGGTCGAGGTCCGCGAGCTCGTCGGGGCCGGCGGCGGGCTGCTCGGACGGCTCTGGCCGACGATCGTGAGCGACGTGACCGGTCTGCGGCAGACGGTGCCGTCGGTGACCGTGGGAGCGTCGTACGGGTCGGCGTTCCTGGCGGCAGCGCTCGTGGCCGACGTCGACATCCGGCAGTGGAACCCGCCGGCGACGGTCATCGAGCCGGACCCCGTCGCGACGGCTGCGTACGAGCCCGGGTACCACGACTACCGCGAGCTGTACGAGGCGACGAAGGCCGTCGTGCACCGCTTGGCCGCGCGCAGCTGACCGTTCAACACCGCGCAACGGACACAGCACCGCGCAGCTGCACGGTGCTGTGTCCGGAACCTGGTTCCGCGGGACTGTGCGCCGCGCCTACGCCGAAGCGTCGACGCCGGCGGGCGCGCTGCCGTCGTACTCGCAGATCGCCTGGACCTTCGATGCGCTGGCACTCGAAGCGTCGAACGTGTAGCCGAGCCACTCCTTCGCCAGACGGCGGGCGAGCTCGACGCCGACGACGCGCTGGCCCATGCAGAGGACCTGGGCGTCGTTCGACAGGACCGAGCGCTCCACGCTGTACGAGTCGTGCGCGGTGACGGCACGGATGCCCGGCACCTTGTTGGCGCTGATCGCCACACCGAGGCCGGTGCCGCAGATCAGGATCGCGCGGTCGGCCTCGCCGTTCGCGACCAGGCGTGCGGCGTCGACGGCGACGTGCGGGTACGCGGTGTGGCCGTCCGCGTCGACGCCGACGTCGGTGACGTCCGACACCCGGTCGTCGGCGAGCAGGTCGGCCTTGATGATCTCCTTGTAGTCGAACCCGGCGTCGTCGGACCCGATCACGAGACGGTACGTCATGCGTGTGTTCCTTCCTTGTCAGCACGGGCGGCGAGGACCTCGCCGATCCGCGTGAGGATCATCCCCATCGAGGTGGCACCCGCGTCGGGTGTCCCCAGGCTCTTCCCCGCCAGCGGTCGGGCACGCCCGACCTTCGGTGAGAGGTCTGCGGTCGCAGCGGCTTCCGTCACCGCGACCTGGGCGGCAGCCTGCCACGCCACGGTGAGTGGACGGCCAGCGTCGACGCCGCTGCGCAGGCCGTCCACGAACGGCAGCAGTGCGTCGAGCAGCGTCTTGTCCCCGCGGGACGCCCCACCCAGGTGCACGATCGAGTCGGCGAAGGCCTGCGCGGCCTCGACGACGTCGGACGCCTCGTACGCGGAGCGGTCGTCGCGCAGCGACCGACCGAAGGCCTCGAGTGCCGCACCCCACAGGACTCCCGAGGTGCCGCCCGCGAACTCGGCCCACGCGTCACCGGCGCGTCCGAGGACGAAGGCGACCCCCGCCTCCTGGCCGACCCGGCCGACGGCCTTGCGGGCCGCACCGATCCCCTTCACCATGCCGCGTCCGTGGTCGCCGTCGCCGGCGACCGCGTCGATGCGTCCGAGTTCTTCCTCGTGCTCCCGCAGGAGCGCGTCGATCGCGTCGATCGCGTCGCGCGCCGTCTGCGCGGCCTGCCGGGAGGCACTGCTCGCGTCCGGCACGACCGTCGCCTCGTCCTCGGCGTCGTCCACTGCGGCGGCCGGCAGCAACGCCGCGATCGGCGCCGCCGCCTTGCGGTACGCGGGCGTGTAGGTGTCCGCGCGCCACAGGGGTTCGAGCTCGTCGTCGAGCCACTGCAGGGTCAGCGAGCAGCCACCCATGTCGAGGCTCGTGACGAGTTCTCCGACCTCGGGTTCGACGACCTCGAGGCCGGCCTCCTGCAGCAGCGGGAGCACGCGGCCCCAGAGCAGGAAGAGCTCCTCGTACTTCGTGTCGCCGAGGCCGTTGAGGATCGGGGCGACCCGGGTCCGCGCGCCGGCCGGTCGGTCGGCGAGGAGTCGTGACACGAGCAGGTCGGCGAGTTCGGTCGCACGCAGGAGTGGGACGTCCTCGATGCCGGGCTCCCCGTGGATGCCGAGCCCGAGGCCGAGGTGGCCGTCGGGCACGGTGAAGAGCGGCTCGGTCGCACCGGGCATGGTGCACCCGGAGAACGCGACGCCGATGGTGCGGGTCGCCGCGTTCGAGGCGGTGCCGAGCCGTTCGACCTCGTCGAGGTCGGCACCCGCTGCGGCGGCCGCGCCCATCGCCTTGAAGACCGAGAAGTCCCCGGCGATGCCGCGGCGCTTCGACTCCTCGTCGGCGCTCGCGATGTCGTCGGTGACGACGACGATGCGGGTGTCGATGCCCTCGGCACGCAGGCGCTCGGCGGCGAGTCCGAAGTTCATGGTGTCGCCGGCGTAGTTGCCGAAGGACAGCACGACGCCCTTCCCCTGGTCCGCTGCCTTGGCGACCGAGTAGACCTGCGCGGTCGACGGCGAGGTGAAGACGTTGCCGACGACGGCGCCGGTGGCGAACCCCGGGCCGACGATCCCGCAGAACGCCGGGTAGTGGCCGGAGCCGCCGCCGACGACCACCGCGACCTGGGGTTCCGCACCCTCGGTGGGCAGGGTGACGACGCCGCCGTGGACGCCGCGGACGCGGTCGGCGTAGAGCGCGAGCCAGCCGGCGAGCTGGTCCTCGGCGAACTCGTCGGGGGCGTCGTGGATCGTGGTCATGCTGGAGTCCTTCAGTGGGAGGTACGGGCGCCCTGGGGCACCTTGAGGAAGTGGATCATCACGAACGCGCACGCGTACAGGCCGACGAAGGTCCAGGTCGCGGCCTCACCGCCACCGCCGAGCGCGAACACCGCCGCGACCACGCCGGTGCCGAGGAACGCCGCGCCACCGGCCGCCGTCGTGTACATCGCCATCGCGGCGCCCTTGTGCTCGGGGGCGAGCGCCGGCATGATCGCGCCCATCGGCACGAAGCCGGCGAGCAGGCAGCCGAACACGCAGCCGGCGACGACGGAGAGCACGTAGCCCCAGTCGGACCCGGCGGGGACGAGCTGCGGGACGTACCACCAGGCGATGAGGCCGAGGGCGGACCCGACGATGCCGAACCACTTGACGGTGCGCTGCCAGCCGATCTTGTCGCCGACCCAGCCGAACAGGGCGTTCACGAGGATGTTCGTGGCGTAGACGCAGACCGTCATGAGCAGCCAGCGGCTCTGGCCCCACCCGCGCTCGTTCGCGATGACGGCGGGCAGGACGACGAACATGCCGAACTCGGGCGCGGTGTTGATCAGGCGGACCAGGAAGCCCATCAGGATCTTCGGCCGGGTGACGGTCAGGCGGATGCCGCTCGTCAGCACTTGCCAGGCGCTCTCGCCGGCCGGGGCGATGCGGGAGAACCCGTTCGGCAGGCGCACGCCGAACAGCATGATGAGGAAGCCGATCACGACGAGGCCGATCGAGGCGACCATCGCGCCCGTCTCGCCGATCGTGCCGCCGCCGAACACCGGGATGGCACCGATCGCGAAGAGCGAGCCGAGCGTCGGCAGGCCGCCCGTGAACGCGACGTAGAACCAGCCGACGGCCGAACCGTTCCGCTCGACCGGGGTGGTGATGTTCACCCAGACCAGGAACGCGAAGGCGAAGAGCGGGTAGCCGAAGCCCCGGACGGCGTAGGCGACGGCGGCGAACGGCACGCTGCCGATGTTCAGCGCGAGGAGGAACAGCACCTCGAAGACCACCCAGACGGCGAACCCGAGGATCATCACGCGCCGCGGCCCGATCAGGTCGGAGAGGGCGCCGGAGACGTAGCTGCCGATCAGCGCGGCGAGGCTGTAGAAGGTGACGATCGTCGCGACGGTGGCCTCGGGGCTGCCGAGGACCGCGACCATGTGCGGGGTGATGAAGTTCGACTCGACGCCGTTCCCGGTCATGAAGACCAGGACGGCGACGAACCCGAGGGCGAGCGGACGGGGGATGCCCATCCGGTCGAGGCGGCCCTCTACGCGAGGGGTCGTGGGCGCACCGGTGGCGCGCTGTGTCGTCGTTGACATGCTTGCTGACTCCTGGGGTGGGCGGGCTCAGGCCTGCAGGGACGGGACGATCGAGACCTTGACGCTCGCGCCGGCGGAGTCGCCGACCAGGTCGAGGGCCTCCTGGAACCGCTCGAGCGGGAACTGGTGCGTGCAGATCTCCGACATCGGCAGGGTCTCGGCCTCGAGCAGCTTGATCGCCGCCGGCCAGGTGTGCGGACCGAGGTGGGCGCCGCGGACGTCGAGCTCCTTGTCGTCCGAGATGATCGACCAGTCGACGGAGACGTCGTCCTTGAACACCGAGTACTCGACGAAGGTGCCGAGCTTCCGCAGCAGGTTGAGCCCCTGCGGGACCGCGGACGGGTGGCCGGTCGCCTCGATGTAGACGTCGGCACCGTAGCCGTCGGTGAGCTCCTTGACCCGGGCGACCGCGTCCTCCTCGGCGATGTTGATCGTCAGGTCCGCGCCGACCTTGCGGGCCAGTTCGAGCTTCGCGTCGACCACGTCGAGGGCGATGATCCGGAGCGGGTTCTTCTGCCGCGCACCGGCGATGGCGGAGAGGCCGATCGGTCCGGCGCCGGCGATCACGACGGTGTCGCCGAACTTGATGTCCCCGCGCTCGACGGCGTGGAACGCACAGGACAGTGGCTCGGCGAACGCGGCGACCTGACCGGGCAGGGCACTCGACACCGGGTGGGTCAGTGCCTTGGCGGGGACGAGGACGTACTCGGCCATCGCGCCGTCGTGGCCCTTGAACCCGAACATGTCGTGGACGTTGCACATCCAGTACGCGCCCTCGAGGCAGTACCGGCACTCCCAGCACGGCACGATCTGCTCGCACGCGATGCGGTCGCCGAGCGAGACCTTCCGCTTCGCCAGGGTGTCGTCGTCGCCGGAGACGATCGTCCCGACGAACTCGTGCCCGGGGATGCGGTCGGTCTCGGCCCAGGCGGCGCGGTTCTCGTCACCCCAGAACTTCGCGGCGCCGTGGTAGCACTTCAGGTCGCTCGCGCAGATGCCGACGGCGTCGGTGCGGAGCAGGAGTTCGCCGGGGCCGGGCGTGGGCACGGGGCGTTCCTCGAGCCGGTAGTCGCCGGGCCCGTGGACGACGACGGCTCGCATCGTCGTGGGGATGGTCGTGGTGGCGGTCGTGGCCGCGTGCTCGGTCGTCGTCGACATGCGCTGCTCCTTCGTTGGATGGCTTCGGCGATGACTGTACACCTCGCAGAACGTTTGTCCAGAACACAATTTCTGGTAGGT
Source organism: Curtobacterium sp. JUb34 (assembly GCF_003755065.1). NCBI lineage: Bacteria > Bacillati > Actinomycetota > Actinomycetes > Micrococcales > Microbacteriaceae > Curtobacterium > Curtobacterium sp. JUb34. The sequence continues at coordinate 416,037 of NZ_RJVH01000004.1, read as the reverse complement.
TCCGACCGAACGCAAAGGAGCGCACATGACCACCAGCACCCCGACCGACTTCGCCGCAGCCCTCCGACCGGGGCCGGACACGATCGACTTCACCAACGACTTCGACGGACGGACGGCGGTGGTGACGGGCGGCGCCTCCGGCATCGGCAACGCCATCGCCCGGGCGCTCGCCGCACGGGGTGCGCGGGTCGCGATCGTCGACGTCCGCGCGGACGGCGCGACGAAGGCGGCAGCCGACCTGCCGGGCGCGGCCACGGGCCTCCATGCCGGGTTCGGCTGCGACGTGACGGACGAGACCTCCGTGGCGCGCACCGTCGCCGAGGTCATCGCACGCTTCGGACGCGTCGACGTCCTCGTCAACTGCGCCGGGATCGCCGCACTCGCTCCGGCGGACGAACTGTCCGCCGAGACCTGGTCGAGGACGATCGACGTCAACCTGACCGGGACGTTCCGCGTCGCCCAGGCCGTCGGTCGGCACATGCTCGCCGCCGGGTACGGCCGCGTCGTCAACATCGCCTCGCAGGCGGCGCACGTCGGCATCGACGGGCACGCCGCCTACTGCGCCTCGAAGGCCGGCGTCATCGGACTCACCCGCGTGCTCGCGCTCGAGTGGGGCGGCCGGGGCGTCACCGTGAACACCGTGTCGCCCACCGTCGTCCTCACCGACCTCGGCCGGGCCGCGTGGGCGAACGAGAACGGGATCCGGCACCAGGACGAGATCCCCACCGGCCGGTTCGCCACCCCGGACGAGATCGCCGCCGCGGTGCTGTTCCTGGCGGGGGAGTCGAGCGCGATGGTGAACGGGACCGACCTCCGGGTGGACGGCGGGTTCACGATCCGCTGACGCGCGCCAGGGCTACGATCGCCCCATGTCCGCCGAGATCCCCGCCGCCGAGGGTGCCCGGACCCGTTTCCCGCTCGACACCGTCTACCAGGCGGCGCGGATGTACTACCTCGAGGACGCTACCCAGGTCGAGATCGCCTCGCGCCTCGGGGTCTCACGGCCCACGGTCAGCCGGCTCGTCGCCGAGGCGCGCAAGGCCGGACTCGTCCGCATCGAGGTCGTCGACCCGTTCCAGGACGAGACCGTCGCGCTCGCCGAACGGCTGCAGGTGGTGCTCGGGATCCGCGCCGTGCACCTGGCCGCCGTCACCCACACCGCCACGCTCGGAGCCGACCTCGCAGCACCCCTCGCCGCTGCGGTCGAGGGCATGGGGCTCGTGCCCGGCGACGCCGTCCTGATGTCGTCGGGCCGCACCGTGTACGACGTCGCGCACGCGGGCATGCCGAGCCTGCCCGGCGTGCAGCTCGTCCCGACGGTCGGCGGCCAGGCCGACCCGATGCCATGGTTCCAGACGAACGAGATCACCCGGACCGCCGCCGAGCACTCCGGGGCGATCCCCGCGTTCCTGTTCGCGCAGGCCCTGCCGTCGCCCGCGATGCGCTCCTCGCTCGACGAGGACCCGGCGTTCCAGCACGTCGTCGGGCTCTGGGGGCGGGCGAAGGGCGCGATCCTCGGCATCGGTGCGCCGGCGCCGACGCGTGACGCCCTGGCGCGGGGTGTCCCCGTCGAGGACGCCGCGTTCGACCACGCCGCAGGCGACGTCTGCCTCAACTTCTACGCGGCCGACGGCTCGCCCATCGAGTTCCCCGGCAGCGACCGGATGGTGCGGACATCGCGCGAGGTCCTGTCCGGTGTGCCGCACGCCGTCGGCGTCGCCGTCGGCAGCGCCAAGGTCGGCAGCATCGTCGGCGCGGTGCGCGGGGGGCTCGTCAACGAGCTGGTGTCGGACGCCGCGACGGCGCGCGCCCTGCTCGACGCGCTCGCCTGAGCGGTCCGGCTCGGCGCCCGATCCTTCCCATCACGCGTGCGATGGATGGTGCTTCCGGGTATACCTGGCCGTTTCTTCGTGGCAGGTACGCCCGGTTCGGGCAGGTACGCCCGGTTCCGGGGCGACTGCAGGCGGACGGGAGGCGCGGGGCGGGGCCGCACCGCGCCTCCAGGCCGCTGGTTCCCGCGTCTAGTGCGTGCGCCGCACGTCCCACAGGTGGTGGACGGGGTCGTGCGCGTAGTAGGTGGCGAGCGTCGCGACGGTGAAGGCACTGCCGTCGGACCGGAGGCCCGTGCGCTCGAGCTGGTCGTCGCGGACCTCGTCGAACGCCCGGGCTGCCCGGTGTGCGGCCTCGCCGAGTTCGCGGGCGACCACGGCCGGGTCCTGCTCGCCGTAGTGCTCCGCGACCGCCGTGGCGTCCTGGTCCCAGTTCGGGAACGTCGGGGCGTCCTCGGCGAGCATCAGTGCGAGCCGCTCGGTCATCTTCCGGTGCACGTCGCGCACGTGGGCGCCGTACTCGAGTGCCGACCAGGTGCGGTCGTCGGGACGCTCGCGCACGTCATCCCGGCCGAGTTCAGTCGGCCACGCGGTGGTGTTCGCGTCGATGATCCCCGGCACGTCGCGGATCGACACCGTCGTGCCGTCGTAGCCGCACTCGGGGCAGGTGCCCTCGATGACCCAGGTCCAGCTCTTCGTCTCGGGTTCGATCGCCATGCGCCGATGTTATGTCCTCGTTACTCAGGCTCGCGGATCCGCAGACGCATGCGGATCGGGCTCCACCCCCGTTCGGGTGACGCGCCGTTGCCTGGGAATCACCGGCCAATGACATTTCGGTTGCTCGGTAACGTCGCTCGCTGTTCTGGGCCGGTACCCCTCGGCCCACCGATCCCCCCGAGGAGCGATGCATGGGTTCCGACCCCAGCAGTACCCACACCCGGCCGCGCCGACGTCTGCGCGAGAGCGACGTCACCGTGGTCGACAAGAGCATGATGCGCCGCGCGGTCAGCGGCATGGTCGTCGGCAACACGATGGAGTGGTACGACGTCGGTGTCTACGGCTACCTGGCGGTCACGATGGGGAAGGTCTTCCTGCCGACGGCCGAGCCCGCCGTGCAGATCCTGTTCAGCCTCGGTGTCTTCGCCGCGACCTACATCGCCCGCCCGCTCGGCGGCATCGTCTTCGGCCGGCTCGGCGACCGCATCGGGCGCCAGAAGGTGCTCGCGACGACGCTCATCATGATGGCGGCGTCGACGTTCCTCATCGGCGCGCTGCCCGCCTACGCGACGATCGGCGTGTTCGCCCCCGTCGTGCTGGTCGTGCTGAAGCTGGCGCAGGGCTTCTCGACCGGTGGTGAGTACGCCGGTGCGACGACCTTCGTGACCGAGTACGCACCGGACCGGCGCCGCGGGTTCTTCGCGAGCATCCTGGACTTCGGCAGCTACCTGGGCTTCGCGCTCGGTGCGACCGTCGTCTCGGTGCTGCAGATCACCCTCGGCGAGGACGCGATGGTCGCCTACGGCTGGCGGTTCCCGTTCCTGGCGGCCGGCGTGATCGGCGTCGTGGCGATCTGGTTCCGCCTGCGCATCGAGGAGTCGCCGGTGTTCCAGGCGACCCAGGCGGCGCAGGAGGCTGCGTCCGAGACCCGTGCGTCCTTCGACGGTGAGCGTCCGGCGAACGTGCTCGTGATGGTGCGCGACCACTGGCGACCGATCGTCATCGCGATCATGCTCGTCGCGGCCTCGAACACCGTCGGGTACGCCCTGACCTCGTACATGCCGACGTACCTGACCGACTCGCTCGGGTACTCCGCCCTCGACGGCACGCTGCTGACGATCCCGGTCCTCCTGCTGCTCGCGGTGATGCTGCCGCTGACGGGCAAGCTGTCCGACAAGCTCGGCCGACGCGTCGTGATGTGGATCGGTGCGGCGACGACCGTGGTGCTCGTCGTTCCGGCGTTCATGCTGATCGGGCACGGTGCGCAGTGGTCGACGCTCGCCGGGCTCGGGCTGCTCGCGCTGATGACGGCGCTGTGGGTGTCGAACCAGGCGGCCTCGCTGCCGGCGCTGTTCCCCACCTCGACGCGGTACGGCGGCATGGGCTTCGCCTACAACATCGCCATCGCGGTGTTCGGCGGGACGACGCCCCTGATCGTGCAGGCGCTGCTGACCGTGACCGGCGACGAACTCGCCCCGGCGTACTTCCTGATGGCGATGAGCGTCGTCGGTGCGATCGGTGTCTTCTGCATGAAGGAGTCCTCGCGTCGCCCGCTGCCCGGCTCGATGCCCGCGGTCGAGACCGAGGCCGAGGCGAAGGAGCTGGTGCTCACGCAGGACACCAACCCGCACCTGGACCTGGGGGACCTGCCGTTCGCCGCGCAGGACGCCGCCGCCCGGGCTGCCCGCGACGCCGAGGCCGCCGAGGCCGTGCCGGCGCGCTGACGCCGGGGGCGCTCGGTCGATTCGGAACGACGAGGTCGATGTCGTACGACATCGACCTCGTCGTTCGTTGCCGACGCGCACTGTTGTGTCGGAGCAGGAACGACATCGTGGTCGCCGCACGACGTCGAGGATGTCGTTCGGGGTCAGGGCGCGCGGCGGCCTCACTCGTGCCGGTGCTCGGACGCCGGGTCCACCGCCGGCCACACGGGGAACGGGTCGGCCCACCCGCGCCAGAGGTCCGGCCCGGCGAGCAGCTCCGGCGGCGTGAGGAGCGCGCCGTCGAGGGCCCGTTCGATCGCGTGCACGTCGAGCCGCTCGCCGACGAACCACAGCGCCTGCCCGATCGGGGCGTCGGCGTCCCACGACGGGTTCGCGGTGGGGTCGAGCGCGAGCATGGCCCCGAAGCTCGACCACGAGCCGACGTGGTCCGGCCGGGACGCCAGGCGGAAGAACCCGCGCGACCGCAGCACGCGGCCGTTCACCCCGGCGGACAGGTCCTCGGCGATGACGGACGCAAGTCGTCCGGGGTGGAACGGCAGCGGCTCCCGGTAGCGCATCGCGACCAGGTCGTCGCGGGCGTCCCGTCCGGTGTCCGCGCCGCTCGACAGTGCCCGCATCCAGCCGGCGCCGGATGCCAGGACCCGTGCGGCCCCGCCGTTCGAGGCGGGCAGGTCGCGCGCGGTCCGGAGCGCGGGCAGCGCCACGATGACGGCCTGCGGCGCGAGTCGGTGCAGCAGCGCGACCAGGGCACGACGGCGGCGGAGGGGGAGCGGCGCGAGCCGGTCGAGCGCGATGACGGTCGCGTACTCGACGAGCGACGCGACCCGGTCGGCGGCCACGAACGCGTCGTCGACGTCGGACCACAGCAGGTGCGCGACGTCGTCGGCGCGCAGCACCCCGACGACGTGTCGGAGCACCCGGTCGTCACCGGTCTCCGAGCGAGCGGCGTTCGCGAGCAGCATGCCCACGGCGCGGGCGTCGGAGCCGGGCTGCAGCGTGACGACGAGGCCGTGGTCGGCGTCGGGGCCGCACACGCGGTCGAGGTGGTCGGCCCGCTCGGCGACCGCGCGGGCCGCCGCGAACGCGCTCCCGTCGACGTGCATCCGGTGCCCCGTGGCGATCCGGGCGGCGACGCGGTCGGCGTCGACCTCGTGGAGGGCGGTGACGAGGGTGATGGCAGCAACACGCATGTCGGGTACCCTACCTGAAAACCGTTCTCAACAAGAGGGCGCCGACGGAGGAGAACCATGAAGGTCCGCAACTCGCTCAAGGCACTGAAGAAGGTCCCCGGCTCGCAGGTCGTCCGGCGTCGGGGCCGCGTCTACGTCATCAACAAGCAGAACCCGCGGTGGAACACCCGGCAGGGCTGACGTCGGCGGTGGTCCGTAGGGTGGATCCATGCGACTGCTGCTCATCCGCCACGGCCAGACCCCCGCGAACGTGAACGGCGTGCTCGACGCCGTGGTGCCCGGGCCGGGCCTGACCGAGCTCGGCCAGCAGCAGGCGGACGCCCTGCCCGCGGCCCTGGCCGACCGGGGGATCGAGCGGCTCTTCGCCTCGACCATGGTCCGGACGCAGATCACCGCGGCACCCCTGGCGGCGTCGCTCGGGCTCGAGCCCGTCGTGCTCCCCGGACTCCGTGAGATCGAGGCCGGCGACACCCAGGGCAAGCGCGACACGGTGTCCGTGCAGACCTACATCTCCACCGTGCACGGCTGGTCCGGCGGAGACCGCACGACCCGGATGCCCGGCGCGGAGAGCGGGATCGAGTTCTTCGAGCGGTACGACGACGCCGTCCGGCAGATCGAGGCCACCGGGGTCGCGGTCGCCGCCGCCGTCAGCCACGGTGCCGCGATCCGCACGTGGGCGAGCGCGGCCGCCGACAACACCCCGGACCACTTCGGCACGAAGCGCCACCTGGAGAACACCGGCATCGTCGAGCTCGAGGGGTCCTTCGCCGACGGCTGGCACCTGGTCGACTGGGAGGGTGAGCCGGTCGGCGGCGACCAGCTCATCGACCGCACCGCGCTCGACCCCACCGGCGAGCGTTTCTGACGCGACCAGCGGCTCGCGAAGGCGACCCACGAACGGACGGGAGGCCCGGTACCAGCTGGTACCGGGCCTCCCGTCCGTCTCGTGGTCGCGTGTACTACGCGAGCTGCGACGCCGACGCCTGTGCCGTTGCGGACGTCAGCGGCACGATCACGCGGTGCGCCTCGCGCAGCACGTCGAGCGTGCGCTGGACCTCGTCGGCGCGTTCCTCGGGCGTCCAGTCGAGCGCCCCGGCGAGCACGTCGGCCAGCTCGTCGAGCAGGTCGATCGTGACGCCGCCGACGAACGCCAGGTTCGTGCGGCGCAGGACGACGTCGACCAGGTGGACGGCCTGCTCGTGTTCGGCGAAGTACGCGACTTCGGCGCGGGTGAGCGACGGGTCGGACTCGAGCGCCTCGACGGGGCCGTCGGTCAGGACGTCCACGACCTCGGCGGCACGGGTGCCGTACCGCTCGAGCAGGCCCTCGACCAGGGACTCGTCCAGGCCGTCACGGTGCGAGGTGATCCACAGGGCGCGCTGCGCGTCGGTGGTCGGGAACTCCTTGCCACCGCCGATCGGCATGCCGGTGGTGTCGACCGCACGGGTCATGCCGAGCTTCGTGGTGGCCTCGGTCGACAGGTGTGCGGCGAGGGCGCGGAACGTCGTCCACTTGCCACCGACGAGCGACAGCACGGTCGACTTCGGCAGCCCGGCGATCTGGGTGTCCACGATCCGGTAGTCACGCGACACGAAGCCGGGGGCGGTGTCCTCGTGACGGGGGAGCGGGCGGATGCCGGAGTAGCTGTAGACGATGTGGTCGCGGGTGACGTCGATCTGCGGGAACACGTGCTTCACGAGCCCGAAGAAGTAGTCGATCTCCTCGTCGGTCGTCGTGACCGGCTTCGACGGGTCGGCGTCGATGTCGGTCGTGCCGATGAGGACCCGGCCCTTGAGCGGGTAGATGAGGACGATGCGTCCGTCGTCGTTCTCGAAGAACAGCTCGCGGCCCTTGGTGGCCTCGAGCAGCTCGTCGTTCTGGACGACGATGTGCGAGCCCTTCGTGCCGCCCATGAACTTCGTCTCGCCGCCGAACGCCTCGTTCGTCAGGTCGGTCCAGGGGCCGGAGGCGTTGATGACGACGTCGGCGGTGAACACGAACTCCGAACCGGTCTCGCGGTCGCGCAGGAGCACACCGCCGTCGCGGGTGCCGGCGGCCTCGACGTAGTTGGTGGCGCGCGCGGTGGCGGCGGAGCCGGTCCCGGTGCCCGCGGCGATGCCGTCCTTCAGGACGTCGAGCGCCAGGCGCTCGGGCTCGTGCACGCTCGCGTCGTAGTAGGTGCCCGTGTACTTCAGGTCCTTGTTGAGGGCCGGCATGTCCTCGAGCGCGGCCTTCTTGGTGCGGAAGACGTGCTTCGGCACGGAGCCGCCGTCGCGCGAGAAGGAGTCGTAGATCGTCATGCCGATCTTGATGAGCATCGCGCCGCGCTCCTTGGTGGAGCGCTGCTTGTGCGTCAGCATGCGCAGCGGGGCGTTCATGATGCCCGAGAACGTCGAGAAGATCGGCATCGTCGTCTGCAGCGGCTTGACGTAGTGCGGGGCGATGCGGATCAGGCCGTTGCGCTCCTGCACGCTCTCGCGCACCAGGCGGAACTCGCCGTTCTCCAGGTAGCGGATGCCGCCGTGGATCATGTGGCTCGACGCCGCGGACGCACCGGAGGCGTAGTCACCGCGCTCGACGAGGGCGACGTCGACGCCCTGCAGCGCGAGGTCGCGGAACGTGGCGATGCCGTTGATGCCGCCGCCGACGACGAGGACCTGCGCGTTCGGGCGCTCGGTGAGGGCGGTCACCGTGTTCCGGGGCTGTGTCTTCTTCGACATGGTTCGTCGCTTCCTTCGTCTGTTCTCGTGGTCAGGATCGATCGTGCGCCGCATTGGGAGGTCGGGCAACTCACGTGCACGAACGTGCAGCACACGTGTCGTCCGCCCCGATCGGGGGACCGGGAGGCGCGACAGGGGTTGCAGAGGCCGTGCACGTCCGTGCATGGTTGCGTTCGACAGATCGGAGCACCATGAGCGATGCGGCTCAGCCCATGCGCACGCAGCAGGCGCTGCGCGCCGCACACCTGTACTACCTGCAGGACCTGACGATGGACGCCATCGCCGACGAGCTCGCGACCTCGCGCTCCTCGGTGTCGCGCCTGCTGAAGTACGCCAGGGACACCGGACTCGTCGACATCCAGATCCGCTCGCCCCTGGACCAGGCCGCTGCCCTGAGCCGCAGCATCCGCTCGCGGTTCGGCGTGCACGCGCACGTGGTCCCGGTGCCGGACCACACGAGCGACGTCGACCGCCTGGAGCGGGTCGCCCTCTCCGCCGCCCGGATCCTGACGCAGTACGTCGAGTCGAACATGGTCATCGGGATCTCGTGGGGCTCGACGGTGAGCGCGGTCAGCCGGTACCTGGTGCCGAAGACCACGCACGGGTCGACCATCGTGCAGATCAACGGCGCCGCGAACACCCGGACCACGGGCATCGTCTACGCCTCGGAGATCCTGCGGCGGTTCGGCGAGGCGTACGGCGCGTTCGTCCAGCAGTTCCCGGTGCCGGCGTTCTTCGACGACCCCGCCACGAAGGAGGCGCTGTTCCGCGAGCGCTCGATCCGCCGTGTGCTCGACCTGCACGAACGGATGGACCTGGTGGTGTTCGGTGTCGGAGCCCCGCAGGCCCCGGTGCCGTCGCACGTCTACTCCGGCGGCTACCTCGACCCCGCGGACCGCGACGAGCTCACGAAGGCCCAGGTCGTCGGCGACGTCTCGACCGTGTTCTACCGGGCCGACGGGTCGTGGCGGGACATCGGGGTGAACGCGCGCGCGGGCGGCCCGGACCTCGACACCATCAAGCGCGCTCCGCGTCGGGTGTGCGTCGTCGCGGGCCGGTCGAAGGCGGCGTCGTTGCGGGGCGCACTGGCCTCCGGGCTGGTCACGGACCTGATCCTGGACGAGAGCGTCGGGCAGGCGATCCTGCAGCCCTGAGTCAGGATGTGACGCAGGTTTGTCGGTGGTCGCTCGTAGGTTCTCGGACATGGTGCTTTCCCTCGAACGACCGAGCAGCCGGTACTCCCGTCGGGTGGTCGGCAGCGACGTCGACCAGGCGCTCGCGTTCTTCGGGCGCGACTACGACTTCCGGGCGCCCGCGGTCCGGCGCACCCGCCCGACCGCGCACTGGGACTTCGCCGGTGTCGGCGACGACCGGATGTCGTTGCGCTCGTCACGGTTCATGGTCGACCTGCGCAGTGAGAGCCAGGTCGACGACGAGTTCCTGGTGGCCTGGATGCGGAGCGGCTCGAGCCGGATCACCTGCGGTGGCGAGACCTGGGCGCTCGAAGCGGGCGTCCCCGTCGTGCTGCCGTTCGCCGAGCCGTACTCCCTGCACCACCGCGACATCGCGTTGAACCTCGTGCACCTGGACCGCGACTTCGTCCGGGCACTGGTCGGCGACGACGACTTCGCGTTCGAGTCGATGCAGCGCCCGACGGCTGCGGGTCTGGCCGTCTGGCAGGACGTGGTCCGGGCGCACTCGTCGACGTGGCTCGACGTCGACCACGAGCTCGACCCGATCGCGCAGCGCGACATCGCCGAGGCGTTCGCGACCGCCGCCGTCCGCGCCTTCCCGCGGCGCGACCGGTGGCGGTCGACCGTGTCCGGCGGCGGCCCGGAGCACGGCCGACTCCGCCGGGCGCTCGACTTCGTGCACGATCACGCCCGTGAGCCGATCGGCACGCCGGAGATCGCCGCGGCCGCCGGGCTCAGCCCACGCGGGCTGCAGCAGTCGCTGCGACGGCACCTCGACCAGACCCCCGGCGACCTGCTGCGCGGGGTGCGACTCGACGGTGCGCGGGCGGACCTGCTCGGGGGTGCGCGCGACGAGACCACGGTCGCCGACATCGCCCGGTCATGGGGCTTCGGGCACCTCGGGCGGTTCTCGGCGACGTACCGCACCCGCTTCGGCGAGCTGCCGAGCGAGTCGCTCCGCGCACGCTGACCGCCGTGGGCGCCGAGCCGGGGGAGTCGAGCCCGCGGCGGTAGCGTGACGACATGGACACCGTCGTCACCGCGCTCCGCGCCGCCCTGCACGACCCGGACGGCGCCGTCGTCCGGACCGACCCGGGCGTGCTCGACGCCGCGCGGACCGACAAGTCCGGCTGGATCGCACCGGGCGGGCCGGCCGCCGTCGTCGAGGCCCGGACAGTCGAGCACGTGCAGGCGACGCTCCGCACCTGCTCGGCGCTGGGCGTGCCCGTCGTCCCGCGCGGGGCCGGCACCGGATTGGCCGGGGGCGCGAACGGCACCGAGGGCACGGTGGTGCTCAGCGTCGCGCGGATGGACCGCATCGTCGAGGTGTCGGTGGAGGACGAGCTCGCCGTCGTCGAACCCGGGGTGCTGAACGGTGCGCTGAACGCCGCTGTCGTCGAGCACGGGCTGCGCTTCGCGCCGGACCCGGCGAGTGCGGCGATCGCGAGCATCGGCGGCAACATCGCCACGAACGCCGGGGGCCTGCGGTGCGTCAAGTACGGCGTCACGCGCGAGGCCGTGCTCGGGCTCGACGTCGTGCTCGCCGACGGTCGGCTCGTGTCGACCGGCCACCGGACCGTGAAGGGGGTGACCGGCCTCGACCTGACGGCGTTGCTCGTCGGGTCCGAGGGCACGCTCGGCGTCATCGTCGGCGCGACCGTCCGACTCGTGCCGGTCCCGGCGGGGGAGCCGGCGACGCTCGGGGCCGTCTACCCGACGGTGCAGCAGGCGGCGGCAGCGGCGGCTGCCGTCGTGGCGGAACCGGAGCGGCCGTCGACGGTCGAGTTGCTGGACGCGCTCGCCCTCGAGGGGATCGCGGCGTACCTGGGGCCGGAGGTGTTGTCCGAGACGGTGGGGAGCGGTTCGGCGGGCGGGGTCTTCCTGCTCGTGGAGTTCGACGGCGCGGGCGCGACCGAGGCGGCGCTGGGAGCCGTGCCGCGCCTCCAGGCCGAGGGTGGGACCGTGCACCTGGCCGGGTCGGCGGCGGAACGCGAGCGCCTGCTCACCATCCGCCGGTCGTTCCACGCCGCGATGGAGTCGCGCGGCCGGGTCCTGATCGAGGACGTCGCCGTGCCGCGCAGCCGGCTCGCCGAGATGTTCGCGCGCGTCGAGGCCATCGGTCGGCAGTACGGTCTCGCGATTCCCACCGTGGCGCACGCCGGCGACGGCAACCTGCACCCGAACTTCGTCTTCGACGGCGACGAGGTGCCTGCCCACGTCTGGGACGCCGCCGACGCGGTGTTCCGTGCCGCGATCGAGCTGGGCGGGACCCTGACCGGCGAGCACGGGGTGGGGGTGCTGAAGCGTCGGTGGATCGGTGACGAGCTCGGCGACGACGTGCTCGACCTGCAGCGGGGGATCCGGCGGGTGTTCGACCCGGCGGGCATCCTGAACCCAGGGAAGGTCTTCTGAGCACGACGCTCCGAATTCCATCGCACGGATTCGCAGCGGATGGTCCGGATGTTCGGCCGTAACCTCGGCGCAACGAATCCGGCGCTGAATGGTGTGGACGAGAGCACCACCCACGAAGGAGTCTGCGATGCGCATCGGCGTCCCCACCGAGATCAAGAACAACGAGTACCGCGTGGCGGCCACCCCGGCGGGTGTCGCTGAGCTGACGCTGCACGGCCACCAGGTCCTGGTGCAGGCGGGGGCCGGCACCGGATCGGCGTTCCCCGACGACGAGTACCGGACCGCCGGCGCCGAGATCGTCGACACCGCGGACGAGGTCTGGGCGCGCGCGGACCTGATCCTCAAGGTGAAGGAGCCGGTGGCGTCCGAGTACCCGCTCATCCGGCCGGGTCAGGTGCTCTTCACCTACCTGCACCTGGCGGCCGACCGCCCCCTGACCGATGCGCTCATCGGCTCAGGGGCCACCGCGATCGCCTACGAGACCGTGCAGCTGCCGGACCGCTCCCTGCCGCTGCTGTCGCCGATGTCCGAGGTCGCCGGACGGCTGTCCGCCCAGGTCGGCGCCTACCACCTGATGCGCACGAACGGCGGCCGCGGACTGCTGCTCGGTGGGGTGCCCGGCACGCCGAAGGGTCGCGTCGTCGTGATCGGCGGCGGTGTCGCGGGTGAGCACGCCGCGACGATGGCGCTCGGCATGGGGGCCGAGGTCACCGTGTTCGACATCAGCCTGCCCCGACTGCGCGCACTCGACGCCCGGTTCGACGGCCGCATCACCACCCTGCGGTCCTCCGCGCACGCCATCGCCTCGGAGCTCCGGGACGCGGACCTGGTGATCGGCTCCGTGCTCATCCCCGGGGCGTCCGCGCCGAAGCTCGTCACCGACGCCATGGTCGCGGACATGCGGCCGGGGTCGGTGCTCGTCGACATCGCGATCGACCAGGGCGGCTGCTTCGAGGGCTCCCACCCGACCACCCACGACGACCCGACGTTCGCGGTGCACGACACCGTGTACTACTGCGTGGCGAACATGCCCGGTGCCGTGCCGCGCACCTCGACGATCTCGCTGACGAATGCGACGCTGCCGTACGCCGTGGCGATCGCCGACCGCGGGTGGGAGGCCGCGCTGGCCGCCGACCCGTCGCTCGCCCTCGGCCTGAACGTGCACGCCGGCCAGGTCACGAACGAGGCCGTGGCGGCTGCGCACGGGTTGGTGGCGTCCGCGCGGTAGGGCCGGGCGCCGGGCGCCGGGCGCCGGGCGCGGCCCCGGAACGCGAAAGCGACAGTGTGCCGCGGAACATCCGCGGCAGACTGTCGCTTTCGCGGCACGGACCGGCTCGGCGCCGCGAGAAGTGTCGGTTTGCCGGGGAAGAACGCTGCCAACAGGCCCGCTCAGGCCGAGACTCGGGCCAGCCCACGCGCGCCGGACCAGCCCGCACGCGCTCGCACCACCACCGTCACCACCACGACGACGGCGGCTGCGACCACCGCGGCGACGGCGGTCGGCGTCGACACCAGCGGGCCGTCGAGCCGCGCGACCGCGACCCACACCAGACCCCAGGCCAGCGAGAGCATCGGCGCAAGGCGGCCCCGACCCCACGCCGCCAGCAGCAGCCCGACGAGCCCGGCCACCGCGGCGACCAGCACGCCCCAGACGTCCTGCCCGAGGTCGAAGCCCCGGAAGCCCGCTGCCGTCAGCACCGCAGCCGTGTTCGCCGCCGTCGCGACGCACACCCAGCCGAGGTAGAGCCCGAACGTACCGTCGGTGATGATTGCCTCGACGATCCCCGAGGGCTTCGTCCGCCGCAGGATCGTGAAGGTCCAGACCAGCACCGCGAGCAGGGCGACGATGATCGGCTCGCTCGCCCACAGGAACCCGAACTGCACCGACAGGATCCACGCCGCGTTGAGCAGCAGCGACAGGATCGCCGGCACCGCCAGCGTCGCGTGCCGGGCGTCGTCCGACGTGCGGAAGAGCTGCCGGACTGCGTAGGCGATGAGGCCGACGTAGACGACGCTCCAGATCGAGAACGCGGGGCCGTCGGGCGCGATCGCCGTCGACGAGGCGGACAGCGCCCCACCGGCGGCGTCCTGGATCGGTGTCCCACCGGCCGCCCCGGACCCGACGAAGGCCCCGACCACCGCGACGACGGCGCTCACGGCGACCGCGATGCGCTTCCAGATCTTCTTCATGACCGTCCCTTTCGTCAGCATGCTGATGAACTGCATCGTAGGCGCGCGGCCGGGCTGGGCGCGCAGCGTGCGTTCAGCCAGCGGGGGACGGGCGCGGCCCGTCCGCCTCTCCCGCGCCACCTGCGTACGGTGGTCGCGTGAGCGTCGAGATGAACACCGTGTACGTCGACCGGATCGCCCCGATGGCGAGTCCGTCGCTGGACGACACCTTCCGCATGCTCGACGAGCAGGGCGCGAGCGCGTGCATCGTGCTGTACCAACCGGACGCGCAGGAGCTCGGTGACGTCGCGGTGGCCCTCGGCCTGCACGAGCTCGCGGTCGAGGACTCCGCCGAGGGACACCAGCGACCGAAGCTCGAGCGGTACGGTTCGACGCTCTTCGTGGTGCTCAAGCCCGCGCTGTACAACGACGGGCAGGAAGAGGTGGCGTTCGGCGAGGTGCACGCGTTCGTCGGCGAGGACTTCTTCCTCGTCGTGGTGAAGGCCGACCCCCGTGGCAGGTCGACCGTGCCGCGTGCGTTGCAGCGGATGAGCGGCAAGCCCGGACTGGTGACGGTCGGACCGCAGGCGCAGCTCTGGGCGCTGATGGACACGATCGTCGACGGCTACGTGCCCGTGATCGACGGGCTGGAGGAGGACATCAACCAGATCGAGGACCAGCTGTTCGCCGGCGAGGCCGGGGTCTCCCGCCGCGTCTACGAGCTGTTCGGCGAGGTCGTCGACTTCCAGCGCGCGGCCCGACCGCTCATCCACATCATCGAGAACCTGCACCGCGGTGCCGAGAAGTACCACCTGCCGATCGAGATGCAGCGCCGGTTCCGCGACGTCCTCGACCACGCCATCCGCACGGTGGAACGGCTGGACACGTTCCGGCAGCTGCTGCAGAACGCACTGACGGTCGACTCCACCCTGGCCGCGCAGAAGCAGAACGACGACACGAAGCGGATCTCCGGCTGGGCGGCGATCCTGTTCGCCCCGACCCTCATCGCGGCGATCTACGGCATGAACTTCACCCACATGCCGGAGCTGACGTGGACGTGGGGGTACCCGCTGTCGATCGTCGGGATGATCCTCTTCGCCGCGATCCTGTGGGTGGTGTTCAAGGTCAAGCGCTGGTTCTGACGGCAGGCAGGACGACCGGGAGGCCCGGCGCCGGTGATCGGAGCCGCTAGGGTTTTCGACATGCCGCGCTCCGGACACGCGACCCCCGTCTGGGCGCTCAAGCTCGCAGTCGTCACCGCCCTGGTGGGCGTCTCCGGGGGCATCGCCGGCATCGCCGTGTGGCTCGCCCTGCAGCTCATCCAGTTCGTGGCCTTCGGCTACGGTTTCGGCGGGCACCTCGAGGCGGCGGACGCGCCCTCGGCGCTGAACCGGTTCCTCGCGCTCGTGGCCGCCGGTGTCCTGACGGGCTTCGCCTGGTGGGCGCTCCGGCGCTGGGGCCGCCCGATCGTGTCGGTCACCGCCGCGGTCGACGGCAAGCGGATGCCCGCGCTCGCGACCCTGGCGAACGCCGGCGTCCAGATCCTGGCGGTCGGTCTCGGCGCCTCGATCGGCAAGGAGGTCGCCCCGCGCGAGGTCGGCGCCTGGCTCTCCCAGCTCGTCACCCGCCGTGCGGGGCTGACCCCGCGCGAGACGAAGATCCTGGTCGCCTGCGGAGCGGCGGCGGGTCTCGCGGCGGTCTACGACGTCCCGCTCGGTGGGGCGCTGTTCGCCGTCGAGGTCCTGCTCGGCGAGATCAGCTTCGCCACGGCCCTGCCCGCGTTCGCCACGAGTGCCGTCGCCGCGTTCGTCGCCCGGCTCGTGATCCCGGACGAGGTGCTCTACCACGTGCCGGCCATGCACATGTCGCCGTCGCTGCTCGTCTGGGCGATCGTCGTCGGACCGGTCCTCGGCCTGGCCGGCGTCGGGTTCGTGAAGCTCACCAACCGGCTGCAGGGCATCGCCCCCAAGGGGTGGCACCTGCTCGTCGTGCTGCCGGTGGTGTTCGCGATGGTCGGGCTCATCGCCGTGCCGTTCCCCGAGATCCTCGGCAACGGGCGGGCACTGGGCCTCGTCGCGATGAACGCCTCGCTGGACGACGGCACCGTCGCCGGACTGGCTCCCATCGTGCTGCTCCTGCTGCTCGGCATCGTCCGCACCATCACCACCTCGGCCACCATCGGTGCCGGCGCGGTCGGTGGCACCCTGACGCCCTCGATCGCGATCGGGTCGGCGATCGGCGGCGGTCTGGGCGGCGCGTGGCTCCTGCTCTGGCCGGCCGACGGTCCGGGCCTGGCAGCGTTCGCGTTCGTCGGCGCCGCGGCGTTCCTGGCGACCACGATGCGGGCCCCGTTCACCGCGCTCGTCCTCGTGGTCGAGTTCACGCAGGAGGGCACCGACATCCTCATCCCGTCACTCCTCGCGGTGTCCGGGGCGGTCGCGGTCGGCTACGTCCTGGCACGGCGACGCAGCGCGCAGATGGTCTGAACACTCCGTCACGTTCCGGCACGGACGGCGGCTCCGCGGCCTACCATCTGCGGCATGACGGAGCGACGGGCTCCGCACCGAGCTGAGGAGCAGGTCATGGCGGGGTTCGACGACATCACGAAGAAGGCCCAGGACTTCCTGAAGGACGGCAAGGTCCAGGACGCACTGAAGAGCGAGAAGGCCGAGGACATCAGCGACAAGGTCCTCGGTGGCGTCGCCGACGCGGTCAAGAAGGCCACCGGCGGCAAGTACGACGACAAGATCGACGGCGCCCGCGACGCTGCGGACGAGAAGATCGGCAACGAGTAGCCCGTACGGTGCGACGGCCCAGGACCCGGCGTGGTCCTGGGCCGTTCCCCTGCCGACTGGACGCCGTCGGGAACAACGGCCACCATTGACGGGTTGCTCCGGACAGCAACACCAGGAGGACGAGACGTGACAGTCGTGGCGCCGAACCAGCCGCTCACCGAGGCCGAGGTCGAGACGATCAAGTCCGACTTCCCGATCCTCGCGCAGGACGTGAACGGGCAACCGCTGGCGTACCTGGACTCCGGGGCGACGGCCGAACGGCCGACCCAGGTCCTCGACGCCGAACGCCGGTTCCTCGAGCACGACAACGCCGCCGTCCACCGCGGGGCGCACACGCTCGCGGCGCTGAGCACCGACGCCTACGAGGACGCCCGCGCCACCGTCGCCGACTTCATCGGCGCTGCCGGGCCGAGCGAGGTCGTGTGGACCGCGAACGCCACCGACGCCCTCAACCTCGTCGCGTACGGCATCGCGAACGCCAGCCGGGGCCGCGGCGGAGTCGACGCCGCTCGCTTCCGCATCGGGCCCGGTGACGAGATCCTGGTGACCGAGGCCGAGCACCACGCGAACCTGGTGCCGTGGCAGGAGCTCGCCGCCCTGACCGGTGCGACGCTCCGCTGGGTCCCGGTCGCCGACGACGGCACCTGGACCGCGGAGGACGCCGCCGCCCTGATCACCGACCGCACGAAGGTCGTCGCGTTCGCCCACGTCTCGAACGTCACCGGCATGGTCGCGCCGGTCGAGCAGATCGTCGGTCTCGCCCACGCCCGCGGTGCCCTGGTCGTCCTCGACGCCTGCCAGTCCGCACCGCACCGGCCGCTCGATGTGCAACAGCTCGGCGTCGACTTCGCCGCGTTCTCCGGCCACAAGATGCTCGGTCCGAACGGCATCGGCGTGCTCTGGGGTCGCAGCGAACTGCTGAACGCACTGCCGCCGTTCCGCACGGGCGGTTCCATGATCACCACCGTGACCATGCAGGCGTCGGAGTTCATGCCGGCACCCGAGCGGTTCGAGGCCGGCACGCAGCCCGTGTCGCAGGCCGTCGCCCTGGCCGAGGCGGTCCGCTACCTGCAGGGCATCGGCATGGAGCGGGTCCGCGCGCACGAGGAGCACCTCGCCCGCCGCATGCTCGACGGTCTGGCCGCCGTACCGGGCATCCGCGTGGTCGGTCCGCCGGTCGGCGTCCCGCGATCGGGCCTGGTGTCGTTCGACGTCGACGGGGTGCACGCCCACGACGTGTCGCAGTACCTCGACGCGCAGGGCATCGCCGTCCGCTCGGGACACCACTGCGCGCAGCCGCTGCACCGCCGCCTCGGCCTGGTCGCCACCAGCCGTGCCAGCACCTACGTGTACACGACCGAGCACGACGTCGACCGGTTCCTCGCAGCCGTCGCCGAGATCCGCGACTACTTCGGAGCGACCGCGTGAACGCCCTCGACAGCCTGTACCAGCAGGTCATCCTCGACCACGCCAAGGCGCGGCACGGCGACGGTGCGATGCCGGACGCGGACGCCTCGCACTTCGAGCGGAACCCCACGTGCGGCGACGAGATCACGGTCAGCCTGCGGCTCGATCCCGGCACCGACCGCATCGCCGGGCTCGCCTGGCAGGGTGACGGGTGCTCGATCTCGATGGCCTCGGCATCGGTCCTCACCGACATGGCCGTCGGCCGAACGGTGCCCGAGTTCCTCGCACTGACCGAGGAGTTCCGCACCATGATGCGTTCCCGCGGCGTCGGTGAGCCCGACGAGGACGTCCTCGAGGACCTCGTCGCCTTCCACGGCGTCTCCAAGTTCGTCATGCGCGTCAAGTGCGGCATGCTCGCCTGGGTCGCGGCGGAAGCCGCCGCGCGCGAGGCGACCGCGTCCCGCTGAGCCGGGTGCGGCTCGCGACCGCGACCACCGGCCGACCGGGAGGCCCGGTACGGGCCCGCCCCACGCCTCCCGTCCGCAGCTGGTCGCCGACCGGGCCCGGGACGGTTTGAACGGTGTGCCGACTGAAGGGGGCGCGGTGATCTTCGAGACGGAGCGACCCGGCGCAGGCCGGGCCGACGCGATCGTGCGGGCCTACCTGACCGAGGTCGCGTCGCGGTGGTACGGGCGGGCGGCGACGTCGGCCGAGGTCGACCGCGCGATGCTCGACGAGCCGTTCGACGACCTGCAGGGGGACTCCGGGCTGTTCGTCGTCGCCGTCGACGGGGGAGCGGCGATCGCCTGTGCCGGCGTGCGCTTCGTGCGCGACGTCGGCGAACTGACGAAGGTCTTCACGCTGCCGGAGCACCGCGGCCGAGGCATCGGTTCGGCGCTGTTGCGTCACGTCGAGGGCCGCTGCCGGGCGCGCGGAATCACGTCGTTGCGCCTGGACACCCGCGCCGAGCTCGTCGAGGCCTGTGCACTCTACGAACGGCTCAGGTTCGTCCGGGTCGCCCCGTTCAACGCTGACCCGTACTCGGACCGCTGGTACGCGAAGCCGCTCAGGGGAGCGTGACGACGAGCTTCCGGGCGGAGACACCGGCGCGGAGTTCCGCGAGGGCCTCCGGGATCGCGGTGAGTCCGGATCCGACGACGGATGCGGTCGGCGTCGCCTGGTACCGACCGGTGCGGAGTGCCTCGGGCAGGAAGTCGCGGTAGATCGCGGGGCCGACCTCCGATTCGGTCGGGCGGCCGCCCCAGATCGCGGTGATGTGGACGCCGTGTCGACGCTCGAGCCGCGCACGGATCGTCGTCACCGGCGTCGGGTACGCCGATGCGAGTCGACCGGACCCGGTGGCTGCCCGGACGATCGGGAGCGTGCGGGTCAGCGAGCCCTGGCCGAAGGCGAGGGTACCGGCGAGCTCGCGGTCGGCGAGTGCGTCGAGGACGCGGCGTGCGGCACCGTCGTCGCGGTAGTCGAACACGGCCTCGGCACCGAGGGACTGCACGAACCCGTGGTTCTTCGGCGACGCGGTGCCGATCACGGCGTACCCGGCGGCTCGGGCGAGCTGGACGGCGTTGGCGCCGACACTCGTCGACGCGCCCCACACCAGGACGACCCCCGAGCGCTCGGACGTGTCGGCCGTCGGGAGTGACAGCGCGAGCTGGTCCGGTTCGAAGAGCCCGGCCGCTGCGGTCGAGACGGCGAGCGGCAGGACCGCTGCCTGCTCGACGGGCAGGTCGTCCGGCACCGGGGTCGTCACACGTTCGAGCAGCAGGACCTGGTGCTGGAAGGCTCCTTCGGCGGAGCTGTTCCGGTGCTGCTCCTGCCCCGCTGCGTGCCCGACGACCCGGTCGCCCACGCGGAAACGTCCGACGCCGGGGCCGGTCGCGACGATGGTGCCGGCGACGTCCGACCCGAGCACCGCCGGGAACCGGAGCTTCGGGAACACCAGGTGTCGGAAGAGTCCCCCGACGGCGTCGACCGGGTTCACGGCGACGGCTTCAGCCCGGACGACGAGTTCGCCGGGGCCGGGCTGGGGGACCGGCGCGGGGCCGACGGCGAACCGCCCGGTCGACGTGGTCCAGAGTGCTGCGTTGTCCGTTGACGACATGGTGTCCGGATCCCTTGCTCGAAGTGGGTCATGACACGACGTGTCATCGACCATTCAATCATGACACGGCGTGTCATCACTACTACTGTTGACCCATGCGTTGGACTCCGGATGCCCGAGGGCGACTCGAGCGAGCGGCCTTCGAGCTCTTCGCCGAGCAGGGCTACTCGGCGACGACCGTGCCGCAGATCACCGCACGTGCGGGGCTCACCACCCGGACCTTCTTCCGGTACTTCGCCGACAAGCGCGAGGTGATCTTCGCCGGCGACGAGATCCCCGACCTCGCCCGAGCCGCCATCGAGGCCGCGCCGGCAGGGATCGACCCGCTCGACATCGTCGTGCACGGTCTCCGCCGGGTCGCCGACGGGCGGTTCGAGGGGCATCACGACCAGGTCGGTGCGGTGCGGCGGCTGGTGCTGTCCGAGCCCTCACTGCGGGAGCGCGACGCCCGGAAGCGCGCTGACCTCACCGACGCGGTCCGTGCGGCGTTCGTCGCCCGGGGCCTCGACCGGCCCGAGTCCGCTGTGATCGCGGAGACGACCGTGATGCTCTTCCACCTGGCACTCGAAGCGTGGCTCACGGGCCCCGCTGAGCGCCGGATGGCCGACGTGGTCGACGAGCAGCTCAGGATGCTCCGTACCGTGCTCGGTCAGGACCGCGCAGGGTCATGAAGACGTCGACGTCGTCCTCGGTGTCGACGACGAACCCGTGCCGCTCGTAGAGCCGTCGCGCGGCGCTGCCCTGCAGGACGTTCAGTCGCGTCGCACCCGGGTGGGCTTCGGACAGGATGCTCCGGAGCACGGTCGATCCGACGCCACGCCCCTGTACCTCGGGTGCGAGGTAGAAGTGCTCGACCCAGCGGGTGTGGTCGTCGATCCGTGTGGCGATCGAGCCGACATCGCGGCCGTCCACCACGACGACACGGGTGTGCTCGGGCGCGAAGGCATCCCGCATCCGTTGCCGGACCCGGACCGCGTCGAAGCGGCCGAGACGCTCCAGGTCGACGCGGAGGACCTGCGCACGCAGTTCCACGAGCCACTCGATGTCCTCGGAGATGCTGTCCCGCAGTGCGACGTCCACCCGTCGAGCCTACGAGTCAGCGGTCAGGCTGCTCGACCGGCGGGCGCCTCGGAGCGGTCAGCGCGTCCGAGGGTGATCCCGAGTGCGATCTGCACGATGCCGAACAGGATCAGGAAGCCCGCGATCGCGACGACGGCGAGCGCTGCTCCGATGGACGGCAGGTTGATCACGAGCACGCCGATGACGATGCTGAGCACCGCGGCACCGATGGTCAGCGCACGGTTCGTCGGTGTCGGGGCGTAGAGCAGTGTGATGCCCTCGAGCAGCCATGCGAAACCGATCACGAACGCGATCCACCGCACCCCGACCGGCGGGGCGACGAGTGCGACGATGCCGCCGGCCAGGATCAGTGCACCGAGGACGACCAGGCCGATGCGGCGGCCGGTGTCGATCCCGCGGGCGAACGCACGGACGATCATGGACAGTCCGGACACCAGCAGGTAGACGCCGAACACCCATGCGACCGCGAACAGTGTCGCGTGTGGGAGCACGAGCGATGCGACGCCGACGAGGACCGCCACGATGCCGACGGTCAGCAGCGCGGTCCGCAGTCGTCGGTCCCCACCGACGTCGGTGCCGACCTCGTCCTGCAGCGCCATGGGTGTCAGCCCTTCCCTGAGAGGATCTGGTCCTGCGCCCTTCTGCGTCAGGGCTACTCCTCGGAACCGCCCGTGTCCGGTGCCGATGCGGACGCATCGGTCCGCGCGGGATCGATGCGGCTCGGCGGACGCGCCGGCCACGTGACGAGCAGCAGCACCGCGAGCGGACCGAACAGCAGCGTCAGGACGAACCAGGTCCACGCCGATCGGTTCCGGGTCCGGGCGAATCCGCCGGCGAGCATCGCGACGCTGAGCCAGAGGCTCGACAGGGACAGGCCGGTGAAGTCCTCGTGCACGCTGTCACCCGCCGACGACGCTGAAGGAACCGCGGGACGTCCAGAAGGTCGCGTCGTACTGGACGGTCACGTACGCAGCGAGCGCCTTGAACGTCGCCGACCTCGAGAACTGGTGCGAACGCGTGTTCAGGATCCCCGACGACACGTCCCTCGAGTACACCACGCCGAACCCACCGGACCCGACGAGCCCGTAGGCGCGGATGTGCTCGGCGGCGCGGAGCTTCCGGACCTGTGAGTTCCCGGTCGCGGTGTAGCCGGTGCGCCAGCTGTTCGTGATGCCGTTGCCGATGACGGATCCGTGGCACCCCTGTGCGCGTCCTCGGCCGTTCACGCCGCCGGTCCTCACGGTGTTGAAGCAGTTCGCTGCGGCGCCGCGGGTCCCGGGCGCTGCGACCGGGGTGCCGATCGACTTGATGAACCGCTCGTCCTCAGGGGAGAGCTCGTCGCCCACCTCGTAGCGCTCCGAGATCTCCTGCAGTCGGGTGTCGTTCGGTGGAAGCGCCGGGTCGGTCGCGGCGTGCGCGGGAGCGGCGATGCCCGCCGAGAGGAACGCCGCGGTGGCGGCCGCGGTGAGCCCGAAGCGCAGGACGGAACGAAGTGCAGTCGTCATGATCTCTCCTCTGTTGGATGACGACGACAGCCTGCGTTGTATGCATATATGTCAATAACCGACACGCTGGAATACTGAGGTTGCGTACAACATGTTCAGTCCGGGGTCCAAACGGTCACGAGGTGGTACGAAGTGCGCGGACCATGCTGCGCAATGCCCCCCGCGCCGCCGCCTGCTCCTCGTCGGACAGCCCGCCGAGCATGCGGACCTCGACACCGCGGACGGCTGCACTCGCCCGCTCGAGGCTCGTGCGGCCGCTCGCCGTCAGTCGTGTCGGGAGTGCCTTGCCGACCGGCGCCTCGGTGGCCCGCGTCACGAAGCCGTCCCGTTCCAGCGCCTGCAGCAGCACGTTCATCGACTGCCGGGTGACGAACGCGCCGCGCGCGAGCTCGGAGTTCGACAGCCCGGGCCGCTGCGCCAGGAGTTCGAGGCACGAGTAGTGCGTCATCGTCATGCCGAGCGGGCGCAGCACCCCCTCCATCGCGGCGCGGAGCGCGCTCGCGGCCTCCTTCAGCAGGTATCCGAGGGACGTCTCGAGGTCGATGACGTCGCTGCCGTCGCTGTCGTCGCTGTCGTCTTGACTCATGTCAGTAGTCTGACATAGGTTGAGCCGTGTCAGAAGACTGACACAACAAAGAAGGAGCACCACATGCCCGTCACCGGCCCCGACTTCATCTCCCTGCAGACCCGCGACCTGGCGGCGTCGCAGGCGTTCTACGAGCAGTACCTCGGTCTCGTCCGCTCCCAGGCCGGCCCGCCGCACGCCGTCGTCTTCGAGACGACGCCCATCGCCTTCGCGCTGCGGGACATCGTCCCCGGCACCGACCTCGGCACGGTCGCGCAACCGGGCATCGGGGCGGCGATCTGGCTCCACGCCACCGACGTGCAGGCCATCCACGACGCACTCGCGGCCGACGGTCACACGATCGTCTCGGCGCCGATCGACGGCCCCTTCGGCCGCACGTTCACGTTCGCCGACCCGGACGGCTACCAGGTCACGCTGCACGACCGCGCCTGAGTCGCGGCCGGCGCACCGCCGCACGACACCAGCGCGTCGACAGCCGGCCGTCGACAGTCGCGGGCCGTCACGCTTCGTCACGATGCATGACGGAAGCAGGAGCCGCACGTAGCGTCGCCAGGCGTGACCAGCAGCAGCGAGCCCCGGCAGATCCGCTTCAACGCGTTCGACATGAACTGCGTCGCGCACCAGTCCTCCGGACTGTGGCGGCACCCGCGTGACCGATCGCGGGACTACCGCGACCTGACCTACTGGACCGACCTGGCGAAGACGCTCGAGGGCGGCGCGTTCGACGGCATCTTCATCGCCGACGTCCTGGGGACGTACGACGTCTACGGCGACTCGAACGAGGCCGCGCTCCGCACTGGCTCGCAGGTGCCCGTGAACGACCCGATCCTGCTGGTGTCGGCGATGGCCTCGGTGACCGAGCACCTGGGCTTCGGCATCACGGCGGGGACGGCGTACGAGCACCCGTACCCGTTCGCCCGGCGCATCTCCACCCTCGACCACCTGACCAAGGGGCGGGTCGGCTGGAACGTCGTCACCGGCTACCTGCCGAGTGCCGCGCGCAACATGGGGCAGACCGACCAGCTGTCGCACGACGACCGGTACGACGTGGCCGACGAGTACCTCGAGGTCCTCTACAAGCTGTGGGAGGGCTCGTGGGAGGACGACGCGGTCGTCGCCGACCGCGAGTCCGGCGTCTTCACCGACCCGGCGAAGGTGCACCCGATCGAACACCACGGCACGCACTTCGACGTGCCGGGCATCCACCTGTCCGAGCCGTCGGTGCAGCGGTCGCCCGTCATCTACCAGGCGGGCGCGTCGCCGCGCGGCATCCGCTTCGCGGCGGAGAACGCCGAGGCGGTCTTCGTGGGCGCCCCGACCGTCGAGCAGCTCGCGTCGACCATCGCGAAGGTGCGTGACGCCCTGGAGGCAGCTGGTCGCGACCGGTACGCCGCCCGCGTCTACACACTGCTCACCGTGATCACGGACGCCACCGACGAGCTGGCACAGGCGAAGTACGAGGACTACCTGTCGTACGCGTCGGAGCTCGGCGCGCTGGTGCTCAACTCCGGGTGGATGGGCGTCGACCTGTCGCAGTGGGACCTCGACGAGCCCCTCGGCGACGTCGAGTCGAACGCGATCCAGTCGGCGGCGACCAACATCGCGGCGGCGACGGGTGAGGACGGCAGTTCGTGGACGATCCGCGACCTCGCCCGGCACACGGCGATCGGTGGACTCGGTCCGGTCGCGGTCGGCGGGGGAGCGACCATCGCCGACCGGCTGCAGGAGATCCAGGAGCTGACCGACGTCGACGGGTTCAACCTGGCGTACGCGGTGACGCCGGGCACGTGGGAGGACGTCATCGAGTTCGTCATCCCGGAACTCCGGGCCCGCGGCGCGTACCCGACCGGCTACGAGCCCGGGTCGCTGCGGCACAAGCTGCACGGCCGCGGGGACCGGTTGCCCGACGAGCACCGTGGGGCGTCGTTCAGGATCGGCAGCAGCGCGGTCGTAGGCTGATCGGGTGATCGAACCGTCCGTGTCCGTGCGTCCAGCGGCCCCGGACGAGGTGTCGGCCTGCGTCGACCTGTGGGTCGCAGCGGTCGCGGCGCGGGACGGCGTGCCGGAGTCCGATGCCGTGCGAGCCCGCGCGGCGTCGAAGTTCGCCGTGCCGCGGGTCGCCCTCGTCGTCGCGGCGGGAGCGGCCGACACGATCGACGGGTTCGCGCTCGTGACGACTCCGGGCACCGGCCGGTCGACCGACCCGGACGACGCCGCGTACCTCTCCCTGCTCGCCGTCCGTCCGGACGTGCAGGCGCGGGGCGTCGGCCGCGCGCTCCTGGCTGCGTCGGTCGACGCGGCGTCGGCTGCGGGACACCCCGCGGTGGTCCTGCACGCGCTCGCCGGCAACGAGCGGGCGTTGCGGCTCTACGAAGCCGGCGGGTTCCGGGCGGACGGGGTCGAGTTCCCGCACGCCCTCACCGGCAAGCCGACGCGGACGTACATCGCGACGGGCTCGGTGCGCTGACCCTCAGACGCGCCACTTGCGTCGCGGGGCGTGGTCCTCGTACGACTGCCTGCTCGGGTAGGTGATCAGCTCGATCGTCGACCCCCACGGGGTCCCGACGTAGACGAACCGGTTGCCGTACCCACCCTCGTTGCCGCCCAGGTCCCGTGGGTCGGCGTAGCGCTGCCCCCCGGCGGTCTCCAGGTGCGACAGCGCGTGGTCGATGTCGTCGACGTAGAACGCGACGTGCTGCCAGCCGATGTCGCTCGCCCGGGCTGCCGGGCGTTGATCGGGACCGTGGTACTCGAAGAGCTCGAGGCCCGGGCCGTTGGGCAGCGCGAGCATCCGCAGCGCACCCTGAGCCATCGTCTTCGGGATGCCGAGCCGGCGCTGCACGTCCGGTTCGCCGCGGAGCGGTTCGCTCCGGAGGAACCGGTCGTAGAGCGGGACCGCGTCGAGTCCGAGGACGAAGAAGTCGGTCGCCTGGTCGATGTCGGGCACGGTGAGGCCGATGTGGTCGATGCCGTGCGCGGTGCTGGGGGTGCCCGTCGGGGTGCTGACGGTCGGGGTGCGTGTCGCGGTGGTGCCGGATGGGCGTGGCGCAGTGGTCATGGTGCCGTCTCCCCTGAGTTCGGCTCGGACGTGATCCACCCGAGTAGAACCGGTGCGCCGGGTGACGACAAGCGGACTGCGGCGAGCGTGCGGAGAACCGCCGTGATCCTGCGTGATCAGCCGACCGCGGTCCACTCCGGGTAGGTTGCCGACCGGCCGTCGCCCGACGACCGCCTGGTGATGCGGCGCTGCACCCAGGGCAGGACGTGCTCGCGGTAGTAGCGGAGTTCCTCGGCGAGCCGGGCCCGGCCGGTCGGCTCCGACACCGGCTCGGCGGGCAGGGGGCCGTCCCCGATCGCGTGCAGGGCGAGGTCGGCGACGCGCTGGTGGCCGGTGCCGTTCATGTGCAGCCGGTCCTCGGACCAGAACTCCGCGCGGCGCAGGTGCGGATCGCGGGACACGTCGACGAAGGGCAGGTCGTACCGGCGGGCGAGGTCGGCGAGGGCATCGGCCCAGGCGTCGCCGCGCGCGTTGATGAGGTGTCCCAGCGGGAGCCGGGCGCTCGGGTCGGCCGGGCTGAGCAGCGCTAGGTGGACGCCGCGGTCGAGGATCGTCCTGACCGCTTCCTCGAGCGGGGCGACGAGGGCACGGGCGTCGAACCGCGGCCGCAGCAGGTCGTTGCCGCCGGCGCAGAAGGTGATGAGGGTCGGCGTGGGGTCGAGCGCCAGCGCGGCGTCGAGCTGGTCGTCGAGGACCCCGGCGAGCAGGCGCCCGCGGACGGCGAGGTTGGCGTACCGGACGTCGGCGTCGTGCGCTCGGGCCATGCCGCTCGCGAGTCGGCCGGTCCAGCCGGGGAACGGTACGACACCGGCGTCGCCGAGGCCCTCCGAGAAGCTGTCGCCGATCGCGACGTAGCGGATGGTGTCAGGCATGCGGCCATCATCATGCACACACCTGTGCACGTTCTGGTTCGGAACGAGCGTTTCAGGACCGCGTCCACGACACACGACCGTTACACGAGGGAAACGGCGGGCGCGAAGAGGCTCCCTAGCTTCTGTGGTGGAGGCGATCACCGCCTCCGCACCCCACTCCCTCGGAGGACGCCATGGCTACCGATCTCGCGACACCCGTCGCAGCGCCCCACGCCCCCACCACGACCGCCGCACCCGCAGGTGCCGGCGTCGTCAAGCCCGGGTACGACCCGGCGCTCACGAACGAGGACCTCGCCCCGCTGCGCAAGCAGAGCTGGACGAGCTACAACTTCTTCGCGTTCTGGATGTCCGACGTGCACTCGGTCGGCGGCTACGTCACCGCCGGCTCGCTCTTCGCGCTGGGCATCGCGAGCTGGCAGGTGCTCATCGCCCTGGTGGTCGGCATCCTGATCGTCCAGGTCTTCGCCAACCTCGTCGCCAAGCCCTCCCAGCGCACCGGGGTGCCGTACCCGGTGATCAACCGAGCGGTGTTCGGGGTGCTCGGCGCGAACGTCCCGGCGATCATCCGTGGTCTCATCGCGATGGCCTGGTACGGCGTGCAGACGTTCCTGGCCGCGCAGTCGCTCAACATCATCTTCCTGAAGTTCATCCCCGCCTCGGCCGGATTGCTCGAGCACTCGTTCCTGGGGCTGTCGGCGCTCGGCTGGATCTCGTACGCGATCCTGTGGGTCGCGCAGGGCGCCCTGTTCTGGATGGGCATGGAAGCCATCAAGAAGTTCATCGACTGGGCGGGCCCGGCGGTGTACGTCGTGATGATCGCGCTGGCGATCTACCTCGTCAGCCAGGCCGGCATCGGCAACATCTCGTTCACGCTGTCGGTGGGGGAGCCGCTGTCCTTCGGGGCGTCCATCCCGGTCATGCTGTCCGCGGTCGCCCTGGTGGTCAGCTACTTCTCCGGCCCGATGCTCAACTTCGGTGACTTCTCGCGCTACGGCAGGTCGTTCCGGTCGGTCAAGCGCGGCAACTTCTGGGGCCTGCCGATCAACTTCCTGTTCTTCTCGGTGCTCACCGTGCTGTGCGCGAGTGCGACGGTGCCGGTGTTCGGCAAGCTCATCACCGACCCGATCGAGACGGTGCAGGCGATCGGCGCCCCGTTCGCGATCCTGCTCGGCGGTCTGACCTTCGTCACCGCGACGGTCGGCATCAACATCGTCGCGAACTTCATCAGCCCCGCGTTCGACTTCTCGAACGTCGCGCCGCGCAAGATCTCGTGGCGAGCCGGTGGCATGATCGCGGCGGTCGGCTCCGTGCTGCTGACCCCGTGGAACTGGTACGGCAACGACCAGGCCATCCTGTACACGCTCGGCGTGCTCGGTGCCCTGATCGGACCGCTGTTCGGCATCCTGATCGCCGGGTACTACATCGTCGGGAAGCAGCGGATCGCCGTCGACGACATGTACACGAAGGACACCTCGGCCCGGTACTGGTACCGCGGCGGCTTCAACCCCAACGCCATCGGCACCCTCGTCGTCACCGGTGTGGTCTCGGTCGCCAGCGCGGTCCTGCCGCCGGCCCTCGGGATCCTGCCCGGGCTGAACAACTACAGCTGGTTCATCGGCTGCGGCCTGGGACTCGTGGTCTTCTGGGCCCTCGAGCGGGTCCGGCCGAGCATGCCGGAACTCGCTGCGGACGACCCGACGGTCGACGACGGCGCCGCCGTCGGACGAGCCTGAGACGCCCCGCGACCCACGCACCACCAGTGACACCCGCACCGCCCGCACCACCGGAAGGACCCCGATGCGCATCCGCGTCGTCAACCCGAACACCACCGCCTCGATGACCCGCTCGATCGGCGTCGCCGCCACCGCGGTCGCCGGGCCGGGCACCATCGTCGAGGCGGTGAACCCCACGATGGGCCCGGCGTCGATCGAGAGCCACTACGAAGAGGCGCTCGCGGTGCCGGGGCTCCTCGAGCAGATCGCGCTCGGGGAGCAGGACGGCGTGGACGCCTACGTCGTCGCCTGCTTCGGCGACCCCGGGCTCGACGCGGCGCGGGAACTCGCCACCGGGCCGGTCATCGGGATCGCGGAGGCGGGCTTCCACGCAGCGGCGATGCTCGGGCGCCGGTTCGGCGTCGTGACGACCCTGGCCCGGACGACGGGACGGGCCCACGAGCTCGCCGAGCGCTACGGCTTCGCCCCGCTCGTCACCGAGATCCGGGCGTGCGAGGTCGCGGTGCTCGAACTCGACGACCCCGCCTCCGGTGCGCGCGCCCTGGTGATCGAGGAGTGCCGGGCCGTCATCGCCGGCGGAGCCGACGCGGTCGTGCTCGGCTGCGCGGGGATGGCGGACTTCTGTGCCGAGGTCTCGCGGGCGATCGGTGCGCCGGTCGTCGACGGCGTCGCCGCAGCGACCGTGCTCGCCGAGTCGCTCGTGCGGCTCGGGCTCGCGACGGGCAAGCACGGCGAGTACGCCACCCCGCCGACGAAGGCGATGTCGGGTCTGCTGGCGGGCTTCGAACGCCGGCCGGCGGCGGGCGCGACGGTTGGGGCGGGCGCATGACGGGCCTCCCGGTCGACGCCCGGACCGACGCCGACGCCCGCGCCGACACCGTCGCGGACCTCGTCCTGCGCGCGGACCGCGCGTGGATCGACGGAGCGTTCCGCTCCGCGGCGGTCGTCGTGCGCGACGGTCGCGTCGACGACGTCCTGCCGGCCGACGCCGTGGTCCGGACGCGCGAGGACCGCACCGTGCCGAACGGCCAGGTCCTGCTGCCCGGCCTCGTCGACACGCACGTGCACGTCAACGAACCCGGCCGCACCGAGTGGGAGGGGTTCGCGTCCGCGACGCGGGCCGCTGCGCTCGGCGGGGTCACGACGATCATCGACATGCCGCTCAACTCGATCCCCGCGACGACGACGATCGAAGCGCTCGCCGTGAAGCGCGCGAGTGCCGAGGGGCGGGTCGCCGTCGACGTCGGGTTCTGGGGCGGAGCCGTGCCGGACAACGCCGGCTCGCTCGGCGCACTGCACGACGCCGGCGTCTTCGGGTTCAAGTGCTTCACCGCGCCGTCCGGGGTCGACGAGTTCCCGCACCTCGACGCCGACCAGCTGCGCGCCGCGATCGAGGAGGTCGCCCGGATCGACGCCCTGCTCATCGTGCACGCCGAGGATCCGGAGTTCCTCGTCGACCACGACGCGCTCGGCGGTCACTACGAGGACTTCCTCGCCACCCGCCCGGTCGACGCGGAGCGGTCCGCGATCGCCCGGGTCATCGACGGCGCGCGGGCCACCGGCGCCCGGGTCCACGTCCTGCACCTGTCCGACGCCGGAGCGATCCCGATGATCCGTGCCGCGAAGGACGACGGCGTCCGGATCACGGTCGAGACCTGCCCGCACTACCTCTCGTTCGAGTCCGGGACGATCCCGGACGGCGCGACGGAGTACAAGTGCTGCCCGCCGATCCGCGACGACGCGAACCGGGACGCCCTGTGGGCGGGCGTGCTCGACGGCACGATCGACATGGTCGTGTCGGACCACTCGCCGTCGACCGCCGACCTCAAGGTCGACGACTGGGGCCTCGCCTGGGGCGGGATCGCCGGTCTGCAGGTCGGGTTCCGGGCCGTCTGGACCGAGGCCCTCCGTCGCGGCGTCCCGCTCGAGGCGCTGCTGCCGCTGTTCACCACCGGTCCGGCAGCGCTCGTCGGCTTCGCCGACCGCGGGGTCATCGCCCCCGGTGCGCTCGCCCACTTCGCCGTGTTCGACCCGTCCGCCACGGCGGTCATCGACGTGGCCGGCCTCGCCCACCGCAACCCGGTGTCCGCGTTCGCCGGCCTGGAGGCCCGGGGGCGCGTCACCGAGACCTGGTTGCGCGGGCGCGTGGTGGCGTCCACCGCCTCCGGCGTCACGGCCGTCGAGGGGCAGCTCGTCGACCGTCCGGGCCGCGTCCCCGAGACCGCTGCCGTCACTGAAACACGTCTGTAACGATCGTTCCGGTACGCTCGTTTCCGGAACGGAAGGACCCACCATGCACCCCGTGAACCCGCCAGCCCGCCTCCTGATGGGCCCCGGCCCGATCACCGCCGACCCGCGCGTGCTCCGCGCCCTGTCGACCCCGCTCGTCGGGCAGTACGACCCGTGGATGACCTCCGCCATGAACGACACCCAGGAGCTGTACCGCGGTGTGTTCGGCACCGCGAACGAGGCCACCGTGCTCGTCGACGGCACTTCGCGCGCCGGGATCGAGGCGGTGCTCGTGTCGCTCCTCGCACCGGGGGACCGCGTGCTCGTGCCGGTGTTCGGCCGGTTCGGGCACCTGCTCGCCGAGATCGCCGGCCGTGCCGGGGCCGAGGTCCACACCATCGAGACCGCGTGGGGTCAGGTGTTCACGCCGACCGCGATCGAGGACGCCATCGTCCGCGTCCGACCGAAGGTGCTGGCGATCGTGCAGGGCGACACGTCCACGACGATGAACCAGCCGCTCGACGAACTGGGCGCGATCTGCGAGCGGCACGGCGTGCTGTTCTACACCGACGCGACGGCGACCGTCGGCGGCAACCCGCTCGAGGTCGACGCCTGGGGCATCGACGCCGTCAGCGCCGGACTGCAGAAGTGCCTCGGCGGCCCCTCCGGCAGCGCGCCGGTCACCGTCTCGCCGCGGGCGACCGCGGTGCTCGACGAGCGCCGCAGTGTCGAGGCCGGCATCCGCGAACCCGGTGACGACGTCGCCGACGAGCCGATCCGCTCGAACTACCTCGACCTCGCGATGATCCTGGACTACTGGGGTCCGCGGCGGCTGAACCACCACACCGAGGCCGCCTCGATGCTCT
This sequence comes from Curtobacterium sp. JUb34, assembly GCF_003755065.1. Lineage (NCBI taxonomy): Bacteria > Bacillati > Actinomycetota > Actinomycetes > Micrococcales > Microbacteriaceae > Curtobacterium > Curtobacterium sp. JUb34. The sequence continues at coordinate 383,833 of NZ_RJVH01000004.1, read as the reverse complement.
ACGCCGCCAACGAGTGCGCCCGCATCCTGCTCGACGAAGGGGTCGAGCAGTCGATCGCACGCCACGAGCTCGCGGGGCGCGCGATGCTGCAGGGCGTGCAGGCGCTCGGGCTCGGGGTGTTCGGTGACGTCGCGCACAAGATGCACAACGTCGTCGCGGTGGAGATCCCGTCCGACGTCGTCGGCGACCAGGTGCGGGCATCGATGCTCGACGACCACGGCATCGAGATCGGAACCTCGTTCGGACCGCTGCACGGCAAGGTCTGGCGCATCGGCACCATGGGCTACAACGCCCGCAAGGACACCGTGGTGACGACGCTCGCCGCCCTCGAGCACGCACTCCGCCGGGCCGGGCACGCCGTCCCGCACGGTGGTGGGGTCGACGCCGCGCTGGACCTCTACCGGGACAGCACCGTCTCCGGTGCGCCGGTCGGGGTGACGGCATGAACGCGGCCCCGGTCGTGAGCGCCACCGCGCTCGGCACCGCGGACGCCGAGCTCGTGGCGCGGTGGTGCGACGAGCTCGCCCTGGTGACCGAGGAGACCGGCCGGATCACCCGCGTGTACCTGTCGCCCGAGCACGCGCGCGTCAACGCGATCGTCGCCGGGTGGATGCAGGACGCCGGACTCAGCACCTGGCAGGACGCCGCCGGCAACCTGCACGGACGGGTCGACGGCGCGACGCCCGACGCCCCCGTGCTGCTGCTCGGCTCGCACCTGGACACCGTGGTGGACGCCGGCCGGTACGACGGCATCGTCGGGGTCCTGATGGCCGTCCGCACCGCCGCTCGGCTGACGGCTGCGGGACCGCTGCCCGTCGCGCTCGAGGTGATCGCGTTCTCCGACGAAGAGGGGACCCGGTTCGGCAAGGCCCTGCTCGGGTCGTCCGCCGTCGCCGGGGTGTGGGACGAGTCCTGGTGGGACCTGGCGGACGGCGACGGCGTCACCCTGCGCGAGGCCTTCACCCGGTTCGGGCTCGACCCGTCCCGCGTCGGTGACGCCGCGGCGGACCCGATGACGCTCGCCGGGTACCTCGAGGCGCACATCGAGCAGGGCCCGTACCTCGAGCAGGCCGGTCAGGCGCTCGGTGTGGTCACGAGCATCGCGAGCGCCCGACGGTTCTCGGTCGAGGCCGTCGGTGAGGCACGGCACGCCGGCGGCACCCCGTACGAGCGTCGCCACGACGCCCTGCTCGCCGCGGCCGAGGCGGCCCTGGCCGTCGAGCGGATCTGCCGCGCGTCGCACCACGTCGGCACCGTCGGCACGATGACCGTCGAACCCGGCGCCGTGAACGTGGTCCCCGGGCTCGCGCGGTTCTCGGTGGACCTGCGCGGCGAGTTCGACGACGGCCGCGACGCGGTCTGGGACGAGCTCACGAAGGCGTTCTCGCTGATCGGCGAACGGCGCGGGGTCAGTGTCACCCCGACCGAGGTGCACCGGGCGCCGGCGGTGTTCTGCGCGCCGCGGCTGATGGACGCCGTCCGCGCCGGCATCGAGTCCACCGGCGAGACCGCCCCGATGGAGCTGTTCTCGCGGGCAGGACACGACGCCATGTCGCTCGGGCTCGTCACCGACGTCGCGATGCTGTTCCTCCGCAACCCGGACGGCATCAGCCACCACCCGGACGAGTTCGTCTCGACGCCCGACATCGCGCTCGGGTTGGACGCGCTCGCCCTCGCGGTGGACCGGGTGGCCCGGGCATGAGCACCGCCGGACCCGACGTCCGCGCCCGCATCGACTCCGTCTGGGAGCAGCTCTCGCCCGCCGAACGACGCGTCGCCGCGATGGTCCGGCACGACCCGGAACTCCTGCTCGTCGGCACCTCGGCCGAGCTCGCCGCCGAGTCGGGCACGTCGAAGGCGACGGTGTCCCGGCTCGTCCGGTCGCTCGGGTTCCAGGACGCGGCCGAGGTCCGGCAGAACCTGATGTCCGCACGCGGCTCCGGCCTGCCGTGGGTGGCGGAGGACGCCGCCCACGTCGACCAGCGCGCGGTCGAGGCGCGCAACCTCGACGCCGCCTTCGCCTCGCTTGCCCGCGCCGATCGTCCGCGACTCGCGCGGCGCATCGTCCGTGCCCGCCGTGTGCTCGTGTTCGGGGAGCGTGGCGCCTACCCGGTGGCGCTGCAGCTCCGCGCGCAGCTCGCCCAGGTCCGCTCCGACGTCCGGGTCGGTCCGGCGCCGGGGCAGCGGCTCGGAGAAGAGGTCGCCGACCTCGACCGTCGTGACCTCGTCGTCCTGGTGACCGTGCGCCGCCACACCGCGGGGGTCGACCGGATCGTGCGGCACTGCGTGTCGACCGGCGCCGACGTCGTCGTGCTGGGCGACCCGACCGCCGCCGTCATCGCGGCACCGGCGAACACCGCGATCCTGTGCCCGGTCGACTCACCGGCGGCGTTCGACTCGATGGCGGCCCTGTTCGCGGTCGTCGCGGCCATCGCGAACGACGTGTACGAAGCCTCAGGGCCGGCCGGCCGCGCGCGGGTCGACGCGGTGGCGAGTGCCTACGACGCGCTGGGGGAGCTCGCAGCGCCCTGACCGTCGTGGCCGTCGGCGTGCAGTTCGGCGGCGAGCGACGCGTTCCGCTCCCGGATGAGCCGCGGCAGGTAGCGCTCGAGCGCGACGACCTCGGCCAGCGGACCGAGCGGGCCGAACGGTGCGCGGAACGCGATGGTGTCGACCATGCGCGTGCCGCCGGCCGACGGCTCGAACCGGTGCTCGTGGTGGAACCGGGCGAACGGCCCACGCACCTGTTCGTCGACGAACCGGTGCGGAGCCTCCAGAGCGGTGATCTCACTCGTCATCCGCCAGACGATCCCGAAGTGCCGCGCGCGCCAGGTGACGGACTCGCCCAGGCCGATCGTGCCGGAGGTCGTGCCGGCGACGGCGCGTTCGTCGGTCGCGGCCATCGACCGCTCGTGCGCGCCGATGTCGAGCGACAGCGCGAACGCGCGCTCGGGCGGGGCAGCGAGTTCGGTGACGACCCGGAACGACACCGTCACGACGCGGGCCAGTCCGTCGGCGTCGAGCGGTCGTCATCGCGCAGAGCAGCCGCGATGAGCTGGTCGTGGCGTCGTCCGCGGTGGAACACGCCGGACCGGAGCCGCCCCTCGTAGCGGAGCCCGAGCCGCTGCGCGATCGCCGCGGACGGGGCGTTCGTCGCGATCGCCCGCCACTGCACGCGGACGAGCCCGAGTCCGTCGGGAGACGACGCGAACGCCCACGCCAGGACGGCGGCTGCGGCCTCGGTCACGAAGCCGTGGCCGCGACCGTCCGGGTGCACGGCGTAGCCGACCTCGGCCGCGCCGTCGACGAACCCGAACAGTCCGATCGTCCCGAGCAGTCGGAGGTCGTCGGCCCGCCGGATGCCGAACTCGTAGCGGGAGTCCGTGGACCAGCCCGCGCGCACGACGTCGGTGATCCAGTGGTGCGCTTCGGCGTGGCCGTACGGCACCGGTACCGGTGTGTACGCGACGACGTCGGGGTCGTTCGCGTACGCGATGACGTCCTCGGTGTCGGCGGGCAGCGGCACGGACAGCACCAGGCGATCGGTCCGGAGGGTCACGGGGTCCACGTGCCGAGCCTAGCCACGGGCGGGTGCGCGGTAGCGTCGGGGACATGACGTTCGACGCGATCCCGTTCCCGGTCATCGACGGCCACAACGACCTGCCGTGGGAGCGCCGCGAGACGCACGACTCCGGGGTCGAGGGCATCGACACCGAGGTCGACTCGCTGCACACCGACCTGCCGAAGCTCCGTGCCGGTGGGGTCGTCGGGCAGTTCTGGTCGGTCTTCGTCCCCGCCGACGAGCCGGACCCGGTGCGGACCACGCTGCAGCAGATCGACCTGGCGCACCGGATCATCGAGCGGTACCCGGACTCGCTCGTCCTGGCTCGGACGGCGTCCGAGGTGCTGGCAGCCGTCGAGTCCGGCCGGATCGCGTCGCTGCTCGGCGCCGAGGGCGGCCACTCCATCGGGGACGACCTGGGGGTGCTGCGCGACTTCGCCCGACTCGGCGTCCGCTACATGACCCTCACGCACAACGACGACACCCCGTGGGCCGACTCGGCGACGGGATCGCGTCCGCACGGCGGGCTGACCGACCGCGGCCGCCAGGTGGTCGCCGAGATGGAGCGCATCGGCATGCTCGTCGACCTGTCGCACACCGCCCCCGCGACCATGCGGGACACCCTCGACGTCGCCACGCAGCCCGTCGTCTTCAGCCACTCGTCCACCGTCGCCGTCGACGACCACCCGCGGAACGTGCCGGACGACGTGCTGGCCCGGCTGTCGGACAACGGAGGGCTCGTGATGATCACGTTCGTGCCGAAGTTCGTCTCGCGCGCCTGGGCGGACTGGGAGGACGCCGGCTCGGTGGGGGAACCACCGCTCGTGACCGTGTCGGACGTGGCGGACCACGTCGAGCACGCCCGTGACGTCGCCGGTGCGGCGCACATCGGCCTCGGTGGCGACTACGACGGCACCCCGGTGCTGCCGCCGGACCTGCGCGACGTGTCGCGGTACCCGGTGCTCGCCGCCGAGCTGCAGCGGCGCGGGTGGGGAGCGGATGACCTGCGGGCGCTCGCCGGGGGCAACGTGCTGCGGGTCCTCGAGGCGACCGACGAGCGGTTCGCGCGGACGGCGTTCGTGCGCTGACCCTGGCCATGTGCCCTCACACGTGACGTCCATACCGATTCGTGGACGGCGCGTGCCAGCAGCCCCCACGATCGGCGGATGACTGATGGATCGACGCTCCCGGCCGAGTACGAACACACGTTTCGAGTGATCCGCGAACAGGTGACTACGACGCGGCATCGCGTGCAGCTGGCAGCGAACGCGCAACTGGTGCACCTGTACTGGTCGATCGGCACGGTCCTGCTCGAGCGGTCGAAGAGCGGGCAGTGGGGGAGCGGTGTCCTGAACCGGCTCGCCGACGATCTACGAAGCGAGTTCCCGTCGATGAAGGGGCTGTCGGCGACGAACCTCAAGTACATGCGGCAGTTCGCGGCGGCCTGGCCTGAGGAAGCATCAATTGGTCCACAGCTTGTGGACCAATTGCCGTGGGGGCACATCCGTGCTCTGCTCCCAGTGGCGGAGCCTGATCGCAGGGCTCGGTACGCAGTAGCTGCGGTTCAGGGCAGCTGGTCGCGCAGCGCGCTCGTGCACAACCTGCGAACCCGTGTCCTGGAGCGCAGCGGGACTCCGCCAACGAACTTCAGTCGTCTCCTGGACGAAGACGGTGCCGATCTGGCTCGGCAGATGACCCGGGACCCGTACGTGCTCGACTTCCTCGCCGTCGACGGCGACCTCGACGAGCGAAAGCTCGAGCGCGCACTGGTGCAGCGGATCGAGGAAACCCTCCGCGAGTTCGGCACGGGTTTCGCATTCGTCGGGCGACAGGTGCACTTCGACGTCGACGGCAACGACTTCTTCGTCGATCTCCTCTTCTTCCACGTCGAGCAGCTCCGGTACGTCGTCGTGGAACTCAAGACCGGGGAGTTCCGGCCGGACAACATCGGGCAGCTCTCGTTCTACGTTGCCCTCGTCGACGACAGACTGCGTCGCGACACTCACGCGGCGACGGTCGGTCTGTTGCTGGTCGCAGGCAAGAACGACGCGGTCGTCCGCTACTCGCTCGGTACGTCGAGCGCGCCGGTCGGCGTCTCGTCGTACGAGTTCCTGCCTGCGGAGATCCAGCGAGCGCTGCCTTCGGAGGCGCAACTCCGACGAGCGCTGCGGCCGACGGAGGACGCTCAGCCGGAGGTGGGGGAGCGCGGCGGCCGGTCTGGTGGGCGGGCGCGCGGCAGTGGACAGGAGCACGCCGGGTCCGGTCGCTAGGATCGGGCGCACACCGCGCCTCCAGGATGTGGGACGCGACCTGACCCGAAGAGGACGGACCAGATGAGCGGCACCATCTACGACAACATCTCCCAGGCGTTCGGCAACACCCCGCTCGTCAAGCTGAACCGGCTGCCGAAGGCGGGCGGCGCCGAGGTGCTCGCCAAGCTCGAGTTCTACAACCCCGGCGCCAGCGTGAAGGACCGCCTCGGCGTCGCGATCATCGACGCGGCCGAGCAGTCCGGCGACCTCCAGCCGGGCGGCACCATCGTCGAGGGGTCGTCGGGCAACACCGGCATCGCCCTCGCGCTCGTCGGCGCGGCCCGCGGCTACAAGGTGGTCATCACGATGCCGGAGACGATGAGCGTCGAGCGTCGCGCGGTGATGCGCGCCTACGGTGCGGAGATCGTGCTCACCCCGGGTCCCGAGGGCATGAAGGGCGCGGTCGAGCGAGCTGCCGCGATCGTCGACGAGACCCCCGGCGCGATCCTCGCCCACCAGTTCGAGACCGCCGCGAACGCCGCGATCCACCGGAAGACCACGGCGGAGGAGATCCTTCGCGACACCGAGGAGCACGTCGACGTGTTCGTCGCGGGTGTCGGGACCGGTGGCACGATCACCGGTGTCGGTCAGGTGCTCAAGGAGCGCGTGCCCGGCGTGCAGATCGTCGCGGTCGAGCCGAAGGACTCCCCGCTCCTGACCGAGGGCAAGGCCGGACCGCACAAGATCGCGGGGATCGGCGCGAACTTCATCCCCGAGGTCCTCGACCAGTCCGTCATCGACGAGGTGTTCGACGTCGAGCTCGACGACGCCCTGCGCGTGGCGCGGGCGCTCGCGACCGACGAGGGCATCCTCGCCGGCATCTCCTCCGGTGCGATCATCCACGCCGCGATCGAGATCGCCGCCCGGCCCGAGAACGCCGGCAAGCGCATCGTCGCGATCGTCTGCGACACCGGGGAGCGCTACCTGTCGACGGTGCTCTTCGAGGGACTCACTGCGTGAGTCGTCCCGTCCGACGAGGCGTGCTGCGGACGGTCCGGGAGGACCTGGCCGCAGCACGCCGCGGCGACCCCGCCGCCCGTGGTGACCTCGAGAACGCGATCGTCTACTCCGGGCTGCACGCCATCTGGGCCTACCGTCTGACGCACCGGCTCTGGACGGCCAGCAGTCTGCCCGGATCGCGGTTCGTCGCACGGGTCATCGGCCAGGCGGCACGGTCCGTGACCGGCATCGAGATCCACCCCGGCGCCCGCATCGGTCGGCGGTTCTTCATCGACCACGGCATGGGCGTCGTGATCGGGGCGACCGCGGTGATCGGGGACGACGTCGTGCTGTTCCACGGGGTGACCCTCGGCGGACGCGGCGGGGACCACGGCCCGGGGGCCCGACGGCACCCGGTGGTGGGCGACCGGGTCGTGCTCGGCGCGGGATCCTCGCTGATCGGGGCGATCACCATCGGACAGGACTCCGTCGTGGGCGCGAACACCGTGGTGACGAAGGACGTCCCTGCCGGCTCGGTCGTCACCGGGGTCGCCGGGACCGCCCGTCCGAGGTCCGGGCACGAGGGCGTGCCGACGCTCTGAACGCCCCGTCGCGGTGACGGGGCGTCCGAGGGCCAGTGCTTCGGCGCGTCAGCGCGTCAGCTCTTCTCGCAGGCGATGCCGTCGGCGTCGCGGTCCATCTTCTTGTTCGCCTTGTACAGGGCGTCGTCCTTCTTCACCGTCCCCTTGAGGGCGCGGTAGGTCACCTTGCCATTCGAAGTGACCTTGTTCTTCGTGACCGACTTCTTCGCGATGCCGCCCGAGTACACCTTGTGCACCGCGGTGCAGTTGGCGTAGGTCTTCGGTGCCGCCTGCGCGGTGGAGGCCCCACCGACGACGACGGTGGTGGCGAGGACGGCGGTGGCGGCGGCGATGCCGAGGGTACGGATGATGCGCACGGGTTCCCCCTGGAAGGAGTGGGTGATCGCCGGAGCGACCGCCGCGTCGGGTACGCGGCGAGCTGATCCTACGATGTGAACGACGCTCACGACATGCCCCCGAACAGGTCCGCTCCGTCCGTTGCGGTGTCGGGCGTCTCGGGCATGCTGGGTGCATGGACGGCGCGCAGCTGCACGAGACCGCGAGTCGCACCGCGATGGGCCTGCCCGCGGTGTTCGAGACCGAACCCTTCGGCGAGGGCGCCGTCGTCTACAAGGTCGTCGACAAGATGTTCGTGATGACGAGCGAGCTCCGGGGTGTGCCCATCGTCAACCTGAAGTGCGCACCACCGCACGGCGCCGCCCTCGTCCGCGACCACACCGAGATCACACCGGGGTGGCACATGAACAAGCGGCACTGGATCACGCTCGCGCCCGGGGACGGCATCGACGAGACCCTGGTCGAGGACCTCGTCGCGAACGCCTACGACCTGGTCGTCGCCGGGCTGCCCCGAGCGAAGCGGCCCCTCGACCCGACACGCGGCGGAGACCGAGCGGGCGGCTGATCAGGAGCGGGCGAGCGCCTTCGAGACGTCCCGGACCACCTTCGGCGCCAGCCGCTCGCCGGACTCGAGCACGGCACGGGCGCGCTCGGGCGTGAGACCCGCGAAGACCTCGCCGATCGTCACCCCGTGCGCTGGCCGGTGGGTCACCACGACCGGGTCGCCCGCTGCCACCGGACCGGACTTCACGACCCGCAGGTACGCGCCCGGCCGCCCTTCCTCGGTGAAGCGCCGGACCCACTTGTCGACGCCCATCCGCCGCGCGAACGTGCCGCACGGGATCCGCGGGATCGTCACCTCGAGCTCCAGCGTCTCGCCGATGCGCCACCGCTCGCCCGTGACGGCCCCGGTGACGTCGACGCCCGTGGTCCGCAGGTTCTCGCCGAACAGGCCCGGCGGGATCTCGCGCCCCAGCGACGCGGCGAAGTACTCGGCGTCCTCGTCCGCGTAGGCGTACACGGCCTGGTCCTCACCGCCGTGGTGCTTCCGGTCGGCCTGGACGTCGGCGTAGAGCCCCAGCGGCCGGACCCGGACCTTCCCCGCGACCGGACGCTTGTCGATGGCGGTGACGCCGATCGTGCCGGAATCGGGGAGCAGACGGTCGACGCGGCAGACGGCGGTGACGAGCGACATGCCTCCAACTCTGGCGCAAGTCCGTCGGCAGGTGTGACGAACCGCCGGTCCGGTGCGTCACACCGGTGAGGGACCGTGCCCGATGGTCCGACCGAGGAGTTCCCATGCTCGACGACGACATCGTTGCCGTCCGCCTGACGTCGCACGGCAGGCACGCACCGACGCACGGTCTGGCGCTGGTGCGGATCCGCTCGCTCAGCGCCCGACCGGTCGGGCCGCTGCGCGTCGTCCCCGTCCGGAAGCGCGTCCAGCGGAACACCATCCACCACCAGTAGAAGGAAAGCGTGCACCACCAGTCCCTCGCCGAGCTCGACGACGCGGTCCTCGCCGGCCGGTCGTCCGATGGCGACGTCCGGGCCTTCGAGGTCCTGATCCGCCGCTACACACCGCTCCTGCGCGCCTACGCCCGTCGGACCCTGGGGTCGACCGACGAACTCGACGACGTCGTGCAGGAGACCTTCATCACCGCCTGGGACCGTCTTGACCGTCTCGAGGACCACGCCAAGGTGAAGTCCTGGCTGATGCGGATCCTCAGCCGGAAGTGCCTGGACCGCATCCGGGCCCGACGGTTCCACGACGACGTCACCGAACTCGAGGTAGCCGCACCCGCCGCCGACGCCCCGGACCGGGTCGCCGAGGCTCGCTCACGCGAGGAAGCGGCGGAGACGGCGCTCGCCGAACTGCCCGAAGCCCAACGACGCTGCTGGATCATGAAGGAGGTGCTCGAGTACAGCTACGACGACATCGCCGCCGAACTCGACCTGCCTCCGTCGACGGTCCGCGGACTCCTGTCCCGAGCGAGGAAGAACATGATCCGACTCATGGAGGGATGGCGATGAGCGACCTCGACGCACTCGAACCCGACGACCTCGACGGCCACTCCATCGACGAGCTCGCCGACTACCTGGACGCCGGGATGCAGCCGCCGGACCCGAGCATCGACGGCTCACCCGCGTGCCAGAACGCCCTGGCGGCGATCCTGCGGGTGCGGCACGCGTCGCTCGGATCGCTCGAGGCCGCGGCCCGCGACGAGGCCCCGGCCGACGAGTCGTGGATCGGCGGCGTGCTCGCCAACATCTCCCTGGAGTCTCGCTCCGGGCGCGACGTGCCCCTCCGCCCGCAGTCCGAGTCGGAGCGCCCGGTGATGACCGAGGGCGCGATCCGATCGCTGATCCGCCGGACCGGCGACGGTGTGCCGGGCGTGCTCGTCGCTCGGTGCCGGCTCGACGGCGACGTCACCGAACTCGCCGCACCGATCCGCGTGGTCGTCGAGGTCGCGATCGTCTCCGGCCCGTCGATCGTCGCGACGGCGGACCTGGTCCGGACCGGTGTCGCCCAGGCGCTGGCGGAGCAGACCGACCTGCTCGTCGAGGCCGTCGACGTGGTGGTGCGCGACCTGCTCGAACCGGATCCCGACACCGACACCGACACCGACACCGAGGAGACCCGATGAGCTCCGACGACGACACCCTCGCCGCGGTCGAACAGGCCGTGGTCGGCGTCCCCGGCGTCACCGACCTCTACCGTGCGCGCCCGACCGTGGCGAGCACCGTCAGCGCCGTCCGTGGCATCGCGTCCAGCGCGACCCCCGCACGCGTCGTCGTGGACGACGGCGTCCTGCGCGTCGTCATCGGCACCGACGGGTACCGGCCCGCGCCGGAGGTGGCCCGTGCGGTGCACGACGTCGCCCTCGCGGCGGCGTCGGCGCATGGCCTGGCACTCACGCGGGTCGACGTGCGGGTCGCGCGGGTGGGGTGAACCCGGCTCACTGACGGACGGGAGGCCCGTGGCGCCAGCGTGACGGGCCTCCCGTCCGACACGCGGTCGCCGCTCACGCCCCGATGTGGACGAGAATGGCGGGTGAGGACGGGAGGCCGAGCATGTACCTCCCGTTCGCGCGTCGCGAGGACGGCCGGTTCCCCGGCCGGAGCGTCTCGACCGTCGAGAGCCGTTCGCTCGGTTCGGTCAGCGTGACGAAGACCCGTGCCCCCGCACCCGGTGACCCCGACGAGTTCGGGTACGTCGACCCGGGCGACGCCGTCGTGTGGGCCTTCATCGTGTCCGGTCGGATCCGCGTCCGTCGGTCGTCGAGCGAGACGGTGAACGACGCGGGCACGCTCAGCGTGGACCGCATGCAGCGGATCCAGGAGTTCAGCGTCAGTCCCGGGTTCTCGGCGGTGTCGGTGCGGATGGACCGGTCGTCGCTGCACCTGCGCGGCAGTGAGCTCGACGCCCTGACCGACGGCGTCTTCCCCCTGACCTCGGGCGTCCCGGTGATGATCGCCTCGGTCGCCACGAACGTGCTGCGTTCCGACCTGGGGAACGGGCACGACACCGCCAGCGAGGCCGCGGCGGCGCAGGCGCTCATCGCACTCGCGAACGGCTTCGCCATCGACGCGACCGTCCGGCAGGTGCCGCCCGACGCCGCCCGGTTGGCGCTCCGGACCCGTGCACGACGCCACATCGACCTGTACTCCGGCGACCCGACCCTCACCGTCGAGTCGCTGGCGAACGCCATGCAGGTCTCGCCGCGCACTCTGCAGAAGGCGTTCGAGCACGACGCACCCGGACCCGGCCGCCTCATCGCCGAGACCCGTCTGGCGAACGCCGCCGCGATGCTGCGCGACGGGGATCTGGCCGAGCACGTCGGCCTCGACGCCGTCGGGCGGCGCGCGGGCTTCGGTTCGGCGTCGTCGTTCAGCCGTGCGTTCCGAGCGCACCACGGCGTCACGCCCCGCGAGTTCCGGGCGGCGGCTGCGCAATCCGCGCAGGCCGTCTGTGCAGAGCGCGAACACCATGCCGAGGTGTTCACGGGGGCGCGGGACGATCGACGCAAGCGATCGGCCGTGACCGGGCCCTGATCGCCCGAGCGTCCGGAGGTGCGATGTCGTCCACACAGCCCGGCCAGCAGCGGCTTCCCGCCCCTCGGCGTGCTGCGACCACGTCCGGTGCATCGCGCGTCGGCGAGTACCTCCGTGCCCGTCGTGACGTCACCCAGCCCGAGGACGTCGGGCTTCCGCGAGAGGCGAACCGCCGCGTCAGCGGGCTGCGGCGGGAAGAGGTCGCGGCCCTCGCCGGGATCAGCGCCGAGTACTACCTCCGGCTCGAGCAGGGCCGTGACCACCAGCCCTCGGAGCAGGTGATCGTCTGTCTCGGTCGGGCCCTGGGCCTCGACGAGCACGCTCTCACCCACCTCCGCCGACTCGCGCGTCCCGCCGTGCGGGCAGCGCGTCCCACCAGACCAGCAGCGGACGACCCCGCGGTGCAGCGACTCCTGGCGCGGCGCAACGACGTGCCGGCGTTCGTCGTCGACGACCGGATGGACGTCGTCGCCGGTACGGCCCTCGCCGCCGCCCTCAGCCCGAGCATGCGGAGCGGTGCGAACCGGCTGCTGCGGATGTTCACCGTCGTCGACCGCACCACCTACCCGGAGTGGCACCGCCGGGCGCAGGAGATGGTCGCGGTGTTCCGGATGCGGGCCGACCTCGAGGACCCCCGCACCCAGGAGATCGTGGGTCGACTGTCGATCCGTGATCCCGAGTTCGCCGCGATGTGGGCCCGGCACGACGTGCACGTCTACACGTCGGGTACCTGCTTCGAGCACGTCGAGCCCTTCGGCGTCCTCGAGTTCGAGTGGGAGGGACTCGTCATCCCCGGTCGCGAGGGGTTGACGCTCAACACCCTCTACGCCCCGGCCGGGTCCCGCGGGGCCGCGGTGCTCGCGTACATGGTCGAGGCGCCACCGCGGTCGATCGACCCCGCGACCCCGGCGGTCGGCGTCGCGTAGCCACGGTGGGTCCTCCTGGATCGTCAGCGCTCTCCGGCCGCGTACTCCACCAGGCGCGCGAACGCATCACGTTCCGTCGGGTCGTCGGCGGGCCGCCACAGCAGCATCCGCAGTGCGAAGTCGTCCGGGATCAGCAGCTCCTGGAACACCATCGTGATCGGACCGACGAACGGCTGCACGAACCGCACGGCCGCGCTCCGGGCCGGGCGTCGGGCGTCGTGCGCCCAGGCCCTGGCGAAGGAGACGCTCTGCGACGACAGCTCACCGACGAGCCGTCGGAAGCCGTCGTCCTCCTCGTGCTGTTCCAGCGAGTCCCGGAGCATTGCCGCGATCTGTCCCGACGCGTCCAGCCACTCCGGTGACTCGTCGTCCGTGACCGAGTCGAGGAACGTGTAGCGCGCGATGTTCACGGACGGGTGGAACGCCCCGCTCAGGGCGCGAGCGAGCGGGTTCGACACCACGACGGTGAGGTGGCGGTCGGTCACCACCGCCGGCAGGCACCCGATCGCGGCCACCAGCTCGCGGACACCGCGGGGCGCGACGCCTCCGGCACCGTTGCGGCTCATACCGTCACGCTAGCGGCGCGGCAGCCGCCCAGGGTGGCCCTTCGAGGACCACTGGTGATCGACGGCGGCACGCCGGGGTGGCCCGGAGCGCGATCCCGGGGCCGGTCACGGCCGGACGACGCCGGACCGGGGCACGGCCGGACCCTGACAGGGCCAGGTGCGACGCCGTCGCAGTCCGTACCGTGCTGTCAGGTCACCGGGACGCCCGTCGGCGCCCAGCTGGCGGCCGTTCCTCGTCCCACCGCACCGGGAGGATCCATGGAGCCCCACGTCGAACCCGCCGACCGGGTGCCGTCCCGACGCGTCCGTGTGTACGGCCGCGAGTTCGACGCCGACGCGTACGCCGTGCGGGACTTCCTGTCGCGGTCCGTCGTGCACTTCGACTGGGTGCCGCTGCGGGACGACGCGCACGCGGTGTCGGTCGCCGGTGCTCCGCTCGACGCCGCCCGGCTGCCGGTCGTGGTGTTCCCCGACGGCACCCGGCTCGCAGCGCCGACGGTGCGGGAGATCGCCGACCGACTCGGCTGGGTCCACGCGCCCCGTCGGGCGGAGTACGACCTGTCGATCTACGGTGCCGGTCCCGCCGGGCTGTCCGCCGCTGTCTACGCGGCGTCCGAGGGCCTGGACGTCGTCCTGCTGGAGCGGGACGCCGTCGGCGGGCAGGCGGGGTCCAGCAGCCTCATCGAGAACTACCTCGGCTTCCCGGAGGGCGTCGCCGGCGCGGAACTCGCCGAGCGGGCCCGCGAACAGGCCGTCCGGTTCGGCGCAGAGGTCCTCGTCATGCGCGAGGGCGTGCACGGCGTCTTCCACGACGGCCGCATCCACGCCGACCTCGCCGACGGCGGCCACGTCGTCGCCCGGGCGAACATCTGCGCGACCGGGGTTGAGTGGCGACGGCTGGGGCTGCCGCGGGAGCGCGACCTGCTCGGCCGCGGCGTCTACTACGGAGCCGGCACGAGCGAGGCCGACGGGTGCGTGGGCGAACAGGTCTTCGTGGTCGGCGGCGCGAACTCGGCGGGGCAGGCCGCCATGAACCTCTCCCGGTCCGCCGCGCACGTCACCATGCTGGTCCGGGGGTCCTCGTTGTCCGCGACCATGTCCGAGTACCTGAGCGCCCGGATCGAGGCCGCGCCGAACGTGTCGGTCCGGACCGACACCCGGGTGACCGGCCTGGTCGGGGACACCCGGTTGTCCTCGATCGAGGTCACCGCGGGCGACGGCACGACCACGGAGCTCGCCGCCACGCGCCTCTTCATCTGCATCGGCGGCGAACCCGACACGACGTGGGCGGCGGACACTCCGATGGTCCGCGACCGCCTCGGCTACCTCGTCACCGGTCCCGACCTGGACGTGGTCCCGCAGTCGCTCCGGGACTGGCCGCTGCGCCGGCGTCCGTACTACCTCGAGACCAACGTCCCCGGCTCGTTCGCCGCCGGCGACGTGCGCGCGGGGTCCGTGAAACGCGTCGCGGCGGCGGTCGGAGAGGGCGCGATGGCCGTCACCTTCGTGCACCGCCACCTCGCAGCATCCGACTGAACGACGAGGAGACCCGCCGATGCCCGACGACGTCGAACCCCCGCAGCTGCCGACCGCGTCCGAGTCGGTCACCCACCTGGACCGGCCGACCGCGTTCTTCAACGCGCTGCTGACCGAGCAGTTCGTGCTGGAGAGTGCCCGGAGCATCACCGTGAGCGAGTCCAGCAGCCGGTCGTCGCTGTACCTCACGACGCTCTCCAGCTCGCTCGTGGCGTTCGGCTTCCTCGCCCACACGCCGTTCGCGCTCGGGTTCCTCGGGGCGATCATCCCGGTGATCGTCCTGCTCGGCGTCTTCACCTACGAACGGCTCGTGGAGACGGCGCTGGAGGACGTCGCGGCGCTCGCTGCGATGCAGCGCATCCGTCGGTACTACGGCCGGCTCCTGCCCGAGGCGGACACGTACTTCACGATGCCCCGGGGACGGCACGCGGCGAACGAGCTCCTCGACATCGGGCGGGCCCCGTCGTGGTACCGGTTGCTGTTCACGATGTCCTCCGCGGTCGCCGTGGTGAACTCCATCGTGGCGGGCGCGGGGATCGCGATCCTCGTCGACCAGCTCGGAGCCGACGACCCGGCGTCGATCGTCTGGGGGATCGGGTCGTCCGTGGTGCTGGCCGTGGCGCACCTGGCGTACCAGGTGCACGCGTACGGGACGGTGCACGAGCTCATCGCCCGGTCGGAGGCCCTGGACGCGCGCGATGCACGCGACGCACGCGACGCGCGGAGCTGAGGCGCGGCCGACGGCTCCGGGCGTCAGCCGCGGTCGGCGAGCTGCTGCATCCAGTCGGACGGCAGCCGTTCGGCGGGTCCGGGGACCGACTGGGTGCTCGGGTGCGCCTGCGGGTCGGCCAGACGCGGGCCGTCCACGAAGTCCTGCGACACGAAGTCCCAGAACCAGTCCTCGCCCGGTTCGAACGACTGCATGACCTCGTGACCCGTGGTGGCGAAGTGCGCCGTCGCGTGCCGGTTCAGCGAGTCGTCGCAGCACCCGACGTGTCCGCAGGCGGCGCACCGTCGCAGGTGCACCCACCAGGAGCCCGACGCGTCGCACTCGACGCACCCGCTACCGGACGGCGGCACGGACACCGTGATCATCTTCGCGAGGTCGCTCATCCCTGCACCATGCCCTGATCCGTGTCGGAACGCGAGAGTCGTTCGACCCGATCCTGCCCTGACGCGCCGGGGAGGAGTCAAACGGCGCTGGTCGGCCCGTCCGCCCCCACCGTACGGTCGGGACGACGGATCGGGCGGAGGAGCACGACGTGGACGACGATGGATGAGGCGGTGCCGGCCGTCGAGACGCTGCTCGTCTGGGCCCGTGCAGCGATCGGCCGCTCCTGGGCGGCCGGGAGCCCTGCGGGCGGTCGGACGGCGGAGCACCACGTCGGCTGGGACGCATCGCCGGCGCGGACGCTCCTGTCGCGAGGCGGACCGTCGACGGTCACGGTCGCGGACGTGCTCCGTAACGGCACCCTCGGCCTCGGGGCGGCCGACGGTGCGGGGACGGCGGTCGTCGTCATCGACCGGCGGTGCTTCGCACTGCGGCCGGACGGCACGGCGGTCGAGGCGGACCCGGCGGACCCGATCCCGTTCGCGGTGGTCTCGACGTTCTCACCGGACCTGGCGGTGCCGGTCCGTGCGGCAGGTTCGCGGGCGGCGCTCCAGGCGCAGGTCGACGCGGCGTTGCCGTCGGAGGACTTCGCGGTCGGCGTGCGGGCCGAGGGCGCGTTCGCCCGGGTGCGCACGCTGGGGACGACAGCGCGCGTCTCCGAGCACCGGTCGGTCACCGGGAGCCTGGTCGGGTTCCGGACACCCGGCCCGGTCGGCGGCGGGGAGGACGCCGTGCACCACCTCGCCTTCCTCGACGCGTCGCACCGGCACGGCGGTGCCCTGGTGGACTTCGAGGGGTTCAGCGGGCGGGTCGAACTCGGGCTCTCGACCGGGGTGCGGCTGTCGTTCCCCCGGCTCGGCGCAGGGTTCGCGACCGATGGGGTCACCCCGCGCGGTGCGCCGTGAACCGTGCAGCGAGCTCGCGGCGTGAGGAGACACCCCACTTCGTGTAGACGTGCCGGACGTGGCTGACCACGGTGTGCGTCGAGATGAACAGGTCCGACGCGATCTGCTGCGTCGTCAACCCCGCCGCGACCCGTTCGACGACCTGCGACTCGCGTGCCGTCAGACCGGTCACGGTCCGGTCCGGCGCGCTCGTGCGGTAGACGACGCCGACCTCGCGGAGCCGACGGCGGACCCGCTCGGCATCGCGGTTCGCCGCGGCGTCGTGGAACAACCGAGCCGACTCCTGCCAGGCCTCGCTCGCCTCGGCGACGGCTGCGGCGGTCGTCGGGGCAGTCGTCGCGGCACTCGCCGCGGCTGGTGGCCCGGCCCCGGCGGCACCCTCGTCGTGCACGAGCCGACCGAGGTCCTCGAGCGCCGCGGCGAGCACGAGCCGTCTGGGGACGCCGCGCAGCCGGGCGACCGCCGCCCGGAGGCTGTCGGCCGACCCGGTGACGAGCCCGCGCACGTGCAGCCAGGTCCCCGCGCAGAGGTCGTTCTCGGGGTTGGCCTCCGATCGGCGTCGTGCGGTGCGTTCGACCCGCTCGGCCCGGTCGTGCCGGCCGCTGCGCAGGGCGATGCGCGCCAGGTGGACGTCGTCGGCGAAGTCGGCGGGGCTCGACATCGAGGACACCGGAGCGTCCAGCGTGCGCCACGCGGGTTCGGTGAACGCCACCGCGTCGTCGATCGCACCGACGGACTCGGCCTCCAGCGCGAGCAGCCACGAACCCGCCCGTTCGAAGGTCGGATCGGCGCACAGCGACTCCGCGAAGTGCCGGTACCGTTCCGTCCCGCCGCGGTCGGCCTGCACGAGCGCGATGCGGAACAGGACGGACCCGGCGGTCAGCGCCGCGAACCCGCCCAGCTCCAGGTCCTGGGCGAGGTCGAGCACGGCCTCGGCCAGGGTCCTCGCGCCCTCCAGGTCGCCCTGGTCGAAGAGCACCCGTGTCCGGAGCATCATCCAGGACGCCGTCGCGCGCGCGAGGTGGTTGCTGCGCGTCTCGATGGCGTTCGCCTCGGCGATGCGGTCGGCGCGGTCCGTGTCCCCGAGCGAGTTCGCGAGGAAGGCGGCCCAGAGCCCCTCCGGCAACCAGGTCGTCGACGGCTGCTCGGCGCCCGCCATCCGGCTCATCGCGGCGGTGATGAGCCGACCGGCGTCGGCGAAGCGGCCCTGGTTGAACGCGAGGACCGAGGCACTTGCCTCGAACGTCGCGAGTGCCGTCTGGTCGGAGCCGGGGCCGTCGGGGCTGCCGTCGAGCGCGACCCGGAGATCCTCGTGGCGTCCGACGTGCGCGAGGTTGAGCGCGCGGAGTGCGAGCAGCCGCGACCGCAGGCCGTCGCTGAGGCCCGGGAGCTCCAGCGCCGTCTCGACCGAGCGGAGCGCGTCCGCCGCCGAGCTCTCCGTCTGCAACCGCGCCGTGGTGAGTCGCAGTCGTCCCTCGTCCTCCGGGCCCAGACGGCCGTCGAGGCGCGCCGTCAGCGCCCTCGCCTCGGTCACCCGGCCGCTGTGCCAGAGCAGCGGGAGGACGTCGAGGACGATGCCCGGCAGGATTGCGGTGTCGCGGGCGATGTCGACCGCGCGGAGGGCGAACGCACTCGCCTGCGCCGCGTCCGTCTCGGCCAGGTCGATCGCGACGGTGCGGAGCAGCTCGGCCGCGTCGACGTCGCCCGGCCTCGCGACGTCGGCGATCCGCGTGGCCACGGACAGCGGCTCGACGCCCTGCCGAAGGAGCTCCTGGGCAGCCTGCCGGACCAGGGCGTCGCGGACGGCCAGCGGGATCATCGACTCCGCTGCCTCGCGGAGGACGTCGTGCCGGAACGCGAGCTGCTCGCCACCGTCGACGAGCACACCGGCATCGATCGCTTCCTGCAGTCCGGGCAGGAGCCGGTGCACGGGCTGGTCCAGGAGCGCGGCCAGCGACCGGACGTCGAACGAGCGCCCGAGGACCGCGCCGACCTGCACGATCTGCTGCGTCGGCTTCGACAGGCGACGGACGGTCTCGCGGACGGAGGCGCCGAAGGTCGCGGGCAGCGTCCGCCCCGGCATCGTCGCCCGGCCGTCGGCGAACTCCACGAGCTCCTCGTCGAGGAGCCCGCGGACCAGCTCGACCACGAGCAGCGGCGTGTTCTCCGTCCGTCGCGCGGCCCGGAGCACGGTGTCGTCGGGGGCCACCCCGAACAGGTCGCCGATCATCGCCGCCGTCGCGTCGTCGCTCAGCGGTTCGAGGTCGACGACCCGACCGGCCGCCGCCAGGTCGTCCACGGTCGACACGACCGAGGGGTCGAGGTCCTCGGCACGCACCGCGAGGACCCAGAGGACGGGCAGGTCCGCGAGGCGACGGGACAACGACCGCAGGACGGCCAACGTCGTGGTGTCGCACCACTGCAGGTCGTCGATGACCACGACGACCCCGCTCGACGCGGCGGCCCGCTCGATGTCGTCCTGCAACTGCTGCAGGAGCCAGTACCGGGACTCCTGGTCGCGCGCGATCGACCCGAACCGGGAGCGGTCGGAGATCGGCCGCGGTCCGGTGCCGAACGCGTCCATGACCGGGGTGAGCGGGATCAGACGGGCATCCCGGTCGGTGCTCGCCTCGGCCACGCGGAGCCCGGCCGCCGTCGCCCGCGCGACGGTGTCCTCGAGCAGGCGGGTCTTGCCGATGCCGGAGGGTCCCCGGACGATCAGCACCGCGCCGGCACCGTCGTCGAGCCGGGCCAGTGCCTCGGCGACGACGGTCCGCTCGGCCACCCTCCCGCGGATCGGCCGGTCGACGTCGGGTGCGACGAGCACCGACGAGCGGGGTGTGCCCGTCCGCGGGAGGTACTCCTCGTTCGTCAACACGGTGGTCACCAGCTCTCGTCGGGTGGCAGGAGTCTACGAACGGATCGACGCCGCCCGACTGGCCCTGTGACTACCCCAGCGGGGGTCGTCGGACCCCTGCCACCCGCGGGGGAGCGCGTCACGGGGACGGATCGTGGGTCCTGGAGGGGCGGGCGGACCGCATCGACGGTCGCCGGTGCCGAGGGTGTCCCTCGCAGGACCACGGCGTCCGGTTCGAGCCGATTGACGCTTGGGGCCACGACCGCCGCTCGGGATCCTCGACGTATGACGACCGTCCGAGATGGTTCCGCGTTCAAGCCGCTCCCGCTGCTCCACCACGGCGTCGGGTTCTGGATCGTCGCCGTCGCCTTCACCGCGGTGATGGCGTACTCGACCGTCCCCACGCCGCTCTACGGGCTGTACGAGGCTGCCGACGGCTTCCCGTCCGTCGTCGTGACCTTCGTGTTCGCGGCGTACGCCGTCGGCGTGGTCGCGGCCCTCTACTTCGCCGGGCACCTCAGCGACGTGCTCGGTCGTCGGCGGATGATCCTGATCGCCGTCGGGGTGGAGGCCGCTTCCGCGGTCGTGTTCGCACTGTGGCCGGAACTCCCCGGCCTCGTCGTCGCCCGGTTCGTCAACGGTGTCGGCGTCGGCCTCCTGACCGCGACGGCGACCGCGCACATCAGCGAGCTGCGGTCCCGCGCCCGACCGGACGAGGACCCGGCGAACGCCGTGACCGTGTCCGGCGTCGCGAACCTGGGCGGGCTGGGGCTCGGACCGCTCATCGGTGGACTCTTCGCGGAGTTCCTGCCCGCGCCGCTGCTGCTGCCGCACCTGGTGTTCCTGGTCGTCTTCGTGGCGTCGGCGATCGCGCTCGCCATGGTCCCGGAGACCGCCACCCGGCCGGCCGAGCACCGTCCGTACCGACCGCAGCGGATCTCCGTCCCGCCGTCGGCCCGTGCGACCTTCGTCGCCGCGGGCGCGGCGGCCTTCTCGGCCTTCGCGGTCTTCGGACTGTTCACGTCGCTCGCGCCCACGTTCCTGGTGGTCTCGCTCCACGAGACCGACCGGTTGGTCGCCGGCGCCGTGTCGTTCTCGGTCTTCGCCGCGGCGTGCGTCGCGCAGGTGCTGTTCCGCAGGACGCCGATCGACCGGCAGCTCCGGACGGTGCTGGTGCTCCTGCCGACGGGGCTCGTCCTGCTGGCCGTCGGTGCGGTCCTCAGGTCCTTGCCCCTCTTCGCGCTCGGGGGAGTCGTCGCCGGCGGCGGCGTCGGACTGCTCTTCCGGTGCGCACTCGCGCGAGCGGGGTCGACGAGCGAACCGTCGACCCGGGGCGAGGTCCTCGCCGCGGTGTTCCTCATCGCGTACGCCGGGCTGTGCGTCCCCGTGCTGCTCGTCGGTGCCGCGCTCGTCGTCGTCCCGCCGGTGACGGTCCTCGTCGTGTTCGCTGGGCTCGTCCTGGTTGCCGTCCTCGTCTCCGCGACGCGGATGCTGCACCAGGGACGCTGAGCGGGTGGACTACCGGAGGGCGTCCGACCGGGGCGCCTCGAGGCCCAGCAGTGCGTCCCGGAGACCGGCTCGTGTGGTCACGCCCAGCTTCGGGAACAGCCGGTAGAGGTGTCCGCTGACGGTGCGGGGCGACAGGAACAGCTGGTTGGCGATCTGCTTGTTCGTCAGCCCCGCTGCCGCCAGTGACGCCACGCGGCGTTCCTGCTCGCTGAGGCCGGTCGACTCGAGGGGCACGGACGGTGCACCGGTGCCGCCGGCGACCCGCAGCTCGCGCTCGGCCCTGGCCTGCCACTGCCCGGCGCCGAGCACCTCGAACGTGCTCGCCGCGAGCCGGAACTGCGTGCGGGCCTCGAGCGCGTGCATGCTGCGCCGGAGCCACTCGCCGTAGGCCAGGCGCACTCGAGCCACCTCGAACGGCGCGACCTCGGTGTCGACGTCGGCCAGGGCGTCCTCGAACAGCACCCGTGCGTCGGCGTCGGCGTCGAGGACCGCCCTCGCCGCCTTGAGGACCATGGACCTGCGCGGCGTCGCCCCGGAGCCGACGGTGCGTTCGGCCGCGGACACGAGCGAGCGCCCGTGGTCGGTCAGCCGGAGCCGGGCCGCCGACTCGACCGCGTCGAGCAACCCGATCGGTCCGTAGCTGTTCTCCAACCACCGACCGGCCGGTGCCGGCCGTGTCGTGGACCGCGCGTGGGCCTCCTCGAAGCGACCCATCGCGACGTCGAGGGACGATCGGGCGTGGTCGGCCGCGCGTGCCACGAGTGGAGCGCCGTGCTGCAGGGCCCACCGGGCGGCGCGGTCCGCCTTCGTCGTCGCCTGCTCCGGCTCGCCCTGCAGCGAGTGGATGAGCGCCTGCAGGGCGTCGGTCAGCGCGACGAACGTGTCGGCGCCCCACTCCTCGGCCGACCGACGGACGCCGTCGAGGGCTGCGCTCGCCGTGGTGAACCGGCCGGCCTGGTACGCGGCGACGGCTGCACGGCACGATCCGAAGTACCGGAGCAGACCGGCGTCCGCACTGCGCGAGAGCACGGCGTCGAGGACCTCGCGGCGCGGGTCCGTCGCGTCGAGGAGCGACCACGCGACGTGCAGCGCCACGGCCTTCCACGGCTGGGCATCCGCCATCGACACCCGAGCGGCGCGGTAGAGGGCCGCCCGGTCCTCGCCGGCCGGCTCGTCGTCGAGGCAGTCCTCGACGACCCGCAGGACCGGGTCGACGTCGCGGTCGGCGGTGACCGCGAGCGCCTCGTCCCACCAGGACCCGTCCCCGCGCAGGTAGCAGAGCACGTGCAGCGTCGCGACGAGCACGTCGTCCTCGTCGGGCCGGGTCGAGCGGTCCAGGGCGGCGAGCACCGCGCGCCGCCCGGCTCGAACGTCGCCCGTCCGCGCGGCTCGGACGAACTCGAGCGCCCCGACCAGGGCGGGGTGGGCCGGCTCGTCGTCCGACGCGACCCGCTCGGCCTCGGCGTCGACCAGTGCGAAGTCGCCGGTGAAGGCGGCGATCGTCGCGGCGCGGGCACCGAACTGCGCGCGGTCCGCGTCGGACGAGGTCAGGCGCGCTGCTTCGACGAGCGCCGTGGCCGCGTCGTCCGAACGGCGCAACCGGAGCGACTCGTCGACCAGTGCGAGGAGTCGCGGGACGAGGCCGTCGTCGTGCGCGGGCGACGCAGCGGCTTCGGCGAAGACCCGGAGCCGTTCCGGGACGGCAGCCGACGCCGCGACCAGCGACCGGACTCGTCGGAGCTCGGCGGCGGTGGCGGTCGACAGCAGGTGCAGCCGGACGAACGGGTCGCGGAACCCGAGGCCGGCCCGTCCCTCGACGACCAGTTCGCGCAGACGCTCGTCGAGCAGCAGCGCCCCCTGGTCGTCCCACGTCGGGTGGTCCTCGGGGAACTCGACGGACGCCACCGCGATCGCGAGCGCTGTCGATCGAGCGCGCTCGGAGAGGCCGTCCAACGCCAAGACGGCGTCGCCCGACGCACCGAGCCGCGGGTAGGACGTCGGGAACGGCGTGGTGCGCTCCGCTGCGGACCCGGCCGACCACGCCCGCCCCACCGCGTGCAGCAGGGCGGGGTTGCCGTCGGCCAGCCGCAGCAGCAACCCGGCGCGCGACGTGGGGAGGTCGACCCGGGCCCGGCGCAGCAGCTCCTCGGCGTCGGCGTCCCCGAGCGGGCGCAGGGGGACGTACTGCAGGTCCACCCAGCCGGGGACGCACTGGCGGTCGTCGACGGCGACGACGCAGACGGTGTCGCTCTCGCGCACGAGTCCGGCGAGCACCGTCCGGAGCACGGACCTGGCGGTGTCGACGAGCGTGTGGAAGTCGTCGACGAGGACGAAGCTCCGCCGCGTCGACGCGGGTGCTCCGACGTCCTGGACGAGCCTCAGCCACGGCTCCAGGGAGTTCGACGCGATGACCGGGTCTCCGTCGGACGACCGCAACTCGACGACGGCGTGGCCGTCCGCGCGGGCTGCGGCGGCGATGCCGGCGAGCGCGTGGGACTTGCCGGAGCCGCGCGGTCCCTCGACGACCACGAAGCGGTCGTTCGTGCTCGACGACGTGTGGACCGCCCGTCGCAGGACGTCGTCGTCGTGCACGGTCCCGTGCACCGGTCGCGCGTTCGAGATGCTGATGCTCATCGTCGTTCCTCGCTCGTCGTTCGGCCGTCCCCACGGCCCGGAGTGGACCGTGCCGGCCCGGAGTGGTCCGCACCGGCCCGGAGCGGACCGCGTCGGCACTCCCGGACGCTAACGGGACGGCGAGGCACGGCACATCACCCCACGACGCTGCCGGCATCCCCCGTCGGGGCCCTCGCAGAGCGGGTCATCCGACTCAGGCGGGACGACGCGTCGACCGGAGACCCTGGGCAGATGACCTTCCCGGACGCGCCGAGACCGGTGGAACCGACCAGGGCCGACCGGTGGGCCGCGGCGATCGCTGCGCCGGTCGCCGCACCACAGCCGGTGCACCGATGACGGGCGCGTCCGGCGATCGTGTGCCGATCGACGCGCAGAGCGTCGATGCCCCGCTGTCCCGGTCGGCGGTCTTCCTGACCCTGACGATCGGCCCCGACGACGACGACCTCGCCGCCGTGCGGGACGTCCTCGGTGACCTCGACGGCCTGCTCAAGACCGTGGGGTTCCGCGACCTCGGCGCGCACCTGTCGTGCGTCGTCGGGTTCGGTGCGACGGCCTGGGACCGCTTCTCGCCGTTCGCGCGACCGGCCGAGCTGCACCCGTTCCGACCGGTGTCCGGTGCCGTCCACCACGCCCCGTCGACCGGCGGCGACCTGCTCTTCCACATCCGTGGTGAGCGCACGGACGTCTGCTTCGAGTTCGAGCGCCTGCTGCTCGCCGCGCTGGGGGAGCACGTGCGGGTCGTCGACGAGGTCGCCGGGTTCCGCTACTTCGACACGCGCGACCTGCTCGGCTTCGTGGACGGCACCGCCAACCCGGTGGCCCAGGACCTCGCTGCCTCCGCGCTGGTCGGGGACGACGACCCGCAGTGGGCCGGCGGCAGCTACGTCGTCGTCCAGAAGTACCTGCACGACCTCGACGCGTGGAACGCCCTCGGGACGGACGAGCAGGAGCGGATCATCGGTCGGTCGAAGTCGGACAACGTCGAGCGCGACAGCGCCACCGAGGCCCGGCCGTCGCACAAGACGCTCGCCACGATCGTCGACGACGAGGGGGTCGAGCACGACGTCCTGCGCGACAACATGCCCTTCGGCCGGCCCGGCAGCGGCGAGTACGGCACGTACTTCATCGGGTACAGCGGGCAGCTGTGGGTCCTCGAGCGGATGCTCGACCGGATGTTCATCGGCGATCCGCCGGGGACCCACGACCGGCTCCTCGACTTCTCCCGCGCGGTCACCGGCGCGACGTTCTTCGCACCGTCCCGCGACCGGCTGCTGGGCCTCGCCGACCTGGCGCGAGCCCCATCCGACCCGAGCGCGCCGCCCGAGCCGAGCGCACCACCCGAGCCGAGCCGACCGACCCCGCCCGATGCACCGGACCCCGGTCTCGGCATCGGTTCACTCCGACGCACGGAAGGACCCACCCCATGAACCACCTCCTCCGAGAACTCGCACCGTTCGGCGCCGACGCGTGGGAGATGCTCGACGGCGAGGCCCGCGACCGGTTGGTCCCGGCGCTCTCGGCCCGTCGCATCGTCGACTTCGACGGCCCCCACGGCTGGCAGCGCTCCGCGGTCGACCTCGGCCGGACCGAGACGGTGACCGGCGGGACGCCCGACGGACTCGACGCACGTCGCCGGAAGGTCCTGCCGCTCTGCGAGGTCCGTGCCCCGTTCACCGTGAAGCTCGAGGAGATGGTCGACTTCTCGCGCGGTGCGACCGACGTCGACCTCTCCGACCTGGACCAGGCCGTCCTGCGGCTGGCCGCGCACGAGAACCGGTCGACCCTGCGCGGGTGGCCGGAGGGCGGCATCACCGGCGCCGGCGCGGCCTCCACCCAGCACACGCAGTCGCACGACGGCACACCGGAGTCGTTCCGTGCCGCGGTGACCGCGGCCGTCGCCGCGCTGCGGGACGTCGGCGTCGGCGGGCCGTACGCCCTGGCGTGCAGCCCGGTCGACTGGGCGGACATCGTGGAGACCGACGACGCCGGCGCCTCGCTCCGGCGCCAGCTCGAGGGCATCACCGGTGCGGACGTCGAGCGCACGCCCGGCATCGACGAGTCCCTGCTCGTCAGCCTGCGCGGTGGGGACTTCGCGCTCACCGTCGGCCAGGACCTCGCGCTCGGCTACCTCCACCACGACGGCGTCGACGTCGCCCTCTACGTGGAGGAGTCCTTCACGTTCCGCGTGAACACGCCGGAGGCTGCCGTGCTGCTCCGCCGGGCGCTCTGAGGCGTCACCCCTGCAGCTGTCGCCAGCTGGTGATCTGGAAGTCGTGCACCTCGAAGCACGCGAAGCTCATCAACGCTCGCTCGTCCTCGCCGGGGAACCGGACCCGGAGCGTCTGGTCGAGCAGGACGACGGACCCGCTCGCGACGACCCGGTTCGGGATGATCTCGAAGAGCTCGAACGCCTCGAGGATGGCCTGGCACAGGCGGAGCACCTCCGCGCGTCCACGGACGCTTCCGCAGGTGCTCGGCTGGTAGACGACGTCCGCGTCCAGGAACGGCACGAGCTGCTCGACCTCGCGCGCCCGGAAGTTCTCCAGGAAGTCACGGACGACGAGTTCGTTCTCGATCGCGGCGGTCATCTCCGCGACGGCCTCGTCAAGCGGTTCCGACATGGTGCTGCCTTCCGTGATCGGTGAGGATCTGATCTTCCGACGCCGACGTGCTGTCGCGAGTCGGTCAGATGACCGGTTCGGCGACCGGACGGGAGGCCCGTGGCGGGCCCGCCACGGGCCTCCCGTCCGATCCGGGCCGCCTGCAGGACGCGGTGCGGCGGAGCGGGGCCGACCACGCGCCGGGATGCGGCGTCACCGACGCGGTGGACGCAGCAGCACGACGGTGGCGACCGCCACGAGCACCAGCGGCAGGAGCGGCGCCACCGGCGGCGCCACGTGCGCGAGCGCCGTGCCGGCGACGGCACCCGCCACCAACGCCACGACGACGGCGGCCTGCACGAGCCGGGACCCCTGCCGGTGCTCGGCGATCCCCTCCATCAAGCTGGTGAGCGTCCCCGTGACGAACGTCGTCGTGAGGCCGGAGGCGCCGGACAGGCGCTTGGCGAGGACGGTCTGGACGCCGAGGGCCGCGGCCGACAGCGCCACGAGGAGACAGCTCCACGCCAGGTCGACGGTCCCACCGAGCACGCCCGACACGGCTGCCCACACGCCGACCAGGGCGCTCTGGGCGGCGATCGCGGTGGCGGCCAGCACACCGATCGAGCGCCGTGGGTACCGGACCCCGGCGCGGGGTGGTGGCGACGCCCGGAAACCCCACCAGGTCGCCGCGGCGAAGACGACCACGGCGGTGGCCGCACCGGCCACGGTCGCGGGCCAGCCGGGGCGCGTGAACATCCCGGCCAGCACCAGGTTGCCCGTCATGTTGGCGGTGAAGATCCCACCGAGCTGCAGGAAGGCGAAGGCGTCGGCCGCCCCCGAGGCGACGGCGAGCAGGACCAGCGCGACGTGCACGCCGGGACCGGACGGGGGTGCGTGACGTTCGGTGGTCGACGTGCGTGGTGCGGAGGTCATCGCCCCGGACTCCGTTCAGACCTGGTGCGCGAACGGCAGCGAGCGCCCGAGCCGCACCCCGTACTGCGCGATCGCCCGGGCGACCTCCAGCCGGTCGCTGTCGTACGTCGCGAGCGCGGCGTCCAGCGGCCACCGACGGAGCGCGTCGCTCAGCGCCAGTGCGTCGCCGGCCGCCTTCGCGGCGCCCATCGCGGTGTGGGGTCGCACGACCGCGGCGGCGTCACCGGTCAGGACGACCCGGCGCGCCGTCATCCTGGGGGCGACGTAGTCGACGATGCCCTGCAGGAACGGCTCCGGTTCGGCGAGGACCGCGTCGGCGAAGGGCGGCGGGAGCTCCGCGACGGCGTCGGCCCGCAACTCGTCGCGCAGGGACTCCGGCAGGTCGCCGGGCGCGAGGGACAGGTCGTCCGCCCGGCGACCCGAGGCACGCATGACGCGTTCGAGCTGCGGCGGCGTGATCGGCCGGTACCAGACCCAGTTGTAGCGGCGGGAGCCGACGCGGGTCTCGCCGTCCGGCCCCGGCACCAGGTACCCGAGCATGTGCGACCTGGGCCCGTTGAAGAACGCGAACCGCTCCAGCAGCACGTCCCCGGCGCCGTCGAGCATCGCCGTCTCCGGCACGAGTCCGCGCCAGGTGCTGTACCCGACGTACC
The DNA here is from genome assembly GCF_003755065.1 of Curtobacterium sp. JUb34. Lineage (NCBI taxonomy): Bacteria > Bacillati > Actinomycetota > Actinomycetes > Micrococcales > Microbacteriaceae > Curtobacterium > Curtobacterium sp. JUb34. The sequence goes on along the minus strand of NZ_RJVH01000004.1, from coordinate 355,796 downwards.
GTGCGGTGGACTGCCCGGGCGCGACGAACCGTCGGACGACCGAGTTCGCGCCGTCCGCGCCGACGACCAGGTCGAACCGACGGACCACGCCGTCGGAGCAGACGAGCTCGGCGTGGTCGTCGTCGGCGTCCACCCGTTCGACGCGGTGGTCGAGCAGGTACTGGTGGTCGTCGAGCCGTTCGCGCAGCGTCACCCACAGGTGGTCCCACGACACCTGCGTCTGCGGGGTCGGGTCGCGCTGGACGACCCGGCCGGACCGGTCGAGGGTGATGCGTTCCCGTGCGACGACCCCGACCTCCGCGGCCCGGTCCAGACCGAGCCGTCGGAGCACGTCGTACAGATCCTGCTGGGCGACGAGCCCGGCGCCGCGGCGCGCGAGACCACGTGTCGACCGTTCGAAGACGGTGACGTCGTGGCCGTCCTGCTCGAGCAGGGTCGCGGCGAACAGGCCGCCGAGCGATCCGCCGACGACGGCGACCCGGCGGGGCGTGGGGGACCGGTGCGGTGTCGTCACGGCGTCGGCCTACTCGAGGTGACGCTGCTCGGCCTGCTCGGCCCGTCGTTTCTCCGCTTCGCGGGCTTCCTCGAGCTTCTCGATCGCTTCTTCGCGGGGCTTCTTGTCGGTCATGGTCGTTCCTCTCGGCGTGGTGCGGCACCGGGACGGCGCCGTCGAGGTCTGCGTCGACGGTACGGACGAGCCCGGGCCCACGGGTAGCGCCATCCGACTCGACCCGACTCGGCTCGGCTCCACGGCCGGCCGGCTGGCCGGCTGGGCGGCCGGCCGGGTGGCGCCGCTCGCTAGGCTCGATGGACGACACGGTGACGGGAGGCGGACGTGGTCAGCAGGGCAACGCTCGTCGGCGACTACCTCCGGGCTCGGCGCGACGCCACCCCGCCGGAGGCCGTCGGCCTCGCCCCGGACCCGAACCGCCGCGTGCCCGGGTTGCGTCGCGAGGAGGTCGCCGCCGCCGCCGGCATCAGCGCCGAGTACTACCTGCGACTCGAACAAGGGCGTGACCACCAGCCGTCCACACAGGTACTCCTCGCCCTCGCGCGGGCACTCGCACTGGACGACACCGGCCGGACGTACCTGCTCCGGCTGTCCGAACCGGCTCCACCACCGCCGGACCCGCGCACCAGGACCCCGGACGACCCGGAGCTCCGACGGCTCGTCGCCCGTCACGACGCACCGGCCTTCGTCGCGGACGAGGTGATCGGCGTCGTCGCGGCCAACCCGCTGGCGGCGGCGCTCAGCGAGAGCATGCGGCCGGGGGCGAACCGGCTCGTCCAGATGTTCACCGCGATGGACCGGACGATCTACCCGGAGTGGTCCCGACGGGCCCGCGAGATGGTGGCGGTCTTCCGGATGCGCGCCGACCCCGCCGACCCCCGCCTCGTCGACATCGTGGGACGGCTCTCGGTCCGCGACCCCGACTTCGCCGCGGCCTGGGCGTCGCACGAGACCCGGGTGTTCACGACCGGTCCGGCGTACGAGGTGATCCCGCCGTTCGGGCTGCTCGAGTTCGAGTGCGAGGACCTCGGCATCCCGGGGCGGCGGGGTCTGACCCTGACGACCCTCTACGCGGAGCCGCGGTCGCGTGCGGCCGCGGTCATCGCGTTCGTGCGCGAGCACCTGGCGCACGACGGGCACCCGTCGCTCAGCCCGTCACCGAGCGCGGCGCGTCCCCGGCCGCCGCTCGGCGACCTCGAGCACCACGACGATCCCAGCGACGAGCACCGCGGTGGCGACGAGTGAGACGTCCGGCACCGTGATCGTCGCGAGGACCGCGACGGCCAGCACGACGACGGTCGCGTTCCACCCGGCGGACAGCGACGGACGGAGTGCGAGCGCCCAGATCGCGAGCACGAACAGCGCGACCGGGACGGCCACGGTCGCTGCGACCGTGGCGTGCGACAGCTGGGCCTCGCCGGCGTCCGCGCTGACCGCGACCTCGATCCCGGCCGGCAGCGCCCCGGCGGCGGCGAACACGAAGTAGTGGCCGTAGCCGAACACGAGGGCGCTCGGCAGGTTCCGGATGTGGTCGTGCTGCTCGCGTGAGAAGTAGATCCACCACAGTCCGGCGACGATGACGAGTCCGGCGGCCGCCAGCACGAGCAGCGACGCGAGGTGGTCTGCCTCGGCGATGCCGTCGATGACCGCGTTCGCCGAGGCGACGAGTCCTTCGCCGAGCACGATGAGCGTGAACAGCGCGTACCGCTCGGCGATGTGGTGCGTGTGCCACGGCGTCGTCTCCCCCGTGCCCTCGGCGATCGGCGGGACGAGCACCTCGAGCAGGACGAGGACGGGGAACGCCCACGCCGTCGATCCCTCCGGCAGCGCGAGCATGCCGACCCAGAGCACCTGCACGACGACGATGCCCACGGCGTACCGGAGTGCGGTGCGGCGGTAGCGCGGGGACGACACGGCGACGCGGAGCCACTGCGCCACCATCGCCAGGCGCATCACCACGTAGCCGATCACCGGGACCGTGAAGTCGCCCTCGGTCATGGCGGCGTGCACCCCGGCGGCGAGCACGAGCACGCCGGCCATCTGCACGAACGTCGTGACGCGGTACAGCCAGTCGTCGGTGTCGAACGACGTCGCGAACCAGCTGAAGTTCAGCCACGCCCACCAGATGGCGAAGAACACCATCGCGTAGGCCACCACCGCGGAGCTGACGTGCCCCTCGGCCTCGATCTCGTGCAGGTTGGTGGCGGCGAACCCGACTGCGACGACGAACACCAGGTCGAACAGCAGTTCCAGGGGGCTCGCGGCGCGGTGGTCCTCGGCGGGGTCGCGGGGCGCCATCCGGCGCAGTCCGATCGTCGTCACCCGGTATGCCTACAGGACGAACGGCCCCGGGCGGAACCCGGGGCCGTTCAGCGACGATCAGGTGCAGTCGCTGCTCAGTAGAAGTTGTTCGCCTGCGAGTGCGCCCACGCCGAGCACGGGGTGCCGTACGCGGCGCTGATGTACTGCAGGCCCCACTTGATCTGGGTCGTGGCGTTGGTCCGCCAGTCCGAGCCGATGGTCGCCATCTTCGAACCGGGCAGTGCCTGCGGGATGCCGGTCGCCCCGCCGTTGGCGTTGACGGCCTGGTAATCCCAGCCGGACTCCTTGGTCCACAGGTTGTCGAGGCACTGGAACTGGTCGGCGCCCCAGCCGTACTCGGAGGACGCCAGCGAGGTGGCCGTCGCCTTGGCGCCGGCGACGGTGTTGCCGGCCGCGAGGGCGCGGGCGGCTTCGGCGGCGGCTGCTGCGGCCCGCTTCTCGGCGGCGGCCTTCGCGGCTGCTGCTGCCTTCGCGTCCACGTCCCGCTTGTCCTGCGTCGCGCTGGCCTGGGCGACGTGTGCGGTCGACTCGACGGTCGACGAGATGCGCGTCGTGAGCGCGGCGCCGGACAGCTCCGGGTAGTCGCGCAGCGCATGGACGTGCTGCTCGAGCGACGCCGTGTCGGTCTTGTCGTTCGCTGTGGCCAGCACGGTCTTCGCGGTCGAGATGGTCGCCGCCGCCTGGGCACGGTCGAGGGCGGTGCCGTGCAGGGCCGGCTGGGCCGTCGCGGACGCGCTCGCGGTGCCGGTCGGCATGCCGAGGGCTTCGCCGATGGCGGGCTGCGTACCGATCGTGAGGGCGCCGCCGGCGACGGCGAGCACCGCGGCGCCGCCGACGACGAGGGTCGCACGGTGGCGGAGCGCCCGGTGGTGCAGGGCTCGGCGCATGCGCCGGCTGGGGGAGTCCAGGGCCTCACGTCGGGTCGAGGCGGTGGTGGGGAGGTCGGGAGTACGTCCTGGCATCGGTTCCGGTGGTCGGGCGGTTCGTGGTGCGGGACTCCGGGCACCCGGACGCGCCGGTGGCGGTCTGGGGGCGTGACGCTCGTCGGGACGAGCGTCGGTGGGGGAGTCCGGCGAACCGGGGAGGACCGGACGGTGGTGTGGGGCCCGTCCGTCCGCCGCGACCGGCCCTGGGGAGGCCGTCGTCGGGCGAAGCCGACACGATGACCCGCCCGACTGGGTGACGCGTCCAGGATCGCTGGCAGAACCGTCCGTCCACCTGTTGGTAACGGTTCGGTAACGGCCCGCTCGGGCCTAGAACGTGTGAGGTTCCTGAACCCGGTCGCCCTGGGCGACGCGTTCGAGGGCGTCGAGGGCCCCGGCGATCGCCGCGACGTCGGACTCGCCGAGCTCCGCGATGAGCTCGGCGACGATGCCGGTGCGGTCGGACCGCGCACGTTCGACCGCCTCGATGCCCTCGGCGGTGGCCGAGACCATGAAGGCGCGGCCGTCTCGGGGATCGGCTTCGCGCTCTATGAACCCGCGCTGCTCGAGCTCGGTCAGGATGCGGGTCATCGTGGGCTTCGTGACCACCTCGATCCGCGACAGGTCGCCCGGACGCAGGGGTCCTTCGCGCTGGATGGTGGCGAGTGCGGACACGATCCCGTACCCGAGCGAGGCCGAGTCCGTCCGTGCTCGCCGGTTGATCCGTCCGACCGCCGCGGCCAGACGTGCGGCGACCTCGGTACGGTCCGTCGATCGAGGACTCATGTGCTGCTCCGGGTGGGCGATCGGGTGGTCGCCAGCGATGCTATCGGCTCGCCGGACGCCCAGTCTGGGAGCGTCGTGCGCGTCGATCACGGGCCTGGACGGGGTGTCCGGGAGGCCCGGGGAACGTGATCCGCCCGCCTCGCGCTGGCGAGACGGGCGGGTTCCTGTACGTCGGTACAGCCGGACTCAGCGCTTCTCGCCCGGCAGCTGGTGGATCGCCTCGGTCGCGAGCTCGGCGGCGACGTTGTCGCCGGACTCGGTCGCGGCGCGCAGCCGGCGGAAGTCCTCGGTCATGCGGTCCCAGTCGACGAGCTCGTCGAGGTTCGGCAGGCGCAGGCGAAACGCCAGGCCGTCCATGGTGTCTCGGCACACACGCTGCAGGTTCTCGTTCCCGCACTCGGCGACGTAGAGCGCGAACACGTCGAGCGCGTCGTGGTTGACGGCCGGCACGTCGTGCGACTCGAGCTCGGCGATCGTCTTGTCGAGCTGCGCCAGGATCTTCTTGCGCGCACCGGCGCCGAGGCGCGGCACCGCGAGGCGGACGACACCGCCGAACAGCACCCCGAGGGTCTGCATCGCCTCGATGACCTCGGCGGGGTCCGGCGTCGTGACGCGCGTGTACCGGTTCGGCGCCATCTCGATCAGGCCGGCGCGGGAGAGCTGGCTCAGCGCCTCGCGGATCGGGGTGCGGGAGACACCGAGCCAGGCGATCAGCTCGTCGTCGTTGAGCCGCTCGCCGGGGACGAGGGTGCCGTCCATGATCGCGTCGTGGATCTTGTGGCGGACGGTGTCGCGGAGCAGCTGGTGCTCGGTCGGGGCGCTGCGGGGGACCGGCATGCGTTCTCCTTCGATCGGGGCGCGGTCGGTGCACGCGCACCGATCACCGTACCTGATATAAGACCGGCGTTCCGCTCGGTTCAGCGCGTGTCCCCGGGTGGTCGGTCGCCGGCGTCCAGCAGGCCGACGGTGACCGGGTCCTCCTCGCCGCCGAACCAGCGGTCGAGCACCGCTGCGAAGGGCTCGGCACCGGTGGCCGCCCGGCCGAACAGCGTCATCGAGGACCGGAGCTTCAGGGCGTCCGTCCCGCCCAGGAGCGCCTCTGCCGAGGGCGCCGGCGTGTCCGTGACGACGGTGGCGGCGGTCCGCAGCCGTTCGCCGAGCACCGGGTGCGCCAGGTACGCACGCGCCTCGGCGAGCCCACGCACGCCGAAGTGCTCCGCGGTGGCGCTCCGCCCGAGGCCGGCGAGCTGCGGGAAGACGAACCACATCCAGTGGGAGGTCTTCCGCCCGCGCCGCAGTTCGGCGAGGGCGTCGTCGAGCACGCCGTCCTGCGCCCGCAGGAAGCGGTCGAGGTCGTACCGGGTGGGGTCGCCGGTCGTGTGGTCGCTCACCGGACGACCCCGCCCCAGGCGTACCGCACCGTGGTGCCGTCGACGACGAGCAGGGAGTCCGGTGCCCGGTCGAACAGCCCCGGCATGCCGACGGCGTCCGGCAGGTCGCCCTCGAGTCGGTCGAGGCGCGCCGACCGGACCGTCAGCGGCGGGTGCTGCCGCTGCCAGAACAGCGTCTGCGCCAGGTACCGGGCGTGGATCCCGGCCCGGGTGGTGAGCTCGGCGGCGAGCGGCGTGTCGACGACGTCGCCGGCGGTGACCCGGATCGAGGCCGCGTGCCGGGGCCTGATCGTGCCCGATGGCCGCTCCTGCCGCAGCGACCGTGCCCAGCGCACCGGGTGCAGGGCACGTGCCGGGTGCCGGACCGACCGGTGCGCGACGACCTCGCCACGGCGGCGGGACCGGGCGTGCGCGAAGGTGTACGGCACCCCGAGCAGCGCGTGTGCGGCCACGATCGCGGGCACGTTCGCGGTGTCCACGGTGCGGTAGGCGACACCGCGACGGCCCTGGTCGTCCACGGTCAGGACCTCGACGGTGACCTCGGTCATGCGGCCGAGGCGTCCGGCGGAGGGGAACGGCGGCACCCGGGTCTCGCGGAAGACGTACGCCGTCAGTCCGACCCAGGCGCTGCCGTCGACCACGTCGGGCCGCGTTCCCCGTGGGACGAGTCGGGTCAGGGCGTCGGGGTCGTGCCGCCAGTGCGCGAAGACGATGTCGTCCCACGCGTGCTGGGTCACCGGGCGGTGCAGCAGCGGCACGGCCGCACGCGTCCAGGACGGCTGGCTCACCGCTTCGGCGCGTGCCGGCCGACGCGCACGGCCCACAGGACGAGCGGGGCCTGCAGTGGGAGTCGCAGCACCGAGACGAGCCGCATCGCCCGGGTCGACCGCGGGCTGTCGAGCAGGTCGTTCGCCATCTTCACGTTGGCCGGGAACACGGCCGCGAACAGGGCTGCCGCGGCCCACCCCGAGGCCCGTCGTGTCGCCGGGAACGCGAGTCCCGCGGCGATCCCGAGCTCGGCCACGCCCGACACGACCGTCGTCAGCCGGGGCGGCAGGGCGTCCGGCACGATCCGGTCGTAGTGCCGCGGCCGTGCGAAGTGGGTGACGCCGGCTCCGCCGAGGAGCACGGCGAGGAGGCCGGCGGTCCGGGTGGCACGTCTGATCCGCTCACGTCGTCGCATCGCCCCATCGTGCTCGCCGGTCCTCGGAATCAGGTCAGTGCGGTCGCGACGAGGTCGAGGACCGCCGCCGCCACCTCGGCCTTCGTGCCCGAGGTCTCGCGGACGACCTCGCCGCCCGGCACCAGGACCTCGATGGCGTTCTCCTCGCGCTCGAACCCGGCCGACCAGCCGACGTGGTTCACGACGAGCAGGTCGGCGGGCTTGCGGGCGATCTTCGCCCGTCCGAGCTCGATGCGGGCGGCGCGGTCGGGCTCGGTCTCGGCGGCGAACCCGACGATGACCTGCCCGGTGCGCCGCGCGGCCACCAGGTCGGCGAGCACGTCGGGGTTGCGCACGAGTTCGAGCGTCATCCGCTCGCCCTGTGCGTCCTTCTTCAGCTTCTCGGCGAGCACCTCGGCCGGCCGGTAGTCGGCGACGGCTGCGGTCATCACGACGACGTCTGCCTCGGCCGCCGCGGCGTGCACGGCCTCGGCGAGTTCGAGCGCGGACCCCACCGGCACGACGGTCGCGTCGATCCCTGCGGTCAGGCCGGCCTCGACGTTCGCGGCGACGACGGTGACGACGGCGCCGCGGGCTGCGGCGTCGGCGGCGATCGCCAGGCCCTGGCGACCGCTGGACCGGTTGCCGACGAAGCGCACCGGGTCGAACGGTTCGCGGGTGCCGCCCGCGCTGACGACCACCCGGACGCCGGACAGGTCGCCCTGTTCGCCACGTGCCCGGGCGCCGGACGTCGGCACCCGGTCGGTGCCGGTGCGTCGGCCCGCGGCGTCCGGTCCGTCCAGCACGGCGAGCGCTGCCGTGACGATGTCCTCGGGTTCCGCCATCCGGCCGATGCCCGCGTCGTCGCCCGTCAGTGCGCCCACCACCGGTCCGACCAGGTGCACGCCGCGCTCGCGCAGGACGGCGACGTTGGCCCGGGTCGCGGGGTGCTCCCACATCTGCGGGTGCATCGCCGGAGCGACGACGACGGGCGCGTCGGTGGCGAGCAGCGTCGTGCCGAGCAGGTCGCTCGCCAGGCCGTTCGCCATCCGCGCCAGGGAGTCCGCGGTCGCCGGGGCCACCACGACGAGGTCCGCGCGACGGCCGAGGGCGACGTGACGGACCTCGGAGACGTCGTCCCAGACACTCGTGGTGACGGGGTTGCGGCTGAGTGCCTCGAGCGTCGGCAGGCCCACGAAGCGCAGCGCCCCCTCGGTCGGGACCACGTGCACCTCGTGCCCGCGCTTGACGAGGTCGCGGACCACGCCGACGGCCTTGTAGGCGGCGATGCCCCCGGTGATCCCCACGATGACGGTCAGGGTGCGCTCTGCTGCTGCGTTCACGTCGCTCACGCTACCGGGGGCACGTGCGAGGATCGACGGCATGTGCACCGTCGTCGTCCGCGTCGACCCCGGGTCCGTGTGGTCCGTCACCGTGCTCGCCCTGCGGGACGAGTCGCCCGAGCGGCCCTGGGACCCGCCGGCGGCGTGGTGGCCGGACCGCGACCCCGGGGTCCGCGGTGTCCGTGACCGTGCTGCCGGCGGTGCGTGGCTGGCGGCCTCGGACCGCGCCGGACTCGCGGTCGTGCTGAACCGCGGCGAGCCGGTGCCGACCGCCGACGGGACGTGGACGACCCGGGGCGTGGTGCCGGTCGACGCCGTCGCCGACGGCCTGTTGCCCGGACACGACGGCACCCTGCCGACCACCCGCGCGTTCAACCTGGTGCGGGCGACCGCCGACGGCGCAGCGGTCTTGACCTGGGACGGCACGCGGGTCCGCACGACCGAGCTCGGCCCGGGCGTGCACATGGTGACGCACGGTGAACCGGACGACCCGTCGTCGCCGCGCATCGGCCGCTGGCTGGAGGCCTTCCGCGCGGTCGACGCCCCGGTCGGTCCGCCGGTGCTCGGGCCGTTCGACGAACTCCGCTCGGTGGACGCCGGCGACGACGCCGGGGACGGCTGGGGCGGGTGGTTCGGCGTCCTGGCCGAGTCCGCTGCGCTGCCGAGCGACCACCCCGACGCGATCCTCCGCGACGCCCACGAGGCCGAGGGGCACATGACCACGCTGTCGATCGTCGCCGCGGCGATCGGCGCGGAGCGCACGGTCCTCCAACACGCCCGCCTGACCGAACCCGGTCGGCTGGACGGGTCCGTGGAGCTGCACCGCGCCTGACGCGAGCGGCGCGCCGGACGTGCCACGGGCCTCCCGGCCGCGTGCCTCGCACCGTGCGAGCCACGCCCCGCGCTCAGAGGGGCGGACGCGTCCCGGTGAGGTCCTCGGCGACGGCCCAGAGCGAGCGGGCGAGGTCCGCGCTCCGCGCCGAGCCGGGGATCGAGACGGCGGTCGTCGGTCCGGTCAGGCCGAAGGGGCCGGCTGGACCGTAGTACGCGCCGCCGACCGCGTTCGGGCCCACCGCGGCGTAGAGCAGCGGCTCCGTGCCCTGCTCGACCGCCTGCGTGAAGGGGAGCGCACGGTTGCTCGACCGCACCGGCTTCGCACGGCCGAGTGAGCGGCCGGCCGACTGCAGGTTGGTGCGGGTGTAGCCGGGGTGCGCCGCGGTGCTGACCAGGGTGCGGTCCGCCTCGACGGTCAGCCGGTGCAGGTGCAGCGCGAGGAGCAGGTCGGCGAGCTTCGACTGGCCGTAGGCGCGCCAGCCGTTGTAGCCGCGTTCCCACTGCAGGTCGCCGAACCGGATCCGACCGGGGATCGCCGCGAGGCTCGACATCGTCGTGACCCGCGGTGCCTCGGCACGGAGCAGCGACGGCAGCAGCAGGTTCGTCAGTGCGAACGGGCCGAGGAAGTTCGTGCCGAACTGCAGCTCGAAGCCGTCGACCGTCTCGAACCGCTGCGGTGGTGCCATGACGCCGGCGTTGTTGACCAGGACGTCGATCGGTCGGTCCTCGTCGACGATGCCCGCGGCGAAGCGTCGCACGCTCGCCAGGTCCGCCAGGTCGAGTTCGCGCACCTCGACGTCGGCCTGCGGGTGGGCGGCGCGGATCTCGGCCGCGGCGGCGTCGCCCTTCTCCGTGCTGCGGACGGCGACCACGACACTGGCACCGGCGGCGGCGAGGCGGGTCGCGGCTTCCTTCCCGGTGCCGCTGTTGGAGCCGGTGACGACGATCCTGCGTCCGGTCTGGTCAGGGAGCTTCGGCATGCGGGCGACCGTACACGCGGGCGCTGGCCGTGCCAGCCTGGCCGCGCTGGCCGTGCCGGCTGGCCGGACTGCCCCGGTCGTGGTAGGTTGATGCAAACGCATGGAAATGCGATCAGGAGGAACCATGAGCAACGCATTCGGCACCGACCGCCCCTCGGACGTGCCGCCGCCCGCACCCGAGCGGATCGGCCCCGTGCAGCTCGGCATCGACACCTTCGGCGACGTCACCGAACTCGCCGACGGCACGCTGCAGTCCGACGCGCAGAGCATCCGCGACGTCGTCGACCAGGCCGTCCTCGCCGACCAGGTCGGCATCGACTTCATCGGCGTCGGCGAGCACCACCGCGCCGACTTCGTGGTGAGCGCGCCCGAGGTCGTCCTCGCCGCGATCGCCGCACGCACCGAGCGCATCCGCATCGGCTCGGCCGTGACCGTGCTGTCCTCCGACGACCCGGTCCGCGTGTACGAGCGGTTCGCCACCGTCGACGCGATCTCGAACGGTCGTGCCGAGGTCATCCTCGGCCGTGGCTCGTTCACCGAGTCGTTCCCGCTGTTCGGCTACGAGCTGAGCGACTACGAGGTCCTGTTCGAGGAGAAGCTGCAGCTCTGGGCGGCCCTGCGCGGCGGCGACGCCGTCACGTGGTCCGGCACGAAGCGCGCCGGCCTGGTCGACCAGGACGTCTTCCCGAAGCTCGAGCACGGCGCCATCCCCACCTGGATCGGCGTCGGCGGCTCACCGCAGTCGGTCATCCGCGCGGCGTCGTACGGCCTGCCGCTGTTCCTCGCCATCATCGGCGGGCAGCCGGCGCAGTTCGCCCCGTTCTCACGGCTGTACCGGCAGGCGCTCACGCAGCTCGACCTGCCGCAGCAGCCCATCGCGATGCACTCGCCGGGCTTCATCGCCGCGACCGACGAGGAAGCCGCCGAGCGCTACTGGCCGTACCACAAGGCCGTCACCGACCAGCTCGGCCGGGAGCGCGGCTGGCCGCCCCTGGACGTCGCGGGCTACCGCGCCGGCCTGTCCGCCGGCGGCTCGCTCTACGTCGGGTCGCCCGAGACGGTGGCGCGGAAGGTCGCCCGGAACATGCGGATCCTCGGTGCCTCGCGGTTCGACATGCGGTACGCGACCGGTCGCCTGCCGCACGAGGACATGCTGCGGTCGATCGAGCTCTACGGCACCCAGGTCGCGCCCCGCGTGCGCGAGCTGCTCGCCGAGCCCGTCCCCGTCCCGTAAGCGGTCGGAGCGGTCGGCCGGGTCGCCCCCCCCGCGAAAGCGACAGATCACCGCGGAACGTTCGCGGCGATCTGTCGCTTTCGCGAATCGGTCGGCCGGGAGGCCCGGGTGGACTCCGTCGGTCCGGCTCACGGGGGCGCCGGGTACGGTCCACGGCATGCCGTCACGTCCCAGCACCCCTCCCGTCGAGCGCCGGTTCCGCGGTCGGATCATGGGCGTCGGGACCACCTCCGGCGTCCGGATCGTCGTCGGGATGTGGGACCGCTCGCCCTTCGGCGCGTTCACCGACGTGTTCCTGGAACTCCCCGACGGCACCAGCGTGCTGCTCGCGCCGGACGAGATCGTCGCCGCGTACGTCTCCGGCACCTACCGCTTCGACACCGTGTCCGTGGTCGACGTCCGGGCGCGACGGACGGCCCGCGGTCTGGAGCTCGGCGCCGGCGCCCTGCAGGTCTCGGTCGACGTCGGCACGATCTCGCCGCTCGGACGCCTGCTCCGCATCGTGCCGAAGCCCGTCGCCCGCGATCCCCGCTGGCTCGCCGCCATCGACCCGATCGCCCGGCTCGTCGCACCCGGTTCCGGCACCGCCGGTTCGGCAGGGAACGGCCGGCGCGAGTACTACGGCGTGACCGGTGCGCACGACGTCACCGGTGTGCGCGGGACCTGGGCGGGGGAGCCCCTCGGAACGCTCGCGCCGCTCGACCCGCCCGTCGCGTTCGGCTTCGCCTCGATGCCGCGGGTCCCGCAGGTCGTCGACGTCGAGACCACCATCCGCGAGCCCGCCTGACCCTCGCCGACCCGTGCGTGCGCATGATCCGCGCCGGACGGGGCGCGGGCTCTGCGAACCGGCCACCCGCCCGTCCGGACGTGCCCGCGGGAGCCGGCGCGGGCCTCCCGGTCGGGGTGGTGCCGGACGCGCCCAGCGTGGAGGGGCACACTGGCGGGAACGGTACGGCCCCGCCGGACCCGCGGTCGAACGTCGGGACGGGTGGGGCGCACGACGCAAAGGAGCATCATGACCGACACGCAGACGGACCAGCGCGCCGCCATCTCGGACATCGTCCACGGCGCCCACACGGCACTGCTCACCACGGTGAGCGAGGACGGGAGCCTGCACGCCCGGCCCCTCGCCGTGCAGGACAAGACGTTCCACGGGACCCTGCGGTTCCTGGTGCAGGACGGCAGCGAGAAGGTCGAGGACATCGCTCGGAACCCGCACGTCAACGTCGCCATCGAGTCGCAGGGCGGGTACCTGTCCATCGCCGGGACCGCGACCGTGACGCAGGACGACTCGGTCGTCGACGAGCTCTGGTCCCCGTTCGCCGAGGCCTGGTTCCCCGAGGGGCGTCAGGACCCGTCGATCCGACTCCTCACCGTCGAAGGGGTCTCGGTCGAGTACTGGACCCAGGACACCGGCCCCGTCGGCAGCCTGGTGCAGATGTTCAAGGCCGCGCTCGGCAAGCAGAGCCAGCCGGACACCGGCGACCACGGGACCGTCGAACTGTAGCGTCCGGGTCCGACGCCGAACGACGAACCCGTTGTCGTGCGACAGCAGGTTCGTCGTTCCGCGTCGGAACCGCCGCCAGAGCTGCCGTCGGCGACCGCTACGGGGGCCCGAGCAGCCAGAGCACCGCGACGAGCACCGGCTGCCCGGCCAGCGCCGCGGTGACGAACGTCCACCGCATCCAGGGCTTCGCGACGAGCTCCGGCGAGCCGAACAACGGCGCCAGGGGCATCAGCAGCCGCGGGGTCGAGGCCATCGGCAGCGACACCGCGAAGATGTACAGCGCGTACGCGGCCGAGTACAGCACGGTCGTCGACCCGAGCCGCTTCGTCGACCGGCGGAGCAGCCAGATCGGGAACCCGACCAGCAGGAACACGACGATGAGGATCCCGCCGACGCCGAGCCAGCGCCCCGCGATGAGGAACCACGGCGACAGCGGCACGAAGTCCACGCGGCCGATGAAGTTCACCCACCAGGACATCTCGGTCTCGAGGTAGGCGTTCGGCGTCCCCGTCACGTGCGACGCGATGACGGGCCACGCGAGTCCCGCCGCGACCATCACGACGCCTGCGGCGACGACCTGCACCTGTTCACGGAGCGGGAACGTGTCGAGTACGCGCCCGGTCTCACGGCGCGCCCGGACCCACCGCACCAGGGCGATGACCCCGAGCACGAGCGGGACGGCCAACGCACCCGGACGGGTGAAGGCGGCGGCGACCCCGAGCACGGTGAGCAGCCCGTACCGCCGACGTTCCAGGGCCAGCAGCGCGCCGAACGTGAGCGCGAGGAACATGCTCTCCGCGTAGCCGACCTGCAGCAGGAACGACAGCGGACCGCACGTGAAGAAGAAGACCGCCCACATCGCCGCGGCGTTGCCCGCACGGTCACGGACGAGACGGTGCAGCAGGTAGGTCGCCAGCAGGCCGGCGAGGACGGAGATGAGCGGTGCGCCGACGGTGAACGGCAGCCCGGTCGAGGCCGTGAGCATCCGGATCGTGAACGGGAAGGCCGGCAGGAAGGCCCAGGCGTTCTGGGCCACGTTGCCGAGCGCGTCGACCGGCAGCACGTCGGGGTAGCCGTGCAACGAGATCTGCTCGTAGTACTGCCCGTCCCAGGCGGTGAGGAACGCCGTGAAGCCGTGCTCGTTGCCCCAGATGGCGTTGTCCGGCATCGCCCTGCCGATGAGCGGGTACGCGAGCGCCAGCCAGAGCGTCGACACGATCCGGCCGCCGGTCCAGACGAGCAGCACGGCCGCCCACGCCGGCAGGGAGGTGACGGTGTCGAGTGCGCGGCGCCGTCCGCTCGCGGCGGTCCCGGTGACCGCGCCGTCCAGCCGGCTCACGCGCGCGCTCGGCGGCGTTCGGGCAGGGAGGACGGCACCCGGCCAGGGTAGTCGCCCTCCACCTGGGTGATCGGTGCGGCACCCCGGACGGGAGGCACGCCCCGCGTTCTGCAGTGCGGAAAGCGTCGGTCGCGTGGTCGGCACCACCGCACGGCCTCCGCCTAGCCTGGAGTCTCCGCCGACGACCGACGAACCCAGGAGCAACCGTGCCGAACCCCACCGCGCCGAAGACCGCCATCGTGACCGACGACGCCCCGAAGCCCGCCGGACCCTACAGCCAGGGCATCGTCGCCAACGGCTTCATCTACACCGCCGGGTTCGGCCCGCAGGACCCCGCCACCGGCGCGATCGCCGACGACGTGGCCGGACAGACCGCCCAGGTGCTGGCCAACGTCGCAGCGGTCCTCGCCGAGCACGGTGCCACGCTCGACGACGTCGTGAAGTCCACGGTGCACCTCGAGCACTCCGACCGCGACTTCCCGGCCTTCAACGAGGAGTACGCGAAGCACTTCTCGCAGCCGTACCCGGTCCGCACGACCGTGCAGTCGCACCTGGCGAACATCCTGGTCGAGATCGACGTCGTCGCGGTGCTGCCCAGCGCCTCGTGACGACCGGGCAGGCTGTGTGAAGCCTCACCGGCCCCCGGTGCCTGCTGCTCCCTGCTCGTGGTCGATCCGACCCGGACAGCGGCGCAGCCCGGCGCCGGGGGTCGCGTGCGTCAGGCCGCCGTCGACGAGCACGGGGGCGCCGGCGACGAGGACGTCGTCGATGCCCTCGGCCAGGCGCATCGGTTCGTCGTAGCTCGACCGCGCCGCCACCCGATCGGGATCGACGACCACCAGGTCCGCGACCGCCCCGACCGCCACCGTGCCGCGTCGTCCGAGCCCGAGTCGCTCGACGGCGGTCGTCGACAGGTGCCGGGAGGCCTCGCACCACGTCAGGAGCCCGGTGCGCGCGAAGTCCTGCAGGTAGCGCGCGAACGTGCCGTACGCCCGGGGGTGCGGGTGCGTGCCCACGAAGATGCCGTCGGACCCGGCCGTGTGCCCGGGCAGCCGGAAGAGCGGCGCGAGGTCGTCGGCGGTCCGGGGTCGGGGCACGCGCATCACGGCGGTGACCTGCAGCGCCGAGTCGACCAGGACGTCGAGCGCCAGGTCGACCGGATCCGTCCCGGTGGCCTCGGCGGCGTCGGCCAGGGTCCGTCCCTGCAGCGCGTGGAACTCGGCGGCGGGCACGTGCGACAGCGTGATCTGCTCGGCCCACCCGGTGCCGAGGTCGGCGCGGGACAGCACGCGGTCGAGCACGGCGGCACGGACCGCGGCGCGCCCCCCGTCGTCGGCGATCGCGTGGGCGAGGTCCTCGGTGCCGGGCCGGGCGAGGGCCGCGGGCAGGAGCAGCATCGACAGGATCGTGCAGCCGCGCGAGTACGGGTAGGCGTCGAACGACATCGGGGCGCCCTCGGCCTCGAGTGCGGCGAGTGCGGTCACCGCGAGGTCGACGGGGGCGTGCAGGTGGGAGACGTGCGCCCGGACACCCGACCCACGCACGATGGCGGCGATCTCGTCGAGGCCTGCGCGGGCGTTGCCCTCGTAGCCACCGCGCATGTGCGAGACGTACAGGCCGTCGACGGCGGCGACCTCGGTGCAGAGCGCGGTGAGCTCGGCGGTGTCGGCGAACAGGCCGGGGACGTAGTCGAGACCCGTCGCCAGACCGACCGCTCCGTCCGCGAGGCCGTCGCGCACGAGCTCGCGCATCGCCGCCAGCTGTGCGCTGTCCGCCGGCCCCGGGTCGTCGCCCATGACCTGGTGACGGACCGTGCCGGCGGGGACGAGCGTCGCGACGTTGATCGGGGTGGTGCCGTCGTAGGTCGTCAGCAGCCCGTCGACCCCGCCACCCCGGTACGACGGGTGGGGGCCGTCGATGGCGGCGAAGTACGTGTCGGCGTACGAACCGTCGCCAGGGGCCGGCCCGACACCGTCCTGTCCGGTCACGATCGTGGTCACGCCCTGCCGCAGGAGCGCGAGCTGCACCCCCTCGTCGAACACGAGCGAACCGGCGTGCGAGTGCGCGTCGACGAAGCCCGGCAGCACCAGTCGGCCGTCGCAGTCGATCACGTGCGCGTCGACGGGGGCGTCCAGGTCCGGGCCGAGGGCGCGGATCACGGCGTCGGCGACGAGGACGTCGGCGCGCACCGGAGCGCCGTCCACGCCGAGCACTGCCCCGCCGCGCAGCAGGACCGGACCGCCGGTCGTGCTCCCCGGGACGGTCATCGGTCGAGCGCCGCGACGAGGCGGCCGGCCCGCGCTCGCAGGGCGTCGAGGTCGCCCGAGGTCAACGCATCGCCGACGAGCGGGGAGCCGAGCCCGACGGCGACCGCGCCGGCGGCCAGGTAGTCCGGGGCGTCGTCGACACCGATGCCGCCGGTCGGGATGACGTCGACGAAGTCGAGTGGCGCCAGGACCTGCCGCAGGAACGCGGGGCCGCCGAGCTGCGCCGCCGGGAACACCTTCACCGCACGGGCGCCGAGCTGCCAGGCGCGGACGATCTCGGTCGGGGTCGCGGCGCCCGGGTACCACCCGAGGCCGCGCTCGTGCGCCCGCTCACCGAGTTCGGCGTCGAGGTGCGGGCTCACCGC
Organism: Curtobacterium sp. JUb34; assembly: GCF_003755065.1. Classification (NCBI taxonomy): domain Bacteria; kingdom Bacillati; phylum Actinomycetota; class Actinomycetes; order Micrococcales; family Microbacteriaceae; genus Curtobacterium; species Curtobacterium sp. JUb34. The sequence goes on along the minus strand of NZ_RJVH01000004.1, from coordinate 338,832 downwards.
GAACGAGGCTCCGGCCGCGGCGGCCTCGTCGAGCTGGCGGACGTCGAGCACGGTGCCGACGCCGATCGACGCCGCGGAACCGTACCGCTCGACCGCCCAGGCGATGCCCTCGCGCCACCGCGGGGTGTTCGTGGTGATCTCGATGGCCGTCACGCCGGACTCGACCAGCGTGGCGACGACGGCCTCGACGTGGTCGCCGGTGCCGCCGCGGAGGATCGCGATCGCCGGACCGGCCTGGTGGCGGTGCCGCGCACCGGCGTGCTGCTCGGTGCTCGTGGTGTCGTTCGTCATGGTGCGCTTCCTCGAGTGGTGGTTTGCGGCGGGCACGGCGTCAACGGTCGACGCGGTCGTGCACGGCGTGGTCGGTGTCCGACGGGTCCGGAGCGTGGTGCAGTGCCTCGGGGTCCGGGCGGCGCCAGTCGCTCTCGACGGTGCAGGCGAGTGCGCCGGCGTCGGCGGCTCGGTCGAGTGCCTCGGCAGCGTCCGCTCCGCCGAGGCTCGCCGCGAGCCACCCCGCGACGAAGGCGTCACCGGCACCGACCGGGTCGACGACGCGCACCGGGGTCGCGCGTCGCCGGAGGAACTCGCCGTCGATCGACGCCACCGCGCCGCGGGAGCCGAGCTTCACGACCGCGCGGCCCCGTCCCAGTGCGGCGAGCTCGTGCGCGAGCGATTCCTCGTCGTCGTCCTGCTCGTCACGGCCGAGCACGAGCCGTGCCTCGTCGTCCCCGGCGAAGACCACCGCGGAACGGGCGGCGACGGCCCGGTACCGGTCACGTGCAGCGTCGGCGCCGATGAGCTTCGGCCGGTGGTTGACGTCGAAGGACACCGGCACGCCGGCGGCGGACGCCCGGTCGAGGGCCGCCGTCACGGTGTCCCGCGCGGACTCGGAGAGCGCGAGGGTGATGCCCGTGACGTGCACGAGCGCCGCCGTCTCGACGATGCTGCCGGGCAGGTCGGTCGCCGTCAACGCCGACCCGGCCGAACCCCGGCGGTGGTAGGTGACCCGCGTGCGGCCGTCGAGCAGCCGCTCCTTCATCATGATGCCGGTGGAGCGTTCGGCGTCCGGGACGGCGAGCACTTCGACGCCTTCGTTCCCGATGTCGGCGGTGACCCGGTCGCCGGCGGGGTCCGTGCCGACCCGACCGAGCCACGTGGCCGGCACCCCGGCGCGGACCAGACCGATCGCGACGTTGCTCTCGGCTCCGCCGGTGTCGACCCGCATGTGCTCCAGGTCCGGCACCGCACCGACGTCGCGTCCGGTCAGGAGCAGCATCGTCTCGCCGAACGTCAGCACCGAGCCGGTCACCGGGCACTCCGCGCGAGTGCGAGCTGCGCCGACGAGGACCCCAGCGCGACCGAGATCTCGTGTGCGGTCCGCACGACGCCGTCGCCGAGTTCGCGGACCGCGGCAGCGGGGAACCGCGACGCGAGCCCCGAGATGCTCATCGCGCCGACCACCTGGTTCGCGTGGTCGAACACCGGGGCGGCGACGCACCGGATGTCCGGTTCGTTCTCGCGGTCGTCGATGCCGTACCCGCGACCGTGTGTGCGGTCGACCTCGTGCCGCCAGCGGTCGTCGTCGGTGATGGTGTGCTCCGTCATGACCTGGGCCGGTTCGGCGAGCACGCGGTCGAGCAGCTCCGGTTCGCCGAACGCGACGATCGCCTTGCCGGAGGCGGTGTTCCGCATGGGCAGGCGGTTGCCGATGCGCGACCCCATCCGCACCGTGCCGCGGGTCTCGACCTTGTCGACGTAGACGATGTCGGTGCCGTCCGGCACCACGAGGTGGCACGTCAGCCCGGTCTGCTCCGCGGTCCGGCGCAGGAACGGTGCGGCGGCGGAGCGCAGGTCGATGCCCTCGAGGTAGCTCTGCCCGAGCAGCAGGGCGCCGAGCCCGAGCGTGAACCCGGCGTCCGGGGTGCGGCGCAGCAGGTCGTTCTCGAGCATCGGGGCGGTCAGCCGGAGCACCGTCGACTTCGACGTGCCGAGCTCGTCGGCCAGCACGGACAGGCTCACGGACACCGCGCCGCTGCGGGTGCGGTCCGCGATGCAGTCGAGCAGGCGGAGCCCGCGGCGCAGCGACAGCGCAGCGTTGCGCGCGGGTCCGTCGCCGTCCGTCGGCACCGGGACAGCCGTGGTCGCGCGCATCAGAACCACGTCGCGATCGTCCGGAGCACGGTGTCGTCGTCGGCGAGCACGTGCACCTGCCGCCACTTGTCGAACACCGTGCAGGGGTGCGAGATGCCGAACACGACGACGTCGCCGGGCGTGAGCTCGGGGGCCCCGTCCGCCAGCGCGAGGTAGCAGTGCTGGTCGTCGAGGCGGGTGACGGTGACCGCCCCGGATGGTGGGACGACCTGCGCGGCGCCCGCCGTGCCTCCTGGCCGGACCGCCCGCACGACCGGCAGCCCTTCGTCGAAGGAGATGTCGCGCTTCCCGACCGCGACGAGGGCGAGCCCCGGCTCGGGGCAGGACGTGACGCGTCCCCACACCTCGATCGCGGCGACGAGCGATCCCTCGGCCGGGTGCCGGCCGAACGGCGTGCGCTCGGCGTAGAAGCCGTCGTCGTGGGTCAGGTAGGCACCCGAACGCAGCAGTACGTCGAGGTCGTCCGTGCGTCGTGCCACGGCGTCGACGACGGCGTCGAACCAGGCGCTGCCGCCCATGCTGAGGAGCCCGCGACCGTCGACGAGCCCGCGGACGTCCTCGGCGACGTCGAGCACGCCGTCGACGTACTCGCGCGCAGCGTCGACGCCGGGCAGCCCGCCTTCGTACCCGGAGACACCGCGGAGCGCGAGCCCGGCGTCGTGGACGAGGCGCGCGAGGGCACGCGCGTCGTCAGGGGAGCGGACCCCGGTGCGGCCGCCCGGGAACCCGAGTTCGACCAGGACGTGCAGCTCGCCGCCGACGGCCCCCTGTGCGGCGACCGCGGCGGCGACACCCGCTGCGGAGTCGACGGAGCAGAGGACGTCGGCGTCCGGGTCGACCGTGCGCCGGGACGCGAGCCAGGCGAGGCCCGCGGGGTCGAGGACCTCGTTCGCGACGAGGATGCGGTGCACGCCGTGCTCCCACGCGACCATCGCCTGCTGGACGGACGCGACCGTGACGCCCCAGGCCCCGGCGTCGATCTGCCGCGCGGCGAGGTCCGGCGCCATGTGGGTCTTCATGTGCGGTGCGAACAGCAGGTCGTGGCGGTCGACGTAGGCCTGCATGACGGCGGTGTTGTTCGCCAGGGCGGACTCGCGCAGGGTCATCACCGGCAGGTGGGCGTGGTCGAGGACGTGGTGCGGCGCGCTCGCTGCCGGATCCCAGGCGCCCTTCGTGGTCACGGTCCCGGTCGTCGTGTCGGCGTCGGTCATCGGTGTGCCTCCTGTCGTCGCGCTGCCCCCACGCTCCCGCTCGGCGGACCGCCGGGGCAACGCGCTGGTGCGCATCATTCTGCAATGCACAACCAGGCGGCGGAAGCTCGCGACGCGGATCGTCGCGTGACGCCGCGGTGGGCATAGCCTTTGACGCGACATGGCGACGATGACGACGACACCCAGACGACGGACGGGCAGCACGGCGGTCGCCGTGCTCGTGGCGGGCACCTTCTTCATGGAGCTCCTCGACGGCACGATCCTGGCGACCGCAGCACCGGCGATGGGACGCGACCTCGGCGTCGACTCCGCCGCCGTCGGCGTCGCGATCACCGCCTACCTGGTCACACTGGCGGTCTTCATCCCCGTCTCGGGCTGGCTCACCGACCGGATCGGATCCCGCACGGTCTTCGCGGGCGCGATCGCCCTCTTCACGATCGCGTCGGCGCTGTGTGCGATGTCGACCGGCCTCGTCGACCTGACGCTCTGGCGCATCCTGCAGGGGCTCGGCGGTGCGCTCATGGTGCCCGTCGGCCGGCTCGTGGTGCTGCGGAGCGCCGGCCGCGAGCAGCTCGTCACGGCCATCGCGATCCTGACCTGGCCGGCGCTGGCCGCGCCGATCATCGCCCCGTTCATCGGCGGCGTGCTCGTCGACACCCTCACGTGGCACTGGATCTTCCTGATCAACATCCCGCTCGGCGTCATCGCGTTCGTCGCCGCGCTCGTGCTCGTCCCGCAGGAGCGCGCGGCGCAGCGCGTGCCGTTCGACTGGTTCGGGTCGTTGCTGGCGTGCTTCGGCCTCGGGTCGCTCGTCGTGATGGCGTCCCTGCTCGCGCTCGACGTCATCCCGGTCCTGGCCGCCATCGTGTCCGGCGTCGTCGGAGCCGTCTGCTGCTGGTTCGCGATCCGGCACTTCCGCCGGGCACCGCACCCGATCATGGGGCTCGAGGCGTTCCGGCTCGAGACCTTCCGGGTGTCGCACGCCGGCGGCAGCCTGTTCCGGCTGGCGGTCTCCGCGGTGCCGTTCGTGCTCCCGCTGCTGTTCCAGGACGCCTGGGGCTGGAGTGCCGTGCTCGCCGGGTCCGCCGTGCTGTGGGTCTTCGTCGGCAACCTCGGCATCAAGCCGATGACGACCCCGTTCCTGCGCTGGTTCGGGTACCGCCCGGTGATCATCGTGTCGAGTGCCGTCGCGGCGCTGACCGTCGTCGCGATGGCGTTCATGACCGAGGACACCCCGTTCTGGCTGCTGGCCGTCCTGCTCGTCGTCAGCGGAGCCGCCCGTTCCGTCGGGTTCACGGCGTACAACACCATCGCCTTCGCCGACGTCGAGCAGGCCGACATGACCCCCGCGAACACCCTCTCGTCGACGCTGCAGCAGACCGCCGCCGGCTTCGGCGTCGCCGTCGCCGCGGTCGTCATCCGTGCGGCCGGTGGGCTCGGAGGCGACGGCCCGTACACCGTCGCGTTCTGGGTCATCGCGGCGCTGCTCGCCGTCGCGTGCGTCGAGGGCATCCTGATGAGCCGCACAGCGGGGGACACCGTCCGCCCCGCCCGCCGGGTCCGCGCCTGATCCGTCCCACACCGCGCGGCGCTGCCGGTTCCGCGCGGCCGCGCGCACGCCCCGCGGGGCTGTCCGTTTCCGTCACGGTCACACGCGCGAAACCCGACAGGCGTTACAGTCTCAGCATCCGTTTGCGAACGCCGAGTACCGTTGCCGCGGCAGGGTGACCCGGACCACCCGGACAGGAAGGCAGCATGGCCGCGCCAGAACAGCAGAGCACGATCGCCACCGACGCAGGCGTGCCGCCCACTGCCCTCCGGGTCGTCAGCTACAACCTCCGCGAGCACACCGCGAACGGTGAACTCGCCGCCCTGGCCGAGGCCTCCGACGCCGACGTCATCTGCGTGCAGGAGTGCGACAGCAACGACCTGGCGCCGTCGATCGGCGGGCTCTCCCTCGCCGCGTCGACCCGTACGAACCGCCTCGGACTCGCCATCTACAAGCGCGACGACCGCTTCGAGGTGCAGGACTTCAGCATCCACTCGCTGCAGAAGTCCCTGCACGACCGGGTCCTCGCGCCCGCGCACGAGCGGCTCATTGCCATGCACCTGCGCGACAACGAGGCCGACGCCGAGGTCGTCGTCGCCTCGTTCCACGCCTCACCGCTGACCGCGACGAACTCCCTGCGCCGCAAGCAGATCGAGGCGGCGCACCAGTTCCTGCGCGAGCTGGCGAAGGACGTCCCCGCCGTCATGGTCGGCGACTTCAACTACCCCTGGTTCCAGACGAACCTGCGTCGCAAGATCGAACAGCACGGCTTCGCGCTGTCGCTCTCCGACCAGCCGACCTACCTGCGCTACCGCAAGTTCACGGGGCACTTCGACTTCGCGACGAGCGTCGGGCTGCACATCGCCGGGGTCGAGACCCTCCCGGCGGGCATCTCCGACCACCGTCCGATCCTGGTGCGCGCGCACTACGAGCACCCCGGAGCGACCGGCACCGTCGAGACCGTCGAGTCCCCGGCCGCCTGACCAGGCCCGGCCCGGCCCGGCCCGGCTCGCCCCAGCCTGCTTGCCCCCGAGGTTCCAAAATCTCGGAATCTCGGCGCTCGCAGCGGGCGTTCGTGGAACCTCGGCGGATCGCGTGCGGCGAGTCGTGGAACCTCGGCGAGCCGGGACCGGGCGGGGACGGCATCGAGCGGCGACCAGAACCCGTCCCGTCCGGGCCGCCCGGCCCGCTGCCCGACACTCCGAGATTTCGGAACCTCGAGGGCCCCAGCGTGCGTTCGTGGAACCGAGGCGGATCGCTCGCGGCGCGTCGTGGAACCTCGGCGGATCGCGTGCGGCGAGTCGTGGGCGCTGTCGACCGCTCGGCGGACGACGCGGGGCGCGCCCGCAACGCGGCAACGCACTGGAGGCCCGGTGCCGGTTCCAGGAACCGGCACCGGGCCTCCAGGCAGTCACGTCCACGGCACGTGCCGAGCTCGCAGCACGCGCCGCGCGGGGCGCGCCCGCGTCAGCGACGCAGGGTCGCGCGCGCCAACCGGTTGCCGACGAACTGGCCGAGCTGCACGATGACGACGATCGCTGCCACCGACACGTAGACGATCCACCAGTCGTACCGCTGCGAGCCGTAGGTGATCGCGTACTCGCCGAGTCCTCCGCCACCGATCAACGCACCCTGCGCCGTCATGTCGACGATGCCGATGTAGATGAAGGTGTAGCCGAGGATGAGCGGCCCGAGGCCCTCCGGGATGAGGACGGTCAGCAGGATCGAGACCGGGTGTGCGCCCGACGCCCGCGCCGCCTCGACGACGCCGGGGTCCACCGCGAGCAGGTTCTGCTCGACGATGCGCGACACCGCGAAGGCCGCTGCCAGCGAGATCGCGAACGTCACCGCGGGGACGCCGATGGTGGTCTGCACCACGACGCGGGACAGCGGGGCGATCGCGGCGAGGAAGATCACGAACGGGATCGGCCGGACCAGGTTCACGACGACGTTGATGATCGTGTACGCGGTGCGGTTGCCGAGCAGGTTGCCCGGTCGGGTCGCGTAGAGCAGCAGTCCGAGGGCGAGTCCGATGATCCCGGCGATGACGAGCGACACGAGCGACATCACGATGGTGTCGCGCATGGCGGCCAGGAAGACGTCGAACGTGTCGATCACGCTCTGGAACGAGTTGTTCACGCGGCTGCCTCCTCGTCGGTCGTGACCCCGTCGGCGCGCAGGGCGGCGACGGCGCGGTCGACGGCGTCGGGCGCACCAGCACCAGCAACCCCGCCGGCGGTCAGCTCGTAGGTGAGCGACCCGATCCGACGCTCGCGGATCTCGCCGACCCCGCCGTAGACGAGCTCGGCGGTGACCCCGGCGGACCGGAACACGGCGTCGATCCGATTCTGCAGCCCGGCCTCGTCGGTGATCTGCACGGTCACCAGGCGCCCGGGGTGCCGTTCGCGCAGGCGAGCGAGCGTGTCCGGAGACGGGCGGTCGTGCAGCGCGGTGCGGACGAACCGCTGCGCAGCACCCGTCTTCGGGGCGGAGAACACGTCGTAGACGTCCCCGACCTCGACGACGCGTCCCTGCTCCATCACGGCGACGCGGTCGGCGATCTGGCGGACGGCGTCCATCTCGTGCGTGATGACGATGATGGTGACGCCGAGTTCCTTGTTCACGCGGCGGAGCAGCCCGAGGACCTCGGAGGTGGTCTCCGGGTCCAGGGCGCTGGTGGCCTCGTCGGCGAGCAGCAGGTCGGGTGACGCTGCGAGCGCGCGGGCGATCCCGACGCGCTGCTTCTGCCCACCGGACAGCTGCTCCGGGTAGGCGTGGGCGCGCTCGAGGAGCCCGACGAAGTCGAGCAGTTCCGCGACGCGACGGTCGCGTTCGTCCTTCGGCACGCCGGCGACCTTGAGCGGGTACGCGACGTTGCCGGCGATGGTGCGGGACCGGAACAGGTTGAACTGCTGGAAGATCATCCCGATGTTGCGGCGCGCCAGACGGCGGTCCCGCTCGGGGATCGCCGTCAGTTCCTTGCCGGCCACGGTGACGGTCCCGGAGCTGGGGAGCTCGAGTGCGTTCACCAGCCTGACCAGGGTGGACTTGCCGGCACCGGAGTACCCGATGACGCCGAGGACCTCTCCCTGGTGCACGTCCAGGGAGACGTCCTCGACGGCCACCACGGTCTCGCCGGTGTCGGCGCGGCGGTAGTGCTTCGAGACGCCGCGGAGTTCGACGAGGACCGGCACTACTCCGCTGCCGCCTTCGCGTCCGACTCGACCGTCGCGAGCTCCTTCTGCAGCGAGGCCGCGCTCTCGTCGCTCGGGACGGCGTCCGGGTAGTCCTTCGCGAAGACCTTCTGCACGGCGTCGTCCTGGAACAACTCCGCCAGGTCGAGGTACGTCTTGTTGTCCTTGTCGGCGTCGCGGACGGCGAAGACGTTCACGTACGGGGCGGCCGAGGCGCTCTTCGGGTCGTCCTGGAAGATCGCGTCCTTGGTGTCGAGACCGGCCGAGGTGGCGTAGTTCACGTTGACGATCGCTCCCTCGACGGAACCCTGCTGCAGGGCGTTGGCGGTCTGCGAGGCGTCGAGCGTCTGCACGTCGACCTTGTGCGAGGTGATGTCGGCGGTCGTCGAGAAGGCGTTGCCGCCGTCCTTGAGCTCGAGCAGGTCAGCGGCCTGCAGGACCAGGAGCGCACGCGCCTCGTTGATGGCGTCGTTCGGGATCGCGACCTTCGCGCCGTCCTCGAAGTCGGCGACGTCGGAGACCTTCGTCGAGTAGAGCGGCAGCGGGTAGACGGCCGTCGCGCCGATCGGCTGCAGATCGTCGTCCGAGGTGACGTTGTAGTTCGCCAGGTACTGGATGTGCTGGAACTGGTTGATGTCGATCTGCTCGTCCTTGAGCGCAGGGTTCGGCAGCGAGTAGTCCGAGAAGTTCTGGAGCTTCACGGTGACGTTGAGCTGCTCCTTGGCGGCCTTCACGTACGTGTTCCAGTACGGCAGCGACTTGTCCGAGACACCGATGGTGACGGTCTTCGGCGCAGCGTCACCGGCGGCAGCGCCACCGCTGTCGCCACCGGAGCGCACGACTCCGACGATGACGGCGACGACGATCGCCACGACGACGATGACGGCGGCGATGATCCAGCCGATCGGGCGCTTGCCCTTCGGCTTCTCGGGCAGTGCGGGGGCTGCGGACATGCTGGTGCTCCTCGTGGGCCGTGCTGTGCGGGGGAGCCGCGGTGGTCCGCGGCGTGGAGTCGAGTGTGACGGGAGCGAGTCCACGGTGCGAGTTCCGTTCCGCCGTGTTACATCGCCGTCACGGGGTCCCTTGGTTCACTCGGTACGTGCGCAGCATCGAACTCGTCCTCGACGGCCCCTCGGACGCAGTGGTCCGGGCGCTCTGGCAGACCCTCGTCGCCGCGGAGCTGCCGAGCCTCGGCCACTCGGGCACGAACGACCCGCACGTCACGCTCGTGGCCGGCGAGGCCCTGCCCGTCCCGACGGACCTCGACGTCGCGGTGCCCGAGACCGTGCGCGTCGCCGGCGTCCTGCTCTTCCCCGCCGGCCCCGGTCGACACGTGCTCGGGCTCGGTGTGGTCGTCGACGAGTCACTTGCCCGCTTCCACCGTGCGCTCGACGCCGCCGCTCCGGGATCGCTCGACTCGTCGCGACCCGGCCACTGGGCGCCGCACGTCACCCTCGCTCGGCGCATCCGCGACGTCGACCTGCCCGCGGCGCTCCGCGTCCTGGCCGCGGACGCACCCCTGCCCGAGGTGCTCGCCGTGGGCGGTCTCCGCCACTGGGACGGGGATGCGAAGGTGGTCACCCGCCTGCAGTGAGGGCCGTGGCGGACCGGCACCGGGCCTCCCGGAGCGCAGCAGGGCTGGACGGGAGGCGCGGGTCAGGCCCGCAGGACCCGCTCGCCGAACGCGGATGCGAACGTCCGGTCCGGGTCGGCTCGTGCGATCAGGTCGCGGACGTCCGCCACCCGTGGGTACAGCTCCGCGATCGCGTCGCCGTCGAGCGAGCTCATCTTCCCCCAGTGCGGTCGCCCGTCGAACGGCGCCAGCCGCGCCTCGAGGTCGGGCAGCAGCGCGGCGACCGCCTCCGGGTGCTTCTGCCAGGTGAACGCGATGCAGAGCACGTCCTCGCCCTGGGTCGGGCTCAACCAGAGCTCGTCGGCGGCCATCGTCCGGAGCTCGCACACGTGCAGGTGCGGCTGGATGCGGCCAGCCAGCCCGCGCAGCGCGTCGAGTGCCGCCGCTGCGTGCCGGAGTGGGACGAAGTGCTCGCTCTGCACCTCGGACCCGTGGCTCGGTACGGACTCGATCGGGAAGTGCGGCAGCCGGTCCCACCACGGTCCCACCGAGCCGTCACGCGCCGTGTGGTGGCCGTCGCCGGAGGAGCCGGGCAGCCGGGGTGCGCCGAACAGGTCGTCCGGCACGGGGACGTCGTCGGCACCGGCGGGCACCCGGGACTTCACGAGTGCCTCGCTGACCTCGTCGCCGAACACCGTGTAGGCGCACACCGAGTACCCGGCGGCGTGGACCTCGGCGACGTGGTCGGTGAACGTGCTCCACGGGAACGGCCCGTACGAGTCCTGTCGCATCCGGTACGTGGGCTCGAGGTCGAGCGTGACGCGGGTCACGATGCCGAACAGCCCGAGGTGCAGGACGGTGCCGGGGAACGCCGGGTCCGAGCGGTCGACGGTCCGCAGCGAACCGTCGGAGCCGAGCAGTTCGAGGGACCGGACCGCGGTGGTGAGCGAGCCGAGGGTGGTGCCGGAGCCGTGGGTGCCGGTGGCGACCGCGCCGCCGACGGAGATGTGCGGGAGCGACCCCATGTTGTGCAGCGCGAACCCGGCGCGGTCGAGGTCGGGGGCGACGTCGCCGTAGCGGGTGCCGGCGCCGAGCGTCGCGGTCCGCCGGTCGGGGTCGACGACCAGGTCGGTCGGGATGGCGGTCAGGTCGAGCAGGACCCCCGGGGCGTCGGCGGAGTCGTTGAACGAGTGCCGCGTGCCGAGTCCGTGCACCCGGGGGGAGCGGGCGACGACCTCGGCTGCCTCGTCGATCGAGGCCGGACGCACGACCCGCTCGGCCGTGTAGGTGACCGTGCCGGACCAGTTCAGTTCGCTCGCCGTCGACCGCATGCCGCCCACGATGCCACGAGGACCCGTGGGCGGCACCGCGGTCAGTGCACGGGCTGGGGCGTCGGCGCGCCCTCGGGCACCGCCGGACGGGTGACGAAGACCGACGCCAGGATGCCGAACAGCGAGATCACCGCGCCGACCAGGAACGCGGTCTTCACGCCGGAGGCAGTCGCAGCGGCCACGGCGTCCGCCCCGGCACCGGTCGCTGCGGTGGCGGCGCCGATCGTGAGCAGGGTGACGAACAGGGCGGTGCCGGCGGCTCCGGCGAGCTGCTGCGCCGTGCCGAGGACGGCGCTGCCGTGCGAGTAGAGCTTCGGGGGGAGTCCGCCGAGCGCCGCCGTGAACAGCGGGGTGAAGGTGAGCGCCAGGCCGATGCTCAGCACGACGTGCGCCCCGAGGACGAACCACACGCTGGTGTCCACGCCGACCGTGGAGAGCGCCCAGAGCACCGCGCTGACGATGATCGAGCCGGGGATGAGCAGTACGCGCGGGCCGCGACGGTCGTAGATGCGCCCGACGATGGGGGAGAGGAGCCCCATGAGCAGCCCGCCGGGGAGCAGCAGCAGTCCGACGTTCAGGACCTCGAGCCCGAGCACGCGCTCCAGGTAGATCGGCAGCAGGATGAGCGTGCCGAACATCGCCATGAAGCTCAGCGCCATCGCGACGATCGGGACGGTGAAGCCGCGGGTCTGGAAGGTGCGCAGGTCGAGCAGGGCGCTGTCGGTGCGCTGCAGGCGGGTCTGCCGGACGATGAACAGCGCCAGGGCGACGGCACCGACGACGAGCGCGGTGACCGGGACGAACAGGCCGGTGGTGCCGGCCTCGCCGATGCTGGACAGGCCGTAGACGATCCCACCGAAGGCGAACGCCGACAGGATCACCGAGAACACGTCGAGCGGTGCCCTGCGGGGCGTCGAGACGTTGCGGACCTTCACCATGCCGAGGATGAGCGCGGCGATCGCGATCGGCAGGACGAAGCCGAACAGCCAGCGCCACGAGAACGCGTTGAGGATGAGCCCGGAGATCGTCGGGCCGATGGCCGGCGCGACCGAGATGACGATCGAGATGTTGCCCATGATGCGGCCGCGGTGGGCCGGGTCGACGAGGGTGAGCACGGTCGTCATCAGGAGCGGCATCATGATCGCGGTGCCGCTCGCCTGGACGATGCGTCCGACGAGCAGCAGCGTGAACCCCGGTGCGAGCAGGGCGATCAGGGTGCCGGCCGAGAACAGGCCCATCGCCCAGACGAACACCGGCCGGGTGTTGAACCGCTGCAGCAGGAACCCGGTGATCGGGATGACGACCGCCATCGTGAGCAGGAAGCCGGTGGTCAGCCACTGCCCCGTCGCCGCACTGATGCCGAGGTCGTCCATCAGTCGCGGCAGGGCCACGCCCATGATCGTCTCGTTGAGGATGACGACGAACGCGGAGACGAGCAGCAGCCCGATCACGAGTCGGGTCTCGGCAGCGGTCGGTTGCGAGACGCTTCCCGTGCGGGGGGCGGAATCGACGGCCTGGGTCATGCGGGAGCTCCTGGTGGATCACGACTGGTGGAACGAGGTGGCGCGGAACGCGCAGACAGGGCAACCGCCTGAGTGGATTCGATTATTCCGCTTCGCGCCGACATCCGCAGGTGGACGGTCGGCGCGACCGGGTCAGTGCAGGATCGCGAACCCGTCGGCGTCGCCGTGCGGCACGACGGGCCGGAGCTCGACGTCGGTCACGGTGGCCGACGGTGGTCCGCTCCGCAGGCACTCCATCAGCGTCTCCACGGCGACCGACGGCCCCTCGGCCTCGACCTCGACGGTGCCGTCCCAGAGGTTCCTGGCGTACCCGACGAGGTCGAGCCCGTCGGCCTTCCGTGCGGTCCAGTACCGGAAGCCGACCCCCTGGACGGTCCCCGACACCACGGCATGCATCCTCGTCACCGTCGTCATGAGCCTCACCGTATCCACGCGGGGCGTCCCGGAGTTTTCGGCCGCGTGACGATCTGTTTCCGGTTCGTGACGACCGGCGACCCCCGAGGGGCGCGGCACAGCGTCCAGCAGTGATAGTGTCATCGCAACCCGAACACTTCGGGTCAACATGACACGAAGGTCCAGCATGGACGAAGCAGGCATCCGCGTCGCGGTCTCGACCGTGATCGTCGCGCTGCGCCCGCACCCCGACACCGGAGCGCCGGCGCTGTGGATGCCGCTGGTGCGCCGGATCGCCGAGCCGTTCGAGGGGTCGTGGGCGCTGCCCGGCGGCTGGGTCGGCGTCGACGAGGGCCTCGAGGACTCCGCCGCCGCCCGCCTGCGCGAGACGACGAACGTCCAGCCGCGGTACCTCGAGCAGCTCTACGCGTTCGGCGACGTCGGACGCTCCCCGAGCCGGGTCGTGTCGATCGTGTACTGGGCGCTCGTGCACCCCGACGAAGCGAACGTGGTGCCGGACGACTGGAACGTCCGCTGGTTCCTCGCCGACGAGCACCCGCCGCTCGCCTTCGACCACGACCGCATCGTCGAGTACGCGCTCTGGCGGCTCCGCACCAAGATGTCGTACTCCCGCATCGCCCAGGCCTTCCTGGGGGACCGGTTCACCCTCGCCGAGCTGCGCGGGGTGTACGAGGCGGTGCTCGGGCGCGCGCTCGACCCCGCGAACTTCCGTCGGCAGGTCGAGAAGACGGACGCGATCCTGCCGACCGACGAGACCACGAGCGGGGGTCGGCACCGTCCGGCCCGGCTGTACCGCTCGAACCCCGACCTGGCCTACGCGGACAACGGCCCGCTGCAGCAGGGCACACCACCGCAGAACCGACAGGAACCACCGTGTCCATCGCGACGACCATCGAACTGATCTCGAACGGCAAGGCCGCCGGCAGCACCTGCACGCCCGACCTCGCCGTGCCCACGTGGGACTTCGACTCCCGGCCCGGGTACGGCCCGGGCTCGTCGATGACCGACGTCATCCCGACGAGCGCACCGCGGCAGGGCGTGCTGCCGGACGAGTACAAGACCGCGCCGACCGACGAGTTGCACGAGCGCATCGAGCGAGCGAAGGCCACGCTCGGCGACCGGGTCGTCGTCCTCGGGCACTTCTACCAGCGCGACGAGGTCGTCCGGCACGCGGACTTCCTCGGCGACTCGTTCCAGCTCGCCAACGCGGCGCTGACGAAGCCCGACGCCGAGGCCATCGTGTTCTGCGGCGTGCACTTCATGGCCGAGACCGCCGACATCCTGGCCCGCGACGACCAGCGCGTCATCCTGCCGAACCTGGCCGCGGGCTGCTCGATGGCGGACATGGCCGACATCGACAGCGTCGAGGCCGCCTGGGCCGAGCTCACCGCGGTCTACGGCACGGAGCCCGACGCCGACGGCCGGGTGCCCGTCATCCCCGTCACCTACATGAACTCCGCCGCCGACCTCAAGGCCTTCTGCGGGCGCAACGGCGGCATCGTCTGCACCAGCTCGAACGCCGCGACGGTGCTCGAGTGGGCGTTCGAGCGCGGGCAGCGCGTGCTCTTCTTCCCGGACCAGCACCTCGGCCGCAACACCGCCAAGGCCATGGGGATCAGCACCGACCTGATGCCGATGTGGAACCCCAGGAAGCCCCTCGGCGGCAACGAGACGAGTGACCTCGAAGCGGCGAAGGTCATCCTCTGGCACGGCTTCTGCTCGGTGCACCGTCGCTTCACCGTGGACCAGATCGAGCAGGCCCGACGCGAGCACCCCGGCGTGCAGGTCATCGTGCACCCGGAGTGCCCGATGGCGGTCGTCGACGCCGCCGACCACGCCGGCAGCACGGACCTGATCCGGAAGACCGTCGCCGCGGCCACCGAGCCGACCACGTTCGCGATCGGCACCGAGATCAACATGGTGAACCGGCTCGCCGCCGAGTACCCGCAGCACACGATCTTCTGCCTCGACCCGGTCGTCTGCCCGTGCTCGACGATGTACCGGATCCACCCGGGCTACCTCGCCTGGGTGCTCGAGGCACTGGTCCGCGGCGAGGTCCTCAACGAGATCGTCGTGCCCGCCGACGTCCAGGCCGACGCGAAGGTCGCGCTCGAGCGCATGCTCGCGGCCAAGCCCCGCGACTGAGCCCCGAGCCCCGAGAGCCCCGAGAGCCCCGAGAGCCCCGAGAGCCCCGAGCCT
Organism: Curtobacterium sp. JUb34; assembly: GCF_003755065.1. NCBI lineage: Bacteria > Bacillati > Actinomycetota > Actinomycetes > Micrococcales > Microbacteriaceae > Curtobacterium > Curtobacterium sp. JUb34. The sequence goes on along the minus strand of NZ_RJVH01000004.1, from coordinate 323,687 downwards.
GAGCCCCGAACCCGAACCCGAACGACCGAGGGAGACCACCGTGCACGTCGTCATCGTCGGCTCCGGCATCGCCGGGCTGACCGCAGCGATCCGTGCCAGCGCCGTCCACGACGTCACCCTGGTGACGAAGGGCGCGCTCGCCGACAGCGCCACCGCGTACGCCCAGGGTGGCGTCGCGGTGGCACTCGGCGCCGACGACTCGGCGGCACTGCACCAGGCCGACACCCACGTCGCGGCCGCCGGCAGCGCCGATGCCCGCGCCGTCGAGGTGCTCTGCACCGACGGCCCCGCCAGGGTCCGCGACCTGCTCGCCCTCGGGGTGCCGTTCGACCGCTCGACCGACCCGTCGTCCCTCGACCGGTACGGCGACGACCTGGCCCGCGGGCGCGAGGCCGCGCACGGCCGCTGGCGCGTCGTGCACGCCGACGGCGACGCGACCGGAGCGGCGATCGAGCGCACCCTCATCGACGCCCTGCACCGTCGACACGTCACGATCCTCGAGCGCACCTGCCTCACCGACCTGGTCGTCCGGGACGGCGCCGTCGTCGGGGTCGACGTCCTCGACCTGCTCGGTGAACCCCGACGGATCGACGCCGACGCCGTCGTGATCGCCTCCGGGGGAGCGGGACACCTGTACCGCGAGACGACCAACCCGCTGGTCGCGACGGGGGACGGCGTCGCTGCAGCGTGGCGTGCCGGGGCGGTCGTCGCGGACCTGGAGTTCGTCCAGTTCCACCCGACCCGGCTCGCGGTGCCGGACGGCGGGCTCGTCTCCGAGGCCGTCCGCGGTGAGGGTGCCGTCCTCCGCGACGCGCGCGGACGCCGCTTCATGACGGCGGTGCACCCCGACGCCGAGCTCGCCCCGCGGGACGTCGTCGCCCGCGGCATCGCCGCCGCCGTCCGCGACCAGGGTGGCGCGCCCGTGCTCCTCGACGCCACCGGACTCGGCGCGGACTTCCTGACCGGACGCTTCCCCGGCCTCACCCGGGCCACCCGCGCAGCCGGCTTCGACTGGACCCGACAGGGCGTCCCGGTGTCCCCGGCGGCCCACTACTCGATGGGCGGCATCGCCACCGACGCCGAGGGACGCACGAGCCTCCCGGGGCTCCTGGCGATCGGCGAGGCCGCCTGCACCGGGGTCCACGGCGCGAACCGACTGGCCTCGAACTCCCTGCTCGAGGGACTCGTCTTCGCGGTCCGCGCAGCGGACGCGGTCGCCGCACCGCGACCCGGCCTGCTCCGCCTGCGCGGGGACGCCGGTCTCCACGTGACCAGCGTGCCCCGAGCGGCCGACGCGATCAGCGCCTCCCGTCAGACCTGGCCAGGAGGCCCGGATCACCGCGACCCGACCACCGACGTCCGGCAGGCGGTCCAGACCGTCATGACGGAGCGCGTCGGTCTGCTGCGTGACGCGACCGGACTGGCGAGCGCCCGGCGCGACCTCGACGCGCTCACCGCGCCCGCCACCGGCGGCGTGCGCGAGCACGAGGACCGCGCCCTGCTCGACCTGGCGCGGCTGGTCGCACTCGCCGCCGAGACCCGCACCGAATCCCGCGGTGCCCACGCCCGTACCGACCACCCCGACACCGATCCCGCAGCCCCGGCCTCGTACGCCTGGGTCGCCGAACCCGTCGCCGAACGCGCCGCCGTCCCCCAGGAGGTCCCCGCATGACCATCGACCCCGGCACCATCCCGCCGCACGCCCTGCGCCGTGTCATCGAGACCGCGCTCGAGGAGGACGCGCCCTGGGGCGACGTCACCAGCGAGACCCTCATCCCGGCCGAGGCGACCGCGACGGCGACGCTCGCCGCGCGCGAACCCGGCGTGCTGAGCGGCGGGACGGTCTTCGTGGCGGTGATGCACGCGGTCGACCCGTCGATCCGCGCGACCCTGCACGCCGCCGAGGGGTCCGCGTTCGCCGCGGGCGACACGCTCGCCACCGTGACGGGATCGGCCCGTGCCGTCCTCCGTGCCGAGCGGGTGGCGCTCAACCTCGTGCAGCGCATGTCCGGCATCGCCACCGTCACGGCGGCGCACGTCGCCGCTGCCGCGGGCACCACAGCGCGGATCGTCGACACCCGGAAGACCACACCGGGGCTCCGCGCGCTCGAGCGGTACGCCGTGCGCTGCGGCGGCGGGCACAACCACCGCACCTCGTTGTCCGACGCCGTGCTCGCGAAGGACAACCACCTGGCCGTGCTGCTCGCCGGCGGGATCGGCATCGGCGACGCGATCGTCGCAGCGCGGCAGCGCCTCGGGCACACCGTGCACGTCGAGGTCGAGGTGGACCGCATCGACCAGATCGAGCCCGTCGTCGCGGCGGGGGTCGACACGATCATGCTCGACAACTTCACGCCGGACGAGCTCGAGACGGGTGTCGGCATCGTCGCGGGTCGTGCCCTCGTCGAGGCCTCGGGCGGGGTGTCCCTCGACACCGTCGCGGCCATCGCGGCGACCGGGGTCGACGTCATCTCGGTCGGGGCGCTCACGCACTCGGCCCGAGCGCTCGACCTCGGGCTCGACATCGCGGTGACAGCCGGGGACTGATCGTGTTCTACCTGGACCGGGCGGCCACCACCCCCGTCCGCCGCGAGGTCCTCGAGGCGATGTGGCCGTACCTGACCGGGGTGTTCGGCAACCCGTCGTCGACGCACGGCGTCGGGGACGACGCCGCGCGCGGGCTCGCGGCCGCGCGGGCGACCGTCGCGGGCGTGCTCGGCTGCCGGCCGGCCGAGGTCGTCTTCACCACGGGCGGGACGGAGGGCGCGAACACCGCGATCAAGGGGATCGCACTCGCCGCCCCGCGCGGACGCCACGTCGTCACGAGTGCGATCGAGCACGAGGCCGTGCTCGAGAGCTGCGCGTACCTGGCGCGGTTCCACGACTTCGAGGTCACGGTCCTCCCGGTCGCGCCGGACGGCCTCGTCGACCCGTCGGTGCTGCGCGCGGCGCTCCGGCCGGACACGACGCTCGTGTCGATCGCGCACGCCGACAACGAGGTCGGGACCGTGCAGGACGTCTCCGCGCTCGCCGCGGTCGCCCACACGGTCGGCGCCCGGTTCCACACCGACGCCGTGCAGTCCGCTCCGTGGCTGCCGGTCGGGCTCGACGTGCTCGGGGTCGACGCGCTGTCACTGTCCGGGCACAAGCTCGGGGCTCCGAAGGGGACCGGGGTGCTCCTGGTCCGCTCGGGGGTCCCCGTCGAACCCCTGCTGCACGGCGGCGGACAGGAGCGGGGCCGACGCTCCGGCACCGAGGACGTCGCCGGGGCGGTGGCGGTCGCGACGGCGCTCGGGTTGGTGGGTGCCGGTGGTGCTGCTGCTGCCTCTGGTGGTGCTGCTGCTGCCTCTGGTGCTGCTGCTGCCTCCGCCACCGCGACGACCGTCCGTGACGCCGTGCTCGACGGGGTGCTCGCCGCCGTGCCCGGGGCGTTCGTGACCGGCTCGCGCGAGCACCGGCTGCCCGGGCACGCGTCGTTCTGCTTCCCCGGGGTCAACGGCGAGACGGTGTTGCTCGAACTGGAGCAGCGCGACGTCGTGTCGTCGTCCGGCAGCGCCTGCGCCGCCGGCAGCACGGAGGCGTCGCACGTGCTCACCGCGCTCGGGATCCCGGACGAGGTCGCTCGGACCGCGCTGCGACTCACCTTCGACGGTTCCCTCGGCGTCGAGGACGTGCCGGTCGTCGTCGGCGCGGTCGCGGACGCCGTGGCGACGGTCCGCGCACTCGGCTGAGGGGTTGCACCTGGGGTGTACTAGACGTTCTACTCCATGAGTGGGGTCGTGTCCCCCCTTATGCGGACACAGAATCTGCGCCAGAGTGTCCACATGGCAAACGTGGTGATGACCCGGACACGACAGGACGACCGCTTCCGAGCGGTGCAGCTCCTGCCCGCGCCGGCGACCCTCGTCGCGCTCGCCCTGGCCGCGCAGCACGACCTCGGCACCGCCCCCCTCGGGCTGATCGCCGCCGTCGGAGCCCTCGCGACGGTCGGGAGTGCCCTGCTCCCCATGATCCGACCCGCTGCCGCTCGATCGATGCCCGCACCGATCGAGACGGACCGGTACCGAGAGGACACCGAACACCCTTGAGGTCCGACACCGCCCGGCTCCTCCAGCGACCCGGACGGTGCCCCAGACCGGATGTCGATACCCCTGATCGACATCCGGAGCGGGGCGCGACGTTCCCCCTGTCGTCGCGTCCCGCCGCACACCGCGACCCGCCGTGGGCCGACGTCGACCCCCTGAACGACGTCAGTTCCCCTGCAGCCCACGGCGGGCTCCCGGTGTCTCCCGCTCCCGCTACCGTCGGGGCATGCCCTCGTACCGCGTGACCCTGGCGATCGGCGCGCTCGCCGCCGGCACCACCCCCGACGCCGTCCTGCCCGCTGCGGCCCGGCTGGTCGCCGAGCACGCCGTGGTCGAGGCCCAGGACGTCCGTCTGCTGCGTGGTGTGCCGTGCGCGGTCGTCCGGTTCGAGTCCGAGGACGACGCCACCGCCGTGGTCGTGCGCGACGCGACCGTGCACGGCCTCCGCGACGTCGTCGAGATCCGGTCCGACGTCGTCACGCGCCGCGACGGTGCGCGGTGGATCCCGGTGGCGTGACGGCCGCCGCGCTGCCCGGTGTGCCCGGCCAGACGTAGTCCAGGTCGTCGGGTGCGTCCGGGAACAGCTCGCGGTAGTGCTCCGGTGCCTTCTGCACCAGCTTCGAGCGGTGCGACTCGTGCAGGGCGTCGTCGTCGTTCCACGGCGGGATCGGGACCTCGCCACGCTCGTACGCCGCCAGGTCCTCCGGCACCCGCCCGAGGTCCAGCAGCGTCTTCTCCAGGCACGTGTCCACGTGCCCGCGCTCGAGCCAGACGCGGCACGTCGCTTCCTGGTACGCCATCAGCGCCGGGCGGTAGCCGCGCCACATCGCGGTGACCGGGTGGTGCTGCCAGCCGTACCCCGGCAGCGTCAGGGCCCGCATCACCTGCAGGGTCTCGACGCGCTGCTTGCCGAGACGCCGGTCGTCGAGGACCTCGGCAGAGGCCCGGAAGTCGGCGTACGGCAAGAACGTCTGCATGCCGCGGACGGTACCCGCGAGCTCTGGCACCCGACACATGTCGTCACACGCCGACCGCCCCGGTGGCAGGCGTGTGAGCATCGACCGCATGAGTGGAGAACTGGTCGTCGGTGTCAGCGGTAGCCCATCGGACCCCTCGCGGACGTCCACCCTGGTCGCCGCCACAGTGGCTCGGCTCGGGCAGGAGATCGAGGGTGCCCGCACCGAGACCGTCGAGATCGGCCCGCTGCTGGCCGACCTCGGTGCCGCGTCGTCGCGGGAGGCGATGTCCGACCGCACCCGGGCGGCACTCGAGACCGTCGAGGCCGCGGACGTGCTCGTCGTCGGCAGCCCGGCGTTCCGCGCCGCCTACTCGGGCGCGTTCAAGCTGTTCTTCGACTGGATCGGGCAGTACGACCTCGTCGACACCCCGGTCCTGCTGACCGCCACGGGTGGCAGTGACCGCCACGCCCTGCTCGTCGAGCACCAGATGCGGCCGCTGTTCGGCTTCTTCCAGTCCACGACGCTGCCGATCGGGGTGTTCGGCAACGAGCGCGACTTCACGAAGCGCGAGGGCGGCTACGACATCGGCAACGTCGACCTCGAGCTCCGCATCGACCAGGCCGTGCGCCGGGCGATCCCGATCATCCGCGGCGGCTTCGCCACGGCCGGCCTGACCGAGGTGCGGCGCCCCGCCGACTTCTGAGCCGGAACGGCGGCCGCCGTCCGCGCGTTCCTGGTCGATTCGGGCATACCTGGCCTGAAGTTCTCGCCAGGTACGCCCGATTCGACCTTGTAGCGCAGATGTCGTGGGAAAGAACGCCTACGGGGCGGGGACGGTGACCGTCTCGCCCGACGCCGCCGACCGGCGCGCCGCATCGAGCACCTCGACCACGTGCACCGCGTCGTCGACGGGCACCGGTACCGGGCCGAGCCCGCGGACGGCACGCGCGAACCGCTCGTAGTAGTCCGTGTAGGAGCTCTGGGCCGACGGGACGTCGACCGTGCCGGACTCCGTCGTGAGGGTCCCCGACGAGGGTTCGACTCCCCAGGTCGACCGGTCGTCGGCGGGTGATGCGCCCGCCACCGCTGCCCGTGCCTGCACGTCGGTGCTCGTGGCCTCGTACGTGCCGTCGACACCGTCGAGGCGGAGCTGCCGTGCGCCCAGCCACCCGGCCTTGTTCGACGTCAGGACGGACTCGACGCCGGACACGTGCGTCGCTGCGAGCGTGAAGCCGGCGTCGATCGGGCCGTCCTGGTCGAGGCCGAGCGAGCGGGCATCGCGGACGTCGAGCGTGCAGGACACCCGGTCGATCGGTCCGAACAACGACACGGCCTGGTCGACCAGGTGCGATCCGATGTCGGAGAGCACGCCGCCGCCGATCCCCGTCGCGATGCCGTGCCGCTCGACCAGGTCGAAGCGGGACCAGAAGCGCAGCGGTGTCCCGACCCGTCCGGCGTCCAGCACGCTCCGGAGGGTGACGAGGTCGGTGTCCCACCGGCGGTTGTGGAAGGGCGTGACCACGACGTCGGCGTCGGCCGCGGCCTGCCGGATGGCACGCGCGGTGGCCGGGTCCGGGGCGAACGGCTTGTCCGCGACGACGGCGACCCCGGCGGCGATCGCCTGCAGGACGAGTTCGCGCCGGGTGGACGGGGGAGTGGTGACGACGACGGCGTCGACGCCCGCGGCGATCAGGTCACCGAGGGAGTCGTGCACGGTGACGCCGGGCAGGTCGGTCGCCAGCTGCTCGTGCTTCGCGGGCGAGCGGGCGACGACGCCGACGAGGTCGACGCCTGCAGCGTCCAGCAGGAACGGACGGTGGAACGCTCGCCCCCCGATGCCGTAGCCGACGAGCCCGATGCGCACCTTGTCCATACATGCAACCTAGCGCGCCCGGCTGGCGTTGGGAACGTTCCAACGAGGCGGACGGGGGGCCCGTGGCGGCCCCGCCACGGGCCTCCCGTCCGCCTCGCGCGCGCGTGACGGACGCGACGTGCGCTACCGCCGGGTTCCACGACTTGCCGTCCGCGTGACGCCGAGGTTCCACGACTTACCGTCCGCGTGACGCCGAGGTTCCACGACTTGCCGTCCGCGTGACGCCGAGGTTCCACTCCTGGACGGCGGCGCCGCCGAGGTTCCGAGATCTCGGAACCTCGGCAGGGCGAGAACCGCCTCGTGCGCGCGTGACGGGTGTCAGGCGATGAGGGACGCGACGTGCGCGACCGCCAGGCGGTACCCGTCGGCGCCCGCGCCGGCGATGACCGCCGTCGCGGCGGTGGCGACGTGGTCGACGTGCCGGAAGGGCTCGCGCTTCCACGTGTTCGACAGATGCACCTCGACGACAGGGACGGACAGCGCCTCGACCGCGTCGTGCAGCGCGACCGAGGTGTGGGCGTAGGCCGCGGGGTTGATCACCACGGCGGCGAAGTCGTCGAGGGCCTCGTGCAGCCACTCGACCAGTTCGCCCTCGCGGTTCGTCTGGCGGAAGTCCGCGTCCAGCTCGTGCACGGCCGCCTCGGTGTGCACGATCGCCTCGAGCTCGGCGAGCGTCACGGTGCCGTACTGCTCCGGGTCGCGCCGACCGAGGATGTCGAGGTTCGGTCCGTTGAGGACGAGGATGCGCGCCTGGTCGGTCATGGGGTGAGCCTAGCGATCGCGGACCGCCGGGCACCGTCGACGGACACATGCCTCGGCTATGTGAACGGTCACAATTCGGTGTAACGTCTCCGTCCGGGTCGGCGGAGTTGTCGACTGCAACACACTGACGTGGAGATGTTGAATGGTTCTCGCTGCAGCGAACGAAGGGATCCGGCTCGACTTGGGCTGGGTCGACTACCTGATGATCATCGTGTACTTCGCGGTCGTCATCGGGATCGGGTTCACCGCCCGGAAGCAGGTCCGGACGAGCATGGACTTCTTCTTGTCGGGTCGGTCGATGCCCGCCTGGATCACCGGTCTGGCGTTCGTGTCCGCGAACCTGGGCGCGACCGAGATCCTCGGCATGGCCGCCAACGGTGCCCAGATCGGCATGGCGACCCTGCACTACTACCTGGTCGGCGCGGTGCCGGCCATGGTGTTCCTCGGGCTCGTCATGATGCCCTTCTACTACGGGTCGAAGGTCCGATCGGTGCCGGAGTTCATGCTCCGCCGCTTCGGCAAGGCCCCCCACCTGGTGAACTCGATCGCGTTCGCGGTGTCGAACGTGCTCATCGCGGGCATCAACCTCTACGCCATGGCCATCGTCATCGAGGCGATGCTCGGCTGGCCGGAGTGGTTGGCCATCGTCGTGTCCGCCGGCTTCGTGCTCGTCTACATCACCCTCGGCGGGCTCTCCAGCGCGATCTACAACGAGGTCATGCAGTTCTTCGTGATCATCGCCGGGCTCATCCCGCTGACGATCGTCGGCCTGCACCGCGTCGGCGGCTGGGACGGCCTGAGCAAGGCGATCACCGAGACCCAGGGCGTCCAGCACCTGCAGGCCTGGGCCGGAACCGGCTTCGGTGACGTGACCAACCCGATCGGTGCCAACTGGCTCGCGATCGTGCTCGGCCTGGGCTTCGTCCTCGGCTTCGGCTACTGGACCACCAACTTCACCGAGGTGCAGCGCGCGTTCTCGGCGAAGAACATGTCCGCAGCGCGCCGGACCCCGCTCATCGCCGCGATCCCGAAGCTGTTCATCCCGGCCATCGTCGTGATCCCCGGTCTCATCGCCGCGGCGGTCGTCGGCAACCAGTTCGCCGACGGCTCACTCACCTACAACGACGCGATCCCGAAGCTCATCCAGATGTACCTGCCGACCGGTGTGCTCGGCGTCGCGGTGACCGGCCTGCTCGCCTCGTTCATGGCCGGCATGGCGGCCAACGTGTCGTCGTTCAACACCGTCTTCACGTACGACATCTGGCAGCGCTACATCAAGCCGAACATGCCGGACATCCACTACCTGAAGACCGGTCGTTGGGTCACCGTCGTCGGCGTCCTGGTCGGCATCGCGACCGCGTTCATCGCGGCCCAGGCGTCGAACATCATGACGTACATGCAGACGCTGTTCTCGTTCTTCAACGCGCCGCTGTTCGCCGTCTTCATCCTCGGTCTGCTCTGGAAGCGGATGACCACCCAGGGGGCGCTCTGGGGCTACGTCCTCGGCATCGTCACGCCGACCATCACCTGGATCGCGTACCTCGTGAACCCGGACCTGTTCGCCACCGCGACCGCCGAGACCCTGTACGGCGCGATCATCTCGTTCGTGACCGTCCTGGTCGTCGGGTTCATCGTCTCGATGTTCACCACCCCCAAGGACGAGAAGGAGCTCGGCGGTCTGGTCTACGGCATCGGCAAGATCGACCTGCACGGCGACTCGGTGGCGACCGACACCGCCTGGTACCGCTCGCCCGCCCTGCTCGGCACGGTCGCACTGATCCTGTGCGTCGTCCTGTACCTGCCGTTCCTCTGATCCGCGAAGGAGATCACCGACCATGAGTGACACCACCACCCCCGGCGCGCTGACCGAGGAGCAGAAGGCCGCCCTCGTCCGCTCGACCCGTCGTCTCGACCTGCGCCGCATCCTCGGCGGCCTGTTCGTGCTCTACGGCGTCATCGTGACGATCGTCGGCATCGTCCACTGGGACACCGACCCCGAGAAGACCGGCGGCATCCACATCAACCTGTGGGTCGGACTGTCGATGCTCGTCGGCGGCCTGCTGTTCTTCCTCTGGGACCGCCTGAACCCGGTGCCGGCCGAGGACATCATCGGCCAGGCCGAGGCCGAGGCCGACCAGAAGGCCGCCGGCGAGGGCCGCGCGTCCGCCTGACCTCGGTCCCGCGCCACTGAGCCGACTCGGAACGACGAAGCCGCTGTCGCACGACAGCGGCTTCGTCGTTCCGAGTCGACGAACGCGCGCGGTTGACGCCCCCGCGGAGCGGCAGTAGTATTGATATGTCGATCGGGTGCTGCTCGGTCGAAAGTGATCCCCGGATGTCCTGCAGCCAGCGCGGGCCCGGGGATTTGCGTTTTCCCGACGGTGCCGCAAGCGCGTCACGACACGATGACGGCGCTCGACAGGTCAGGGGGTGCAGGCATCGCCGCGACATGGCCGCCGCACGCTACGTCGGCCAGCGCGAGGAGCGGTTCATCAGACGGAGAAGCGTGCTCGAACCGGAGCTGCTTGCCGATGCCCCGGTCTCGCAGAGCGTCGAACATCGCTCTGTCGTCGGCATCGCGAGCCGGCCCCCGAGTCTCGAGGATCACCTGGTGGACCTGTCGGAGTTCGAGCTCGTGCGCGAGCCGTTCAATGCAGCGCCGTCGTCGGCGTTCGGTACGTGCCACCGCGCCGTCGTAGCGCACGACCAGGACCGAGACGGCGTGTCGCAGGAGGTCGAGCCACGAGAGCCGCTGGCCGGGGAGGGCTTCGTACCAGTGCAGCTTCCGCATGCGCCTCGGCGTCGTTGCCCGGACGTCGGCACGCGCCGCTTCGCAAGCCGACGCCGAGATGATCACCGCTGCCATCACGTACACGGTGTGATCGCGTCCGCCGCCCGGCTCCGATTCATCGACGTGCGCCCGCATCGGTCCAGCATATTGCGTATCAGTCCGTACCACGACGGAACGGTTGCGCATCGCCGCGCCACGGGCCAGGTTGAGCGTGACGAAAGGAACCTCCCCATGGACACGATGGTCTTCATCAACCTGCCCGTCACCGACCTCGACCGTTCGAAGGCGTTCTACGAAGCCCTCGGCTAAACGATCAACCCGATGTTCAGCGACGACACCGCTGCGTGCATCGTCATCAGCGACACGATCTTCGTCATGGCGCTCACCCACCCGAAGTTCGCCGACTTCACCGACAAGGCGATCGCCGACGCCAGCACCGTCGAGGTGATCAACTCGCTGACCGCCGGGTCGAAGGACGAGGTGCACCGCATCGTCGACGCCGCCGTCGCGGCCGGCGGGAGTGAGGACCGCGCGCCGATGGACCTCGGCTTCATGTTCCAGCGGAGTTTCACCGACCCGGACGGCCACCGGTGGGAGTACGTGTGGATGGACCCGCAGGCCGCCCAGGACGGCCCGCCGGCCGAGTGACCACAAGGCCGGCGACGACGGTGTCGGCGGCGCACACCAGGATGGTGCCATGAGCTCCGAGCCCGCCGCAGCGCCCCACTCCGACCTGGTGATCGGCGACGACGGCCTCGCCCGGCCGGTGTGGGCATCGACGGACGAGCTGCTCCGCGACTACTACGACACCGAGTGGGGCATGCCCGTACGGGACGAGCGCGGGGTGTTCGAGCGGCTGTCGCTCGAGGCGTTCCAGTCCGGCCTGTCCTGGCGCACGATCCTGGCGAAGCGTCCGGCGTTCCGTGCGGCGTTCGCGGACTTCGACCCCGACACCGTCGCGGGCTTCGGCGAGGACGACGTCGCTCGGCTGATGGCCGACGCCGGCATCGTGCGGAACCGGGCGAAGATCCTCGCGACCATCACCAACGCGAACGCGACGGTCGCCCTGCGGCAGGACGGCGGGCTGTCCGACTTCGTCTGGTCGTTCCGCCCGGCGACGACGCCCGAGCCGGAGACGTACGCCCAGGTCCCGACGACCTCCGACGAGTCCGTCGCACTGTCGAAGGCACTGCGGAAGCGTGGCTTCGCGTTCGTCGGTCCGACCACGATGCACGCCCTGATGGAGGCGCTCGGCATCGTCGACACGCACCTGCTCGGCAGCCACCGGCGCGGGACCTCGGGCGTCTGGAACTGATCAGGACGCCGACCCCACCGCCGGCGACCACACCGGGCTAGGGTCGCGGCATGAGCACCGACCAGCCGAACCCGCGCGTGCGTCCCGTCCGCCCGGTCGACGCCGACTCCGTCGACGTGCCCGTCGACGTGCCGGCCGACGTGCCCACCCCCGTGCCGGACCCGGCCGGGGACTCGGCGACGGAGCCGGACCACGACCCCGACGAGGTCCGGATCGCCTTCCTGCTCTTCCCGGACCTGACCCAGCTCGACCTCACCGGCCCGGCGCAGGTGCTCTCCCGCGTGCCCGGCGCACGCGTCGAGTACGTGGCGGCGACGCTCGACCCGGTGCCGACCGACTGCGGGTTCGCGCTGGTCCCGACGACGACCATCGCCGAGGCGGGTCCGGCGGACGTCCTCGTGGTCCCGGGCGGTGACGGCGCCTTCGACGCGATGCTCGACCCCGAGGTGATCGGGTTCGTGCGGCGCGAGGCGGAGCGTGCCACCTGGGTGACCTCGGTGTGCACGGGTGCGTTCGTGTTGGGTGCCGCTGGGCTCCTCGCCGGCAAGCGTGCGACGACGCACTGGGCGTCGAAGCCCATGCTCGAGGCGTTCGGGGCGCAGCCGGTCGACGACCGCATCGTCGACGACGGCGCGGTGGTCACCGCGGCCGGCGTGAGCGCGGGCATCGACATGGCGCTGTGGCTGGCGGCCGAGCTCGCGGGGCAGCCGGCGGCCGAGGCGATCCAGCTGCAGATCGAGTACGACCCGCAGCCGCCGTTCGACGCGGGCTCCGCGGAACGCGCCGACGCCGTCGTGGTCGCCCGTGCACGGGCTGCGGCCGAGGCAGCGCGCAGCGACCGGGTCACCCGCGCAGCGGCCGCCGTCCTGCTGTGACGACACAGCTGCCGTGACGACACAGCTGCCGTGACGACACAGCTGTCGTGACGACGCACCCGCCGCGACGAAGCGGCAGCGCGCTCAGACCAGCGGCTTCTGCATCTGCGTCGCGGTGACCTGGTACCCGAGCGCGGCGTACAGCTCCTGCGCGCCCGTGTTGTAGCCGAACACGTTGAGGCCGATGCTCGTCGCGCCGTGCTCCGCCGCAGCCCGGTGGCCGAGTTCGAGGGCACGGCGGGCGTGTCCGCGGCGACGGTGCGGTTCGTCGATCTCGACGTCGAACACCCACCAGTCGGTCCCGCCGGGCGCGAACGGCCCGATCCACAGGTACCCGACCGCGGTGTCGTCCTGGTCGAGGACGTCCCACACCAGGTGGCCGTCGGCGGGGGACCCGTCCGGGAACCACTGGTCGAGCGACTTCTGCTTGTTCGCCTCGGCCTGCTGGCGGGTCTCGCCCGCCTGCATCCGCGACGCCACGTACTCGGCCATGGTCCGGTCGAGCCAGGCCGGGAGGCGCGTGGCCGGCATGACCCGCAGGCGCGTGTCCGTCATCGGTTGCCCTTGGAACCCCGGCTCGGCTTGCCGCGCATCTTCCCGCGTCCGGGGGTGGGCCCCTTGCCGGTGTTGGACTTCTTGCCGCTGCCGGACTTGCCGCTGCCGGGCGACTTGGCCTTCGCCTTGCCGCCACCACCGCCGGCGCCCGCTCCGCCCTTGCCCGCCGCGCCCTTGCCGGAGCCGCCGGACCCGCCGGACCCGCCGGACCCGCCGCCTGCTTTGGAGTCGGCGCGCGCCGCACGCAACGCCTCCTCGACGTCGCGATCGGTGCCTGTCGGCTGGTTCCGCGAACTGTTGGCGGTCCGTCCGCGCACCACGCCGATGAACTCCTCGGTGGTCTCGGTGGCGTCCTCGTCGCGCCAGACCAGCGCGATCTGGGTACCGGGCGCGCCGAAGAGCGGGCGAGCGACGAGGTCCTTGCGGCTCGCCGCGCGGAAGAGCGACTGGGGGAGCACGACGACACCGACGTTCGCCTCGACCAGGTCGAGCGCGGCAGCGATGTCGGCCGGCACCGGACCCGCGTCGACGACGTGCACCTCGGCGTCGGTGAGGTCCACCTCGGCCAGGTCGGCGAGGGGGGAGTCCTTCGGCATCGCGACCACGGCCGTCTCGGTCCAGAGCGGGATGGCGTTGTGCTGCTCGGAGACGGGCATGCGAGCGAAGACCATGTCGACCTCGCCGGCGAGCGTGTCGTCGACGTCGTCGGACCCGATCGGCCGCAGCCGCAGCTCGATCGAGGGGTGTCGATCCCGCCAGACACGGGCCCACTTGGCCGGGGAGACCCCGGGCACGAATGCGATGGTGAGTGCCGCGGTCATGCAGACGAGCATAGGGGCCGTACTCTAGGGGGCATGGCGCAGGAACAGACCATGAAGCCCGAAACGGCTGCGAAGAAGCTCGGCATCTTGCTGGCGGCCGCTCCGGAGTCCTTCCAGGGCGCTCCCGTCACACGGACCGCCTTCGACGAGCTCCGGACCGAACCCCCGACGTGGCTCGAGGACCTCCGTCGCGACGGCCCGCACCCGCGACCCGTCGTGGCGCAGAAGCTCGGCATCTCCATCTCGGGTCTGACCCGTGCGGGGATCGACGACGCCCTCACCACGGCGGAGATCAAGTCGCTGCTCGAGCAGAAGCCCGAGTGGCTCGTCCGCGAGCGCGAGACGCAGGCCGCCGTGCACGCCGAGAACGCCCGCGTGAAGCAGGAGCGCGCCGCCAAGGCCGCTGCCCGCGCCGAGGACTGATCCGCCCGGCACCACGCCGCCGCACCCGAGGACCCGCACGTGCACGAGACCGTCGCCGACGCCATGCTCGTCGTGCCGCAGTTCGCGTCGGTGTGCTGCATCGTCGGCGACCGGTACCGCCCGCGCCCCAGCGTGATCGTGCCGGCCGCGGTGATGCTCGTCGCGATGCTCATGCCCGTGGTGCACGCGGGTGCGGTGTGGACGCTGTTCGCCGCGACGCTCCTGCTGCTGCTCGCACCGCTGCCCGTGATGCGACGCCGCCGCGCGGACGGCCGCCGCGCCGAGCCGATGGACGTGCACCGCGCGCTGTCCGCGGTCGTGATGGCCGGCATGCTCCTGATGGGCCACGCGACCGGTGTCGCCGACGGCCACGCCGGCCACGGCATCGCGCTGTCCGCGGTGCTCGGCGCCGGGGTGATCGGCTACTGCGCCTTCAGCGGGTGGCTGCTGCGGCACGAGTGGGCGCAGGAAGACCGTCGTGCGGTCCGCAGCGGCGAGGTCTTCGCGATGACGGTCGCCGTCGTCGGCATGACCCTCGCGATGTAGCGCCGCCGGAGCTCAGTCGGCCGTGGTCGTCGCGTCGCCCGTGTGCGTGACGCGGTCCTTCGCAGCGCGGATGGTGTCCTTCGGCACCGGCGGCACACCCCGTCGGATGCCACGGAGCCCGACCACGAGCAGGATCGCGGTGACGACGGCGAACACGACGAAGGTGATCCCGATCGCGGCCCAGACCGGCAGCGCCAGGGCGAGGAGCGCCACCACGAGGCCGGCCAGCAGCACGAGGGTGGTCAGCGCGAAGGCCACCGCGGCGCCCGTGAGCACCAGCCCGGTCTTCGCCCCGTTCGCCCGCTCGCTGATCTCGCGCCGAGCCGAGGCGACCTCGTCGCGGACGGCGCGGAGCACGGGTTCCAGGGCCTTCTGCACCAGGCCGGCGGTGACCGTGTCGCGGAAGGACGGCTTGGTGCTGGTCGTGGTGTCGTCGTGGTCCGTGGTGCTCATGGGTCTCCTGTCCGGGCGCGGTGGTCGCGTCCACCTGCTGTGACGCGTCCGGTCCGATGATCGTCACGTTCGTGGCGGCGTGCTCGGTCGCTTCCCAGCTTGCGGAGCCGCCGGTGGCGGTGGGCCCGACCACCCTGGAGGCCCACCCCGCGTCGACGACGCAGGACGGGCCTCCAGGGTGGTCGGGCCGAGTGCCCTACTCGGCGATCTCCTCGAGGTCGTCGATGCCACGTGCGGCGGCCGCTGCGCGGCGCGCGCGCATCGACGGGGCCGCGAGCGCGGCGAGGACGGCGAGGACGGCGACGCCGGTGCACGCCCAGAACCCGATGGTGAAGGCGTCGTCGGTCGGCAGGCCCTGCGGGGTGCTGTGCGAGGTGATGAGCGCCGCGATGACGGCGGTGCCGACGCTCGAACCGATCGTGCGGACGACGGTGTTGGCGCTGATCGCCTCGCCGGTCTGGTTCGCGGGCACGCTCTCGATGATGGCGTTCGAGCACGCGGCGAGGGCCAGGCCGATGCCGATCCCGGTCAGGATGCCGGAGACGACGACCTGCCAGAGCTCGCCGTGCGCGATCGCGGGCAGCAGGAACGCGGCGACGATGGCGATCCCGCCCAGCAGCATGGGCGGCTTCGGGCCGACCTTGCGGACGAGGATGCCGGCGATCGGTCCGGCGACGATCATCATCAGGACGGTCGGCAGCAGGAAGAGCCCGGCCTGGGTGACGTCCTTGCCGAAGCCGTAGCCGAGCGCGCTCGGCAGCTGCAGCAGGGTCGGCACGAGGACGAAGGTGCCGAACATCGCGAAGCCGAAGACGAGCGCGACGACGTGGGCCGTCCAGACGCCGCGGACGGCGAACAGGCGGACGTCGATGAGCGGTTCGGCGACGCGGAGCTCGACCAGGACGAACACGACCAGTGCGACGGCGCCGAGGACCAGCAGACCGATGGTCTTGCCGTCGCCCCAGCCCCACGTCTCGCCCTCGCTGACCGCCAGCAGGATCGACACGAGCGAGACGGCGAGGACGAAGGTGCCGGCCATGTCGAGGCGGCCGGGCTTGCGGACCGGCGACTCCGGCATGCCGAAGACCGCGCCGAGCAGGGCGATGACGACGAGCACGGCGGGCAGCCAGAACAGCCAGTGCCACGACAGGTGCTCGACGATCGGTCCGGCGGCGACGATGCCGACACCGGCGCCGATGCCGAAGATCGCGGAGAGCAGACCGATCGTGACGCTGACCTTCTCCTTGGGCAGCTCGTCACGGACGATGCCGATGGACAGCGGCATCACCGCACCGGCGGCGCCCTGCAGCGCACGGCCGACGATGAGGACGCCGAGGTTCGGTGCCAGCGCGGCGAGCACGGCGCCGACGAGCAGGATCGAGAGCACGACGATCAGGACCTTGCGCTTGCCGATCATGTCGCCGAGACGCCCGAGGATCGGCGTGAGCACCGAGGCGGACAGCAGGTAGGCGGTGAGCACCCAGCTCGTCGCGCTCGTCGAGGCGCCGAGGTCCTGTCCGATGGTCGACAGCGCCGGGGCGACGAGCGACTGCAGGACCGCGAACGACAGACCGCCGAGGGACAGGTAGACGATGATCGCCGTGCTGTTCGGCCGGTGCCCGGTGGTGGTGGGGTGCGAGCCCGTGCGGGGGCTCTGCATGGTGTCGGTCATCGTGCTCCGTGTCTGGGTGATGTAAACAACTGCTGACTTGATGAGGGTACGCAGTTCTCGCACGATGTCAACACTTGCTTACATCCCGGTCCGGGCCGCTACGCTTCGACCATGAGCAAGGACGCCGCCGCCACCCGACTGCTGCTCGTGCGGGCGGCGCGACACCGGTTCGCGTTCGACGGGTACAAGGCGACGACAGTGCGGGACATCGCCTCGGACGCGGGGGTCAACGTCGCGCTGATCAACCGCTACTTCGGGTCGAAGGAGGGGCTGTTCCGTGCCTGTCTCGACCGGGTGGTGCAGGACCTCGGGGTCGAGCAGCCCGTCGAGCGGGGCCTCGAGCGCGCGTTGGCCGGGCTGGTCTCGCACGTCGTCCGCGCGCCGACCGACGACGACTCCCTCCAGCTCATGCTCCTGCTCCGGTCCTCCGGTGACGACGGCGCCGACGCCATCCGCCGCGAGACCCTGCGCCGGTACGCCGAGCGGCTCGCCACGGCCGTCGGCGGTGAGGTCACCGAGGAGATGCTCGTCCGGGCCGAGATCGCGCTGTCGGTGGTGCTCGGGATGACGATGCTCCGGCGCTCCACCGCGGTGGAGCCGCTCGCGTCGGCGGACGACGACCTCGTGGCCCGAGCGCTCGACGACGCGCTCCGCGCCCTGCTCGCACCATCGCGGTAGCGTCGAGCCGTGTCTGACCGACCCGCTCGCCGTCCCGACCCCGCTCCGCGCCTCGACGAGGTCGACGAGCGCATCCTCTGGACGCTCGCCGGCGATGCCCGGATCCCGAACAACCGGCTCGCGGCCGCCGTGGGCATCGCGCCGTCGACGTGCCTGACCCGGGTCCGAGCACTCGAGGACGCCGGGGTGATCCGCGGCTACCGGGCCGAGGTCGACATCGCCCGCCTCGGGTTCTCGATCGAGGCGATGGTCTCCGTCCGGGTCCACGCAGCGGCCCGCCACGAACTCCGGGACTTCGCGAAGCGACTGCTCCGCGTGCCCGTCGTGCAGGACGTCTCGTTCCTGGCCGGTGACAAGGACTTCCTGGTGCACATCGCGTGCGAGTCGACCGAGCAGCTCCGGGACTTCGTCGCCGACGAGCTCAGCGGGGACCCCTCCGTGGCGACGACGCAGACGAACATCGTGTTCGAGCGGCTCGTCGCCGACCGGTCCACGCAGGGTCGCTCGTTCGACGAGCTCCGACGCTGGCGCGCCTGACGCGAGTTCCCCCGCCCGTG
Source organism: Curtobacterium sp. JUb34 (assembly GCF_003755065.1). Classification (NCBI taxonomy): domain Bacteria; kingdom Bacillati; phylum Actinomycetota; class Actinomycetes; order Micrococcales; family Microbacteriaceae; genus Curtobacterium; species Curtobacterium sp. JUb34. The sequence goes on along the minus strand of NZ_RJVH01000004.1, from coordinate 305,322 downwards.
TGCCTGGCGGGTTCCGTCAGCGCTGCCGGGTCATCGGGACGTGCGGGATCCGGTCCTCGAGGTACTCGTCCCCGGAGCGGACGAACCCGAAGCGGGCGTACCACTTCTCGAGGTGCGACTGGGCGCCGAGGGCGATGCTCGGCGAGCGGGACTCGGCGATCGCAGCCTCGATCAGCTGTCCGGCGAGTCCCTGCCCGCGGGCGTGCGCCGCGGTGACGACCCGGCCGATGCGCTCGGTGCCGTCGGGTTCGCGCAGGAGGCGGAGCGTGGCGTCCACCGAGCCCTGGCCCGCCCAGAACTGCACGGTGCCGGGCTCGAGGTCACGCCCGTCGATGTCCCCGTAGGCGGCCCCCTGTTCGACGACGAAGACGTCCTGCCGGAGCCGGAGGATCTCGTGCAGCGTGACGATGTCCAGGTTGCGGGTCGGAGCGGTGAAGATCGAGACCACGGACGGCCTTTCCTGAGAATTTCTTCCAGAACAGGGTGCGTTCCGGACCGGACCGGCGTACATTGCCGGTCAACCACTCTACGTGCGCAGCCGAGTTCAGGAGGTGAGCGCATGGACACGACATCGCGCGCTCCCTGGCTCACGGTGCTCCGGATCGCCCTGCTGGGCGTCGGGACCCTCGCTGCCCTCGTGCTGCTGTCCCTGGGGTTCGGAGCCCGTCCCGCCTCGGCTGCCGACGCGGCGTCCGCGCCGCCCGCCCAGACGCAGCAGCGCGGACTCGTCACCGGTGTTGTCGACGGCCTCGGCGAGACCGTGCACGACGTGTCCGGCGGTGTCGGACGGGTCGTCGGCGGCGTCGTGGACCCCGTCCGCACGGCGGTCGCGCCCGCGCCCGCGCCGAAGCCCGTACCTGCTGCACCGGCCCCTGCTCCGGCCGCCCCGAAGCCTGCCCCGGTGGTCCCGGCGCCCACTGCCGCCGCACCTGCGCCCGCTGCTCCGGCCCCCGCGGCCTCGAACCCCGCGACCCCGACCCCTGCCGCTCCGACGACCGCGCCCGCACCCGCGGTGCCGGCCACGACCGCCCCCGCGGCCGAGCCGGCCACGCACCCGGTACAGGGCGTCGTCGAGCAGGTGGGCACCGCCTCCCGGCCCGTCACCGACACCGTCGCGACGGCGCTGCGTCCCGTGACCGGGACCGTGCAGACGGTCACCGGAGCACGGCCGGTGACCGCCGTCGTCGACACGGTCGGCCACGTGGTCGGCAGCGTCCCGGTCGTCGGTGCGATCGTCGGTGACGACACCCTCAGCACGGTCACCGGGCCGGTGACCGGGCTGGTGGACGACACGCTCGGCGGTGTCGGCACGGCCGTCGGGCAGGTCCCCGACGTCGTCGTGGGCGTCGTCCCGTCGGTCGGTGCCGTCCTGCCAGGAGGCACGGATCCCGTCGTCGACGTCCCCGCACCTCCGGTCGTCACCGGCCCCACCCCGTCCGGCGCGCCCGGTACGACGGTCCCGTCCGCGCGTCCGCCGCAGGCCGCCGCGACGGCGACGACTCCGTCCGCGACCACGGTCGCGACGACCGACGATCCCGCCGCTCCCGGAACGAGCGACGAGCGCCGTCCCGGTGCGGCCGTGCCGTCCGCGCTCGTGACCGGGCCGCTCGTCGTGCCCGTCGCCGTCGGCGGCGTGCAGGACGCGACCCTCGGCGGCACCGCGCTGCTCCTGCCCGAGCCGGGCGACGGCCACTCCTCGCCGTCCGACGGCCCTGGCGGCGCGGGTGTCCTCGGTGGCAGTGCCACCTCGACCTCCGGTGGCGTCGCAGCCGTCGGCATCGTCGGCTCGACCGACGACATCGTCTCCCTCGCCGCGGGGTCTCGCGGCACGCTCTCCGACGACGCGGTCCCCGCATCGGTCGTCGGCGAGCACGACGTCGCCCCTGACTGAGATCGGTGCGCCTGTCCGGCACGGCAGGCACGCACACACACCGACCGCGACCGCGGTCGGTCAACGATCTCGATCAGGGAGTACGACCATGAACAAGTACGTCTCGAGAGGGCTCTGGTTCGCCCTCTTCGTCGGCGGCCTCACGCTCGGAGGGACGGCTGCGGCGAACGCGGCCACGACCTCCGGAGCGGACGGCGCCGTGTCCGGAACCCAGGTGGTTCCCTCGGTGGACGCTCCGGTGTCCCTCACCGGCAACGCCCTCGGGGTGCTCGGCGACGCGGTGTCGTCGGTGACCTCGCCCGCTGCCGCTCCTGCAGCCCCAGCTCCTGCTCCGGCGTCCGCGCCGACGACCTCGGGAGCCGACGGCACGGCCTCCGGCACCCACGTGGCGCCGACCGTGACCGCGCCGGTCTCCGTCGGCGGCAACGCGGTCGCCGTCGGGGGCGACGCAGTGTCGGCCCCGGCCCCGGCCCCTGCCCCGGCTGCTCCGGCTGCGGCCGCTGCTCCGACCACGTCCGGTTCCGACGGCACCGGTTCGGGGACACAGGTCGCCGGCGACGTGACCGTCCCCGTCACCGTCGGTGGCAATGCTGTCGCCGTCGGCGGTGACGCGGTGTCGACCACGACGCCGGCCACCCCGGCTGCACCCACCCCGGCCGCCCCGGCTGCACCCGCCGCTCCGGCACCGGTGACCTCGGGCGAGGACGGCACGGGCTCGGGGACCCAGGTCGCCCCGGTCGTGTCGGTCCCGGTGACGGTGTTCGGCAACGGCATCGGCGTCCTCGGGGACGGCACCGCTGCGGCGTCCGGCCCGGCGACGGCCCCGGCCCCCGCCGCTCCGGCCACGACCGCACCGAGCACGTCGGGCGACGACGGGCTGCTCTCGGGCACCCAGGTCGGCGGACTGGTCGACGTACCGGTCACGATCGGTGGCAACGGCATCGGGCTCCTCGGTGACGGCACCTCGACGGGCACGACGCCCGCTGCGGGGACCGGCACGACCGCCGGTCCGGCTCCGGCTGCCGGTGGCACGACGGACGGTTCCGACGGCACCGCCTCGGGCACCCAGGTGTCCCCGGTGGTCACGGTCCCGATCACGGTGTCGGGGAACGGCATCGGTGTGGTCGGCAACGGCACCAGCACCGGCGCGACGGCCCCGACGGGCACCACCCCGGGCAGCACGACCCCGTCGACCGGGGGGACGACCTCCGGCGACGGTGGCCTGCTCTCCGGCACCCAGGTGGTCCCGGTGATCAGCCTGCCGATCACGATCGGCGGGAACGGCATCGGTGTCGTCGGCGACGGCACCGCCACCACCCCCGGCACCGGCACCGGCACCACGCCGGGTGACGGCACGGACCCGGGCACGGACCCCGGCACCGACCCCGGTACGGACCCGGGCACGGACCCCGGTACGGACCCGGGCACGGACCCCGGTACGAACCCCGGTGACGGCACGGACCCGGGCACGAACCCCGGTGACGGGACGGACGTCGGCGACGGCACCGCGCCCGGAACCGTGACCACCCCGGCCGGTGCCACCGGCACGGACGGGCCGACCCGGGCCTCCACGGCGGGTGTGGTGACCACCACGGTCGCCGCGACCACCGGGCTCCCGGCCATCGCACGCACGGTGGCCGACACGGTCGCCGCCGGTGACGGCGCGACCGAGCTCGCGTACACGGGAGCGGCATCGCCGGTCGTCCCCGTCGGGTTCGCGCTCCTGCTGCTGCTCGCCGGGGCGGGCACGCTCCTGCTCCGTCGTCGGCACTCCGGAGTCGGCACCGACGGGCAGCGCTGACAGCAGGTGACCGAGGGGCGTCGCACCGCCGACGCCCCTCGTCACCGTGCGCGGAGTTGTCCGAACGGCCGGCCGGCACCACCATGAGGGGGTGCGCTCCGCCCTCGTCCGGCATCCGGTGACGGCCGCGATCACGTTCCTCGTGGTCGCGACCGCGGTCTTCGGCATCGTCGTCCGGGTGCTGCACGGCGCCGACCCGGCCTCGTACGGGCCCTTCCGGATCTTCGCGGCGTCCACGGGCGCGGTCGCGTTGCTCGCCACGATCGCCGGCGTCGTCGTCCTCGTCGGCGCCGCCGAACGGCTGATGGGGTCGTGGCGGACCGCTCTGGCGTTCGTCGTCACCACCGTCGTCGGCACCGCGGCCGGCGCGCTCACCGCGTTCGTCGACGCCGACGGTCGCGACCTCACGAGCCTGCTGCTCGGACGGGCGACGGCCTTCGACCCCTGGACCGCGATCGTCGGCACGATCGTCACCGCGAGCGCGTTCGCCGGACCGCTCTGGCGACGGCGCATCCGGGTGAACGCGCTCGCCGTCGTGGCCGCGCTCCTGCTCTACGCCGGACACGCCTCCGACCTGTACGCGGTGCTCGCCGCCGGGGTGGGATGGGTGCTCGGCGAGCTGCTCCGCCGCACCCCGAAGCGTGGCGGGTGGGTGCGCAGCTCGCACCGCGAGACCCGGGTCCTGCTCGGGACGGTCGTGCTGGTCTCAGCGATCGGTCCCGTGGTGGCGCTCGTCTCCCGCGCACGGGTCGGACTGCTCGCCCCGATCGCCGCGGTGCTCGGCACCGGGCCGGTGACGCCCGTGAGCGGCTGCGGCACGGACGGGGCCTCGGCGGAGTGCCTCCGCGCGCTGCTGGCGTACCGCGCGACGGACCCGTGGACGCTGCTGCTCGCCGTCGCGCCCCTGCTCGTCCTCGTCGTCGGCGGCCTCGGGCTCTTCCGGGGCAGCCGGTTCGCCGTCTGGCTCGTGGTGGCGGTCGACCTGGTGACGGCGGTGGCGGCCGCGGTCACCTACGGGGTGCTGCCCGCGCGGGCCGGCGGGCTGCAGGGCACCGCCGACGAGTTCGTCACGGCGCTGTCGGTCGGTGCGTCGATCGTGGTGCCGCTCGCGACCGCGGCCGTCCTCGTGCTCCGGCGCCGGTCGTTCACGGTGCTGCCCTCGCGTCGGCGTGTGGTCGCCTTCGCGGTGACCGTGGTCGCGGCGGTCGCCGTCGTGGTCGGCACGGTCGCGGTGTTCGCGGCGTCCGCACCGCAGCGCGTCGAGGACCCGCTCCGGATAGCCGTCGCCGCGCTCGGCCCGCTGTCGCCGTCGGCCGCCTGGGAGCGACTGCCGTCGCTCGGCACCGCGCTCCGCATCGTGGTCGGGCTCGCCGGACCGGTGCTCTGGTTCGTCGTCGCGCTCGCCGCGGTCCGACCGACCGGCGCGGTGGAACCGGACACCGACGCGGACGGCTCCCGCACCGACCGGGAGCGAGCCCGGGCGCTCGTGACCGCCGGCGGGGGTGACACGTTCGGGTGGATGACGACCTGGCGCGGCAACGCGTACTGGTTCGCCGCCGACGGGCGCGCCGGGGTGGCGTTCCGGCGCAGCGGTGGCGTGGCCGTCACCGTCGGTGGTCCGTTCGGCTACCCGGACGCCCGCGACGCCGCGATGACGGACTTCGCCCGGTACTGCGACGACAACGGGTGGACGACCGTCTTCTACGGCGTCGACGCCCGGAACGCCGAGCTGCTGACGACGCTGGGGTGGTCGACGCTGCCGGTGGCCGAGGACGCCGACCTCGACCCGCGCACCTGGACGACGACGGGCAAGCGCAAGCAGGACGTCCGCACGGCCGTGAACCGGGCTCGTCGCGAGGGCATCACCGCCACGTGGTCGTCATGGCAGGACCTGCCGCCGTCGACGGCGCGGCAGATCGAGGCGATCTCGGAGGAGTGGGTGTCCGAGCGCGAGCTCCCCGAGATGGGCTTCACGCTCGGCGGGGTGGACGAGATGCGCGACCCCGCGGTCCGGACGCTCGTCGCGCAGGACGCCACCGGGCGGGTACTCGCCGTGACGAGCTGGTTGCCGAGTCACCGCGAGGGCCGGGTCGTCGGGTGGACGCTCGACGTGATGCGCCGGACCGAGGCCGCGCCGAACGGCGTGATGGAGTTCCTCGTCGCGAGCGCCGCCGAACGGATGCGGGACGACGGTGTCGAACGGCTCAGCCTGTCGGCGGCGCCGCTCGCACAGGCGGGCGAGGCCGCTGCGCCGAACGACGGGGTGCAGAGCCTGCTCGAGCTCGTCGGGGGAGTCCTCGAACCGGTCTACGGCTTCCGGTCGCTGCTGCGGTTCAAGCAGAAGTTCGGACCCGACCTGCACCCGCTCGTCCTCGCCTACCCCGACCCGGTCGCGCTGCCGTCGATCGGACTCGCGGTCGTCCGGGCGTACCTGCCGGACCTGTCGCTGCGGCAGGCGGTCGCGCTCGCGCGCGGACGCGGCTGACCGCGCGTTACACGGTGCGTCCCGGCTCGACGCGTCCGTCACCGGTCTGGGGTATCGTTCCGACTACGCAAGCGCTCCGGGGTCGGTGCAATTCCGAACCGGTGGTGACAGTCCACGAACTGATGACGGGTGCGAACCCGTCAGAGGTTGACTCGGTGAAACTCCGGGACCGACGGTGAGAGTCCGGATGGGAGGCGCGCTGGCGGACGAGACGACCCACCCTGCGTGGGGCGACCCGTCCGTCGATGCCGACGATCGTCGAACACCCCCGGAGTCCCGTTGAGAGGACACCAGTGTTCACCGGCATCATCGAGGAACTCGGCACCGTCACCGCCGTCGAGCAGCACGGCGACTCCGTCGCGCTCACCGTGCGCGGGCCGATCGTGGTCGCGGACGCGAGCCACGGCGACTCCATCGCCACCAGCGGCGTGTGCCTGACCGTCGTCGAGCAGACCCCCGACTCCTTCACCGCGTTCGTCATGAAGCAGACCCTCGACATGAGCGCGCACGGAGCGCTGCGGGTGGGCGACCGCCTGAACCTCGAACGTGCGGCGTCGGTCGGCGACCGGCTCGGTGGCCACATCGTGCAGGGCCACATCGACGGCACCGCCACCGTGCTGGAGACCGCCGACGGCGACGGCTGGCGCCGGGTGCGGTTCTCGCTCGCGCCGGCGCTCAGCCCGCTCGTCGTCGACAAGGGATCCATCGCACTCGACGGCGTCTCGCTCACCGTCAGCGCCGTCTCGCCGGAGGACACCGCGCCCGACGCCGCCTGGTTCGAGGTCAGCCTGATCCCCGAGACGCTCGAGGCCACGACGCTCGGCCTGCGCGTGCCGGGGGACCGGGTGAACGTCGAGACCGACGTGCTGGCACGGCACGTGCGCCGGATGCTGCGGCTCGACGCCGCGGTCGGCACGCTCGAGACCGTCGGGTCGGAGGCCCGGTGATGGTCGCGTCCGTGCCGCAGACGCTCGGCCTGGCGAGCGTCGAGGCCGCGATCGCGTCGGTGGCGGCCGGTCGCCCGGTCATCGTGGTCGACGACGAGGACCGCGAGAACGAGGGCGACGTCATCCTGTCCGCCGAGCTCGCGACGCCCGAGTGGATCGCCTGGACCGTGGCGCACTCGTCCGGGTTCATCTGCGCGCCCGTCAGCACCGGGATCGCCGACGCCCTCGACCTGCCGCCGATGGTGCAGCACAACGAGGACGTCCGCGGCACCGCGTACACCGTCACCGTCGACGCCGCCGTCGGGGTCACCACCGGCATCAGTGCCCACGACCGTGCGCGCACGCTGCGGGTGCTCGCCGACCCGACGTCCGTGCGCGACGACCTGCACCGTCCCGGTCACGTCGTCCCCCTGCGTGCGCGGCCGGGCGGGGTCCGCGAACGTGCGGGGCACACCGAAGCAGCGATCGAGCTCGTCACGGCTGCCGGGCTGCGGCCCGCCGCGGCGATCTGCGAGATCGTCGACGAGGACGGCGGCATGATGCGGCTGCCGGCGCTCGTCACACTCGGGGCGCGCGAGGGCGTGCCCGTCATCACCATCGCCGCGCTCGTCGAGTGGCTGGACGCGGCAGACCGGACGGCGGCAGCAGCTGCCCCGTCCACGGAAGGGACAGCACGATGAGCGGAGCAGGCGCGGCGGACCGCGACCACGTCGACGGAACCGGGATCCGGGTGGCCATCGTCGCCGGACAGTGGCACGACACGATCGCGGCGGGTCTGCTCGCCGGCGCGCAGCGCGAGGTCGAACGACTCGGCGCCACCGCGTCGGTGTTCCCGGTGCCGGGGAGCTTCGAGCTGCCCGTTGTCGCGAAGACCGCCCTCGAGGCCGGGTTCGACGCCGCGGTCGCGCTCGGCGTGATCATCCGGGGCGGCACCCCGCACTTCGAGTACGTGTCCGACGCCGCCACGAGCGGGCTCACCCGCGTGGCGATCGACACCGGCAAGCCCGTGGGCTTCGGTGTGCTGACGCTGGACGACGAGCAGCAGGGCATCGACCGGGCCGGGCTGCCCGGGTCGAAGGAGGACAAGGGCGCCGAGGCCGTCCACGCCGCGGTCGCGACCGCGGTCACGCTGCGCTCGCTGCGCGTCCTCGCGTAGCGGCGGGCGCTCGCGGAACCAGGTTCCGGACACAACACCACGCCGTTCCGCGGTGCTGTGTCCGGAACCTGGTTCCCCACACGTCTCCGGCACGCAGAACGGCCCCGCACCTCGAGCGGTGCGGGGCCGTTCTGCGTCAGCGGGGTGGTTACCGCTTGCCGAAGACGTGGATCGGCAGGAAGAAGGAGAGGGTCATCAGGATCAGTCCGCCCATGAAGACGAACGCCTGACCCGAGTCGACCTGGAACGCGAACCCGAACAGGTACATCGACACCAGCAGCAGCAGGATCGAGAAAACAGCGGCGATGACGCGGCCCACGGGATACCTCCGGGTGTCGACGAGTGGAACGTCGCCAAGTCTATCCCCAGGAACGGGGTTGGTCGTTCACGCGCCGGGCTTCGTCGCGATCAGACGGTCCACGACGGCGAGCAAGGCCTCCATGTCGACGGTGCTGCGCTTCGGGCGACCGTCGCTCGCCGCCCCCAGTGAGGCCTGGTGGTACAGGCCGTCGCCGAGGAGCTTGACGGCCTGGGCGGTCGGTTCGTCGTGGAGCGCGTCGACGAGGGTCGCGAGCCACGCGTTCTCGGTGTCGTCGAGGGTGCGACCCGCTTCTTCGTAGCCGGCCTGCTGCAGGCGGCTCGCGGCGAGGAGCGCGAGGTCGAGCTCGCTGCCGACGAACAGGCAGTTGCGGACGAAGTAGCGGGCGGCGCCGTCCTCGGCCTCGGCCATGCGCTCGACGTCGATGGCGGACAGGTCGGACAGCCGCTCGCACAGCCCCTCGACCAGGGCCGCCTTGGATCCGAAGTGGTACAGCAACCCGCCCTTGGAGACACCGGCGCGCGCGGCGACGGCGTCGAGCGTCGCGGGACGTTCGCCGTCCTCGCACACGATGGCGACGAAGCTGTCGAGGACGCGGTCGCGGGCACTGGCCATGCGCACGAGTCTAGGAGGAGTTGCGCGCGCAGCGGGCACCACTCGTCAGCGCCGGGCCGTGAACGCTCACGAAGCGGTCCGGAGCAGGCTCTGTGGGACACGCCGAGTGGAGCACGCACGCATTGATCCACCGCGCGTGTGGCACTAGCGTCGTCGTGACCGTGAAGGTTCACGAGACGACAAGGATCCGCATGTCAGCGCAGACCGCGAACACCGCCAGCACCACGACTCCGACGGTCGCCGACCGCCCCGGCTGGGCCGTCCTCGGCCCCGGGGGCATCGCCCGCCGCTTCCTCTCCCAGCTGCCCGCGAGCGGTGGTGCCCTGGTCTCCGCCGGCAGCTCGTCCACCGAACGGGCGCAGACCTTCGCCGACGAAGCCGCGCAGCTCGGCTTCGCCGACGTCTCCGCCGCGACCTACGACGAGGTCCTCGCCGACCCGCGCGTCGACGCCGTCTACGTGTCGACCGTGCACACCGGTCACGCCCGGCTCGTCCTCGCCGCGCTCGAAGCCGGCAAGGCCGTGCTGTGCGAGAAGCCCCTCGCCCCGAACCACGGCACCGCCATGGCGCTCGCCGACGCCGCGCGCCAGGCCGGCCTGCCGCTGGTCGAGGCGTTCATGTACCGCTTCCACCCGCAGACCGCGGCGCTGCTCGACCTCGTGCGCGACGGCGTCGTCGGCGCGGTCACGCACATCGACGCCTCGTTCGCGTTCCGCACCGGCGAGCGGACCGGCCGGTTGTTCGACGTCGACACCGCCGGCGGCGGGATCCTCGACGTCGGCGGGTACCCGGTGACGATGGCCGCCGCGATCGTGCAGGCCGCGACCGGTGTCGCCGTCGCCGAGCCGACGGAGCTCACCGCCACCGGGACCCTCGGGCCGACCGGCGTCGACGAGTGGACCGTCGCGCAGCTCACCTACAAGGGCGGGATCACGGCGTCGGTCCGCACCGGCGTCTTCGTGCAGGACGACAACGCCGTGACGGTGTACGGCTCGCGCGGTCGCATCGTCCTCACCGACCCGTGGACCCTCGGCGACGACCCCACCATCGAGATCCGCACCGTCGACGAGGACCCGCGCTCGCTGTCGTTCGCGGGCGAGCACCCCTACGCCCGCGAGGCAGACGCCACCACCGACGCACTGCGTGCCGGTGCGGTCGAGGCGTCGCAGATGACGATCGACGAGTCGCTCGCCACCGCCCGCACCCTCGACAAGTGGCGCGCCGCGATCGGCCTGCGGTACCCGTTCGAGGCCGAGACCGCGGACATCCCCACCGTGAGCGGTCGGCCGCTCCGGGTCCAGGACGGCAACCCCATGAAGTACGGCGAGATCCCGGGTGTCGGCAAGCGGCTGTCCCGCCTGGTCATGGGCGTCGACAACCAGCCCGACCTGGCGCACGCCAGCGCGATCTTCGACCTGTTCGTCGAGCAGGGCGGCAACGTCTTCGACACCGGCTACATCTACGGCGGCGGCGTGCTCGAGGGCCGGCTCGGCAAGTGGATCCAGAACCGCGGTGTCCGTGAGGACGTGGTGGTCATCACGAAGGGCGCGCACACGCCGTTCTGCGACCCGGAGTCCCTGACGAAGCAGCTGCTCGAGAGCCTGGAACGTCAGGGCACCGACTACGCGGACATCTACATGATGCACCGCGACAACCCGGACATCCCGGTGGGGGAGTTCGTCGACGTCCTCGACGAGCACCGCCGCGCGGGCCGCATCCGCGTGTACGGCGGGTCGAACTGGACCCCGGCACGCTTCGACGAGGCCAACGCCTACGCCCGGGCGAACGGGAAGCACGAGTTCGAGGTCCTCAGCAACCACTTCGGCCTGGCCGAGGCGTACGACGTGCCGTGGGACGGCTGCGAGCACGCGACCGACGCCGCGTCGAAGGCGTGGCTCGAGGAGCGTCAGGTCCCGCTGCTGCCGTGGTCGTCGCAGGCCCGCGGCTTCTTCACCGGCCGCGCGACGCCCGAGGACACCAGCGACGCCGAGCTCGTCCGCTGCTACTACAGCGACGAGAACTTCGAGCGACTCCGTCGCGCGCGGGAGCTCGGCGACCGGTTCGGCGTCCCCGCCACGGCGATCGCCCTGGCGTACGTGCTGAACCAGCCGTTCCCGACGTTCCCGCTCTTCGGACCCCGTACGATCGCGGAGGCCCGATCGTCCATGACGGGCCTCTCCGTCGACCTCACCCCGGAACAGGTGGCATGGCTGGACCTCCGCGACTGACCCAGTCGCCACCGGACGGACCGCACCCCGGCGGCCGCGCGACGATCATCGACGTCGCCGCGGCTGCCGGGGTGTCCCGGCAGACCGTCACGCGTGCGATGAACGGCATGTCCGGCATCAGCGCGACCACGAAGGAACGGGTGCTCGCCGTCGCGGCGGCGCTCGACTACCGGCCGTCGCGGTTCGGCCGTGGGCTGGTCACCGGCGGCGACCACCAGCTCGGGCTCGTCGTGAACGACCTGCGGAACCCCTACACGCCCCAGCTCGCCTCCGCCGTGTTCCGGCTCGCCGCCGAGCAGGGGTGGAACGTCATGCTCGCCGACGTCGACCTGGCGAGCGACGCGGACCGGATGGTCCAGGCGCTCGGCGCGCAGACCGACGTGGTCATCGGCTACCTCGGCTCGCGTCGGCACCGGTGGAGCGAGGTCCTCGGCAACGTGCCGATGGTCGAGCTCGACCCGTCCTCCGACCCGCCGACGGCGGCCGTGTGGATCGACCCCGCCGACGCGATCGAGGCCCTCGCCGACCACCTGGTGGCGACCGGGGTGCGGCACCCGGTCGTGCTCGACAACTCGTCGCCGGACCACACGAGCGCACGCGGCGGGCTCATGCTGGACGCCCTCCGCCGCCGCGGTTACCTGCCGGAGCTCGTGCACGCGCCGCACGCCACGGCCGAGTGCGGTGCCGAGGAGACCGTGCGGATCCTCGCCCGGAAGCGCCGGCTCGACGCGATCCTCGCGTTCAACGACGTGATGGCGCTCGGCGTGCTGCAGGCGTGTCGGCGTGCGGGCGTCGACGTCCCCGGTGACGTCCGGGTCGTCGGCGTCGACGGCCTGCCGCTCGGCGCGCTGGTGTCACCGACGCTCACCACCCTGGCGGTCGACCTCGACGCCGTCGCGCGCGAGGCGCTCGCCCTCGCCCTCGGTATGCTCGCCGGCGAGCTGCCACGGCACGGCCCCGGAGTGCAGCGCACCGTGCGTCACAGCCTGCTGGTCCGCGACTCGGCCTGACGACAGCCGCGAGCCCCGCCCCGCCGCTCTGTCCCGCCCCGCCCCGCCGGCCCGCCCCGCGCCGCCCCCGAGGTTCCGAAATCTCGGCATGTCGGCGCTCGTGCCGCCCGACATCGGAACCCGGGCGGAGACCACGCGGCGTGTTGTGGAACCCCGGCACCGGAACTCCGGCACCAGTACCCCGGCCCCGGAACCCCGGCACCGGACGCGGGTCGTGCCGCCGCTCCAGCCACCCGCCCTGGGCGGGACCAGTCGTCGGACTGGAGGCCCGTGGCGGGCCCGCCACGGGCCTCCCGTCAGCCTGTTGGTTGCATTTGCAACCATCACCGTCCAGACGGTACACTGGCGGAGTCCTGACGGGGCGCGTGTCCATCCCGCGTCCCGTCTCGTCTGCCCCACGCACCGCCCCGCCGTCGACCAGGTCCGGCTCGAAGTCCCAGGAGTCCGCCGTGTCCGCACTGCTCACCAGCCCCGTCGCCACCCGTGTCACCGGGAGCCGCGCCCGACGGTTCCTCGCGCTCGCCGTGCTCATGCTGCCGGTCCTGCTCATCTCGGTGGACAACACCGTGCTGAGCTTCGCGCTGCCGTCGATCAGCCGCGCGCTCAACCCGGACGCCACCACGCAACTCTGGATCGTCGACGCGTACCCGCTCGTCCTGGCCGGCCTGCTCGTGGTGATGGGCAGCATCGGTGACCGCATCGGGCGACGTCGGATCCTGGTGATCGGAGCCACCGGCTTCGCGCTGTTCTCCGTCGCCGCGGGGTTCGCGACCGACGCCTGGATGCTCGTCGCCGCCCGGATCGCGATGGGCGTGTTCGGCGCGATGCTCATGCCCGCGACGCTCTCGATCATCCGCAACGTCTTCGTCGACGCGGGGGAGCGGCGGATGGCGCTGGCCGTCTGGTCGACCATGTTCGCGGCCGGCAACGCCCTCGGCCCGCTCGTCGGAGGCACGCTGCTCGCGCACTTCCACTGGGGCAGCGTCTTCCTGATCGCGGTGCCGATCCTCGTGCTCATGCTCGTCGGCGTCCCGTTCTGCGTGCCGGAATCGCGTGACCCGATGCCCGGTCCGGTGGACGTGCCGAGCATGTTCCTGTCCCTCGGCGCGCTGGCGCCGACCGCGTGGGCGATCAAGTCGGTCGTGCACCCGGAGGAGCGCGGGTTCGCCGTCGCCATGCTCGCCGTCGGGGTCGTGTGCGGCATCGCGTTCGTCCGCCGGCAGCTGCGCTCCCGCACGCCGATGCTCGATCTGCGGCTGTTCCGCAGCACGGCGTTCACCGGCAGCGTGCTCATGAACCTGATGGCGATGTTCTCGCTGACCGGCTTCCTGTTCTTCATCGCGCAGCACCTGCAGCTCGTCGCGGGTCTGGACCCGTTCACCTCGGGCGTCGTGCTCATCCCCGGATCGGTGCTCACGATCGTCGCCGGTCTGGCGGTCGTGCCGGTCGTCGCCCGCGTGGCACCGCGCTGGGTCGTGTCGGCCTCGCTCCTCTTCTCGGCGGCCGCGTACGCCCTCGTGGCGGTCCTCGGGCACCATGCGTCGATCGCCGCACTGGCGTTCGCGTTCGTGCTGCTCGGCATCGGCATCGGCGCGTCCGAGACCGTCACGAACGACCTCATCATCTCGACCGCGCCGGCGGACAAGGCCGGTGCAGCGTCGGCGATGTCCGAGACCGCGTACGAGATCGGCGCGGTGCTCGGTACGGCCGTCCTCGGCACGATCCTGGCGACCACCTACCGGGCGCACGTCGTGGTGCCGGGCGGGCTGAGCTCGACCGCGCACACCGCTGCGCAGGAGACGCTCGGCGGTGCGGTGTCCGCCGCGTCGTCCCTCGGCGGACCGACCGGCAAGGCGCTGCTCGAATCGGCGCGGGCCGCGTTCGACTCCGGCGTGACGATCACGGCGGGGGTCGCCGCGGTGCTCATGGTGATCGCCGCCGCGGGCGCCGTCGTCATGCTCAAGCGCCGCTGATCGCGGGCCGCGCGCGTTTCGTGAGCAGAAATGGTCGGGTCGTCGCGAGCGACTCGACCATTTCTGCTCACGAAGTGGCCCCCGCGGGGCCGCACGACGCGTCATGCGGCGTCATCCGGCACGCCCGGGAGCGGTCGAACCTGTGAATCGTTGACCTCAACCATGGTTCAGGTCATACGTTGGGACATGGCCGCCCAGTGACGGCTCACCCCGTGCGAAGGAACGACGACGAACACCATGCCCGACGAAGCCCCGGCGAACATCGCCGAAGCGTACAAGTCCGCGTTCCGCGGGCACCCGGCCGGCGTCGCCGTCATCACCGCCGAGGGGCCCGACGGTCCGACCGGACTCACCGCCTCGAGCGTCGCGAGCGTGGCGGTCGACCCGCCGGTGCTCGTGTTCTCGCTCTCCACGAACTCCGGGTCCGCCGGGGTCGTGCTCGGCGCACCGGTCTTCGTCGTCCACCTGGTCGACTCGCTGAGCGTCGCCCTCGCGCGACGCTTCGCCTCGACGGGCAGCCCGACCGCGGACGACCCGATCTGGGGCACGCTGCCCTCGGGTGACCGCTACCTGCCCAGCGCCGCCAGCGCGCTCCGGTGCCGTCCGCTCTCCACGACCCCGATCGGCAGTTCGACCGTCGTCGTCGCCGAGGTCCTCGACATCGTCGTCGGCCTCGAGCACGGCGAGCCGCTGGTCTACCACAACCGGGAATTCCACTCCCTCACCGATCGTTCCCGGCTCTCGTGAGCCGCGGAATCCCATCCGCAACCCACTGATCGAAAGGACCTCACATGGCTGAGTACACCCTGCCGGAGCTGCCGTACGACTACGCCGCACTCGAGCCGCACATCAGCGGCAAGATCATGCAGCTGCACCACGACAAGCACCACCAGGCCTACGTCACCGGAGCGAACACCGCGCTGCAGCAGCTCGGTGAAGCGCGCGAGTCGGGCAACTTCGGTGCGATCAACAAGCTCGAGAAGGACCTGGCGTTCCACCTCGGTGGGCACGTCAACCACTCGATCTTCTGGACCAACCTCGGCCCGGACACCAAGGTCCCCGAGGGCGAGCTCGCCGCGGCCATCGACGAGTTCTTCGGCTCGTTCGACACCTTCAAGGCGCAGTTCGCCGCCGTCGCGAACGGCATCCAGGGCTCCGGCTGGGCCGTCCTGGCCTGGGACACCGTCGGCCAGAAGCTGACCACGTTCCAGCTGTTCGACCAGCAGGCCAACGTGCCGTTCGGTCTCGTGCCGATCTTCCTGCTCGACATGTGGGAGCACGCCTTCTACCTCGACTACCTCAACGTCAAGGCGGACTACGTCAAGGCCGTCTGGAACATCGTCGACTGGGAGAACGTCGCGGCGCGCTTCGCCAACGCGAAGTCGCAGTCGTTCGTGACGCTCTGATCCACCGACCGCGGGTCGCGTGACGCGACCGACGGACGAACGGGAGGCACGGTGCCAGCTGGCACCGTGCCTCCCGTTCGTGGATCAGGCCGTGGGAACGGACGCGCCCGCGGCGAGTCGGTCGGCGATCGCGCGGAGGGCGGCGTCGGCGTCGGTGCGCTCCCGGTCGACGATCGTGCTCCACTGCGCACCGCGGGCGGCCATGACGGCGTCGTGTGCGGCGCGGTCGGCTGCCGCGGCGTCGTAGCCGTGCGCGAGGCACCACGCGGTGACCGCGGCGACGCGGTCCCGGTGCAGACCGCGGTGTCGGGTGCGGCCGTCCAGCGCCTCGACCGACCCGAGCTCGAAGGTGAGCCGCGCGGCGAGGGCGCGGTGCGGATCGCCGAGCCCGCCGAAGGTGGCGACGAGGTAGTCGCCGAGCGCAGCGCGGTCCGCGCCGGGATCGAGTGCGGCGTGGCAGACCGTGTCGGCCAGGTGCTCGACGACCGAGTCGATGAGCGCGTCGCGTGAGCCGAAGTGGTAGACGATCGGGTACGCGCTCGTGCCCAGGACGCGACCGAGGCTGCGCACCGAGACGTCCTCGAGCTTGGTGTCGAGCAGGTGCAGGGTGACCTTCTCGAGGATCGCCGGCTTGAGCGTCGGGTCGGGCTTCCGGGGCATGGCATCTCCGTCGGATCGGCGGCGGCGGTCGCGCTATCGACGACCGGTGTCATGGAGTATGTTACCGGTCGCTCGGTCTGACGGTCACCGCGCGGAACCGGCTGTCGGGGCGTGAAAACGGAGCAATACTCGGTTCCGCGTAGACTGAGGCAGATGTCCACGCCGCAAGAGGCCTCCGTGCCCGTGTCGCAGCCCGAGGGGACCCGTGCCGGACGGGTGGTCGCGGGGCGCCGTCGGGGTGCCGGAAAACGCTTCCTGGTGGTCGGCGACGTCTTGGACGGCGTGCTCGTGCAGACCACCGCACACACCATCGGGGTCCACGATCCCGCAGCCGTGATCCGCCACCGCCCGACCGGCGCTGCCGGCAACACCGCTGCCTGGCTCGGTTGGCTCGGCGCCGAGGTCGACCTCGTCGCCCGGGTCGGCGTCGACGACGTCTACCGGCACGAACGGTCGCTGGAGGACGCCGGCGTCCGACCGCACCTGCGCTACGACGCGATGACCTCCACCGGGGTCGTGGTGTCGGTGCGCAACGACAGCGGCCGCACGGCGATGTCCGACCCGGCCGCGAGCGGGAAGCTCACGGCCGCCGACGTCCCCGACGCCGTGGCTCGACGTGCGGACATCGTGCACCTGACCGGGCACGCGATGCTCGGGGGCGGCGCCGACCGCATCGCCGCCCTGGTCGCCCGCGCCCGGACAGGACCGGCCCGGGTGTCGCTCGACCCGTCCTCGGCGGCCATCGTCCGGTCGGTCGGTGCTCCCGCCTTCCTCGAGGCCCTCGCCGGTGTCGACGTCCTCTTCCCCGGCCGGCAGGAGGCCCTCGAACTGACAGGGTCGACCGACCTCGACGACGCGGTGCGGCGACTGACCGAGCACGTCCCGCTCGTGGTGGTCACGGTGGGCGCCGACGGTGTGCTGGTGGGGCGGCGTGGTCGGAGCGTGCACCGCGTCGCCGCGACACCGGCGACGGTCGTCGACACGGTCGGTGCCGGCGACGCGTTCGCCGCGGGGTTCGTGCGGGCGTGGGCGACCGATCCCGTGCGGGTCGGAGCGGCGGCGCGCGAGGGCACCCGGGTCGCCGCCCGGGCGCTCGGGTTCGTCGGCGGCCGACCGCCGGTGTGACGGCCGGGACCGGGGCTCGAGCCGGCCGCGGTCACGACCGTACGTTCCGCCCGGTCAGCCCTCTGCGGGCTCCGCCACGACGGTGAGGGTCTGGACGCGACCGGTCGACGACGGGGCGAGCCGGATCTCGACGCGCAGGCGCCCGCAGGCGCCGGGCAACCACCAGCGCAGGTGCGACGGCGTCGACGACTGCTCGGCGACGGGAGCAGCGGCCAGGTCCGCCCCCACCTCGGCGACCGCGGCGGCGATCGCGCGTCGGCGGCGATCGTAGGGGACGTCCATCGCCACGTTCGGCGTGCAGATCGCGTCCGCCACGTCGTCGTGCCAGTCGGCCAGGAGGCCCGTCACGGCGGTCTGCGCGGCTCGCGTCGCCCGGATGGTCGGGTCGGCGCCGGGGCGGCGCGCGGGTCCGGTGCCCGTACCGGCGAGTGCCGGGGACGCCGTCAGACGCGCGGTCTCCAGGAGCAGGTCGTGTGCCTGCTGCGCCGCGGCCGAGACCTTCGCCTGCGTCGCGTTCTCGAACGCGACGACACCGAGGCCGGTCTGCGCGGACCACCGCATGTGCGCCGAGAACCCCGGGTAGCCGCCGGAGTGCGAGACGAGTTCGCCGAACCGGTCGTCCTGCTCGACGAACAGCCCGAAGCCGTACGCCGTGGGGCGCGACGAACCGGGGACCACCGACGACGGCACGACCCGCATCGCCTGCTGCATGAGCCGGCGATCGGCGGGGGAGACCGGTCCGGGCTCCGGGGTGTCGGACGACGCCGATGCCAGGTGCGTCGCCCAGCGCGCGAGGTCGCGGACGGTGGAGAACAGGCCACCGATGGACGAGAACGCCCCCGGGCCGGTCATCGGCAGGGGTTCCCAGTCGCCGTCGTGCGGACGGAACCCGGTGACGACCGGTCCTGGTGACTCGGTCGCGCTGAACACCGTGTGGTCGAGACCGAGCGGCCGGAGCACCGTGTCGCGTGCCGCCTCGGTGAACGGGCGGCCGGAGACGACGGCGACGACCCGACCGAGCAGGGCGTAGCCGAGGTTCGAGTACGCGAACCGGGTGCCGGGCACGGAGTCGAACAACAGTCCGCCGCGCAGGACGTCGTCGAGCTCGGCGTCGCTGATCGACTCCTGCCGGTCCGCCCAGGGGTCGTCGGTGGGGAACCCGGCCGACATGGTCAGCAGCATCCGTACGGTCGGCACGGGGGAGTCCGGTGTGGGCAGGTGTACGGCGCCGAACGCGGGCACGAAGGCGGTGACCGGTGCGTCGAGGTCCAGGTGGCCGTCGGAGACCAACGTCAGCAGCATCGCCGCGGTGACGCTCTTGGTGCACGACGCGATCCGGTAGACGCTGTCGGCATCGGGTCGCTGCCCGTCGCCACGGTCGCCGTGGCCCCCGGAGGCGATGAGACCCGTCCGGTCGAACACACCCCACGCGCTGCTCGGTGCGACGCCGCGGTCGACACGGTCACGGAAGAGCGCGTCGACCTGCGCGACGGCGGCGTCCCACGGGGTCACGACCGACGCATCTCTGCGTAGGCGTCGAGGGCGCGCTGCCGCGTCGCCTTGAGGTCGACCATCGGCTCGGGCCGGAGCTCGTCCGAGGGGACCCACCGGTGCACGTACTCACGGTGCGGGTCGAACCGCTCGAGCTGCCGGTCGGGGTTGAACACGCGGAAGTACGGCGCCGCGTCGAAGCCCGACCCGGCGACCCACTGCCAGTTCCCGGCGTTGTTGGCCGAGTCGGCGTCGACGAGGGTGTCCCAGAACCACTGCTCGCCCACGCGCCAGTCGACCAGCAGGTTCTTGACGAGGAAGCTCGCGGTCGCCAACCGGACGCGGTTGTGCATGGCGCCGGAGTGCCACAGCTCCCGCATGCCGGCGTCGACGAGGTCGAACCCGGTCGTGCCGGTGCGCCACCGGTCGACCTCGGCCGCCGGGGCGTCCCGCCACGGGAACGCGTCGAACTCCCGACGCACGTTCACCGTCGTGATGTCCTCGCAGTGGAAGTGCTCGTTCCAGTTGAACTCGCGCCACGCCAGCTGCCGCAGGAAGGCCGAGGCGTTCTTGCGCTGCTCCGGCTCGAGCGCTCCGTGCAACCGGTGCCACACCTGGTACGGGCTGACCTCGCCCCAGCGCAGGTGCGGGGACAGGTCGCTCGTGGCTGCCATGGCGGGTTCGTCCCGCTGGTCGTAGTCCTCGAGCGCGTGGGTGACGAAGTGCTCGAGCCGCTGGTGGGCGCCGTGCTCGCCGGGTTCCCAGGCGTCGCGGAGTCCGCCGGCCCAGTCGGGACGGGTCGGCAGCAGGTCCCACTGGTCCAGGTCGTCGCTCGTGACCCGGGCGGGTGCTGGCAGGTCCCGGGGCTTCGGGAGCGGGTGCCGCGGTTCGGGCATCGCCTGGGCGGCGCGCCAGAACGGGGTGAACACCTTGTACGGTTCGCCCTGACCCGTGAGCACGGTCCACGGTTCCCAGAGCAGGTTCGCCGCGAAGCTGTGCGCTTCGATGCCGCGGTCGTGCAGCGCGCTCTTGATGCCGGCGTCGACCTCGCGTTCGGCGGGGCCGTACCGACGGTTCCAGAACACGGCGTCCGCTCCGGACTCGGCGACGAGGGCGTCGATCACCGCGGCGGCCGCGCCCCGTCGCAGCACCAGCCGCGAGTCACGGTCGCGCAGGTCGCCGTCGAGGGCGGTGAGCGAGTGGTGGAGCCACCAGCGGCTGGCGGCGCCGGCGGGACGGATGCCGGGGGACTCGTCGTCGAGGACGTAGACCACCGTGACGTCGCCGCCGTGGTCGATCGCAGCGCGCAGCGCGGGGTTGTCGGCCAGTCGCAGGTCGTCGCGGAGCCAGACCAGTGCGCCGGTCACACCGGTGCCGGATCCGACTCGGAGACCGTCCGCGCGACGGGTCGTCGGCCCGGGGCGGTGCCGACCGCGAGCCGCAGCTTCGTGCACAGCTCGGTGAGGGTGCGGAGTTCGGCGTCGGAGAGCCCGGCGCCGACCTGCTGCGCGATGCTCGCCGCGTGCTGCACGGCCACCTGGCGGTAGACGTCGAACCCGTGCGGGGTGAGCGCCACGATCACGCCGCGGGCGTCGGACGGGTCCGGCTGCTTCTCGACGATCCCGCGGGCGAGCAGGCGATCGACCAGGCGGCTCACGCTCGGCTGGGTGAGGAGCAGGTGACCGGTGAGGTCACGCATGCGGCAGCGCCGGCCGGGCTGCGTCGACAGGTTGAAGCAGACGTCGTACTCGTTGAAGGAGATCTCGCCGCCGGGGAAGTCCGCGTTGAGGCTCCGCATCACGGTGACCTGGGCGCGGAACAGTGATTCCCAGGCAGCGACGGCGGTCGCCTTCTCGCTGCGGCGTGAGTCGCTCACGATCGCGCTCCCCTCTGGTCGGACGGTCCGTCCACACTACCGACGGCCCCCGACAGGGGCGGGTTCGACATGCACGAGGGCCGACATGCACCAGCCCGACGTGCACGAGGGCCGGCCGCTCTTCCGAGCGACCGGCCCTCTCCCTTGCACCAAGAGTTTCCTGCAATCACATTCCGCAGCCGGTGCCACAGCAAACACCGTCTGCGCGTCCGACTGTATAACGAAGCGGTAACGGCGCGCTAGCCTCTCCGAGGGTCGTTCGCTGCGAGTTCACCAAGAGCGACCGATCAGCATCAGAAGAGGTCGGGCGACGGCGTCGAGGCGTAGCGGACGGCCACGTCGGCGTGCCGGTCGAACCGGTACCCGACGCCGCGCACGGTGCGGACGATCTCCTCGAACGCGCCGAGCTTGGAGCGGAGACGGCGCACGTGCACGTCGATGGTGCGCTCGTTCGGGGTCTCGTCCTCGCCGTCCGACCACAGACCGTCGATGATCGCCGAGCGGTCGACGGTCTGGCCCTCGCGCAGCACCAGGAACTGCAGGAGCTCGAACTCCTTGTACGTCAGGGGTGCTGCTTCACCGTCGAGGGTGACGCGCTTCCGGGAGATGTCGATGACGACCCCGGTCTCCTCCGGCTCGGGCTTCTCGGCCTGCTTGCGCGCGGCGACGGCGGAGCGGTCCTGCAACGCCAGCCGGACGACGTCGACGTCGCGGCCGCCGGACTGCTCCGCGGCGACGGCGACGGCCGCGTAGGTCTCCGAGTTCGGGACGAGCTGCGCGGTCAGTGCCTTCAGCTGCTCGACGACGGCCGCGAGCGTGGTACCGGCTGCTGCCGCCTTCGCCTCGTCGATCCCGACGTACAGCGCGAAGCCACGGGCCTCGGTGCCCTCCGGCAGCGAGCGGTTGCGCTGCGGTGCGACGACCGGGCTGGTCGGCACGGCGGTCTGGCCGGTCGTGGCCGGCGTCGCGGGACGGGGCCGGATCGGGGTGACGGTCCCGAGGTCGGTCGGCGTCGGAGCGGCGGTGCGGAGCGCGGTGCGGGGCTGGGCGATGGTGAGCGACATGGTGGTTCTCCGGGCGATGTGGCCGGTGCGCGTGTGGCGCGTGCGGCGGTGTCGAATGCGTCGACCCGGGTACGGCTGGATGCCGTCGTGCCCTGCGGTCCTGCTGTGGACCGGGGCGGACCCGGGGGAACGGGAGACAGACCTCGTGACGTGGTGCGCGTCGTCGACGGTGTCCGTCACCCGGGGATCACACGCTCGCGACCGGGGTGGTGTCGCGGGGGATCCGGCTGGAACGGGTGCCGATCAGGCACACATTCGACAACGCATGACGGCGACCGGCATCATCATGCCGGCAGTCCCCTGGACCTCGGAGAGGACGCGGGTGGACACGGTTGCAGTCATGGGACGAGTATCGGCGGTATACCAAGGCGGTGTCAACCGTCCGAGTGGACGGTGCGTTCCGCGCACCGGCGGCGGTGGACCGGGCTGACGGACGACGGGAGGCCCGTGGCGGTGTCGCCACGGGCCTCCCGTCGATCGTGGGTGACGTCGACTGCCTACTCGGCCAGTCCGTAGAGGCGGTCGCCGGCGTCGCCGAGACCGGGGACGATGTACCCGTTCTCGTCGAGCTTCTCGTCGAGGGCGCCGAGCACGATCGAGACGTTGCGGTCGCCGACGGCCTGCTCGACCATCGCGAGCCCCTCGGGTGCGCCGAGGATGCACACGCACGTGACCTCTTCGGCGCCGCGGGCGAACAGGAAGTCGATGGCGGCGGCGAGGGTGCCACCGGTGGCCAGCATCGGGTCGAGCACGAAGCACTGCCGGCCGGACAGGTCGTCGGGCAGGCGCTCGGCGTAGGTCTGCGGCTCGAGGGTCTCCTCGTTGCGGGCCATGCCGAGGAACCCGACCTCGGCCGTCGGCACGAGCTTGACCATCCCCTCGAGCATGCCGAGGCCGGCACGCAGGATCGGGACGACGAGCGGACGCGGCTTGGCGATCGAAACGCCCATGGTGTGCGCCACGGGGGTGTCGATGGGCGTCGCGGTGACCCGGACGTTGCGCGTGGCCTCGTACGCGAGGAGCGTGACGAGCTCTTCGGTCAGGGCGCGGAACGTGGGGGAGGGTGTGGTCCGGTCGCGGAGCACCGAGAGCTTGTGGGTGATGAGCGGGTGGTCGGCGACGTGGACTCGCATAGGGTCGAGCCTACCGTGCTGCCGACCGCCAGGAGGTCCCGTGGAAGCGCCCGCTGCCCGTCCGTTCGTCCCGGCGATGGAACGCGCGCTCGACGAGGCCCGCGCGTGCCTGGCGACCGGCGACGTCCCGGTGGGGGCGGTGGTGCTCGACCGCGACGGCGTGGTCGTCGCCGTCGGCCGGAACGAGCGCGAGGCACTGCAGGACCCGACCGCGCACGCCGAGGTGCTCGCGCTCCGTGCGGCGGCCGCGGTGACCGGAGACTGGCACCTCGACGGGCACACGCTCGTCGTGACGCTCGAGCCGTGCCCGATGTGCGCCGGGGCGATCCTGGCAGCGCGCGTGCCGCGGGTCGTGTTCGGTGCCTGGGACCCCAAGGCAGGCGCGACCGGCAGCGTCTACGACATCGCCAGGGACCGGCGGCTGCCGCACCGCTCCGAGGTCGTCGGCGGCGTGCTCGAGCGCGAGTGCGCCGCGCTGCTCGACGCCTTCTTCAGTCAGCGGCGAGGATGACGATCGCCTCGGTCGGCGGACGCGGACCGGTGCGGAGCACATCGGGTTCGACGTAGATGACCCGGGCGATCGGCACCGCGGTGCGCACGCGGTGCTCGACGGTGTCGATGCCGGCGGCGACGTCCCCCAGGCGGCGGTCGCCGTCGACGGCGACCTTCACGCCGACCATGAGCTCGTCCGGGCCCAGGTACAGCGTCTTGATGTGGATGATCGCGTCGACCTCCGGGCCGTCGAGCACCGCGTGCTTGATCCGCTCGACGTCGGCGACCGTGGCACCCTCGCCGACGAGCAGGCTCTTCGTCTCGATGCCCAGGACGACCGCGACGGCGATGAGCAGGGCGGCGATGAGCATGGTGCCGATCGCGTCGAAGACCCCGTTGCCGGTGATCGCGGTCAGCCCGACGCCGAACAGGGCGAAGACCAGACCGAGCAGGGCAGCGGTGTCCTCGAGCATCACGACGGGGAGCTCCGGGGCCTTGGCGCGACGGACGAACTGCACCCAGCTCTGCGTGCCCTTCTGCGGCCGGGCCTCCGTCAGCGCCGTGCGGAGCGAGAAGCCCTCGAGCCCGATCGCGATGACGAGCACGACGAGCGGCAGCCACCAGTTCTCGAGCGGGTGCGGGTGGGCGAGCTTCTCGATGCCCTCGTAGAGCGAGAACACCCCGCCGACGGAGAACAGGATGATCGAGACGACGAAGGCGTACACGTAGCGTTCGCGCCCGTAGCCGAAGGGGTGCTCCTCGTCGGCGGCGCGACGGGCACGGCGTCCGCCGAGCAGCAGGAGGAGCTGGTTCGCGGAGTCGGCCAGGGAGTGCACGCCCTCGGCCAGCATCGACGCGGACCCGCTGATCGCGGCCGCGATGAACTTCACGATTGCGATGCCGACGTTCGCACCGAGTGCGGCGAGGATCGCCTTCGTGCCTCCAGAAGCGCTCACAGCTGTCCCCTTCTCCCGATCTGGAAGACGATCCTAGGCGAGGCCGGTCGGTAGGGTCGGGAGCATGACGATCGACCTGCCCCGTACCGCCCTGCTCGGCGTCGGCTCCATGTCCGGCTCGGTCCTCGACGGCCTGCTCGCCGCTGGGCTCGACCCGGCGACCGTGACCCTCACGACGAAGTCCGAGGGGTCGGCCGCCGCCCACCGGCAGCGCGGGCTCGACGCCACCGCGAGCGACACCGACCCCGATGCGAACCGCCGTGCTGTCCGTGGCGCGACGCTCGTCGTCGTCGGCGTGAAGCCGTACATGATCGCGGACCTGCTCGACGAGGTCGCAGCGGACCTGGAGCCCGGTGCGGTGCTGGTCAGCGTGGCGGTCGGCACCACGACCGCGAGCATGGAGTCGCGGGTGCCGGCCGGTGTGCGCGTCGTCCGTGCACTCCCGAACACGCCCATCGGCGTCGGCCACGGCGTCACCGGGCTCAGCGCCGGCGCGTCCGCGGACCCCGACGCCGTCGCGCTCGCGTCGTCGGTGTTCACCGCCTCGGGACAGGTGATCGAGGTGCCCGAGACGCAGCTCGACGCCCTGTCCGCGGTGTCCGGTTCGGGTCCGGCCTACGTCTTCCTGCTGGTCGAGGAGTGGCAGCGTGCTGCCGAGGCGCTCGGCTTCACCCCGGACCAGGCGGCCACGATGGTGCAGGGCACGCTGCGCGGCGCCGTGGAGCTGCTCGACCGGTCGGAGCGTGAGCCCGCCGACCTGCGGCGTGCCGTCACGAGCCCGAAGGGCACCACCGAGCGGGCCGTCGCGGTGCTGCAGGATGCCGACCTGGCCGACACCTTCCTGCGCGCGTCGCGCGCCGCGATCGCGCGCGCGGAGGAGATCGCCGCGTCGTAGGGGCGCGGGCGGACCTACTCGAACGCCGCGAAGCGCTCCAGGTCGGTCTCCGAACCCGAGACGATGATCACGTCGTCCTCGCCGATGATGCTCTCCGGCGTCGCCGGCACGAACGGGCTCCCGGGCGGCTTGATGCCGAGCACCGTCAGACCGAACCGGGTGCGGATCACCGTGGTGGCGAGGTCCTTCCCGCGCACGGCCCGTGGCGGGAACATCTTGACCACGGCGAAGTCGTCGTCGAACTCGATGAAGTCGAGCATGCGCCCGGACACCAGGTGTGCGGTGCGCTCCCCGGCTTCACGCTCCGGGTAGACGACGTGGTTCGCGCCGATGCGGGACAGGATCGTTCCGTGCGAGCGGCTGATGGCCTTCGCCCAGATCTGCGGGATGCCGAGGTCGACGAGGTTCGCCGTGATCAGCACGCTCGACTCGAGGTCGCTGCCCGTCCCGACGACCGCGATCGCGAAGTCCTGCGCACCGATCTGCCGCAGCGCGTCGATGTCGGTCGCATCGGCCTGCACGGCGTGCGTGACCCGGTCGGACCACTTCTGCACCAGGCCGGCGTCGGTGTCGACGACGAGGACCTCGCGGTCCTGCCGCTCGAGCTGACCGGCGGTGGCGGCGCCGAAGCGGCCGAGGCCGATGACGAGCACGGGTGCGTCGTGACTGATCGCACCCATCGGGTGCGGGGGACGGGTTCGGTCAGCCAACGATCGGCCTCTCCTCGGGACGGCGGAACAACTGCCGGCTCTGACTCGCGGCCAGGGCTGCGGCGATGGTCACTGTACCGACCCGGCCGAGGAACATGGTGGCGGCCAGGACGTACTTGCCGGACTCGGGCAGGTCCGCGGACACGCCGGAGGACAGACCACTGGTCGAGAACGCCGAGATCACCTCGAACAGCACGCGGTCGAGCGAGTCGTCCGTGATCTGCAGGAGCACCACGGTCGCGACCGCCACGATCGTCGCTCCCCAGAGCACGATGGCGACCGCGACCCGCAGCACGTCACTGGGGATGCGGCGCCCGAACGCCTCCATGCTCTGCCGGCCGCGGGCCTCGGCCACCGCGGCGAGGAACAGCACCGCGAGGGTCGTGACCTTGATGCCGCCGGCGGTCGACGCGGAGCCGCCACCGATGAACATGAGCATGTCGGTGACGAGCAGGCTCGACCCGTTCAGCTGGTCGAAGTCGACGAGCGAGAAGCCGCCGGAGCGGGTCATCGTCGACAGGAAGAGCGCCTGGAACGCCGTCCGCCCGGCACCCTCCTCGCCGAAGGTCGTCGGGTTCGAGGCCTCGAGCGCGGTGTAGACGATCGCACCGCCGACGAGCAGGACCGCGCTCGTGGCCAGGGTCAGCTTGACGTGGATCGGCCAGCGGCGCGGCATGCGGAGCTGCTTCGTCAGGGCACGGATGACGGGGAACCCGATCGACCCCGCCACGACGCCGATCATCAGGAGCGTCAGGAACCAGTAGTCGTGGGCAAACGGGTCGAGGCCGTCCGCGTTGGGCGAGAAGCCGGTGTTCGTGAACGCCATCGCCGCGTAGTAGAAGGAGTCGCCGACCGCGGTCCAGAACGGGATGCCCGCGATCAGCACCGACGGCAGGAGCAGCAGGCCGAGGACGATCTCGATCGACAGGGTGCTCACGGCCACCGTGGCGAGCAGGGTGCCGACCTCACCGAGGCGGACGGCCTGCCCCTCGGGCACCGCACCGTGGTGGGTGCGGAGCGGGTTCGAGTCGCCCGCGGCCATCAGCTTCGCGCGGAGCCCGAGCTTGCGGGTCACGAACAGCCCGAGGATCGACGCGAAGGTCAGCACGCCCACCGCGCCGATCTGCGTGCCGATCACCACGAGGACCTTGCCGAACACCGACCAGTGGGTCGCCATGTCGACGGTCGCGAGGCCGGTGACGCACACCACCGAGGCCGCCGTGAACAGCGCGTCCGAGAAGTGCGTGCCGGTCCGGTCCGCGGCGGCCCACGGTGTCATGAACAGCGCCGTGAACACGAAGATCAGGGCGATGAACACCACGATCGCCAATCGCGACGGCGACGATCGCAGGACCGTCGCGATCCGTCCGCCCCGTCGCCGGGTGACGGTCACGTGCCGCGGGAGCGGCTCGGTACGGTCGAGCATCGTATGCCTCCGAGGACATGGGCAGGGACGGTTCGTCATGGTACATCCGAGGTGCCCCGGCTAGCCTTGCCCGCATGGCCGACATCTTCTCCGTCGTGGCGGACCCCACGAGGCGTGAGCTGCTCGGGACCCTCCTCGCCGCGTACGGATCGGACGTCACCGGTGGGGAACTCAGCGTCGGGCAGCTCGTCGAGCGACTGGGCGTCAGCCAGCCGACGGTGTCGAAGCACCTCCGCGTCCTGCGCGACATCGGCCTCGTCACCAGCCGCGAGGAAGGGCAGCACCGCTTCTACCGGCTCGACCCGGAACCGCTCGTGTCCCTGGAGGACTGGGTCCTGCCGTTCACCGGCGCGGTCGACGCCGACGGCATGCCCGCGACCACGGCGTGGACCCCCGATGGACAACCCGTGTCGGTGCGCCGGAACGGGGCGGCCGGCAAGGCCACCGTCGAGGTCGGCACCGAGCTTGGGCGTGTCATGGCCGAGGCGTCCTACCGGGCCACCGCGGCGATCTCCGGCGCGCAGCAGGGCTGGGAGCGCGTCGTCGACCGCAGCCGCAAGCGCTTCACCCGCCGCGGGGACGAAGACTGAGCCTGGACACTGGGTCGCACGCGCCTCTACAGTTGCCAGTGACCACACAGGTCACACCAAACCCGTGCGCGGATCGCGTGCGAGCCACCGAAGGCGGATCATGACCGGCAGTTTCGACGACGTGCGCTTCCTCACCGTCGCTGAGGTCGCCGAGATGATGCGTGTCTCGAAGATGACCGTGTACCGCATGGTCCACGCCGGTGAGCTCCCCGCCATCCGTTTCGGCCGGTCCTTCCGTGTCCCCGAGTCAGCCGTCGCCGACGTGCTGCGCGGTGGCATCGCAGACGTCGGCTGAGCGCACGCACGTCCGTTCCGGGCGCGTTCGACATCGCGTCAGCCCTCCGGTAGACTCGGCCGGGTTGATTTTCCGCGGTCTCGACGGCCCGGTGTCCGATACATCAGCACAGTCCGAGCGAGGTCCACATGGGTTCTGTCATCAAGAAGCGTCGCAAGCGCATGGCGAAGAAGAAGCACCGCAAGCTGCTTCGCAAGACGCGCCACCAGCGTCGCAACAAGAAGTAGGCCCCGAGCCTGCAGCGTCAAGCCCCGGTTCGCCGGGGCTTTCGCATTCCCCAGGGGACGCGGGCCGCGGGTTACGCTGGAGCCATGCCCGCAGTGACGTTCCTGACGAAGCCCGGATGCCACCTCTGCGACGACGCCCGACCCGTGGTCGAGCGCGTCGTCGCCGAACACCCCGGCGTCACCCTGCAGGAACGCTCGATCCTCGACGACGACGCCCTCCGCCAGGAGTACGCGGAGGACATCCCCGTCGTGCTGGTCGACGGGCGCGTCCACAGCAACTGGCACGTCGACGCCGATCGGCTCGCACGTGCCCTCGAGAAGGCCGGTGCCTCCGCATGATCTCCCACGTCGTCGCCTGGACCCTGCGCGAGGACCTCGACCGCGCCGCGTCCATCGCCCGGATCCGCGAACTCCTGACCGGCCTGACCGGCACCATCGGGTCGATCCGCTCGCTCGAGGTCGTCGAGAACGTCGCCTACCCGGACAAGAACAGCGACGTCGCCGTCGTCGCGTCGTTCGACGACCTCGCGGGACTCGACGAGTACCAGGTGCACCCGGACCACCAGGCCGCCGCAGCCGAGATCCGTGGACTGGTCACGGGGCGGGCCGCCATCGACTGGGAGCGCTGAGCCGGGCCTCCCGTCCCGCCCCCGGCGCTGCGTGCGCTGCGGCGCTTCGTGAGCGGAAATGGTCGCCTCCCACATCGGGAGGCGACCATTTCTGTTCACCATGTGCGCCCGCGAGGGGCGACGCGTGACGTGACTACGGGGTCAGACGCGTCGGGCCACGGAAGAGGTACGTGACCTCGCGGATGGACGGCTCGCCGAGCATGAGCATGAGGACGCGCGCGAGGCCCATGCCGAACCCGCCGTGCGGCGGCACGCCGTAGCGGAAGAAGTCGAGGTACCAGCCGAGCTCCTCGGGGTCGAGGCCCTTCTCGACGGCCTGCGCCTCGAGCACGTCGACGCGGTGCTCGCGCTGCGCGCCCGTGGAGATCTCCGCACCGTTGAAGATGAGGTCGTAGCTGTTCGTGAGCGTCGGGTCGCCCGGCTTCCGCATGTGGTAGTACGGCCGGATCGAGGCGTCGTACTCGGTGACGAAGACGAACTCCGACCCGTGGTGCTCCTTCGCCCAGGCGGCGACGCGGCGCTCGCCCTCGGGGTCCAGGTCGCCGTCGGCACGGACGACGTCGTGTCCGCTGTCCGCGACGATCTTCCGGGCCTCGGCCAGGGTCACACGGGGGAACGGCGTCGCGGGGACCTGCAGCTCGAAGCCGAAGACCTCCTCGATGTCCTTGCCGTACTTCTCCTTGACCGCGGTGATGCCGGCGACCAGGACCTCTTCGTGCATCGCCATGACGTCCTCGTGGGACTCGATCCACGAGAACTCGGCGTCGACGCTGGTGAACTCCGTCGCGTGCCGGCTCGTGAACGAGGGGTCGGCGCGGAACGCGTCGGCGATCTCGAACACGGCACCGAAGCCGGCGGGCTGCGCCATCTGCTTGAAGTTCTGCGGCGACTGCGCCAGGTAGGCGGTCGTCTCGAAGTACTCGAGCTGGAACAGCTCGGCGCGCGACTCGGAGGCCGACGCCATCAGCTTCGGGGTGTGGATCTCGATGTAGTCGCGGTCCACCCAGTAGGTGCGGAACGCGTGCTCCAGCGTCGTCTGGATGCGGAAGATCAGGTTCTGCTTGCGGTTGCGCAGGTCGAGGAAGCGCCAGTCGAGCCGCTTGTCGAGGGACGAGTCGTCGGCGATCGGGGTCTCCGGGATCGCGGCGCTCACCACCTCGAGCGCGCCGACCTTGACCTCGAGGCCGCCGAGCTTGACGCGCTCGTCGTGCTTCAGGGTGCCGGTGGCGTGGATGAAGGTGCCGTGGGCGAGGCCCGAGATCTCGTTGGTGGTGGCGAGCGCGGCCTGGGCGGCGTCGTCACCGTCCTCGGCCTCGCGCGTGGCGGGGTTCACGAGCTGGACGGCGCCGGACTCGTCGCGGAGGACGACGAACTGCACCTTCTTCTGGTCTCGGACGGTCTCGACCCATCCGGCCACGGAGACGGGGCCGTCGGGGAGGGCAGCGAGGTCGGCGATGCGGGTGCGTTCGATCACGGTGGTCGAGTCTAACCGTCTGCGTCCGGCGGCGTCGGTCCGCGGGGTGCTCCCCTCCACAGGGCGGCATGCGTCCGGCGCAGTCCACAGGTCGGCCGGGAGGCCCGTGGGGCGTCCCGCGGGTCCGTAGCGTTCTCGACGTGGCCGGGTCGCGGGACGAGAGGGGGGCCGGGTGGGGACGGGGACGGGGGAGCTCGCGACCTGGCCGCCTGCGGCGGTCGCGGTCGTGGCAGCAGCGCTGTGCACGGCGGCGTTCACGCTCATCGCCGCGTTCGTCGGTGGGCTGTGGGCGGTCATCCGGTGGCGGCGGGACGTCGCGCGCGAGCAGCGGGACCGGGCGTGGTCCCGCTTCGTCTGGACGGTCGACCAGACGTGCGCCGACGACATCGGTCGCGCCGAGCTCGGTCGCGCCAGCGCGAAAGCGATGTACGAAATGCAGATTCTTCGCGACGACGACGAGGCGGTGGGCAACATCGTGTTGGAACTCATCACGGGAAGCGAGGCAACGTGGACGAACACGGAGTGACAGAGCGTGATCCGGTGGTCGAGCTCTTGGAGCGTCGAGAGGCCGAGTGGCGAGAGCGCATCAGGCGGAAGTACCGGTTCAGACCGAGGAAGGCGCGCCGTGTCATCTGGGAGCACGATGAAATCCGGCGTCGCTTGCGCGAATGGGACGTAGCCCATCACGAGCGCGCGCGGCTCCGCGCCGAGCGCGCGCGCCTGGGGGCCACCGCGGCGGCGGGCGCCGTGCGGTCAGGGGAGCGACGCGCGGAGTGACCCGAGCGTGCCGATGAACTCCTCTGCCATGCCCGCCCGCTCGACGAGCTTGGCGTGGCGGGCGCGAGCGTCGTCCAGGTACGCGTCGAGTCGTGCGGCCAGTGCTCGTTCGTCCTCGGGGTCCTTCGCTGCGAGGGCGTCGACCACGCGGAGGAGCTCGGCCATCTCGTCGAGCGTGAACCCGAGCGGCTTCATGCGGCGGATCACGAGCAGCCGGTCCAGGTCCTGCGCGGTGTAGACGCGGAACCCGCCGGTCGTGCGGCCACTCGGCACGAGCAGACCGACCTCGTCGTAGTGGCGGATCGTCCGCAGGGACATGCCGGCGCGGTCCGCCAGCTCGCCGATGTGCATGGTGTCCGGGGCGTCGGTGGTGCTCACGGTGCACAACTCTACCCTCACGTGAGGGTAGAGTTCCCGTCGATGTCCGTGATCACACACGCGCCGGCTGCCCCGAGCGTCCTCACTGCCCTCCGCTCACCCCGCACGCTGACCCGAGAGGTCCTGGCCGGGATCGTCACCGCGCTCGCCCTCATCCCCGAGGCGATCTCGTTCTCCGTCGTCGCCGGTGTCGACCCGGCGGTCGGTCTCTTCTCGAGCGTGATCATCGCGATCGTGATCTCGATCGTGGGCGGGCGCCCGGCGATGGTGTCCGCCGCAGCCGGGTCGGTGGCGCTGGTCATCGCGCCGCTCGTCCGCGAACACGGCATCGAGTACCTCGTGCCCGCGATCGTGCTCGGCGGCGTGTTCCAGCTCGTCCTCGGGTTCCTCGGCGTCGCGCGACTGATGCGCTTCATCCCGCGCAGCGTCAACGTGGCCTTCGTGAACGCGCTGGCTATCCTCATCTTCACCGCACAGCTGCCCAACCTGCTCGGCGACGACGTCCCGTTCGTCGTCTGGCCGCTGACCGCCCTCGGCATCGCGATCATCGTCGGCTTCCCGTTCCTGACCAAGGCGGTCCCGGCGCCGCTCATCGCGGTCGTCGTGATCACCGGTATCACCATGCTCTTCAGCGTCGTCGTCCCCACGGTCGGTGACGAGGGCGAACTGCCCACCGCACTGCCGGGGTTCAACGGCATCGTGACGCCGTTCTCGTTCGAGACGCTGCAGATCGTCGCGCCGTACGCGTTCGGCGTCGCGATCGTCGGCCTCATCGAGACCCTGCTGACCGCGCAGCTCGTCGACTCGATCACCGAGACCGGCTCGAGCAAGTGGCGGGAGTCCTGGGGGCAGGGCGTCGCGAACATCGCATCGGCGTTCTTCGGTGGCACGGGTGGCTGCGCGATGATCGGCCAGACGGTCATCAACGTGAAGACCGCGGGCGCGCGGACCCGGATCTCGACCTTCGTCGCCGGTGCGTCCGTGCTCGTGCTGACGATCGTGCTGCACGACCTCGTCGCGCAGATCCCGATGGCCGCCCTCACCGCCGTGATGCTCATGGTGTGCGTGGCGACCTTCGACTGGCACAGCATCCGCCCGCGCACCCTGCGACGGATGCCGCTCGGTGAGACCGCGGTCATGCTGATCACGGTCGTGGTGGTCGTCGTGACCGAGAACCTCGCGACCGGGGTGCTCGTCGGGGTCGTCGTCGCGGCGCTCGTCTTCGCACGCCGGGCGGCCCACGTCGTGACTGTCGTGCGCGAGCCGGTCGACGAGCGCACCGTGCGCTACCGGGTCCGCGGTGCGTTGTTCTTCGCGTCGTCGAACGACCTCGTCACCCGGTTCTCCTACGCCGAGGACCCGGAGCACGTGGTCATCGACATGTCCGACGCGCACGTCTTCGACGCCTCGACGGTCGCGGCGCTGGACGGCGTCGAGCAACGGTTCGCCAAGCACGGGTCCACGGTCGAGGTCGTGGGTCTCAACACCGGGTCGGTGGCCATCCACGGGCGGCTGTCGGGCGAACTCGGCTGAGCGCTTCCGCATCCGGTGAATCGGCTGTGGGGCCGGTGAGCACCGATGGGCGACCTACACTGGAACCCATGCCCGCCACCCGACTCCACCTCGTCCGGCACGGTGAGGTGCACAACCCCGACCGCGTCCTGTACGGCCGGCTCCCGGGCTTCGGGCTGAGCGACCTCGGCAAGCAGATGGCCCTCGCCTCGGCGACCGCGTGGCAGGACGCCGGTGTCGACGTGCGCCGGATCGTCGCCTCGCCGCTGCAGCGCACGCAGGAGTCCGCGGCTCCGTGGTCGGCCGCGTACGGGCTCGACGTCACGCTGGACGAGCGGCTCATCGAGCCGACGAACCGGTACGAGGGGCAGCCCCCGGGCTTCACGAAGCGTTCGCTCGGCCGCCCGGCGGAGTGGCCCTGGATCGCGAACCCGTTCCGACCGAGCTGGGGCGAGGCGTACGAGTCGATCGCCAACCGCATGCTCGCGGCGATGACCACGGCATGGGAGAGCGTCGACGGCGGCGACGTCGTCCTCGTCAGCCACCAGCTGCCGATCTGGATGGTCCACCGGAAGCTCGCGGGGGAGTCGCTCTGGCACGACCCGCGCAAGCGCCGCTGCGACCTGTCGAGCATCACCACCGTCGAACGGGTGCCCGCCTCGACGACCGGTCGGTTCACCGAGGTCGGGTACACGGATCCCGCGCAGGAGCTGCGCGCGACCGCCATCGACGAAGGAGCAGTGTGAGCGTCATCAGCAAGCGGTTCGCGGTCCTCGCAGCGACGGCGGTCGCCGCGGCACTCGTCCTGTCGGGGTGCTCGTCGGACAACGGCGGCCTGGCGAAGCAGTACGGCAACGGCACCACCCAGAACTACATCTCCGGCGACGGCGCGGTGACCGAGGTCAGCGCCGACAAGCGGTCCGACGCGGTCGACTTCGAGGCGAAGGACTCCGACGGTGACACCGTCTCGTCGAAGGACCTCAAGGGCAAGGTCGTCGTCCTGAACTTCTGGTACGCGAGCTGCCCGCCGTGCCGCGCCGAGGCGAAGTACCTCAACAAGGTGCACGCGTCCTACGCCGGTGCCGACGACGTCGCGTTCATCGGCGTCAACGTCCGCGACGAGGCAGCGACCGCGGCTGCCTTCGAGCGCACCTTCGGGGTCGACTACCCGACCGTGCTCGACCAGAAGACCGGCACGATGCAGCTCGCGCTGTCCGGTCAGATCGCTCCGAACGCCGTGCCGGCCACGATCGTCCTCGACACCAAGGGCCGCGTGGCTGCCCGGGTGCTCGGTGCCGTCGACGGCACGAGCATCCTGAAGACCCTGATCAGCGACGAACTCGACGCCGGCAAGGCCTCCTGACCCGTGGCCTCCAACCCCTTCGCCGACGCGATCCTGAGCGGCCAGATGGCCGTTGCGCTGCCCGTGGCGGCGCTCGCGGGGCTCGTCTCGTTCCTGTCGCCGTGCGTGTTGCCGCTCGTGCCCGGCTACCTCGGGTACGTCGGCGGGATCGCCGAGGGCGGGCAGCGCCGGGGTCGGGTCGTGCTCGGGGTGCTCCTGTTCATCCTGGGGTTCACCGCGGTCTTCGTCGCGTACACGACGGTGTTCGGGGCGCTCGGGTTCTGGCTCGTGCGCTGGCGGGACCTCATCACGCAGGTCCTCGGCGTCGTCGTCATCGCGATGGGCCTGGTCTTCGTCGGGCGGTTCACGTTCATGCAGCGCACCATCAAGCCGAGCTGGACGCCCGCGACCGGACTCGTCGGCGCCCCGCTGCTCGGCATCGTGTTCGGCCTCGGGTGGACCCCGTGCCTCGGGCCGACCCTCGCCGCCATCAACCTGCTCAGCGTGCAGTCGGGGAGCGCCTGGCAGGGCATGTGGCTCGGCGTCGCGTACTGCCTGGGTCTGGGCGTCCCGTTCGTCCTGGTCGCCGTCGGGGCCGGCTGGGCCACCGGTGCGATCCGCGCCGTGAAGCGCCACATGCGCACCGTCAACATCATCGGAGGAGCGATCCTGATCGTCATCGGTCTGCTCATGGTCACCGGAATCTGGTCGGCCGTCATGTCGAGTGTCGGGGCGGTGATCCAGAGCTTTGTCCCCGCGATCTGACCCCGACACCGAAGCGACGGGGGCCGACACCGCGTCGGACCCGCAGCGACCGTCCGACCACGTCGACGGCTCCGGCCCCGGCGACCCCGGCATCAACCAGCCGAAGCTCGGGTTCATCGGCACCCTCCGATTCTTCTGGCGGCAGCTCACGAGCATGCGCACCGCGCTGTTCCTGCTCATGCTGCTCGCCCTCGCGGCGATCCCGGGCTCGCTCGTGCCGCAGCGCACCGCCGACCCGAACGGCGTCGTCCAGTACAAGGCCGACCACGCGACGCTCTACCCGATCCTCGACAAGCTGCAGGTCTTCGACACCTACACCTCGGTGTGGTTCTCGGCGATCTACCTCCTGCTGTTCGTCTCGCTGATCGGCTGCATCGTTCCGCGCACGAAGCACCACTGGCAGGCGCTGCGGACCCGTCCGCCCCGGACCCCCGCGCGCCTGACGCGACTGGCGGGCTTCCGCACCGTGGCGGTGCAGCCCGACGCGATGATCGACGGCACCACCGGGATCGACGCGACCACGGGCCTCCCGTCCACCGAGCACGCGGTGACGCGCGCGATGGCGATCCTGAAGCGCTCCGGGTACCGCGTCGAGCGCTTCGGCGACTCGGTGAGCGCGGAGCGCGGCTACCTGCGCGAGACCGGCAACCTGGTGTTCCACGCGGCGCTCGTCGGTGTCCTGCTGGCCGTCGGCGTCGGCGGCGGGTTCGGGTTCACCGGGCAGCGGCTGCTGGTCGAGGGGCAGACGTTCTCGAACGTCCTCGGCTCCTACGACTCGTTCAACCCCGGTCGCTGGTTCCAGCAGACCGACCTCAAGGGCTACAACCTGACGCTCGACAAGTTCGTCACGAAGTACGAGGAGCGCAACCTCGACGCCCTCGGCCAGGCGCTCGACTACTCGGCGACCGTCACGAGCAAGGAGAAGGGCGGCGAGTCGAAGACCAGCCGCCTCGGCGTGAACGACCCGCTGCACGTCGGCGGCACCAACGTCTACCTGCTCGGCAACGGCTACGCGATGAACGTCACGGTGCGCGACGGCGAGGGCAACGTGGCGTTCCAGGACGTCGTGCCGTTCCTGCCCGAGGACGCCAACTACACGTCCACCGGCGTCATCAAGGTGCCGGACGCGCTGCCGGACCAGCTCGGCATGGTCGGGTTCTTCTACCCGACGGCGTCGAAGCTCGCCTCCGGTGCGTACACGAGCGCCTACCCGGACACGCAGAACCCGCTGCTGACGCTGCAGGTCTACACCGGCGACCTCGGGCTCGACAGCGGGGTGCCGCAGAGCGTCTACACGCTCGACACCAAGGGCCTGCAGCAGATCGCCGGCCGCCAGTCCGACACGGCGAGCATCGCGCTCAAGCCGGGTCAGACCAAGCAGCTGCCGGACGGCGCCGGGTCGATCACGTTCGACGGCGTCAAGCGCTACGTGTCGCTCGACGTGCACCACGACCCGTCGCAGGCGTGGGTCGCCGGGTTCGCGCTGCTCTCCACGCTCGGGCTGCTGACGTCGCTCTTCGTCCCGCGCCGACGCGTGTGGGTGAAGGTCGTCCCCCGCAAGGGCGCTGAGCACGGCGAGTACGACCTGGAGTACGCCGGTCTCGCCCGTGGCGAGGACCCCAACCTCGAACGGGCCGTCGGGGACATCGCACACCGCCACACGTCGGACCTCGGAGTTAGGATGCCCCAGTGAACGACATGACCACGAACCTCGCGACCTACTCGGTCGTGCTGACGTACTCCGCGATGGCGGTCTACGTCATCGCGTTCATCTCGTTCGCGCTGGACATGGCGAAACGCTCCGGCGAGGTGACGGCAGCGGCGAAGAAGACGGGCGCGGACTCGGACGACGCAGCCGCGACCGCCTCGTTGGGTGCGGCCCGCTCGGCGAAGACCGTCGCCACCGTCCGGGGTGGCACCGTCGTGCTCGAACCGGTCGCCGCACCCCCGGCGAACGCCAGCGGCTCGGCCGGGCGCGGCACGAAGTTCGAACGCGTCGGCATGGCCATGACGATCCTCGCGCTCGTCCTGCACGTCGCATCGGTGGTCCTCCGCGGCATCGCGGCCGACCGTGTGCCGTGGGGCAACATGTTCGAGTTCTCGCTCACCGGCACGGCGCTGATCACGCTCATCTTCCTGCTGGTGCAGTTCTGGCAGAATCTGAAGTTCCTCGGTGTCTTCATCACCGGGCTGACGATCATCCTGCTCGGCATCGCCACGGTGAACTACTGGGTCCCCGTCGTCCCGCTGCAGCCCGCCCTGCAGTCCTACTGGCTGGTCATCCACGTCTTCGTGGCGATCGCCGGCACCGGGTTCTTCGCGCTCGGCGCGGGGCTCGCGGTGGCGCAGCTCGTGCAGACGTACCGCCAGGGCCGCACCGCGTCGGGCAAGCTCCGCTTCATGGCGACCCTGCCGGACGCCGACCGCCTCGAGGTCCTCACCTACCGCGTCCTGCTCGTCGGTTTCGTCCTCTGGACCTTCACCCTGATCGCCGGTGCGGTCTGGGCGGAGCGCGCCTGGGGCCGGTACTGGGGTTGGGACACCAAGGAGGTCTGGACGTTCATCATCTGGGTCGTCTACGCCGGGTACATCCACGCCCGTGCGACCCGCGGCTGGCGCGGTGCGCGGTCGTCGTGGTTGGCGCTCATCGGCTTCGCCGCCGTGATGTTCAACTTCTCGGTCGTGAACGTGTTCTTCAAGGGCCTGCACAGCTACTCGGGTCTGTGAGCGACGTGCGTCGCTGACGCGGCTCTGGTCGCGACTGCGATCGGACAGGAGGCGCGGTGCCAGCTGGCACCGCGCCTCCTGTCCGTGTCGGCGTCCCTCTACGCGGCGGCGAGCAGGGTGTGCACGCGCTCGAGCCGGGCGAGCCACCACGCCGTGCGCTCCGGCGACGCCGCGTTCCGGTCCAGCAGGTCCGACGACACCGTGGCCCGGCGCACGGGCACCCGGCCCCCGACGGGCAGCAGGGGGTCCGCGGTGACGTCGGACGCGAACATCGCGGCCGTCCCGAGCCCCGCGGCGTACCCCGGGGACATCGCGGCCGCGGCGAGGAACGCCCCCATGCCGAGCCCCACCGAGGTGTCGAGCGCGCTGGAGACCACGCACGGCAAGCCGGCCTCGGCGATGACGGCGCGTGCGGCCGTGACGCCGCCGAGCGGTTGGGCCTTGACGACGAGGACGTCGGCCGCCCCGGCCCGCGCGACGGCGAGCGGATCCGCTGCCTTGCGGACGCTCTCGTCCGCGGCAATCCGGATGCCGAGGCCGGCGGTCCGTGACCGCAGTGCCGCCAGTTCGGGCACCGTCCGGCAGGGCTGCTCGGCGTACTGCAGGTCGAAGGGGGCGAGGCGTTCGAGGGCCTCGGCGGCCTGGTCGACGCTCCAGAGACCGTTGGCGTCCACCCGGACGGCCGCCGAGGGGCCCATCACGCGGCGGACCTCGGCGACCCGGGCGACGTCGTCGTCGACGGTGGTGCCGGGTTCGGCGACCTTGACCTTGGCGGTGGTGCACCCGGGGTAGCGCGCGAGCAGTGCGGCGACCGCATCGGGCGTGATCGCCGGCACCGTGGCGTTCACGGGCACCGAGTCGGCGGCGGGCTCGTGCTCCGTCCACCCGAAGTCGATCGCGCCGCGGAGCCACGCGGCGGCCTCGGCGTCGTCGTACTCGACGAAGGGCGAGAACTCCGTCCACCCCGAGGGGCCCCGGAGGACGACCGCCTCGCGCGTGGTGATGCCGCGGAACCGCACCCGCATGGGCAGGGCGACCACGTGCGCGTCGGCGGTGAGTTCGGCGAGGTCGGGGAGCACGTCCGCCATCCTCCCACCGCACCCAGGGCACCTGCCGGTTCCTCGGAGGGGACCGCCAGGGCAGGGCATTAGCATGCATCGGTCGGCCCCGGTCGGCACAGGTCACGACCCGGATCGAACCGTCCGGAACGAGGGAGGCGCGGTGGCGCGGGAACCGCAGCAGCACGCGTCGCAGCGCCCCGGTCGCGACACCGACGAGTTCGCCCGGCTCATGCAGCAGGGCACCGTCGACGTGCGCCAGACGGCGGCTCGGAAGCGCCGCAGCCCGATCGTCGGCAAGATCGCCCTCGGCCTCGCGGTGGTGTCCGCAGCGGTCGACGCCAGCGCCTTCGCGGTCTTCATGGGCGGCGACACCGAGTTCGCGTTCGGGATCTGCTTCGTCGTGGTCTTCCTGACCCTCATCGCCGCCGTGCTCGGCTTCGTCGCCGCGGTCGGTGGCCTCGGCCGGTGGTACGGCGCGATCGGCGTCGTGGTGGCGTTCTTCGCCAACCCGGTCATCCTCATCGTGATCCTGGTGTTCGTCGCACCCGAGGTCCTGACCGGCATGGGCGCCTGACCGCAGCGGTACGTTGGGAGCATGGCTGCTCCCGTCTCCGACCTGTTCGACCCCGACGTCTGGACCGCGGCTCCGATCGCGGAGCAGTTCACGGACATCACCTACCACAAGCACGTCTCGAAGGGCATCGTCCGGGTCGCCTTCGACCGGCCCGAGGTGCGGAACGCCTTCCGTCCGCGCACGGTCGACGAGCTGTACCGCGCACTCGACGACGCCCGTCAGGACCCCCGCGTCGGCGTCGTCCTGCTGACCGGCAACGGCCCGAGCCCGAAGGACGGCGGCTGGGCGTTCTGCTCCGGCGGCGACCAGCGCATCCGCGGGCGCAGCGGCTACCAGTACGTCGGCGACGAGGGAGCTCCGCCCGAGGGGGTCGACCCGGCCGCCGCGCAGGCCTCGATGGGGCGACTGCACATCCTCGAGGTGCAGCGCCTGATCCGCATGATGCCCAAGGTCGTCATCGCCGTGGTCCCCGGGTGGGCGGCCGGCGGCGGGCACTCGCTGCACGCGATCTGCGACCTGACCATCGCGAGCGCCGAGCACGGCCGGTTCAAGCAGACCGACGCCGACGTCGGGTCGTTCGACGGCGGCTACGGCAGTGCCTACTACGCCAAGCAGATCGGCCAGAAGTTCGCGCGCGAGGTCTTCTTCCTCGCACAGGAGTACTCGGCGCAGCGCGCGTACGAGATGGGTGCCGTGAACGCCGTCGTCCCGCACGAGGACCTCGAGCGCGAGGCGATCCGCTGGGGTGAGATCGTCCTCGGCAAGTCCCCGACCGCGATCCGGATGCTGAAGTACGCGTTCAACGCCGTCGACGACGGCATGGTCGGCCAGCAGGTCTTCGCGGGCGAGGCGACGCGGCTCGCCTACGGCACCGACGAGGCCGTCGAGGGCCGCGACTCGTTCCTCGAGAAGCGCGCCCCCGAGTGGACGTCGTTCCCGTGGCACTACTGAGCCCGGTGCTCCGCCTGCGTCCGGTGGTCCGCACGCGCCCGGTGGGCGTGGCATGAGCCGTCCGCTGGTCGCGCTCGGCACGTCGGACCCGCTGGCCGTGCTCCGCGGCCTGGAGGCGGCGCTCGCCGGCGGCCCCGCGCTGCTCCCGGTCGCCGAGGGAACGCCCGCCCTGCCGACCCCGCCACCGGCCGACGTCCGGCAACGGGTCGCCCTGGTGGTCGAGACGAGCGGGTCCACCGGCACCGGCAAGCGCGTGGCGCTCTCGTCCGAAGCGCTGCTCGCGGGGGCCGCAGCCGCCGACGCCGCACTCGGCGGCCCCGGTGGTTGGGTCCTCGCGCTGCCCACGCACTACATCGCGGGCCTCAACGTCCTGACCCGCTCGATCGCCGCGGGGACGACGCCGGTCGTCGTGGCACCGGGCCACTTCGACGCGGCGGCGTTCGCGGACGCCGCAGACCGGCTCGTCACCGGCCCTGCCGCCCCACGGCGCTACACGTCCCTGGTCCCCGTGCAGCTCGCCCGTGTGCTCGACGACGGCCGTGCGACCGCTGCGCTCGCCCGGTTCGACGCCGTCCTCGTCGGCGGCCAGGCGACCCCGGCGGCACTGCGCGATCGTGCGGTCGCGGCGGGCGTGCGGATCGTGACGACCTACGGCGCCAGCGAGACGAGCGGTGGCTGCGTGTACGACGGCGTCCCGTTCGGCACCGTCCGCACCGAGGTCGTGGACGGCGAGCTGCAGCTGTCGGGTCCGATGCTCGCCGAGGGGTACCTCGGTGACGACGACCGGACGGCCACGACGTTCGTCGATCGCGACGGTCTGCGCTGGTACCGCACGGGCGACGCCGCAACGGTGTCCGACGGGGTGGTCCAGGTGCTCGGACGTCTCGACGACGTGGTGGTCTCCGGTGGCGAGAAGGTCCGGCTCGGCGCGGTGGAGCGGCTCGTGCGCGACCTGCCCGACCAGCACGGGGCGGTCGTCACCCGACGGGCCTCGGAGGAGTGGGGCGAGGTGCCGGTCGTCGTCACCGAGCAGCCGCTCGACCTCGACACCGTCCGGTCCCACGTGGGCGACGCACTCGGTCGTGCGGCACGTCCGGCCGCGGTGGTGGTCGTCGACCGGCTGCCGATGCTCCCGTCCGGCAAGCCCGACCGGCGGGCGATCCAGGACTTGGCGTCCTCGTAGGTCCGCGCGACGGCACCGCGACGCGTCGCGGATAGGATCGGTGGTCGTGGCACGAACGAAGAACACGACGCACAAGCAGGGCCGCTCGGGCAACCCGGCGAAGGCCGCGGCCCCGCTCCGCTCGAAGCGCCGGGCGACCGCGCGGGACTGGATCGGCGGGGCACGGCTCCGCACCCTGACGCTGGGCGTCGTCCCCGTGGTGCTCGGCACCACCGTGGGCTTCGTCGACAGTCGCACCACGGGTGACTTCGGTGCGTTCCTGGCGCAGGACGCGCACCTCGCCATCGCGCTGCTCGCCCTCGCGGTGGCCCTGTTCCTGCAGATCGGCGTGAACTACAGCAACGACTACTCCGACGGCGTCCGCGGCACCGACGAGTACCGCGTCGGCCCGGCTCGACTGACGGGTGCCGGCCTCGCGAAGCCCCGGACGGTGCTGACCGTCGCGCTGACGTTCTTCGGGCTGGCAGCGGTCGCCGGGATCGTCATCGTGGTGCTCACCCAGCTGTGGTGGCTGCTGCTCGTGGGCGCCGCCGCCATCGTCGCCGCGTGGTTCTACACCGGCGGCAAGAAGCCGTACGGCTACAACGCGCTCGGTGAGGTCTTCGTCTTCGTGTTCTTCGGCCTCGTCGCCGTGCTCGGCACCCAGTACGTGCTCATCGGTCAGGCCACCGCGAGCGGGTGGGCCGCAGCGGTCGCCGCCGGGTTCTTCGCCTGCGCGGTCTTGATGGTCAACAACATCCGCGACGTCGACGAGGACCGTCTGGCCGGCAAGCGCACCCTCGCGGTCGTCGTCGGCCGACCGGTGGCACGGGTGCTGTACGGCCTGTTTCTGATGCTGCCGTACGTCGTGCTGCTCTGGTTCGTCCTGCTCTACTTCCGCACCGGCTTCACGTACTTCTCGCTGCTGCTGGCCCTGCCGGCGCTCGCGATCGGGGTGTCGTCGCGCAAGCCGCGTGAGCTCATCACGGCGTTGCAGCTGTCGTCGTTCGCGTCGCTGGTGTTCGGCGTGGTGCTCGGCATCACGCTCGCCGTCCAGCCGTAGGACTACTCCGCGTCGGTGTCCCGGCGCGCGGCGTGCCGGTCGGCGTCCGACACCGGGCGCACGGTCGGGGTGTCCGCGGCGTCGGTGTCCGCAGCGTCGACGAAGTCGTCCTCGAAGTCGGTGTCCGCGTCGCGCTCCGGGCCCCCGCGGCGGTTGGCGAGGCTCAGGGCGACCGTGGTGCGGAGCTTCGCGAGCGCGATGTAGGACACCAGGAGCCCGACGAGGGCAGCGACGATGGTCGCCCAGTACCAGGGCATCGGCGTCAGGAGCAGGAGGAGCACGAGCGCCGCCGCGAAGATGCCGAGCCGGGCGAGGGTGTAGAGGAGCCACGCTTTCACCCTGCGAGTCTACGGACGGCCGACCGGCAGGGTCGTCACAGGCTCGCGACCTACACTCCTGGGCATGGTCCGCTTGTGGTTGATCGTCGTCGTCGCCGCTGTCGCCTTCACGGTGTACGCGG
The DNA here is from genome assembly GCF_003755065.1 of Curtobacterium sp. JUb34. Classification (NCBI taxonomy): domain Bacteria; kingdom Bacillati; phylum Actinomycetota; class Actinomycetes; order Micrococcales; family Microbacteriaceae; genus Curtobacterium; species Curtobacterium sp. JUb34. Next base: position 261,676 of record NZ_RJVH01000004.1, on the reverse strand, counting down.
CCATCGACTGCGCGACGATGCCCCGCGAACGTGTCCGATCCCTCAGGCGCGGTGTCTGGATCCTCCTGGTGATCGTCCTCCCCGTCCTCGGCGGGGTGCTCTGGTTCCTGCTCGGCCGGTCGCCGGCGTCCCCGGGCACGACCGCCCGGTACCGTGGACCCGAAGACGACCCGGACTTCCTCGGCACCACGCCCGCGCCGGGGGACACCCTCACGGACAAGGACCAGGACGACGCGACCCTCCGAGACCTCGAAGATCAGTTCCACGACCGAGACGACGACGGCCGCACCGATCGCTGACGGGCCCGCGGGATCGGGCAGCCCGGCGACGGACGCGGCCCTGACCCTGCTGCAGGAACTCGTGCGCGCCGGCGTCACCGACGTCGTCGTCAGTCCCGGCTCGCGGTCGCAGGCCCTCGCGCTCGCGGCCGTCGCCCTCGAGCGTGCCGGTGGCCTGACCGTGCACGTCCGACTCGACGAGCGCACCGCCGGGTTCTTCGCCCTCGGGCTCGCGGTGGAGTCCGGCCGGCCGGCCGCGGTCGTGACGACCTCGGGCACCGCCGTCGCCAACCTGCACCCCGCGGTCCTCGAAGCGCACCACTCCGGCGTCCCGATGATCGTCCTGAGCGCCGACCGGCCGGATGAACTCCGCGGCATCGGCAGCAACCAGACCACGGTCCAGCCGGGCATGTTCGGCGACGCGGTCGCCTTCGTCCGCGACGTCGAGGCGCCGTCGGCACACGGGGCCGACGCGTCGGTGCGTGCCGCGCTGCGCGACCTCGCCCGGCAGGCCGTCGCCGCGGCCGCCGGACACACCGGACAACCCGGGCCGGCGCAGCTCAACGTCGCGTTCCGCGAACCCCTCTCCGCCGGCCTCGACGCCGAGAACGTGCAGGGCGTCCCCGACGACGAGGTCGACACCGCGTTCGCCACCCGTCGCCGGCACGGGGGTCTGCCGGTGGCGGAGCTGTCGCCGGACGACGAGCCGGGCACGGTCGTCATCGCCGGGCACGACGCCGGTGCGGACGCCGAGCGCATCGCCTGGGAGCTCGGGGCGCCCCTGCTCGCCGAGGTCTCCAGCGGCGCACGGTTCGGCCGGAACCTCGTCGTCGCGTACCGCGACCTCCTGCGCGACCCGGACTTCGGCGGGGTGGTCCGCCGCGCCGTCGTGCTCGGCCACCCGACCCTCAGCCGGGAGGTCCCGGTGCTGCTGCAGCGGCAGGGGGTCGAGACGATCGTGGTCCGCGGACCCGCGTCCGATCCCTTCGACCCGGCCCGCGCCTCTCCCCACCGGCACGGCCCGGACGCCGCTGGCGCGTTGCCCGGGAACCGGCGGCGTGGGCACAGCGAATCATTGACCACCTTCGTGTCCGACGTCCGCGTGACCGGCCGCACCCGGCCGGAGCACCGTGCGTGGGTCGGTCGCTGGGTCGGCGCGAGCCGTCAGCTGCTCGGCGACGGCGACGCCGGACCCGACCTCGGCGCCAAGCGGTCCCCGGACCGCGCCGAACGCAACAAGTTCCTGCGCGACGAGGTCGCGCTCCGCCGCCGACCGGTCGACCGCGCGATGCTCGCCGACGCCGTGTGGGGCGTGACGTGGCCGCACGACCGGCTCGTGTTCGGGGCCTCGCAGATCATCCGCGTCGCCGACGGACGGGTGCTCGGCAAGAAGATCCGGGTGCACGCGAACCGCGGCCTCGCCGGCATCGACGGCACCGTGTCGACCGCGTTGGGCATCGCCGCGGCGCTCGAGCAGTCGTCGGCGTCGGTCGGCACCACGCGCGTGCTGCTCGGCGACCTGACCCTGCTGCACGACCTCGGGGCGTTCGTCACCGGCACCGAGGAACGGACGCACCGGGTGCAGGTCGTCGTCGGCAACGACCACGGCGGCGCGATCTTCCGCGGGCTCGAGGTGGCACGCACCACCCCACCGGAGGACATGCGGCGGATGATGTCGACCCCGCAGCACGTCGACGTCGAACGGGTCGTCACCGGCCTCGGCTGGGAGTACCGCCGCGCCGAGACGTGGGGCGACCTCGAACGCGTGCTGACCGACCCGGCCGAGCGGGTCGTCATCGAGGTCCCGCTGGCGGACTGACGCGGCGGGGGCGATGCAGCGCGACCGCGGGGCCGCGTGGCGCCGCGCCGCTCAGGCCAGTGCGTCGGTGACCGGTCGGAACTTCAGGGCGGTCTCGGCGACCTCGCGCGCCGGCTCCGACCCCGCCACGACACCGGCGCCGGCCCAGGCCCGGACGGTGCCGTCGTCGTCGATCCGGGCGCTCCGCAGCGCGAGCATCCACTCGCCGTCGCCCGTGGCGCCCATCCAGCCCACCGGACCGGCGTAGCGTCCGCGGTCGACGCCCTCGAGCTCTGCGACGAGCCGGACGGCCACGTCGGTGGGAGTCCCCGCGACCGCGGCGGTCGGGTGCAGGGCGTCGGCGACGTCGAGCGAGGTGGTGTCCGGCGGCAGCGTCGCCTGCACGTCGGTCGCCAGGTGCCACAGGTTCGGCAGCTGCAGTCGGAACGGCTCGGGGTCGGCACGCAGCTCGGTGACGAGCGGGCGGAGCGAGGCGAGCAGGCTGTCGATCGCGAACGCGTGCTCCTCGACGTCCTTCGCGCTGGCGGCGAGGGCCTCGGCGGCCGCACGGTCGGACACCTCGTCGGTCCCGCGTGCGGCGCTGCCGGCCAGCACCCGTGCCGTCAGCCGCGTGCCGTCCGTGCGGGCGAGCGTCTCCGGGGTCGCACCCACCAGGCCGTCGACCGCGAACGTGACGCACTGCGGGTAGGCGGCGGCGAGGTCGAGCAGCACGGCGCGTCGATCGGCTCCCGGCGGCAGCGTGCCGACGAGGTCGCGGGCGAGGACGACCTTCTGCGCGCCCCCGGCGACGATGCGCCGCACGGCCTCGGCGACGTTCGCGGCGTAGGCGGCCTCGTCGATCCGGCCCGGACGCAGCGTGACGGAGACGTGCGGTCCGACGTGGGGGACCGGCACCGAGGTCCGTGTGAAGGCGAGCGGCTCGGCGCCGACGGTCGTGTCGATCGCCGTGAGCCAGGCCTTCCCGCGCCGACGACCGATGACCACGCGCGGGACGATCAACACGCTCTCGTCGGCGGAGTCGTCGGCGAAGGCGAAGGAGCCGAACGCCACCAGACCCGACCCGCGCAGCTGCACCGGGTCGTCGACGGTGGCGGCTTCCACGACGGAACGCCACACGGCGGCCGCGTCGCGCATCCGGTCGGGCCCGGTGAACGTGAACCGCAGTGCTTCCCCGATGCCGACGATGCCGTCGCCGTTCCGGACGAAGGCCAGGGGACGGTCGCGGAGCGTGTGGCGGAGGACGGTGCCCGGGTCGTCGAGGATCCGGGTGGAGACCGTCAGCGGGGGCGCCGCCGTGGTGGTTCGGGTCACGGCTCCGATGCTACGCGCGGTCGGTCGGACGCCCGGCCGTCCGCCGGTCGCACGAGCCGTCGCTGCGAGTCCGGTGAACGTACGGTCGAGACCTCTAGGATTGGTCGGGTGAGCAGAGCGGACCTGAACAAGCGGCCGGACGAGGTGGCGGCGATGTTCGACGACGTCGCGGCCAAGTACGACCTCACGAACGACATCCTGTCGGCGGGCAACGCACCGCTGTGGCGTGTCGCCACGGTGCGGGCGGTCGACCCCCAGCCCGGCGAGAAGGTCCTCGACATCGCCGCCGGCACCGGCACGAGTGCCGCGGCGTTCGCGAAGAAGGGTGCGGAGGTGAGCGCGCTCGACCTCTCCGCCGGCATGATCGCCGTCGGCCGTGAGCGACACCCCGAGATCACCTTCGTCGAGGGCGACGCCGAACACCTGCCCTTCGACGACGACACGTTCGACGCGGTCACGATCTCGTTCGGACTCCGCAACGTGAACGACCCGAAGCAGGCGCTCGCCGAGATGCTGCGGGTGCTGAAGCCCGGCGGCCGCGTCGTCATCTGCGAGTTCTCGACCCCGCCCCGTGCGCTGCTGCGCCTGGGCTACGGCACGTACCTGAAGCGCGTGCTCCCGGGCATCGCGAAGCTCTCCAGCAGCAACCCCGCTGCCTACCGCTACCTCGCCGAGTCGATCGACGCGTGGCCGGACCAGCAGGTCCTGACCCAGTGGCTGCGCGGCGTCGGGTTCTCCGTGGTCGCCTACCGCAACCTCACGGCCGGTATCGTCGCACTGCACCGTGGCCGCAAGCCCGTCGCCGACACGGTGCGCGAGTCCGCGGCCCGTCGTGCGAAGGCACGCCGCGACCACCAGGCGACCGGCGAGCAGCCGCGCGTCGACCCGGCCGACGACTGACCGGTCACCATCCCCCGAAGACGGAGCAGCACTTGAATCCGAGCGTCCCGGTCGCACGTCGCGCGCCGAGCCTCCGCGCCTCGCTGGGCATCGGCGAGCGGCTGTTCGCCACGCCCGCCGACCGCCGCTTCATCACCGCCGTCGACGACGGGCTCGAGCTCGTCGAGCAGGGGCTCGAGGACGCCATGCGTTCCACGGACACCTTGGCCGACACCACGAGCCGCTACCTGCTCTCCGCGGGCGGCAAGCGGATCCGTCCGACGCTCACGCTGCTCATCGCGCAGCTCGGCGACGGGGTGACCGACGCCGTGGTCAAGGCGGCCGTGAGCATCGAGACGACCCACCTGGCGTCGCTCTACCACGACGACGTCATGGACGAAGCGCCCGTCCGCCGTGGGGTCCCCGCGGCGCAGATCACCTACGGCAACAACGTGGCGATCCTGACCGGCGACCTGCTCTTCGCCCGTGCCAGCCTCATCACCGCCGACCTCGGCACCGAGGGCATCCGGATGCAGGCCGAGACCTTCCAGCGGCTCTGCATGGGCCAGCTGCACGAGACCACCGGCCCGCAGCCCGACGACGACCCGGTCGAGCACTACATCCAGGTCCTCAGCGACAAGACCGGTTCGCTCATCGCGACCGCCGCCCGCGCCGGCGTCATGTTCTCGGGCGCTGACCGGACGTACCTCGACGCCGTCGGGACCTTCGGCGAGAAGGTGGGCGTCGCCTTCCAGCTCGTCGACGACGTCATCGACCTGGCACCCGCGACGGACAAGACCGGCAAGATCGCCGGCAACGACCTCCGCGCCGGCGTCGACACGCTGCCGATGCTGCACCTGCGGCGGCACGCGGCGACCGACCCGGCGGCGCAGGACCTCGTCCAGCGCATCGAGCGCGACGTGAACGGCGCCCCGGACGACGCGGTCGGCTCCGTGCCGTACCAGTCGGCCGTCGCCGCCCTGCGTGAACACGAGGCGACGGCGTCGACGCGCACGGTCGCGGTCCGCTGGGCCCGCGAAGCCGTGGACGCCCTCGCCCCGCTGCCCGACGGCACCGTGAAGCGGGCACTCACCCGCTTCGCGGACTCCGTCGTCGACCGCAGCCGCTGAACACCGCCCGCGACCGGACGGCCCCACGGCCGCCGCGCGGGACGCACCACCGGGAGCACCCCACCCGAACGAACTGGAGACGATCAGTGCCCACCCTCCGAATCGCCATCGTCGGCGCCGGACCCGCCGGCATCTACGCCGCGGACATCCTGCTGCGCGAGGCCCACGGACACGACGTGTCGATCGACCTGTTCGAGCAGCTCCCCGCGCCGTACGGGTTGGTCCGCTACGGCGTCGCCCCCGACCACCCGCGCATCAAGGGCATCGTCAACGCGCTGCGCGACGTGCTCGACCGCGGTGTCGTCCGGCTGTTCGGCAACGTCCGCTTCGGCGAGGACATCACCCTCGAGGACCTGAAGAAGCACTACAACGCCGTCGTCTTCTCGACGGGCGCGATCAAGGACGCCGACCTCGACGTCCCCGGCGTCGATCTCGAGGGCTCCTACGGCGCCGCCGAGTTCGTCAGCTGGTTCGACGGCCACCCCGACGTCCCGCGCACCTGGCCGCTGACCGCCGAGAGCGTCGCGGTGATCGGGGTCGGCAACGTGGCCCTCGACGTCTCCCGCATCCTGGCGAAGCACGCCGACGACCTGCTGCCGACCGAGATCCCGGCGAACGTGTACGAGGGTCTGAAGGCGTCACCCGTCACGGACGTCCACGTCTTCGGCCGCCGTGGTCCCGCCCAGGTGAAGTTCACGCCGCTCGAGCTCCGCGAACTCGGCGAGGTCCGCGACGTCGACATGATCGTCTACGACGAGGACTTCGACCACGACGAGGCTTCGAAGACCGCGATCGCCACGAACAAGCAGGTCATGGTCATCAACCGGGTGCTCGAGCAGTGGCGCACGCGCGAGACCGGCCAGGCGAGCCGGCGGCTGCACCTGCACTTCTACGCGAAGCCGACGGAGTTCGTCGGCGACGAGCACGGCAACCTCACCGCGATCCGGTACGAGCGCACCCGGCCGAACGGCGAGGGTGGCGTCGAGGGCACGGGCGAGATCCGCGAGATCCCGGTCCAGGCGGCGTACCGTGCCGTGGGCTACTTCGGTTCCCCGCTGCCCGGCCTGCCGTTCGACGAGCGCCACGGCGTCATCCCGAACCACGAGGGCCAGGTCCTCGACGACGACAACCAGCAGATCCCGGGCGTCTACGCCACCGGCTGGATCAAGCGCGGCCCGGTCGGCCTGATCGGCCACACGAAGTCCGACGCGATGGAGACCGTGCAGCACATCGTGAACGACCAGGCGAGCTGGTGGACGCCGGAGGACCCGTCCGAGGGTGCGATCCCGGCGCTGCTCCGCGAGCGGGGTGTCCAGTACACCGACCTCGACGGCTGGCACAACCTGGACACCCACGAGCTCGCGCTCGGTGCTGCCGAGGGGCGTGAGCGCATCAAGGTCGTGCCCCGTGACGAGATGATCGACGTGTCGCTCGGTCGCGTCGACGCGCCCACGAACTGACGGCGATGACCGACACGCGCCCCGTCCCGCCCACGGCGGTGCGGGGCGCGTCCGCTTCCGGCGCACGGCTGCAGGGCGTCGACGTCGCACGGGCGCTCGCGCTGCTCGGCATGATGGCCGCGCACATCGGCGGCATCGCGGACCAGCTCGACTGGTCCGACCCCTCGACGTGGTCGGCCGTGGCGCACGGCCGCCCGTCCACGCTGTTCGCCGTCCTCGCCGGGGTGTCGATCGGGCTGACGAGCGGTCGGACGAGCCCGCCTGGACCACCGACGATCGGCCGGGTCCGGGCACGCCTGGCGATCCGCGCCGTGGCCGTCGTCGCCGTCGGGTTCGTGCTCATCGCGTTGGACACCCCCGTCTACGTCATCCTGCCGACGTACGGCGTGCTCTTCCTGCTGGTGATCCCGGTGCTCCGGGTCCGCCCGGCGTGGCTCCTCGCCCTCGCGGGTGCCTGCGCCGTCCTGTCGCCGATCGCCGCAGTCGCGATCGCGCCGGCCTACGCGGACGCGGGCATGGTCGGCGTGCAGCTCGGCCTGGTCTACCCCGTGGTCACATTCCTGGCGCACGTCCTGGTCGGTCTCGCGGTCGCCCGGGCCGGTCTGGAGGATCGTGGCCGGCAGGTCGTGCTCCTCGCGTCCGGCGCACTGGTCGCCGCCACCGCGTACATCGTCGGCACCGTCGTCGCGCCGCTGCCGCCAGGGGCTGCGTTCGCGTTCCCGGGCGTTCCGTACGCCGCCGACAACGCCACTCCGGGCCAGGCCCTCGCCCAGCTCTTCCTGTCACCGCGTGACCACTCGTCGTCGGTCGTCGACGTGGTGGGCACAGCCGGGGTGGCGGTGGCGGTCATCGCGCTGTGCATCCTGGTGTTCGACGGGCGAGGCCGGGTCGCCGAGCGGATCGCGTTCCCGCTCGCTGCCGTCGGGTCGATGCCGCTCACGGTCTACTCGGGACACCTCGTGGTGATCGCGATGCTGCCGACCTACCCCGAGTCGGCCGAGGCGTGGGGCTGGTTCGCCCTCGGCTCGGTCGTGTTCGCGATGGTCTGGCGCCGGTTCCTCGGCCGTGGCCCGCTCGAGCGGGCCGTCCCGGCCCTGGCATCCCTCGTCCCGATGCGCTGAGCGGCAGTACCGGCGCCGCACGGTGCCGGATTGCTCGTCCGGTGCGGGCTTGCCCGCTGCGTGCCCCGCGGTCGCGGCGCACCGTGCGGCCAACGTCGCACCGGGTGGCGGACGGCGCACCGTGCGGGGCGGAGCCGCGCCGCGCCTCCTGGCCGACGGCGCACCGTGTGGGGCGGAGCCGCTCCGCGCCTCCTGGCCGACGGCGCGACAGCGCGCCAGCGCGCCAGCGCGCCAGCGCGACAGCGTCCGCTACTGCAGCGCTGCCGTGAGCCGCGCGACGTTGTCGAGCACCTTGGACCGGCGCGGACGGTCGACCCACTCGTCGAGCGTGAGCTCGAAGCTGTGCTCCTTGTAGGCGTCCTGCACGGCGCGCAACGCGTCGACGAAGCGGTGGCCGCGCACCATCACGGAGACCTCGAGGTTCAGGCTGAACGAGCGCATGTCCATGTTGCTCGACCCGATCACCGACACCTCGTCGTCGATGGTGAAGTGCTTGGCGTGCAGGATCACCGGTGCCCGGTACAGCCAGATCTTGACGCCGGCGCGGAGCAGGCCCTCGTAGTACGAGCGTTGCGCGTGCCACGTCATCGCGTGGTCGCCCATCTCGCCGACGAAGAGCTCGACCTCGACGCCGCGCTGGGCGGTCGTCGTGATGGCGTACAGCATCGAGTCGTCCGGGACGAAGTACGGCGAGGTGATCGACACCTTCTTCTGCGCCGAGTAGAGCAGCGCGTTGAACAGGCGCAGGTTGTTCTCACCGTCGAACCCCGGCCCGGACGGCACCACCTGGCAGTCGAGTGCGTCACCGCGGTCGGCTCGTTGCACGGGGTCGCTCTCGCGCAGCAGCAGTTCGTCGGTCTCGCTGTACCAGTCGGTGACGAACAGGGCGTTCAGTCCCGCGACGACCGGTCCCTCGAACCGGGCGAAGAGGTCCTTGTAGACCATGCCCTTCTCGATGTGGGACTTGATGTCGTACGACGCATCGATCAGGTTCTGCGACCCGGTGAACGCGACCGAGCCGTCGATGACCATGATCTTCCGGTGGTTGCGCAGGTCGGGGCGCTGGAACTTCCCCTGCAGTGGCAGCAGCGGGAGCATGAGGTGCCACTCGATGCCGGCGCGGTCCATGAACGCCAGCGTGTCCTTGTAGCCGGGGTACCCGCGGCTCGCCCAGTGGTCGAGCAGGAAGCGGACGGTGACGCCGCGGGCCTGCGCGCGGGCGAGCGCGTCGAAGAACGGCCGGGTCGTGTCGTCGAGTGTCGCGATGTAGAACTCGACGTGCACGAACCGACGCGACTGGTCGATCGCCCGGGTCATCTCGGCGATCGACTCCTCCGAGTCGGGGTAGAGCTCGGCCGAGTTGCCGCCGACCAGCGGCATGGCGCCGAGTTCGCGGTTCAGCGTCGTGATGCTCTCGAGCCAGAGCGGCCACGGGTGGTCACGGCGCACGCGTTCGATGCCCTCGGTCTGCTCGAGGATGTACGCGTTGATCTCGGTCTGCTTCTCACGCCGGGCACGCGGCAGCTTCGTCGACCCGATGACCAGGAAGACGATGAAGCCGATGTAGGGGATGAGGAAGATCGCCAGCAACCAGGCCGTCGCGGTCTGCGGCTTCCGGTTGATCGGGACGTAGATGATCGAGAAGGCGCGGATCGCCAGGTCCAGCAGGACGGCCAGGACGGTGATCGCGACGGTGAGCCAGTGCTCCACGGGGTGCCGGTGTCGGGTTCGGGTGTCGTTTGACGCCGCGCGTCAGCGGAAGTTGATGTACTGCAACGGGACGTCGAACTCTTCACCCTTGAGGAGCTGGATCGTGTTCTGCAGGTCGTCACGGCTCTTCGAGGAGACCCGCAGTTCGTCGCCCTGGATCTGGCTCTTCACGGTCTTGGGGGCGTTCGCCCGCAGGAACGCGCCGATCTTCTTGGCGACGTCCTGCTCGATGCCGTTCTTGAACTTCACCTCGATGCGGTACTCCTTGCCCGAGGGGTACGGGTCGCCGGCGTCGAGGCTCTTCAGGCTGATGTTGCGCTTGATCGCCTTGCTCTGCAGGACGTCGAGGACGGCCTTGGCGCGCTCTTCCGAGTTCGCCTTGATGAGGACGTCGTCACCGCTGAAGGCGACCGACGCGTCCGCGCCCTTGAAGTCGTACCGCTGCTCGATCTCCTTGGCCGCCTGGTTGAGGGCGTTCTCCGCCTCCATCTTGTCGACCTTGCTGACCACGTCGAAGGAACTGTCTGCCATGCCGGACAGCCTAACGGCGGACAGGAGGCCCGGTTCCGGTCGCGCGGATCGGCTCACGGTGGTCACGACCACCGTTCCGGATCCGCTATGCTTTTGTGCGCGCCTTCGGTTGGTGATCACACCGGCTGGGTGCGCATGGCAAGTTACCCAAGCGGCCAAAGGGATCTGACTGTAAATCAGCCGGCGTAGCCTTCGGGGGTTCGAATCCCTCACTTGCCACCACCTGGAAGCCCCGTCCGATCCGGACGGGGCTTTCGTCGTCACTGGCAGGATCGGTGCATGGCATCCGACCGCACACCGTCCCAGTTCGCCGACCTCGCCGAGACGATCGCACGCGAGGCGGCCGCGCTCGCCGCACGACGACGTGCTGAGGGGGTTGAGGTCGCCGACCGCAAGTCGAGCATCGTCGACGTGGTCACCGCGGCGGATCGCGAGGTCGAGGCGCTCATCCGCACCCGGATCGCCGAGGCCCGGCCGGACGACGCGTTCCACGGTGAGGAGTCGGGCTCGGCGTCGGGGGAGTCGGGCATCACGTGGGTCGTCGACCCGATCGACGGCACCGTCAACTACCTGTACGGCAGCGCCGAGTACGGCGTGAGCATCGGGGTCGTGCGCGGCTCCGCCGACCCGACGACGTGGGAGCCCGTCGCGGGTGTCGTGGTCGCCCCAGCCACCGGGGTCGTGTTCCGCGCCGCGGCCGGGCAGGGCGCCACCCGTGACGGCGTCCCCCTGTCCGTCAGCGCTCCCGCCTCGCTCGCCGAGACGCTCGTGGCGACGGGCTTCGGGTACACGGCAGACCGACGGCGTGAGCAGGTGGCCGTGCTCGCCGGGCTCATCGGCGAGGTACGGGACATCCGACGCGGGGGAGCGGCGTCGCTCGACTGCTGCGCGGTCGGTGCCGGGATCGTCGACGCCTACTACGAGCGCGGGATCAACCCGTGGGACATGGCCGGCGGCTCCGTCGTCGCGCACGAGGCCGGGGCGTCGGTCCGCATCTGGGAAGCGGGTGGCAGCCGTTCCTTCCTGTTCGCGAGCCCCGCGGTGGCCGACGACCTCGAGGCTCTGCTGCGCGGACTGGAAGCCGAGGCACTCGACGCCTGAGCCCCGGACGGTCCCTCGGTCTGGGGGTCCCCGGTGGACATGACCACGACTGGCGACGTGCGACGACGTTTGCTACCGTGCTCAGGTCCCGTTATCTGCTCGTTACCAACGAGCACCCTCCTTCCCCGATCAGGATCGCCACCGCACGCATGCCCCACTCTCCACTGACGTCCGTCCCCACCGGTCCCGTCGACGCCGCCACCCCGGTCGTCCACATGACCCGACGAGCACGGATCGAGGCGGAGCGAGCGGCTGCGAAGGGTGCTCCCGTCACGCAGGACCACACGCAGGACGTCGCGCCCGACAGCGCCGCGCGCCCGTCGTTCGACGAGGTCGTCGGGCTGACCACGCCGTCGTCCGCCGCTGCTCCGGTGTCCCCGATCGACCTCGCGCCGGCGTCGCCCGCGCTGCCGGAGTCGGCGGTCCGACCGGCATCGCGCATCACGACGCCGCCTGCCCCCACGTCGCCGGACGTCCACGCCACCGCACCGCGCACCGTGCCCGCTGCCGCTCCGTCCTCCGCCGCACCGCAGCCCCGTCGGGTCATCGGCCAGGTCCCGGCCTCCCGTCGGCGCACCGGCCGTGCGGCGTCCGCCGTGCAGGTCGACCGGGCCACCCGGCACATCAATACGAGCCGCACCACCGCGCCGGCCCCCACCGCTCGCAAGCAGGGCGCCTCGTTCCGCCGTGCGGCGTCGCGCGTGACGGCCGTCGGTGCGCTCCTCTTCGTCGCCGGGCTCGTCGTCTCGACGTCGTTGCCCGCCCAGGCGCTCTACGTGCCGGAGACCGGCTCCACCGCGGTCCGGTCGACGGCGAACGGTGCGACCCAGTCGATGAGCGTCAGCGCAGCAGCCGACGGTTCGACGACCCGCGACCAGTACACGGTGTCCGACGCCACGCAGTACAAGAACGTCGACGCCTCGAGCTTCACGAACGACCCGACCGGCACGATCCAGTGGCCGTTCCTCACCGGGGTGCCGATCACGTCGGGCTTCGGCGGTCGCCAGGTCGCCGGCTGCTCGTTCTGCTCGACGAACCACATGGGCGTCGACTTCGCCCCCGGCGAGGGCACCCCGATCCGTGTCATCGCCGCCGGCACCGTCATCAAGGTGCAGGCGAACGACGGCGGTTTCGGCAACGACGTCTGGGTCGAGCACGACGTCGACGGCAAGCAGTTCGTCAGCGTGTACGGCCACATGGAGGACAACTCCTTCAAGGTGGTCACCGGCCAGCAGATCGAGGTCGGTGACGAGCTCGGCCTCGTGGGCAGCACGGGCAACTCCACGGGCCCGCACCTGCACCTCGAAGTGCACGTCGACGGCGTCCCCGTGGACCCGCTGGCGTGGCTCCAGACCAACGCGAACTAGCGGTCGCCGGCGCGGCACGCCCGGGCGTCTCGCCCGGTTCCGGAGCAGCGTCGGAGGTCTGCTATCCTCGTGTGGTGCCGTTCGCGGCACATCGCCCCGATAGCTCAGTGGTAGAGCACCTCCATGGTAAGGAGGGGGTCGTCAGTTCAATCCTGACTCGGGGCTCCGACCCGGCGCGCGTGTCGCTCCGGATCTCTGGCGGGGTAGCTCAGTTGGTTAGAGCACACGACTCATAATCGTGGGGTCGCGGGTTCAAGTCCCGCCCTCGCTACAGCAAGCCCGGCGATCTGTTCGCCGGGCTTTCGTCGTTCCCGGGCCTCCCGTCCGCCCCGTGACCGGGACTACAGCGCGGAGTGCGACCCGGTGCCGGTCCGCGCCTGCAACACGCCGGCGGACCGCAGCGCACGCTCGACCGACGCGCTCACCTCGTGCCAAGCCGCTCGTCGCCGGCTCGCGCCGATGCTGCCGCCGGAGACAGCCGTCCCGTGTCCGCTGTGCCGGAGCGTGATGGTGGTGGACGCCCCCGTGACGGTCGTCGACAGCTCGTAGCGCCGGAACTCGCGGGACGGGTGCACGAGCGCGCCGAGCAAGATCGTCAGCAGCCGGTTGCCGGTCGTCGCGGTGAGGGTCCCACCGGTCGACTCGACGTGGTGTCCCGTGGTGCGGAGCGCCGCGGCGGCGACCTCCATCGCGGTGCAGCGGTCGCCCGTGTGCACGGCGAACTCGGTCCTGCTGTCCATCGGTGCTCCCCCGTCCCCTGATCCGGTGTCGACACGGGACCGCCGGTTCCCCCGAACCGACGCGGCAAGCCTAGCCGATGCATCCTCAGCATCGACAGGCCCCAGGACGGGCGTCGGTAGACTGCCGACGTGTCAGTGAACCCCGAGCTCGTCGGCAGGACGTTCCCGCCGGCCCAGCCCTACCTGGTCGGTCGCGAGAAGGTGCGCGAGTTCTCGCGCGCGGTGTTCGCGACCAACCCCGTCCACCACGAACCCGATGCGGCCCGTGCCGCCGGGTACGCCGACGTCGTCGCCCCGCCGACCTTCGCGGTCGTCGTGCAGGAAGCCACGCTCGCGCAGCTCCTGGCCGAGCCGGACGCCGGCATCGACTTCTCCCGCGTCGTGCACGGCGAGCAGTCCTTCACCTACGACCGGCCCATCGTGGCCGGCGACGAACTCACCGCGACCCTGACCGTCACGAGCGTGAAGACGCTCGGCGGCAACGCGATGGTCACGGCCCAGAGCACCATGAACGACGCCGCGGGGGAGCGCGTCGTCACGGCGACGTCGACCCTCGTGGTCCGAGGAGACGACGCATGACCGCCGCACCCGCCACCGCGATCGAGGTCGGCACGGTGGTCGCCGAGCGCGAGGTGCACGTCACCCGCGACTCGCTCGTCCGCTACGCCGGCGCCTCCGGTGACTTCAACCCGATCCACTACCGCGACGACGTCGCCGCCTCGGTCGGGCTGCCCGGCGTGCTCGCGCACGGCATGCTCACGATGGGCCTCGCGGTGCAGCCGGTGTCCGAGTGGCTCGGCGACAGCGGCTGGGTCGCGGGCTACGGCGTCCGCTTCACCCGCCCCGTCGTCGTGGACCCCGAGCAGGGCGCGACCATCGGCATCGTCGCGAAGGTCGGGACCGTCGACGACGACGGCCGACCGAAGCGCATCGACCTCACCGTGACCGCCGGCGGGCAGACCGTGCTCGGCAAGGCGCAGGTCACGGTGGCGTTCCGCTGACCGTGCACGAGCCGGTGCTCGCCGACCTCACGACGCTCGGCGTCGGCGGTCCGGCCACGCGGCTGCTGACGGCCACGACGACCGACGAGCTCGTCGCCCACACGCGTGCGGCGTGGGACGACCACGAGTGGCTCGTCCTCGGTGGCGGCAGCAACCTGCTGGTCGCCGACTCGGGCTTCGACGGCACCGTCGTCCTGGTCCGCACCTCGGGCGTGGAGGCCGACGCCGACGCAGACGGCGTCACCGTCCGCGTCGCGGCCGGTGAACCCTGGGACGCGTTCGTCGCCACCACCGTCGCGAACGGCTGGACCGGTCTGGAGGCCCTCAGCGGCATCCCGGGCACCGTCGGCGCCGCCCCCGTGCAGAACATCGGCGCCTACGGGGTCGAGCTCTCCGACGTGCTCACCCGGGTCGAGTTCCTCGATGCGGCCACGGGGGAGCGCACGTGGGTCCCCGCAGCCGAGCTGGCGCTCGGCTACCGCACGTCGACCCTCAAGCACGGACGCCGCGGTGTCGTGCTGACGGTCGAGTTCCGGCTCGGCACGGCGGGCGAGCACGGTGTGCCGGTGCGGTACGCCCAGCTCGCCGGTTCGCTCGGGGTCGACCTCGGTGCCCTCGTGGAGCCGACCACGGTCCGCGACGAGGTCCTGCGGCTCCGCGCCTCGAAGGGCATGGTGCTCGACGCCGACGACCGGGACACCTGGAGCGCCGGGTCGTTCTTCACGAACCCGATCGTGTCCGCGGCCTTCGCCGAGACGCTGCCCGCCGATGCGCCACGGTGGCCGGCTGGTGACGACGTCAAGCTCAGCGCCGCCTGGCTCATCGAGCACGCCGGGATCCACCGTGGCTACGCCGTGCCGGGCTCGCGGGCGGCGATCTCGTCGAAGCACACCCTCGCGCTGACGAACCGCGGCGGAGCGACGGCCGCCCAGGTGGCGGAGCTCGCGCGGTACGTGCAGGTGACCGTCCTGAACCGCTTCGGGGTCTCGCTCGTGCCGGAGCCCGTCGTGGTGGGCGACCTGCTCGACTGAGGACGCCCACGCGACGCGCCACGGGCCTCCCGGACGTGCGAACGGGCCACCTCGACGAGGTGGCCCGTTCCGTGGTGCGTGGGGTCTACGCGAAGAACCGCGCCAGACGGGCGACGCCCTCGGCGATGTCGTCGTCGCCGAGGGCGTACGACAGCCGCAGGTAGCCCGAGGGTCCGAAGGCCTCGCCCGGGACGACCGCGACCTCGGCGTGCTCGAGGATCAGGTCGGCCAGTTCGAGGGTCGTCGTCGGGGTCGAGCCCGCCCACTCGCGACCGAGCAGTGCTGTGACGTCCGGGTAGACGTAGAAGGCGCCCTGCGGGGTCGGCGTGACGAAGCCCGGGATCGCGTTGAGCCCGGCGACGATGGCCTGGCGACGGCGGTCGAAGGCCTCGCGCATGGCCGCCACCGGCTCCTGTGGCCCGGTGAGGGCGGCGGTCGCGGCGCGCTGGGACACGTTCGACACGTTCGACGACAGGTGCGACTGCAGGTTCGACGCAGCCTTGACGGCGTCGGCCGGGCCGATGAACCAGCCGACGCGCCAGCCGGTCATCGCGTAGGTCTTGGCGACGCCGTTGACGAGGATCGTGGTGTCGGCGAGGGCCGGCACGGCGTCGAGGATGCCGGTGAAGCGCAGCCCGTCGTAGACGAGGTCCTGGTAGATCTCGTCGCTGATGACCCAGATGCCGTGTTCGAGCGCCCACTCGCCGATCGCCGCGGTCTGCTCGGCGGTGTACACGGCACCGGTCGGGTTCGACGGCGAGCAGAACAGCAGCGCCTTCGTCTTCGGGGTGCGCGCGGCCTCGAGCTGCTCGACGGTCACGAGGTACCCCTGGTCGCTGCCGGCGAAGACCTCGACCGGCTCGCCACCGGCCAGGCGGATGGCCTCGGGGTAGGTGGTCCAGTACGGGGCGGGGAGCAGGACCTCGTCCCCGGCGTCGACGATCGTCTGGAACGCCTGGTAGACGGCCTGCTTGCCGCCGTTGGTGACGATCACCTGCGACGGGTCGACGGTGATGCCGGACTCGCGTGCGGTCTTGGCGGCGATGGCCTGCTTCAGCTCCGGCAGGCCGGTCGCCGGCGTGTAGCGGTGGTTCTTCGGGTCCTGTGCGGCCTCGACCGCGGCGACGACCACGTGGTCGGGCGTCGCGAAGTCGGGCTCGCCGGCGGCGAAGGAGATGACGGGGCGACCCGCGGCCTTCAGGGCCTTCGCCTTCGCGTCGACCTTGAGCGTCGCGGACTCGGCGATCGCCGCGATGCGGGACGCGATGCGCGGCCGATCGGTCGGCGCGGCGGCGGGGGTAGCGGTGGACTCGGGGCCGGGGGCTGCGGTGCTCACGGGTCCCAGCCTATCGGCGCGGCACGCCGTGGAGGGGGTCAAGTGGACACCGTGTGACGGACTCCCGTACACTCGACCACCGGAACACGATCGGTGACGGACGTGCTCTGAAGGGCGGTGGCTCAATTGGTAGAGCAGCGGTCTCCAAAACCGCAGGTTGCAGGTTCGAGTCCTGTCCGCCCTGCAACTCTGGAAGGGTAGAAGTTGGCGAGCAAAGACATGGAGACGACGGCGGACGACGTCGTCGCCAAGGCGAAGCAGGACCGGGCCGAGCGCCGGGGTCCGATCGCTGCCATCGTGCTCTTCATCCGTCAGGTGATCGGCGAGCTTCGCAAGGTCGTGACGCCGACCCGCAAGGAGCTCTTCAGCTACACGCTGGTCGTGCTCGTCTTCGTCGTCGTGATGATGATCCTGGTGTCGATCCTCGACTTCGTGTTCGGTCTCGGCGTCGGGTACGTCTTCGGCAACGGGCCCACGGCCTGACCCGGACGTCGACTGCCCTGTGCGGCAGTCCCGTGGAGTACGGTCGCCCGAGACGGAGCCGATCGTGACCAGGACCGTCCGCCATCCCGACCCGCACCACCGAACGGAAAGAATCGACTGTGTCTGACTACTCCCGCGACGACATCGACCTCGCGACGGCTGCCGAGCAGTCCTCCGAGGTCGAGGAGAACCAGGAAGGCGACGTCGAGACCGGCGAGGAGCGCTCCGCCGAGTCCGCCGAGGAGCGCGCGATCTCCGTCGAGTCCGAGGACGACGAGTCTCTCGGCATCGACGAGGAGCTGACCGCGCTGCAGGAGTCCAAGGACCCCGAGGCCGACGCCGTCGTCGAGGACGCCCTCGAGATCGACTCCGCCGACGAGGCCGAGGCTGCGGTGGAGGCCGTCGAGGACGAGGAAGAGATCGAACTCGAGTCCGAGACCGCCGAAGAGGCGAACGAGACCCTCGCCGCCGACGAAGCCATCGACGCCGAGGACGACGACGCCGAAGAGGCCGAGGTCGACCCGTACGAGGCCTTCAAGGTCGAGCTGCGGATGAAGCCGGGCAAGTGGTACGTCATCCACTCCTACGCGGGCTTCGAGCGCCGCGTGAAGTCGAACATCGAGAACCGCATGGTGTCGATGTCGATGGAGGACTCGATCTACCAGGTCGAGGTCCCGATGGAGGACGTCGTCGAGATCAAGAACGGGCAGCGCAAGCTGGTCACCCGTGTCCGGATCCCCTCGTACGTGCTCGTCCGCATGGACCTCAACGAGGACTCGTGGTCGGTCGTCCGGCACACTCCCGGCGTCACCGGCTTCGTCGGCAACGCCCACAACCCGACGCCGCTCCGTTTCGACGAGGCGTTCGGCATGCTCAAGTCCCTCGTGCAGGTCGCCGAGGCCGCCCCGACCAAGGGCGGCTCGAAGTCCGGCGGTTCCCTGCAGGCGCAGCCCGCGGCCGAGGTCGACTTCGAGGTCGGCGAGACGATCACCATCAAGGAGGGCTCGTTCGCGGGCCTCCCCGGTTCGATCTCCGAGATCAAGCCGGAGAGCGGCAAGCTCACCGTCCTCGTCTCGCTGTTCGAGCGCGAGACCCCGGTCGAGCTCAGCTTCGACCAGGTCACGAAGCTCTAGTCCAGGTCTGCCCGTTCGGGTAGACTCATCGAGTTTGGGCCCGCACGCCTCGTGCGTGTGGGCCTTCACCGCGGTCCGGAACGGCCGGACCAGCGGGAGAGTGCACGGATCCCCGTGCGTTCGATTCCAGGAGGAAGACAAGTCATGGCACCGAAGAAGAAGGTCACGGGCCTGATCAAGCTGCAGATCAACGCGGGAGCCGCCAACCCGGCCCCGCCGATCGGTCCGGCACTCGGTCAGCACGGCGTCAACATCATGGAGTTCTGCAAGGCGTACAACGCGGCGACCGAGTCGCAGCGTGGCAACGTCGTGCCGGTCGAGATCACCGTCTACGAGGACCGTTCGTTCACGTTCGTCCTCAAGACCCCGCCGGCCGCTGAGCTCATCAAGAAGGCTGCTGGTGTGCAGAAGGGGTCCGCGACCCCGCACACGGTCAAGGTCGCGAAGATCTCGATGGACCAGGTCCGTCAGATCGCCGAGACCAAGCAGGCCGACCTGAACGCCAACGACATCGAGCAGGCCGCGAAGATCATCGCCGGCACCGCACGCTCGATGGGCATCACGGTCGAGGCCTAAGCACCGATCGGGCTCCGGCCCACACCCAGACACCTTTCCGTGGGAGAGCCGCGCCGGCTCGTCAACCACGTATCTCGCAAGGAGACCACCATGGCGAAGAAGTCCAAGGCCTACGAAGCCGCGGCCGCGAAGATCGAGGCCGACAAGTTCTACACCCCGACCGAGGCAGTCGCCCTGGCCAAGGAGACCGGCTCTGCGAAGACCGACTCCACGGTCGAGGTCGCACTGAAGCTCGGCGTCGACCCGCGCAAGGCGGACCAGATGGTCCGTGGCACGGTCATCCTGCCGCACGGCACGGGCAAGACCGCCCGCGTCATCGTGTTCGCGACGGGTGCGGCGGCCGAGGCCGCCATCGCAGCCGGCGCCGACGAGGTCGGTGGCGACGAGCTCATCGCGAAGGTCGCCGAGGGCTACACCGCCTTCGACTCCGCCGTCGCGACGCCCGAGCTCATGGGCAAGGTCGGTCGTCTCGGCAAGGTGCTCGGCCCGCGTGGCCTCATGCCCAACCCGAAGACCGGCACCGTGACCCCGAACGTGGCGCAGGCCGTCAACGACATCAAGGGCGGCAAGATCGAGTTCCGCGTCGACAAGCACGCCAACGTGCACTTCGTCGTCGGCAAGGCCTCGTTCACGCCGGAGCAGCTCGACGAGAACATCTCGACCGCGCTCGAGGAGATCAACCGCCTCAAGCCGAGCTCCTCGAAGGGCCGCTACGTCATGAAGGGCGCCGTCTCGACGACCTTCGGCCCCGGCATCCCGCTGGACGTCAACAGCATCTGAGTCCACTGACTCCGGGTCACTGACCTCCGGGTCACTGACCTCCGGGTCACTGACCCGCAGGAAGGCCCGCACCGGAAACGGTGCGGGCCTTTCCGCATCTGCGGGACCGCGGCCCCGGTAGCGTGGTGGCGTGCGCACCCTCGTCAACTCGCTCCGGTTGATCGCCGTCATCGCCGTGGTCGTGGCGATCGTCGCCCAGTGGCTCGTCAGCTCGGAAACGGCCGCCTACAACCCGTGGAACTTCTTCGGCTACTTCACCATCCAGTCGAACGCCATCATCGCCGTGGCCCTGGCGGTGACCCTCGTCGCGTCGGCTCGGCGGAAGCGCGGTGACCTGCGGGTGAGCCTGCTGCGGGGCGCGGGGACGGTGTACATCGCGACGACGGGCATCGTCTACAACACCCTGCTCACGAACGTCGACGTGTCGGCGAACGTCCAGTGGTCGAACGACGTGCTGCACAAGGTCATCCCCGCGTACGCCGTGCTCGACTGGTTGGTGTTCTCGGACCGGTCGAAGCTGCTCCTCCGCCACGTGTGGTGGTTCTTGATCTACCCGGCGGTGTGGACGATCGTCATCCTGATCCGCGGCGCGACCGACGGCTGGGTGCCGTACCCGTTCCTCGACCCGGCGCAGGGCTACGGCGTCGTGGCGATCTACTGCGTCGGCGTGGGCGTCTCGATCGGGTTGCTCGGCGTGCTGGTCGTGGGGATGAGCCGGCTCCGCCTGGTCAAGGTCTGAGCGGACGGGCTACGAGCGGAAGTCGCGCAGCTTGTCGAGCACCAGGTCGGCGAGCTGGACGAGCCCGCGGATCTGGTCGTCGTCACGGTCGACCCACCGGCACTCGGGTTCGTCGGCGACGGGGACGAAGCCGTCGTGGCGCTCCCAGACGAACAGGGTGCGGTCGGCGCCGAGCACGTACTGCTGCCACCAGATCTGTCGCAGGTAGTGCCGGGGGATGCTCCGCCAGCCCTTCGCGGTCGTCTTGATCTCGGCTAGCACGACGCGTGAGCCCTGGACACCGACGCCGTCGGGGGTGGCGAGGTGCGCCCGGTTCGCCGCCGCGTGGAACAGGTGCGCCGACGGCTGGATGCCGTGGGTGGCCGCGACCCAGGCGGCGATGTGCGGCTCGCGGTCCTTGCCGTGCTCGGTGAACGCGTTGCCGGAGAACCGTGAGCCGTAGCGCTTCTCGGCGACGACGGCCTCGACCGCGTGGAGCGACGCGAGTCGTGCGACGTCGGTCGCGGTGATGCCCGCGGCGCGGGCGCGGAGCCATGCGAAGCGGTCCGACGAGTGCGCGACGATGCGCTCGGTGTGGCCGCGCAGGGCGGTGAACGCGTCCCGCCCCGGAACCGCGACCGGCGTGGCGGAGGCGGGCACGTCCTCCAGGCCGGGGTCCAGGTCGCCCCACAGGGTGGGCTGCACGATCGTCACCCGACGATTCTCCCCCCGACCACCGGCAGGACCGAATCCGACGCGCTCACGGGTCGCGGCGCGCACGTCAGGAGACGAGCTCGCGCCCTTCGGCGAAGGCGACCAGCTCGTCGACCCCGGCGGGGGAGAGCGCGTATCCGATCGCCAGCGCCGCTGCTCCCTGCAGTGCGGCGAGCGACCCCGCACGCGACTGGGCGATGACGAGGTGTTCGGTGGCGAGTGGCATCGAGCGCGAGTAGACGACCTCGCGGACGCCGGCGAGCAGGTGCTCACCGGCCTGCGTGATCGAGCCGCCCAGGACGATCACCGACGGGTTCATGAGCGAGACGCACGTGGCGAGGACCTCGCCGATGTCGCGGCCGGCCTGGCGCACGGCGTAGATCGCGTCGAGGTCGGACCGGTTCACCAGGTCCAGGACGTCGGCGCCGGTGTGGGCGTCGTGCCCCTTCGCGCGCAGGGCGCGGGCGATCGCCGGACCGGAGGCCACCGCCTCGAGGCACCCGGTGTTGCCGCAGTGGCAGGGGACGTCGCCGGCGCGGGAGACCCGGACGTGGCCGATGTCGCCCGCGGTGCCCTGGGCGCCCCGTCGCAGCGCGCCGTCCGACACGATGCCGGACCCGATGCCGGTGGCGACCTTGACGAACAGCAGGTGGTCGACGTCGGGCCAGCCGTGCTCCCGTTCACCGAGGGCCGCGATGTTCACGTCGTTGTCGAGCAGGACGTGTGCGGCGATGTGCTGACGGAGCCACGACGGCACGTCGAAGCCGTCCCACCCGGGCATGATCGGGGGATTGGCCGGTCGTCCCGTCGAGAACTCGACCGGGCCGGGCACGCCGATCCCGATGGCGATGACGTCCTGGCGGGCGCGGCCGACCTCGTCGAGCAGCTCGTCGATGGTCGCGACCAGCCACGAGAGTGTCTCCACCGGGCCGGCGGCGATGTCGATGCGCGCCTCGCGGGTGGCGAGCGGGGCGGCGACCAGGTCGGTGACGGCGACACGGCCGTGCGAGGCACCGAGGTCGGCGGCGATGACGAGCCGGGCGCGGGGCTTCAGCGCCACCTGCGCCGGCGGCCGTCCGCCGGTGGAGACGGCGGTGTCGACGGGGCCGACGAGACCGACCTCGATGAGGGAGTCCAGGCGCACGCCGATGGTGGAGCGTGCGAGTCCCGTCAGTGCGGCGAGCTCGGCCCGGGTCCGCGGCACGCCGTCGCGGAGGATCTGGAAGAGCTCGCTCGTCCCGACCGGAGGCGACGCTGCCGTCCGAGTCAAGTCGACCATGTGGGGAGTGAAGCACACATCGAACGCGCCACGCAACGAAGTTCGTCGACGTTCCTCGAACTTCTGCTTGACCGCCGACAGAAGTGGCCATAGTGTGACGCTCGGTCAGTGACGACCGCACCATCTCGACGAGGAGAACCCCCAGGTGACCCAACCGATCTCGGTTCAGCTCTACACCGTCCGCGACGCCCTCTCGGCCGACCTGCCCGGCACGCTCCAGCGCATCGCCGACATCGGCTACACGAACGTCGAGGCCTTCGGCTTCGTCGACAACGCCGACGAACTCGCCGCCGCGCTGCGCGACGCCGGCCTCGCCGCCCCGAGCGGACACGCACGGCTGCTGGACGCCGGCGAGCAGGACCTCGAGCGCATCTTCCACGCGAGCGTCACCGCCGGGCTCGGCACCCTGATCGACCCGCACATCGACGAGGCCCGCTGGACCACCCGCGAGGACGTCGAGGCGATCGCCCGCGAACTGAGCGCCCTCGCCCCGCGTGCGGCCGACCACGGCCTCGTCCTCGGCTACCACAACCACGCGTTCGAGTTCTCGAACCGCATCGACGGCGTCAGCGCCTACGAGGTCTTCGCCGACGCACTGTCCGACGACGTCGTGCTCGAGCTCGACACCTACTGGGTCACGGTCGGCGGCGACGACCCGGTCGCGATCATCGGCAAGTACGGCGACAAGATCGAGTTCCTGCACGTCAAGGACGGCGACGGGTCGCACGACGACGACAAGCAGGTCGCCGTCGGCAACGGCATCATGCCGATCCGCGAGATCCTCGCCGCAGCGCCCGACGCGCTGCACGTCGTCGAGCTCGACGGCCACGAGGGCGACGTGTTCCAGGCCGTCGCCGACTCCTACACGTTCCTCGAGGGGGCACGCGCATGACCGACACCACCACGACCGCAGCGGTCGACAGCAGCACCCGCACCGGCCGCGTCGGCGTGGGCGTCATCGGCGCCGGGGTCATCTCCGACCAGTACCTGTCGAACCTCACCGTCTTCCCCGACGTCGAGGTCCGCTTCATCGCCGACATCGACCTGCCGCGCGCAGCCGCCCAGGCCGAGAAGTGGGGCGTCCCCGGATCGGGCACCGTCGAGGAGCTCCTGGCCGACGACGACATCGAGATCGTCGTCAACCTGACGATCCCCGCCGCCCACGTCGAGGTCGCGCTGCAGGCACTCGCCGCCGGCAAGCACGTGTGGGGCGAGAAGCCGTACGCCCTCGACCGTTCGAGCGCTGCCGAGCTCCGCGACGCCGCCCGTGCCGCCGGCAAGACCGTCAGCGTCGCACCGGACACCTTCCTCGGTGCCGGCCTGCAGACCGCGCTCCGCACCATCCGCGACGGCCGCATCGGCAAGCCGCTCAACGGCCTGACGCTCTTCCAGAGCCCCGGCCCGGAGTCGTGGCACCCGAGTCCCGAGTTCCTCTTCGCCTACGGCGCGGGCCCGCTGTTCGACATCGGCCCGTACTACATCACCACCCTGGTGCAGACGTTCGGTCCGGTGAAGAAGGTCACGGCGACGGCGTCGAAGTCCCGCGCCACGCGCACGATCGGCTCCGGCCCGAAGGCGGGTACCGAGTTCCCCGTCGACGTCCCGACGAACCACTCCGCGCTGATCGAGTTCGAGGACGGCGGGAGCGCGCAGAGCGTCTTCTCGTTCGAGTCGGACCGCGGTCGCACGGGCGTCGTCGAGATCGCCGGCGAGACCGGCACCGTCGTGTTCCCGGACCCGAACAACTTCGACGGCGACACCGAGCTGTACGCGCTCGGCGCCGAGGAGCCCGAGACGATCCCCGCGGTCGGCTCCACCTACTCGCGCGGCACCGGCGTGGTCGACCTCGCCCGCTCGCTCCGCGCCGGCGACGAGAACCGGGTCCCCGGTGCGCTCGCCTTCCACGTCCTCGACGTGATGGTCTCCATCGCCGAGGCGGCAGAACGTGGCGAGGCGGTGCTCGTCGAGAGCACCGTTTCGCCCTCCCAGACCCTCCCCGAGGGTTGGGACCCCGCGGAGCAGACCCTGGCCTGACCGGCCCGGGTCCGTCCCGCACCACAGCAGCACCCGACAGATCCACCTCGCAGCACCCCTGCTCCATCCCTGCACCATCTCAACGACGAGAAAGTAGAGAGTCATGCGCACTGCCATCCGCGCACTGGCCATCACCGCGGCCGCCGCACTCACCGTGACCGGCCTCGCAGCCTGCTCCTCCGGATCGTCCGGTTCCTCCGGCGACTCCAAGACGCTCACCTACTGGGCGTCCAACCAGGGCACGTCGCTCCAGAACGACAAGGAGGTGCTGACCCCCGTCCTCAAGAAGTTCACGAAGGAGACCGGGATCAAGGTCGACCTCCAGGTCATCGGCTGGAACGACCTGCAGACGAAGATCCAGACCGCCGTCACCTCGGGCCAGGGCCCGGACGTCGTCAACATCGGCAACACCTGGGCCACCTCGCTCCAGGCGACCGGTGCGTTCCAGGAGTACGGCGACGCCGAGATGAAGGCGATCGGCGGCGCCGACAAGTTCGGCAAGGTCGCGCTCTCCACCGGTGGCGCCCCGGGTGAGACCGTCACGAGCGTGCCGCTCTACGGCCTGGCGTACGGCCTGTACTACAACAAGAAGATGCTCGCGGACGCCGGGATCACCCCGCCCACCACGTGGGAGGACATGGTCGCCGACGCGAAGAAGCTGACCAAGGGCGACACCTACGGCTTCAGCCTCGCCGGCGGCTCGTACACCGAGAACTCGCACTTCGCCTTCATCAACTCGGCGCAGAACGGTGGCGAGTGGTTCGACAAGGACGGCAAGCCGACCTTCACGTCGAAGGCGAACGTCGACGGCATCAAGCGCTACCTCGACCTCATGCAGGACGCCAAGGTCGCGAACCCGTCGAACGCGCAGTACGACAACGCGACGCAGTCCACCACGGACTTCGCCAAGAAGAAGGCCGCGTTCATCCTCAACCAGAACAACGCGAACGCGACCATCGAGTCGCTCGGCATGAAGTCGTCGGAGTACGGCGTCGTCGCCCTGCCCGCACCGACCGGTGGCGAGCAGATCGCTTCGTTCCCGGCCGGCATCAACCTGTCGATCTTCAAGAACACGAAGAACAAGGACGGCGCGCTCAAGTTCGTCAAGTACATGACGGACATGGACACGCAGACGACGCTGGACAAGCCGTACTCGGCTCTGCCGGTGCTCGCCGAGGCTGCTGACTCCGTCACGGACGAGCAGACGAAGACGTTCCTCGACATCTACAACAACAAGGCGAAGCCGCTCCCGCTGGTGCCCGCCGAGGACCAGTTCGAGTCCACGGTCGGCAAGGCGATGAACGACATGTTCGCCCAGATCGCGACCGGCTCCAAGGTCTCCGAGGCCGACATCAAGTCGGCCCTGCAGACCGCCCAGGACCAGGTGTCCCAGGCGAACGGCTGATCCGATCCCGGAGGCCCGGGGCACGTCCGCTGGACGCGCCCCGGGCCTCCACCCCCCAGCCCCAGGGCCGGCCAACCGCCGGCAGTGAGCCTCACGTCTCACGCACACCGCGCCTCCCGTCCGCTGCCACGGACCGGGGTGCGAAGCACCCGACCCTCCTCCTGCCGAAAGGCCCCCGCCCATGTCCACGACGGTCCTGCCCGATGCGGAGCGCATCGACCTGACGCACACGAAGGGCTCGACGCTGTCGAGCCGTCCGCCAGGTCGCAAGCGCAAGCGCAACTGGCTGCCCTACGCGCTCGTCGCGCCGGCCATCCTGTTCGAGCTGCTCATCCACATCGTCCCGATGCTCACCGGCATCTGGATCTCGTTCATCCAGCTCACCAAGTACTTCATCGCCAACTGGGGCGCCGCCCCCTTCGCGGGGTTCAAGAACTACCAGGTCGCCATCGACTTCGACCAGGCGATCGGCCGCGGGGTCCTCAACTCGTTCCTCATCACCTGTGCCTTCACGGTCCTGGTCGTCGGGCTCTCCTGGACCTTCGGCATGGCCGCGGCCGTCGCGCTGCAGAAGCCGTTCGCGGGTCGCGGGCTCTTCCGCACCCTGTTCCTGGTGCCCTACGCGCTGCCGATGTACGCCGGCGTGATCACCTGGAAGTTCATGTTCCAGCGTGACTCCGGAGCGCTCAACCACCTGTTGGTCGACCAACTCGGACTCTTCGGCGGGAACGCCCCGTTCTGGCTCATCGGCAACAACGCCTTCGTCGCGGTCGTCGTCGTGGCGATCTGGAAGACCTGGCCCTTCGCGTTCCTGATGCTGATGGCCGGCCTGCAGTCCGTCCCGAACGACGTCTACGAGGCTGCCTCGGTGGACGGCGCGAAGCCGTTCCGCCAGTGGCGCTCGATCACGCTGCCGATGGTCCGCCCGGTCAACGTGACGCTCGTGCTCGTGATGTTCCTCTGGACCTTCAACGACTTCAACACGCCGTTCGTGCTGTTCGGCTCGACCGCGCAGCCCCCGGCCGCGGACCTGCTGAGCTTCCACATCTACAACGCGTCGTTCATCACCTGGAACTTCGGTTCCGGTGCCGCGATGAGCGTCCTGCTCCTCCTCTTCCTGCTCGTCGTCACCGGCATCTACCTCGCCGTGACCAACCGGAGGTCCGTCCGTGCGTGAGACAACTGGCGCCAAGTCCTTCAAGATCATCACCCTGATCGTCCTGACCCTCTTCACGGTCGTGCCGCTCTACGTGATGATCACCACGGCGATCAAGCCCCTCGGTGACGTGCAGGACAACTTCACGTGGATCCCGACGACGATCACCTTCCAGCCGTTCATCGACATGTGGTCGACGGTGCCGCTCGGCCGGTACTTCATCAACTCGCTCGTGGTGTGCACGGTCGCGACGGTGTTCTCGCTGATCATCGCGACGTTCGCCGCCTACGGTGTCTCGCGCTGGAACTTCAAGGGCAAGAGCACCTTCACCACCGCGGTGCTCTCCACCCAGATGTTCCCCGGCGTGCTGTTCCTGCTCCCGCTGTTCCTCATCTTCACGAACCTCGGGAACACGCTCGGCATCCAGCTCGTCGGATCGTGGCTCGGCCTGATCATCACCTACCTGACGTTCACGCTCCCGTTCTCGATCTGGATGCTCGCCGGCTACTTCGAGACCATCCCGCGCGAACTCGACGAGGCCGCGATGGTCGACGGCTCCGGCCCGATGGGTGCCCTGTTCCGGGTCATCCTGCCCTCGGCCCGCCCGGGTCTGGTGGCGGTCGGGATCTACTCGTTCATGACGGCCTGGGGTGAGGTCCTCTTCGCCTCGGTCATGACGAACGGCCTCGGTTCGACCCTGGCGGTCGGTCTGCAGCAGTACTCGACGCAGACGAACGTCTATTGGAACCAGGTGATGGCGGCGAGCCTCGTCGTGAGCATCCCGGTCGTGGCCGCGTTCCTCATCGTGCAGCGGCAGTTCGTGGCCGGCCTGACCGCCGGCGCGGTGAAGTAGCCGCTCCGGCTACAGCTCCAGCTCCAGCTCTGCCAAAGCGACAGATCCCCGCCGATGTTCGGCGGGGATCTGTCGCTTTCGCGGACCAGTCCGAGGCGGCCCGGCAGGATGGGACCCATGAGCGAAGCGCGCGGGCGGCAACTGCTGCCGGGACAGACCAGCCGGGTGCACGTGTACGACATGGCGTCGCGGACACCGCGGCTGGTGTTCGAGTCGAGGACGGTGCTCGTCGAGGCGCCGAACGTCCTCGACGCCGACACGCTCGTGCTCAACGGTGACGGCGACCTCTGGCTGCTGCGGCTGCCCGCTCCGGACACGGACGCCGTGCTCGACGAGACCGCCCTGGTGCGGGTGTCGATGCCCGGCGTCCCCGAGATCAACAACGACCACGTGCTCGACCCGTCGGGCACCTCGGTCGTGGTGAGCGGGCGCGACGGGGACCTCTACCGGGTCCCGGTGCCCGCCGGGGGAGCGGCGGCGACCCTCACCGACGTGACCACCGCCCTGCCGACCCTCCGGAAGTTCTACCTGCACGGCATCGCACCCGACGGGGAGACCCTCGCGGCGATCGTCGGGGAGCGGACCACGGACGGCGTCTGGACGACCGACGTCGCACTCGTCGACCCGGCGACCGGCGAGCCGACGTTCCTGACGAGGGATGAACACGCCGACGACGGGGTGTCGTTCGCGGGCGACGTGCTCGTGTGGAACTCGGAGCGCTTCACGCCCGGCACCGCACAGCTCGTCTCCCTCCGGCCGGGGTCGATCGATCCGGTACGGCTGACGAACGACGACCGGGTGAACTGGTTCCCGCACGTCTCGCCGGACGGGGAACACCTGCTCTACCTGTCGTACGAGCCGGGCGTGCAGGGCCACCCGGCCGACCACCGCGTGGAACTGCGGCTGCTGCCCGGGGTGCTCGTCCGCGGAGCCCGGATGATGCCGGTGCCGGAGACCCTCGTCGTGCTCGACGGCGGTCAGGGCACCGTCAACGTCCCGCCGTGGTCGCCGGACTCCCGCTGGTTCGCCTACTGCGACTACCCGGTGGGACGAGACTCGGTCTGAGCGACAGTCCTCGGGCTCGTGGCCACGGGACCGTCGCCCACCGCGAGACCCGGGTCACCTCAGACCTCGCGCACCTGCCCCTGCTTGAGGTGCAGGCGACGCTCGGCCCGCTTCGCCACCCACGAGTCGTGCGTGACGATGACGACCGTCAACCCGCGTTCCTTCCACTGCTTCTCGATGAGCCCCATGATCTCGTCACGGGTGCCCTCGTCGAGCGCGCCGGTCGGCTCGTCCGCCAGCAGCACGCTGGGGTTCTTCACCAGGGCGCGGGCGATCGCGACGCGCTGCTGCTGCCCACCGGAGAGCTCGGCCGGCAGGTGCTCCATCCGCTCGCCGAGCCCGACCTCCCGGAGCGCAGCCGTGGCCCGCTCGCGGATCTCGGAGCGTGCACGGTTCGCCAGGGAGCCCGCGAACGCCGTCTCGACGTTCTCGAGCGCCGTCAGCGTGGGGATGAGGTTGAAGCTCTGGAACACGAAGCCGATCTCGGTCGCCCGCAGGTCGGTCAGTGCACCGTCGCCGAGCTTCGCCACGTCGCGGTCGCCACCGAGGTGGATCGACCCGGCCGTCGGTCGGTCGAGCGCCCCGAGCATCTGCAGCAGCGTCGACTTGCCGCCGCCGGTCGGACCCTGGATCGCCACGAGCTGTCCCTGCGGGATCGTCAGGTCCACGTTCGTCAGGGCGGTGACGGTCCGGTTCTTCTGCTTGTACGTCTTGCTGACGTTCGTCAGCCGGTACATCGGACTGGAGGCGCGGCTCGCCTCCGCCTGGCCGGCTGCGGTGTCGGTGCTGGTCACGGTCGCTCCTTCTGGTCGCGTGCTCGGGATCGGTGCGGGCCCGGCGTGCGGGCCGGTGGTCGGTGTCGTGTCGGTGGCGGGCCCGGACATCAGGCCACGCTCCGCAGGGCCTCGGCCGGACGCAGCCTGCTCGCGCGCCAACCGCCGAGTGCGCCGGCGATGAGGCCACCGAGGATCGCCAGTCCGATCGCCAGCAGGATGACCTCGACCGTCACCGGGGCGTGCAGGACCACGTCGGTCGTCGACGCGGAGCTCGCGCCGCCGCCGAAGCCGCCGGCCGGAGCGCCGCCTGTGGTGCCGCTGCCGGCGGCCGCGGTCGCCGCGCCACCGGGCAGGCCGCCACCACCTGCGCCGCCACCGCCCGTCGTGGTCGAGGCGCTCGCCGAGATGGTCGGGCTGATGACGTTCACCACGAGGATGCCGATCAGGCCGGCTGCTGCGCCGAGGACACCGCCGATGAGGCCCTGCACGAGCGACTCCCCGGCGACCTGCCGGGTGATGCGGCCGTTCGACCAGCCGATGGCCTTGAGGGTGCCGAACTCGCGGGTCCGTCGGGTGACGCCGGAGATCGTGAAGAGGATCGCGATGAGGAACGCCGCCGCCAGCACCACGATGGACAGCCAGGTGCCGAGGTTCGAGACGAGGCTCGACGCGGTGCTCAGCGAACCGGAGACGCTCGACGCCAGGTCGGACTCGGTCGAGACCGTGGCGGTCGTGAGCTTCTGCTGCAGGGCGGTCTTGATCGCGCTGACGTCCGACGAGGACTCGGCGGACACGTAGATCGAGGTGACCTTGCCGTCGAGGTCCGCCAGCGCCTGTGCGGTGTCGAGGGGGATGTAGGTGTTCGAGCCGGTCGTGGACGACGAGCCGGTCGAGGTGACGATGCCGATGACCTCGAAGTCGGTGCCGCCGATGTCGACGGTGTCGCCGACGGCCTTCGACTCGCTCTTCGCGTAGGACGCGTCCAGCACGACGACGTCCTTGCCGGCGTCCTTCGCGGTGAAGGTCCGGCCCTTCGTGAGCTCGGTGCTGGTCAGGGGCCCGACGGCGTCGCCGGAGACCGGGATGCCGGTCACGGTGAACGAGTCGACGTCGAACGAGCCGCCGCCGAAGCCGCCGCCGCCGCTCGGCGGGCCCTGCTGGGTGGAGCTGTCCGCGCCGCTGCTGTCGGAGCTGCTGCTGTCCGTGCTGCTGCCGTCGGTGGACTGCTGGACCTGACCGGAGAACGTGCTGTTCTCGAGGGTCAGGACACCGGTCGCGGCCTTGACGCCGTCGGTGCCCGTCACGGTCGTGAGGTTGGCGGCGCTGAGCGTGCTCGTGCCGCGAGCGACGGCGAGCCGCGACTGCGACAGGTCGGTCGAACCGCTGCTGTCGCTGTCGTCACCGCTCTGGCTGCCGAAGTCGAAGCTCGGCCGACCGGAACCCGACGCGCTCGGGGTCGTCGTCTTCGTGACGGTGATGTCGGTGCCGACGCCGTACACGGACTGCAGGACGCTGGACTGGGCCGCCTTCACGCCGCCGGCGATCGAGGACACGATGACCACGAGGGCGATGGCCAACGCCATGCCGATCGCGATGATGACGGTCTGCTTCTTGCGGTTCGTGAGCTCGCGCCTGAGGTACGTCAGGAACATGGTTCTCCTCGGTGGTGGCCGGCTGGGGTCACCGGCCGCGCAGTGCGCACGGCGGGGCCGACGGAGGAGAACGTAGGCAGCCGGTCAGTGGCCGCCCCATCGGCAGCCTGTGAGCCGTCTAAGGAGCCTCAGCTCGCGTCGCCGTACGCCTGGCGCAGGTGCTCCGCGTATCCGCCCGGGGTCCGACCCGCGAACCGCCCGCTCGTCACCACCGGGAGCTCGACCGTCGCGTCCACGCGGAACCCCATCGCGTGCGCCCGCTCGACGAGTCGGACGTCCTCGTGCTCGGGGACGGGGTCGAACCCGCCGAGCGCCAGGTACGCGGCCGCCAGCACGCCGAGGTTCGCGCCGTGCACGTGCCCGAGCGCCGCGCCGGGCGGGTGCGCCTGCGTCCACCGGGCGAGCACGACGGGGTCCAGGTCGTCCGGGTCGGGGACGACGGCGCCGACGAGCACGTGTGCCCCGGACCGGAGGGCCTCGGCCTGCTGGACGAGCCACCCCTCCGGCACTCGCGAGTCCGCGTCGGTGTGGGCGAGCCAGCGCTCCGCCGGGTCGCCGGGGTACCGGTGGAGCGCGTGCGTGGCACCGATCGTGCGTGCCCGCCCGACCCCGACGTGCGCGGTCGCGACGGCGTCGACGGGGAAGCGCTCCGCGACCGTGGCCGTGTTGTCGGTGCAGCCGTCGAGCACGACGGTCACCGAGACTTCGACCGCGGGGTGTGCCTCGGCGAGCCGGGCGCGGGCGGCGAGCAGGGCGTCGAGGCAGGCGGCGATCCGGTCCTCCTCGTCGTGTGCGGGCAGGACGACGTCGATGCGCGTGGCTCCAGAGGGCACGGTCACCGGACGAGCCCCTCGGCCCGTGCGACCGACACGACGCCGGGGCCGGGCAGCACGCTCAGCACGAAGTCCGGTTCGACGTGGCGGACGAGGGCCGGCCGTGGCCACCGTTCCGCGAGTCGGGCGTCCACCGTGTCACCGCTCGACACCGCCTCGTCGTCGGGGTGCCGCCAGTGGCAGGCGACCAGCACGCCGTCGTCGTCGAGCGACGCCAGCACCTGGTCGATGGTCTCGTCGAGGTCGGCGGGGGACAGGTAGTAGCCCACCTCGGACATCACCACGAGGTCCCACCGGCCCGACGGCCACTCGGCGGGCAACGAGGCCTGCACGAACCGGGCGCCCGGCGCACGGACCGCGGCCTGTGCCAGCGGCGCGGCCGAGATGTCGGTGCCGAGGACGGCGTCGGCGCGTTCGGCGAGCGCGGCGGTCAGGACGCCGGTGGCGCACCCGAGCTCGAGCGCCGATCGGTACCGTTCGCGGGGGAGCGCGGCGAGCGTCACCGCTCGCTTGCGGCGTTCGTACCAGGAGCCCTCGAAGTCCCACCCCTCGGGTTTCCGCTCGTAGTGCGCGTCGAAGGACTCCCGCGAGCGGGACGCCGTCGGCTCGGGCTCGAAGAACCACTCGGTGGACCGCAGGTGGTGCGCGGCGTGCCGGTCGTCGACGATCGCCTCGTCCCCGGCGGCCGGGGACAGCGGGCGGATCTGCGAGGCGTAGGCGTCGAGGGCGGCGCGCTTCCGTGCCCGCGCGGCGTCGGGGAGCCGCAGGACCCGGGCGCGGGCCCACGGCTGTGCGGATGCGGACGGGTCGTCCCAGTGCCATGCCCAGATCGGGTAGGTCAGCAGCGACACCCCGGCCGCTCCGGCGGTGACCTCCTCGGCGACCTCGCCCGTGATCCGGTGGTCGCGGTGGCCGTCACCCCGCCACGGCGCCACGACGAGCGTCGGTCGCTCCGCGTCGTCGAGCGCTCGCTGCAGTGCGTCGACGACCTCGTCCCGGTGTTCGCGGGTGCCGCCGTCGGGGATGCCGACCGACGACGACGTCGCGCCGGCGTGCAGCGTGGCCAGGGCACGGGTGAACTCCGCGTCTCGGACGCCTGCGAGTTCCGGCGCGGTCGTGGTGGGGGAGTCCGGGTGGGAGCGCTCGCCGCGGGTGAGGAGCAGGACGTGGGTGGGGACCCCGGCGTCCGAAGCGCGCGCGATCAGGCCACCGGCACCCAGTGTCTCGTCGTCGGGGTGCGGCGCGAGGACGACCACCGAGCGGATGCCGTCCAGGTCCACCGGTGTGGTCGGCACCGCGTCGAGGAACGTGGTCCACGCCGCGGGTGCGGTCCCCGGCTCGCGGTGGTCGAAGGTCACCATGCGACACCGCCGCGTTCCGTGACGATCCGGCCGATCCGGGCGAGGTCCCGCGCGCCGTGGTCCTGCAGCACGTAGAGCTCGAGGTCGGCGACGCGTGCCGCGACGGCGGGGTCCGAGGTCAGGGGCGCCGGGCCGACGGTGGCGACGACCCGCTCGCGCACGGAGTCCACCGTCCGACGGACCCGGGAGCGCACCGTCTGGGCGAGCAGTGGCCAGTCGACGTCCGGAGCGTCGGGGTCGTCGGACCGGTCGATCCGGGCCGCGGCGTCGGCGAGGGCGTCCTCGGCGTCGGCGAGGTCGATCACCGTTGCGCCGAGGGCGGCCTGCAGCAGCTCGGACTCCGGGTGGGCTGCGGCCAGCGAGCGCAGGACCCGTCCGAGTCCGACCGCTCCGCCCCACCAGCACGCCGCGACGCCGATGCCGCCCCACGCGAAACCGGGTCGTCGCAGGTACCAGCCGGGTGCGCCGACGAGCTGTGCCGTGACGCCGTCGAAGTCGACCGGGCCGCTCGGTACGTCGGGCATGCCCCGGGCCACCCAGGCCTCGTCGTGTGCCGTGACGCCGTCCTGCCGCAGGTCGACGGCGACGAGGACGCGGTCGTCCCCGGCATGTGCGGTGACCAGGGCGTGCGACAGCGTCGAGGCGAGGGAGCACCACGGCTTCGTGCCGGTCAGGAGCGCCGTCCCGTCGTCCTGCACCGTGGCGTCGAGGCGGAGGCCGGGGCCCTCGGCGGCGAAGACGCCCCAGGTCGAACCGGCTGGGGCGGGCGTCCCGGCCTGGTCGAGGATGCCGAGCGCGTCGAGGTGCGGTTCGACGGTGCGGGCGGTCGCGACGTCGCCCGCGGCGACGGCGGCGAGCGTGGCGAGGAACCCGCCGGCGGTCCCTGCGGACAGCAGCGGGGTGGTGGACGCGAGCGCACGGGCGACGGTCAGACGATCTGCCGGGCTCGAGTCGGGCCTCCCGGCCGTCTCCTCGATCCCCGTTGTGTCGACGTGCCTGGCGGACGGTGGCCAAGCGGAGGATCGCAGCATCCCTCCAACCTACGAAGGAACGGCCGAGTGCTCTCGGAGCGATCCACAGAGCGCGGAGGGGCGGCCCACAGACCACTCATAGGAATTCCTCGATACTCGAAGACGTGACCATCTCCCAGCCTGCAGCAGCCCCGCGCCTCACGCGTGCCGACGGAACCCCGTTGCGCATCCTGGTCGTCGACGACGAAGCCAGCCTGACCGACCTGTTGTCCATGGCGCTCCGCTACGAGGGCTGGGACGTCAAGAGCGCGAACGGCGGGCAGGACGCCCTGACGACCGCGCGGGAGTTCAAGCCCGACGCGATGGTCCTCGACGTCATGATGCCGGACCTCGACGGTCTGCAGGTGCTCAGCCGACTGCGGCAGAACAACGACGACACCCCGGTGCTGTTCCTCACCGCGAAGGACTCCGTCGAGGACCGCGTGACCGGGCTGACGGCCGGCGGCGACGACTACGTCACGAAGCCGTTCTCCCTCGAGGAGGTCGTCGCACGGCTGCGTGGCCTCATCCGCCGCTCGCAGATCTCGATCTCCGAGGCGGGCGACTCCCGCATCGTCGTCGGCGACCTGGTGCTCGACGAGGAGTCGTACGAGGTGCACCGTGCCGGCCGGCCGATCGAGCTGACCGCCACCGAGTTCGAGCTCCTCCGATTCCTGATGCGCAACCCCCGACGCGTGCTCTCGAAGGCGCAGATCCTGGACCGCGTGTGGTCGTACGACTTCGGCGGCAAGTCGTCGGTCGTCGAGATCTACATCTCCTACCTGCGCAAGAAGATCGACGCCGGCGAGACCCCGATGATCCACACGGTGCGCGGCGTCGGGTACGTCATCAAGCCGACCTCGTGACCCTGCGGCGCCGGCTCGTCCTGAGCATCGTCGCCCTCGTCGTCGCCGTCAGCGCGGTGATCGGCGGGGCGAGCCTCATCGCGCTCTTCTCGATCCAGACCAGCGCGATCGACAAGCAGATCACGAGCGCCACCCACCGGGCACAGCGGTACCTGCAGCAGAACCAGTCGGGGCAGCCGAGCATCGACCTGTCCCGGCCGTCCGGGCAGGCCGCCGGCACCCTGACGGCGTACTTCGTCGACGGGCAGGTCGTCATCGCGAACGTGCTCGACGACTACGGCCGCCCGAGCGGGATCCCGCAGGCCAGCGCCGAGGCACTGGGGTCCGTCCGCGTGGACGCCGACCCGGAGACGATCGACCTCGGCTCGGACGTCGGACGCTACCGTCTGGCCGCCGTCAACGTCGGCCCGGCCGTCCTGGTCGTGGGGCTCCCGATGGCACCCGTGTACGACAGCGTCTGGAAGCTGTTCGCCGGGGTCCTCTCCGTCCTGGCAGCCGCACTGGTCGCCGGTTCGGTCGTCGCCGCGTTCGTGGTCCGGCAGTCGCTCCGGCCCCTCGAGCGCGTCGCCGAGACCGCCTCCACCGTCGCGCGCATGCCGCTCGACCGCAGCGACGCCCTCGACGGCGTCCGCGTTCCCGACACCGACCCCCGCACCGAGGTGGGCCGGGTCGGCAGCGCCTTCAACCGGATGCTCGGGCACATCGCAGGCGCCATGCAGGCGCGGGAACGGTCCGAACAGAAGGTCCGGCAGTTCGTCGCGGACGCCTCGCACGAGCTCCGCACCCCGCTCGCCTCGGTGCGTGGGTACGCCGAACTCACCCGGCGGATGGGCGGCGACCTGCCGAAGGACGTCGTCTACGCGATGAGCCGCATCGAGTCCGAGTCCATCCGGATGACGTCCATGGTCGAGGACCTGCTGCTCCTCGCCCGCCTCGACGAGGGGCGCGAGATCCAGTTCGCCGAGGTCGACCTGACCGGGCTCGTGCTCGACGCCGTCAACGACGCGCACGCCGCCTCGCCGGACCACGTCATCGAGATCGACGTGCCGTCATCGCCCGTGGTGGTCCTCGGAGACGCCGCGCGCCTGCACCAGGTCATCGTGAACCTCGTCACGAACGCCCGGACGCACACCCCCGAGGGGACCCGCATCACCGTGGGGATCGCGCCGGCCGACGGCGGCGTGGACCTGACCGTCCGCGACACCGGCCAGGGCATCGACCCGGAGTTCCTGCCGAAGCTGTTCGAGCGGTTCGCCCGAGCCGACAGCTCCCGGTCGCGCACCGTGGGGTCGACGGGGCTCGGGCTCGCGATCGTGGACGCGGTCGTGCAGGCGCACGGCGGCAGCGTCGAGGTGGCGAGCGTGCCCGGTGACACGGTGTTCACGGTCCACCTGCCGATGGATCCCGCAGCCGCCGCGGCGGCTGCGTCCGCGTCGGACGTGTCTGCTGACTGGTCGGGGACGCCCGCTGCGGTGGACGCGACCCACTGACGACCGGGAGGCGCGGTGCGGGCCCGCACCGCGCCTCCAGACCGCCGTTTGGTCTCGTCCACCGCATCTGGTACTGTTCTCGAAGCCAAAGACCGCCGGATGTCGTGCTGCTCGCAAAGTGTTTGTGAACATCATGACCGAAGGTCCTCACTCGTGAGGCATCCCGCGCAGGTGTTCCGAACCACTCCCACCGTCAGGTGAGAGCAGCTCCGAGCCTCTGCGCCGGAGCTTTTTTCATGTGTGGAGACCTGGGGCTAGCCGGCAAGAAACCCCAAGGAGAACCATGGCGAACAAGGAAGCTGCGGTCGCCGAGCTCACGGAGTCCTTCCGTAGCTCGAACGCCGTTCTGCTCACCGAGTACCGCGGTCTCACGGTCGCGCAGCTCAAGGAGCTCCGCAACTCGATCCGTGAGCACGCCACGTACGCCGTGGTGAAGAACACGCTGACCAAGATCGCGGCGAACAACGCCGGCATCTCCTCGTTCGACGAGGAACTCGCCGGTCCGTCCGCTCTCGCCTTCGTCCACGGTGACACCGTCGCCGTCGCGAAGTCGCTGCGTGCATTCGCCAAGGCGAACCCCGAGCTCGTGGTGAAGGGTGGTTACTTCGACGGTAACCCGCTCTCCGCGACCGAGGTGGACAAGCTCGCCGACCTCGAGTCCCGTGAAGTTCTGCTCGGCAAGCTCGCCGGCGCCTTCAAGGCCTCGCTGTTCGGTGCTGCGTACCTGTTCCAGGCCCCGCTCTCGCAGGCCGTCCGCACCGTGGACGCCCTTCGCGAGAAGCAGGAGTCCGCGGCCTGATCAGGCTCGCGTTCCACAACCACACGTATTAGCTAGTAGTAGGAGAAAATCATGGCGAAGCTTTCGCAGGACGAGCTCATCGAGGCCTTCAAGGAGCTCACGCTCATCGAGCTCTCGGACTTCGTGAAGAAGTTCGAAGAGGTCTTCGAGGTCACCGCTGCTGCCCCGGCCGCTGCTGCCGCTCCGGCCGCCGCTGCCCCGGCCGAGGCCGCTGAGGAGAAGACCGAGTTCGACGTCATCCTCAAGTCCGCTGGTGACAAGAAGATCCAGGTCATCAAGGAGGTCCGTGGCCTGACGTCGCTCGGCCTCGGTGAGGCCAAGGCGCTCGTCGAGACCGCCGACGCCAAGATCCTCGAGGGTGCGAACAAGGAGACCGCCGACAAGGCGAAGGCGACCCTCGAGGCCGCTGGCGCCACGATCGAGCTCGCGTAGTCTCGACCGTTCGGTTCACGAAGGCCGCTGCCCCTCGGGGTGGCGGCCTTCGTCGTGCGCGGGTGCGTGTGTGCGGGGCCCGGGAGGCGCTTCCGCCAAAGCGACAGAGTGCCGCCAACTGTTCGCGGGATTCTGTCGCGATGGCAACACATTCAGTCGCTCATTGCTGAGATCTGTCGCTTTGGCAGTCCACTGTTGACGCCCGGGAGGCGCGGCGGTTGTCCACAGATCGGCTCCGGACCCTGAGACCGGTCGTTTCGAGCGACAGTGTGCTGTCATGCACCCTGCCAACGCGATCGAGATCTTCCGCACGAACGACCTCGACCGGGCTGGCGCGCGCCATCTCCAGCGACGGCAGCGGACCGATGAGCTCGTGCGCGTCCGGCACGGCGTCTACGTCGAACGTGCGCCGTGGGAGGGACTGGACGGCCGCGGTCGACACCTCGTCCGGATGCGGGCCGTCATCCCGTTGCTCCGGTCCGGCACGGTCTTCGCGCTCGACTCGGCCGCCGCGGTGTTCGGTGTGCCACGACTCGATCCGTGGCCCGAGCGTGTCCACGCCGTGGACGCCGGGATCGCGCACGATCGGCACCGTGTGGGACTGACCGTCCACGCCGGTGCGCCCGAGCCATCGGGGAAGCTGTTCCACGGTGCCCCGTTCACCGCTCTGGCCCAGACCACCGTGGAGAACGCCCGGCGTGGCACCCTCGCCGATGCGGTCGTCGGGCTCGATCACGCGTTGCGGAGCGGTGTCGACCGCGGGGAACTCCAGCGTCTGTGTGCCGCCGCTGGTCCGTGGGGATCGGCACGACTCGAGCAGGCCCTGATGATCTGCGACGAGCGCCACGAGTCGGTCGGGGAGTCGTTCCTGGCGGCCCGCGCCGCCGAGCTGCACTGTCCGGACTGGGAACCGCAGCACGAGTTCCGCGCACCGGACGGCCGTGTCGACCGTGTCGACTTCTGGCTCCCACGCCAGGGAATCGTCGTGGAGTTCGACGGTCGACAGAAGTACGAGGACCCCGGGATGCTGGGAGGGAGGACCGGCGCCGAGGCTGTGTGGGCCGAGAAGCAGCGTGAGGACCGCGTCCGGGGTCGATCAGAGGTGAACGGCTTCGTCCGCGTCTACTGGGAACACCTCGTGGCACCGGAACGACTTCGGTCGCTGTTCCGACAGTACGGCGTGCCGTGCCGCTGATGGTGGGACCATCCGTGCTGCCAGCGCGACACTTCTTGCCGGAGCCAGGCCGAGCCTTCCGTCAAAGCGACAGATGTCAGCAAACAGTTGGCGGAACCTTGTCGCTTTGGCGGATGTGGCCCGGGGGTACGGCGGGGTCGGCCGAGTCTCCGGGCGGGGCGGGGCGGGCGGCGGGTCAGCGCAGGGTGCTGTGGCGGCGGCCGTAGGCCAGGTAGAGCACGGCGCCGACGACCATCCAGATGCCGAACGCGATCCACGTCGTGGCGCCGAGGAACACCGCGAGGAGCACGCAGCTGAGAGCACCGAGGACCGGCACGACGGGGAACAGCGGGACGCGGTACGAGCGCTCGAGGTCGGGCTGCGAGCGGCGGAGCACGATGACCGACACGTTGACGAGCGCGAACGCCACCAGGGTGCCGATGCTCGTCGCGTCGGCGAGCTCGCCCAGCGGCACGAGGGCGGCGACGATCGTCACCGCGATGCCGATGATCAGCGTGTTCGCGATCGGGGTGCCGGTGCGGCGCGAGACCCGACCGAAGACCTTCGGGACGAGGCCGTCGCGTGCCATGGTGAGCAGGATCCGGGTCTGACCGTAGAGCACGGTCAGCACGACGCTCGCGATCGCGACGACCGCACCGATCGAGAAGACCAGCGCGACGAGGGGCTGGCCCGTGACGTCGACCACGATGCGGACGAGCGAGGCCTCGGACGACGAGAAGTCCGTCCACGAACGGGCACCGATCGCGGCGATGGCGACGAGGATGTACAGCGCCGTGATGAGCGCGATCGAACCGATGATCGCCCGGGGGAGGTCGCGGCGGGGGTTCTTCGCCTCCTCGCCTGCGGTGGACGCGGCGTCGAAGCCGATGTACGAGAAGAAGAGCCGGGAGGCCGCGGCGGTGACCCCGGCGGCACCCATCGGTGCGAGCGGTTCGAAGTTCTGCGCCTGGAAGGCCGTGAAGGCGACGACCATGAAGAACACGAGCAGTGCGATCTTCACGACGACCATGACGGTGTTCACCCAGGCGCTCTCGCGGGCTCCGGGGATCAGGACCACGGTGGCGAGCAGGACCAGGACGGCCGCCGGCAGGTTCACGACGCCGCCGTCCCCCGGGGGCGCGGACAGTGCCGTCGGCAGGTGCAGCCCGAACACGCGCAGGGTCTCGTCCACGTACTCGCTCGCGCCGACCGCGACCGCGGCCACCGAGACGGCGTACTCGAGGACGAGGCACCACCCGCACACCCATGCGATGCCCTCGCCCATGGTGGCGTAGGTGTACGAGTAGCTCGACCCCGAGGTCGGGACGGCTCCGGCCATCTCGGCGTAGGACAGCGCCGAGAGCAGGGCCGCGATCCCGGCGACCACGAAGGAGATCCACACGGCCGGCCCCGCGAGCGGCACGGCCGTGCCGAGCACGACCAGGATGCCG
This sequence comes from Curtobacterium sp. JUb34, assembly GCF_003755065.1. NCBI lineage: Bacteria > Bacillati > Actinomycetota > Actinomycetes > Micrococcales > Microbacteriaceae > Curtobacterium > Curtobacterium sp. JUb34. The sequence goes on along the minus strand of NZ_RJVH01000004.1, from coordinate 220,821 downwards.
GTGCCGAGGGTGGCGCCGACGCTGATCATCGTCAGGTGCCAGACGCCGAGGGACCGGCGGAGCGGTTCACCGTTCACACCGACAGCCGCCTCGGACTGCAGCTGCTCGATCGGCTTGCGGCGGGCGAGCTGCTGGCGGAGGGACGTGGGACGGGACGGCGCGGACGTCATGGGACCTCGGTGGTGCGGGGGCGGGGACGGCACATGCTCGCACGCCCCCTGAACGGGGTCAAATACACCCGCCGGACCGCACGGCGGAACGGTGGCCGACGAGCGTGCGCCGATGTCCGACCGCGGGGATACGGTTGCTCCATGAGCATGGGCGGCGGGATGCGCGGGGGTGGTGGTGGACCGCGCGGCGGTGGCCGGATCTCGAGCGGTGACTTCCGCGCGCAGAAGGCCGCCAACGCCGAGGCGCCGAAGATCCCGCACCTGGTGAAACGGATCGCGGGGCTGTTCGTCCCGCACCGCAGGGCCATCATCCTGACGGTCGTCCTCGTGCTGATCGGCGCCGCCATCTCGGTGATCCCGCCGCTGTTGACGCAGCAGGCGTTCGACCGGGGCCTCTTCCCGCCGTCCGGCAGCCCCGACGTCCCGGTGCTGGTCGAGCTCGTGTCGGCGATGGTGCTCCTCTGGATCGCGAGCGCCGGGGTGGGCGTCTGGCAGACCTACCTGACGGCGACGGTCGGCAACAAGGTGATGGGCGCCATGCGGATGCGCCTGTTCGGGCACCTGCAGCGGATGGAGCTCGCGTTCTTCACCCGCACCAAGACCGGCGTGATCCAGTCCCGCCTGCAGAACGACGTCGGCGGCGTCGCGAGCGTCCTGAACAACACGATCTCGTCGGTGCTCGGCAACACCGTCACGGTCATCGCCGCCATCGTCGCGATGCTGCTGCTGAGCTGGCAGATGACCCTGGTCGCGGTCGTGCTGCTGCCGCTCCTGGTCATCGCGCAGCGTCGGGTGGGTCAGGTCCGTGCCCGCATCGCCGGGCAGACGCAGGAGTCGCTGTCCGACATGACGGCGATCACGCAAGAGGCGCTGAGCGTCTCCGGCATCCTGCTGGCCAAGAGCTTCAACCAGCAGCGCAGTGAGACCCGCCGCTACGGCGACGAGAACCGCAACCAGATCCAGCTGCAGGTCCGCCAGCAGATGTCCGGACAGTGGTTCTTCGCGATCGTGCAGATCTTCCTGTCGATCATCCCCGCGATCATCTACCTCGTCGCCGCGTGGCTGATCATCGGCGACGTCCCGATCACCGCCGGCACCATCGTCGCGTTCACGACGGTGCAGTCGCGCCTGCTGTTCCCGACGGTCGGACTGCTCCGCGTGGTGCTCGACCTGCAGACCTCCGGAGCGCTGTTCGCCCGCATCTTCGAGTACTTCGACCTGCAGCCCGCGATCACGGACTCGCCCACGGCGAAGCCCGTCGACGACACCATGGTCGGTCACGTCGCCTTCGACGACGTGACGTTCACGTACCCGGACGGCGAGCCCGACAAGCCGACGCTCCGCGGGGTCTCGTTCGCGCTCCGGCCCGGCCAGTTCGCCGCCTTCGTCGGTCCGTCGGGGGCGGGCAAGACCACCGTGTCGTACCTGGTGCCGCGGTTGTACGAGGCGACCGAGGGCTCCGTGCGGTTCGCCGGGCAGGACGTCCGCGACCTCGTGCACGAGGACCTCATGCGCCACGTGGGGATCGTCAGCCAGGAGACGTACCTGTTCCACGCGACGATCGGCGACAACCTGCGGTACGCCAAACCGGACGCCACCGACGACGAGGTCGAACGGGCGGCACGGGCGGCGAACATCCACGACACCATCGCCTCGTTCCCGGACGGGTACGACACCGTCGTGGGGGAGCGCGGGTACCGCCTGTCCGGCGGTGAGAAGCAGCGGATCGCCATCGCCCGGGTGCTCCTCAAGGACCCGCCGGTGCTGGTGCTCGACGAGGCCACGAGCGCGCTGGACTCGATCTCGGAACGGGTCGTGCAGACCGCACTCGACACCGCTGCTGCCGGGCGCACCACGATCTCGATCGCGCACCGACTGTCGACGATCCGCGACGCCGACGTCATCTTCGTGCTCGACCACGGTCGGATCGTCGAGCAGGGCACGCACGACGAACTCCTCGCGCTCGACGGCACCTACGCGCTCCTGCACCGGCAGCAGAACACGCCGGCCGACGCCGTCGGTCGCTGACCCCACCGATCACGGCCACCGACGCACAGGCGGGTGCGCCGATCGGACACGCACCACCAGACCGGACGGGAGGCCCCTGGCGGCCCCGCCACGGGCCTCCCGTCCGGTGCGGCGCACGACCAGGGCGAGGCGCGCGTCACGACCCAGCAGAACGCGGTGTCCGCGTCCTAGACTCGGCCCCGTGCGTTACGCGAACTCCGTGGTCGACCTCGTCGGCGACACCCCGCTCGTCAAGCTCAACCGCGTCACCGAGGGGGTGCGCGCGACCGTCCTGGTGAAGGTCGAGTACCTGAACCCCGGCGGATCGTCGAAGGACCGCATCGCGACGCGGATCATCGACGCGGCCGAGGCCTCCGGCGATCTGCGACCCGGCGGCACGATCGTCGAACCCACCTCGGGCAACACCGGGGTCGGACTGGCGCTCGTCGCCCAGCAGCGCGGCTACCGGTGCGTGTTCGTGCTGCCGGACAAGGTCGGCGAGGACAAGCGCAACGTCCTGACGGCGTACGGCGCCGAGATCGTCGTCACGCCGACGGCGGTTCCGCCGGAGCACCCGGAGTCGTACTACTCGGTGTCCGACCGGCTCGTCCGCGAGATCCCGGGCGCCTACAAGCCGAACCAGTACGCGAACCCGAACGGGCCCCGCAGCCACTACGAGACCACCGGTCCGGAGATCTGGCGCGACACCGAGCAGCAGATCACCCACTTCGTCGCGGGCGTCGGGACGGGTGGCACGATCTCGGGGACCGGGCGCTTCCTGAAGGAGGCGTCCGACGGCCGTGTCCGCATCGTCGGGGCCGACCCCGAGGGCTCGGTCTACTCCGGTGGCACCGGCCGTCCGTACCTGGTCGAGGGCGTCGGCGAGGACTTCTGGCCGACCGCGTACGACCCCGAGGTGCCGGACGAGATCATCGCGGTGTCGGACGCCGACTCGTTCGCGATGACCCGACGCCTGGCCCGGGAAGAGGGCCTGCTCGTGGGCGGGTCCAGCGGCATGGCGGTCGTCGCGGCGTTGCGGGCCGCCCGTGACCTGACCGAGGACGACGTCGTCGTGGTGCTGCTGCCCGACGGTGGCCGCGGCTACCTCGGCAAGATCTTCAACGACCGGTGGATGCGCTCGTACGGCTTCGCCGAGACCGACGAGGCGCGGACCGTCGGCTCGCTCATCGCCGGCAAGGACGGCCGCCTGCCCGACCTGGTGCACGCGCACCCGGCGGACACCGTGCGCGACGTCGTCGACATCATGACCAAGTACGGGGTGTCCCAGATGCCCGTGCTCAGCGCGGAGCCGCCGGTCGTCATCGGCGAGGTCATCGGGGCCGTCGCCGAGAAGGACCTGCTCGAACAGGTCTTCACCGGCGCCGCGAAGATGGCGGACGCCCTGACCGGCTTCGTGGGCGAGCCGCTCCCGCTGATCGGCGTGGGCGAGTCCGTGTCCGCCGCGCGCCGGGCCCTCGAGACGGTGGACGCCCTGCTCGTCGTCGAGGACGGCAAGCCGGTCACGGTCCTGACCCGCCACGACCTCCTGACCTACCTCTCCGAGTAAGGAACGCAGCCAGCATGACCGAGTTCAGCACCCGCGCCATCCACGCCGGCCAGGAGCCCGACGGCCCCACCGGCGCGGTCATCCCGCCGATCCACCTGACGTCCACCTACGTGCAGGACGGCATCGGCGGCATGCGGAACGGCTACGAGTACTCCCGCGCCGGCAACCCGACGCGGGACTCCCTGCAGACGCTGCTCGCCGACCTCGACGGGGGCGTGGCCGCGTACTCGTTCGCCTCCGGCCTCGCCGCCGAGGACGCCCTGCTCCGGGCCGCACTCCGCCCCGGCGCCCGCGTGGTGATGGGGAACGACGTCTACGGCGGGACCCACCGCCTGGTCAGCCGGCTGCACGTGCCGTGGGGCGTCGAGCTCGTCGTCGTCGACATGAGCGACCTCGACCAGGTCCGTGCCGCGCTGCAGGGTGCGCCGGAGGAGACGGTGCTCTGGGTCGAGACGCCGACCAACCCGCTCATGAAGATCGCCGACATCGCCGGACTCGCCACCCTCGGGCACGAGGCGGGTGCGCTCGTCGTCGTGGACAACACCTTCGCCTCGCCGTACCTGCAGCAGCCGCTGTCGCTCGGCGCGGACGTCGTCGTGTACTCGACGACGAAGTACCTGGGCGGCCACTCCGACGTCGTCGGCGGCGCCGTGGTGCTCGCCGACCAGGAGCTCGCGGCGAAGGTGCAGTTCCTGCAGTTCGGCGCCGGTGCGATCTCGTCGCCGTTCGACGCCTTCCTGACCACGCGCGGCATCAAGACCCTCGCGGTCCGGATGGAGCGGCACTCCGCGAACGCGCAGGCCGTCGCCGAGGCACTCGTCGCCGCGCCGGGCGTCGAGCGTGTCTACTACCCGGGACTCACCGACCACCCGGGGCACGACGTCGCCGCTCGCCAGATGCGTGGGTTCGGCGGGATGCTCTCCGTCGCCCTGTCCGGCGGACCGGACGCGGCCCGGCGCTTCGCGGAGTCCACGGAGCTGTTCGCACTGGCCGAGTCCCTCGGGGGTGTGGAGTCGCTCATCGGGTACCCGAGCGAGATGACGCACGCCTCGGTGAAGGGCACGGAGCTCGCGGTGCCGGAGAACGTGGTGCGGTTGTCCGTCGGCATCGAGGACGCCGGCGACCTGGTCGCGGACCTGCAGCAGGCGCTCGCGCGCTGACGCGCTCCCCGCGGACCCGCGGCGCGCTCCCCGCCGGCCCGCGGTGTCGCCGCCCGCCCCTACGATGAGCGGGTGAGCACCACGGCGACGAGGACGGGCCTGCTGAGCGGGCGCTACGCCCTCGCGACGATCGGGATGGTCGCGATCGTGGGCGTCGCGGCGTTCCAGAACCTCGCGATGACGACGATCATGCCGGTGATCAGTCGCGACCTGGACGGCGAGGCGCTCTACGCCCTGGCATTCGCCGCGCCGCTCGCCGCCGGGGTGCCCGGCATGGTGCTCGCCGGCAACTGGACCGACCGGGCCGGCGGTCGGGTCGTCGCCTGGGTCTCCGCCCTGCTCTTCGCCGTGGGGACCGCCGTGGTCATGCTCGCGCCGACGATGGAGGTCTTCCTCGTCGGGCGCCTGGTCGAGGGCTTCGGCGCCGGCGCGATCGACGTCGTGCTCTACGTGCTCGTCGCCCGGATCTTCCCCGCCGAACTGCACGGACCGGTGTTCGCCGGGTTCGCCGCCGCCTGGGTGGTGCCGGCGCTCATCGGCCCGGCGATCGCCGGCATCGTCACCGACACGTGGAACTGGCACTGGGTCTTCGCGGGGGCGCTCGTGATCGCCGTCGGCGCGTTCACCGTGCTCGTGCCGACACTCGGACGGCTGCAGGCACCGGCGGTCGAGCTGCGACCGCCGTGGCAGCGGGTGCGGATCGGGTGGTCGGTCGCCGCGGCCGTGTCGATCCTGCTGCTCAACGTGGCGCCGGACCTGACCCCGTGGGGGATGGGGGCCGCGGTCCTGGTCGGCCTGGTCGGCACGTGGTTCGCCCTGCGGCCGCTGCTGCCGGCGGGCACCTTCCGCGCCGCCGCCGGGCTGCCCTCGGTGGTACTGCTGCGCGGGCTCGTGGCGGCGTCGTTCTTCGGCAGCGAGGCGTACGTGCCGTTCCTGCTGCAGGCGCAGCACGGCCTGTCCGCATCGGCCGCGGGGCTCGCGCTGACGGTCGCGGCGCTGAGCTGGGCGGCCTCGAGCTGGGTGCACGGCCGGCTGGGGGAGCAGCGACTGACCGCACGCCGGACATTCGGCGTCGGACTCGCGCTGGTTCTCGTGAGCCTGCTGGCAGCGCTCGCGGTGGCGACGCTCGACCTGTCGTGGTGGGTGCTCGTCGCCGGGTGGTTCGTGGGCGGCGCGGGCATGGGCGCCATCTACCCGCGCACGTCGATGCTCACCCTGCGGTTCTCGGGCGAGGGCGACGACGGGTTCGCGAGCTCGGCGCTCACCATCGCCGACGCCGCGGGCAGCGTCATCGGCCTGGCGGTCACCGGACTGCTCTTCACCGCGACCGGCGGCGCCGACGGCACGGTGTCGTTCCCACTCGTCTTCGCGGCGATGATCTGCTTCGCCGCTCTGGCGGTCGCCGCGGTCCGGCGGCTCGGACCCGTCCCCGCGCCGGTGTCGTCGGCGTCGGCGGACCGCGCAGCCGGGTAGCGTGGCAGACCGGACCGAAGAGGAGACCCCCGTGGTGCGCATCGTCGCTGCAGCCGTCGTCCTGACGGCCGCCCTCGCGCTGGCCGGCTGCCAGGGCACGACCTCCGCTGCGCCCACGCCGGTGCAGAGCACGGACCTCACGAGCTCCGACGGCGGGTTCGACAAGCAGGCCGTGATCGGCGTCGTACTGGTCCACGACGACACTGCCCTGGGCGAAGACCTGCGCACCGGCCTGTCCGACGCCGGCTTCCGTCCCGACGTCCGTGTCGCACCCGCGTCGGGTGCGGCGGCGTCCCAGCGGGCCGCGGTCGCCCAGCTCGTCCGCAAGGGTGCCAAGGCACTGCTCGTGCACGCGGCTCGGCCGTCGGCGCTGACCGGGGTGATCCAGACGGCGCACGACGCCGGCGTCGTGGTGGTGTCGCTCGGCGACCCGCTGCCGGCGAGCGGCACGGGGGGCGACGGCGTGTCCGCCGACTACCGGGTGCCAGCAGGTGCCGACGACGCGGACCTGTCGGCCACCGCCGTCGAGGTGGTGCGGTCGTTGCAGCGCGGCGAGAAACCGGAGACCGAGCCGAGCGACGGCGACACGACCGACGCCGAATGACCGGAGCCGCTCAGCGCGGCGACACCATGCCGGTCAGCGACGTGCCACCAGAGGGCTCAGTTCAGCTCCACCACGCCGGGAACGACAACGTGATCGTCTCGACCAGCGCCTTCCTCGAACGTCGGGGCCCGGCGAGCCAGGCCTCGATCGCGCCGACGAAGCCCTGCGCGACGTACCCGGCGGCCACGTCGTCGAGCAGTTCCGGCCGGCGTTCCGCGTCGAGCTCGCGGATGTGCAGGGCACTCGACTCGGTGAAGTGGCCGACGAGCAGCCGGTGCAGTGACGCGTCGTTCGGGTCCGGCAGCGCCTTGGCGTAGATGTCGCGGTGCGTGGTCACGTGCTCGACGACCGCGTTGATGCCCCGGCGCGTGATGGCGGCGAGTTCGGCCGCGTCGGCACCGCGCGCTGCGGCTGCCCGGCGGTCGTCGGCGTCGTCCTGACGGATGCGGTCGAGTTCCGGCGTCAGCACGTCCGCGAGCAGCGATCCTGGGGAGACCGCGTGCGAGTAGAACGTCGCGCGGTTGATGCCGGCGGCACGGGTGACGTCGGCGACGGTGATCTCGGAGACGGGGCGGTCCGCCGCCAGCCGCAGGATCGCTTCGCGCAGGGCGGCGGTCGTGTGCAGGATCCGGGCATCCACCATGACGCCCACCCCCTTCTGATCCGGTTCACCCGGAGGCCCCCGAGCAGTCCGACGGTACCGCATGGCGCGGGATCGGTACGCGGACGAGGGACGGCAACACGCGGGCAATTCCGTGCCGAGCGCGTCGGGAGCATTCGTTCGGCCCGTAGGATGGTTCCGCGGACGAATCGATTCGATCGACGCCGCGATCACCTCCTCACCCCTCACCGCCGAAGGACTCCTGCTCGTGACCGCGCCCGCCACCACCGGTTCGCTCCGGGTCGTCCTGCACCCCGGAGACTCGCTCTCCCGCGGGCAGCGACTCGTCTACGTCTTCGTCCTGGGCGCCCTGACAGCGCTCGGGCCGTTCACGATCGACCTGTACCTGCCGGCGTTCCCGGCCATCAAGGAGCAGTTCGGCGTCACCGACGGCGCCGTGCAGCTCACGCTCACGGCGACGACGCTCGGGTTCGCGTTCGGGCAGCTGCTAGTCGGTCCGTGGAGCGACAAGGTCGGGCGCCGACTGCCGCTCATCATCGCGACGACCGTGCACATCGCCGCGTCGATCGGTGCGGCGACCGCGCCCGACATCGAGCTCCTCGCGGTGTTCCGCGTGCTGCAGGGCATGGGCGCGGCGGCCGGTGGTGTCGTCGCGATGGCCACCGTCCGCGACCTGTTCGGCGGCAAGCCGCTGGTCCGGATGCTGTCCCGACTGGCGATGGTGAACGGGCTGGCGCCGATCCTCGCACCGCTCATCGGCTCGCAGATGCTCCAGTTCACCAGCTGGCGCGGCATCTTCGTGTTCCTCGCCTGCTACGGCCTGGCCGTGGTGATCGCGTCGATCCTGCTCATCGTCGAGACCCTGCCCCCGGCCCGTCGCCGCGAAGCCGGGCACTCCACGATCGGCCAGCGGTACAAGGCGCTGTTCTCCGACCGGATCTTCGTCGGCGTCGCGCTCATCGGGGCGATGGTGTTCAGCGGGCTGTTCTCGTACCTCAGCTCGTCGCCGTTCCTGTTCCAGGGTGTCTACGGGCTCGACGCCCAGCAGTACGGCCTGCTCTTCGCCGTGAACTCGGTGGGCGTCGTGCTCGGTGTGCAGATCTCCGCGCGGTTGGCGCAGCGCGTCGGTCCGCAGTGGATCCTGGCGTGCTCGACGGCGACCCTGTTCCTGGCGTCGATCGCGATCATCGTGCTCGACCAGGTCGGCGCGGGCCTCGTGGGCGTGCTCGTGCCCCTGTGGTTCTTCATCGCGGCCTGCGGGTTCTCGTTCCCGCTGGTCCAGGTCATCGGGCTCGCCGCCCACGGCAAGGAGGCCGGCACGGCAGCGTCGCTGCTCGGCGCCCTGAACTTCGGCGTCGCCGGCCTGATCTCGCCGATCGTGGGCTGGCTCGGCATCACGACCGCGACCCCGATGGCGATGGTGATGGCTTCGACCTCGGTGATGGCCATCCTGATCCTGTGGTTCGTGGTGCGGCCCCGGACGGTGCCCGAGCTCACGCACTGACGGTTCGCGCGCGACTCGGAACGACGACATCGACGTCGTGCGACAACGGTCTCGTCGTTCGGCATCGAGCTTGCGGGACCGGCCGGACAGCGGCCCCCGCGCGTCCATAGGCTGTGCCCATGAGTGACGCGGTGGAGCAGGCACGGGCAGCGGCCGAGGCCGCCAAACGGGCAGCGGACGAGGCACGTCGGCTGGCCGACGAAGCCGTGCAGCGGGCCGAGGAGCTCGCGGCCGCGCTCGCGGCACGAGCACCGGCACTCACGCCGGAGGCCGAACCGGCGGCCGCCGGGTCCCCGGCACCATCCGGACAGGAGGCCCGGCTCGCCCCCGACGCGGAGCCCGCCTCCGCCGTCCCGTCGTATCCAGAGCCCGCCACGGCTGCCGTCACCGTGCCTCCCGGCAGCGGCGGTGCGGGCCCGCTGGGACCGGACGCCGTCGCCGCGATCCGCACCGGCTACACCGTCGAGGGGCCGGCGCTCGAACTCGGCGCCCTGGTGAACGGCGAGGCGCAGCCGGATGTCCAGGTCCGCATCCCGCTCGGCATGCTGAACCGGCACGGGCTGGTCGCCGGCGCGACCGGCACCGGCAAGACCCGCACGCTGCAGGTCCTGGCCGAGCAGATCGCGGCGAACGGCGTGCCGGTGTTCGCGGCCGACATCAAGGGCGACCTGTCCGGCCTCGCGGTGGCCGGGCAGGGGAACGAGAAGCTGCTCGCGCGCACCGAGGGCATCGGCCAGCAGTGGCAGGGCGTCGCGAGCCAGGCGGAGCTCTTCTCGCTCGGCGGGCAGGGTACCGGTGTGCCGATCCGTGCGACCGTGTCCGGCTTCGGGCCCTTGCTGCTGTCGAAGGTGCTCGGACTGAACGACACCCAGGAGTCCTCGCTCGGGCTCGTCTTCCACTACGCCGTGCAGGCCGGGTTGCCGCTCGTCGACCTGGCCGACCTGCGGAGCGTGCTGACGTTCCTGGTGGGCGACGAGGGCAAAGGCGAACTCGCCGAGCTCGGTGGTCTGTCGAAGCAGACCGCCGGGGTGATCCTGCGTGAGCTCATCACGTTCGCCGACAAGGGTGCCGACCAGTTCTTCGGCGAGCCCGAGATCGACACGCAGGTGTTCCTGCGCACGGCGGCGGACGGGCGGGGGATCGTGAGCCTGCTCGAGGTCCCTGGCGTACAGGACCAGCCCGAGGTCTTCTCGACGTTCCTGATGTGGCTGCTCGCCGACCTGTTCAACGAACTGCCGGAGGTCGGCGACCAGGACAAGCCGAAGCTCGTGTTCTTCTTCGACGAGGCGCACCTGCTGTTCAGCGGGGCGTCGAAGGACTTCACGGACCAGATCGTGCGGACCGTGCGGCTGATCCGGTCGAAGGGCATCGGGATCTTCTTCGTGACCCAGACCCCGAAGGACGTGCCGAACGACGTGCTGGCGCAGCTCGGTTCGCGCATCCAGCACCAGCTGCGGGCGCACACCCCCGACGATGCGAAGGCGCTCCGGGCGACGGTGTCGACCTACCCGTCGAGCGACTACGACCTGGGCGAGGTGCTGACCTCGCTGGCGACCGGCGAGGCGATCGTCACCGTCATGAACGAGAAGGGGGCGCCGACGCCGGTCGCGTGGACCCGGTTGCGCGCGCCGCAGGGCTCGATGGACCCGATGCCCGCAGCCGAGATGCAGTCGCGGGTGCAGGCATCGCCGTTGCTCGCGACGTACGGCACCCGGGTCGACCCGGACTCGGCGCACGAGATGCTGGCGCGCCGCATGGAGGCAGCTGCTGCCGAGGCTGCGGCGGTCGACGCGCAGAAGGACGCGGCCCTCGCAGCGGCCGAGGCCGAGGAGGAATCTGCGCGGGCTGCTGCGGCCGCGGCCCGGGAAGCCGCGGCGCAGGCCAAGCAGGCGGAACGCGAGCGGGCAGCGGCGCAGAAGGAGTACGAGCGGACACAGCGCGAGTTCGAGAAGGCCGAGCGGGCTGCGGCGTCGCGGAGTTCGGGTCGGTCGGGACGGAGCACACGGACGACTGCCTCGCGGAAGGCGGACGACCCGCTGTCGGACCTGCTCGGGTCAGGACTCGGAGGCACGATCGCGAAGGAGGTCGTGCACGGGATCTTCTCGACGCTGCGCCGACGTCGGTGACGTCCAGCGGCTCTGCGCGTCAGCGACCGAGCAGACCCGTGAACTCGACGACGAGCAGACCCACGACGACGAGTGCCGCCACGCCGCCGACGAGCAGGTAGGCCGGCCGCTGTTCGTACCAGGCGCGGCTCGACGGGTAGCGCTTCGCGAAGACCCGGGCCGAGACCGGACGCGCCTCTTCCGTCAGCTGGACGCCCAGGGCGTCGACGACCTGCGCGAGCCCGTCGTCGCCCCACACGTCGGCGCGGATGCGGAACAGGTGCGCGCCCGTCGCGTCGAAGGCCACGAGCTCGCGCATGGTGCGGTCGACCGAGCTTCCGAAGGTGGTGGCGAGCACCAGACTGTGCACGCGGTCGCGGGGGATCCGACGGTGCGCGGTGACCACGCCCCGGATCGTCAGACCGTCGGGGTCGATGCCGATGTACGCGGTGCTCAGTCGGACGAACACGATGCCGACGAGGACCGCGAGCGCCACGACCACGGTCGCGACCATCGCCCACGTCCGGAACGGGAACGACACCCAGACCAGGGCGACGGCGAGCGGCACTGCCGAGAACACGATGCTCAGCGCGGTCGAGCGGACCAGGGACCGGCGGGGACGGAGGACGACGTCGTACACGCTGGCGCGCAGGTGTGGCGTCGCTGGCACCGTCATGTCCCCCATGCGCGTCTCCTGAACCCTCGGGCCTCACGGGCACGCCGAATCGGCCGCCCTGCGAGCGACGCCCCTGCCGCTCGATGCACCGCGGTCGGCTCGTCCCGGAGCCGTCCGCTCCCGCAAGCATAAGCGACCGACGGGGACCGGGGACAGCCCGTTCCACCCCGTATCGGCGTTTGACGGCCAGTCCTTGGCGAACAGGGGACAGCTGGGTCCGCCGCGCGGGGGACCAGCGACGATGCACGCCGCGAACGAAGAAGGCCCCGCACCGGAGTGCGGGGCCTTGCTGGCGGAGAATGGGGGATTCGAACCCCGCAGTTGGGTGCTGCGCGCGCACCCAACTGCTGCTGGCGGAGAATGGGGGATTCGAACCCCCGAGGGCTTGCACCCAACACGCTTTCCAAGCGTGCGCCATAGGCCACTAGGCGAATTCTCCTTGCGCTGTCTCTCGACGGCGACACCTAATGGTACAGGTTCCCGAGGGTGCTCACGACCGTGTGTCGTCGACGCCCGGTGCTCCCAGTTGTCGTGACATGTCCGACGACTACCCTGGGGCGCGTGTCGACCCGCATCTACATCACGTCAGCAGAAGGGCACACGGGCAAGAGCACCGTCGCCCTCGGTGTCCTCGAGACCCTCGCGCGCTCCGTCGGCCGCGTCGGCGTGTTCCGCCCCGTCGCCCGCTCGGTCGCCGAGCCCGACTACGTGCTCGAGCTGTTGCTGCAGCACACCGCGGTCGGCATCTCGTACGACGACGCCGTCGGGGTCACCTACGACGACGTCCACGCCGATCCCGATGCTGCCCTCGGCACGATCGTGAACCGCTTCGCCCAGGTGGAGCGGCAGTGCGACGCCGTCGTCGTGCTCGGGTCCGACTACACCGACGTCGGCAGCCCCACCGAGCTCTCCTTCAACGCGAAGGTGGCCGCGAACCTCGGCGCGCCGGTGCTGCTCGTGCTCGGTGGTCGCGACGCCGCCGAGCGTGGCGCCCGCACGCCCGAGGGGATGGCGCAGGTCGCGGACGTCACGACGAGCGAACTGCGGGCCGCGCACGCGCAGCTGTTCGGCGTCGTCGTGAACCGCGCCGACCCGGACGCCCTCGCCGCGATCGTGGCGAGCGTCGAGCGGGCCGTGCACGACGACCACCCGGACGTGCCGGTGTGGGCGATCCCCGAGGACCGCGTCCTCGTCGCCCCGACCGTCCGCGCGCTGCTGCAGGCGACCGACGCGACCCTGGTGCGCGGCGACGACGCCCTGCTCGACCGTGAGGCGCTCGGCACCGTCGTCGCCGGGATGAGCATGGAGAACGTCCTGCCCCGCCTGATCGAGGGCGGCATCGTCGTGGTCCCGGGCGACCGCAGCGACGTGCTCATCGCGACCCTGCTGGCGAACCAGTCGGACACGTTCCCGAGCCTGGCCGGCGTCATCCTCAACGGCGGGTTCGAGACCGCTCCGCAGATCTCCCGGCTGCTCGAGGGGCTGTCGAGCTCACTGCCGATCGCCCAGAACGACCTCGGCACCTACGACACCGCGCTCCGCATCACCCAGACCCGCGGGCGCCTGGCAGCGGACTCGCCGCGCAAGGCCGACCTCGCACTCGCCCTGTTCGAGCAGCACGTCGACGCCGAGTCCCTGCGCGACCGTCTGCAGCTCACGCCGTCCGGCGTCGTCACGCCGCTCATGTTCGAGCACGGCCTGCTCGACCGGGCGCGCGGCTACGGCAAGCGCATCGTGCTCCCCGAGGGCGAGGACGACCGCATCCTCCGCGCGGCCTCGACGCTGCTCGCCCGGCAGGTCTGCGAGCTGACCATCCTCGGCGACCCCGCCGCGATCCGCACCCGCGCGACCGAGCTCGGGCTCGACCTCGAGGCCGCGCAGCTCGTGTCGCCGTTCGACCCCGAGCTGCGTGAACGCTTCGCCGAGGAGTACACCCGTCTCCGGGCGCACAAGGGCATGTCGATCGAACTGGCGCGCGACACCGTGACCGACGTCTCGTACTTCGGCACGATGATGGTCCAGCTCGGTCTCGCGGACGGCATGGTCTCCGGCGCGAAGCACACGACGGCGCACACCATCCGGCCGTCGTTCGAGATCATCAAGACCCGTCCGGACACCTCGATCGTGTCGAGCGTCTTCCTGATGGCGCTCGCCGACCGTGTCCTGGTCTACGGCGACTGCGCGGTGATCCCGGACCCGACGAGCGAGCAGCTCGCGGACATCGCGATCTCGTCCGCCGAGACCGCGACCCAGTTCGGCATCGACCCCCGCGTCGCGATGCTCAGCTACTCGACCGGCGACAGCGGCTCCGGGGCCGACGTCGACAAGGTCCGCGCCGGGACCGCCTTCGTCCGTGAACGCCGGCCGGACCTGCTCGTCGAGGGCCCGATCCAGTACGACGCCGCAGCGGACCCGACGGTCGCGAGCACGAAGATGCCGGACTCCCCGGTGGCCGGCAAGGCGACCGTCTTCATCTTCCCGGACCTGAACACCGGCAACAACACCTACAAGGCCGTGCAGCGCTCCGCCGGCGCGGTCGCGATCGGGCCGGTCCTGCAAGGGCTGCGCAAGCCGATCAACGACCTCTCGCGCGGCGCCCTCGTCAGCGACATCGTGAACACCGTCGCGATCACCGCGATCCAGGCCGGCACCGCGTCCGACGCGGCCTGACCTGCGCGACCCGCGCCGTGCCTCCCGTCCGACAGAGAAAGTGACCCATCCCGTGACCGCAGCCCTCGTCGTGAACTCCGGATCGAGTTCGTTCAAGTACCAGCTCATCGAACTCGAGGGGGAGCGCACGCTCGCCTCCGGCCTCGTCGAGCGCATCGGCGAGTCGGCCGGCGCGTGGAAGCACACCAACGCGCTGACGGGGGAGTCGTCGTCGAACGACGCCGCCTCCGTGCCCGACCACGCCGCCGGGTTCCAGGCGATGATCGACGCGTTCGCCAAGGTCGGCCCCTCGTTCGACGAACACCCGCCGGCCGTCGTCGGGCACCGGGTCGTGCACGGCGGCACCACCTTCGACCGCGCGACCGTGGTCACCGACGACGTCGAACGGCAGATCGAGGCACTGAACAGCCTCGCGCCGCTGCACAACCCGGCGAACCTCGAGGGGATCCGGGCCGCGAAGCAGGTCTTCTCCGACGTGCCCCACGTCGCCGTGTTCGACACCGCCTTCCACCAGACGATGCCGCCGCACGCGTACACCTACGCGATCCCGGCCGACCTGGCAGCGAAGTACGCCATCCGCCGCTACGGCATGCACGGCACGAGCCACAAGTACGTCTCCGAGCAGGCCGCGGTCTTCCTCGACCGCCCGCTGTCCGAGCTGAAGACCATCGTGCTGCACCTGGGCAACGGCGCGTCGGCCGCGGCGATCGACGGCGGGAAGTCGATCGAGACGTCGATGGGGCTCACGCCGCTCGAGGGCCTCGTCATGGGCACGCGCTCCGGCGACCTCGACCCCGCCGTGCTGCTGCACCTGCACCGCGAGGCCGGGCTGTCCTTCGACGAGCTCGACACCATGCTCAACAAGCAGTCCGGGTTGCTCGGCCTGACCGGCAACGGCGACATGCGCGACGTCCAGGACGCCGCCCTGAACGGCGACGAGGTGGCCGAGGCGGCGCTCGCCGTGTACCGGCACCGCATCCGCCGCTACGTGGGCGCCTACACGGCGCAGCTCGGCGGGCTCGACGCGGTCGTGTTCACCGCGGGCGTCGGCGAGAACAACGCGCTGCTGCGCCGGCGCGTGCTCGCCGGGCTCGAGCACCTCGGCATCGAGATCGACGCGGACCGCAACGAGCTGGGGTCCCGGGAGGCGCGGGTCATCTCGACGGACACGTCACGTGTCGCAGTGCTCGTGATCCCGACGAACGAGGAACTGGAGATCGCCCGGCAGTCGGCTGCGGTCGCGCTCTGACGGGCGGGCGCGGCGTGCTGCGCTGCGCGCTGTGCCCGCACGGTGCGGCCTGCGTGGGCTGGTGCGGTGTTGGCGGCTGGGTGTGCGCTTGTGGCGCGGCACGGAGTGTGCAAGCTCGCACGGGGTGACGAGGTGCGCACGGTGCGGACGGGAGGCACGGTGCGGGCTGGCGGTGTGCCTCCCGTCCGGCAGCCGGTCGGGGTCACCGCACGGTGCGGCCTGCGTGGGCTGGTGCGGTGTTGGCGGCTGGGTGCGCGCTTGCCGCGCGGCACCGAGAGTGCAAGCTCGCACGGGGTGTGGAGGCCCGCACGGTGCGGACGGGCGCGCGTCAGGACAGGGCGTCGAGGGCAGCGGGGATCGGCGTGTTGCCGCTCGTGACCTCGAACTGGACCCCGACTGCCGCGTCGTCGAGCAGCGCGTGCAGCACCACCGTGGCGACGTCGGCCCGAGGGATCGAGCCGCGCGGCACCGTGCGCCCGACGTCGACCGTGCCCTGCGGCGGGGTGTCGAGCAGGGCGCCCGGACGCACGATCGTCCACCGCAGTCGTCGGGCGCGCAGGTTGGCGTCGGCCTCGGCCTTCGCGCGGAGGTAGACCTGGAACACGGCGGCGTCGTCCTTCGCGGGGACCACAGCGGCCTCCGGGTCGTAGGTGTCCGCGGCCATCGCCGACACCATCACGTACCGGTCGATGCCCGCGCGCTCCGCGGCGTCGGCGAGCAGGATCGCGCCGTCCCGGTCGACGGTGAGCTTGCGCTCCGCACCGCTGTTCGGGCCGGCACCCGCGGCGAACACCACGGCGTCGACGCCGCGGAGGCGCAGCGCCAGGTCGTCGTCACCGAGCTGTTCGAGGTCCGCGACGATCGCCGTGGCACCCTGCTGCTCCACGTCGGCGACGTGCGCGGGGTTGCGGACGATCGCGACGGCGTCGTGTCCGGCGTCGGTGATCTGGCGGGCGAGGAGCAGTGCGATCTGGCCGTGTCCTCCGGCGATGGCGATCTTCATGTGTCAATCCTGCCCGGTCGCATCCGGTAGAGTTGTCGGCGGCTCCTCACGTGACGCCATCCAGGTGAACTCCCCCAGGGCGGAAACGCAGCAAGGGTAGCCGGGCTCTGGCGGGTGCGTGAGGAGTCTTTTCTGTCTCCGCAGGGAAATCCGTCTCCGCAGGGAAATCCGCGACCTCGTGTCGACCGGGAGGCGCGGTGCGGTCCGGACGCTCGGCCCGCCCTGCGCGGGTGGTCCGGTCCAGTGCCAGTGCACCTGTGGACGGGCACGCGGGTGTCGGTCGTCCCGGCTACCCTGGTCGCGTGGTCACCGCCCTGTATCGCCGTTACCGGCCCGAGAACTTCGCCGAGCTGATCGGGCAGTCGCAGGTCACCGACCCGCTCCGCACGGCGCTCCGAACCAACCGCGTCAACCACGCCTACCTGTTCAGTGGCCCGCGTGGTTGCGGCAAGACGACCTCGGCCCGCATCCTCGCGCGGTGCCTCAACTGCGCCGAGGGACCGACCGACACCCCGTGCGGCGTCTGCCCGAGCTGTGTCGAGCTCGCACGTGACGGCAGCGGTTCGCTCGACGTCATCGAGATCGACGCCGCCAGCCACAACGGCGTCGACGACGCGCGTGACCTCCGTGACCGCGCCGTGTTCGCCCCCGCGCGCGACCGCTACAAGATCTTCATCCTCGACGAAGCGCACATGGTCACCCCGCAGGGGTTCAACGCGCTGCTGAAGCTGGTCGAGGAGCCCCCGGAGCACGTCAAGTTCATCTTCGCGACGACCGAGCCGGAGAAGGTCATCGGCACCATCCGGTCGCGCACCCACCACTACCCGTTCCGGCTCGTGCCGCCCGCGGTCATGCTCGAGTACATCGAGCAGCTCTGCACGCAGGAATCGGTGACGGTCGCACCCGGCGTCCTGCCCCTGGTCGTGCGCGCCGGCGGCGGCTCCGTCCGCGACACCCTGTCCCTGCTCGACCAGCTCATCGCGGGCAGCGAGGACGGCGCGATCGCCTACGAGCGTGCGGTCGCCCTGCTCGGGTACACCGACGCTGCGCTGCTCGACGACGTCGTCGACGCCCTCGCGGTGGCCGATCCGGCATCCGCCTTCGCCGCGATCGACCGTGTCGTGCAGACCGGTCAGGACCCGCGTCGGTTCGTCGAGGACCTGCTCGAGCGGCTGCGCGACCTGATCGTCGTCGCGGCGACGAACGAGAGCGCCGCCGCGGTCCTGCGCGGTGTCTCGCCGGACGAGCTCGACACGATGACGCGGCAGGCCGGGGTCTTCGGTGCCACCGGGCTGTCCCGCGGCGCGGACATCGCGAACAAGGCGCTGACCGACATGACCGGAGCGACCTCGCCCCGGCTGCACCTCGAACTCATGACGGCGCGCATGCTCGTGCCCGAAGCGGACGACACCCAGCGCGGTGCCCTGGCTCGGGTGGAGCGGCTCGAGCGTCGCGTCGGTGTCGGGGACGCCGGGGGACACCAGGCATCGGCCGGCGCGTCCGTGGCACCGAGTCAGCCCACCACGACCGCCACGGCGCCCGCACCTGCCGCGTCGCAGGCCGCAGCACCGCGTCGTCAGGAGCCCGCCGCACAGCAGGCCCCGGCGGCGCAGCAGGCTCCGGCCGCGCAGCAGGCCCCCGCCGCAGCGTCGTCGAGCCCGGCTCCGGCAGCGCAGTCCGACGCCGGCAGCGCTGCACGTGACGCAGCAGCGTCGTGGGCCGCGGCCGTCCCGAGCGCACCCGAGCCCGCTGCTCCGGCGGTTTCGACCACGGAACCCGTCAGTGCTTCCTCGACGGGTCAGGGCACGACGATCGGCGACGAGCCGGCGGTCCGGACGGTCGGCGCCGTGGGCTTCCAGCAGATGCGCGACGCCTGGCCCCAGATCGTCGAGCACGTGCAGCACGCCAAGCGGTCGGCCTGGTCGGTCGTCGTCACCGCGCAGGTGACCGCGCTGCGCGACGACGTGCTGACGCTGACCTTCCCGAGCCAGCAGGACGTCGCCTCGTTCAAGGAGATGTCCGACCCCTCGGCGAGTGTGAGCGAGCTGCTCCGCGCCGCGATCATGGACGTCATCGGGCTCCGCGTGAAGTTCGTCGCCCGTGGTCCCGGGGGGCCCGGCCAGCAGCGTCCGCCGGCTCCCACGCAGCAGCCGTCCGCCCCCGCCGGCCGTCCGGCGTCCGCGAACCAGCCCGCATCGCAGCCGCAGCCGTCGTCGGCACCGCAGTCCGCCGCGGCCGCTCCGACGTCGGCCCCTGCATCCGAGGCTGCTGCACCCACCGGGGCCGCTCCGGTCGCCCCTGCCGGGGCCGCCGCCTCCGCAGCGCCCGCCACGACGGCGGCACCCGAAGCCGCGGCATCGGCGCCGGAGTCCGTTCCCGCCGCCACCGAGACGGAGCCCCGTCCGGCGCAGGCACCAGCCCCGGCTCCCGCTCCCACACAGGCACCCGCTGCCGAGCAGACACGGGCTCCCGCTCAGGAACCCGCACGCGCGCAGCCGGCAGCGCCGGAACCGTCCGGTGCTCCCGTGACCGACTGGGCGGTCGCGACGATCCCCGCCAGCGACCCGACCGCCGACGCCGTGCCCGAGTCCGTCGAACCCGGCTGGGCCGCCCCGTTCGGCACCGCGCCGGCCGCTGCGCCCGTCGCCCCGGCCGAGTCCGTCGACCCGCAGCAGTCCGGTTCCGGAGCACCCGCGCAACCCGCCCGTGCCACCACGCCGCACGGGGTGCAGCCGAGCGACGGGGGACCGCAGGCGGCGTCGACGACGGTCGCCGCGCCTCCCGGAGGACCCGTCGCGCCGGGCGGTCCCGCCGTCCCGGTCGACGACTACCCGCTGGACGACGAACCGTACGACGACGGCGCGCCGTTCCCGGACCCCGGCCACGGCCGATCGGCCGCGGCCCCCGCGCAGGCACCGACCGCCCCGCGCCAGCAGGCAGCAGCACAGCCCGCTGCACCGCAGCAGGCAGCAGCGCGCACCGCGCCGCCGGCACGCCGCGCGCCGGTGGCCGGCCGCTACGGCGAGGCCGTCGTGCGTGAGATCCTCAACGCCCAGTTCATCGAGGAGACCGCGCTCCACCAGGACGGTGCCTGATGTACGACGGGATCGTCCAGGACCTCATCGACGAGTTCGGTCGCCTGCCGGGCATCGGCCCGAAGTCGGCGCAGCGCATCGCCTTCCACATCCTGCAGACCGAGTCGTTCGACCCGTCGCGGCTGTCCGAGTTGCTGGCGGACGTCAAGGAGCGCGTGCGCTTCTGCGAGATCTGCGGCAACGTCACCGAGAACGTCCAGTGCAGCATCTGCCGCGACCCGCGACGGTCGCCGGCCACGATCTGCGTGGTGGAAGAGGCCAAGGACGTCGCGGCGATCGAGCGCACCCGTGAGTTCCGCGGGCTGTACCACGTGCTCGGCGGCGCGATCAGCCCGATCGACGGCATCGGTCCGGACGACCTGCGGATCCAGCAGCTCATGACCCGTCTGGCCGACGGCACGGTGGAAGAGGTCATCATCGCGACCGACCCCAACCTCGAGGGCGAGGCGACGGCGACCTACCTGAGCCGGCTGCTCGTCCCGATGGGCATCCGGACGACCCGGCTGGCCTCGGGCCTGCCGGTCGGCGGCGACCTCGAGTACGCCGACGAGGTCACACTCGGTCGTGCGTTCGAGGGCCGTCGCGTCGTCGGCGGCTGAGGCCCACGCAGGATCGTTGCGTGTGGGGCGGCCCGCACGCAACATCCTCGAAACACCGACTACCATTGTGAGACCGCGTGACCTCGCGGTGTCGCCGTCTCCGGGAGTACCAGCCAGTGGCCTTGATCGTGCAGAAGTTCGGTGGATCCTCCGTCGCGGACGCCGAGAGCATCAAGCGCGTGGCGAAGCGGATCGTCGAGACGAAGAAGGCCGGCAACGACGTCGTCGTGGCGGTCTCGGCCATGGGCGACACCACCGACGAACTCGTCGACCTGGCGCACTCGGTCACCCCGATCCCGGCCGGCCGTGAGCTCGACATGCTCCTCACCGCGGGGGAGCGCATCTCGATGGCGCTGCTCGCGATGGCGATCAAGAGCCTCGGCGTCGAAGCCTCGTCGTACACCGGCAGCCAGGCGGGCATGCTCACCGACGCCCAGCACGGCAAGGCGCGCATCGTCGACGTCACCCCGAAGCGGGTCCGCGAAGCGCTCGACTCCGGTCACGTCGCCATCGTGGCGGGGTTCCAGGGCTTCAACCGCACGACCGGTGAGATCACGACGCTCGGCCGCGGCGGTTCGGACACGACCGCAGTCGCCCTCGCCGCCGCCCTCGACGCCGACGTCTGCGAGATCTACACCGACGTCGACGGCATCTTCACCGCCGACCCCCGTGTCGTCCCGAAGGCGCGCAAGGTCGACCGCATCACCAGCGAGGAGATGCTCGAGCTCGCCGCGTCCGGCGCCAAGGTCCTGTACATCCGTGCCGTCGAGTACGCCCGCCGGCACGGCGTCACCCTGCACGTCCGGTCCTCGTTCAACAACAACGAGGGCACCATCGTCTACAACCCTGCCGAGGGGGAAACCGTGGAAGAACCGATCATCACCGGGATCGCCGGAGACCTCTCCGAGGGGAAGATCACCGTCGTGGGCGTCCCGGACCAGCCGGGCAAGGCCGCCGAGATCTTCACCAACGTCGCGCGCGCCGGAGCGAACATCGACATGATCGTCCAGAACGTGTCGGCCGCGTCGACGGGGCGGACGGACATCTCGTTCACGCTGCCGAAGGACCAGGGCCAGACGGTGCTGACGGCGCTCGAGGTCGCGAAGTCCGACATCGGCTACGAGAGCATCCAGTACGACGACCAGATCGGCAAGCTCGCCCTGGTCGGTGCCGGCATGCGCACCAACGCCGGCGTCTCGGCGAAGCTCTTCCGCGCGCTGCACGACGCGTCGATCAACATCGAGATGATCTCCACCTCGGAGATCCGCATCTCGGTCGTCACCCGCGCCGACACCCTCAACGAGGCGATGCGGGTCGTGCACAGCGCGTTCGACCTCGACGCCGACGCCGAAGCCGTCGTCTACGCCGGCACCGGCCGCTGAACCACGCTGACCCGCTGAACACCAGGAGCACCGCATGAGCACCCTCACCGTCGCCGTCGTCGGCGCCACCGGACAGGTCGGCGCCGTGATGCGTCGTCTGCTCGAGGAGCGCGCGTTCCCGGCCGACCAGGTCCGGTTCTTCGCGAGCGCCCGGTCCGCCGGCACGACGCTGCCGTTCCGTGGCGAGCAGATCGTGGTCGAGGACTCCGAGCTGGCCGACCCGTCGGGCATCGACATCGCCCTGTTCTCCGCCGGAGCCACGGCCTCGCGGGCCCTCGCGCCGAAGTTCGCCGCCGCCGGGGCACTCGTCGTCGACAACTCGAGCGCCTGGCGGATGGACCCCGAGGTCCCGCTCGTCGTGAGCGAGGTCAACCCGCACGCGATCGACCAGGCCCCGAAGGGCATCATCGCGAACCCGAACTGCACCACCATGGCGATCATGCCGGTGCTCAAGGTGCTGGACACCGAGGCCGGGCTCCGCCGCCTGGTCGCCACGACCTACCAGGCCGTCTCCGGCTCCGGGCTCGCCGGCGTCGAGGAGCTGCTCGGTCAGGCGCGTGCCGCCCTCGAACAGGACACCGCCGCGCTCACCCACGACGGTTCCGCCGTGACGTTCCCCGAGCCGGTCAAGTACGTCCGCCCGATCGCCTTCGACGTCGTGCCGCTCGCCGGCAGCATCGTCGAGGACGGCCTCGGCGAGACCGACGAGGAGAAGAAGCTCCGCAACGAGAGCCGCAAGATCCTCGAGCTGCCCGACCTGCTCGTCGCCGGTACCTGTGTGCGGGTGCCGGTGTTCACCGGTCACTCCATCTCGGTGCACGCCGAGTTCGAGCGTCCGCTGTCGCCCGAGCGTGCGACCGAGATCCTGTCGAGCGCACCCGGCGTCGAGCTCTCCGACGTGCCGACGCCGCTGCAGGCCGCCGGCCAGGACCCCGCGTTCGTCGGTCGGATCCGTGCCGACCAGTCCGCGCCCGAGGGCCGTGGGCTCGCGCTGTTCGTCAGCAACGACAACCTGCGCAAGGGTGCCGCGCTGAACGCCGTGCAGATCGCCGAGGCGATCGTCGCGCGCCGCACCGTCGCCGCGTAGCCGAACGGTCGCCGTGCGCGGCTGACCGGCCTGTCGGCGGACGCCGGTAGGATCGACGGGTGGCAGTGAAGCAGGTGGATCCGATCGATGTCGTCCTCGTCGGGGGAGGCATCATGAGCGCCACCCTCGGCGCCATCATCCACCGGCTCGAGCCGTCGTGGAAGATCCGCGTGTACGAGCGCCTCGGCACCGTCGCGCAGGAGTCCTCGAACCCGTGGAACAACGCCGGCACCGGGCACTCCGCGCTCTGCGAGCTGAACTACACGCCCGAGCTCGCCGATGGTCGCGTCGACATCGCGAAGGCCGTCACGGTCAACGAGCAGTTCCAGGTCTCGCGGCAGTTCTGGTCGCACCTGGTCGAGACCGGCACGCTGCCCGATCCGTCCAGCTTCATCAACCCGACCCCGCACATCTCGTTCGTGTGGGGCGCCGACAACGTCGAGTACATGCGCAAGCGGTACGAGGCGATGCAGGGGCACCCGCTGTTCGCCGGGATCGAGTTCTCCGACGACCCCGCGCAGATCCGCAAGTGGGCGCCGGCACTCATCCCAGGCCGCAAGAAGGACCAGCCGATCGCGGCGACCTACTCGGCGGCCGGCTCCGACGTCGACTTCGGATCGCTCACCCGGCAGCTGTTCGACCAGCTCGAGCTCGACGGGCTCGAGTTCGAACCGAACCACCAGGTCAAGAACATCACGCGGGGCAAGGACTTCGACGGCTGGGCGCTCGACGTCCTGAACGAGGTCGGTCGGTCGACCCAGAAGATCGCCGCGAAGTTCGTCTTCGTCGGTGCCGGTGGTGGGGCCCTGCAGCTGCTGCAGAAGTCGGGCATCCCGGAGATCCGCGGCTACGGCGGCTTCCCGGTCTCCGGTGAGTTCCTGCGCACCGACGACCCCGAGGTCGTGCAGAAGCACGCGGCCAAGGTCTACGGCAAGGCGAGCGTCGGAGCGCCGCCGATGTCGGTGCCGCACCTGGACACCCGCATCGTCGACGGCAGCGCATCGCTCATGTTCGGCCCGTACGCCGGGTTCAGCCCGAAGTTCCTGAAGCAGGGATCGCTGCTCGACCTCTTCAAGTCGATCCGGCCGCACAACCTGCGCCCGATGCTGAGCGTCGCGTTCTCGAACTTCGACCTGGTGCGCTACCTGATCGGCCAGCTGCTCGCCTCGAAGCAGACCAAGTTCGACGCCCTGCGCGACTTCATGCCGAACGCCGAGCCCGAGAACTGGCACAAGATCATCGCCGGCCAGCGGGTGCAGGTCATCAAGCCGGACAAGGACAAGGGCGGGGTGCTGCAGTTCGGCACCGAGGTCATCACCGCTGCCGACGGTTCGATCGCCGGGCTCCTCGGCGCCTCGCCGGGCGCGTCGACCGCGGTGCCGATCATGCTCGGCCTGCTCCGCACCTGCTTCCCGGAGCGCTGGGACGGCTGGCAGGACGCGGTCCACGAGATGGTCCCGACCTACGGGCAGGACCTCGGCGACGACGCCGCCCTGGCCGACGCCACCCTCGAGCGCACGGCGAAGGTGCTCGGCCTGCACCACTGACCGCCACGCCGCTTGCAACGCGTTCGAACATGTGTTCGAATGGCGGCATGCGGTGGAGTGGACAGGCGATCGATGCCGAGCAGAGCGATGCGCTGCCGGGCATGGAGTCGAACAGCGGCTTCGTCCGGAGTGTGACCACGCCGGAGTTCGCGGGCGTCACGTTCCACGAGGTCCTGGCGAAGAGCGCGTTGAACCGCGTGCCGAGCGCCGACGGCTCCGGCACCTACGGCTGGACCATCAACCCGTACCGCGGGTGCAGCCACGCGTGCGTGTACTGCTTCGCGCGGCCGACGCACACCTACCTCGAGTTCGACGGCGGAGCCGACTTCGACCAGCAGATCGTCGTGAAGACGAACGTCGCCGACGTCCTGCGGCGTGAGCTCGGCAAGCCGACGTGGGACCGGCACCCGATCGCGCTCGGCACGAACACCGACCCGTACCAGCGAGCCGAGGGCCGCTACCGCCTGATGCCCGGGGTGATCCAGGCGCTGGCGGACAGCCGGACGCCCTTCAGCATCCTGACGAAGGGCACACTGCTCCGGCGCGACCTGCCGCTCCTGGCCGAGGCCGCCAAGGTGGTGCCGGTCGACCTGGCGATGTCGATCGCCGTGTACGACGACGACCTGCAGCAGTCGGTGGAGCCCGGTACGCCCACGACGGCGGCGCGGCTCGCCACCGTCCGGGCGATCCGTGACGCGGGCCTCGACTGTGCGGTGTTCCTCATGCCCGTGCTGCCGTACATCACCGACACCCGTGCGCAGCTCGACGACGCCGTCGGTCGGGCTGCGGCTGCCGGGGCCACGAGCGTCATGTACTCCGCGCTGCACCTGCGGCCGGGCGTGAAGCCGTGGTGGTTCGAGTGGCTCGGACGGGAACGGCCCGACCTGGTCGCGCGCTACCGGGCGATGTACCTCGACAACACCTACGCGCCGAAGGACTACCGCCGCTGGCTGTCGGAGCGCATCCGGCCGATCCTGGCGGCGCACGGCGTCGGCCTCGGGCGGGTGGACCCGGCGACGGGGTCGATGGGCTTCTCGGATCCCTCGACGGTGCCGCAGGAGCAGTCGATCCCCACGACGTCGCCGCTCAAGCGCGCGGATCCGGGGTTCGACCGACGACTGCTCCGACCGGTGGCGACGCAGACGTTGTTCTGAGCACCAGGCGCTCCGCGTTCGGGGGACAGTGGTACTCGGCGGGGGCCGGTATCATCGAGCGGGTCGCCGAACTGCCCAGGTTTCGGGGTACACGGTCAGCGCCGCGGTGTTGGATCGTGGGCGGCTATCCCGCCACCCGGAAGGACCCACCTCGTGCTCGGCATCCCTACGCACCTCGCACCGCGAGTGAACGCGTGGTCGACGGTGCGGGCGTTCCACGCCGGTGCGATCGGATCGCTGGTGGCGGCTGCGATCGCGTTGCTGCTGTACCGGCTGTCCGAGCCCGACGTCCAGGTGATCGGCGCGGTCCTGGCACTCGTCCCGATGCTCGGCATGATCGGTGTGCACGTGCAGTTCGGCACCTGGCGCTCCGCGGTCGCGTTCCTGGTGGTCGGCGGCGTCTGCGCCTGGTGGTTCGCGACCGTCGTGCAGCAGCAGGTGCCGTTGGGCTGGGTCACCTCGTACCTGCTGTCGCTGGCGGTCATCCCGCTCATCCTGGTCGGTGGCGCCGGCGCGGTGCCGAGCCGCGTCGTGCTGTGGTCCTTCCTCGGGTTCCTGACCGGTCGGGTCGCGACGTGGATCGCGATCGTCCAGGCCGACAGCCCACCGCGTCCGCTCGTGCTCGCCTGGGTGACGCTCGGCTTCGTGGTCGTGCTGGTCCTGTTCACGAGCCGCAGCACGGGTCGCTCCGAGCGGGTGCAGCCGGAGCTGCTGCGGTCGGCGCGCGAGGAGCACGTCTCCGCGTACCGTGCCGGCGTCGAGGCCGAGGCGGCTGCGATCCTGCACGACACCGTCCTGAACCACCTCAACGCGATCGCCCTGGCACCCGACGGTCCGATGGACCCCCACCTGGCCCGGACCGTCGAGGCCGACGTCGCCGTCCTGACCGGCAAGGGCTGGCTCGCACCGGCCGCACGGCAACGGCCCGGCGCCGCGGTCGACGCGTTCGCCGTGATGGTCGACGAGCACCGCGCGGCCGGTCTCGACGTGACGGTGTCCGGCGATCCGGCCGCCCTCGACCGGCTCGACCAGCGTGCGGTCACCGCGCTCGTCCGTGCCGTGGGGCAGTGCCTGGCCAACGTCCGCAAGCACGCCGGCACCGACGCGGCCGAGGTCAGCGTCTTCGACGACGGGACGTCGTGCACCGTGATGGTGGTCGACGACGGTCGCGGCTTCGACGAGGACACCACGGGCGCCGACCGCATGGGGCTGCGCGGCTCCGTGCGCGACCGCATCGCCCGGGTGGGCGGGGACGTGCAGATCTGGTCGTCGCCCGGCTCGGGCACGAGCGTGATGATGACGGTGCCGTTCGGGCCGGTCACCGACACGGTCGACACCGTCGCCCCCGGCCACGTCGACGCCGTGGTCCCCGGTGAGATCGGCGGGCGGGGGGCCGACCGGTGAGCGCCACGACCGGAGCCCGCCGGACCGCGCAGCAGTACGACCCGCTCGGTGCGATGGGATCACGTCCGCTCGCGATCGGCCTCGGTGCCTTCAGCATCGTCTGGGCGCTCCTGGTGTCCGTGTTCGACCGCGACGTCGTGGGCAGCCCCACCCTCAGCGCGCTCACCGTCATCCTGGTCGCGGCGTCGGCAGCGGTCGTGTTCACCGCCTCGAGTCCGTTCCGCGCACCGTTCCCGCGGTGGGCGTTCGTCGCACACGTCGGGCTGCTCGGCCTGGCGTCGGTCACGAGCGTCGCCGCGCAGTGGGGCCCCGACCGCAGTGCCCTGAACGACTTCATGTCGCTCATCACGGCGACCGGAATCGTGATGGTCGCGCCCTACCGGCCGTGGACGGACCTGACCATCGGCGGAGCCCTGCTCGCCGTGGTGAACGCCGTGACCTGGGGCGTGGGCGCAGCGACGTTCCCCCACGAGATCCCCGTCGCCGTCGCGGCCTTCCTGGCGGCGGCACCGACCCTGGTGCTGACGGCGGCGTCGGCGGTGTTCGCGTGGACGTTCGCCGGCCTGGCCGAGCGGGTGCAGATCCGGGCCGGTTCCTACTCCGTCGAGCGTGCGGAGCGGGACGGCATCGCAGCGAGCGTGCAGCAGGACCGGTCGACGATCCTGGCCCGCGACGTCGCGCCGTTCTTCGCCGAGCTCCGCACGCGCGAGGTCATCACCGACGCCGACCGCGCACGGGCCCGACTGATCGCCGATGGCATCCGCCGGGCGATGGTCGCCGATGCGGATCGCACGTGGTTCGAGCAGGCCGTGCGGATCGAGGGTGGGGACGCTCCGGCGGTCGACGACCCGGACGGACTCGCCGCCGTGCTCGACGCCGACCAGCGCTCCGTGGTGCGGACGTTCCTGCGGGCGGCGTTCCGTGCGTCGACCGTCGACCCCGCCGGGTTCCGGGCGACGATCCGGCGCGCGGACGAGCAGGACGACGTGGCCACCCGCGCCGATCACGCCCGCACCGGAGCCGCCCGCGTGCTGCTCGAACTCGACCTCGCCGTGGCCGACTCCGACATCGGGATCCACCGCACCTTCGACCCCTACTTCGCCGTCCTCCGAGTGACGTTCCCCGACCTCGACGTCGCGGTTCGTCCGTCCGCCCTCGCACTAAGGTTCTCCTATGACCAGCACTGACCCGAACAGGCTCTCGGAGGGGTCCCCGTCCCTCCCGAACCCGGGGGCACGACGTGTGCGGTTGGCCATCCTCGACGACCACGAGGTGCTGCTGGACAGCCTGTCGAGCTGGATCGCGGTGAACGCGTTCGACTTCGACCTGGCCCTGACCGCGCACACCTGGCTCGAGATGGTCCACAGCGACAGCTTCCCGACCGACCTGGTGTTCCTCGACTTCCAGCTCAAGGAACCCGTGTCGATCGAGGCCCGTGTCCGCACCTGCCGTGCCGCCGGCGCGAAGGTCATCGTGCTCTCCAGCGTCGACAGCCGCGAGTCCCGCGACCGTGCCCTGGCAGCAGGTGCCGCGGCGTTCCTGTCGAAGTCCCTGCCGATGCGCGAGGTCATGGACGTCGCCCGCGAGATCATGGGCGTCGCACGGGAGACACCCCAGCCACGCGAATGGCGTCCGCTGCCCACCGGGGCGGCCGCGCACCAGCGTCCGAAGCTCAGTGCGGGCGAGGAAGAGGCGTTGCGGTTGTACGTGTCCGGCTACTCGACCAACGAGGTCGCCGCGCAGATGAACGTGCAGTACGAGACGGCGAAGACCTACCTGCGCCGGGTGCGCGAGAAGTACAGCAAGGTCGGCCGTCCCGCTTCGAAGAAGTCCGACCTGATCCGGCGGGCGGCCGAGGACGGGTTCCTCGCGTAGTGGCGAAGCTCTACTTCCGCTACGGCGCGATGAACAGCGGCAAGAGCACGGGGCTCCTGCAGGCTGCCTACAACTACGAGGAGCGCGGGCACCGGGTCCTGCTCGCCAAGCCCGCGGTGGACACCAAGGGCGACCGTGAGATCGTGTCCCGCCTCGGCGTGACCCGGACCGTCGACCTGGTCTTCGCACCCGACGCCGACGTCCGGTCCGCGGTCGCCGCCGCCGGTGCGGTCGACCCCGAGTCGGCCCGCCTCGACGGCATGGTCCGCGCGGTCAGCTGCGTCCTGGTCGACGAGGCACAGTTCCTCACCCCGCAGCAGGTCGACGACCTGCTGCGCATCGCGGTCCTCGACGAGATCCCGGTGATCACGTACGGCATCCGCACCGACTTCCGCACCGAGGCGTTCCCCGGCAGTGCGCGCCTGCTCGAGGTCGCGCACTCGCTCGAAGAGCTCAAGACGATCTGCCGCTGCGGTCGCAAGGCCGTCTTCAACGCCCGCACCGTCGACGGCCGGTTCGTGTTCGACGGCTCGCAGGTGGCCATCGACGGCGTCGACGTCGCGTACGAGTCGCTCTGCGCCAACTGCTACCTGACGGAGTCCGGCGGCCGGCTCGACGGCGCCTGACACGTCCTGCCGGGTCGCGTCCTGCAGGTGACCGGAGGACGGCCGGGAGGCGCGGGGCGGCGCCGCCACGGGCCTCCCGTCCGTCCGTCGGATGCGTCCAGGGCACGCGGAATGCGTGCGACGCGGCGCGCGTTGGCAACCACATGAGCGACGACACCCTGCACCTGTCCGTCCTGGACCTGGCGACGCGCGAGTACGGCCAGTCGAACACCGAGGCCCTGCAGGGCTCGATCGACATGGCGGTCCACGCCGAGAAGCTCGGCTACGAGCGGTTCTGGGTCGCCGAGCACCACGGCATGCCCGGCATCACCTCGTCGGCCCCGGCGGTCCTGCTCAGCGCCGTCGGCGCGGCCACCTCGTCCATCCGCATCGGGTCCGGCGGCGTCATGCTGCCGAACCACGCGCCACTCGTGATCGCCGAGCAGTTCGGCACGCTCCGTGCGCTGTACGGCGACCGCGTCGACCTCGGGCTCGGCCGTGCGCCGGGCACCGACGGGGCGACCGCGATGGCGCTGCGCCGTACCGACCGGCTCGACGTCGACGACTTCCCGGACCGCCTCGCCGACCTGATCGGGTTCTTCACCGGCATGGACGAGTCGAACCCGCTGTCCCGCATCCGTGCGGTCCCCGGGTACGGCGACGTGCCGGAGTTCTGGCTGCTCGGGTCCTCGGGGTACAGCGCGCAGGTCGCCGGGGCGCTCGGCGTCTCGTTCGCCTTTGCCCACCACTTCGCGTCGGACAACACCGAGGCGGCGCTCGCCCTGTACCGGGACTCGTTCCGGCCCTCGCGGTTCCGCCAGACGCCGAACGCCCTCATCGGCGTGCAGGTCGTCACCGACGAGGACCCGGTAGTCGTCGACGAGCAGAGCGCTCCCGGGATGATCTCGTTCATCCGGATGCGGCAGGGGGCGAAGCCCGAGCCGGTCTCGATGGACGAGGCCCGTGCGTACGAGTTCACCGACCTCGAGCGTCGGTTCATCGCCGCCCGCACCGAGCGCCAGGCGTACGGCACCGCCGACCAGGTGGCGGACAAGATCAACGCGCTCGTGGCGTCCACCGGGGCGAACGGCGTGATCGTCGCTCCGGGTGCTGCGCAGGCGCGGTACCGGCACCAGGCGCTCGACGTCGTGGCGGGGCTGCACGCCGCGGGGCGGCTCGTGCCCGCGGGTGCGGCGGCGGCCGCGTCGGTCTAGTTCGTTCTCGTTCGTTCGCTTCGTTCGTTCGTTCGCTTGGTGAGCAGAAATGGTCGGGTCGCCCTCGGGCACCCGACCATTTCTGCTCACCAGGTGGGGCGGCACCTCAGCTGAGCAGGCCGAGGCGCGTCGCCGCAGCCACGGCGCCGACGCGCGAACCGACGTCGAGCTTCCGGAACACGTTGTAGACGTGCCGCTTGACCGTGCCGATCGCGAGCTGCAGGTCCGCCGCGATCTCGGCGTTGGTGCGCGCGGCCGCGAGGAGCCGCAGGACCTCGAGTTCGCGGTCGCTGAGCGGTGACCCGGCGCGAGCCTCGGTGACCAGGTCCACCGGGAACGTCACCGGTGCGGCATCGGCGTGCGCGGCGCGGGCGATGCGGTCGACGAGTTCGCGGCTCGGGGTGTCCTTCGTCACGAAGTCGACCGCGCCGGCGTCGAGCAGGGTCCGACGCAGGACGGCGTCTCGGTGCATCGTGAGCACCACCACGCGGATGTCCGGACGGGTGCGGCGGACCGTGGCGATCGTGGTGCGCGCCGGCGGACCGTCGAGCTCGACGTCGAGGAGCAGGACGTCGATGGCGGCCGCCTCGGGGGAGTCGAGCACGTCGGACGGACGCTCGGCGTGTGCGACCACACGGATCGTGGGGACGGCGGCGAGGATCGTGGCCAGTCCTTCGCGGAACAGCTGGTGGTCGTCGACGATGGCGACGTGTGTGACGGTCACAGCGTGCCCCGCGGGATCGTCAGGCGCACGGTGGTGCCGCTGGCGGTGCTCGGGCTGCTCTCGACGTCGAGTCGCGCGCCGATGACCGCGGCCCGCTCGCGCATCGTCTGCTGGCCGAGGCGTCCGTCGGCGTCGGCATCGGGGTCGAAGCCCGGACCGTCGTCGGCGACCGTCACGACGAGGGCGGCCGGCGTCCACGCGAAGTGCACCTCGGCGGTGGAGTCCGGAGCGTGCTTCCGCCGGTTCGTGAGCGCTTCGAGCAGGATCGTCAGTGCTTCCTCGGCCTGCCAGTTCGGCAGCTGCTCGGGCGTGCCCGTGGCACGGAACGACAAGCGGTCGTCGTCGGGGAAGAGGTCCCTGGCGTGCCGGGCGAGCGCATCGTCGAGCAGTGCATCACCGACGCGGGCGTGCAGGCTGACCGCCAGGTCCTGCACGTCGCCGAGTGCTCCGCGCAGCAATCGTGCGGCGTCGTCGAGCTGCGCCGCCCGCTCAGCGGACGGGGGATCGGTCAGCAGCACCAGGTCGAGCCGCTGGAGCCCTGCGAGGATGCCGTGCGCCACGCGGTCGTGCAGGTCTCGCGCGATCTGCGTGCGGGAGTCCAGGTGCGCCGTCGTGACGCGTTGGCGCAGCGCCTCGGTGTAGGCGACGGCCCCGGCGGGGAACCGGCTCCAGATGCCCGCGTGCAGGGCCCTCGTGGCACGCAGGACGTCGGCGGTGGACTCCGCGCCGACCTCGTCCACGAAGAGCGGCAGGTAGGCGTCGAAGAGCATCTCCGCCGCGAGCATCGCGCCGGCAGGGTGCTGCGCGTGCTCGGCGTGCAGGGAGCCGGTGGCCAGGTGCTCCGGATCGAGGTAGGTGTTGCTCACGACGCTGCCCGCGGCGCCGGCGGCGTAGCGCGCGTGTGCCTCGGCGATCATCGACGTCACGTTGTCGACGAGGTTCTGAGTCAGGACCGGGTCGTCGGCGAGCTCGGGGAACTGTGCGGCGATCTGTGCGAAGACGGCGGCGAGTCGATTGGGGATGTCCATGACGGTCGCGAGCGTATCGCCCGTGTCGCAGCGCGATGGCGCCGCACGCCGCACGATGGGTCACTGGACACATCAGGACACGACGCCTGCCCCGATCAGGGCCGGAGTCGGACCTCGACCCAGGGATCCACGAACACTGCTCGTACGGTGTCGCCGCACTGCACGCCCGTCGCGGTGGCGTTGCGACCAGGTCGGGCTGTCAGGCGGGCGCACCCGACTGCGTTCACGGACTCGTCGCCGAACCAGCCGGCGCCGGACGAGCCCTGCCCGGTCGTGTACATCTCGACGTCGACGCGCTCGCCGTCACGTCGAACGGCGGTGATCACGGTCGACGGGAACGGCTTCGTCGTCCGGATCTCCTGCGGCGTCGCGTCGAGCAGGAGCAGCGTGTAGCTCTCCCCGTCGAGGATCCGGCGTTCGAGGTCCGCTGCGCTCCGGCTCGTGCGAGCCACGGTCTCGAGACGATCGCGCACCGAGCGGACGGAGTCGTCCATCACGGGCGTGATTTCGGCCGTACTGCTGCACGCGGTGGCGATCAGCATGGTCGCGACAGCGATCGCACCGATGGCTGCTGGGCGCCGGGACCTCGAGTGTTCCATCGTCGTCGAGGCTATCCGTCGAAAAGCAGAAGGCCCCGGTTCCGGAGAACCAGGGCCTTCTTCGTACTGTCTCAACACAGTGTCGGGGTGACAGGATTTGAACCTGCGACCTCCTCGTCCCGAACGAGGCGCGCTACCAAGCTGCGCCACACCCCGCGGTGTGATCACTCCGTACCGGAGCAACCCGACAATACTATCCGATGATCGGGGGTGCTCACGACCATCCGGCGAACTCCCGGGCGCGTCGTCAGGCGGTGCGGGCGGTGAGCGTCACGACGACCGCTTCGGGGCGGCAGGCGAACCGCACCGGGGCGTAGATCGAGGTGCCGAGACCGGCCGAGACCTCGAGCCACGACCAGTGGTTCCGGTGCTCCCACTTGTGCAGTCCGCTGACGTACCGGCGGGGGAGGTCGCTGTTCGTGACGAGCGCACCGACTCCGGGCACCTGCACCTGACCGCCGTGGGTGTGCCCGGCGAAGATGACGTCGGCTCCCTGGGTGACGAAGGCATCGAGCACGCGGCGGTAGGGCGCGTGCGTCACTCCGATGGCGACGGGGGCGGGGCCGTCCTCGTCCTCGGACCAGGGGACCTCGCCGCGCATCTCGTCGACGTTCGTGGGGAGCAGGTCGAGCCGGTCCCAGTCGCGGTGCGCGTCCGAGGTGCCGAACAGCTCGAACCGTGAGCCGCGGAGCTCGATGGCGTGTGCGTGGTCGTTCAGGTCGAGCCACCCGAGGGACTCGAAGAACGCCGTCTGCCGGTCGATGTCGAGCTCGACGGGCTTCGCCTCGCTGTGCATGCGGCTCGGGCCGGAGAAGTACTTCAGCGGGTTGCGCGGCGACGGTCCGAAAAAGTCGTTCGACCCGTACGCGAACACGCCGGGAACACCCCGGAACGGCTCCAGTGCGTACTCCACGGCGGCGTTCGCCGTGGGGTGCCCGAGGTTGTCGCCGGTGTTGACGATGAAGTCCGGCTCGACCAGGGACAGGTCGCGCAGCCACTGCTGCTTGTCGGCCTGCCACGGAGCCATGTGGATGTCGGACAGGTGCAGGACGGTGACGTCACGGGACCCCGGAGGGAGGACCGGGACGGTCTCCCACCGGATGCCGAAGCGTCGACGCTCGACCAGGGAACCCCAGGCGAACGAGGCGGCCCCGACGGCCGCGCCGGCTGCGAGGACCCCGAGCGCGGCGCGACCGCGGGTCACTTGCAGTCCTTGGGCGCCTTGCCGTTCTTGTCGCCGTAGAGCTGGATCGTCACACCGGCGTTCTTGTCCGCTGCCGAACTGATCGCCGGGTCGACGGCCGCGACCTTGCAGGTCTTGTTGCCGCCGCCCTTCGCGAAGTCGTCCGACACGCTGACGTTGCCGAAGCCGGCGTCGTTCAGTGCCGAGCGGGCATCACCGAGCGAGTCCCCGCCGATCTCGGGCACGTTGGCCTGCGACCCGTCCGAGGTGTAGACCGTCACGCTCGAGCCGGAGGACAGGAGTGCACCGGCGGACGGCGAGGTCGACGACACCGAACCGGGGTTGCCGGTGCCGGGGCGGGCGCCACCGTCGACGTAGTTGAAGCCGGCGCCGGAGATCGCTGCGCGGGCTTCGTCAGCGGTCTTCCCCTGCAGGTTCGGCAGCGCCTTGGCGTTGCCACGGATCGCCGTCGGCTGGGGGTCCGTGAAGGCACCGGCGGGGTAGGTGGCGTTGACCGCGGTCATCGCTTGACGCCAGACGTCGGCACGGGATCCGGCGTACGTGCCGTTGACCCCGTTGCTGTAGTGCCGGAGGTTGTTCTTCTTGCCGTCGGTGTTGCCCTGCCAGTAGGCGGTGGCGACGCGTGAGCTCGCGCCCACGAGCCAGATCTGGTCAGCCTCGTCGGTCGTGCCCGTCTTGGCGAACATCTGGGTGCCGTCCGGCGTCTGAGCACCGCGCGCGGTACCACTGGTGATCGTGCCCTTCATGGCGTAGATCGCTGCCTGTGCGAAGGCGGGGTCGACAGCCTGCTGGCAGTCCTTCGTCTGGCCGCCGAGCTGCTTGCCGGACGGCGAGGTGATCTGGTCGATGGCGATCGGCTTGCAGTAGATGCCGTTGTTGGCGACGGCGGCGTAGGCCGCGGCCATCGTCATCGGCGCGATCTCGTTGGTGCCGAGGATGGCCGACGGGTTCTGGTACTGCAGCTCGCCACCGTCAGCGCGGTGCACGCCGAGCGACTGGGCGATGTCCCGGATGTCGCAGAGGTCGAGCTTCTGGGCCATCGACGCGAACGCGCCGTTGATCGACCCAGCGGTGGCCCCGAGCACGCTCCAGTTCCCGCCCTCGCCCGGAGCGTCGTTCGAGACGTCGAACTTCGTGTAGTCGGTCTGACCGCAGATGGTCCACGGCGTGACCACACGTTCAGCACCACTGACGGTCTCGTTGAGCCCGTGGCCGGTCTTGATCCAGTCGAGCAGCGTGAAGAGCTTGTACGTCGAGCCGGTCTGGAACCCGCCGGAGTTGCCGTACTTGTAGTCGACGCTGTAGTTCAACGAGGTCGAGGTCGGTGCCGACTTCAGGGACTCGTCGAAGTCCTTGTTCTGCGCCATGGTGATGATGCGGCCGGAACCGGCCTCGATCGAGTTGAGCGTCGCACCCAGGGCCAGGCTCGTCTCGGCCTTGTTGTCGTACGTGTTGAGGAGCTGCTTCTGCTCGGCGTTGAGGTCGATGTTCAGCGTCGTCTGGATCTTGTAGCCGCCGTTCCGCCACGCGGTGTCGCGCGCCTTCTGCGACGAGCCGAGCTGCGACATCTCGAGCACGACCTTCTTGGCGTAGTCGCAGAAGAACTGCGAGCCGTCGCCGACCGATGCCCGGCAGCCCTGCGAGGGCTGCGTCAGGTGCACGTAGTCCGCCGGCTTCGACAGGCGAGCGGTGCGGTACTCGGCTTCGGTCAGGTTCTTCTGGTCGTACATCGAGCGCAGGATGACGTTGCGCCGGGCGACGTTGGCGTCGTACTTCTTCGGGGTCGACAGGTTGCGTGCCTCGGGGTACTGCACGATGGCCATCAGCGACGCGGCCTCGGCTGGCGTCAGCTTCGTCGCGCTCTTGTTGTAGTAGTGCTGCGCCGCGGCCTGCACGCCGTAGGTCTGGTCGCCGAAGTAGGCGATGTTCAGGTAGGCGGTGAGGATCTCCTTCTTGGAGTACTTCTTCGCCAGCCCGATCGCGAGCTTCATCTCCTCGAGCTTGCGGGGGATGGTCTGCTCGACGGCCTCGTTGTAGGCCTTCTCCTGCTCCTTCTTGGTCGGCAGGTTCAGGGCCTCGTTCATCTTGATGTTGCGGACGAGCTGCATGGTCAACGTCGACCCACCGCCCGAGTCGCCGAGCCCGCCAGCGATGCTGCCCACGCCGGCACGGATGAGCGAGGTCATGTCGACGCCGCCGTGACTGTAGAAGCGCTTGTCCTCGCCGTCGATGGCGGCGTTCTTCAGCTGGTCGCTGATCTGGTCGTACTTCAGTTCCTGCCGGTTCTGGTCGTACAGCGTCGCGAAGTGCACCGACTTGCCACCCGAGTACGCGTACAGCTCGTTGCGCTGCGGCAGGTCACCGATCTCGATGTACTCCGGCAGCGACTCAAACACACCGATCGTCGACGTCGTCGTGACACCGGCGACCGCGATGGCCGGGGTGACCCCGATCGTGACGAGCAGGCCGGCGAGGGCACTGAACCCGACGAATCCGATGAAGGCGCCGACTGCTGAGACGGGCTTGGTCCGCGAGGCAGACGTCTTCTGGGCAGACATAGGATGCAGCCTAAACGACACCCACGACTGAAAGGCTGGCAAGGAACCGCATGACTCGCTGGGAGTACTTCACCACGCCCCTGATGATCCACAACACCACCGCCATCCTCAACAACTACGGGGACGAGGGCTGGGAGCTGGTCCAGATCGTCACCGGCCCCGAGGGTGGGCTCGTCGCGTACCTCAAGCGCCCGAAGGCCGACGCATGAGCGTCGCGGACCGCCTCGCCGAGCTGGGGCTGACGCTCCCGCCGGTCGCCGCACCCGTCGCCGCCTACGTCCCCGCGGTCGTCACCGGCCAGTACGTCTACACGGCCGGCCAGCTGCCGTTCGTCGACGGCGCACTCCCCGTCACCGGCAAGGTCGGGGCGTCCGTCGACGCCGAGACCGCCACCGCGCAGGCACGCGTGGCCGCGCTCAACGCCCTGGCCGCCGTCGAGTCGGTCGCCGGCTCGCTCGACCGCGTCGCCCGGGTCGTCAAGGTCACCGTGTTCGTCGCGTCGGAGCCGTCCTTCACGGGTCAGCCCGGGGTCGCGAACGGCGCCTCCACCCTGGTCGGCGAGGTCTTCGGTGACGCAGGCGTCCACGCGCGCAGCGCGGTGGGCGTCGCGGTCCTCCCGCTGGACGCTCCTGTCGAGGTCGAGCTGGTGGTGGAACTGTCCGCCTGACGGCGGCGACCGACGGAACGAACGTGAGCAGGGCCTCCAGTCCGGATCTGACTGGAGGCCCTGCCTTTCGTTTCCGGGACTACATGAGTTCCGCGATGGTCGCCATGATCGTCGGGTCGGCCAGCGTCGTCGTATCGCCGATGCGGCGGCCCTCGGCCGCGTCGCGCAGCAGGCGCCGCATGATCTTGCCGGAGCGCGTCTTGGGCAGTTCGGGGACGATGACCACCTGGCGGGGCTTCGCGATCGCACCGATGCGCTTGCCCACCCAGTTGCGGAGTTCGGTCGATGCGGATTCGCGGTCGACGTCCGCCGCTGCCTCCGCCGTCAGGATGACGTACGCGACGACTGCCTGTCCGGTGGTCTCGTCGGCGGCTCCGACGACGGCCGCCTCGGCGACGCCCTCGTGCCCGACCAGGGCGGACTCGATCTCGGCCGTCGACAGGCGGTGCCCGGAGACGTTCATGACGTCGTCGACGCGGCCCTGGATCCAGATGTCGCCCTGACCGTCGAGCCGTGCGCCGTCGCCGGCGAAGTACCGCCCGGGGAACCGCGACCAGTACGTCTCGACGAAGCGGTCCGGGTCGCCCCAGATGCCGCGCGCCATCGACGGCCACGGCTCGGTGATGGTGAGGTAGCCGCTCTCGCCGGGGTCGGCACGGTTGCCGTCGTCGTCGACGATCTCCGCGACGATGCCGGGCAGCGGCGTCTGCGCTGCGCCGGGCTTGAGCTTCGTGACGCCGGGCAGGGCGGAGATCATGATCGCGCCGGTCTCGGTCTGCCACCACGTGTCGACGATCGGCGTTCGGTCGTGGCCGATGACCTGGCGGTACCAGTTCCACGCCTCGGGGTTGATGGGTTCGCCGACGCTGCCGAGCAGACGGAGGGTCTCGAGGCTGCGCGCCTCGGGGATCTCGCGGCCGGCCTTCATCGCCGCACGCACGGCGGTCGGCGCGGTGTACAGGACGGTGACGCCGTAGGAGTCGACGAGGTCCCACCAGCGGCCGGGCTTCGGCTCGTCGGGCGTCCCCTCGTAGAGCACCTGTGTCACACCGTTCGCCAGGGGGCCGTAGACGACGTACGAGTGCCCGGTGATCCAGCCGATGTCGGCGGTGCACCAGTAGACGTCCCTGTCGGGGTGCATGTCGAACACGTTCTTGTGCGTGTACGCGGCCTGGGTCAGGTACCCGCCGGAGGTGTGCACGATGCCCTTCGGCTTCCCGGTCGTGCCCGAGGTGTACAGGATGAAGAGCGGGGTCTCGGCGGGGAAGGCCTCGGGCGTGTGCTCCGGGGCGGCCTTCGCGACCTCGTCGTGCCACCACAGGTCGCGGTCGTTCCAGGCGATCTCGTTGCCGCCGCGCTTGACGACCAGGACGTGCTCGACGCTGTCGGTGCCCTCGCCCTCGAGCGCCTCGTCGACCGCGGGCTTGAGGGCTGACACCGCGCCACGGCGCCAGCCGCCGTCCGCCGTGACGACGAGCTTCGCGCCGGCGTCCTCGATGCGGGCGCGGAGGCTCTCCGCGCTGAACCCGCCGAAGACGACCGAGTGCACGGCGCCGATGCGGGCGACGGCGAGCATCGTCACGACGGCCTCGGGGATGAGCGGCAGGTAGACGACGACGCGGTCGCCCTGCCCGACGCCGAGGTCGGTGAGCATGTTCGCGGCGCGCTGCACGTCGGCGGTCAGTTCGGCGTAGGTGATCCGGCGGGTGTCGCCGGGTGCGCCCTCGAAGTGGATCGCCACCCGGTCCCCGTTGCCCGCGCGGACGTGCCGGTCGAGGCAGTTCTCGGCCACGTTGAGCGTGCCGTCGGCGAACCACTTCGCGAACGGGGCGCCGGACCAGTCGAGGGTCTGCGTGAACGGGGTGCGCCAGTCGAGCAGGCTGCGGGACTGCTCGGCCCAGAAGGCCTCGCGGTCGGCGGCGGCGGACTCGTGCAGGTCCTCGTGCGCGACGGCGTCAGCGACGAACTCGGGTGTCGGCGGGAAGGTGGCGCCGTCGTCCTCGCGGTGGTCGGTCTGGGTCGGAGTGGACATCGATGTCCTTTCGCGTCGTTGCGTCCTCAGGGTGCGCCACGGAGACTACCCCTCGGCCCGTGCGCTGCGCGGTTCCGTGACGAGCGGCGGCTCGGGTGCGGGGGCGCGGGGCGGCGACGGCGGGTCCGGGTGTGGGGGTGTGGGGCGGCGACGGCGGGTCCGGGTGCGGGGGCGTGGGGCGGCGACGGCGGGTCCGGGTGTGTCCTGGTCGCGGCGGCACGCCCGGCGGTCGTGTCGGGGGTTGCCCCGAGGGGCGGATCGTGGGGTACAGTAGTTCCTGCTGGACTCGTTTCCGGCGGCATCGAATCGGATTCCCCCCAATCCTTCGATGTCCAGGCGGCACCAGTTCCCCCCAACCGGTGCCGCCTCTTCTTTTGCCCGGAGTCCGACTCGAGCGATCGACGCTCGTCGGCCGCCGGCGATCGGCGGCGATCCGCGCAGGCATGCCGGTCGAGTGGACAGACCGGTACATGCTCACGCATGGAGCGCGCAGCTCCGTCGTAGCAATTGCTACTCCCGTTCGGCAGCCCTGCGTCCGGGGTCCTGTCGCGATCAGCCGTGGTGAGGCACGCCGACCGCCGCACCGTGGAGTGGGGTACGACTTTCTGTTTCGGGGGACAAACCGGTCCGTTGCTCGCTCGCGTCCCTACCGCTCCACAGGCTGCTTGTGGCACCGGATGCCGAAAGCGGCTCGCCTCGTACGCTCTGGCGTCATGCACCGTCACCGCGCCGCGCCCTTCCTGCCCGGGGCCGGGCCTCTGCTTCCCGGGACCGCCACCGTCCTTCGACGCCGAACGCACGGTGTCGTCGAGTTCGAGGAACTCGCCGGACTCGTCTCCGATGCCGGGGTCACCGACGTCCTGGTCGTCGGCGGTGTCGGCACCTGGACCGACCGTGGCGGCGGACTCGAAGCCGCCGCGCCGCGCCTGACCGAGTCGCGCACCCGCGAACTCGCCACGCGCCTGGTGGCGCTCGGCGGACGCCACGTCGACGAGACCACGCCGTGCGCTGACGTCCGGCACGGCGACGGCATTCGTGTGCACGTCGTACTCGCCCCGGTCTCGGTCGGCGGCACCGCGGTCTCGATCCGACTCCCGCACCCCGAGCGCCCGACCCTCGCCGCGCTCGAACGCGCCGGCACCTTCGAGCAAGTGCCACGGTCCATCGTCGAGGATGCCGTCGCCGCGCGCCGCAACGTCCTGGTCACCGGTGCGACCGGCAGCGGCAAGACCACCCTGCTCGCCGCGCTGCTCGGCGCCGTCCCGGCCGACGAGCGGATCGTCACGGTCGAGGACGTCGCCGAGCTGCGCATCGCCCACCCGCACGTGGTCGCGCTCGAGGCGCGACAGGCGAACGCCGAGGGCGTCGGAGCGCTCGGCCTGGACCGCCTCGTGCGCGAGGCGCTGCGGATGCGACCCGACCGGATCGTCGTGGGGGAGTGCCGGGGCGCCGAGGTCCGCGAGCTCATGTCCGCGCTGAACACCGGCCACGACGGCGGTGCCGGCACCGTGCACGCGAACGGTGTCGCGGACGTCGCCGCTCGGCTCGAGGCGCTCGGTGCCCTCGCCGGGCTCGGGGTCGAGGCGCTGGCCCGACAGGCGGTCAGTGCGTTCGACCTGGTGCTCCACGTCGAGCGCCGGGCAGGCGGACGACGGCTCGCCGCGGTCGGCGCGTTCCACGTCGGGTCGGACGGGAGGCTCGGGGTCCGCCCGGTGGACGGCGCACCGTGAGCAGGTGGCCGCTCCGCCGGGGGCGCCGCGATCGGCGTCCGGCGCCGTTTGACCCGGCGCGCGTGGCCGGCACCCTGGACCGGGTGGCGACACTCATCGCGGCCGGGGTCCCTCCGGCACGGGCCTGGGAGCTCGTCGGCAGGCTCCCGGCCGGGAACGCCCCGGCCTGCGCGGACATCGCCGTCGTCCTCCGGGTCGCGGAACGGACCGGCGCCCCCGTCGCGGAGACGCTCGGCGCCCTCGCCGGCGCGCTCCGTCGATCGGCGGCATCGGACCGGGCGATCCGGGTCGCCCTCGCCGGCCCGCGCACCAGCGCCCGCGTGGTCCTGGCACTGCCGCTCTTCGGGCTCGGGCTCGGAGCTTCGTGGGGATCCGGAGCCGTGCAGGTCCTCACCGGATCGCCGCTCGGCTGGGGGTGCTCGGCGGTCGCGGCGCTGCTCGTGCTGCTCGGGCGGGCGTGGACCGCGCGGCTCGTCCGGTCGGCGACGCCGGACGGGCGCGTCCCCGGGGTCGTCCTCGACGCCTGGGCGGTCGCCGTGTCCGGTGGCGGTTCGTGGATCGTGGCCGGAGAAGCGGTCCGTCGTGCCACCGGCGGGAACGTCCCTCCGGCCGCAGACGCGGTCCGCCTGCGCGAGGTGCTCGACCTGGCCCAGCGCGCGGGCGTCCCCGCCGCGGGACTGCTGCGTCGTGCCGCGGAGGACGTCCGTGACGACGCCGCTGCCGCCGGACTCGCAGCGGCCGAGCGCCTGGCGGTCCGACTGGTGCTGCCGCTCGGCACCTGCGTCCTGCCCGCGTTCGTGCTCGTCGGGGTGATGCCCGTCGTGGTCGGCGTCCTCTCCTCCACCGTCGTCGGTGCGCGGTGACCTCTCCACAGATGCCGATCGCGGTCCCGACCGGGCGGTGACCGCGCGCCACGCTGGGAACCACGCAACAGAAGGGACGAAACCCATGAGCACCACACCGAACCGCATCCGTCGCACCCACCGCGTCGTCGACCGGCTCCACGCCGCCGTCCAGGACGACCAGGGGTCCGCGACCGCCGAGTACGCGGTCGTCATCCTCGCCGCCGTGGCGTTCGCCGGCGTGCTCGTCGCCGTCATGCGCTCGGGCGAGGTCCAGACCATCCTCACCGAGCTCGTCCGCGGTGCCCTCGCGCTGTGACCACGCTGGATCCGGTGACCGGGGCTCCGTCACGGTCGAGTTCGCGGTCGTGCTGCCCGTCGTCGCACTCGTCCTCACGCTGCTCGTCGCGGCCGTCCTCGTCGTCGACGGACAGGGACGCCTGCAGTCGGCCGCGGCGGTGGCTGCGCGGGGTGTCGGACGCGGGGACGACGCCGTCGGACTCGCCGCCGCCGAGCGGATCGCGCCGGGATCCTCCGTCACCGTCCGGCGCACGGCCGACCTGGTGTGCGTCGACGCCACGCGCGGCGGCACCGGTCCGTTCGCAGTGCTGCCGCTCCGGGCGACGGCCTGTGCTGCGGCACGAGGACGCTGACCCCGAGCGCGGATCGGTGACCGTGCTCGTCGCCGCGGTCCTGGGCATCGGGGTGCTCGTCGGGTCGGCGGCGCTCGCCGCGGCCGGACACCGCACGCAGGCGGTCCGGGCCGGGGACGCCGCCGACGCCGCCGCGACCTCGGCCGCCGCGACGTCGATCGGGCTCCTCACCGGACAGCCGTGCGACGTCGCCGAGCGGGTCGCGCGGGCGAACGGCTCGGCGCTCGCGAGCTGCGACCTCGCCGCCACGACGGCCCGGGTGCGCGTGGTCGTCGGCTCCGGACCGTTCGCCGTCGGCGCATCCGCGGTCGCCGGTCCGGCGGACTGCCAGCCCGAGCACTGTGTGTATGGTGTGCCTGTCGGCCACCGGTCACCGATGTCCCGGGCGACCCGGACACGTTCGTGTCCAGGGCCGACCAGCACCACGGATCAAGGAGACACGTGCCAGGCACGAAGAAGCTCGTGATCGTCGAGAGCCCTGCGAAGGCGAAGACGATCGCGCAATACCTCGGTGACGGATACGAAGTCCAGGCCTCGGTCGGACACATCCGCGACCTCGTCGAGCCGAAGAACCTGCCGGCCGAGCTCAAGAAGGGCTCCCTCGGCAAGTTCTCGGTGGACGTCGACAACGGCTTCGAGCCGTACTACGTCGTGTCCGACGCCAAGAAGAAGACGGTCGCCGAGCTCAAGCGTGCGCTCAAGGACGCCGACGAGCTCTACCTCGCAACAGATGAAGACCGCGAAGGTGAAGCGATCGCCTGGCACCTGCTCCAGGTCCTCAAGCCGAAGGTCCCCGTCAAGCGGATGGTCTTCCACGAGATCACGAAGGAGGCGATCCAGCGGGCGCAGGAGGCCACCCGTGAGCTCGACACCGCTCTCGTCGACGCGCAGGAGACCCGCCGCATCCTCGACCGTCTCTACGGGTACGAGGTCTCGCCGGTCCTGTGGCGCAAGGTCGCTCCCGGCCTCTCCGCCGGTCGTGTGCAGTCCGCCGCGACCCGGCTCGTGGTCGACCGTGAGCGCGAGCGCCTCGCCTTCGTCTCCGCGAACTACTGGGACCTCTCCGCGCGCTTCGAGAAGACGGGGGAGTCCTCCTTCTCCGCGCGACTCGCCCGGATCCAGGGCACCCGCGTCGCCTCGGGCCGCGACTTCGACGACCGCGGTGCGCTCAGCGGCGACGTCGTGCGCCTCGACGAGGCCGCAGCCGCCTCGCTGACCACCGTGCTCGAGCGCGCCGGGGACGCCACCGTCCGCAGCGTCGACTCGAAGCCGTACACCCGCCGT
The DNA here is from genome assembly GCF_003755065.1 of Curtobacterium sp. JUb34. Taxonomy (NCBI): domain Bacteria; kingdom Bacillati; phylum Actinomycetota; class Actinomycetes; order Micrococcales; family Microbacteriaceae; genus Curtobacterium; species Curtobacterium sp. JUb34. The sequence continues at coordinate 176,728 of NZ_RJVH01000004.1, read as the reverse complement.
CCGGCGGCACCGTTCACCACGTCGACCCTGCAGCAGGAGGCAGCGCGCAAGCTGCGGCTGTCGCCGCGGCAGACGGCGCGTGCAGCCCAGACCCTGTACGAGAACGGCTACATCACCTACATCCGTACCGACTCCGTCTCGCTCTCGAAGCAGGCGATCGACGCCGCACGCAAGCAGGCGGCCGACCTCTACGGCGCCGCGACCGTGCCGGACAAGCCCCGGCTGTACGCGAGCAAGAGCAAGAACGCGCAGGAGGCGCACGAGGCGATCCGTCCGTCGGGTGACTCCTTCCGCACCCCGCAGGAGCTCCAGGGCACGCTGACCGGCGTCGAGTGGCGGCTCTACGACCTCATCTGGAAGCGCACCATCGCGTCCCAGATGGCGGACGCCAAGGGTTCGACCGCGTCGATCGTGCTCGGCATCGCGTCGACCGAGTCCGTCGAGGGCATCACGTCGACCGCGAACGGCACCGACGCCGAGTTCACCGCGTCCGGCACCGTCATCACGTTCCGCGGCTTCCTCAGCGCCTACGAAGAGGGCCGCGACGAGGACCGTCACGAGTCGAGCGAGCGTGCCGGGCAGGACGTCGCCCTGCCCGACGTCAAGCAGGGCGAGCACCTCGAGGTGCACGACGTGCTGGCGAAGGGCCACGACACCACGCCGCCGCCGCGCTTCACCGAGGCCAGCCTCATCAAGACGCTGGAAGAGCTGGGGATCGGGCGTCCGTCGACGTACCCGACGATCAGCCCGACGATCATCGACCGCGGCTACGTGTCGCTGCGCGGCACCCAGCTCGTGCCGAACTGGATCGCGTTCAGCGTGGTCCGGCTGCTGGAGGAGTACTTCGGCGAACTGGTCGAGTACGACTTCACCGCCGAGATGGAAGAGGACCTCGACCGGATCGCCCGCGGCGACGCCGACCGGGTCGACTGGCTCAAGGGCTTCTACTTCGGTGGGGGCGACGACGACCAGCGCGGCCTGCGGACCGTCATCGACAACCTCGGTGAGATCGACGCGCGTGAGATCAACTCGGTCGAGCTCGCACCGGGCCTCACCCTGCGGATCGGTCGGTACGGCCCCTACATCGAGGTGCCGAGCGACGACCCGGAGAAGCCGCGTCGCGTCAACGTCCCCGAGGACCTGGCCCCCGACGAGCTGACCGTCGAGAAGGCGAAGGAACTCGTCGACGCCCCCGTCATCGGCGACCGCGTCGTGGGCATCAACCCGGACACGGGCAAGGAGGTCCTGGCGAAGGACGGCCGCTTCGGTCCCTACGTCACGGAGCGCACCCCGGAGCCCGAGCCCACCGTCGACCCGAAGACCGGTGAGGTCGTCGAGGCCGCGGCTGTGCCCGAGCCCGCAGCGGCCGAGGCCCCCGCCGAGACCACGACCGGCAAGAAGGCACCGGCGAAGAAGGCCCCGGCGAAGAAGACGACGAAGAAGGCCGCGGCGCCCAAGGAACGGACGGCCTCGCTGTTCAAGTCGATGGACCCGGCGACCGTCGACCTCGAGACCGCGCTGAAGCTCCTCGACCTGCCCCGCGTCGTCGGCCAGGACCCGGAGACCGGCAACGACATCACCGCGCAGAACGGTCGCTACGGCCCGTACCTGAAGAAGGGGACGGACACCCGGACCCTGCCCGGCGAGGACGCGATCTTCGACATCGACCTGGCCGGTGCGCTCGAGATCTTCTCGCAGCCGAAGTACGGCGGCAACCGTGCCGCGAGCTCCGCGCTGAAGGAGTTCGAGGCAGACCCCGTGTCCGGCAAGCCGATCAAGATGAAGGACGGCCGCTTCGGCCCCTACGTCACCGACGGTGAGACGAACGCGACGATCCCGAAGGGCGAGGACGTCGAGGCCGTCGATCACGCCCGTGCCGTCCAGCTCATCGCGGACAAGCGCGCGAAGGGCCCGGTCAAGAAGAAGACGCCGGCCCGACGGGCGCCGGCCAAGAAGAAGTGACCGGACGGTTCATCACGCTCGAGGGCGGCGACGGCGCGGGCAAGACGACCCAGGCCGAGCTGCTCTCGGCGTGGCTCGTCGAGCACGGCCGCACCGTCCTGCGGACCCGCGAGCCCGGTGGCACCGAGCTGGGCCTGCGGATCCGCGAGATCGTCCTGCACGAGCGCGGGCACGTGTCGCCCCGAGCCGAGGCGCTGTTGTACGCGGCGGACCGCGCCCACCACGTCGAGACGGTCGTCCGTCCGGCGATCGCCCGCGACGAGGTCGTTCTGCAGGACCGGTACATCGACTCGTCGGTCGCCTACCAGGGGGTCGCGCGCGGTCTGGGCGCCGAGCACATCCGCTCGGTGTCGGCGTGGGCGGCGGACGGCCTGGTGCCGGACCTGACGATCCTGCTCGACCTCGACGTGACGGTCGGCCGCGCGCGGGTCACCGCGGCCCGCGGGGACACGTTCGACCGCCTGGAGTCCGAGGCCGAGGCGTTCCACGAGTCGGTACGGCAGGCGTTCCTCGACATGGCGGCGGCCGAGCCCGACCGGTTCCTGGTGGTCGACGCCGGCGGCTCCACCGAGGACGTCCAGCGCGCCATCCGCGCCGCGGTCGCCCCGCTCGTCGCGATCGACCCGGCATGACCGTGGCCACCCGGACGACGATGGTCGGCCGCCTGACGGTGGTCGCTGACAGGATGGTCCCGTGAGCGTGTGGGACGGCCTGACCGGGCAGGAAGAGGCAGTCGCCTCCCTCCGGAACGCCGCGGAGTCGACCGACGGCACCGGCGGCATGACGCACTCGTGGCTGATCACGGGCCCTCCCGGATCCGGCCGGTCGAACGTGGCGACGGCGTTCGCGGCGGCCCTCGTGGGCAACGGTCCCGACGACGACCACACCCTGCAGCAGATCACCGCCAAGACGCACCCAGACGTGTCGGTGCTCACGACGCAACGCGTGATCATCACCATCGACGAGATCCGGCAGCTCGTCACGTCGTCGTACTACTCGCCGTCGGTCGGGCGGTACCGCATCGTGATCATCGAGGACGCCGACCGCATGACGGAACGCACCTCGAACCTGCTGCTCAAGGCGCTCGAGGAACCACCGGAGCGCACGGTGTGGATCCTCTGCGCCCCGAGTGAAGCGGACCTGCTGCCCACGATCCGGTCGCGCGTACGCTCCGTGCGACTCCGGGTCCCCGGCATCGAGTCCGTCGCCGACCTGCTCGTCGCGCGCACCGGCATCGACCGCGACCTCGCGATGGACGCTGCACGGCAGGCGCAGAGCCACATCGGGATGGCGCAGCGTCTGGCGACGAGCGAGGACGCCCGCGACCGCCGTCGCCGCACCCTGACGACCGTGCTCGGCGTCCGGAGCGTCGGCGACGCGGTGATGGCCGCCGCCGACCTGCTCGCCGTCGCGGACGAGGACGCCAAGGCCATCACGCAGCAGCGCGACTCCGAGGAACGCGACGCGGCGCTGCGGTCGCTCGGCATCGAGCCCGGCGGCACGATCCCGCCAGCCCTCCGCTCGCAGCTCCGCCTGCTGGAAGAGGACCAGAAGCGCCGCGCGACCCGTAGCCTGCGCGACGGCCTCGACCGCATCCTGGTCGACGTGTCCTCGCTCTACCGCGACCTGCTCCTGCTCGGTCTCGGTGCGCCGGCCGAGCCGGTCAACCTGGCGATGCGCGACCACCTCGACCACGCCCTGCAGTCGGTCACGCCGGCCGCGGCGCTCGAGGTGCTCGACGCGATCGCCCTCGCCCGGCAGCGGATCGCCGCGAACGTGGCGGCGTTGCTCGCGCTCGAGGCGCTGCTCGTCACGATCGCCCGCGTCCGGCACTGACCGCCGCCGACGCTCCCCGCGCCGATCGGGGCGTGGGACAATCACGGCATGCCCGACGCTGAACCCGGCCTGCGCGAACGGAAACGCCGCGCCACCCGCCGCGCCATCCAGGCCGCCGCGCTCCGCATCGCGATCGAGGACGGCCTCGGCGCGGTCACCGTGGACGAGATCTCGCGTCGGGCCGACGTCTCACCCCGCACGTTCTTCAACTACTTCCCGAGCAAGGAACAGGCGATCCTCGGGGACGACCCGGAACTGCCCGACGACGCCGCGCTGCAGGAGTTCGTCGACGGCGGGCCCGGGGGCGACCTGCTGTCGGACCTCGGCGCGCTGCTCGTCCACTCGACGCAGGAGCTCATCGAGGAGCGTGGACTGATCGAGGAGCGACAGCAGGTGCTCCGAGCGAACCCCGAGCTCTTCAGTCGTCGCATGGAGTCGATGAAGGAGTTCCAGGCCGAGATCCAGGCCGCGGTCACCCGGCGGCTCGAACGCGATGACCCCGAGCTCGCCGCAGACTCCGATGCGCTCCGTCGGCGGGCGCGCCTGGCGTCGATCGTCGCCCTCGGTGCACTGCGGCACGCGTGGTGGGAGTGGTCCGGGTCCGAGGGCGGTTCGCACCTGGTCGACGAGCTCCGCCGGTCCTTCGCCGAGCTCGGCGTGCTCGTTTCGCGTTCACTCGTCTGAACCTGTATAGTCATTGCTCGTGCCGCTCCGGAATCGGAGCGAGCGCGCCGCCTTAGCTCAGTCGGTAGAGCGATTCACTCGTAATGAATAGGTCGTCGGTTCGATTCCGACAGGCGGCTCGGAACACGTCCCCGGTCACGGATCTGCATCAGGTCCTGACCGGGGATTTCTGCGTCTGCGGGAAACCGCACCCCTTGGCTCCGGACCAGACAGCGGGGTACGGCGCGGGATAGCCTTTCGGCGTTGCAGGGATCCCCGCGACCACCACCCGCACCGCCCCGCACCCCTCGGCGGCCGACCGACGGAGGCACCGTGTTCAAGCGCGCGACGACCGTCGTCCTGGTGGCTGCTGCGGCTGCCGCGTTGGCCATCACCGCCGCCGCCGTGCCGGAGTCGCGGGCGACGTCCTCGGCGACCGCGGCCGGGGGATCGACCAGCAGCGCGAGCGCGACCCCGCAACCGACCACCGCCGCGACCGACCCGACCATCGGGCGCACACCGACCTTCTCGGTGGACTTCGACACCCCGGCAGCGGCGGACGGTCCCTTCGCGGCGACGTACGCGCAGTCGTGGCAGCCCTACCCGGACGGCACCGGCGGCAAGTACTACTCGAGCAAGATGGTCAGCGCGCACGACGGGTACATGGACATCGCCCTCGACGGCGAGCACGGCTCAGCCGGCACCTTCGGCACCCCGGAGGACGCCTGGTCCCACGTCGGCGGGTCGTTCAGCATCCGTGCCCGGGCGACGGGCGGCGACAAGAACGGTGCCGCGATCATGCTCTGGCCGACGTCGAACGACTGGGCGGACGGGGAACTGAACTACCCAGAGGGGAACTTCGACGGTTCGCCGCGGGTGTTCCACCACTCGATGCTGCCCGGGCTCGAGAAGGCCTCGGACAACTACAACACCCGGGTGTCCTGGCGCGACTGGCACACCTACACGACGGAGTGGATCCCCGGGCGGGCGATCCACTACTACCTCGACGGCAAGCTCGTCTTCACGGTCGCGCGGAACGTCCCGACGACCCCGCACCGCTACATGGTGCAGGTCGGCAACTGGGGCAAGGCCGGCCACCTGCAGATCGACTGGGTCCGCACGTACGACGCGCAGTGACGCCGACGCGCTCCCCGTTCTGGGGCTGCGCGGAAGCGCCGCCGTGCGCGACGATCGAACCGAAGCCGCGTTCTCCGTTCGAAAGGTCGTCATGCTCCTGTCACTCGTCTACATGAGCGCCGCCGACGAACCGTTCGACCAGGATCGCCTCGATGCGCTGCTCGAACACGCCAGAGCACGGAACGCCGCATCCGGCCTGTCCGGCCTCCTCGTGTACAAGGACGGTCGGTTCATGCAGCTGCTCGAGGGCCCGGAGGCCGCCGTCCTCGAGACGTACCAGCGCATCATCGAGGACCCCCGGCACACCGACGTCGGGCTGCTCGTCGAGGAGCGGATCCACACCCCGCGGTTCGGGGAGTGGACGATGGCGTTCGACCGCGGGCACGAGGCCGCGCTCCCCGACGGCTTCGACACGTTCCTGACCGACGGTGACCGGAGCGCGGACACCAGCAAGGCGCGAGCGCTGCTGCGCTGGTTCCGCACGCACCCGATGGCCACCCCCGACGCTGCACTCGGCAAGCACCGACGCTGAGCGCACGCGCCGACGCGACCGCGCCGACGCGACCGCGCCGACGCGGCCGGCTCAGGGCAGGTAGTACGTCGGGTTCGGCAGCTTGACGCTGCGGTCCGCCGAGCCCCCGAGCAGGTCGCTGTACTGGTCACCGAAGTTCGCGACCACGTCGTACCGGCCACCCGCTCGTGACTCGATGTGCGCCCGGGTCTGCGACTTGTACTCGACGGTGGTGCACTTCGCCGTGGCGCAGGTGATGTACGACGGCTGCTGCGACGCCCCGACCCCGGTCCACTTCGTGTAGTAGGTCTCGGTCCCGCGCTTCGTGGCCGAGAACTGCGGGTACCCGACCCGCTGCAGGTTGTCGATGGTGGCGGTCTCCTGATCGGCGTTCCGGCCGGTCAGCCCGATGATCGTGCAGCCGGAACGCTGGGCGATCGACACGAGCGAGGTCATCGACGGGGTCGCCGGGAACCGTTCGTCCTGCACCCATTCGTCCTGCAGCGCGGGGTCGAAGACGAAGTGCATGTCCGCGACCTCCATGTCGTAGGTCCACAGGGTGGTGTCGTCGGCGTCGAGCACGATCGCGGGGTTGCGGTGCAGCTTCCGACCGACGGCGCACTGGGCGGCGACGACGGGGGCCTGTCGCTGCACGATGGACCGCATCTCGCGGATGTACGGGGAGTCGGTGCGGTTCGCGAGTCCGGTGCCGGGGTCGCCGTAGTACGTGGCGATGGTCTTCTTGACGGAGTCGATGTTCGGGATGCCCTCGCCGGACTGCGTCGCGCCGGAGGAGCCGTCGGCCGCCATCGTGAACTGCGTCCGTGGGGAAAGCCGGGGTTCGGAGACGCCGGGCAGGTCGGCCGAGGGCAGGAAGTAGGTGGGGTTCGGCAGCTTGAGGGACCGGTCGGCGTACCCGCCCTGCAGGTCGCTCCACTGGTCGCCGATGTTCAGCGTGATGTCGTAGCCGAGGTCCTGCTCGATGTGCTTGCGGGTGAGGGCCTTGTACTCGACGGTGGTGCACTTCGCCGTGGCGCAGGTGATGTACGACGGCTGCTGCGAGGCACCCGTGCCGGTCCACTTCGTGAAGAAGCGGTCCTCGGCGAAGGCCGTGTACCCGACCTTCGACAGGTTCTGCACGGTCGCGGTCTTCTGGTCGTCGTTCCGGCCGGTCAGCCCGAACACGGTGAAGCCCATCGCGGCGGCGCGGTTGACGAAACCGACCATGGACGGGGTGGCGGCGAAGCGTTCGTCCTGCACCCATTCGTCCTGCAGTGCGGGGTCGAAGACGAAGTGCATGTCCGCGACCTCCATGTCGTACGTCCACAGGGTGGTGTCGTCGGCGTCGAGGACGATCGCGGGCTTCTCGCCGTGCCGGACGGCCCGGTCGTGGATGCGCTGCAGCGACGCTCCCTGGCGGGCGACGATGGACCGCATCTCGCGGATGTAGGGGGAGTCGGTCCGGTTCGCCAGGCCCGTGCCGGGGTCGCCGTAGTACGTGGCGATGGTCTTCTTGACGGAGTCGATGTTCGGGATGCCCTCGCCGCCCTGCGTCGCACCGGACGTGCCGTCGGCGGCCATCGTGAAGTGTGTCCGCGGCGTCAGGCCGGCGTCGGCGGAGTGCCCTGGCGAGTGCCCCGGTCCGTGTCCTGGTCCTCCCCACCCGTGTGCGCTGGCCGGGCCGCCGACCAGGGTGGACGTGAGGACGATCGCCGCGCTGGTGGCGACGACGGTGAGGACGGAACGGCGCATGGAGGACCTGCACACCTTCGACTCGGGGAGGAGTGACCCCCGGATGGGGGATCTCGCAGCACGTTAGCTGGCAATCACCCGTGGAGTCCATACCAAAGTGCTGCGGCCAGTCCTGGTAGACATGGCCGCATGACGGTTCGCTGGGGAGTCATCGGCACGGGCGGCATCGCCCGGTCCTTCGTGGGTGACTGCGTCGCCGCGGGCATCGAGTTCACGGCGGTCGGCAGCCGCACCCGCGAGGGCGCGGAGTCGTTCGCGGCGGAGTTCGGCATCCCACGGGCGCACGGCTCCTACGACGACCTCGTCGCCGACGACGCAGTCGACGCCGTGTACGTCGCGACCCCGCACGTCCGGCACGCCGAGGACGCCCTGCTCGCGATCCGCGCCGGCAAGCACGTCCTCGTCGAGAAGGCCTTCACGATGACCGCGGCCGAGGCACGCACGGTGGTCGACGCTGCCCGTCGAGCCGGCGTCGCGGTGACCGAGGCGATGTGGACCCGCTTCCTGCCGCAGATGGCGATGATCCGCGAGGTCCTGGCCGAGGGGCGCATCGGACGGCCGGTGCTCGTCGAGGCGACGCACCACCAGGCCCTGCCCACCGATCCGTCGCACCGGCTGCGCGACCCCGCCCTCGGGGGTGGGGCCCTGCTGGACCTGGGCGTGTACCCGGTGTCCTTCGCCGTCGACGTGCTGGGGGTGCCCACCTCGCTCGTCGCGGCCGGCACACTGAGCGAGCAGGGCGTCGACACGCAGATGGGCGTCGTCCTCACGCACGACGGCGGGGCGCAGTCGATGATCCACTTCGGGATGGACCTGCGCAGTCCGAACACCGCGTCGGTCATCGGCGAATCGGGGCGCATCGACCTCGACTCGACCTGGTACACCCCGACGACGTGGCGGATCCGGGACCGCGACGGTGTCGTGGTCGAGGAGTTCGACGCACGCGAGGAACTCGCCGGCTACGGGCACGAGGCCCGTGCGTTCGAGGCGATGATCAGGTCGGGTGTGCACGAAGGCGGTCCGATGGACGCCGAGCAGTCGGTCGCGATCATGGCCGTCATGGACGAGGCCCGCCGACAGGTCGGCGTGCGCTACTCCGCGGACGACGACCCCACAGCACCCTGATCCGGGTCGCGTCGTCCACACGGCGACGATCCGGCCTGGAGGCTCCTGCCGCAGTTCCGTAGGATCGGTCGCGATGTCCGAGCAGCAGCCCACCCCGCCTTCCGTACCGGAGCGTCTCCGCGCCGCCGTCGCAGCAGCGCGCGCCTCCGCCGTGCGACGTCCGGTGCCCTGGATCGCCGGTGGGCTCGCCGCCCTGCTCGTGGTCGGTTCGGGCGGGGCCGTCGCGGTCGCCGCGGCGATGACACCGGACACCCGCACGTCCGCCGCACCGCCGACGACCTCGAGCGCGACGTCGACGCCGAGTCGCTCGACCGCCGCGACGAAGCGACCGACGAGCACGCCGACACCGACCCCGGACGCCCGCGCGGTGCCGAAGGACCCGGCCGGCCCGTCCGCGCTGCGCACCTGCTCGATCGCGGGCGCGGCGTCGGCGAGCGGTCTCGGCGCGTTCGAGGGCTACGTCATGGACGCGAAGACGGGCGAGGTCCTGTTCTCGAAGAACGGGGACACGGCAGCCCAGACCGGCAGCGTCATGAAGACCCTGACGACGGCGACGGCACTCGCGGTGCTCGGGGGCGACCACCGCATCCCGACCACGGTCACGCAGGAGTCCGGCGGGACCATCGCACTGGTCGGACACGGCGACGCGACCCTGTCGGCGGGCAACGGCACGGTCTACCCGGGCGCCCCGACGCTCGCGCAGCTCGCCCAGCAGGTGAAGGCGAAGGTCGGCGACGCCGCCGTCAGCACGATCGTGACCGACGACACGTACTGGAGCGACGCCGACGCGTGGGACCCCACGTGGCCGGTGTCCGAGCGCACCATCGGGTACCAGCCGAAGGTCACCGCGTTGATGGTCGACGGTGACCGGGCGAACCCGGCCGCGGCGACCTCGCCCCGGTCCGAGGACCCGGTCGGTCGGGCCGGCGCGGCGTTCCGGACGGCACTGGCGAACGCCGGGGTGGCGGGCGCCGCGAACGCACAGATCGTCAAGCGTGCCACGACCAGCACGGACACCATCGCGACGGTGTCGTCGCAGCCGGTGTCGACGCTCGTCGGGCAGATGATCCCGAACTCGGACAACACCCTCGCCGAGATGCTCGCCCGGGTGTCGTCGAAGGAGTCCGGCTCGAACGGCTCGGCGGCGTCGCTCACCTCGGTGTACCAGTCGGCGCTCGGCTCCTACGGCGTCGACCCGGCCGGGATCGTCATCAAGGACGGGTCGGGCGAGAGCGCTGCGAACGCGGTGTCGCCGAACTTCGTCGCCCACCTCATGGTGCAGGTCGCCGCGGGTGCGAAGGGGCTCGGGACCCTGGCGAACGCCCTGCCCGTGTCGGGCCAGTCCGGCACCCTCGCCAGCCGCTTCACCGGCGCGAACGCCGTCGCGCGCGGCAAGGTGCACGCGAAGACCGGGTGGATCGACAGCGCGAACACACTCGGCGGGTACATCGACGCCGCGGACGGATCCCGCCTGACCTTCGCGTTCTACGCCATCGGGTCGTCGCGAGCGGCCGCGCTGCCGGCGCTCGACGCGGTGACCGCGGCGACGTACTCCTGCGGGAGCAAGCTCACCGACTCCTGAGTCACCGGGTGTTGGATGGGCCCATGGCACGGGCACTCCTCATCGTCGACGTCCAGAACGACTTCACCGAGGGCGGTGCGCTCGGGGTGGCCGGCGGTGCGGCCCTCGCCGAACGGATCAGCGCGTTCCTCGGCCGGCACGCCGAGGAGTACGACCTGATCGTGGGCTCCCGCGACTGGCACCACGGCGACGACGACAACGGCGGACACTTCGCCGGACCGGAGGGCCCCGACTTCGTCGACACGTGGCCCGTGCACTGCGTCGCCGGCACGCCGGGCGCCGAGTACCACCCGGAGCTCGACACCGATCCGATCGACCTCGACGTCTTCAAGGGCCAGGGCACGCCGGACTACTCGGCGTTCCAGGCGAGGACCGAAGACGGCGTGCCGTTGCCGGAGATCCTGACGGACCACCGGGTGCACTCCGTCGACATCGTCGGCATCGCCACCGACCACTGCGTCCGGGCCTCGGCCCTCGACGCGCGTGCCGCCGGCATCGACGTCGCCGTCTACGAGGACCTGGTGGCCGGCGTCGACCCCGAGCGCAGCGACCGCGCGCTCGACGAGATCCGAGCGGCCGGCGGACACGTCGACCGCAGCGACATGGACGAGGGGCTCGCGAACCCCGGAGGAGCACAGCTGTGACCGACACCACGAGCACCGACACCGACACCACGACCGGCGACCTCGTCACGACCGTGGGCGACGACCACGTCACCGTGCGGGGCGTCCCGACCGGCCTGTTCATCGGCGGGGTGTGGCGGTCGTCGACGAGCGGCGCCACGTTCGCCGTCCGCGACCCCTCGACCGGCGACGTCCTGGCCGAGGTCGCCGACGCCACCCCCGAGGACGGCATCGCCGCACTCGACGCCGCGGTCGCCGCGCAGCAAGAGTGGGCCGCCACCGCACCGAGGCAGCGCTCCGACCTGCTGCGCCGCGCGTTCGACCTGGTCCGCGCGCACGAGGACGACCTGGCCGCCCTGATGACGCTCGAGATGGGCAAGCCCCTGGCCGAAGCCCGCGGCGAGGTCGTCTACGGCGGCGAGTTCCTCCGCTGGTTCTCGGAAGAGGCCGTCCGCATCGGCGGCGACTACCGCACGAACCCCGAGGGCACCGGACGTGCCATCGTGCTGAAGCGTCCGGTCGGCCCGGTGTACGCGATCACCCCGTGGAACTTCCCGCTCGCGATGGCCACCCGGAAGATCGGTCCCGCGCTGGCGGCCGGCTGCACGGTCGTCGTGAAGCCCGCCGAGCTCACACCCCTGACCACGCTGTTCCTGGTCGAGCTGTTCCGCCGTGCCGGGCTGCCGGACGGCGTCCTCAACGTGGTGCCGTCCCTCGACGCCAAGGGGCTGTCCGAGCCGATCATCGCGGACCGCCGACTCCGCAAGCTCACGTTCACCGGGTCGACGCCGGTGGGGTCCGCGCTCCTCAAGCAGGCGGCGGACAACGTGCTGAAGACGAGCATGGAGCTCGGCGGCAACGCGCCCCTGTTGGTCTTCGACGACGCCGACCTCGACGCCGCGGTGGACGCCGCGATGCTCGCGAAGTTCCGGAACGTCGGCGAAGCCTGCACCGCCGCGAACCGGTTCTTCGTGCAGGAGGGCATCGCCGACGCGTTCGTCGCCGCACTCACCGCGAAGGTCGACGCGCTCCGCATCGGCCGTGGCACCGAGGACGGTACGACGATGGGTCCGCTCATCGACGACCGCGCGGTCGACAAGGCCGCCGGACTCGTCGACGACGCCGTCGCCCGCGGCGCCCGGCTCGTCACCGGTGGACACCGCGTCGAGCGGCCCGGCACCTACTTCGCGCCGACCGTGCTCGACGAGGTGCAGCCGGGGTCGGAGATCCTGACGACCGAGATCTTCGGACCGGTCGTGTCGATCACCCGCTTCGCGACCGAGGACGAGGGCATCCGGCTCGCCAACGACACCGAGTTCGGGCTCATCGCCTACGCCTTCACGACGGACTTCCCCCGTGGGCAGCGGCTCGCCGAGCGCCTGGAGACCGGGATGCTCGGGCTGAACACGGGCGTGGTGTCGAACGCGGCGTTCCCCTTCGGCGGGGTGAAGTCGTCCGGCCTCGGCCGAGAGGGCTCGCACGAGGGCATCGAGGAGTACCTCGAGACCGTGTACGTGCTCACCCCGGACCCGTTCGCCGCCTGAACGAGCCCGGCGGCGGGTCTCAGACCAGCAGCTGGTGCTTCGCCAGGTCGCGGTAGAGCGGCGTCGACTCGACGAGCTCGGAGTGCGTGCCGGCACCGACGACCCGGCCGTGCTCGAGCACGACGATGACGTCGGAGTCCACGACGGTGGACAGCCGGTGCGCGATGACGAGCAGGGTGCGGTCCTCGGCGACGGCGTCGATCGCCAGACGCATCTTCTGCTCGTTCACGCCGTCGAGCGACGACGTCGACTCGTCGAGCAGCAGGATCGGGGGAGCGGCGAGCAGCGCGCGGGCGATCGCGAGGCGCTGCCGTTCTCCGCCGGAGAGCATCACCCCGTCCTCGCCGACCTGCGCGTCCAGCCCGCGCGGATCGCGGTGCAGCACCTCGCCGAGGTTGACCGCCTCGAGCACCCGGACGCAGTCGTCCTCGGTGGCGCCGGGCGACCCGAGCAGCAGGTTGGCGCGGATGGTGCCGGCGAGCACCGGAGCGTCCTGCTCGACGTAGCCGATCTGGGCACGGAGCTCCTGGCGGTCCATGCCCCGGACGTCGATGCCACCGAGCCGGATGACGCCCTCGGTGGGGTCGTAGAACCGCTCGATCAGGGCCAGGGTCGTCGACTTGCCGGCACCCGACGGACCCACGAGTGCCACACGCGAGCCGCGGGGAACGCGGAACGACACGTCGTGGAGCACCACGTCGTCGGCCGGACGTTCGTCGGCGAGGCGATCCGGGCCTCCTGGACGGTCCGCGGGGTCGGACGCGACCGCGCCGTCTGCTCCGGACGCATCTGCCGCGGCGGCGTAGCGGAAGGTGACGTGCTCGAACGTGATGGCGTCGTCGGACGCGACCGCGGCGGCGGGGCGCGCGGCCGCGTCGTCCTGCGCCTCGGTCGGCAGGTGCAGGATCTCCTCGATGCGGCCGAGCGCGCCGAGCGCCTGGGCGACGGCGACCGCGGCGCCCATCGCCTGACCGAGCGGCATGATCATCATGAAGAGCAGCAGGATGAACGTGATGAGCGTGGCGATGGTGATGGTGCCCGCAGCGACCTGCGCGCCGCCGACGCCGAGCACGGCGATGAACGCCACCTGCATGACGATGCTCGCGACCGGCACGACGAACGCGGACATCTTCGCGATGTCGAGGCCGCGCTGGTAGGCCTCGGTCGCGTGTCCGTCGACCTCGTGCACCTCGCGCTCGGTCGCGCCCGCGGCGCGGATGGTGCGGACGGCGCCGATGCCGCGCTCGACGGCCGCGGTCAGGTCACCGACCTTCTCCTGCGCCCGCTTCGACGCGACCCGGATGCGACGGCTCAGCCCGCCGACGACGACGATCGCGACCAGGACGATGACGACCACGATCACGAGGAGCAGCGGGTCGATGATCGCCATCGCGATGATCGCGCCGATGAAGGTGAGGGCGCCGCCGATCGACTCGATCAGGCCCTGGGTCAGGACGGCGCGCAGGAGCGTGGTGTCGCTGCCGACGCGGGACACCAGGTCGCCGGTGCGACGGGTGTCGAACTCCGAGATCGGCAGGTTGAGGATGCGCGCGATGAGCTTGCGGCGCGTGGAGAGCACGACGCCCTCACCCGCACGCTGGAGCAGGAAGTGCTGCACACCGTTCAGGATGCCGGCGACCAGGACGAGGCCGACGAGCAGCCACACGAGCGTGCTGAGCGTGTTGCCCTGCTGCACCGCCGTGACGACCTGGTTGACGAGCAACGGCTGCGCGAGGGACGCCCCGGCGCCGAGGATGCTGAGGACGATGATGACGACCATCGCCGGCTTGTTCTCGAACAGGTAGGACAACAGGCGGCCGAAGGTGGCGCGGGGGCCGTCGGTCTTCTTGGGGCGCGCGAAGGGGAGGCTCATCGTGTTCCTAGTTTCTGCCGTACTTCTTGTGCACTGCCTGTCGGCTGACACCGAGCAGGGTCGCGATCTCCTGCCACGACGCCCCGGCGTTGCGGGCAGCACGGGCAGCGAGTTCCTCGGTCCGGTCGAGTTCACGGCGGAGCTCGCGCACGCTGGCGAGGGCGGAGAACGGGTCGTCCCCGGAGGCGCCGGCCGCGAGGCTCGTGATGGTCGGTCGGTCCATGGGCGTCAACCTACATTGACGCACCGACATCTGTCAACCTGAGTTGACGGACAGGCTGGTGCGTCGGCATCGTGCGCCGGGCAGTCGGGGCGCGCACACGACGGACGGGAGGCCCGGTGCCAGCTGGCACCGGGCCTCCCGTTGGTCAGTGGTGACGTCTCAGGCGTCGGCGAACTCCTTGCTCTTCGTCTCACGGACGAAGAGCAGCGCGACGAGCGTCACGACGGCGGCGATCGTCAGGTACAGCCCGACCAGGAAGATGTTGCCGTCGGGCCGCCAGAGCGCCAGGGCGATGGTCGGGGCGAGCGAGGCGCCGAGGATCGACGCGACGTTGTACGCGATCGCCGAGCCGGTGTACCGGACGTTCGTCGGGAACAGCTCCGGCAGGAGCGCGCCCATCGGCCCGAAGGTCAGGCCCATCAGGGACAGCCCGACGATCAGGAACGTCACGACCGTGATCGGACCCTGCGACGCCGCGAACCAGAACTGGAACGTCAGACCGAACAGCGCGATGCCGATCGTGGTCGGGATGAGGGTCTTCCGGCGACCGAACCGGTCGGCCAGCATGCCGGCGATCGGGGTGAAGATGCCGAAGAAGACGACGCCGATCATGAGCAGCGTCAGGAACTCGCCACGGCTGTAGCCGAGGCCGACCTTCGGCACGAGCGGGCCGGCCTCGGCACCGGTGGTGCCGTAGGACAGCGTGAACGTCGTCATGAAGTAGAAGAGGACGTAGGTCGCGACCATGCCGAGCGTGCCGACGATGAGCGCCTTCCACGAGGTGCGGAACACCCGGCCCAGCGGGATCTTCGCGACCGTGCCGGACTCCTGGACGCCGCGGAACACCGGCGACTCGACGAGCTTGAAGCGCACGTAGAGCCCGACGATGACGAGCACCGCCGAGAGCAGGAACGGGATGCGCCAGCCCCACGCCTGGAAGTCGGCGTTCGGCGTGCCGTCGGCACCGGCGGGCATCGCGGCGTTGATCGCGATGAACAGGCCGTTCGCGAGCAGGAAGCCGATCGGCGCGCCGAGCTGCGGCATCGAACCGAAGACGCCGCGCTTGCCCTTCGGGGCGTTCTCGGTCGCGAGCAGGGCCGCGCCGGACCACTCCCCACCCAGGCCGACACCCTGGGCGAAGCGCATCACGGCGAGCAGGACCGGAGCCCAGACGCCGATGCTGCTGAACGTCGGCAGGCACCCGATCAGGAACGTCGCGGTGCCCATGACGAGGAGCGAGGCCACGAGGGTGGTCTTGCGGCCGACCCGGTCACCGAAGTGCCCGAAGATGATCGACCCGATCGGCCGCGCGAAGAAGGCGAGGGCGAACGTCACGAACGACGACAGCTGCGATGCCGTGGGGTCCTCGTTCGGGAAGAACAGCGTCGGGAAGACGAGGACCGCCGCCGTCGCGTAGACGTAGAAGTCGTAGAACTCGATCGAGGTGCCGACGAGGCTGGCGATGACGACGCGCGAGCGCGGGTTGCCTGCTGGTGCCGGAGCTGAGGTCGGGGTTGCTGGTGCCGGTGCGGCGGTCATGGGTGTCGTGTGGTCTTCCGTGGTGCGCGCTCCTGGCAGGGAGCACGGATACCCGAAGCGGCGGACACCGATCGGTTCGCGCGGGGTGGCGCGGGCACCGATCGGGTGCGTTCGGTTGGTGGGGGACCGCTTGTGACGGAAGCCCGATCATACGACAGATGTCGTCTGCCTGCGAATCAGCCCAGAGTCAGCTGGCCGCAGCGTCCGCCGCCTGCGCGCGCTCAGGCGCCCGCGCCGGCCCCCGCTTCGAGGTGCTCGGGCAGCTGGTGGCCCATCCGGTCGCGCTTGGTGTCGAGGTACCCGGCGTTCTGAACCGAGACGCCGACGACGAGCGGCACCAGGGAGTCGACGGTGATGCCGTGCTCCTCGAGCTGGCGGCGCTTCTCCGGGTTGTTCGACAGCAGCCGCACCCGGGTGATGCCGAGGTCGGCGAGGATGCCCGCGGCCCCGCCGTACGCGCGTGAGTCGGCCGGCAGCCCGAGTGCCAGGTTGGCGTCGAGTGTGTCGAGGCCGTCTTCTTGCAGGCGGTAGGCCTTGAGCTTGTTGATGAGCCCGATGCCGCGCCCTTCCTGCCCGCGCAGGTAGACCACCACCCCGCCCTCGGCGGCGATGGTGTCGAGCGCGGCGTCGAGCTGGGGTCCGCACTCGCACTTCAACGACCCGAACGCTTCGCCGGTCAGGCACTCGGAGTGCACACGGACCAGGGCGCCGTCCGACGGTGCGGACCCGTCGGGCAGCGCACCGATGATCGCGACGTGCTCCGCACCGGTGACGAGGTCGCGGTAGGCGCGCATCTGGAACGTGCCGTGGGTTGTCGGGACGTTCGTCGACACCTCGAACTGGACGGGGCTGCCCGGGGTGGAGGAGGTCAGCGCGTCGGTCATGGGGTACTCCGGTCGTTCGTGGGCCCGTCGTCTCCGAACCCGGGTGCTGCGTCGTGCTGCTGCTGTGTCTGCGGCTGCGTCGTGTCGGTGCGCTGCGGTCGGGCTCGGACGAGCAGATCGGGGCCGAGGCTGGTGGTCGATAGTACGTCCAACCGCCGACGCTCGGACATGCTTCCCACTCCGAGGTCGTCGAGGGCGACCCGGGGTCCGCCGAGCAGGACGGGGGCGACGTACACGAGGTACTCGTCGACGAGTCCGGCGGCGATGAGTGCGGACGCGACGGTGGGGCCGCCCTCGACGAACACCGAGTGCACGCCGTGCCCGCGCAGGGCGGCGAGCGAGGCCGCGAGGTCGTGCCCCGGCAGGGTCACGAGCCCGCGCGGGTGTCGTCGGACCGCGGCGTCGTCGGGCACGGCGCGGTCGCCGAGCACGACCGCGAGCGGCTGGTCGGCGAGCAGTTCGCCGGCGTCGCCCCGAGCGGTGAGGCTCGGGTCGTCCGCCAGCACGGTGCCGGTGCCGACGAGGATCGCGTCGTGCGCGGCACGCTGCTCGTGGACGTGCTGCCGGGCGGCGGCGCCGGTGATCCACTTGCTCGTGCCGTCGGCAGCGGCGGCGCGGCCGTCCAGGCTCGACGCCCACTTCACGGTGACCCAGGGACGTCCGAGGCGGACCGACAGGAGCCACCGTTCGAGGAACGCCTCGGCCTCGTCCGCGAGCACGCCGGACACGACGTCGACCCCGGCGGCCCGGAGCCGGTCGGCGCCACCGTGCACGTCCGCGCCCGGGTCGTCGATCGCGTACACGACGCGGGCGACCCCGGCCTCGATCAGGGCGACCGCGCAGGGGCCGGTCCGTCCGGTGTGGTTGCAGGGTTCGAGGGTGACGACGGCCGTGGCGCCGCGCAGCTGTGCCGGGTCGACCTTCGCCATCGCGTCGACCTCGGCGTGCGGGGTGCCGGCACCCTTGTGCCATCCCTCGGCGAGGACGTCGCCGTCGGGGGAGAGGATCACCGCGCCGACCCGTGCGTGGTCGCCCACGACGGGGCCCAGGGCCGCGAGCTCGAGTCCGCGGCGCATCGCCCGGACCTCGGTGGGTCGTGCCGTGTCGCTCACGGATCGAGCCTACCGGCGGGAGGGTCGGTGACGCGTCACCACGAGGAACGGAGCGTCACGGAGCGTCGGGCCACGCGAGTTCGGACGCGGGCGCACCGTCGGCACGACGCACCGCGGTCCAGGCGGTCGTCGGTCCACCGTCGCGTCCGGGGATCCGTGCGGGCCCGGTTCCGGTGAACGAGAACCCGGCGCTCCGGGCGACCGCGGCCGACGCCGTGTTGCCCTCGTAGCACTCCCAGTAGACGTCCGGGGCCCCGTCGGCGAACGCCCACTCCACGACGAGCTCGACCGCGTCGTGCATCAAGCCGGCACCGCGGGCCGAGGGCGCCAGCCAGAAGCCGAGGTCACGGCCCGCCGTGCGGTAGCCGATGATCCCCTCGAGCCAGGTCGATCCGCGGCGACGGATCGCCCAGGTGTACTCACGGTCCGATGCCCACCCCGGACCGACGAGGGCGTCGACGAACGTCCGTGCGTCCTGCTCGCGGTACGGCGTCGGGATCGTCGTCCAGCGGACGATGTCCGGGTCCTGGCAGGCATCGGTGATGGCCGCGGTGTCCGCCCGGGTCGGGACGTCGAGTCGGACCCGGGCGGATTCCAGCGTGACCGGCAGCACGGTCAGCCGCGCGAGCGCGGGACGAACCCGATCCGGTCGTACACGCGCGCCAGGGTCTCCTGCGCGATGGACTCGGCACGGTCCGCGCCGACGGCCAGCAGACGGTCGAGCTCGGCCGGGTCGTCGAGCAGCTCGAGCGTGCGGGCGCGCACCGGTTCGAGCTCGGCGACGACGGCCTCGGCCACCGCACCCTTGAGGTCCCCGTAGCCCTTGCCCGCGAACGAGGCCTCGAGCTCGGCGACGGGGGTCCGGCTGAACGCCGACAGGATCGCGAGCAGGTTCGTCACGCCCGGCTTTGCCTGGCGGTCGGAGCGGATCTCGCGCTCGTCGTCGGTGACGGCCGACTTGATCTTCTTCGCGGTGCGCTTCGGGTCGTCGAGCAGACGGATCAGGCCGCTGTCGGACGCCGCCGACTTGCTCATCTTGCTCGTCGGGTCCTGCAGGTCGTAGATGCGCGCCGTCTCGGTGCCGATCCGGGCCTCGGGCACGACGAACGTGTCGCCGAACCGCGAGTTGAAGCGCCCGGCCAGGTCGCGGGTCAACTCGACGTGCTGGCGCTGGTCGTCGCCGACCGGCACGACCTTGGTGTCGTACAGCAGGATGTCGGCCGCCATCAGGACCGGGTACGTGAAGAGCCCGACCGAGGCCGCCTCGGAACCCTGCCGCGCGGACTTGTCCTTGAACTGGGTCATGCGGCTCGCCTCACCGAACCCGGTGAGGGTGTTGAGCACCCAGGCGAGCTCGGCGTGGGCGGGCACGTGGGACTGCACGAACAGCGTCGACTTCGTCGGGTCGATGCCCGACGCGATGTACTGCGCTGCCGTCGCCCGGGTGCTCGCGCGGAGCTCTGCCGGGTCCTGCGGCGAGGTGATCGCGTGCATGTCGACGACGCAGTAGATGGCGTCGAAGTCGTCCTGCAGGTCGCGCCACTGCATGAGCGCCCCGACGTAGTTGCCGAGGTGCAGCGAGCCGGCGGACGGCTGGATGCCCGAGAAGATGCGGGTCTTGGTCATGGTGGTGTTCCTGTGGGTCAGGTGGAGCGCAAGCAGAGGGGTCAGAGTTCGTAGTCGACGACGACGGGGGCGTGGTCGGACCATCGCTGGTCGTACGCCGCAGCCCGGTCGACCGTGTACCCCGTCACCTTCGCCGCGAGGTCGGGCGTGGCCATCTGGTAGTCGATGCGCCAGCCGGTGTCGTTGTCGAACGCCTGTCCGCGCCAGGACCACCACGTGTAGGGCCCCTCGACGTCGCCGGCCTGCGCGCGCCCGACGTCCACCCAACCGAGGCCGGGCCCCGTCGAGCCGTCCGCGCCCTCGACCGGTTCGCCGTCGGCGCCGAAGAAGCGCGAGAAGTAGGCACGCTCGCGCGGCAGGAAGCCCGCACGCTTGACGTTGCCCTTCCAGTTCTTGATGTCGCGCTGGTCGTGCCCGACGTTCAGGTCACCGACGACGACGGCGAGCGGGTTGTGCGCGCGGAGTGCGGGCAGCCGCTCGGTCATGGCGTCGAGGAACTTCCACTTCTCGTCCTGCTTGGGGGTGTCGACCTCGCCCGAGTGGACGTAGGTGGACACGACCGTGACCGTGGTGCCGCCGATCTCGTAGTCGGCCTCGAGCCACCGGCCGGCGGAGTCGAACTCGTCGGGTCCGAGCGCGACGCGGTGGATGTGCGCGGAGTGCCGCGAGGCGATCGCGACCCCCGCCCGGCCCTTCGCGGTGGCCGGGTCGTGCACGATGTCCCACCCGTCGCCGAGCAGACCTTCGAGGTCCTCGCTCGAGGCACGGACCTCTTGCAGGGCCAGCACGTCGACGTCGCGGGTGGCGAGCCAGTCGCCCATGCCCTTGCGGAAGGCGGCGCGGACGCCGTTCACGTTGACGGATGCGAGGCGCAGGCGTGTCATGCAGACCACCTTATCGGCGGGTGCCGACAGCCCTGGGCCGCACCGGTTCGAGGTCCCGCGACTCGCCGTATGCGCGTCGCCGAGGTTCCACGACTCGCCGCGTGCGCGTCGCCGAGGTTCCACAGATCGCCAGGAGGGGCACCGAGGTTCCGAGATTTCGGAACCCCGGGAGCGGGGCTGCGAGCCGGGAGCGGGGCGGCGGGCGGGCGGGCTGCGGACGGCGGGGCGGCCGGACGACGGACGGGAGGCACGGTGCCAGCCGGCACCGTGCCTCCCGTCCGTCGAACCGCGCGATCAGGCCGCGTCGTGGTCCGTCTGCAGGAACTCGACCAGGTTGTCGGCGGTCGTCTCGGCGTCGTCGCCGGTCACGGTGAGGGCGACCTCGTCGCCGTTCTCGATGCCCAGGCCGAGCAGGGCGAGGATGCTGCCGGCGTTGCCGGACTTGTCGCCCTTGGCGATCGTGACCTGGTGGCCGGAGGCCGTCACGGTCTGGACGAAGAGGGACGCGGGGCGCGCGTGCAGTCCGGACGCGCTGGCGACGGTCACGGTGCGGGTGGCTTCGGACATCGATGTACTCCTGTCGATGGGTGGTGCGCTCATGCTAGCGAGCGCCGGATGGGCGGGTCGGGCGAGCGGTCAGGGTCGACCGGGCCAGAACACCTCGGTGCCGGCGGCCTCGACCTCGCGGACCAGGTCGAGGTTGACGGCGGGGTCGGTGATGATCGTGTCGATGGCGGCGAGGGGTGCGACGCGGCCGAACTCCTCGCGACCGAACTTGGTGTGGTCGGCGAGCAGGATGCTCCGTCGGGCGGACTTGATCATCGCCGACTTCACCGCCGCCTCGGCCATGTTGTGGGTCGTCAGGCCGCGCTCCGGGGTGATGCCGTTGATGCTCACGAAGGCGACGTCGACGCTGACCATGCCGATGAGCTGGTGCGTCCACGTGCCGACGCCGGCCAGGGAGTCGCTGCGGATGTTGCCGCCGAGCAGGTGGAGGTCGATGCCAGGACGGTTCGCGACGGCCATCGCCACGGGGAGCGAGTGCGTGACGACGGTGAGTCCGCGGTCGGTCGGCAGCATCTCGGCGAGGCAGATGGTGGACGTGCCGGCGTCGATCATGACCGAGCCGTTCTCCGGCAGCTCCTCGAGCGCGGCCTCGGCGATGACCATCTTCTCGGCCTGGTTGATGCCGCCGCGGTCGCCGACGCCGGGGTGGATCGTGATGCGCTCGACGGGGATCGCGCCGCCGTGGGCACGTCGGACCAGCCCGCGGCGTTCGAGGCTCGTCAGGTCGCGACGGATGGTCTCCGGCGTGACCTCGAGCAGTTCGGCGAGGTCCTTGACGTCGACCCGCCCCTGCGTGCGCGCCTGCTCGACGATGCGCTGGTGGCGTTCTGGTGCGTACATCGGACCTCGTCGTCTCCTGGTCGGAACGGAACGGACATGTCCGGGCACGAACCTGACGGAACCGAACCGGAGTGGCTGGCCGCCAGACGCAAACGGGCATCTGTTTCTGCATTTTTATCCCCGGATGTGTTTGTTTGTCAACGCGGATCGGGGTAGTGTGCTGCTCAGCCGCACCGGCGAGGTCCCGTCTCAGCCGTGCGCGCACCGAACGAACACCCCACCGCAAGCGCGTGTGAGATGAAGGAGTCTCGAATGTCCGAACTGCTCGGCACCGGCGTCGGCCGTGGCGTCGCCCACGGCCCCGTGCTCCGCATGGCGGACCCGCTCGGCGAACCGTCGAAGGACGCCCTGACCGGTTCGGCGGACGACGCGAAGCAGGCCGTGCACGACGCACTGGCCGCCGTGGCCGAGGACCTCAACAAGCGCGGACAGCTCGCCGGCGGCGACGCCCAGGCCGTGCTCGAGGCGCAGGCGCTCATGGCGCAGGACCCGACGCTCCTCGACGACGTGCACACGCGCATCGACGGCGGCACCAACGCCGAGCGCGCCGTGTACGAGGCGTTTGCCCAGTTCCGCGACCTGCTCGTCGGCATGGGCGGCTACATGGGGGAGCGCGCAGCCGACCTCGACGACGTCGCCCAGCGCATCATCGCGAAGCTCCGCGGCGTGCACGCCCCCGGTGTCCCCGAATCGGACACCCCCTTCGTCCTCGTCGCCCGTGACCTCGCCCCGGCCGACACCGCGCTGCTGGACCTCGACAAGGTCCTCGCGCTGGTCACCCGAGACGGCGGCCCGACCTCGCACACCGCGATCCTCGCCCGCGCCAAGGGCATCACCGCGATCGTCGGCGTCACCGGCGCCGACGACCTGGTCGACGGTCAGGCGATCGTGGTCGACGCCGTCGCCGGCACGGTCGTCACCGAGCCGTCCGAGTCCCTCGTGTCCGAGGTCGAGCAGCGCATCGCCGACCGGCTCGCCGCAGCCGCCGCACCGCTCACCGCCGGTGCCCTCGCCGACGGTCACGTCGTGCCCCTGCTCGCGAACCTCGGCAGCCCCGCCGACGCCGCGGGTGCCGTTGCTCTCGGTGCGGAGGGCGTGGGGCTCTTCCGCACCGAGTTCCTCTTCCTCGACTCGCCGAAGGCGCCGACCGTCGACGAGCAGACCGAGTCGTACCGCCAGCTCCTCGCCGCGTTCCCGGGCAAGAAGGTCGTCGTCCGTGCGCTCGACGCCGGCGCCGACAAGCCGCTGCCGTTCCTCACCGACAAGGACGAGGAGAACCCCGCGCTCGGTCGCCGTGGTCTCCGTGCGCTGCGGAACCACCCCGAGGTCCTGCGCGACCAGCTCGTCGCGCTGGCCCAGGCGGACGCCGCGACCGAGGCCGACCTCTGGGTGATGGCTCCGATGGTCGCCGACGCCGAGGAGACCGAGTACTTCGTCACCCTGGCCCGCGAGCTCGGCATCCGCACCGCCGGCGTGATGGCCGAGGTGCCGTCGCTCGCGCTCATGGCCGAACAGGTCTTCCAGAACGCGGACTTCGTGTCGATCGGCACGAACGACCTGACCCAGTACACGATGGCCGCCGACCGCATGCTCGGCACCGTCGCGTCGTACCAGGACCCGTGGCACCCCGCCGTCCTGCGCCTCGTCGCGCAGCTCGGTGCGGCCGGTGCCGACGCGGGCAAGGCCGTCGGCATCTGCGGTGAGGCCGCGGCCGACCCGCTGCTCGCCGTGGTGCTCGTCGGACTCGGCGCCACCACCCTCTCCATGACTCCCGCGGCCCTGGCCGACGTGCGCGCCGAACTCGGTCAGCACACGCTCGAGCAGGCCCGTGAGATGGCCCAGGCGGCACTCGCCGCGAGCACGGCGGCGGCCGCGAAGTCCGCCGCGGCCGCAGCGCACGCCGCCTGAGCACGCACCACCGGCACCACCCCTCCCCGCACCACGCAGCAGCTCCACCACACAGAAAGTCACCGCACATGACAACGTCGTCCGTTGCAGCGCCCGACGCACCCGCGAAGTCGCGGGGCGGCGCACGCGTCGCCGTTCAGAAGTTCGGCACGTTCCTCTCCGGCATGGTCATGCCCAACATCGCGATCTTCATCGCGTGGGGCATCATCACCGCCTTCTTCATCGAGACCGGCTGGACGCCCGTGGGCATCCTCGGTGGCTTCGGTGAGACGGGCGGCGTCGCCAACGTCGGCCTGGTCGGGCCGATCCTGACCTACCTCATCCCGCTCGCGATCGCGATCCAGGGCGGCCGGATGGTCTACGAGACCCGCGGCGCGGTCGTCGGTTCGATCATGACCATGGGCGTCATCATCGGTGCGAACGGCACGACGATGATCCTCGGCGCGATGATCTGCGGACCGCTCGGTGCGTACCTCATCAAGCAGATCGACAAGATCTGGGACGGCAAGATCAAGCCGGGCTTCGAGATGCTCGTCAACAACTACGCGGCCGGCATCCTCGGCTTCGGTCTGGCGATGGCCGGGTTCTTCTGGCTCGCCCCGCTGTTCAAGCTCATCGCCGAGGGCCTCGGCGACGCGGTGAACTTCCTCGTCCAGCACTCGCTGCTGCCGCTCGCCAGCGTCATCATCGAGCCGGCCAAGGTGTTCTTCCTCAACAACGCGATCAACCACGGTGTGCTCGACCAGCTCGGCGCGCAGCAGGTCCAGGAGTCGGGCAAGTCGATCCTGTTCCTGCTCGAGGCGAACCCCGGCCCCGGCCTCGGTCTGCTCCTCGCCTTCACCTTCTTCGGTGTCGGCATCGCCCGCTCGACCGCTCCCGGCGCGATCATCATCCAGTTCTTCGGTGGCATCCACGAGATCTACTTCCCGTACGTGCTGCAGAAGCCGGTCCTGTTCATCGCCGTCATCCTCGGTGGTGCCACGGGCGTCGCGACGAACGTCGCGTTCCAGTCCGGCCTCGTCGCTCCGGCGTCGCCCGGGTCGATCTTCGCCGTGCTCGGTGCCACGGAGCGCAACAGCTTCCTCGGCGTCATCCTGTCGGTCGTCCTGTCCGCCGCGGTGTCCTTCGCGGTCTCGTCGTTCTTCCTGCTCGCCAGCCGCAAGCGCGACCTGGCCAACGGCGGCGGCGACATGAGTGCCGCGATGGCGAAGCTCCAGGCGAACAAGGGCCGCGACGTCAACTCGGCGACGGCGGGTCTGCTCGGCAACAACGCCCCGGCGAACACCGAAGAGGCCGCCGCGTCGGGCACCACCGCCACCGCGACGAAGGTCCAGAACCTGGTCTTCGCCTGCGACGCGGGCATGGGCTCGAGTGCGATGGGCGCCAGCGTCCTGCGCAACAAGATCAAGAAGGCGGGCATCGAAGGGGTCACGGTCTCCAACAAGGCGATCGCGAACCTGTCCGGTGACGAGGACCTGATCATCACGCAGGAAGAACTGACGGACCGCGCCAAGCAGAAGAACCCGAACGCGCAGCACGTGTCGGTCGGCAACTTCATGAACGCGCCGCAGTACGACCAGGTCGTCGAGCAGCTCAAGAACCAGTAACGCCACAACCAGTAACGAAGTGCAGTATCGGAGGGGACGGGGATGACCCGTCCCCTCCGACACGCCCTCGATCACCAAGGAGAACCACGATGCCCGTCCTGCAGGAGAGCCAGATCCGGATCCACACCGAGGACACCGCGCCGACCAAGTCGGAGGCGATGAAGGAGGCGGCCGAGATCCTCGAGGCTGCGGGCGCGGTCACCTCGGACTACTACCCGGCGATGCTCGAGCGCGAGAAGAGCGTGTCCACCTACATGGGCAACTTCCTCGCGATCCCGCACGGCACCAACGACGCGAAGGACGCCATCAAGTCGTCCGCCCTGTCGTTCATCCGCTACGCCAGCCCGATCGACTGGGACGGCAACCCGGTGCGCTTCGTCGTCGGCATCGCCGGCGTGAACAACGAGCACCTCGACATCCTGTCCAAGATCGCGATCGTGTTCTCCGACGAGGACGAGGTCCAGAAGCTCACCGACGCGGCCGACACCAGCGCGATCCTGTCGATCCTCGGCGAGGTCAACGAGTGAGCACCACCGACCGGGGCACCGCCGTCCACTTCGGTGCCGGCAACATCGGCCGTGGCTTCGTCGGGCTGCTCCTGCACGAAGCGGGCTACGAGGTCGTCTTCGCCGACGTCGCCGCGCCGCTGATCGACGCGCTGGCCGCCGCCGACTCGTACACCGTCCACGAGGTCGGCGCCGGCGCGCAGGATCACGAGGTCACGAACTTCCGTGCGCTGAACAGCGCGCAGGACGAGGACGGTGTCGTCGCCGAGATCGCCGCCGCCGCCGTCGTCACCTGCGCCGTGGGCCCGAACGTCCTGAAGTTCATCGCGCCGGTCATCGCGCGTGCGCTCGTCGCCCGCGACGCCTCGGCCGCTCCGATCGCCGTGATGGCGTGCGAGAACGCGCTGAACGCCACGGACCGCCTGCGCGAGTTCATCGTCGACGCGCTCCCGGCCGAGGGCCGCGACGCGGCGCTGGCGAAGGCCGTCTTCGCGAACACCGCCGTCGACCGCATCGTGCCGGCCCAGCCCGAGGGCGCCGGCCTGGACGTCACCGTCGAGACCTACTTCGAGTGGGCCATCGACCGCACGCCGTTCGGCGGGAACGAGCCGGAGATCCCCGGTGCGCACTACGTCGACGGCCTCGCCGCCTCGATCGAGCGCAAGCTCTTCACGGTCAACACCGGGCACGCCACCGTTGCGTACCACGGCTTCGTCGCCGGTGCGGACAAGATCTCCGACGCCGTCGCGATCCCGGCCGTGCGTGCCGAGCTCGAGTCCGTGCTCGCCGAGACGAGCGACCTGCTCGTGCGTCGTCACGAACTCGACCCCGAGGTGCACCGCGCCTACGTCCAGGCGATCATCGCGCGGTTCGAGAACCCGCACCTGCCCGACACGGTGACGCGCGTCGGCCGTCAGCCGCTCCGCAAGCTGTCACGCGACGAGCGGTTCGTCTCGCCGGCCGCGTCGCTGGCCGAGGACGGCACCGAGCCGACGGCGCTGCTCGACGCGATGGGCGCGGCGCTCCGCTTCGACGTCGCGGACGACGAGCAGAGCGTCGAGCTGCAGGCGCTCCTGGCATCGGACGCGTCCGATGCCGACGTGGTGACGCAGATCACCGGCCTGGCCGCGGAGCACCCGCTGCACGCGGCGTTCGCGGACCGGGTGCGTGTCGCGCGCGGCTGACGCTCTCGACGTGGCCCGATGACGACGGGAGGCCCGGTGCCAGCTGGCACCGGGCCTCCCGTCTTCACGTGGTCACCGCGTCGGCCCCACCCGGATCGTGAGCCCGCCGTGGTCCATCGTGAGCCGCACCGCGACCACGGTGCCGAACGGGTCACCGTCGAGCTGGATCTGCTCGGGGTGGTCGAGCGCGAGGTCGAGGACCCGCGCGCTCGTGTACCGCAGCGTCCGGGTGGCCGGGATGAGCCACGACAGGAAGCGTCCGAACCCGGTCCGGTGGAAGAACCGGTTCAGGGACAGCCCGTAGCCGACCCCGGCCCACCCGACCGTCCGACCCGGTCGGAACGCGACCGCGTCGAGGACCCCGTCGTCCGGTTCCGCCTCGGGCAGGAGGAGCACGCCGGCGGTCAGCGTGCCGCAGTTGCCGACGATGACCGTGTGTGCCCGCATCGTCCGGGTGTCGCCGTCGTCGAGTGCGTACCGCAGGTCGATCTGCCGGTTGCCGATGACGGACCGCATGATCGGGTCGGAGTAGGCGAGCCACCCGAACCGTTTCTTCAGGCGTGCGTTGGTGTTGGCCGCCATGTTCGCGTCGAGTCCGATGCCGGCCATCACCAGGAACGCGTGGCGTGTCGTCGTGCCCTGCGGGTCGGTGAGCTCGGCGAACGCGAGGTCGACCGGCCGATCGGTCCCACTGAAGGCGGCTCGGACCGACCCGGCGACGTCGTTCAGCGGGATGCGCAGGTTCCGGGCGTACAGGTTCCCGGTGCCGACGGGGAGCACAGCAAGGGGCACGCCGGAACCCTGCAGCACCTCGGCTGCGACGCGCAGCGTGCCGTCGCCGCCGACGACCAGGACGACGTCCGGCGCGCTGGCGAGTGCGTCGGTCGCGGCGGCGCGGCCGTCGTCGGACGCCGCGGTCTCGAACCAGGTCGTGGGAGCCCAGCCGCTCCGGTCCTCCTCAGCCGCGACGGTGTTGCGGAGCACCCGCAGGTCGACCTTGGACGGGTTGACGACGATCGCGGCGCGGCATGTGAGGACGATACCGAACAGCCGTCGTCGGCCGGAACGGACGGGTCCTGTCCGGTATCGGCTGATCCGGGCGAACCTGGGAGTCAGGACCTCGGAACACATGCGATCCGGACACACTCGGGACACGGTGAACGCCGGGTGTCTCCGATGCCCGATCGGCTCTTCGCCATCTCAGGCAGGGGCCTCCGTGGCCAGAACGCCCATCCTCCGTCCGCTCATCGTCGTCAGCACCGGGATCGGGTTGGCCGCAGCGCTCGCCCTCGGCGCCTCCTCAGCCGCGTCCGCCGCCACCATCATCGACGGCCCCGTGGGCCTCGGGACAGCGGCGAGCTACGGCGTCCTCGGCGCCCAGAGCGTCACCAACACCGGGCCGAGCGTGGTCAACGGCGACCTCGGCGTCTCGCCGGGCACGTCGATCACCGGCTTCGGCGGTCCTGGCAACGGGATCGTGAACGGCACCGTCCACCAGACCGACGCCGCCGCGGCCCAGGCGCAGGCCGACACCACGACCGCGTACGGCGTCGCGGCGTCGTTGACCCCCACGCGCGGCGGACTCGAGGAACTCAACGGGCTGAGCCTGACCCCGGGCGTCTACAACGGCAGCACGTTGCAGCTGGCGAACAACGGCCAACTGACGCTCGCCGGCAGCGCGGACTCCGTCTGGGTGTTCCAGGCCGCATCGACCCTGACCATCGGGTCCGGCACGAGGATCGTCATCACCGGCGGCGCGAGCTCGTGCAACGTGTTCTGGCAGGTCGGCAGTTCCGCGACCATCGGCACCGCCGCCCAGTTCCAGGGCACGGTCCTCGCCGACCAGTCCGTGACCGCCACGACGGGTGCGACCGTCGTGGGCCGACTGCTCGCCCGGAACGCATCGGTGACGCTCGACAACAACACCATCACCCGGCCGACGAACTGCCCGGCTGCCGGCACACCGTCCGAGAGCGTTGCTCCGACGATCACCTCGGGCACGCCGACCGACGCCACCGCTGGCACGCCGTACTCCTTCCCCGTCACCGCGACGGGCAACCCGGCGCCCACCTACTCCGACGGCGGGACCCTGCCCCCGGGCCTCACGATCAACCCGGACACGGGCGTCATCTCCGGCACGCCGACCACGCCCGGCACCACCACGGTGACGATCACGGTCGACAACGGAACCGCACCGCCGGACACCGAGACCTACGTCGTGACCGTCCGCGGGCCCGCGCCCACCGCGACACCCACACCGACGCCGACCGCCTCGGCCCCCGTGCCCACCGCACCCGCCTCGACGGCTCCCGCCGTGCCGGTCGTGGGTGGGAACGGCAGTGGTGGTGGCGGCACCACCGAGCTCGCCTTCACGGGGAGCGACCCGACGATCCCGCTCACCGCGGCGGGCGCGATGCTGCTCGCCGGCATCGCCGTGACGGTGCTCCGTGGACGGACGCTCCGTGCACGACGCCGGATCCTGTCCGAGGACCACTGACGGGTGACCGAGCCGGCGCCGTCGGCCGTCCCGGCACTGACGGTGCCGGCGGCCCCGGCGTAGCGTCGGCCGCATGACGAAGCACTGGGTGGCACCGCGGTTCGGCGGCAGCGAGGTCCTCGAGTTCGTGGACACCGAGGTCGCCGCACCCGGGCCCGGCGAGGTCACCATCGCGGTCCGAGCCGCCGGCATGAACCCCGCCGACACGAAGCACACGCGGCAGGGCGACCCGGCCGACCTGCCGATCCCCGTCGGCTACGAGGTCGCCGGGGTGCTCACCGCTGTCGGACCCGACACGACCATCGCGTCGGGTGGGGGAGCGGTCGGCGACGAGGTCCTGGCGTTCCGGGTCGCCGGTGGGTGGGCGTCGGAGCTGACCGTCCCAGCGGCCGACGTGTTCGCCAAGCCTGCAGCGCTCGGGTTCCCCGAGGCGGCGAACCTGCTCCTCGCGGGCACGACCGCCGCCGACATGCTGCGCGTCACCCGCGCCGCCGGGCGCGACACCGTGCTCGTGCACGGCGCGTCGGGGGCGGTGGGCGTGAGCCTGCTGCAGCAGCTCCGCCTGCTCGGCGCGCGGGTGATCGGCACGACCTCCGAGCGTGGTGCGGACGTCGTCGGACGCTTCGGCGGCGAGTGGGTCGCGTACGGTGACGGCCTGGAGGCGCGGGTCCGGTCGATCGCGCCCTCCGGCATCGACGTGGCACTGGACTGCGTCGGGACCGACGAGGCCGTCGACGTCTCGCTCTCGGTGGTCGCCGACCGCGACCGCATCGTCACGATCGCCGCGCCGGCGCGCGCCGCCGAGGCGGGGTTCGCGGCGGTCGGCGGAGCCCAGCCCGAGAGCAAGGCGTTCCGTGACTCGGTGCGCCAGCGGCTGATCGACCTGGCTGCGGCCGGCGAGCTCGAGGTCCCGGTGGCGCGCACGTTCCCGCTCGCCGATGCGAAGGCGGCCGCGGAGCTGCTGGAGTCCGGCCACCCCGGGGGCAAGCTGGCCCTGCTGCCCTGAGCCGCTCGGTGCGCTGTCGGTGCGCTCTCGGTGCGCTGTCGCTTCGCTGTCGCTTCGCTGTCCTCCGCTGGGGGGACGTGTCGGGTCGCCGCCGCTGCCAGACTCGGTCGTGGTCGATGTCCGGCCACCGGAAGGAACTAACCAGTGAGTGACCCGTACCCGCCGCAGAACCCGTACGGCCAGCAGCCCGGACCGTACGGCCAGCAGCCCGGACCGTACGGGCAGCAGCCCGGACCGTACGGCCAGCAGCCCGGACCGTACGGCCAGCAGCCGACCGGTCCGCGCCAACCGCCGCTGTGGGCTCCCTGGTACGGGATCCCGTTCGTGCAGGCCTTCCCGCGGTTCTGGAAGAAGTACGTCCGGTTCGACGGCCGTGCCAGCCAGTCGGAGTTCTGGTTCTGGGCCCTCTGGTACGTCATCGGCTCGGCGGCCACCGGCCTCGTCGGGGGGTTCTTCAACGTGCTGCCGTTCGTCGACGACGCGTCGAACGGGCTGAGCGGCCTGTGGGCCCTCGCCTGCGCGCTCGGCTTCATCGCCCTGACGGTGCGCCGACTGCACGACGTGAACCTGAGCGGGTACTTCGCCTTCTTCTTCCTCATCCCGCCGCTCGGCGTCCTGTTCTCGCTGATCGTCGGCCTGATGGGGTCGAACCCGCAAGGCCAGCGGTACGACGAGCCCCACCGCGGGTAGCGAGCGACGGCCCCGCGACGCTTCTGGTTGACTCGGACCCGAGTATCAGCCAACGATCGAGGGGGACACCGTGAGTGACCAGTACCCGCAGAACCCGTCCGGCCAACAGCCGGGCGGTCAGCCGAACCCGTACAACGGAACGCCGCAGTACGGCCAGCAGCCGGCGACCGGCCCGAACGGCGAACCGCCGATCTGGGCCCCCTGGTACGGGATCTCCTTCGGCAAGGCCGTCGGACGGTTCTTCAAGAAGTACGCGACGTTCAGCGGCCGCGCGAGCCGCAGTGAGTTCTGGTGGTGGTACCTGGCGAACGTGATCGTCGGGATCGTCCTCAGCATCCTGTACGGCATCGGTTTCGCCACGTCCGAGCGTTCGACGGTTTCCACCTCGACGGCGACCTCGGCGAGCGTGCAGTCGACCATCACCAGCCCGTCGGCGCTCTTCGTGATCGCTGGGATCCTCGCGCTGCTCTGGGGTCTCGCGATCATCATCCCGACGCTCGCCCTCGGTTGGCGCCGCCTGCACGACGCGAACCTGCCCGGTGCCCTGTGGATCATCGCGATCTTCGTCGGCATCGTCGGCATCGTCTTCGGCCTGCTGCCCTCGAACCCGCAGGGCGAGCGCTACGACCGACCCACTGGCGCTCGATGAGCAACGACACACCGCAGTGGGGCCAGCCCGGCGGCGACCAGCCGTCGGGGCAGCCTGACCACGGACAGCAGCAGCCAGGGTACGGGCAGCAGCCTGGGCCGTACGGTCAGCAGCCCGGCTACGGCCAGCAGCCCGGTCCGTACGGCCAGCAGCCCGGGTACGGCCAGCAGTACGCCGACCCGTACCCGCAGTACGGACCGCCGATCCCGGTTGGACCGGACGGCGCTCCGCCGCTGTGGGCGCCCTTCTACGGGGCCGGGTTCCTCGACGCCTTCACCCGGTTCTTCAAGAAGTACGCCCGGTTCGACGGCCGTGCCAGCCGCAGCGAGTTCTGGTACTGGATCCTGGCGAACGCGATCGTCACGATCGTCCTCTACGGCGGTTTCATCGCCGGTCTGATCGCCTGGAGCGTCTCGGCCTCGACCACCGACGAGTACGGCTACACCCAGACCGAGGGCGCACCCCCGGCGTGGATCTTCATCCTGCTCGTGCTGTTCGGCCTCTGGACCCTGGCGACCCTCGTCCCGAACATCGCACTGGGATGGCGCCGCGTGCACGACGCGAACCTCGCGGGGCCGTTCTGGCTCATCGCGATGTTCGTCGGCGTCGCCGGGATCGTCTTCGGCTGCCTGCCGCCGAGCCCGGCCGGCGCGCAGTACGACCGTCCCGACCAGGCGTAACGCCGCTCAACGGCAATCGGCCCGCACTGCGCGAATGCGCGGTGCGGGCCGAATTGTGTCGTGCGAGGTGTCAGACGACGCGGAGTCGGGCCAGTGCACCGTCGACGACGAGGTCGCGCACGGTGACCGTGGGGTCGGCGATCTGGAAGCGGAGTGCGCCACCCGGCTGCTCGAACCACGGCTGCACGAAGCGGACGTTCACCATGAATGGGCGCTCGACGAGGTAGCGGTGAGTCTCCGGCACCCCGGCCACGTGCGGCGGGAGCGACCGGCTCGGCAGCGGGGTGTCGAGGGGGTGCAGCAGGTAGCCGTCCGGACCACCGATGCGGTCGACGGGGACGCCCGCGGGGATCTGGATGGTCAGACCCTGCTCGCCGGCCTGCGATACCTGCTGCGCGAGCTGCGGGTACGTCGACGCCGCACGGTCGCGGAGTCCGTCGAGCTCGTGCCGGGCGATGTCGCGCGGCGCCGGGAACGGTCGGTTCAGGAACCGACGGAGCATCTCGACCGCGTCCTCCTCACCGCGCGCGGTGGCGAGGCGACGGGCCGTGCCGTAGTCGACGACCTCGAGCGCGAACTCGTCGGACGCCTCGGCCGGGACCACGCGGAGCGCACCCTCGACCGGCGGCTCGTGCAGGGTCTCTCCGGGGAGCTGCACGTACCGGATCGTGTAGCCGAGCTGGTCGAGGATGGGGCGGGTGGCCGCGAACGTCATGGAGCGGAGCCTATCGGTGGAGTCGATGTCGAGTCTTGGACGACCCCGAGTGTCAGGCGCGGCCCCGCATGACGGCCTGCTTGACCTCGGAGATCGCCTTCGTCACCTGGATGCCACGGGGGCACGCGTCGGTGCAGTTGAAGGTCGTGCGGCAGCGCCAGACGCCTTCCTTGTCGTTGAGGATGTCGAGGCGGACGTTCGCGGCGTCGTCACGGGAGTCGAAGATGAACCGGTGCGCGTTCACGATCGCGGCCGGCCCGAAGTACTGCCCGTCGGTCCAGAACACCGGGCAGGACGAGGTGCACGCGGCGCACAGGATGCACTTCGTGGTGTCGTCGAACCGGGCACGGTCGGCCACCGACTGGATGCGCTCCTTGCCCGGGGTGGGGGCGGTCGCGGGCTGCAGGAACGGCTGGACCTCGCGGAAGGACTTGAAGAAGGGCTCCATGTCGACGACGAGGTCCTTCTCGAGCGGCAGGCCCTTGATCGCCTCGACGTAGATCGGCTTCGAGACGTCGAGGTCCTTGATCAGGGTCTTGCACGCCAGACGGTTCCGGCCGTTGATGCGCATCGCGTCCGAGCCGCAGACGCCGTGTGCGCAGGACCGACGGAACGTCAGGGAGCCGTCCTGGTCCCACTTGATCTTGTGCAGGGCGTCGAGGATGCGGTCGGTCGGCAGCATCATGACGTCGAAGTCCTGCCAACGCGGCTCGTCGTCGACGTCCGGGTCGAAGCGCCGGATGATGAGCGTGACGGAGAAGGACCCGGGAGGCGCCTCGGTGGTGTCGGTCCGGGGTGCGTCGGAGACCAGGGTGTCGGTCATCTCAGTACTTCCTCTCCATCGGCTGGTACCGCGTCACGACGACCGGCTTCCAGTCCAGCGTGATGTGGTCGTCGGCGAGTGACGAGTGCGGGTCGCCCGTCAGGTACGCCATCGTGTGCTGCATGTAGTTCTCGTCGTCGCGCTTCGGGTAGTCGTCGCGCATGTGGCCGCCGCGGCTCTCCTTGCGGTTGCGGGCGGAGTAGACGACCACCTCGGCGAGGTCCAGCAGGAAGCCGAGTTCGACGGCTTCGAGCAGGTCGGTGTTGAACCGCTTGCCCTTGTCCTGCACGGAGACCTGCATGAAGCGGTTCCGGAGCGTGTGGATCGTCTCGGTGACCCGGGCGAGGGACTCGTCGGTCCGGAACACCTGGGCGTTCTTGTCCATCTCGTCCTGCAGTTCCTTGCGCAGGACGGCGATGCGCTCGGTGCCGGTCGACGCGCGCAGCTGGTCGAGCATGGCGCGGACGCCGGCGGCGGGGTCCTCCGGGAGCGGGAGGAACTCGGCGGTCTTGACCCACTCGGCGGCGTTGTTGCCCGAGCGCTTGCCGAAGACGTTGATGTCGAGGAGCGAGTTCGTGCCGAGGCGGTTCGAGCCGTGCACGGACACGCAGGCGCACTCGCCGGCGGCGTAGAGCCCGGGGACGACGGTGGTGTTGTCGTAGAGCACCTGCGCGTCGGTGTTCGTCGGGATGCCGCCCATCGCGTAGTGCGCGGTCGGCATCACCGGCACCGGCTCGACGACGGGGTCGACGCCGAGGTAGGTGCGGGCGAACTCCGTGATGTCCGGGAGCTTGGTCTCGAGCACCTCGGCACCGAGGTGCGTGCAGTCGAGCAGGACGTAGTCCTTGTTCGGACCGGCACCCCGGCCCTCGGCGACCTCCTGCACCATGCACCGGGCGACGATGTCGCGGGGCGCGAGGTCCTTGATGGTGGGGGCGTAGCGCTCCATGAAGCGTTCACCCGAGGCGTTGCGGAGGATCGCGCCCTCACCACGAGCGCCCTCGGTCAACAGGATGCCGAGGCCCGCGAGCCCGGTCGGGTGGAACTGGAAGAACTCCATGTCCTCGAGCGGCAGACCCGTGCGCCACACGATGCCGACGCCGTCGCCGGTCAGGGTGTGTGCGTTCGAGGTCGTCTTGTACATCTTGCCGAAGCCGCCGGTGGCGAAGATCATCGCCTTGGCGTGGAAGACGTGCAGCTCACCCGTGGCGAGTTCGAACGCGACGACGCCGGCCGGCTGCTTGCGCGTGACGCCGTCCTCGCCCACGACGTCGACCATGATGAGGTCGAGCGCGTAGAACTCGTTGTAGAACTCGACGCCGAGCTTGACGCAGTTCTGGAACAGCGTCTGCAGGATCATGTGGCCCGTGCGGTCGGCCGCGTAGCAGGCCCGGCGGACGGGCGACTTGCCGTGGTCGCGGGTGTGACCGCCGAAGCGACGCTGGTCGATCTTGCCCTCGGGTGTGCGGTTGAAGGGCAGGCCCATGTTCTCGAGGTCGATGACTGCGTCGATCGCCTCCTTCGCGAGGATCTCGGCGGCGTCCTGGTCGACCAGGTAGTCACCGCCCTTGATCGTGTCGAAGGTGTGCCACTCCCACGAGTCCTCTTCGACGTTCGCGAGGGCCGCGGCCATCCCGCCCTGCGCCGCACCGGTGTGCGAGCGGGTCGGGTAGAGCTTCGAGATGACGGCCGTCTTCGCCTTCGGGCCGGCCTCGATCGCGGCACGCATGCCCGCGCCTCCTGCGCCGATGATGACGATGTCGAACTGGTGGTGGTGCACGGTGGTCTCGGTCACAGGGGTCTTTCCGTAGACGGTGGGAAGGCGGTCGGCAGCGGGGATGGTGCTACTGCGCCGGGCAGAAGGAGGGCAGGTCCGCGGCGGCGGCGCCGGCGGGGCACGGGTCGAACGTCCAGCAGACGAGCAGGCCGAGGACGATCAGCACCACGCACGCGATGAGGATCGCGGCGAGGAGCGTCTTGCGGATGCCCGGCTTCGACACGTAGTCGTTGACGATCGTGCGCATGCCGTTCGAGCCGTGGATGAGCGCCAGGACGAGCATGAGGGAGTCCCACACCTGCCAGAACGGGTTGGCCCACTTGCCGGCGACGAAGGCGAAGTCGATCTGCTTGACGCCCTCGCCCGCCACCATGTTGACGAAGAGGTGGCCGAAGATCAGCACGACGAGCAGGACGCCCGAGCCGCGCATGTAGATCCAGCCCCACTTCTCCCAGTTGGTGGAGCGGCGGGCGGCCGAGGCGGAACGGGGAGGTTCGACGATCTGCGTGGTCATCAGGTGCCCCTCTAGTTGAAGTCCGCGAAGAGGTTCATGAGCTGGCGGGGCAGGAAGCCCGCGATCGCGATCGCCCACAGGACGATGACGACCCAGAACATGGCCCGCTGGTACTTCGGCCCCTTGGACCAGAAGTCGACGAGGATGATCCGGAGCCCGTTGAACGCGTGGAACACGATGGCCATCACCAGGGCGATCTCGCCGAGGTTCATGATCGGCGTCTTGTACGTGCCGATGACCGCGTTGTACGCCTCGGGGGAGAGCCGCACCAGCGCCGTGTCGAGGATGTGCACGAGCAGGAAGAAGTAGATCGCGACACCGGTGATCCGGTGCAGGACCCACGACCACATGCCGGTCGATCCGCGGTACAGCGTGCCCTCGAGCTTCCGAGAGGCGCGAGGCGCCTCGATCGTGACGTCGGGGACGGCGGTCGCCGTACCGCCGCCGGTGGGCTCAGCCATGAGCTCGTCCTTCCGTAGGACGGGCTCGCCCGATCGGCGAGCCCTTGCCGTTCGCGTTCGTGTGGAACACGACCCATCCTATGCTCGGGCGCTGACCTTCTCGTCCCGACCGGCCCGCAGGCCCCGACCGACGGGCGGCGCGCCGATGGTGCGAGCCGTGTCGTGGTGCCCGAGGAGCTGGTCGCCGACGGCCTCCCACGTGGTGCCCTCGACCCGGAGACGGCCCGCGGAACCCATCCGATCCGCGAGTGCGCGGTCGTGGTGCAGCCGCAGGACCGCCTGCCGCAGGGCCTGCGGTGCGTCGGGATCGTAGAGCTCGCCGTCGAGTCCGGGGGCGACGAGGTCGAGCGGACCACCCGACGCCGGCGCGATCACGGGCAGCCCTGAGGCGTGCGCTTCCTGGAGGGTCTGCCCGAAGGTCTCGGCCGGACCCGTGTGCACGAAGAGGTCGAGCGAGGCGTACGCGTCGGCGAGGGCGTCGCCGCGCAACGGTCCGGTGAAGGTGACGTCGAGGTGCCGCAGTCGTCGCTCGAGCAGCGCCCGGGACGGCCCACCGCCGGCCACGACGACGCGGATGCCGGGGATCCCGCCGAGCTCCGCGAGCCGTTCGACCTCCTTCTCCGGGGCCAGCCGCCCGACGTAGCCGACGATCGTCTCGCCGTCCGGCGCGATCCGGCGTCGGAGCGCTCGCACGTGGGCGGACTCCCGCCGGGCCGGGTGGAAGAGCTCGGTGTCGACGCCGCGACCCCAGCGGGCGACGCGGGGCACGCCGTCCTCGGCGAGCATCGCGGCGGTCGCGCTCGACGGCGCGAGCGTCAGCGAGGCACCGGCGTGGATGCGTCCGAGGATCCTCCGCACCAACGGGACGGTCGCGGTCAAGCCGTTGCGGCGGGCGAACCCGGCCACGTCGGTCTGGAAGACGGCGACGGAGGGGATGCCGAGCCTCCCGGCCGCCGTGATCGCGCGCCCGCCCAGCAGGAACGGACTGGCGGCGTGGAGCACGTCGGCGCCGGAGGCGGCGAGGATCGTGTCGAGCACCGGGTGGGGGAGTGCGACCGGGAACTGCCGGTACGCGACGGCGGGGACCCGGTGGACGTCGAAGGAGCGGTAGCGCTCGACGCTGGTGCGCGAACGGAACTGTGCGAGTCCCGGGGTGTCCGGTGCGATCACGACCGCGCGGTGGCCACGGCGCTCCAGGTGGTCGAGGACCGCGAGGACGCTGGTGGTCACGCCGTTGAGGGTGGGCAGGAAGCTCTCGGTCACGACGGCGACGGTCCGGGGGGACGTGCCGCGCTCCACGCTGCGTGCGCTCATGGTGCTGCCCATGCTCCGGGCGCCACGTGACCCCGCGGGGCCGACGACGTGAACGGGGCGGAGGCGACGGGTGAACAACGCGACGCCGTCGCCGCGCGCACGCTCGACGCTGCCCTGCGGGAGCCCGCATGCGGGAATCGTGCGGAGACCACCCAGGATCCGCACCGTGGGACCGGTACGGTGAGCGCGTGGCTGACGCTCTCGAAGACTTCTACGCGATCATCCCCGCAGGGGGCATCGGATCGCGCCTGTGGCCGCTGTCGCGCGCGGACGCACCCAAGTTCCTGCACGACCTGACGGGCTCCGGTGCCTCGCTGCTCCGGCAGACCTGGGACCGGCTCGCCCCGCTGGCGGGCGAGCAGCGGATCATGGTCGTGACCGGACGGGCGCACCGCGTCGCCGTCGAGTCGCAACTGCCGGGGGTCGAGGACCACAACGTGGTACTCGAGAGCGAGCCGAAGGACTCCACGGCGGCCATCGGCCTCGCCGCGGCGATCCTCGTCCGCCGCGAACCCGACGTCGTCATCGGGTCCTTCGCCGCCGACCACGTGATCGGTGACGCCCGCGGCTTCCGCCGTTCCGTGCGCGAGGCCGTCGCCGTCGCCCGCGCCGGCTACATCACGACCATCGGCATCACGCCGACCGAGCCCGCCATCGGCTTCGGCTACATCCACGCGCACGGCGACACCCTGGACATCGACGGCGCACCGACCGCGCACGCCGTCCGGTCGTTCGTCGAGAAGCCCGACCTGGACACCGCACGCTCCTACGTCGAACAGGGCACGTACCTGTGGAACGCGGGCATGTTCATCGCCCGCGCCGACGTGCTGCTCGAGGAGATCGGCCGGAACAACCCGACGCTGCTCGCCGGCATCAACGAACTCGCGGACGCCTGGGACACCTCGGCCCGCGGCGCGGTCGTCGACGCGGTGTGGCCCACGCTCGAGAAGATCGCGATCGACTACACCGTCGCCGAGCCCGCTGCCGCTGCCGGACGCATGGCCGTCGTCCCCGGCGACTTCGACTGGGACGACGTCGGCGACTTCGCCTCGCTCGCCAAGCTGCAGTCCGGTGGTCGACCGAACAACCTCGCCGTCCTCGGCGACGGTGCGCGCATCCTGGCCGACTCGTCGAGCGGCATCGTGATCTCGCACAGCCAGCGGCTCATCTCGCTCATCGGGGTCGAGGACATCGTCGTCGTGGACACCCCCGACGCGCTCCTCGTGACCACCAGCGCGAACGCGCAGCGGGTCAAGGGTGTCGTGGATGCTCTGAAGATCAGCGGCCGAGGCGACGTCCTGTAGCGCTCCACCGACAAACCCCTCGAAATGGGGGTCTGCGGGTGACCCCGCGTTACGGGCGCGTTTCGGCGCGGTCGCGATCCCGTAACCGATCCACCGGACCGGGGCAACGGGTCCTGTACCGGCCGGGCGGTCGTGTACTGTCGCCACGATCGCCCGGAACGCACGTGGTCCGGGCACGCTCCCCGGAGGAACCCACCCGTGACATCTCGTACCCGACGCGTCGTCCTCAGCGGCTTCGCGCTCCTCGGCACCGCCGCCGTCCTCGCCGGTTGTGCCTCGGCGCCGTCCGACACGACGACCGCCAAGAAGACCGACTTCCGCCCCTGCATGGTCTCCGACGCCGGTGGCTTCGACGACAAGTCGTTCAACCAGCTCGGCTACGAGGGCATGAAGGACGCCGCCAAGGAACTCGGTGCCACCTACAAGGAGGCCGAGTCGAAGGACGCCACCGTCTACGACTCGAACATCGAGCAGCTCATCGGCCAGAACTGCAACCTCGTCGTGACCGTCGGCTTCAACCTCGCCGACGCCACGAAGAAGCAGGCCGCCGCGAACCCCGACACCGACTTCGCCATCATCGACGACAGCTCGATCGACGCGGAGAACGTCAAGCCGATCACGTTCGACACCTCGCAGGCCGCGTTCCTCGCCGGCTACGCAGCGGCGTCGTACTCGAAGACCGGCGTCGTCGGCACCTTCGGTGGCATGCAGATCCCGACCGTCACCATCTTCATGGACGGCTTCGCGGACGGCGTGAAGTACTACAACGAGCAGAAGGACAAGGACGTCAAGGTCGTCGGCTGGAACGTCGACTCCGGCAAGGGCTCCTTCACCGGTGGCTTCGAGGCCGGCACGCAGGCCAAGTCGGTCGCGCAGACGCTCCTCGACCAGGACGCCGACGTGATCCTGCCCGTCGGTGGCCCGATCTACCAGTCGGCTGCCGAGGCCATCAAGGACGCCGACAACGGCTCCGTCCTGATCGGTGCGGACAGCGACCTCTACGAGGCCGACCCGCGCTACAAGGACATCGCCTTCACCTCGGTCGAGAAGGGCATGCGCCCGGCCGTGAAGGACGTCGTCGAGCAGGCGGCGGACGACAAGTTCTCGAAGACCCCGTACGTGGGGACGCTGAAGAACGAGGGCGTCGGCATCGCGCCGTTCCACGACTTCGAGTCGAAGGTCGACAAGAGCCTGCAGGGCGAACTCGACGACGTGAAGGCCGGCATCATCGACGGCTCGATCAAGGTCAAGACCCAGTCCTGACCCGACGGACGCGGGCGAGGGGCTTCCCTCGCCCGCGTTCTCGTGCGCCCGAGTGGTGCACGCGAGACCGTGCGCCCGCGTGGCGCACTCGAGACAGAAATAGACTCCCGAACATGAAGCTCGAACTCCGCGGCATCACCAAGCGGTTCGGCGCCCTGGTCGCCAACGACCACATCTCGCTCACCGTCGAGCCGGGTGAGGTCCACTGCCTCCTGGGTGAGAACGGCGCCGGCAAGTCCACCCTGATGAACGTGCTCTACGGCCTGTACGACGCCGACGAGGGCGAGATCCTGCTCGACGACGTGGTCCAGGACTTCGACGGCCCGGGCGACGCCATGCGCGCCGG
Organism: Curtobacterium sp. JUb34; assembly: GCF_003755065.1. Taxonomy (NCBI): domain Bacteria; kingdom Bacillati; phylum Actinomycetota; class Actinomycetes; order Micrococcales; family Microbacteriaceae; genus Curtobacterium; species Curtobacterium sp. JUb34. The sequence goes on along the minus strand of NZ_RJVH01000004.1, from coordinate 135,201 downwards.
CATCGGCATGGTGCACCAGCACTTCATGCTCGTGCCCGTGTTCACCGTCGCCGAGAACGTCATGCTCGGGCAGGAGCAGACCACCTTCGGCGGCCGGCTCGACCTGGCCGGTGCCCGCAAGCGGGTCAAGGAGATCTCGGACCGGTTCGGGTTCGACGTCGACCCCGACGCCAAGATCGAGGACCTGCCCGTCGGCGTGCAGCAGCGCGTCGAGATCATCAAGGCACTGTCCCGCGACGCCTCCGTGCTGGTGTTCGACGAGCCGACGGCCGTGCTCACCCCGCAGGAGACCGACGAGCTGATGGGCATCATGCGCCAGCTCCGCGAGGCCGGCACCGCGATCGTCTTCATCACCCACAAGCTCCGCGAGGTCCGCGAGGTCGCCGACCGCATCACGGTGATCCGGCTCGGCAAGGTCGTCGGTGAGGCATCGCCCACCGCGACGAACAACGAGCTCGCCGCCCTGATGGTCGGCCGCGCCGTCTCGCTCGTCGTCGACAAGACGCCGTCGACCGGTGGCGAGGACGCCCTCGTCGTCGAGGGCCTCACCGTCACCGACCCGTCGGGCATCGTGCTCGTCGACGACGTGTCGTTCTCGGTCCGTCGCGGCGAGGTCCTGGCGATCGCCGGGGTGCAGGGCAACGGCCAGACCGAGCTCACCGAGGCGATCCTCGGCCTCGAGCCCGTCCACGCCGGCCGCATCACGCTGGACGGCAAGGAGCTGACCGGCCGCAGCGTCAAGCAGGTGCTCGACGCCGGCGTCGGCTTCGTCCCCGAGGACCGCAAGGAGGACGGCCTGGTCGGCGAGTTCACCATCGCGGAGAACCTCATGCTCGACCGGTCCGACCACGACGCGTTCGTCCGTGCCGGCACCATCCGCGCCGCCGAGCGCGACGCCTTCGCCGACGAGAAGATCGCCGAGTTCGACATCCGCACGCCGGGCCGCGCGACCGCTGCCGGCCGGCTGTCCGGTGGCAACCAGCAGAAGATCGTCCTCGCCCGCGAGCTCAGCCGCGAGCTCCGGCTCTTCGTCGCCGCGCAGCCCACGCGCGGCATCGACGTCGGGTCGATCGAGTTCGTGCACAAGCGCATCGTCGCCACCCGCGACACCGGTGTGCCCGTCATCGTCGTCTCCACCGAGCTCGACGAGGTCGTGGCACTGGCCGACCGCATCGCCGTCATGTACCGCGGCGGCATCGTCGGGATCGTGCCGGCGACCACCCCGCGAGACGTCCTCGGCCTCATGATGGCCGGCGAGATCCCAGAAGGAACGGAGCTGGCCGCATGACCGGTTCGGCCGGCGAGATCCAAGCCACATCCACGACCGGAACGGAGCTGGCAGCGTGACCGCGCAGTACCCAGACAACACGCAGCCCACCCCCGGCACCGAGGCCGATGCCCCGCTCACCGACGACCGCCTGCAGGAGGCGCCGGAGACCCCGCACCTGATGACGGACTCGGCCGACGACACCGAACGCCGCAACGGCGCCCCCGGCACCGACCGCTGGCACGCCGCCCTGCAGAGCATCCTGAACGGGTCCGTGCTCGTCACGGTCCTCGCCGTCGTGCTCGCGCTGGTGGCCTGCGGCATCCTCATCGCGCTGACGGACGAGAACGTCCGCGCCACCGCGGGCTACTTCTTCGCCCGCCCGGCCGACATGCTCCAGGCCATCGGCACCGCTGTCGGCGGCGCCTACGCCTCGCTGTTCCAGGGGTCGGTGTTCAACTTCGGCGCCGACAGCTTCCAGCAGGCGATCGGGCCGCTCACCCGCTCGATCGACTACGCGGTGCCGCTCGTCGTCGCCGGGCTCGGGATCGCGCTGTCGTTCCGCGCCGGGCTGTTCAACATCGGCGGCCAGGGTCAGATCCTGATGGGGGCCGCGGCGGCCGGGTGGGTCGGCTTCTCGTTCGACATGCCCGCCGCGATCCACATCCCCCTCACCATCGTCGCCGGCATCGTCGGCGGTGCGGTCTGGGGCGGGATCGTCGGTGTCCTCAAGGCCCGCACGGGCGCGAACGAGGTGGTCGTCACGATCATGCTCAACTACGTCGCGCTCTACCTGGTCAGCTACCTGCTCCGCACTCCGGGCCTGCTGCAGGCCCCGGGCAGCAGCAACCCGATCTCGCCCGCCACGAAGGACAGCGCCCTGCTGCCGCAGCTCTTCGGTGTGCGGTACGGGGTGGACGCCGGGTTCATCGTCGCGATCCTCGCGGTCGTCGTGGTCTGGTGGCTCGTCAACAAGTCCTCGCTCGGTTTCCGGTTCCGCACCATCGGTGAGAACCCCCGGGCCGCCCGCGTCGCCGGCATGAGCGTGCCGGCGCTGACGATCTGGGTCATGGTCATCTCCGGTGCCCTCGTCGGCATCGCCGGCGCCTACCAGGTGCAGGGCGCCGTCACGACGGGCTTCACCTCGGGCATCGACGCCGGCATCGGCTTCGACGCGATCACCGTCGCGCTGCTCGGTCGCTCGAAGCCGTGGGGCGTGTTCTGGGCCGCGATCCTGTTCGGTGTGCTGAAGAACGGTGGCTACGCGATGCAGGCCGCCAACGGCATCCCGATCGACATCGTCGGCGTCATCCAGGCCCTCATCGTCCTGTTCATCGCGGCGCCGCCGCTCGTCCGCGCGATCTTCCGGATCCCGCAGCCGGGAGCCCGCCAGCGCACGAAGACGAGCAAGAACAGCAAGAAGGCGGTCGCCGCGTGAGCACCCTCAGCCCCACCGCGGCGCCCGCGTCGCCCCTGTCCGACCGTCCGGTCGAGACGACCCGCAGCTGGAAGCTCCCGATCGGCTACGGCGTGTTCACGCTGCTCGCGGTCGTGTTCTTCGTCCTGCTCAGCCGCGCCGGCACGACGACCTTCCGGCTCGCGAACGCCGGCGACTTCATCGCCCTGCCGAACGTGCCGCTGTCCGCGGCACCGACCGGCTACGTGGTCGTCGTGCTCCTGGCGATCGCCACGGTCTACGCCGTGGTCGAGGTCCGCGCGTACCGGCAGGTCCCGCTCTGGGTCACGTCGGTCTTCGCGATCGTCTTCGTCATCGGGTTCCTGACGTGGGCAGCTGCCGGCGCCACGATCCCGCTGCCCGGCCTGCTGGTCGGTGCGCTCGGCCTGAGCGTCCCGCTCGTGTTCGGTGCCCTCGGCGGCGTCATCTCCGAGCGGGTCGGCGTGGTCAACATCGCCATCGAGGGCCAGTTCCTCGCCGGTGCGTTCACCTCGGCGCTCATCGCGTCGATCACCGGCTCCGCGTGGGTCGGACTCGTCGGTGCGCTCGTCGCCGGTGTGCTCGTGTCGTTCATCCTGGCCGCGTTCAGCATCAAGTACCTCGTCGACCAGGTGATCGTCGGTGTCGTCATCAACGCCCTCATCTCCGGGCTGACCGGGTTCCTGTACTCGCAGGTGCTGTCGCCGAACGAGACCACGCTGAACATCGGCATCCGGTTCCCGAAGTTCGAGATCCCGCTGCTCCACCAGATCCCGGTCATCGGCCCGGTGTTCTTCGAGCAGAGCGTCATCGTCTACCTGGCCTACGTCGCCGTCGCGGTCGTCACCTTCGGCCTGTTCAAGACCCGCTGGGGCCTGCGCCTCCGCGCGGTCGGCGAGCACCCGCAGGCGGCCGACACGGTGGGCATCAACGTCACGAGCACCCGGTTCTGGAACGTGTCGCTCGCCGGCGCGATCGCCGGCCTCGGTGGCGCGTACTTCACGCTCGACGCGGTCGGACCGTTCACGAAGGACATGACCGCGGGCGCCGGCTACATCGCCCTGGCCGCCGTCATCTTCGGCCGCTGGGACCCGATCAAGGCCACGCTCGCCGCCCTGCTGTTCGGCTTCGCGTCGAACCTGCAGAACACGCTCGGGGCGATCGACTCGCCCGTGCCGAGCGAGTTCCTGCTCATGCTGCCGTACGTGGTGACAATCTTCGCCGTGGCCGGCCTGGTCGGCCAGTCACGCGGCCCCGCCGCGTCCGGCAAGCCCTACATCAAGAGCTGACGGCCTGGAGGCACGGCACATGACCGACACGCACGAACCAGGTGACCAGGCGGTCACCGCCACCGCCCCTGCGGACGCAGCCACGGGCCTCCCGGTCGACGACGTGGACTGGACCGCCCTGCGGACGGCAGCGACCGCCGCGATGCGGCGCGCCTACGCGCCGTACTCGTCGTTCCCAGTGGGCGCCGCGGCGCTCACCGACGACGGACGGATCGTCTCCGGCTGCAACATCGAGAACGCGTCGTACGGGGTGACGCTCTGCGCCGAGTGCTCGCTCGTGTCGCAGCTGCACATGACCGGCGGCGGCAAGCTCGTCGCCTTCACGTGCGTCGACGGCGACGGCGCCACCCTGATGCCGTGCGGCCGCTGCCGCCAGCTGCTGTTCGAGCACTCGACCGAGGGCATGCTCCTCGAGACGGTCTCGGGCATCCGCACCATCGACGAGGTCCTGCCCGACGCGTTCGGGCCGCGCACCCTCGCCACCTACCAGCAGGAGCACTGATCCACATGGCCGTCGAGCCGTTCGACACCGTCGACCTCATCCGCACGAAGCGATCCGGTGGCGCCCTGAGCACCGCCGAGGTGGACTGGCTCGTGGACGCCTACACGCGCGGCTACGTCGAGGACCCGCAGATGGCCGCGATGGCGATGGCCATCTTCCTGAACGGGATGGAGCGGCGCGAGATCAAGGACCTCACGCTCGCGATGATCGCGTCGGGGGAGCGGATGTCGTTCGGCTCGCTCGGCAAGACGACCGTCGACAAGCACTCCACCGGCGGCGTCGGCGACAAGATCACGCTGCCGCTCGCGCCGCTGGTGGCGTCGTTCGGCGTCGCGGTGCCGCAGCTTTCCGGTCGTGGCCTCGGGCACACCGGCGGGACGCTCGACAAGCTCGAGTCGATCCCCGGGTGGCAGGCCGCGCTGTCGAACGACCGGATGATGGAGATCCTGTCCGACGTCGGTGCGGTCATCTGCGCCGCTGGCTCGGGCCTGGCACCCGCCGACAAGAAGCTCTACGCGCTCCGCGACACCACCGGCACCGTCGAGTGCATCCCGCTCATCGCGTCGAGCATCATGTCGAAGAAGATCGCCGAGGGCACCGGTGCGCTCGTGCTCGACGTGAAGTTCGGGTCCGGGGCGTTCATGCCCACGTACGAGGCATCCCGCGAGCTCGCGCAGACGATGGTGGACCTCGGCAACGACGCCGGGGTGAAGACCTCGGCGCTGCTGACCGACATGGAGGTCCCACTCGGACTGACCATCGGCAACGCGCTCGAGGTGCGGGAGTCGGTCGAGGTCCTGGCGGGCGGCGGTCCGGCCGACGTCGTGGAACTGACGGTCGCGCTCGCGACCGAGATGCTCACGCTCGCCGGACTGCCGGACGCCGACCCGGCCGCAGCGCTGGCCGACGGCCGCGCGATGGACACCTGGCGCCGGATGATCCAGGCGCAGGGCGGGGACCCCTCCGCCGCGTTGCCGGTCGCCCGGGAGCAGCACGTCGTGACCGCGCCGTCGTCCGGTGTGCTCGCGCAGCAGGACGCCCTGCCGTTCGGTGTCTCGGCCTGGCGCCTCGGTGCCGGCCGCGCCCGAGCACAGGACCCGGTGCAGGCGGGTGCGGGCATCGAGCTGCACGTCAAGCCCGGTGACACGGTGACCGAGGGGCAGCCGCTCTGGACGCTCCACACCGACGACGCGTCACGGATCCCGCGGGCGCTCGAGTCGCTCGAGGGTGCGTGGTCGATCGGCTCGTCCGACGCTGCCGTCGCTGCCCGCGGGCCGATCGTGCGGGAGCGCATCGGGTCCTGAACCCGGCCACCTGACGAACCGTCAGGCTCCCGGCACTGCTGTGGGGAGCCTCCAGTCCGTTCCGGTGTGTGTTGTGCACAGGTGCCTGCGCGCGGTCGGTGACCACCGATAGCCTGGTCGCATGAGCGCCGATGCCCCGACCTACCGCCTGCCCGACGCCGGAGCGGTCATCAACGACCTGCCGAAGGTCTCGCTGCACGACCACCTCGACGGCGGTCTGCGCCCCGCGACGATCGTCGAGCTGGCTGGTGCTTCGGGTGTGGCGCTGCCGACCACCGACCCGTCCGAGCTCGGGCAGTGGTTCGCCGACCAGTCGAACTCGGGTTCGCTCGTCGAGTACCTGAAGACGTTCGACGTCACCACCTCGGTCATGCAGACGGCTCCGCAGCTGACGCGCATCGCCCGTGAGTTCGTCGAGGACCTGGTCGCCGACGGCGTCGTCTACGGCGAGGTCCGGTGGGCCCCGGAACAGCACCTGCAGGGCGGGCTGACGCTCGACGAGACGGTCGAGGCCGTGCAGGCCGGCATCGAGGAAGCGGTCGACGCCGCCGGCGGCCGCATCCGTGTCGGCCAGCTCGTCACCGCGATGCGGCACGCCGACCGCTCGCTCGAGATCGCCGAGCTCGCCGTGCGGCACCGCGACGCCGGTGTCGTCGGCTTCGACATCGCCGGTGCCGAAGCCGGGTTCCCCGCCTCGAACCACCGCGCCGCGTTCGACCACCTCGCGTCCGAGCTCTTCCCCGTCACCGTGCACGCGGGCGAAGCCGACGGACTCGCCTCGATCCGGTCCGCGCTCGTCGACGGTCGCGCGCTGCGCCTCGGGCACGGCGTCCGGATCTTCGAGGACGTCACCCTCTCCGACGCCGGTGACGGCTCGACGCTGGCCTCCCTCGGCGAGGTCGCCTCGTGGGTCCGCGACCGCGAGATCCCGCTCGAGGTCTCGCCGTCCTCCAACCTGCAGACCGGTGCGATCGCCGCCTGGGGCGACGACCTCGCCGACCACCCCTTCGACGTGCTCTACCAGCTCGGCTTCCGGGTCACGGTGAACACCGACAACCGCCTGATGAGCGGGACGTCGCTGTCGAAGGAGCTCGCACTGCTCGCCGGCACGTTCGGCTACGACCTCGACGACCTGGCAGCGTTCCAGATCAACGCCGCACTGGGCTCGTTCCTGCCGCTCGAGGACCGCGAGGAGATCATCGCCACCATCACCTCCGGGTACTCGGAGGCCTGACGCATGGGACTGCCGCCGCTGCCGGACGCCGCCGTGCTCCTCGGGGCCACCGCGCCCACCTGGCGTGACGCGATGCGCCTGGCCGGTGGCGCGCTCGTCGCGTCCGGAGCCGCGACCGACGAGTACACCGACGCCATGGTCGGCATGGTCGAGGAACACGGGCCGTACATCGTGATCTCCCCGGGACTGGCGTTCGCCCACGCCCGGCCGGGTGGCGCGGTCCTGCGCGACGGGCTCGCCGTCGTGACCCTGGCGTGGCCGGTGGCGTTCGGCCACCCGCACAACGACCCCGTCCGCGTGGTCCTGGGGCTCGCGGTCGCCGGGGTGGGGACGCACCTCGAGTCCATCGGCGAGATCGCGAACCTGTTCAACGACGAGACCGTCACGGGGCGGATCGCCGACGCGACGACGGCGGACGAGGTCCGCACGATCATGGGGGTGTACGCGTGAAGATCGTGACCATCTGCGGTGCCGGCATCGGGTCGAGCGGCATCCTCAAGGTGAACGCCGAGAAGGCGCTGTCCGCACTCGGCCTGCAGGCATCGGTCGTCGCGGCCGACGTGGCCTCGGTGCGGGACGTGTCCGACGACGCCAACGTGATCCTCACCAGTCAGGAGTTCGTCGAGGCGATCGGTGACACCTACGCCGAGGTCATCGTCATCCGGAACCACTTCGACCAGGGCGAGATCACGGCGGCGGTGGACCGGGCGCTCGGCGAGCACTGAGGCGGGTGCGGCGGCGGCCGCTGCGGCGGTGCGGCGGCGGCCGCTGCGGCGGCGCGGCGGCGGGCGCTGCGGCGGGCGTCGGCCCTTTAGAGTTGGGGCATGAGCACCGAGAACCCGCTGAACGACCCCGCTGCCGACCCGTTCGAGGTCGCGCGCGACGCCGCTGCCGTCATCGCCGCGAAGTCCGGCATCGAGCGGCACGACATCGCCCTGACCCTCGGCTCGGGCTGGGGCAAGGCCGCCGACATCATCGGTGAGACCGTGTCCGAGATCCCGGCGGACCAGGTCCCCGGCTTCAGCGCCTCGGCCGTGCCCGGACACTCCGGCACGATCCGGTCGATCCGCCTCGCGGACGGCCGCCACGCGCTGGTCATCGGGGCCCGCACGCACTACTACGAGGGCCACGGGGTCCGTCGGGTCGTGCACAGCGTCCGCACCGCTGCGGCGACGGGTGCTTCGATCATGGTGCTGACGAACGGTGCCGGTGGCATCAAGGAGCACTGGACGCCCGGCACCCCCGTGCTCATCAGCGACCACATCAACCTGACCGCCGACAGCCCGCTCGAGGGTGCGACGTTCATCGACCTGACCGACCTGTACTCGGCCCGTCTGCGTGACGTGGCGCGGTCGGTCGACCCGTCCCTGGACGAGGGCGTCTACACGCAGTTCCGCGGCCCGCACTACGAGACCCCGGCCGAGGTGCAGATGGCGAAGACCATCGGAGGGCACATCGTCGGGATGTCCACCGCACTCGAGGCCATCGCCGCCCGTCAGGCGGGCATGGAGGTCCTCGGGTTCTCGCTCATCACGAACCTGGCGGCGGGCATCCAGAAGACGCCGCTGTCGCACACCGAGGTGCTCGAGGCGGGCAAGCAGGCCGAACCGGTGATCGCGGACCTCCTCGCCCGTGTGGTGACCGCACTCGGGCAGCCGGCCTCGTGAAGATCGACCTCGACCACGTGCTCGGGACCGCGCGGTCCTGGCTCGCGCAGGACCCCGATCCGGATACCCGCGACGAGCTCGCGGTCGCGATCGACGCCGCCGCCGACGGTTCCGGTCCGGCCGTGCAGGCCCTCGCCGCACGGTTCGGGGGACGGCTGCAGTTCGGCACCGCCGGACTCCGCGCCGAGCTCGGCTACGGTCCCCTCCGCATGAACCGGGTCGTCGTGGCCCAGGCGGCCGCAGGGCTCGCACGCTTCCTGATCGACACCGGCCGGTCGCGCAGTGTCGTCATCGGCTACGACGGCCGCGTGAACTCCGACGTCTTCGCGCGCGACTCGGCCAAGGTGATGCGCGGTCTCGGGCTCGAGGTCACGCTGCTGCCGGGTGCCCTCCCCACACCGGTGCTCGCGTTCGCCGTCCGGCACCTCGACGTCGGCGCCGGGGTGATGGTCACCGCGAGCCACAACCCGCCCCGCGACAACGGCTACAAGGTGTACCTCGGGCAGGACGACGACGGGTCGCAGATCGTGCCGCCCGTCGACGGCGAGATCGCGGACGCCATCGATGCCGTCGCCGCAGGGTCGATCACCGACCTGCCCCGGGGCACCGACTACACCGTCGCCTCGTCCGAGCTGCTCGACGCCTACGTGGCCGCCACGGCCGCGACCGTCGCCCCGCCGGCACTCGGACCCGAAGCGCAGCCGAAGGTCGTCTACACGGCGATGCACGGTGTCGGGTGGGAGACCGCGCGTGCGGTGTTCGCCGCCGCCGGGTTCGCGGAGCCGGCCGTCGTGCCGGAGCAGATCGAGCCGGACGGGGCGTTCCCGACCGTGTCGTTCCCGAACCCCGAGGAACCCGGGGCGATGGACCTGGCGACAGCGCGCGGTGTCGCCGTCGGCGCCGACCTCGTCATCGCGAACGATCCCGACGCCGACCGGCTCGCGCTCGCGATCCCGGACGGGTCCGGTTCCTTCCGGAGGCTCTCGGGCAACGAGGTCGGCTGGTTGCTCGGGTGGCGGGCTGCCGCTCGGGCGTCCGAGGCGGGGACGACCGGCACACTCGCTGCGTCGATCGTCTCGTCGCCGGCGCTGGCCCGTGTCGCCGCCCGCCACGGCCTGGAGTACCGGGACACCCTGACCGGCTTCAAGTGGGTCTCGCGGGTCCCCGGGCTGCTCTTCGGGTACGAGGAAGCGCTCGGTTACCTGGTGGACCCCGAGGTCGTGCGCGACAAGGACGGCATCTCCGCGGCGCTGTCGCTGCTGTCGTTGGCGTCGGACCTCGCCGCTGCCGGGTCGTCGATCTCCGGGCAGCTCGACGCCTTCGCCGCCGAGTTCGGGGCGTTCGCGTCGGGGCAGGTCGCGACCCGTGTGGACGACCTGTCGCGCATCGGGGAGATCATGGCGTCGCTCCGATCCACGCCGCCGACGTCGCTCGGCGGGCTGGAGGTCCTCACCGTGACGGACTACGTCGACGGGGTCGAGGGCTTCCCGCCGTCGGACATCCTGCGTTACGACCTGACCGGCGACGCACGGGTGATCGTCCGGCCGAGCGGGACCGAACCCAAGGTCAAGGTCTACATCGACACGGTCGCGGAGACCCCCGCCGAGGCGCAGCGGCTCGTCGACGCCCTGGCGAGCTCGGTCCGCCCCCTGGTGTCGTAGGGCCCCGCTCCGCCCGAACCAGGTTCCGCTCGTTCGAGCTGCGCCCCGTTGCGGGCATCGCGCCCCGACTCTTCGGGGCGCGATGCCCGCAACGGGGCGCGCTGCTCCATGGCCTGTCCACAGATCGCGCAGACCCCGCTCCTGATGGGCCGTGCGTCGCGATCATCGAAGCGTGGAACACGAACTCATCTCGACCGTCGGCCTCGCGCAGGACCCCGGTCGTGCGTCGGCGATCCGTCGCGCGGCGGATGCCGGCACCCTCGTCCGGGTGCACCGTGGCACGTACGTCGGGTCGGGCGAGTGGGCGTCCATGACGGGACGCGAACGACATCGCACGCTCGTGCGGAGTGTGGTCGCCGGCGGGAGGGGCTCCGTCGTGGTGTCACACCGGTCCGCGGTCGCCATGCTCGGACTTCCGTGGATCGGAGCGTTCGGCGAACGTGTCACGGTGACCGACCCGTCCCGCGATCGGGGCCAGGTCAAACAGAGCATCCAGCGCATCGGCAGCGCCGGCCGGCTACCGTCCTCCGTCGAGGTCGACGGCGTGCCCGTCACGACGTTGACCGAGACCGCGGTCGACGTCGCCCTTCGCGAACACCCGTGGCGTGCCATCGTCGTGCTCGACGCAGTCCTGCGACGCGGCGTCGAGCGGGCGACGCTCCTCGAAGCGCTCGGGAGTCGCCGTGCTCGCGGGCATCGACGCGCGCGGGAACTGGTCGAGTACGCGGATCCCCTCGCCGAGTCACCGGGGGAGAGCATCACACGGTGGGGTGCGCACGTGCTCGGCGCACCGGACCCGGTCCTGCAGCAGGAGTTCCGGCACGACGGCCTGCTCCGCGACCGGGTGGACCTGTGGTTCGCGGAAGCCGGGGTGATCGTCGAGTTCGACGGCCGGGTGAAGTACGACGACCCGCGGCGAGGGCGGACAGCGGCGGACGCCCTGGTCGACGAGAAGCGCCGGGAGGACCGTCTGCGCCGCCGTCGTGAGGTCAACGGCTTCGCACGGGTGATGTGGTCGGACGCGATGCCCGCGGGGCAGCTCCCGCGGATCCTGCACGATGCCGGGGTGCCGCTTGGTCCGAACTGGGGTACGGCTTGGCGTCATGCTGCGATCCGCGCCCTCTGACGGTCATCGCGCCCCGAAGAGTCGGGGCGCGATGACCACAGCGGGGCGCAACCCGGCCACAGCGGGGCGCCAACCGACTTGGCCGACCGCCCGCGGGCTACGCCAGCTCGAGCAGCACGTGGCCGGACGAGACCGTCTGGCCGACCGGGGCGTTCAGGCTCGTGACGACGCCGTCCTTGTGGGCCTGCACGGGCTGTTCCATCTTCATGGCCTCGAGCACGACGAGCAGGTCGCCCTTCACCACGGTGTCACCCTCGGCGACCGCGAGCTTCACGACGGTCGCCTGCATCGGCGACGCAACGGAGCCGCCGGACTTCGCGATGCCGCCCTTGACCGCCGACGAGCGGCGCTTCGGGGGAGCGGAGGGACCGGCGGGACGACGACCGGCAGCACCGACGGCGCCACCGCCGACGATCGACGGCATGGTGACCTCGATGCGCTTGCCCTGCACCTCGACCACGACGGAGTCGCGCGACGCCGGTGCCGGGAGCTCTTCGGGAGAGCCGCTCCACGCCGGGATCTCGTTCACGAAGTCGGTCTCGATCCACTGCGTGTACACGGAGAACGGCTCGTCGTCGGCGGTCGCGAACGCCGGGTCCGACACGACCGCGCGGTGGAAGGGGAGCACGGTCGGCAGGCCGGTCACCTCGAACTCGGCGAGTGCTCGCCGGGAACGCTCGAGCGCCTCGGCACGGGTGGCACCGGTGACGATGAGCTTCGCGAGCATCGAGTCGAACGAGCCGGAGACGACGTCGCCGGACACGACGCCGGAATCGACACGGACACCGGGGCCGGACGGCGCGTTGAACGCGTGCACGGGGCCGGGCGCGGGGAAGAAGTTGCGGCCCGGGTCCTCGCCGTTGATGCGGAACTCGAACGAGTGGCCGCGCGCGACGGGGTCGGAGTAGTCGAGCACGCCGCCCTCGGCGATGCGGAACTGCTCACGCACGAGGTCGATGCCGGTGACCTCTTCGGAGACGCAGTGCTCGACCTGCAGACGGGTGTTGACCTCGAGGAACGACACGGTGCCGTCGGCCCCGATGAGGAACTCGCAGGTGCCGGCGCCGACGTAGCCGACCTCGCGCAGGATCGCCTTCGACGATTCGTACAGCCGTTCTTCCTGCGAGGGGGTCAGGTACGGCGCGGGTGCTTCCTCGACGAGCTTCTGGTGGCGACGCTGCAGCGAGCAGTCGCGGGTGGAGACGACGACGACGTTGCCGTGCTCGTCGGCGAGGCACTGGGTCTCGACGTGGCGCGGCTTGTCGAGGTACTTCTCGACGAAGCACTCGCCCCGACCGAACGCCGCGATGGCTTCGCGCGTCGCCGACTCGAACTGCGAGGCGACCTCCTCGCGCGTCCGTGCGACCTTCAGGCCGCGGCCACCGCCACCGAAGGCCGCCTTGATGGCGACCGGCAGGCCGACCTCGTCCGCGAACGCGATGACCTCGGAGGCGTCCTTGACGGGCTCGATGGTGCCGGGGGCGAGCGGCGCTCCGACCTTCTCGGCGACGTGGCGCGCGGAGACCTTGTCGCCGAGGCGCTCGATCGAATCGGGCGACGGGCCGATCCAGGTCAGTCCGGCGTCGATGACGGCACGGGCGAAGTCGGCGTTCTCGGCCAGGAACCCGTAGCCCGGGTGCACGGCGTCTGCGCCGGACCGTCGGGCGACCGAGATGATCTTGTCGATGACGAGGTAGGTGTCGGCGCTCGTGGTGCCGTTCAGCGCGTAGGCCTCGTCGGCGAGGCGAGCGTGGAGGGCGTCACGGTCCTGGTCGGCGTAGACCGCGACCGATGCCTTGCCTGCGTCGCGGGCCGCGCGGATGATGCGGACGGCGATCTCGCCGCGGTTCGCGATGAGGACCTTGCTGATACGGGGCATGAGACATCAGCGTATTCGTGCGACGGGGGGACGAATTGACTGGCACCCACAAAGAACCACCCCGAAGAGGTGCGGATGTCTACAGTGACCAGAAGTCGTGCCAGGCGATCCCGAAGCCCCGGAGCAGCATCGAGCGCAGCACCGGCAGGGACATCCCGATCACCGCGGACGGCGCCCCGTCGATCCGCGTGATGTACGCCGCCGCCCGCCCGTCGATGGTGAACGCCCCCGCGACCTCGAGCGGCTCGCCCGTCGCCACGTACGCGTCGATCTCGTCGGCGGACACGTCGTCGGCGAACGTCAGCACCGCGCTGTCCACGGCGACCACGCGGTCCCCGCCGGCGGCCAGGGCCGATCCACCGGGCGCGACGTCCCCCAGCTCCGGCACGCCGGCAGGAGACGTCACCAGGCTGCGGACGGGAGGCACGGGGCGGGCCGCATCCGGGCCTCCCGTCCGCCCCGTTGCCGGGTCCAGGTCGCGGCGCCGGTCGACGACGCAGTGCCCACTCCACAACGTCCCGCCGCCGGCGGCGAGCATCTGCCGCCAGCGCTCCCGGGCCACGGCCGGGTCGTGCGGCTTGCCGTACAGGCGCCCGTCGACCTCGAAGGCGGAGTCGCCGCCGAACACGAAGCCGTCGACCGGCGAGCCGGCGACGTCGGCGTCCGCGACGGCCGACGCCTTGGCGACGGCGAGCAGCGACACGAGTTCCGGACCGGTCAGGTCGCGGCCGAGCGCGGCGGCCGCTGCCGCTGCTGCGGCGTCCTCGTCGACCCCGGGGGACACGAGCACGGGCTCGATCCCGGACTGGGCGAGGAGCGCTCGGCGGGCGGGGGATGTACTCGCGAGGTACAGACGCATGGGACCATCTCACCATGGGTGAATCCGTCGGAACGCTGCTCGAACTCGACGTCACCGGGATCGCCCACGGCGGCATCTCGGTGGCACGGCACGAAGGCCGGGTGGTCTTCGTCTCGGACGCGATCCCCGGGGAGCGCGTCGTCGCCCGGGTGACCGAGGACCGGAAGAAGTCGTTCTGGCGCGCCGACACGGTCAGCGTCGTCACGCCGAGCGAGCACCGCGTCGACCACGTCTGGGCCGAAGCCGCACTCGACCGCGACCCCGAGACGCGCCCGGGCGGTGCCGAGTTCGGCCACATCGCCCTCGCCCACCAGCGCACGCTGAAGCACGACGTGCTCGTCGACTCGTTCTCGCGGTTCGCGCACACGGACCTGGCGTCGGTGCTCGGCTCGGACGTCGTCGTCGAGGCCGCGCCCGGGGACGACGCGGCGAACGGTCTCGGTTGGCGCACCCGGGTCCGGCTGCACGTCGACGAGCACGGCACCGCCGGTCCGTTCGCGGCCCGTTCGCACTCCGTCATCCCCGTCACCAGCCTGCCGCTCGCGAACGACGCCGTGCAGCAGAGCGCACCGCTCGGTCGTGGGGTGATGCCCGGTTCGTCGGTCATCGACGTGCTCGCGCCGAGCGGCTCCGAGGGCGCCCGGCTCGTCATCGACGAGCAGAAGCCCACCGTGGTGACCGAGGTCGTGGGGGAGCGCACCTTCGAGGTGGACGACAACGGCTTCTGGCAGGTGCACCGTGCCGCGGCGTCGGTGCTCACCGAGGCCGTGCAGGACCTGGTCGACCGCGACCGGCTCGACCCCGAGGGCACCCACCTGGACCTGTACGGCGGTGTCGGCCTGCTGGCCGCCGCACTCGGCGACCTCGTCGGACCGAAGGCGCGCATCACGAGCGTCGAGAGCGCCGCGCGCGCGACCGAGCACGCGCAGGAGAACCTCGCCGAGTGGCTCGGCGCCCGTGCCGAGACCGGGCGGGTCGACCGCTGGCTCGCGAACACGGTGGCGAACGCCTCGCGCGCCGAGAAGGACCGGTTCGGCGCCGGCACGATCGTCCTCGACCCGCCGCGCGCCGGAGCCGGTCGGCAGGTCGTCGAGCAGATCGCGGCCCTGCAGCCGTCGCAGGTCGTGTACGTCGCCTGCGACCCCGTCGCGCTCGCCCGCGACGTCGCCACGTTCGCCGAGCTGGGGTACAAGCTCGAGGCGCTGCGGGCGTTCGACCTGTTCCCCCACACCCACCACCTGGAGGCCGTGGCGCGCCTGACGCCCGCGCGCTGACGGGGATCCACGCGGTTTCGTCCGCGTGGCGCGCCTCGTTTCCCCGGACCTGAGTCCAGCCTGGGTATCCTGGGCGCTGATGGCGAACCGGTTTCAGGGGCCGGGGACGCGCATCGGAACGAGAGGCCACAGTGGGAGCAGGAACGACAACCGCAGCCGAGACGACGGGCGCGGCCACCAGGCCGGTCCGGGTCGCGATCGTGGACGACCACGAGTCCGTGCGACTCGGGATCCAGGCGGCGTGCCAGAACGAGGGCTTCGAGGTGGTGCTCACCGCCGCGAGCGTGCCCGAGTACGTCCAGAACCTCGACGGGCGTGAGGTCGACGTCGTCGTCCTCGACCTGTCCCTCGGTGACGGTTCGACCGTGACCGAGAACGTCAAGGGTGTGCAGGGGACCGGCTCCGCCGTGCTCGTGCACTCCATCGCAGACCGCGTCGCCAACGTCCGCGAAGCACTCGCAGCAGGGGCTGCCGGTGTCATCCCGAAGTCGTCCGCCACGAAGACGGTGATGGCTGCGGTCGCCACCGTCGCCCGCGGGGACGTGCTGAACAACCTCGAGTGGGCGAGCGCGATCGACGCCGACCGGGACTTCGCGAAGGCCCAGCTCGGCCGGCGCGAGCGCGAGATCCTGCACCTGTACGCCTCGGGCCTGCCGCTCAAGCTGGCGGCGCAGCAGCTCGGCATCGGGTACTCCACGGCGCGCGAGTACCTCGACCGCATCCGCGTGAAGTACGTCGAGGTCGGTCGCCCGGCCCCGACGAAGGTCGACCTGCTGCGACGGGCGGTCGAGGACGGCATCCTCCCCGGGCTCGACTCGGGCATCGACCCCGACGGCGACGGTCGCTGAACCCGATGGTGAGCGCGGCTGAGCCGGCGTCGCGCCGGGGGACCGGCAGGCGCTCCGGCCGCGGGTCGGGCGGCGCTGGTGCGGCGTCGAGCCGGGCCGGTGGCGACCCGGTCGGCTTCGGTGACGGAGCGCCCTTCGGCGCCGACCCGTCGCGCAGCGTCCGCGCGTCGATCACGCAGGCATCGGTGGAGCGTGCCTTCGCGATCCTGCTGGCGATGACCGCGGTCGGCCTCGGCGTCGTCGACACCCCGGCGGTCCTCGCCCAGTTGCCGTACCTCGACCCGTTCTGGGGTCCGCTCGTCGCGATCGCACTCGGGGCGTCGTTCGTCCTGGTCGGGGTGTCGGCGTTCGTGCCGCGGATCGCCCAGCTCGCGCAGATCCTGTGCGCGCTCCTCTTCCTGGTCGCGCTGACGACGTGGCCGCTCACGGTGCAGGAGTCGATCCCGTCCACGCAGCAGCCGTGGCCGTGGTGGTTCTGCACCGTCGGCTCGACCGCTGCGGCGATGGGCTTCGCCACGTGGCGGGCCACGATCTACACCGCACTCGTGCCGGCGGTCTACGTGGTCCTCCGGCTCACCCCGGTCGGCGGTGACGCCGGGCTCGTCCGCGCACTGCTCGACGGCGTGTACACGGCGCTGCTCAGCGGCGCGGTGCTCGTCATCGCGGTGGTCCTGCGCCGGGCCGCCTCGTCCGTCGACACGGCGCAGTCCACCGCGGTCCGCCGCTACTCGCTCGCGATCCGTGAGCACGCGGTCGAGGTCGAGCGCGTGCAGGTCGACGCGATCGTGCACGACAGCGTGCTGACGACGCTGCTCTCCGCTGCCCGGGCCGACACGCTCGAGGCGAAGACCCTCGCCGCGCGCATGGCGCGGAACGCCATCGACCACCTCGAGGCCGCGGCGGCCGACGGCCCGGACGACGACACCCCGGTCTCGCTCGCCGACCTCCGCGACCGCATCGGCGAGGCGATCGGTGCCCTCGCGGCGCCCGTCCGGCTCGTCCCCGCCCCGTCCGGCGCGGTCCGGCTGCCGGCCTCGGTCGCCGACGCACTGGCCTCGGCTGCGCTGCAGGCCGCCGTGAACAGCGTCCAGCACGCCGGTGGGCCCGAGGTCACCCGGTGGGTGCGCGTCGAGCAGCACGACGACGGCGTGCACGTCGAGGTCGGTGACGACGGCCGCGGGTTCGACGTCGCGACGATCCCGTCCGAACGACTCGGGGTGCGGCGTTCGATCATCGAGCGGGTCGCGGCCGTCGACGGCCGGGCCGAGGTGCACACCGCCCCGGGCGAGGGCACGCGCATCGAGCTGACCTGGTCGCCTCCCACGCCGTCCGCGCCCTCGACGACCGGAGCCGCCGCATGAAGGTCTCCCTCCCCGCGAGCATCGCAATCGGCCTGGCGTCGCTGTTCTCCGTGTACCACCTGGTCCTCGCCGTCGCGTCACTGCAGCGCGTGCACGACGTCGGACCCGTCATCGCCTGCATGGTCCTCTACGCGGCGGCCACCGGCGCCGCGCTCTTCGTGCCCGGCAAGGTCCTGCCGGTCTGGACGGCGTGCTTCTCGCTCGCCACCGCGGTCGTGACGCCGCTCGTCGCGGCCCCGGTCGTCGACCTGGCGAATGGTCCGGGGACCGCCACGTGGTGGATCGCCGCCGTCGGCACGCTGATGGTCGTCCTGGTCGTCCGCGGCCGTGGCCCGTTCGCGTGGGCCGGGGTGCTCTTCCTGGCGGTGTACACCGTGGCGTGGGCCGGTCTCGACGCGCTCGGAGCGCTCGGTGTGCTCGGCAGCGTGGCCTGGGTCGCGATCGCCACGGTGTTCGCCGTGGCGATGAACCGGGCGATCCGGAACACCCGCGAACTCGTCCGTGCGGAGCAGGAGACCGCCGATTGGCAGGCGGCGCAGGACGCCCACGTCTTCGAGCGGCAGTTCCGCCTGAGCCAGACCACACGGATGGCCCTGCCGATGCTGCAGCGGATCATCGACTCGTGCGGCGACCTGGACGACGCCGACCGGGCCGAGTGCCTGCACCTCGAACAGGCCATCCGTGACGAGATCCGCGGCCGTTCCCTGCTGTCCGAGGACGTCCGCGACGAGGTCATGCGCCTGCGTCGTCGGGGTGCGACGGTGCAGCTGCACGACGACGGCGGCCTCGACGAGCTCGAGGTCGACGATGTGCGCCGCATCCACGCCCGCATCGCCGAGGCGCTCCGGCAGGCCCGCGAGGCCGACAACGTCATCGTCCGGACCGTCAGCGAGGGGTCCGACTCCGCGGTGACCGTCGTCGGGCTCAAGCTCGACACGGCGGCGAGCGAGTCCGCCGCCCTCGGAGCCGGCATGGAGGACGACGACGGCGACGAGGACGACTCGGTGGCCCTCTGGCTCGAGATCCCGCGGCACGAGCCCGCCTGAGGCGCGTTGCGCCGACCCACGCGGCGTCGTGCGCGGCGTCGTGTGCGGCGTCGTGCGCGGCGGGACGGAAGCGACAAGGTCGATGTCGTACGACATCGAGGGTGTCGCTCGTGCGCGCGCGCAACTGTTGTGTCCGCGTGCGAACGACGTCCTCGACGTCGTACGACGTCGAGGACGTCGTTCCGGGTCCGTGGGACGCGCGCGGCGGTGGACGGGCCACGTGCCGGCCGGGAGGCCCGTGGCGGCGCCGTCACGGGCCTCCCGGCCGCACCGTCGCACGCCGGGCTGGCGCCGACGGGTGACGCGACAACGCGGACGTCGTACGACGTCGGGGGTGTCGCTCGTGCGCGCGTGCAACTGGTGCAGGCGCCGGGGGACGACACTGTGGACGTCGTACGACGTCGAGGATGTCGTTCCGCATCGACGACCGACGACCAGACCGACGCGAACGCCCCCGGAAACGGGGAACGGGCCGGTCGTATCCGACCGGCCCGTTCACGACCCGAGGCTGAGCGACAACCCGAATGTCGCCCTGCCTCGCAGCGGGCGGTGGCGTCGTACCCTAGTCGGCCACCGACCTGCGATGTTCTTCGTTGAAGGACACCGAACACCAGTAACTATGCCAACCCGCAACCCTCGTGTCAGTCGTCATTATGGGGGACAAAATCGGCATTTCCGGTCCACTTGAGCGATTCGTGTCCCCCGTGCGAGGGGATACCGACCGGGAAGTGCAGCCTGCAACGGCAACCGACACGGGGACACCAGGGGTACAGCGAGGTGAGCGAGGTCAGCGAAGGTCAGCGGAGCGATCGGCCCCAGGCACCGGGGCCGTGGTCGAGCGGACGACGCAGACCGTGGGCCGACGCCTGCCACCCAGTCCGCGGCTCGTCGACGACCTCGGCCCGGCCGGCCGCTGCGGCCTCGTCGGCCTGGCGCTGCAGCACGGCGACGACCGCTGCGAGCTCCTCGGGGGTGGGCTCGCCGGAGACCACCCGGACGTCGGCCACCGATGCCGGCTCGTCCGTGGGGACCGGAGCTGCGTGACGGCCCATCAGAGGGGGATGTTCCCGTGCTTCTTGGGCGGCAGCGTGGCGCGCTTGCCGCGCAGTGCGCGCAGGGCCTTGATGACCGAGACGCGGGTGGCGTGCGGCTGGATGATCCCGTCGAGCTCACCGCGCTCGGCAGCCAGGTACGGCGACGCGACGTTGTAGGTGTACTCGTTCGCGAGCTTCGTGCGGACCGCTGCGACGTCCTCGCCGGACTCCTCGGCACGCTTGATCTCGGCGCGGTACAGGATGTTGACGGCGCCCTGTCCGCCCATGACGGCGATCTCGGCGGTCGGCCAGGCCAGGTTGATGTCGGCGCCGAGCTGCTTCGACCCCATGACGATGTACGCGCCGCCGTAGGCCTTGCGCGTGATCACGGTGACGAGCGGCACGGTGGCCTCGGCGTAGGCGTACAGGAGCTTCGCGCCGCGGCGGATGACCCCGGTCCACTCCTGGTCGGTGCCGGGCAGGTAGCCGGGGACGTCGACCAGGGTCAGGATCGGGATGCCGAACGCGTCGCAGAACCGCACGAAGCGGGCCGCCTTCTCGCCGGCGTCGATGTTCAGCGTGCCGGCCATGGCCTGCGGCTGGTTCGCGATGATGCCGACGGTCCGGCCCTCGACCCGGCCGAAGCCGATCAGGATGTTCGGCGCGAACAGCGGCTGGACCTCGAGGAACTCGCCGTCGTCGACGATGTGCTCGATGATCGTGGTGACGTCGTACGGCTGGTTCGTCGAGTCGGGGATGACGACGTCGAGCTCGTGGTCGGCGTCGGTGGTCTCGAGCTCCGGGGCGACGTCGTAGGCGGGGGCGTCGGACAGGTTGTTGTCCGGCAGGAACCCGATGAGCGAGCGCGCGTAGTCGAGCGCGTCGGTCTCGTCCTCGGCCAGGTAGTGGGCGACACCGGAGACCGCGTTGTGGGTCTGCGCGCCACCGAGCTCCTCGAAGCCGACGTCCTCGCCCGTGACGGTCTTGATGACGTCGGGGCCGGTGACGAACATGTGGCTGGTCTTGTCGACCATGATCACGAAGTCGGTGAGCGCGGGGGAGTAGACCGCACCGCCGGCTGCCGGGCCCATCACGATGGACAGCTGCGGGATGACACCCGACGCCTGGGTGTTGAGGCGGAAGATCTCGCCGTACTTGCCGAGCGCGACCACGCCCTCCTGGATCCGGGCGCCGCCGGAGTCGAGGATGCCGATGATCGGCACGCCGGTCTTCAGCGCGTGCTGCATGACCTTGATGATCTTCTCGCCGGCGACCTCGCCGAGCGACCCGCCGAAGACGGTGAAGTCCTGGGCGTACACGGCGACGTTGCGGCCGTGGATCGTGCCGACGCCGGTGACGACCGCGTCGCCGTAGGGGCGCTTGGCGTCCATGCCGAACGAGGTGGTGCGGTGGCGGACGAACTCGTCGAACTCCACGAAGGAGTTCTCGTCGAGCAGCTGCTCGATGCGTTCGCGCGCGGTGCCCTTGCCCTTGGCGTGCTGCTTGGCGATCGCGGACTCGCCCGCGGCGGTCACGGCCTCGTGGTACCGCTCACGGAGGTCGGCCAGCCGGCCGGCCGTCGTCGAGAGATCGGGGGTGTCTCCTGAAGTCACCCGCTCACCCTACCGGCGGCGGGGTCGGGGCCGGTTGGAGGACCCCCACGGTTCCTGCCCGTACATTTGCGTGCATGTCCACATCCCCGTCGCCGTCGTTCCCCGTCACCAGCGAGGCGGTCCGGTCGGCGGGCGCGACCCTCACCGTCCCCGACGAGACCGGCTCCACGAACGCCGACCTGCTCGCCGCGGCACCCGCGCAGCAGCACGGCAGCGTGGTCGCGACGCTCCACCAGACCTCGGGTCGTGGGCGTCTGGACCGCACGTGGAGTGCTCCCGACGGCGAAGCGTTGGCCGCGAGCCTGCTCGTGCGCGCCGACCTCGCGGACCACGACCGCGGCTGGCTGCCCCTGGTCGCCGGCGCCGCCATGCGCGACGCGATCGCCCGGGTGCTGCCCGCCGGCGCCGACGTCGCCGTCAAGTGGCCGAACGACGTCCAGGTCGCCGGCGACAAGGTGTGCGGCATCCTCTGCCAGGTCGCGTCCGACGGCAGCGTCGTCGTCGGCGCCGGCGTGAACCTCACGATCCCCGCCGACCGTCTGCCGACCCCGACGTCGACGTCGCTGCGCGTCGCCGGCGCGGTCGACGACGCTCCCGCCCTGGCCGACGCGGTCCTGTCCGCCTTCCGGGCCGCCGTCCTGGAGGCCGTGACCACCCTGGTCACGGGTGGTCCCGCCGCCGAGACGGTCCGGTCCCACGTCCGTGCCGCGTGCGGCACGATCGGTCGCCGCATCCGCCTCGAGCTGCCCGACGGCTCCGTCGAGGAAGCGGACGCCACCGGCATCGACGACGAGGGCCGCATCACGATCCGGGATCGAGCGGGCGCCTCCAGGGGCGTCGCCGTGGGGGACATCACCCACCTGCGGTATGCATGACGGCATGACCGCCGAGCCGCCGCCCGAACGCGTCGTCGCTCGCCTGCGACCACACGCTCGTCGACTCGTGCGCCCGGCGGTGTTCGTCGTGCTGGTCGTGGTCGCCGGCGGGTTCGGGTTCGGCGTGTTCCAGGCGCAGCTGGCATGGCTGAACGCCGTCGTCGCCGCACTCGTCGTGGTGCTCGTGGTGTTCGGCGGTGCCGTGCCGCTGTTCCGGTGGATGTCCGAGCGGTACGTCGTCACGACCCGGCGGCTCGTGGTCGTGCACGGGCTCGGTACACGGACCCGGCGCGAGCTCCTGCACTCCCGCGGGTACGACGTGACGGTGCGCCGGCGCGGGCTCCAGGGAGTGTTCCGCTCCGGTGACGTCCTGGTGTTCCCGGGCGACGACCCCGCCGTGGTGCTCGCCGACGTGCCGCACGCCGACCTGGTGGTGGCCGTGCTGCACGACCTGGTCGAGGCCCACGAGGCCCGGCGACGCCACCGCGAGCCGGACTGGGACGAGATCGTCGGCGGCCCGGACCGACCGCCGTGGGGCGACGTCCGAGCCTGACGCCGCCGCGACACCCTGGGCCGCTCGGTGCTGGAACTCCCACGAGAAACCGGTACCTTCTTCGTCGTGCGTATCTCTGTCATCGGCTGCGGGTACCTCGGTGCCGTGCACGCCGCCTCCATGGCCAAGCTCGGACACGAGGTCGTCGCCGTCGACGTCGACCCGACGAAGATCGAGCGGCTCGCCGCCGGCGAGGCCCCCTTCTTCGAGCCCGGACTCCCGGAGATCCTGACCGAGGCGCTCGCCTCCGGCCGGATCCGCTTCACCACCGACATGGCCGAGGTCGCCGGTGCCCGCGTGCACTTCCTCGCCGTCGGGACGCCGCAGAGCCCGACCGGCGCCGCGGACCTGACGTACGTCGACGCCGCTGTGGCCGCGCTCACCCCGTACCTGTCCGCCGGCGAGTTCGTCGTCGGCAAGTCGACCGTCCCGGTCGGCACCGCTGCGCGCCTCGCCGCCGAGGTGTCCGAGGCCGTGCCCGGGGCGACGCTCGTCTGGAACCCCGAGTTCCTCCGCGAGGGCTTCGCCGTGCAGGACACCATCAGCCCGGACCGCTTCGTCTACGGCGTCCCGGACGGTGCCGCCGGACAGGCCGCCGTCGACGCCCTCGACGAGGTCTACGCCGAGGCGCTCTCCACCGGCACGCCCCGACTCGTCGTCAACCTGCCCACCGCCGAGCTCGTCAAGATCAGCGCGAACGCGTTCCTCGCCACGAAGATCTCGTTCATCAACTCGATGGCCGAGATCGCCGAGGTCGCCGGTGCCGACGTCACCGCGCTCGCCGACGCCATCGGCCACGACGCCCGCATCGGCCGCAAGTTCCTGAACGCCGGCCTCGGCTTCGGTGGCGGCTGCCTGCCGAAGGACATCCGCGCGTTCCAGGCCCGGGCGAACGAGCTCGGCGTCGGGGAGTCCCTCGCGTTCCTGGCCGACGTCGACGCCACGAACCTGCGTCGTCGTGCGCACGTCGTCGAGCTCGCGCAGGAGCTGCTCGGCGGGGCCGTCACCGGCAAGCGCGTCGCGGTGCTCGGTCTGGCCTTCAAGCCGAACTCGGACGACGTCCGTGACTCGCCGGCCCTCGACATCGCCGCACGCCTGCACGAGCTCGGCGCCACGGTGTCCGCCTACGACCCCGAGGCCGTCGTCACCGCCCGCCGCGTGCACCCGGAGCTCGACTTCGTCGAGACCGCGGCGGACGCGCTGTCCGGCGCCGACCTGGTCCTCGTGCTGACCGAGTGGACGGAGTTCCGCGAGCTCGACGCGACCACGGCGGCGTCCCTGGTGTCGAGCCCGGTCGTCATCGACGGCCGCAACTGCCTCGACCGCGACGCGTGGACCGCCGCCGGCTTCACGTACCGCGGCATGGGACGCTGACGTCGCCTGACGTGCAGCAGCGCACCCGGCGCTCGGACCGCATCCGCGCCCTGCTCACCGCGGGGTTCTGCGGCCGGGACTGGGCGACACCGGTCGTGCTCGCGGCGACGCTGCTCGCCCTGACGGCGTCGGTGGCGCGGACGTTCTCGTCGATGCCGCTCGCGAGCGTGGACGAGTCGGCGCACGTCGACTACGTGCTGCGGGTCTGGCACGGGCAGCTCCCGGTCCTGTCCGACGGCATCCGGTTCCGTCCGGGGTTCGGCGGGACCCCGCCCGTGCAGTGGGTCGCGCAGCACCCGCCGCTCTTCTACCTGCTGCTCGCACCGGTGGTGGGGCCGCTCGTCGACGCCGGGCACCCGGTGCAGGCCGTGGTGCTCGGTCGTCTGGTGAACGCCGTGTTCGTGGCGGCGATCGTGCCGGTCGCCGCGTGGGCGGCTGGCCGCTGCTTCCCCGGGGTCGTCCGGCTGCCGGCCACCGTGGCCGTCGTCACCGCGTCGACGAGCGTCCTCGTAGTGCAGGGCGGCGTCGTGTACAACGACTCGCTCGCAGCGTTGACCTGCGCGCTGGCGTGCGGCGTCGCGGGCGCAGCGCTCCGGTCCGGCGTCGGCCCGGGGCTCGCCGTCGGTGGCGCCTTCGTGGCCGCCTCCGGCGCGACAACCCGCCTGTCGTTCGCCCTCTGGCTCGTGGCGATCGTCGTCGCGTTCGCGCTGGCCCGCACGGTCCGGTTCGGCCGGCTCCGCGGTACCTGGGCCCGCGTCGCCGTCACGGCGGTCCCGGTGCTGGCGGCCGCAGCCGCCTCCGGGTGGTTCTGGCTGCGGAACGAGGCACTGACCGGGTCGTTCAGCGGCCGACCGACGGCCTGGCCCGGGTACACGCCGCGACCGCACTACTCCGAGGCCGAGGTCGTCTCGATGCTCGGGTTCTGGCGGCAGCTCTTCGCGCTGTACCGCGGGTCGTTGCCGATCGCGAGCCCGCTGCCGTGGGTGCTCCTGCTCGTCCCGGTGCTGCTGTTCGTCGCGGCCCTCGTGCTGCGGCGCCTCCAGCCCTGGGCGCCCGCCGACGACGACCGGTGGCCGCGCCGCCTCGTGGTCGCGATGCTCGTGGTGGTCACGCTGCTGTTCGTCGTCGTCGAGATCCGCTACACCGCCGGGGGCGGCGCGCCGCTCAACCGCTACACGCTCACGGTGCTGCTGCCGATCGTGTTCGCGATGGCGGCCGGCTTCCTCGCCTGGCGTCGCGCGGCAACCGTGCTCGTGCTGGTCTGGGGCGCCGTCGCGTTCGTGCCGACGTGGTCGCTCCTGCGGTTCGAGGGCTCGGACCTCGTCGAGCACTCCGGCACCGTCGTCGTGCTCGCGTTCGGGGCGGCGGTCGTCTGCGCCGCCGCGATGCTGGTGACCTACGCGATGGCCGCGCGCAGCACCGCCCGGTAGCGCTCGCCGATCCGCTCGGTCGAGAACTCCGCCGCCGAGACGACGGCCTGCTCCTGGTAGCGCGCCCGTGCGGCATCGTCGGTGAGCACGCGCTGCAGGGCTGCCCGGAGCGCAGGGACATCGCCCGGGGGCACGAGGACGCCGGACACGTCGTCCCGCACGACGTCGCGGATGCCGGGCAGGTCACTCGCGACGATCGCTGCACCGACGGCAGCAGCCTCGAGCAGGGTGACCGGCAGTCCCTCTTGATCGCCGTTCGCCGCCGGGATCGACGGCACCGCCACGACGGTGGCCGATGCCAGGGTCTCGAGCACCTCGGTGCGTCCGCGCTGACCGAGGAACGTCACGGGCAGTCCGGCGGCCTGCTGCTCGAGCTGGGCCCGGTAGGGGCCGTCACCGACCACGGTGAGCCGCCACGGCACGTCGTCGCCGAGTCCCCGGAGGGCCTCGATCAGGTTGCCGAAGCCCTTCTTCTCGACCAGCCGGCCGACCGCCACGACGTGGTGCTCCTGGGCGGGGACGCGGGCGCGGGTGTCGCGGGCCGGGCCGAGGTCGACGCCCATCGGGATCACGGTGGACCGGGCCTCGGGCACGCCCCACTCGGTCAACCGTTCACGCATCTCGGAGTTCACGGTCGTGACGTGCGCCGAACGGCCGAACACCCAGCGCTTCAGGCGGACCAGGGGAGCGGCACGGAGCGCGTAGATGTCGCCTCCGTGGGTCGTGACGACGACGGGCACGCCCGGGGCCGCCAGTGTCGCGACCAGGGCCTGCGGGATGGCCCAGTGCGCGTGGATGACGTCGGGCTTCGCGGAGCGGACCACACGGCGGACCGCGAACCACTGCGCGAGCACCAGCGCCGGCACCTGCACGATGCGTGACCGGCGTTCCTTGAGGTTGTCGAGGATCGCGCCGTCGGCCAGGTCCTCGAACGCCTTCGGGAAGTACGGGAAGCGCCGGACGCCGACGTCGCCGATGCGTTCGGTGGTGGCGCCGCCGGGTACGCGCGGGGTGAGCACCATCGTGTCGAACTCGAGTGCCTCCTGGTGGGCGAGGTCGAGCACGAACGCCGGCACGCCGTCGTCCGGACGGGCCGGGAACGTCGAGCCGAGGACGAGCAGGCGGGGACGGGCGGAGGGGGTGGGGCGGGACATCGTGCCTTTCCGGGGGTCGCGGGGGACGGTCCGGTAGGCTCTCCACCCGTGCGCGTTCTGATCCACAATAGCGATTCGCCCCACAACCGCGGGGACCGGGCGATCCTCGCCGGCAACGTCGAGCTGGTCCGCCGGCGGTGGCCCGACGCCGAGATCGTCTCCCTGTCGCAGTACCCCGAGCGGGACGCCGCGTGGTTCGGGATCCGGTTCCTGCCGGTCTCGCCGTACAGCACCGGCATCGGCGACCTGTTCGCCCTGCTGCGTGCCGCACGCGGCGCCGACGTCGTCCTGTGGGGTGGCGGCGAGATCCTGAAGGACTACACGAACAAGCTCGGCCTCGTGTACTGGTTCGGCAAGATGCTGCTGGTCCGCGCGGTCAACAAGAACCTGGTCGGGGCCTTCCAGGGCATCGGCCCGACGACCGCCGGCGTGAGCAAGCGCCTGATCCGCGCCACCGTCGACCTGTGCCGCTCGTTCGCCGTGCGCGACGACGAGTCCCGCGAGAAGCTCCTGGCGTGGGGCGTCCGCACACCGATCGTGTCGTCGTTCGACCCGGCCGTCGTCGGGACCGTCACCGCGCCCGACGCCGACGTCCTCGAACGCCTCGAGCGCACCACCGGCCTGACCGCCGAGCGCCTCGAGGGCTCGATCGGCTTCGGGGTCCGCCGCTGGTTCCACTACAAGCGCAGTGGCTGGATCCCGTTCCGCTTCCTGCCGAAGCGCTTCCGGCAGACCGGCGTCGACAGCGACAAGCTCGTCACGTACCGCCAGGCCGTCGCGGACCTGGCCGACCGCGTCATCGACCGCTGGGACGCCGACGTCGTGTTCTACCCGATGCACATGGAGGCCTCCGAGGGCGACGCCGCCTTCGCCCGCGAGGTCATCGCCCTCATGCGGCACGCCGACCGCACCCACGTCGTCGAGGCCGACGAGTTCTCGCCGTCCGAGTACGCGGGGCTGATGTCGCGCAGCCGGCTGTTCCTGGCGAGCCGCCTGCACTCCGCGATCGTCGCGACCATCGCCGGCGTCCCCGCCGCGGTGCTCTACTACGTCGACAAGGGCCGGCTGTTCTTCGAGCAGATGGGTCAGCAGGAGTTCTCGAAGCCGATCGAGGCGGCGCTCGAGCCGAGCTTCGTCGACGACGTGACGGCGCAGCTCGAGCGGCTCGACGCGGACCGCGACGCGGTCCGCGCGCAGCTCGCCGAGGGCGTGGCCCGGATGGCGACCGCGCTCGACGCCGACTTCGCCGAGGCGACCCGCGACGTCCGCTGACACCGGCGGCTCGCGATCGTGAGCCGACGACGGACGGGAGGCCCGTGGCGACACCGCCACGGGCCTCCCGTCCGCCCGGGCGAAGCTCGCCGGCGCGTGGTGCGTGGGCTGCGCACCGTGCGTGCGTCGTCGTCTGGTGCGGGCTTGCCCGTGTGGTGCGTGGTTGTGTGGCGGCACGGGGCGTGCAACGGCGCACCGGGTGTCGGAGTCCGCACCGTGCGGCGGACGGGAGGCCCGTGGCGACACCGCCACGGGCCTCCCGTCCGGCTCCGCAACAGCTCAGGGCGTGACGCGCGTCACTCGGTCTTGGCCGCGAAGCGCTTCAGGTACGTGATGTTGTTGCGGTAGACGTCCTGGTCGCCGGGGAGCACCCCGCTGGACGCCCACTGCCAGAAGGTCCACTTCGACCAGCTGCGCCCGAGGGTGCCCGGCGTGGTGAAGTTCTTCACGGGGTAGATCGCGACGAACAGCGGGTTCTTCGAGAACTGGTTGCTGTTGTTCGTGCAACGCTTCCACCAGTCCGTCGTCGTGTAGATCGCCGGGTAGCGGTGGATCTTCTTGTAGACGGTGTTCGAGAAGTCCTTGATCCAGCTGCGCATCTGGCCCCAGGTCTTGCCGTAGCAGGTGCCCTGTGCCGCGCTGCCGTACTCGATGTCGAGCAGGGGCGGCAGGGTCTTGCCGTCCTTGCTCCACTGCCCGCCGTGCGCGAAGAAGTAGTTCGCCGTCGCGGCGCCGCTCGCCTGGCTCGGCTGCGCGTACACGTAGCCACCGCGGTACAGGTTCCGCTGCTTGGCGGTGGCGTACTGCTGCTTGTAGGTCGAGCTGACGTACGAGGTGCCCTCGGTCGCCTTGACGTAGGCGAACCGGGCGCCGTTGCGGTACGCCTGCAGGAAGTTGACGCTCGGCTGCCAGGCGCTGATGTCGAAGCCCTGGATGCGTCCCGGGGGCGGGCCGGACGCGGTGGCGGCGGAGGAGGTGCTCAGCGACTGGGCGCTCACGCCGCCGGCGGCGCTGTCCGGCGCGGTGACCGTGACGTGCGACTCGCCGGCGTGGGCGGCGATGCCGGCGCCCATGGTGTGGTTCCCGGTGCGGTCCATCTCGGCGATGGAGAGCTGCTCGGCCGCGGGGGCGGGGGTCGCCGCCGCGGTGGCCGTCGGAGCCGGCGTGGTCGGGGCTGTCTCGGCGACCGCCGTCCCGCTGCCGAAGGTGATGGCCCCGGCGACGGCGGCAGCGGTGCCGAGTCCGAGGATCCTGGTGATCGGTGCGCGCATGTGGTCTCGTCTCGTCTTCCCTGTCGAGATGCCGTGGGCCTGATCACCCACGCCGCGGTCCGAGCGATGCTACCTGCCGCCCGCCCGTGCTGTCCGCGACGCGCAGCACGGCGGCGACCGCGGGCGCGAGCAACGTGGTGCGGTCGTCAGCGCGCGCTGCGGCTGCCCGCGTCGGGGGAGGCGCTGTCGGTCTCGACCTCGGGCAGGCGTCCGCGGTGCGACACCTCGGCCGTCGCGTGCTTCTGTCGGCGGTTCATGAAGTTGCGCTCGACGAGCCACCAGAAGCCGATGCAGATGCCGATCACGACGGGGATCACGACGAAGACCATCATCAGGAACTGGTACTTCGGGTACAGGCCGAGGGGCAGCAGGAGCAGGTTGCCGAGGCCCAGCAGCGGGCTGTGGAAAAGGTAGATCGAGTACGACACCAGACCGGCGAGCACGAAGGGCTTCCAGGCGAAGAAGCGGGCGAGCCACGTGTGGTTGCCGGTGACCGCCTGGCGCCCCATCCAGGTGAGCAGGATGCCGGCCAGGATGCCGGTGACGACCTCCGACGGCCAGGTCTGGTGCTGCCAGTAGTCGCGGTTGCGGAAGAACACCAGCAGCGTCCCGAGCACCATCGCGCCGACGAAGGCGCCGCTCGCCCACCGCGGCCCGCCGAGCTTCGAGCGTTCGCGGACCACGCCGGACAGGTGCTCGTCGCGGGCCTTCACGGTCAGCTCGGCGGCGAGCATCCCCACCGCGAACAGGCCGACGAACCACGGGTGCATGAACGAGTAGCGGCTCTCGGCGCCCATCCACATGCCGATCAGCACCAGGCTCGAGGCCGTCGCCCAGCCGCCGAACACCCGCCACAGCGGCAGGATCAGGAGCGGCATCAGGAAGTAGATCTGCCACTCGACCGCGACCGTCCACATCGGGCCGTTGATCTTGCCGATGTACTGCGGGAAGAAGTCGTGCACCAGGAAGAAGTGCGTCAGGAACGTGCCCCAGCCCATCGGCAGCTTCGTGTCCCACTGCGTGCCACCGGGCTGACCGAGCACGGGGACGAACAGGATGAGGAGCGCGAACAGCACGAGCGACGCCCAGTACGGGGGGATGATCCGTCGGGCGCGACGCCAGACGAACTTCCAGAAGCCGCCGGGCAGGCGGTACCGGTCGAACCGGGTCAGCACCGGCAGCATGAGCACGTAGCCGGACAGCACGATGAAGAGCGGGACGCCGAGGTAGCCCCAGCCGATGATCGGGCGCAGCCAGGGCAGCTCGGTCGGGCCGGTGCCGGTCGTCCCGGTGAAGAGGTACGCGTGGTAGAAGACCACCGCGAGTGCGGCGAGGCCGCGGAGCCCGTCCAGGTAGGGGAACTCGAGCCGGCCGCCGGCGCGGGGCGCGGCGGCAACGGGATCGGCTGCGGATTCTGCTGCGCGGGTCTCGGTGGCCAACGATCGTCCTCGGTGTGGTCGGAGCGGGGTCGCAGGCAGTCTCCCACACGCCGAGCGGGTGTCGCGATGCGGGCCCTGTGCCTGGTGTTTCGGTTCGGATGTCATGATGAAGCACGTGACCTCGACGAGCGCAGCCGCAACGCAGATCACCCACGAGCCGGATCATCGGCGTTCGGGGGCCGCTCCGCGTCGGTTCGCGCGCGTCGTCGCACCGCTCGTCCTGGCACTCCTCGTCGTCGTGGGCGTCGCGCTCAGCGCCGCCGTCGCGTACCACAACCGCCTCGGCGTGACGAACGTCGACGGCATCTCCTACATGGGCATCGCCCGCGAGTACGCGAACGGCTGGCTGCCCGACGCCATCAACGCCTACTGGTCGCCGATGGTGTCCTGGATGATGGCGCCGTTCATCGCGGCCGGTCTCGGCATGCAGACGGCGTTCGCGGTCGTGAACTGCTTCGCGGTCGCCGTCGTGCTCGGCATCGGCGGCTGGCTGGTCTGGTCGCAGAACCACCGCATCGTCCCGGCGGTCCTCTTCATGGTCACCGCGATCCCGGCGCTGATGAGCGCGGTGTCGGTGCAGACCCCCGACCTGCTCGTCGTCGCGTGGGTCGTCGGCTACCTCTGGGCACTCCGGTGGGCGGACCAGGCGCTGCACGGGTCGACGCGGGCCCGGCTGGTCTCCGGCGGCGTGCTCGGCGCCGTCGCGGCCATCGGGTACTTCGTCAAGCTGTTCCTGCTGCCCGTGGCGGTCGGTGCGGTGATCCTGTGGCTGCTGCTGCGGGTGTGGTCCGCTCGACGCCGCCGCGAGCCGGTGCGGCACTGGTGGACGTCGCCCGTGGCCACGATCGTGGTCTTCGCCGTCGTCATCGCGCCGTGGGTGGGCGCGCTCACCATGAAGTACGGTTCGCCGACCCTGGGCTCGTCGCTCTCG
This sequence comes from Curtobacterium sp. JUb34, assembly GCF_003755065.1. Classification (NCBI taxonomy): domain Bacteria; kingdom Bacillati; phylum Actinomycetota; class Actinomycetes; order Micrococcales; family Microbacteriaceae; genus Curtobacterium; species Curtobacterium sp. JUb34. The sequence goes on along the minus strand of NZ_RJVH01000004.1, from coordinate 103,503 downwards.
GTGAACATCGGCTCGAAGTTCGACGACGGCGGGCGCGCGACCGACTGGCCGTTCCTGCCCGTGCCGCCGAACTCGCACGCGTTCTCGCCGAACGAGGACTTCACCCCGTCGGTCTACAAGCAGGGCCCGATGGACAACCCGGACCCCGCCGTGGTGCCGCCGACCGACGACGCCGCCACCACCGAGGACACCGCGCCGAAGGTCACGAAGGACTCCGGCATCGCGGCCCGCGCCGGCTACTACCTGCACGAGCGGATGCTCGCGCTGCCCTACTACCTGCAGAAGATCAGCACGTTCGCGCCGTTCGCCGCACCGATCGCCCTGCTCTTCGCCGCGGCCCTGGTGATCGGCGTGGTCCGGTTCCGCCGGTACGCCTTCACCTGCATCGTGGCGGCGACGACCCTGGTCTACTTCGTCGGCTACGGCATGATCACGTCGTCGTCGAGCGGCGGCGGGAACGCGCGGTACTACTGGCCGCTGTTCTACCTGACGGCGATGATCGGCGCGCTCATGCTGCCGGCCGTCTGGCGGCTGGTCCGCCGACGCGGCGTGGTCCGGACGATCGTCGCGTGCGTCGCGATCGCCGTCGTCCCCGTGGCGTCGTTCACGCAGAACTGGATCGGGTCGCCGGCACCCTTCTACCCGTCGGTGAACCGCACCGAGGCCCTGCGCGTCACCGGACCGACCGACGTGCCCGAGATCGTCCGGCTCGCCGACCAGATCCGGGCGAGCGGTGCCCTGCCGGAGGACGCGACCGTCATCGGCTCGAACTACCGCTCGCTGTCGTCGCTCGCGTTCCTGACCGACACGCGTGTGTACGGTCGCTCAGGTCAGGGGTACACGTACCACTCGGACGCGATGCGCAAGCTGTTCATCGACCAGGGCGTGCAGTACTTCGTGCAGTTCGACCCCGCCACTGCACCAGCACGCGACTACTCGATGGCCGGGAAGCTCGTCGGGACGTACAACGCGACGATCTCGTGCAGCGCCGACCGGTCGACCGATCCCGAGATCCCCTGCCGCATCCAGATCGTCAAGTTCGCGAAGTAGTCGCCGCTCCAGGGAGCGCGCCACACCAGCGTCTACGATGACCTGGTCCCGAAGCCCGGCAGGAGACCACGTTTGTCAGGAACCACCAGCGACACCCCCGCACCCGAGGGGAAGCGTCCGCCGAAGTGGCGGCGGTTCCTCGGCAAGGCGATCCCGATCGTCTTCTACGTCCTGCTCGCGGTGTTCCTCGTGCTCTACCTGCGCGGCGTCGACTGGGGACAGCTCGCCGAGGCCGACTGGCAGTGGGGGTGGGTGGTCGTCGCGACGCTGATCAGCCTCGGGTTCCGCTACTGGGGTGTCGGCATCTGGTTCTACCTGCTGCGACGGCTCGGCGCGACCGGGCTCAAGGGCAGCGGTGTCACCCTGACCTACGTGTACGCGAAGTCCTGGATGGGTCGCTACATCCCCGGGGCGGCCACCTGGATCATCGGCAAGGTCTACTTCGCCTCGAAGCACGGCGTCTCGAAGGCCCGGCTCGGCGTGAGCGGCCTGCTCGAGGGCGCCCTGCAGATCGCCGCCACGCTGGCCCTGGCGCTCGTGCTGCTGCTCATCGACCCGCGCACGCACGACCTCGACCCGTGGCTCATCGCCCTGATGATCGCGGCGTTCGTCGGCTGCGTCGTCTGCCTGATCCCGCGGGTGTTCGTGTTCCTGATCGGCATCGCGTTGAAGATCCTGCGCCGCAAGCCGCTCGAGGCCGACGTGCGCCCGAACCTCGGCACGGTGCTCGGTGGGGCCGGACTGTACGTCGCCGGCGCGGTGCTGTCGGGTACCGCGTACTACTTCATCACGCTGGCGGTGTACCCGTCGCTGAAGCTCTCCGACGCGGCGTTCGTCATCGGTGCCGCGAGCATGGCCTCGGCGATCAGCATGTTGGCGGTCTTCGCCCCCGGCGGGCTCGGTGTCCGCGAGGGCGTCCAGGCCCTCCTGCTCGCGCTGGTGATGCCGGTGCCGGTCGCCCTCGTGGTGGTCGTCGTCACCCGCATCTGGAGCCTCGCGGTCGACGGACTCTTCCTGCTCTGCGCCGCAGCCCCGACGTGGTTCCGTCGTGGTCGCCCGACCGACGACCCCTCCGCGGTCGAGGGCCGCGCCCCCGCCGCCTGACGCGCGCACGCCGCGAGCACGCACGGCGCGCGCGGACGCCGCGAGCGCGCACGCCCCGAGCGCACACGCCGCGCGCGAGGGGTGGTCACGACGCGGGGGCGGCCACCCGACGGTCGGCTCGGGCGACCCGCACGACGGACGCGACGAGCCCCACCGCGACCAACGCCACGACGACCACGAGCACCGCGGGCGGCACCGGACCGATCTCGGAGTAGCGCAGCAGCCCGCGGCCCGTGACCGGGAACAGCGCCGCGTTCCAGAACCACGCCGACGCCACCGCGAACCCGTAGACGCCCACCGCGGGCAGCAGCACGGCCAGCGCCACGGCGACCCAGGAACGTGTGCGCCCGGCGGGCACCAGGCGACGCCAAGCGATGGCGCTCAGCACGATCAGGCAGACGATGGCGGGGAAGTAGTAGCGACCCTGGGTCGCGGCGACCTCGGTGGTGGTCAGGTAGGAGTGCGCGCTCGTCCGGTTCTGGATGCCGATGAGCAGCGCCGGGAACACCGACAGGCACAGCGCGACCCGCAGGTCGGGGCCCCGCCGGAACGCCCAGCCGACGAGCACGACGAGCGCGATGACCGTCAGGACGGCGGTGAGCAGGTCGCCCATGCTGACCTGTGCGCGACCGCCGAAGCTGCCCCAGAACGTGCGAGCGAGTGTTCCCCAGCTGACGTCGAGGAAGTGCCCGAGGGTCGGGTGCTCGCCGGGTGGGAAGTCCTTCGGCGGGCGCATCGCCGTGTACCCGTTCGGCTGGATCCGGCCGTAGGCGAACCAGTTGTGGATCCACCACCACGCCCCGATGCCACCGGACACCGCCATCGTCACCACGGTGCGGACCACCCGTTGCCGCAGCGACAGCACCCCGGCGCCGGCGAAGAGCACGACCACCGCCACGAACGGCACCGCTGGCAGTCCGGTGCCCTTGATCCACACCAGGGCACCGAGCGCCACCGCGAGCGCGATGGTGGTGCGCCACCGGGTGTCCCCGGTGAGCAGCCGGGTGGCGAGCCACACGACGATCCCGGCGACGAGCAGCACGGGGGCGTCGTTCGAGAACGAGGAGCCGATGGACGCGAGCTCGGGCGTCGCGAACACCGCGAGTCCACCGACGAGCGCGGCCCGCGGCGACCGGGTCACCCGGCGGACGGACGCCCACGCCAGCAGCGGCAGGGCGGTGACGGCGAGGACGTCGGCGAGCCGCAGCGCGGTGAACGCCCGGTCCCACCGCAGGTCGCCGAAGTCCACGGCACGGAGCACGGCGGCGCCGGCGAGGTAGGCGGTCGGCGGGTGCTGCGTCATCTGGTTGACGGTCGAGGACGCCCCGGGGGCGTTCCGCAGCAGCTCGCTGACGGTCGACCACTCGCTCGACGGTTTGGTCGCCTGCTCGACCTTCGCGGCCTGCACGGCGTTGGTGACGAACAGCTCGCCGGGAGCGGCCCACGCGTCACCGAGCGCGACGTGCACGGCGGCGTCGACGTGCGCCGTCTCGTCCGGGGCCTCGAAGACCGGGACGATCAGCGCCCAGGCGACGAGCCACAGGCCAAAGGTCGCCGTGACGACGGCGATCGCCACACGCTCCCAGCGGGCGGTGCGGGGTGGTGCGGTGGTGCTGGTGGTGGTCTCGTGGGCCGTCACCCGGTCGAGTCTAGGGCGCGCCCCTCGTGTGCGACGTCGGTGGCGACGGGCTCGGAACCGGTCCGCTCGGGGTGGTACACCCACACCTTGTAGAGCCAGAAGCGGAACACCGTGCCGAGCACCAGGCCGACGATGTTCGCGACGTTGTCGGCGAGGACCGAGGTCAGCCCCATCGCGTAGTGGGACACCCCGAGGCAGGCGAGGGCGATGACCATGCCGCCGAGCGAGACGACGACGAACTCGATGCCCTCGCGGGTGGCGACCGCGCGGCGCTGCTCGCGGAACGTCCAGTACCGGTTGCCCATCCAGTTGACGAAGATCGCCACGACCGTGGAGATCACCTTCGCCCAGAACGGCCCGGAGTGGACCTCGTCCGGGTCGAGGACGGTGATGCGCAGCACGTTGAACACCGTGGTGTCCACGACGAAGCCGACGGCGCCGACCACGCCGAAGCGTGCCAGCTGGGCAATGAGGCGCCGCACGTGCCCTCCAGGATCCGTAGAGTTGTCGCGGGCCGTGCACAACGCGACCCGAACAGCGATTGTAGACAACGCGTTCACCCCGGGCGGTGTGAACGCCGGAAGGATCACACAGCATGGCGTTGCGCGTCGGGGTCATCGGTGGAGGACAGCTGGCACGGATGATGGTGCCGGCGGCCGTCGAGCTGGGGATCGACATCCGGGTCCTCGCCGAGGGGCCGGGCATGTCGGCCGCCATCGCCGCCACGGCCGAGGGCGACTACCACGACGCCGCGACGGTCCTGGCGTTCGCCCGCGACGTCGACGTCATCACGTTCGACCACGAGCACGTGCCGCAGGACGTCCTGCGCGCCCTGGTCGACGCCGGGGTGGCCGTCCGCCCCGGTCCCGGCCCGCTCGCCGTCGCGCAGGACAAGATCACGATGCGGACGAAGCTCAGCGAGCTCGGCCTGCCGGTGCCCGACTGGGCCGCGGTGCACGACCCGGACGAGCTCCGCGCCTTCCTCGACGACCACGGTGGCCGCGCGGTGGTCAAGACGCCCCGCGGTGGCTACGACGGCAAGGGCGTGCGGGTCGTGTCGGACCCCTCGGACGTCGACGACTGGTTCATCGCCGTCGCCGAGGCCGGCGGCGGGCAGGCCCTGCTCGCCGAGGAGCTCGTCCCGTTCACCCGCGAACTCGCGCAGTCCGTCGCCCGCCGCCCGTCCGGCCAGGTGGTCGCGTGGCCGCTGGTCGAGACCGTGCAGCGCGACGGCGTCTGCGCCGAGGTCATCGCTCCCGCGCCCGACAGCGCCGGCCGCATCGCCGACGTGACGGAGTCGATCGCGGTCCGCATCGCCGAGGAGCTCGGGGTCACCGGGGTCCTGGCCGTCGAGCTGTTCCAGACCGCCGATGAGCGCATCCTCATCAACGAACTCGCGATGCGACCGCACAACACCGGACACTGGACCATCGACGGTGCGACGACGAGTCAGTTCGAGCAGCACCTGCGTGCGGTGCTCGACCTGCCGCTCGGCGGAACCGGGTCCTTCGCCCCGGCTGCCGTGATGATCAACGTGCTCGGCGGGCCGGCGGACGGCGACCTCGCGGCCCGGTACCCGGCCGCGCTCGAGGCGTTCCCCGAGGCGAAGTACCACTTCTACGGCAAGGCCCCCCGCCCCGGTCGGAAGATCGGGCACGTCACCGTGATCGGTGACGACGTCGACGACGTCGTCTACCGCGCACGGGCGGCCGCGGCGCACTTCGACGACTGACGCCGGGCCCGTCGACGCGACGGAAGGCAGACGGGAGGCCCGTGGCGACGCCGCCACGGGCCTCCCGTCCGTCCGCGGGTCGCGTCCAGGGCGGCCGACACGTCCCCAGGACTGCCGACACCCGCTCGGGTGGCACCCGCACTGGCGGGTGGTGGCGCGCGGAGGCCCGTGTTCCCATGGACCGGTCAGGGGTCGACCGTCCGAGGAGTGTGTCCATGCGCCGCCGTCCGCGCCGTGCTGTCTTCTGCGCCGCCGCCGTCGCACTCACCGCTCTCGTCGGCGGGGTGCTGCCCGTCTCGTTCGCGTCGAGCGCCACCGCAGCGACGTCCGCGACGACCATCCGGTCCGCGTCCGCCGCCTCGCTCTACGGTGCCGGGCCGTACCGGTCGCCGACCAGCGAGGCAGCGAAGGCGGCCACCGCGCTCGCCGCCTCCGATCCCGCCGGTGCCACCGCGGCGTCGACCATCGCCCGCTACCCCGTGGCGACCTGGCTCGGCGAGTGGACGCAGGGGACCCAGCTGACCAGGACGATCAGCACGGCGGTCGCGGGCGCCGAGCAGTCCGGCACCACCCCGGTGTTCGTGCTGTACGCGATTCCGGACCGGGACTGCGGCGGGTACTCCGCCGGCGGGTTCTCCGAAGACTCCTACGACGCGTGGGTCGACCAGGTCACCGCCGCACTCGCCGGACACCGTGCCGCCGTCATCGTCGAGCCGGACTCGCTCGCGATGCTCAGCAACGCGAAGTGCAGCACCACGCTCGACGACCAGCGCTACCGGATCCTGTCCCGCACGGTCGCCGGACTCACCGCCGCCGGGGTCCCCGCCTACCTCGACGCCGGCAACTCGAACTGGGTGCCGCCCGCGACCATGGCCGCACGGCTGAACAGCGCCGGCGTGCAGCGGGCCCGCGGGTTCTTCACGAACGTCGCGAACTACTACCCGACCGCGCAGGAACAGGCCTACGCGCAGAAGGTCTCTGCCGCCACCGGCGGCTCCCACTACGTGATCGACACCTCGCGGAACGGGCAGGGCTGGCGCGGGACCTGGTGCAACGGCCCCGGCGCCGGCCTCGGCACCTCGCCGCGGGTCGTCGCCGACGGCACCGCGCTCGACGCCCTGCTGTGGGTGAAGACCCCCGGCGCGAGCGACGGCACCTGCAACGGCGCCCCCGCCGCGGGCAAGTGGTGGTCGTCCTACGCCCAGGCCCTGGTCGCGAACGCCCGGCTCGGGGTCCCGGCGGCCGACCTCGCGCCACAGGGCTCGCTCGAGGTCGTCGCCGGCACCGGCGGTGGCGTCCGGGTCCGGGGATGGGCCTTCGACGAGGACGACCCCACGCAGCCCGTCCGGGTCCGCGCCACCGTCGACGGTGTCGCCGCGGGAGCCGTGACCGCCGGACTCCGCCGGACCGACGTGGACGCCGCTGCGGGTGTCGGGGTGACCCACGGCTTCGAGGCCGTGGTGCCCGCGTCCGCCGGCGCTCGCCGGGTCTGCGTGACCGCCGTCAACATCGGCGCCGGGTCGGACACCACGCTCGGGTGCGCCACCGTCCGCGCCTTCCGGCACGACCCCTACGTCGCGCTCGAGTCCGTGACGGGCAAGCGGGGCGGCATCAGCGTGCGCGGCTGGGCCTTCGACGGCGACGCCGTGTCGTCCGCCAGCACCGTCGCGATCACGGTCGACGGCAGGCGGGTGACGTCGCTGTCGGCGGGACGCGTGCGCGCCGACGTCGATCGGACGTGGGGCTCCGGCGCGAAGCACGGCTTCGCCGGCACCGTCGCCCTCAAGGCCGGCAAGCGGACCGTCTGCGCGGTCGCGCGGAACACCGGCAGCGGGAAGGACCGGAGGGCGAGCCCCTGCCGGACGGTGACGGTGGCGCGGCGCTGACCGTTCGGGCGAGCGGCGACCCCGCACCGTGCGGGTTGTGGGTGCTGCGGTCGCACGGTGCGGCACTGCTCACTCGGTGCGAGGTTGATCGCTGGGTGCGGCCGTGCAAGCTCGCACGGAGCGGTCAACGGTCTCCCCGGCGACGAACTCCGCACGGTGCACGCCTGTTCTCCTCTCTGCGCACGGTGCGGCACTGTTCACTCGGTGCGAGGTTGATCGCTGGGTGCGGCTGTGCAGGCTCGCACGGAGCGGTCAACGGTCTCCCCGGTGACGAACTCCGCACGGTGCGCGTCCGATCACTCCGTGCGAGGTGCGAGGCGCGAGGTGCGACGTGCGAGAGGATGGGCGCATGCCGCGTGATCTCGTCCGCCGAGCCGCTCGTCGACTCCGTCGGGCCGTCGTCGGGAAGCCCCCCGTGCCCGCTCCGCTGCCGATCCTGGGCTACGTCGTCGCGGGCGCCGACGGAGCGCACCCGGCGTCCGCCCACGTGCGGGTCGTCCGGCGCACCGAGCACCTGGCTGCCAGTGGCGGGGCCGAGGTCCGCCAGGTCGACCCGGTCGCGTTCGTCGACGGGACCGACACGACCCCGTACGCCGCGGTCCTGGTGCAGCGCGACATCCTGCCGCGCGACGCCGTGCAGCCCTTCCTCGCCGCCGCTGCCGCCCGCGGGGTCCGTGTCGTCGGCGACGTCGACGACGACTTCTTCACCGAGTCCGGCCGCCAGCGCCTCGCACGCGCCGAGTACGACCCGGACCGGCTCGCCTCGATCGACTCGCTGGTCCGCGGCGCCGACACCGTCGTCGTGAGCACGCCGGAGCTCGCCGACGTCGTGCGCCCGATCGCCCGTGACGTCACGGTCGTGCCGAACGCCCTCGATCCCGGGCTCTGGACACCCGGTGCGACCGACGACGACGACGAGCGCCCCGAGGGCGAACACCGGGTGCTCTACATGGGCACGCTCACCCACGCGGCCGACCTCGAACTGCTGCGCGACGTCTTCACCGACCTGACGGCCACCGACGGCACGCCGATCCGGCTCGAGGTCATCGGCGTGACCGACGAGGGCGGCGCCGACTGGTTCCGCCGCATCGAGGTGCCGGACGGTCACTACCCGGCGTTCTCCCGCTGGCTCGTGGCGCACCGGGAGCGCTGGCGCGCCGGTGTCGCACCCCTGCGCGACGAGGAGTTCAACCGGGCGAAGAGCGACCTGAAGTTCCTGGAGTACACCGCACTCGGACTGCCCGCGGTGGTCTCGGACCGACCCTCGTACGCCGTGGCGCGAACGCACGGTGCGGTCGCGGTGCCCGACGACGTGGTGGCGTGGCGCGATGCGGTCCGGGCCGCCGTCGAGCGCGGGACGGCCGACGAACGGGCCGTCCGGTGGGTCACGGGGGAGCGCACGATCGGCCGTGACGACGACGTCTGGCGCCGCATGCTGCTCGGCTAGGCTCGTCGCGTGACCGACACCGACGCACCCGTCCAGCCGCTCGTCTCGATCATCATGGGGTCGGACTCCGACTGGCCGACGATGCGCGCTGCGGCCGACATCCTGGCCGAGCTCGGCATCCCGTTCGAGGCGGACGTCGTGTCGGCGCACCGCACGCCCGACAAGATGACCCGGTTCGCCCGCGGCGCCGCCGAGCGTGGCATCCGCGTCGTGATCGCCGGTGCCGGTGGCGCCGCGCACCTGCCGGGCATGGTGGCGTCGATGACGACGCTGCCCGTGATCGGCGTGCCCGTGCAGCTCGCACGCCTCGACGGCCTCGATTCGCTGCTGTCGATCGTGCAGATGCCGGCCGGCATCCCGGTGGCGACGATGGCGATCAACGGCGCCGCGAACGCCGGCCTGCTCGCCGCGCGGATCATCGGGTCGTCGGAGCCTGCCGTCGCCGCCCGCCTGACCGAGTACGCCGACGGCCTCGAGAAGCTGGTCGAGGAGAAGGCCGCGCGCCTGCGCGACTCCCTCTAGGACCCCGGTACCGCAGCGCGCACCCGGCTCCGTCGTCACACCTCCGCCCTCGCCCCGGCCGCCGTCGCACGCGCGCCTGAGCTCCTCCGCTTGCCGCACGCCCCGAGCTACCGTCAGCCCCAGAACGGGGGGGCCGCAAACCGCCGCTGACCAGCACTTCTCGGCGTAGACGGAACGTTCTGCAACCCCCGCGTACTGGGGATAAACCGGATCTGTCAACCCCGCGCGCGGGCTGCATTTCGCAACTACGGTGAACGGCGGGTGGTCGAGATCCGGCCTCCCAGCACCCACGGGAACGGGTGCGAACCGTCACGTCAGGGAGTGACAGCTCATGCAGAAACGCGCAACCAAGCGGGCCGCACTCACCGTCGTGCTCCTCAGTGCCGCACTCGTCGCAGGACCGCTCGGAACAGGAACCGCAGCGTCCGCCAGTTCGGCACCGATCGGGAACGTCGGGAACTTCAAGCAGACCTTCCGCGAGAACTTCAGCACGGCGGCGGCGGCCAAGGGGAAGTTCGCCAAGACCTACGCGAAGTCGTGGCAGCCCTACCCGGACGGCACCGGCGGCATGTACTACTCGGGCGCCCAGATCAGCTCCCACAACGGGTACATGGACGTCAAGCTCGACGGCAAGCACGGCGCCGCCGGCACGTTCGGCACCCCGTCGGGCGCGTGGGGGCACAAGGGCGGCAAGTTCATCGTCCGTGCCAAGGCGACCGGCGGCGACGGGAACGGCGCCGCGTTCATGCTGTGGCCGTCGTCCGACAAGTGGTCGGACGGTGAGATCGACTACCCCGAGGCGAACTTCGACCAGCAGCCGATGCTGCACCACCACTCGATGACCCCCGGCCAGGAGGTCAACGCGACGAGCCTGAGCACCGGCGTCTCGTGGCGCGCATGGCACACGTACTCGATCGAGTGGATCCCCGGGAAGTCCGTGCGCTACCGCCTCGACGGCAAGGTGATCAAGACGATCACGAAGCACGTGCCGAAGACCGCGCACCGCTACATGTTCCAGGTGGGCAACTGGGGCGCCACCGGCCACCTGTACATCGACTGGGTCAGCACCTACACGTACAAGAAGTGACGTGCCGCCGGCTCAGAGGTCGGCGTGCAGCTGCCAGGTCTCGGCGGCGGAGTCGCTCCAGTCGTACATGCGAGCGCGGTCCGGACCGGCGACGGCGAGCTGCCCGGCGAGCAACGGGTCGTTGACCACCTGGTAGACCGCCTGTGCGATCCGCTCCGGGTAGGACTCTCGCGGGTTCCGGGCGACGGTGACCCCGGCGTCCGACGCGACCTCGGCCACGGCGGGGTCGTCGGAGTGGATGACGGGGGTGCCGAAGCTCATCGCCTCGATCACGGGCAGGCCGAAGCCCTCGGCGAAGCTCGGGAACACGAACACGGTGGCCCGGTCGTACACCACGGCGAGGTCGGCGTCGTCGATCCGGCCGAGCACCTTCACGCGGTCGCGGGCGAGCCCGGCGCGCTCGGCCGTGCCGTACACGTCGACGTCGCCCCAACCGTCCGGGCCGGAGATCACGAGCGGGATGTCCGCCGGTGCGTCGGGGTGCGCGAGTGCTTCGATGAGGGACCCGAGCGCCTTGCGCGGTTCGAGCGTGCCGACGGCCAGCACGTAGCGGTCCGGCAGGCCGAGGCGTTCGGCGCGCAGGTCGGCGTCGACGGGCAGCCGCAGCCGACCGCTGGGGGCGCCGCCGATGACGCGCAGCCGGTCGTCGAAGCGGTGGATCTCGTTCAGGGCACTCGCCACCGCGTGGGTGGGCACCACGACGGCGTCGGCGTGCTTCCATGCCCGCTTCACCATCGCCTTGTGGAAGTGGACACCGCGGGGCGTCAGGGTCTCGGGGTTCGTCCACGGCACGGTGTCGTGCACGGTGACGACGGTCTGCCGACCCGGGTCCTGGAACCGGTCGTGCTTGACCAGGGGAGCAAGGACGCTCGGCGCGTGCACCATGCCCTTCGCGATGCCACCGACGAAGCCGCCCTGCCACGCCAGCGACAGCTCGCGACGGGCCAGCGGCAGACGCTGCAGGTCGGACAGGCCGGGCAGCAACGTGCGCAGGTGTGCCATCTCGTCGGAGCTGACCGCCGACACGACCCCGGCGACGTCGCACCCGCTCGGCGCGTTCGCGACGAGGTGACGGGCGAGCTCTTCGGCGTACCGCCCGATGCCACCCGGGACGGGCGCGACGACCTGGTCGACGAGGACGTGGAGGGTGGTCATGGTGCTGGTCTCCTCGTCGTGGTGATGGGGCCGAGGACCGGCCCGGCGCCCGGCTGCCCGACCCTACCAGGGCCGGTGGGCTGCCCCCTGAGCGCCGCTGGCGGGGCGCGGCAGGGGACCGAGACGGGAGGCCCGGATCACGTTCGCGACGCGGCGGACGTGATCCGGGCCTCCCGGTCGACTGCCGTGCTTACTTCGTCAACGCTCCTGCGGCCACCGCGGCGCGCAGCGCCTCGCGCCAGTCGCGCATCGGCACGAGGCCGGCGCGCGACCAGCCGTCGTGCCCGAGCACGCTGTACGCCGGACGCGGCGCCGGACGGACGAACGCGGCGCTGTCGGTCGGCAGGACGCGCTCGGGGTCGAGGCCGAGCTCGGTGTAGATGGCACGCGTGAAGTCGAACCACGACCCCTGTCCGGCATTCGTGCCGTGGTAGACGCCCGCGGGGGCGTCGACGTCGACGAGCTCGACGATCCGCGCGGCGAGGTCGCCGGTCCACGTCGGCTGACCGACCTGGTCGGTGACGACGCTCACGGTGTCGTGCGAGCCGGCCAGCCGGAGCATCGTCGCGGCGAAGTTCGGCCCGTGCGCGCCGTAGATCCACGCGGTGCGGACGACGTACGAGGTGTCCGGGGCGATCTCGCGCACGAACGCCTCGCCCGCGGCCTTGGTGCGGCCGTAGGCGTTGATCGGGTCGGTCGGGGCGTCCTCGGCGTACGGGGCGGTGCCGTTGCCGTCGAAGACGTAGTCCGTCGACACCGTGACGAGCTTCGCGCCGTGGCGGACCGCGGCCTCGGCCAGGAGCTTCGGGCCCGTCGCGTTGACGGCGTGGGCGTCGTCCTCGTGCTCCTCTGCATCGTCGACCTTCGTGTACGCGGCGGAGTTGATCACGACGTCGTGCCCGGCGACGGCGGCGTCCACCGCGGCCGGGTCGGTGATGTCGAGCTCGGCGCGGGACAGCGCCGTCACGTCGCGGCCAGCGAGGGCGGCCTGCAGGTCACGGCCGAGCATGCCGGCGGCGCCGGTGATGAGGTACTTGGTCATGCGATCGCTGCGCGCTCCTTGAGCGGCTCCCACCACGAACGGTTGTCGCGGTACCACTGCACGACGTCGGCCAGGCCCTGCTCGAACGGGACCTGCGGCTCGTAGCCGAGCTCGGCCCGGATCTTCGAGATGTCGACCGAGTAGCGCAGGTCGTGCCCGAGGCGGTCGGCGACCCGGTCGACGTACGACCAGTCCTTGCCGGTCGCGTCGAGGAGCAGCTGCGTGAGCTCCTTGTTGGTGAGTTCGGTGCCGCCGCCGATGTTGTAGATCTCGCCGGCGCGGCCGCGGGTCAGGACCATCGCGATGCCGCGGGTGTGGTCGTCCACGTGCAGCCAGTCGCGGATGTTGTTGCCCTCGCCGTACAGCGGGACGTGCACGTCGTCGATCAGGTTCGTGACGAACAGCGGGATGACCTTCTCGGGGAAGTGGTACGGCCCGTAGTTGTTCGAGCAGCGCGTGATCGAGAGGTTCAGCCCGTGGGTGCGGTGGTAGCTGCGGGCGAGCAGGTCGCTGCCGGCCTTCGACGCCGAGTACGGCGAGTTCGGCTCGAGCGGGCGCTCCTCGTCCCACGAGCCCTCGCTGATGGAGCCGTAGACCTCGTCGGTGGAGACGTGCACGAAGCGCTCGGTGCCGTGGCGGAGCGCCGCATCGAGCAGGCGCTGGGTGCCGACGACGTTCGTCTCGACGAAGATGCCGGAGTCGCGGACCGACCGGTCGACGTGGGACTCGGCGGCGAAGTGCACGATCGCGTCGACCGTCGGGACGACCTCGTCGAGCTTCGCGGCGTCGCGGATGTCGCCGTGCACGAAGGTGTAGCGGGGGGAGTCGGCGACCGGGGCGAGGTTCGCTTCGTTGCCGGAGTAGGTCAGCGCGTCGTAGACGACGACCTCGGCGCCCTCGAGGCCGGGGTACGCGTCCTCCAGGGTGCGGCGGACGAAGTTCGAGCCGATGAAGCCGGCTCCTCCGGTGACGAGGATCTTCACGAGTTCTCTTTCCTGACGGTCGGTTCGTGGGTCGGCGGCGATTCTAGCGGGAGGCCGGTGACGGGGGTGGTCGTGGTGCTCGGCACGGCGGCCGCGCGCCAGACGAACGCGACGGCCGCGACGGCGGCGACGATGAACAGCGCGCCGGCCACCGCGATCGGGACCGGTCCGGCGAGCGAGCCGCCGGCCATCGCCGACAGGCCGCCGGGGGTCACCCGGAACTGGACGTTCTCCCACGCGCCGCGGTACGCGGTGCCGATGCCGTACAGCGCGATCGCGAACGAGCCGACGGCGGCGATCCGGGCGAGCCGACGGCGCAGCTCCGGGTGCATGACCAGGGCCCGCCACGCCACGGCCTGCGACAACACGAGCGCGACGACGGCCACGAACAGGAACCGGCCCTGCAGGCCGTTGCCCTGGTGCGTGCCGAGGTAGTTGCGCCAGTTGTAGGCCAGGGTCGCGACGACGACGAGCGCCGGCCAGACCAGGGCGATCGTCATCACCCGGCGTCCTGCGCCGCGGCGGGCGTACGACCAGCCGAGGGCGACGAGTCCGACGATCGCCAGGGCGTCGACGACCATGGGCGGCAGCGGCCACTGGTTCGCGCCGAAGTCCCCGAAGAACGAGGCGGTCAGGCCGTCCCACTGCCGACCGGCGAACGCGCCGGGGTTCGCACCGCCCGACGGGTACGGCTGCACGGTGGTCACGCCGCGCAGGGCGTCGGGTAGCAGGGTCCCGCTGACGAGCAGCGTGCGGACCCACCACCAACCGGACACTGCGGCGGCAGCGACGACGACGACACCGGCGTGCAGGGCGGACCGGCGCCACGGGCGCTGGTCGCGCCGGTCAGTCGCGGTGCGCTGGTCGCTCGCGGTGCGCTGGTCGCGGGCCAGCACGAACACGAGCACGACGAACGGCACCGCCAGCAGGCCGAGCGCGCTGATCGCCGCCAGCCCGGTCACCGCCACGGCCAGACCGGCCGTCGTCCACCACGACCGGTCGCCGGTGAGCACGCGCACGCTCAGCCACACGAGCACGGCGCCGAGCAGGATCATCGGCGCCCACGACGTCACGCCGGCGGCGACCTGTGCGAGCTGCGGCACCGCGAAGAGCAGCAGCGGCGCGACCAGGGCGGTCCGCGGCGACCGGGTCACCCGGCGGACGGTCGCCCACACGAGGACGGGCAGCGCGGTCACGAGCGCGACGTCGAACAGGCGCAGGACGAGCACCGAGGTGGCCCAGTCGTGCGCGCCGAACCGGATCAGGCGCAGGATGCCCGCGGCGACGAGCCAGTACGTCGGCGGGTTCTGCGACATCGGGTCGATCGCGGGGGAGTCGCCGGGCACCGCCGCCAGGAGCGCGTCGACCGTGGGGCGGTCGACGGCGGGCACCGGGTGCTCCACGATCTGCCGGACCGCGGCGAGGTAGTGCATCTCCCCACCGTGCGGCCATCCGAGGCCGAGTGCCAGCCGGAACGCGGCGTCGACGTGGGCGGGCTCGTCGGGGGCGCCGAACGCGGGGGTGAGCAGGGCGAAGCTGAGCAGCAGGCCCAGCCACGCGACGGTGGTCGTCCCGAGGGTGATCCACTCGCGGCGGGCGGTCACGCCGTCACCTCCGGCCGGCGCATGAACCGCACGAGCAGGACCGCCGTGGCGATCAGCGCCACCGCGGCCACCGCGGCGAGCGTGAAGTTCCCGCCGGCGGCGAGCATGCCGTACTGGTCGAACTTGACGATCGAGAACTCGTCGATCCAGAACGCGGCGTCGCGGCCGAACGCCCGGAGCGCGTAGACGACCCCGTACAGGGCGATGGCGGTCGCCGCGACGGACATGCCGACGGCCAGTCGTGTGGCGCCGGCCGCTGTGACGGTCACACGCCGCCAGGCCAGGGCGCTCAGGGCGATGAGGGCGATGAGGGTGGGGTAGTAGTACCGGCCCTGGGTGCCGGCGACGATCGTGTTCCGCACGTAGCCGCCCCAGCCGCTCTGCATGTGCAGGGCGATCAGGATGACGGGGTACGACGCCAGCACGATCGCGGGCCGCAGCGACGGGCCGCGGCGGAACGCCCAGATGACGATGCCGGCGACCGAGACGATGGTCAGGCCGTCGATCAGGAACTGGGCGAACTGGAACTGCGTGAGGCCGCCGACGCTGCCCCAGAACGTACGGGTCACACCGTTCCAGTAGTCGCGCAGGAAGACCTCCGGGCTGGCGGCCGTGTCGTCCGGGAACGGCATCGACGGACGGGCGTACGCCATGCCGTCGGGCTGGATCGCGTGGTACACGAGGATGTTCCGCAGCCACCACCACCCACCGACGACGCCGGCGATGCCCAGCGTCCAGAGCGTCCGGAGCACGTTGCGCCACACGGTCGCTCGGGTACAGCCCGCCGCCATCACGGCGATGCCGACGAACGGGACGGCGGGCAGCGCGGTGCCCTTCGTCAGCAGCATCGCGCCGAGCAGCAGGCCGATCCACACCGTGGTCCGCACCCGCTGGTCGCCGGTGAGCAGCCGGACGACGAAGTACACCAGGGCGCCCGCGAGGGGCAGCATGAGGGCGTCGTTCGTGACGGAGGTCCCGATCGACGCGACCTCGGGGACCGCCAGGATCGCGGCCCCTCCGACCAGCGCCGCCCGGGGCGAACCGGTCAGCCGACGCACGGTGGCCCACGCCAGGAACGGCAGGGGCAGCACGAGCAGGGCGTCGAACAGCCGCAGGGCCATCACGGCGTGATCCCACCGCAGGTCCTCGAAGTGCACCAGGTGGAGCACCCCGGCGGCCAGCGCGTAGTAGGTCGGCGGGTGCTGCGACATCTGGTCGATGCTCGTGGGGTGCACGCCCGGGAACTCGCGCAGCAGCTCGCCCCACGTCGCGTTGTCGGCAGCCGGCTGGCGCAGGTTGCTGATCTGGGTGTCGTGCGTGGCGTTGAGGTAGTGCATCGCGCCCGGCTCCGGCCAGGCGTCACCGATCGCCAGGTGCAGGACGGCGTCGACGTGGGTCGGCTCGTCCGGCGCCTTGTAGGTGGTCGTCACGATCGCCCAGACCCCCAGGACGGCGGCGAACGCGATCGTCAGGGCGATGACGACGACGCGCTCGGCACGGCCGACCCGCGGGCGGGCGACGGTACCCGACACGGCCGGGGCCGTGTCAGTCGCCATACCGCTGCAGTTTCTGCAGGTCGAGCTGCTCCTCGGCCAGCGTGCGGTTGAGGCGGGTGAGGTCGGCGACGACGCCGATCACGATGGAGAGCAGCGCCGTGATGAGCAGCACCACACCGAGGATGATCGACTGCAGGTGGTTGCCGGGGGTCTGCATCGCGAGCAGCACCAGGTACCGGACGAGCGGCCAGAGCCCGAGCCCGCCCAGGATCACGCTGACCCAGGCGAACAGCGCCATCGGCCGGTACATCAGGTAGACGCGGGCGATCGCCGAACCGGACTCGAACATGTGCTGGAAGATGTTGCTGAACAGCCGGGACTCGCGCGTCTTCGGGTTCGTCGTGATCGGCACCGACGCGATCGCCAGGCGCTTGTAGCCCGCCTGCACGATGGTCTCCATGCAGTAGCTGAAGCGCGTCACGATGTTCAGGCGGATCAGCGAGTACTTCGAGTAGGCGCGGAAGCCGCTCGCGGCGTCGGGCAGGTCGAGTCCGGCGGCGCGGCTGGCGACCCACGACCCGAAGCGCTGCATGAGCTTCTTGAAGCCGGAGAAGTGCTCGATCGTACGGGTCTGCCGGTCGCCGATGACGATCTCGGCCTCCTTGCGCAGGATCGGCTGGACGAGCTCGGCGATCTGCGCCTGCGGGTACTGGTTGTCGCCGTCGGTGTTGACGACGATGTCGGCACCGTGCAGCAGGGCGTAGTCGACGCCGTCGCGGAACGACCGGGCGAGGCCCATGTTGGTGGTGTGGTGCACGAAGTGCTTGACGCCGTGTTCCTTGGCGACCTCGACGGTGCGGTCGGTGCTGCCGTCGTTGATGACCAGGATCTCGATCTCGTCGATGCCGTCGATCTCACGCGGGATCGAGTCGATGACGCTGGCGAGGGTGTTCTCCTCGTTGAGGCAGGGGATCTGGACGAATAGCTTCACGGGCTCGCTTGGTCTCGTTTCGGGAGTCGCAGCGCGCGGGGCGCGGGGCACAGAACCAGGACAGCCTATGCGATGCGCCACCTTGCTAGGCTTCCCCGGTGCAGATCCGCGAACTGAAGATCCCCGGCGCGTGGGAGTTCACGCCCGTCCAGCACGGCGACGCACGAGGAGCATTCCTCGAGGCGTACCGGGCCGACGTCCTCGAGGAGACGGTCGGTCACCCGCTGGACCTCCGCCAGGTGAACATGTCGATCTCGTCGGCCGGCGTCGCGCGGGGCATCCACTACGCCCTCGTCGCCCCGAGCCAGGCGAAGTACGTCACCGCCGTCCGTGGCGCCTTCATCGACTACATCGTCGACATCCGCGTCGGTTCGCCGACCTTCGGGCAGTGGGACTCGGTCCGCATCGACGACGTCGACCGCAAGGCCGTGTACCTCTCCGAGGGCCTCGGCCACGCGATCGTCGCGCTCGAGGACCAGTCCACCGTGAACTACCTGGTCAGCGCGCACTACAACCCGGAGCGCGAGAAGGGGATCACGATCCTTGACCCGACCGTCGGGCTGGAACTGCCGGACGGCATCGGTGAGCCGGTGCTCTCCGAGAAGGACACGAGCGCCCCGACGCTCGAGGAGGCCGCGGCCGCCGGTCTGCTGCCGACGTACGAGGAGTGCGTCGCGTACACCGAATCGCTCCGGACGAAGAAGTAGGGAACGGGTCACCGTATGAAGGGCATCATCCTCGCCGGCGGTTCCGGCACGCGCCTCTGGCCGATCACCAAGGGCATCAGCAAGCAGCTCATGCCGATCTACGACAAGCCGATGGTCTACTACCCCCTGTCGACCCTGATGATGGCCGGCATCCGCGAGGTCCTCGTCATCACGACGCCGGAGTACAACGAGCAGTTCAAGGCCCTGCTCGGCGACGGCTCCGCCTTCGGCATGGAGATCCAGTACGCCGTGCAGCCGTCCCCGGACGGACTCGCGCAGGCGTTCGTCATCGGCGAGGACTTCATCGGCGACGACAGCGTCGCGCTCGTCCTCGGCGACAACATCTTCCACGGCACCGGCCTCGGCACGAACCTGCGGAAGAACACCGAGGTCGACGGCGCGACGATCTTCGCGTACCACGTGGCCGACCCGAAGGCCTACGGCGTCGTGGAGTTCGACGACGACTTCACCGCCGTCTCCATCGAGGAGAAGCCGGCCGAGCCGAAGTCGAACTACGCCGTCCCCGGCCTGTACTTCTACGACAACAAGGTCATCGAGATCGCGAAGACGATCGAACCGAGCGCCCGCGGCGAGCTCGAGATCTCGACCGTCAACGAGCGCTACCTCGAGGCCGGCGAGCTCGGCGTCCAGGTCCTCGACCGTGGCACGGCCTGGCTCGACACCGGCACGTTCGAGTCGATGATGCAGGCGTCCGAGTACGTGAAGGTCATCGAGGACCGCCAGGGCTTCAAGATCGGCTGCATCGAGGAGATCGCCTGGCGCAACGGGTGGATCGACGACGCGCAGCTCGCCGAGCTCGCCGCACCGCTCGTCAAGGGCGGCTACGGCGTCTACCTCCAGCGGCTCCTCGGCGCCTAGCACCGCCCGTGGCGTCCGGTTCTGGGTGGTTCGGTCGGCGTCGTCGCGACACGACGGCGACCGGCCACCCCGACCGGGAGGCCCGTCCCGCGTCCGCGACAACGGCTGACGTCGTCCGCGTGGCCGGCTTCGACCGTCCCCTGCCGCACCTGGACCAGGTCGTCACGGTCCTCGTCACGACCCGCTCGGACCGGCACACCGAGGTCGCCCGCCTCGTCGCCGTCGCCCGCGAGGCCTTCGGCCGTGGCGCCGACGTCCGCGCCGTGAGCTACGTCGCCGACGCCTCGCCGCGCGACCCGTTCGGTCGTCGCCTGCCGTGGGTGCGGACCGTGCCCGTCGACGGCCTGGGGTCCGCGATCAACGCCGGCCTCGCCGCCGGGGTCGGACGGGTCCTCGTGCTCGTCGACACCTCGGTGATGATCGACGCTGCCGGCCTCCGGGCGCTCGCCGAGACCGGAGTCCACCGCCTGGTGCAGGCCTCGGTGCGCACGGCGGACGGTTCGGCGCGGAACGGTGCACTGCTCATCCGTCCCGGCGCACTCCCGTGGTCGGACGACCGTCCGTTCGGCACGGGGGAGTCGGTGTTCGGTGCCGATCAACCCGTGCTCGCTGTGCCCCGGGCCGCGATCGTCGCTGCGCCCGTGCTCACGGACGAGCCGACGACGCTCGTCGGGTGGACGCACGCGTGCGCTGTGCGCCAGCGACCGCAGTCGGGTCCCACGATCCTGGTGGAGGACGTCGGCGAGACCGTCCGACTCGCTGAACCCGGGCGGACGATCGACGCCGCCACCGTGGACGCGTTCTCGGCCTGGCGGGACGCGAGACGGGACTCGGTCGACGGCCGGGGTGCTGCAGTCTCCGCCGGGCCGCCGTTGCCGCCGTGGGGAGCGCGACCCGTGACACCGGTCCGCCGGACGACCGGCAGCGCCACCGGTCCGCTCGCCTGGTCGCTGAAGATCGCCGCGCCGGCCGGGCCGGAGGGCGACGGCTGGGGCGACGTGCACTTCGCGGCCGAGCTCGCCGGGGCACTCGAGCGCCTCGGGCAGCGCGTCCGGATCGACCGGCGTGACGCCCATGTGCGGGACGACGACGCCTCGGACGACGTGACGCTCGTGATCCGCGGGCTCGACCGGGTGCCGCCGAACCCGGCGTCCGTCAACCTGCTCTGGGTGATCAGCCACCCCGACGACGTGTCGGACACTGAGCTGCGGTCGTTCGACGCGGCGTTCGCGGCCGGCCCGGTCTGGGGTGCGACGGCTGCTGCGCGGTCGGGCGTACCGGTGCGCACGCTGCTGCAGGCGACCGACCCGTCGGTGTTCCACCCCGGAGCGCGTTCGGCGACGAGTCCGGAGGCCGACCGCGTGGTGTTCGTCGGCTCGACCCGCGGGACCGCACGCCCGGTGGTCTCCGATGGGGTGGCGCTCGGGGCGGACCTCCGCGTGCACGGGCCCGGCTGGGAAGCACTCGTCCCCGCGGAGTCACTCGGGGAAGCATCCCTGACCCGAGCCGAGGTCGCGACGGCCTACGCCTCGGCGCGCGTGGTGCTCAACGACCACTGGCCGGACATGGCGGCAGGTGGCTTCGTGTCGAACCGGGTGTTCGACGTACTGGCGTCCGGGGGAGTCGTCGTGACGGACGAGGTCGCCGGGCTACCCGAGCTGCTCGACGTTCCGACGCTCGCGGTCGCGCGTTCCCGTGACGAGCTCGCCGCGCTCCTGGACCCGTCGTACGCCTGGCCGACTGCTGCCGAGCGGGCCGCGGTCGCGTCGCACATCGCCGCCGAGCACTCCTTCGACGCCCGAGCCGCCGTGCTGCTCGAGGCGGCCCGTACCGAGCACGCCCGCCTCCGCGCCTGACCCGTCGCTCCGCGTCGACGAGTCCCGTCCTGAGCTGCGCCCCGCCGTGGTCATCGCGCCCCGAAGAGGCGGGGCGCGATGACCGTGCCGGGGCGCGCCCGGCGTCGATCCGGATCGGCCGTGCCCCCTACGCGGCGCGGTGGGCGACGGGGACTTCGGCGCTGGACGGGTCCGGGTCCGGGTCCGACGGGAGCGTCGGACGCCAGCTGCGACGCAGGGCACCGAGCAGCAGGAACAGGTCCACGATCGGCACACCACCGAGCAGCGCGATCCACGCCGGGGTACCGATGTCGCGGAGTCGTCGTGCGCCGAGCGCCAGGTTCGGGATGGCCGTCAGCACCCACCACACGAACAGCACCCACTGCGACGGCGGCCCCTGGGCGACGACGTGCCAGCCGTCGGGGCTGCCGTTGAGGCTCAGGACGGCCTGGCCGATCCCGAGGAACCCGGGGGTGTTCTGGAAGTCGGTCATCGAGTCGTCGGCATCCGGGATCCCGGTGGCCATCGGCACGAACGTCACGACGAGCCAGACCACGAGCAGGTCGACGGCGCGTGCCCACCAGAACTCGGCCCGGCTCGCTCGGGCACGGCGGAACGTGAACGCCCCCGTCCCGTAGCGGCGGGCGGCGTCGATCGGGCCGCAGCCGAGCCAGGGTTCCGGGTCGCGGTGCACGGCGCCGAGCCTAGCGAGGTCGCGCACGGCCCCGCAGGCCCCCGACCGGGCTACTTGCGTGTGACCCAGCGGGCACGGGCGGAGAGGCCCGCGTGCAGGGCGACCCGCAGCGGCCAGAGCCACCACGCCCGGTACTTCCGCGACAGGAACCGGTACGCGCTGCGGTGGTGCTCGATCTCCATCCGGCGCCGGTTCGACGACGTCGAGTGCGCCCCGGTGTGGGTGACCACGGCCGTCGGCACGTAGACGTTCGCGCGGCCGGAGCGACCGACGCGCTGGCCCAGGTCGACGTCCTCGAAGTACATGAAGTACGACTCGTCGAAGCCGCCGAGCTCGCGGAACAACGACGTCCGGATGAGGAAGCACGCTCCGGACAGCCAGCCGGCCTCGCGCTCGACGACCTGCGTGGTGGACCAGTACCGCTGGCTCCACGGGTTCGCCGGCCAGAACCGCGAGAACGCTGCGTGACCGAGGCCGGTCCGGAGCGACGGCAGCTGGCGTGCGGACGGGTACGTCTCGCCCTGCTCGTCGAGGATCCGCGGTCCGAACGAGCCGCCGGACGGCAGCCGGTCGGCGGCGCGGACGAGTTCGTCGATCGACCCGGGCGCGAGCACGACGTCGGGGTTCGTGACGAGCAGGAACTCGGGCCGGACGTCGGGCAGCACGTCGTCGAGGGCGCTCAGCGCGGCGTCGATGCCCCCGCCGTAGCCGCGGTTGCCCCCGGAGGACACCACGACGGCGCCGTAGGACTCACCGATCGCCCGGAGTGCGTCGATGTCGGCCGACCCGTTGTCGGCGATCACGACGGCCACCGGCTCCGACGAGGCCCCCGCGACGCTCGCCAGGAACGGCCGGATGGTCTCGCCGGTGTTGTAGGTGACCGTCAGCACCGCGACGCGGATCACCGTGCGCCCCCGGCGACGGACTCGTAGGCACCGACGTGCACGGCGGCAGTGGCCTCCCACGTGAACGAAGCGGCCCGGGCCAGCGCGGCCGCCCGGTGCGACGCGACGAGCGACCGATCGTCGAGCAGCCCCGTCATCGCGGACGCCAGCGCGTCGGCGGACGGCTCGGTGTACACGGCTGCATCGCCGCCGACCTCGGGCAGCGACAACCGCCTCGTGGTCAGGACGCACGCGCCGGAGGCCATCGCCTCGACCACCGGCAGGCCGAAGCCCTCGCCGAGTGACGGGTAGACGACGAACTCCGCTCCGCCGAGGTAGCCGGCCAGGTCCTCGAGGGGCAGGTAGCCGGCCTCGATCACGTGCTCGTCGGGCTGCAGGGCGTCGAGGCGAGCGATCGCGGACTCGTCCCAGCCCCGGGCCCCCGACAGGACCAGCCACGGCGTGTCCGCGCCGGCGGCCGCACGCGACGTCCGCACCGTGGCGTAGGCGTCGAGCAGCGCGGTGACGTTCTTCCGCGGTTCGATGGTGCCGAGGAACGCGATCCAGGGCGCCCCCTCGGGCAGGGTCGCGGCGATCCGGGCGTCCTCGACCTCGGCGGTGGACGGCTCGTGGAACACGGCACGGTCGACGCCGAGGGGTGCGACCCGGACGTCGGCGCGGATGCCGGTCACGACCCTGGCGGCCTCGGTCGCGGTGGCCGCGCTCGGGACGATGACCACCGGCCGGGAGCGCAGGGACCGACGGCTCCACCACGTGAAGAACGTGCGCTTCAGGCGGGAGTGCCACTCCGGGTTCGAGAAGAAGGTGGCGTCGTGCAGCGTGACGACGGATCCGCCGCGCCAGCCGAACGGGAACGTGTAGTGCGGGGAGTGCAGCACCTGCGCGCCGAGGCGGCGGCCGAGTGCCGGCAGCCCCGTCTGCTCCCACAGGAACCGGAGCGGCACGGAGTCGGTCCAGCCCGGCGCGGTGTGCACGGTCGCGTGCGGCGCGACGGCGGCGAAGTGCGGAGCGTGCACGGGGCGGACCACCAGGTGGACGTCGAGCGCCGGGTCGGTCAGGTGCGACACGACCCCCTCGACGTAGCGGCCCACACCGCCGAGTTCACGCGGTACCGCGGTCCCGTCGACGAGGACGGTGAGCTGCGGCACGCGTGGGTCCTTCCGAACGGGAGCGCGACGGTCGGGACCGTCGGCGGGGGAGTGACCAGGATAGCCCTCCGCGCTCATGCGCCCGGGTCCACGCTGCGGCGGGGGACGGACGCGCGCCGCGACTCGCGGAGCCGCCGGGCGAGGTGCGACGGGAGCGCCCCGACGACGTCCGCGAACGCTGCCAGGACGAGCCGGGCCTCCCGTCGGGTGGTACCGGACAGCATCCCGCGCAGGCCGCGGAAGAGGGTGCGGGCGCTCGCCCGCAGGACGGTCGGCCACGGAGCGTGCCAGAGCGCGACGACCATCCGGTTGCGGGCGTTGCGGAAGCGGAACAGGTCGCTCTGGACGCCGGACGACGCCGAGTGGTCGTGCTCGACGACGGCGTCGGCGGCGTGTTCCACGCGCCAGCCGCGTCGCCGGAGCCGCCACGCGAGCTCGGTGTCCTCGTAGTACATGAAGAGCGACTCGTCGAGCAGGCCGACGTCGTCGAGGGCGCTCCGCCGGAGCGCGGAGGCGCCGCCGGAGAAGCCGAAGACGTCGACGTCGGCGACCCGGTCGACGGGTGCGAACCAGTCGCGGTCCATGCCGTTGCCGTCGCGGTCGACTCGGACGCCGGTCGAGTTGAGGCGCACCTCGCCGTCGGCCGACGGCGTCCACAGGCGGCCGTCGTGGTCGCGCAGCACGCGCTGGCCGGGTGCGGGCGTCGCACTGACCGGGAGGCCCGTCCAGCGTCCGGCGAGCACGATGCGGCCCGTCACGGCCGCGACCTCGGGCCCCGCCTGCGCCAGGTGGTCGCGGAGCGCCGCGACGAAGCCCGGCGCGGGGACCGCGTCGTTGTTGAGCAGCACGACGACGTCGGCGTCCGCGTGCCGGATGCCGGTGTTCGCGCCGGCTGCGAACCCGTCGTTGTGCTCCCGCGCGACGACGGTGACGTCGGGCAGGGCACGGCGGAGCACGGCGACGGAGTCGTCCGACGAGCCGTTGTCGACGACGACCACCTGGTCGGCCGCACCATCGGCGAGCACGGCACGGACGGCCGCGGTGGTCAGGTCGGCGCGCTCCCAGTTGACGACGACGACCGCGGTGCGGAGCGTGTCGTCGGTGGGGCTCAGTCGAGCTCCTCGATCGAGGGCTGCGCGTAGACGGTGCCGACGGCGTTGTCGAAGGTGGGCACCTCGAACGAGTCGCACTCCGGCATGTCGTGCAGGTGGCGGCCGGCCGAGTCCATCATCGACACGTTGATGAAGTACTTGCCGGTACCGAACGCGGTGTCGGCGATCCGCAGGCGGAGCTTCCGGCGACCGTGCAGCGGCTGCAGTTCGAGGCCCATGATGCCGGTGGTGGTGCCGTAGACGACCTGGCCGCCGGCGTTGTTGATCTGGACCGCGGCCTCCCAGTCGGCGATGCCGTCCAGGTGCTCGAACTCCATGTCCACGACGAGGTCGTCGCCGGGCACGACCTCGGCGCGGGGCTCCTTGCCGTCGACGTGCACGCTCGCGCCGATGACCTTGCCCCGGCCGACGGCGACGTCGGTGCTGAGCTCGCCCTGGCGGCGTTCCTCGAGGACCTCGCGGAACATGCTCACGGCCTGGACGGGATCGCCGTCGTGCAGCACCTTGCCCTTGTTGAGCAGCACCACCCGGTCGCACATCTCCTGCACCTGGCTGAGCGAGTGCGTGACGATGATGATCGTCTTGCCGGCCTCTTGGAAGGTGCGGATGCGGTCGAGGCACTTGCGCTGGAACGCCTCGTCGCCGACGGCCAGGACCTCGTCGACGAGCAGGACGTCGGGGTCGGTGTGCACGGCGACGGCGAACGCGAGTCGCACGTACATGCCCGATGAGTAGAACTTCACCTGGGTGTCGATGAAGTCGCCGATCCCCGAGAACGCCAGGATGTCGTCGAACTTCTCGTCGGTCTGCTTGCGGCTCAGGCCGAGCAGCGACGCGTTGAGGTAGACGTTCTCGCGCCCGGACAGGTCGGGGTGGAAGCCGGCGCCGAGCTCGAGCAGCGCGGCGAGGCGACCGCGGCGGGACACGGTGCCGGAGGTCGGCTGGATGATGCCGCCGATCGCCTTGAGCAGGGTCGACTTGCCGGAGCCGTTCTGGCCGATCAGCCCGACGGTGGAGCCGGCCTGGATCGACACGGTGACGTCGTCGAGGGCCCAGAAGTCCTGGCGGTGCTTCCGGCCGGCACGACCGAGCGTGACGATGCGCTCGCGCAGGGTGTTGTCCTTGCGGACCGTGAAGCGCTTGCGGACGTGGTCGATGACGATCACGTCCGGGCGCTCGGCGGTGCCCTCGGTGGGCGTCGGTGCGACGGGGGTGCTGATGGCCATGGTCTACAGCTCCTGCGCGAAGTTGCCCTGCAGACGGGAGAACACCCGCTGCGCGCCGAGGAGGCAGAGGACACCGATGACGAACGCGATGCCGAGGCGCAGCATCAGGTGGTCCGGGTACGTGACGTCGGCCGGGTCGTGCAGCCAGATCGCGTTCTGCATGCCGAGCACGGACAGCGTCAGCGGGTTGTTCGTGTAGGCCGTGATGAGCCAGTCGGTGTTCACGGTGGCGACCACCCGCGAGTACGAGTACACGATCGGCGAGGCCCAGAGCAGGACCATCAGGCCGACGTCGATGACGAACTGGACGTCGCGCAGGTAGACGTTGAGCGCGGACAGCACCAGACCGATGGCCGCGCCGTAGACGAGGATCACGGCGAGCGAGGGGATCAGGTAGATCAGACCCTCGTGGAACGGGAAGACGCCGATGACCACCGTCGCGGCGAGCAGGATCGCGAACTGGATCGTGAAGTTCACCAGGGCCGCGCCCACGCTGGCGAGCGGGAAGACCTCGCGGGGGACGTAGACCTTCTTGATCAGTCCGGAGTTGCCGACGATCGAGCCGGTCGACCCGGCGACGATCTCGCTGAAGAGCGTGTAGGCGGTCAGGCCGGTGAAGACGTAGATCGCGAAGTTGTCGATGCCGTTGGCGGCGCCGAGGACCTTGCCGATGACGAAGTAGTAGATGAGCAGCTGGGTCAGCGGGCGCACGAGCGTCCACACGAACCCGAGTGCCGAGTCCTTGTACCGCGCCTTCAGGTCGCGTCGGACGAGCATCCCCAGCATCTCGCGCTGCCGGAAGACGTCGCGCAGCTCCCGCCAGGTTCCGCGGAAGGCGCTCGTCGGAGCGCCGATCACGACGAGGGGTTCCTTCGCGAGCGCCGTCATGCGGGCTTGATCGACCATACGTCTCTTCGTTCGTGGGGGCAGGACCGGAACAGCATACTCACCGGGCCCGCGCGGCAGGGATGGGCGACGGCCGTCGTGCACCCCGAGCGGGGGTGATTCCGGACCGATCCAACCCTCAACCTTCACTTTCGGGTTACCGTTGTCGCAACCCGGACCCTTGTCAACATCCACAGGACGGCCCGTCAGCATGCTCCTCGCATCCAGGCCGATCGCTGCGTTCGCGGTGGTCGGTGCCCTCAGTGTTCTCTTGGCCGGTTGTTCCGGTGGTGGCGACGACGCCACCCCGACGCCGTCCGCATCGCCGACCCGCACCGCGAGTCCGACCCCGACCGCCGACGACTCGGCGACCGCGGAGCCCACCGGCACCGCGTCGTCGCCCGCGTCCGAGGCCGCCGACGACCCCACCGCCTCGGACGACGACACCCCCGGTGCCTTCCCGGGGAGCGGCTCGACCAACGAGCCGGACACCGACCCGTCGGACTTCCCGGCCACCGCCGTCGTCACGTACAGCGGCTGGGACACGGCCTCGAAGACGCTGCAGGCCGGCGGACTCGTCTCGGGCACCACCGACACCAGCGGGACCTGCACGTTCACCGCGAAGAAGGGGAGCGTCACGCGCACCGCCACGAGCGCGGCGCAGGCCAGCGCGTCCTCGGTCAACTGCGCGCAGGTCGCGTTCCCCGCGGCCCAGGTCCCCAGCGGCACCTGGTCCGTCACCCTGACCTACGCCGTCGGCTCCGCGTCGACGACGTCCGACCCGATGCCGGCGGAGGTGCCGTGATGCGTTCCATCCAGACCGAGTCGGACGGACGCCGTCGCCGGCCCTTCCGGACGTCCCTCGCGCTCGTCGCGGCGCTCGCCGTCGCCGTCAGCGGGCTGACCTTCGGCACGATCCTGTCCGAGCAGACCACGACCGAGTCCGCCTCGGCCGCCGTCGCCGGCGACTTCGACCCGGGCAACATCATCAGCGACGCCAACTTCTACAACGGCTCGGCGATGAACGCCGCAGCCGTGCAGTCGTTCCTGACGAGCGTCGCCCCGAACTGCAAGAAGGCCTCCGGCGGGCCCGCCTGCCTGAAGGACTTCTCGCAGAAGATGAGCGCGATCGGTGCCGTCTCCGGCCGGTGCAGCGCCATCGCCGGCGGCACCAAGTCGGCCGCGACGATGATCGCCCAGGTCGGTGCCGCGTGCGGCATCAGCCAGAAGGTGCTCCTCGTCCTCCTGCAGAAGGAGCAGGGCATCGTCACGACGTCCTCGCCGACGTCCTACATGTACCTGCACGCCACGGGCTTCGCGTGCCCGGACACCGCGCCCTGCGACCCGGCGTACTTCGGCTTCGGCCAGCAGGTCTACGCCGCGGCCCTGCAGTTCAAGCGCTACCAGGCGTCGCCGACCTCGTGGGCGTACCAGGCGGGTCGCACCAACTCGATCCTCCTCAACCCGAACGCGGCCTGCGGTCGGAAGTCCGTCTACATCCAGAACCAGGCGACCGCGGGGCTGTACATCTACACCCCGTACACGCCGAACACCGCCGCGATGTCGAACCTGTACGGCAGCGGTGACAGCTGCTCGGCGTACGGCAACCGCAACTTCTGGCGGATGTACACCGACTGGTTCGGCTCGGCGACCGGCGGCGGCAACCCGTACGGCAACGTCGACGCCGTCACCCCGAGCTCGACCTCGTCGATCACCGTGAGCGGCTGGGCCGTGGACCCGGACACCACGAACGCGCTCCGCGTCGCGTTCTACGTCGACGGCGCCGGGGCGAAGACCGTCACCGCGAACGTGAACCGGCCCGACCTGTCCGCCACCCTCGGCGCGAACAACCTCAAGCACGGGTTCTCGACCGAGCTGACCGGGCTGAGCGTCGGCAAGCACTCGGTCTGCACCTACGCCATCAACCAGGGCAAGGGCAGCAACACGTTGCTCGGCTGCTACACCCGCACCGTCGTGAGCGCAGCGCCGAAGGGCGCACTCGACACCGTCACCGGCAGCGCGGGCACGATCACCGCGAGCGGCTGGGTCCTCGACCCCGACTCGGCGAAGCCCGCCCCGTGGAAGATCCTGGTCGACGGCGTCAGCAAGGCGACCGGCACGGCCTACCGCACCCGCACCGACGTCGCCAAGGTCTACAAGGGCGTCGGCAGCACCCTCGGGTTCTCGAAGACGATCGGCGGCATCACGCCGGGCACCCGCACCGTGGCGCTCTACACGCAGGACAAGCCCGGCACCGACTACGTGAAGGTCGCGTCGAAGTCCGTCACCGTCAGCGCCCCCACCACCGGCAAGACCGGCAAGACCGGAGCGCTCCGCGGGTCGTACGAGTCCGTCACCGGCGGCGCGGGCACGGCCACGGTGCGCGGGTGGGCGATCGACCCGGACGTGTGGGACCCCGTCAAGTACAAGATCCACGTCGACGGCGTCAGCACGGACAGCGGTACCGCGAACGCCACCCGGACCGACGTCGAGGCAAAGCACCCGTCCTGGGGTTCGGACGTCGGCCTGGCGCTCCGCCTGACCGGGCTGAGCGCCGGCAACCACACCGTGCGGGTCTACTTCCAGGACCTGCCGAGCGGCACCTACAAGAGCTTCGGCACGAAGACCGTCAAGGTGACGTCGGCCACGGCCCCGTCGTCCGGCACCACCGGCAAGACCGGCAAGACCGGCTCGGTGACGGGCTCGTACGAGTCGGTCACCGGCGGCGTCTACAGCGCGACGGTCAAGGGCTGGGCGATCGACCCCGACGTGTGGGACCCGGTCAAGTACAAGATGCACCTGGACGGCGTCGCGATCGCCCCCGGCACGGTCAACGCCAAGCGCACCGACGTCGAGGCGGTCCACCCGGGCTGGGGATCCGACGTCGGGCTGTCCGTGCAGCTCACCGGCCTGAGCGCGGGCACGCACACCGTCCGCGTGTACTACCAGGACCTGCCGAGCGGCACGTACAAGAGCTTCGGCACGAAGTCCTTCACGGTCATCGACCCGCCCGCGACGGGCTCGACCGGCAACGGCGGCGTGGTGAAGGGCTCGTTCGACTCCGTCACCGGCGGCAAGGGGACCATCACCGTCCGGGGCTGGGCGATCGACCCCGACGTCTGGGACCCGGTCAAGTACAAGATGCACCTGGACGGCGTCGCGATCGCACCGGGCACGGTGAACGCGACCCGCACGGACGTGCAGAAGAACTACCCGAACTGGGGTTCCGACGTCGGGCTGTCGCGGGTGCTCACCGGGCTGAAGCCCGGCACGCACACCGTTCGCGTCTACTACCAGGACCTGCCGAGCGGGACGTACAAGAGCTTCGGCACGAAGACGGTGACCGTGCAGTAGACGGTTGCCGAGACGGACGGGAGGCCCGTGGCGGATCCGCCACGGGCCTCCCGTCCGTTCCGTGGTCGCGACGTCAGTGCTGTCTGGACGTCAGCGGCGCACGCGCCGGGCCATCAGGCCCACGCCGTGCAGCAGCCGGTACTCGGGGGAGCGGGTGAGGCCCGCGAACCGCGCCGCGATCTGGTCGCGCTCCGCCTCGGCCCGGCGGCGGGCGGTGTCGTACGCGCCGACCTGCTGCTCCGACGCGACCAGTCGCCGGTTGATGTCCTGCACCCCGGCCAGGTGGACGTCGCGGTCGTGCTCGGCCTGCCGCAGGACCTCGCGCTGCGCGGTCGCCCAGCGCAGGAACGCGTTCCGCTCGCCGGACCGACCCGACGCGATCGCGACGGCCGCGTCGAGGACCGGACCGACCTGCTCGGCGCGCGCCCTAAACGAGTGCCGCTCGACGACCACGGCACGGAGCCGTGCCGTCAGGGCCGTGCGCTCGGCGCGGGGCATCGCGAGCACCCGCTCGAGCGAGGCGGCGTCGTCGAAGACCGGCACGTCGGACAGGCCGAGCTCGTCGAGGCCGAGCGCGCAGTCCGTCACGGGCAGCGCCCCGGACGCGAGTGCTTCGTACAGGCGGGAGTTCAGGGTGCCGTACTCGGCGGCCGGAGCGATCACGTCGTCGACGACGAAGCCGGCGGCGCGGTACACCTCGGGCAGCGCGAAGTAGGACACCGCGGGACGCAGCTCGACGCCGGCCGTGGCCTCGACGTGGTCGACGTTCGCGGCGAACCACACGATCGGCTCGGGCGGCGCGACCTCGGCGAGCACGTCCTGCACGCGGCGGCGGACACCCCAGAAGTTGACGGTCGTGACGGCACGGTCGGTGCGCTCGGGCGCGGTCGCTGCCGCGGTGGTGCCGGCCCCGCGCGGACGCTCGTCGGTGAACAGGTCCAGGTCGACGCCGATCGGGACCACCTCGACGGGTCCGTCGTACTGCGCGGCGACGGCGTCGCGGGCGATGCCGGACGACGTCCACACCGCGTCGAACTCGTCGAGGTAGGGCAGCGCCGCCCACTTCGCCGTCCAGTTGCGCACCCACGCGACGAGCGCGGTGCCGGCGGGGACGTACCCGGGGACGAACGACTCGATCATGCTGACCACGACGGCGGTGTCGGCGGGGACCTCCTCGCCCCAGCGCTCGAGCGGCCACATCGCGACGCCCCAGCCCTCGGCGCGGAGCGCCCGCGCGAGCCCGAGCGCGACGAACAGGTCGCCCTTGCCCTCGGTCGGGTCGGCCGTGGAGACCGCGAACCGGACGGTGCCGCGCGGTCCCTCGGCGTGCGCACCGGCCGCGATGGCCGCGTACTCCTGCGCAAGGGGCGAGGACAGGGGAGTGTTCGGGATCACTGCGGCAGTCACGCGGCCCATTCTGCACGAATCGGCGGCGGCCACAGGGGAGTGGCGGGGCGCGCCTTGTAGGGTGTCATCGGCTCGCGGCACCCCGTGGGCCGAGCCACCGATCCGCGCCCGTGCGCGGCAGCTGCTGGAGGAACTCGCGTGACAGAGCGCAAGCCGGGAGTCGTGTCCGTCATCCTCGTGAACTACAAGGGCACGGATGACACCCTGACGAGCATCGCGGAACTCCGCAAGCAGGACTGGCCGCAGGACAAGCTCGAGGTGATCGTCGTCGAGAACGGCTCCGGTCCGGAGCACCTCGGCCGGCTGCAGGCCTCCGACCTCGACTTCACCCTGGTCGACGCCGGCGCCAACCTCGGCTTCACCGGCGGCTGCAACCTCGGCGTCGAGAAGTCCTCCGGCGAGGTCGTGGCGTTCCTCAACAACGACGCCCGCCCGGACACCGGTTGGGTGCGCGAGGCGATGGCCACGTTCGCGTCGGGCGCCGACATCGGTGCCGTGGCGTCGAAGGTCCTCGACTGGGAGGGCGTGAACATCGACTTCACCGAGGCCGCGATGACCTGGTACGGCATGGGCTACAAGCCGTTCGCCGGGTCGCCGGACACCGGCCGCTGGGAGAGCGAGACCGACGTCCTGTTCGGCACCGGCGCCGCGATGTTCATCCGCGCCGAGCTCTTCGAGCAGCTCGACGGCTTCGACGACCGCTACTTCATGTTCTACGAGGACGTCGACCTGGGCTGGCGGCTCAACCTGCTCGGTTGGCGCTTCCGGTACCAGCCGAAGTCGGTCGCGTTCCACAAGCACCACGCGTCCATGAACAAGTTCGGCGACTTCCGCGAGACCTACCTGCTCGAGCGGAACGCCCTCTTCACGCTGTACAAGAACCTCGGTGACGAGCAGCTCGCCGCCGCCCTGCCCGGCTCCCTGGCGCTCGCCGTCCGCCGTGCCGTGGGTCGCGGGGAGCTCGACTCCACCGAGCTCGACCTGCGGAACCCCGGCGACGACAGTGTCCCCACCATCCCGGTGCCGAAGACGAGCATGGCCGGCATCTACGGCGTCGACCAGTTCGTCGAGCAGCTGCCGTCGATGACCGAGTCGCGCCGTGCGATCCAAGCCACGCGGGTCCGCAGCGACCGCGAGCTCCTGCGCCTGTTCGGCAACCGCGACGAGCCCGCGTACCCGATCGAGAACTACCTGGCCGGTTACGACAAGATCGTGCACTCGCTCGGCGTGCTCGAGGTCGGCACCCGTCGTCGCATCCTCATCATCACGGGCGACTCGATCGGCGCGAAGATGGCCGGTCCGGCGATCCGCGCCACCCAGATGGCGAAGCAGCTCGCGTCCGAGCACGACGTGCGCGTGGTCAGCCTGACCCGCTCGTCGCAGATCGACCCGTCGTACGAGGTCGTCACCGTGCCGCACCGCCACCCGCGCCAGATGGTCGAGCACGAGGGCTGGGCCGACGTCATCATCGTGCAGGGCCACGCGCTCCGGCTGTTCCCGGTGCTCGAGTCGACGAGCAAGATCCTGGTCGTCGACGTGTACGACCCGCTGCACCTCGAGCAGCTCGAGCAGGGCCGCAGCGACGACGTCGACCAGTGGAACCGCCAGATCCTCGACGCCTCGGACACGCTCAACCACCAGCTCGAGCTCGGCGACTACTTCATCTGCGCGTCGGAGCGCCAGCGCATGTTCTGGCTCGGCCAGCTCGCCGGCTCCGGCCGGGTGAACGCGCGGACGTACTCGCGCGACGCCGACCTCCGCTCGCTCATCGGCGTCGTGCCGTTCGGGCTGTCCTCCACCCCGCCGGTGCACGACCAGCCGCGGGTCAAGGGCGTCGTGCCGGGCATCGGCAAGAACGACAAGCTCGTCGTCTGGGGCGGTGGCATCTACGACTGGTTCGACCCGATCACGCTGGTCCGCTCGATCGCGCAGCTCGCCGCACGCCGACCGTCCGTGAAGCTCTTCTTCATGGGCGTGCAGCACCCGAACCCCGACGTGCCCGAGATGGACATCGTCGCGAAGGTCCGTGCCGAGGCCGACGCCCTCGGCCTGACCGGCAAGCACGTGTTCTTCAACGACTCGTGGATCCCGTACGAGGAGCGTGGCGCGTACCTGCTCGAGGCCGACGCCGGTGTCTCGACGCACTACGAGCACCTCGAGACCACGTTCTCGTTCCGGACCCGCATCCTCGACTACCTGTGGGCGCGCCTGCCGATCGTCACGACGGCCGGCGACTCCTTCGGCGACCTGGTCGCCGAGGAACAGCTCGGCGTCGCGGTGCACGAGCAGGACGTCGACGGCCTGGCCACGGCGCTCGAGACGGCGCTCTTCGACAAGAAGGCCCGGGCCCGGTTCATCGCCAACGTCGACCGTGTGCGCGAGCAGTTCACATGGGAGAACGTCCTGGCGCCGCTCGTCGAGTTCTGCCGGAACCCGATCCGCGCGGCGGACAAGTCGGTGCGCGACACCAGCACGAAGCTCGCGCCCCACACGATGCGCGTGCGCGTGCCGGACCGCAAGAAGCTCTCCGGCGTCCGCTACGACGTCGGGCGCGCGGTGCACTACTTCCGCACCGAGGGCCCGCGCAGCGTCGCGGGGAAGATCAAGCGACGCCTCGGCAACCGGTGAACCCAGCCGAGACGACGGCCCTCGTCGTCGTCCCGACGTACGACGAGGCCGAGAACATCCGCGCCATCGCCGACGCGATCCTGACGGCGTCGCCCGGTGTCCACCTGCTGGTCGTCGACGACGGCAGCCCGGACGGCACCGGCGACATCGTGCGGTCCCTGGCGGCCGCCGACGACCGGGTGCACCTGCTGCAGCGCTCCGGCAAGCTCGGACTCGGCACGGCCTACGTCGCCGGGTTCCGGTGGGGGCTCGAGCGCGGCTACCCGCTGCTCGTCGAGATGGACGCGGACGGCTCGCACCCGGCCGACCGGTTGCCCGTGCTCATCGACGCGGTCACCGCCTCGGACGACGTCCTGCTCGCGATCGGGTCGCGCTGGGTACCCGGGGGATCGGTCGTCGACTGGCCGCTCCGCCGGCAGGCCCTGAGCCGCGGTGCGAACACGTACGCGCGGCTGGTGCTCGGGATCCACGTGCGGGACATCACCGCCGGGTACCGGGTCTACCGCTCCGACGCGATCGCGCGGATGGACCTCGGGTCGATCGACTCGAAGGGGTACTGCTTCCAGGTCGACATGACGCTGCGCGTGGACGCCCTGGGCGGCCGCATCGTCGAGGTGCCGATCCGGTTCCGTGACCGCGTGCACGGGGTCTCGAAGATGAGCCGCTCCATCGTGGTCGAGGCGATGCTCCGCGTCACGCAGTGGGGCCTGCAGCGCCGCCTGGGTCGCCCCACCCGCCCGTAGCGCGCGCGCCCCCGCCCGCGCCCTCCCGCGCTCGCCGTGCGCCCCGCGTGCGGCCGTGCGCCCCGCGTGCGGCCCCGAGGTTCCGAAATCTTGGAACCTCGGCGCTCCCACCGCCGTTCCGCGGAACCTCGGCGGCACACGGGCGGCGTGTTCTGGAACCTCGGTGATCTGCGCACGAGCAGGCACGGCGTCGGCGGTGGCTGGCGCATCGTGAGCAGAAACGGTCGGGTCGCTGTGCCGGACTCGACCGATCCTGCTCACGATGTGCGGCTCCGGACCGCGTGGCGTGCCGGACGGGAGGCCCTGGTCGGGCCCGCCACGGGCCTCCCGTCCGGCGCCCTGCCCGCTCACCCCCCCCCGTTCGGTGAGCAGGAATGGTCGGGTCGCCGCGGCGGACTCGACCATTCCTGCTCACGAAGCGCGCCGCGCCCCGCGCCGCGGCACCTACGCCCGCGGCAGGTGCCGGCGCCACGAGCGCCGCCGCGCCGCGATCACGAGCACCGTCACGAAGAACATCAGGCCCGCTCCGTGCAGCAGGTAGCTCTCGGCCGCGCTCGTCACCGCGAGGAGCACGAGCACCGCGGCCGGCCACACGTAGGCGACCCCGGGGAACGTCGTCGCCGTCACCCATGCCCGCGCGAAGGCCAGCAGCGCGGCGATGCCGAGGATGATCGTGCCCGCCACCCCGAGCTGCAGCCAGGCGTCGACGAACGCGTTGAGGCCCGAGGTGAACCGTGCGCCGGCCGGATCGATGAGCGTGACGTAGGGCACGACGGGCTCGGTCGGCCACGTCCCGACCCACCCCCAGCCCTGGATCGGGTACCGCTCGGTCAGGACCCGGATCTGCGACCACAGGTCGATGCGCGTCGCGGTGCCCCCGGCCGCGCCGATCTCGGCGAGCAGGCGGTGCCGGGCGAACACCGCCACCACCAGCGTGAGCAGGACCGCGGAGCCGAGGACGCCGTTGACCACCGGTCTGGTGGCGGGCCGCGCGTGCCGGAGCGACCAGAGGGCCAGGGCGGTGACGGCGAGGGCGATCATCGCGAGGCCCGTGATGGGGGACTGCACGAGCATGAGGGCGATGACGGCGAGGGCGGTCGAGCCGATCGCGCGCCACATGGTCACGGAGCGGGTGAGGAACTCGACGACGAAGGTGACCAGGGCCATCGCGGCGATGAAGCCCATGAAGTTGCGCGTCCCGCCGATGCCCTGGATCGGGCCGCCGTACGCGATGTCGCCGCGGATCCCGAAGGCCGGCAGCGGGACGTCGAGCACCAGTCCGGACAGCACTTCGAGCCCGAGGGCGACGACGAGCAGGATCCGGAACGCGTCACCGGACGCCCGGATCACCTGCACCAGGTCCCGCCCGAGGGCCAGGTACAGCCCGAGCCCGATGAAGCAGACGGTCTGCACGAGCCCGCGCAGGGCGACCCAGGAGTACTCGCTCCAGAGCACGCTCAACGCGCAGTACCCGACGAACGCCAGCAGCGAGAGGGGGAGCACGCCGTGCCACTCGATCCGGTACCGCTGCCCGAGCAGGCTCAGCCCGGCGAGCACGAACAGCGTGACGAGCACGGCCCACGTGCCGGACCGGCCGACCAGTGCCTGCACGGTCGGCTGCCCGAACCCGAACAGCACGATGACCGTCGCGAGCGCCTGGCTGAACCGTCCACCGGCCGAGAAGCCGATCCAGGCGGAGAGGTACCGGCGCCCGAGCACGTGTCTGCTCACCCGGCCGTCCGTCACGCGTCCATCTTGGCGTACGACCTTGTGACGAGCCGCCCGCATCGCGGAAACGCGGTATCGACGATCCGCGGTGTGGCGTCATCGACGATGCGCGATGCTCACCTAGCTTCACTGCAATGGACCCCCTGCGGAGGGCCGCCGGCCTGCCGCTGGTCGCGGTCGTCATCGCCTTCGCCACCGCCGCGCTCGCCTGGTACCGGCTCGGTCCCGTGCCGCGCAACACCGTCTGGGCCGAGGACGGCGGGGTCTTCCTGCGGGAACGCATCGCCCTCGGCCCCGTGGACACCCTGCTGCACCCGTACGCCGGGTACGTCCACCTGCTGCCCCGGATGGTGGTCGACCTCGGCTACGCGCTGCCGACCGCCCGATACGCCCAGGTCGTCTCGCTGTCGTCCTGCCTGGTCGTCGGCGCCGTGTGCGCGCTGGTCTTCGTCCTGTCCCGCGACGTGGTCCGACCGTGGCCGTTCCGCCTGGTGCTCGCCGCCGTCCCCGTCGTGCTGCCGCTCGCGCCCTACGAGATCAGCGGGAACGCCGCGAACCTGCACTGGTACCTGCTCGTGCTGGTGCCGTGGGTGTTCGCCCACCGCAGCCGGACCTGGTGGGGCGCAGCCGCGCTCGCCGTGGTGGCCGGACTCGCGGTGCTCACCGAGCCGCAGGCGATCCTCTTCACGCCGCTGCTCCTGCTCGCGTGGCCCCGGCGGCGCGCTGCGTCGGGAGGGGCCCGCCACGCGCGCCTGCTGCCGCTGCCCGTCACGGTCGTGGCGCTCGCCGCGGCCGTCGTCCAGGTCGTCACGACCCTCACCCACCCGCGCGACCTGACACCCGGTGCTCCGGCGTTCCGCGACGTGCTCGCCGGGTTCCTGCTCCGGCCCGTCGCCGGCGCGTGGGACCCGCACCTCGGCGAGGTGGTCGCCACGGTCGTGGAGCACGGCTGGGCTCCCGTCCTGGTGCCGGCCGGCGCACTGGTGCTGGTCCTGGCCGCGGGCGTCGTCGTCGGACCGCCCCGCAGTCGGTGGATGGTCGTCGCGCTGGCGGTCGCGTCCGGTGCCGTGTGGTGGGCGGCCCTGCTCGCGAACGACGGTGCCGGGCAGCCGTGGGCGGACCCCACCTCCGCCATGGCGGCGATCCCGCCGCAGCGCTACGCCGCGGCGTCCGGCCTGCTGCTCGTCAGTGCCGCGGTGGTCGCCGCCGCCGCGCTGGTGGACGCCGACCGGTGGTCGCGTGTCGCGCAGCGGACGGGAGGCACGGGTCGCCTCGTCGGGGCGCTGGTCGCCTGGTGCGTGGTCGCCGCCGTCGTCACGGCCGCCGTCCTGCACGTCGCGCCCGCGGACACCCGGCGCAGTGACGGGCCGGTGTGGGCGGAGCAGCTGCCCGCCGCCGCCGAGGCGTGTCGCGCCGACCCGACGCTCGAGGTCGTGCGGGTGCGGTCGAACCCGTGGTCGTCACCGGTCGCGTGCGCCTGGCTGTTCCGCTGACACCGGACCGCTGACCGCCGGCCGTCCGCTGCTCAGCGCGTGGTGGCCCAGCGGAACTCGCGCTTCGCCGGCGGGGTGCGCGGGCCGTCGCCGGTCGAGGTCGGTTCCTCGCCGGTCAGGACGATCCGGGTCTTGATCGCGATGAGCGCGAAGAGCACCCAGTTCCCCTGGTAGAGCAGCCGGGACTCGGCGACGGACTGCACGAGCAGTGCGACGACGACGAGCAGCGGCAGGAGCGACACCGGGTCGAACGTGCGCGGACGGAGCGCGGCGTCGTAGCCGATCCGGGTCGCGCACGCCCACGAGCGCGACAGCGTCGTGACGACGTAGAGCAGGAACAGGACGAGCCCGATGATGCCGGTCTGCATCCAGACGTCCAGGTAGGCGTCGTGTGCCTGCAGGTACGTGACGCCCTTGCGGTGGGCCAGGTCGGCCAGGGTCGGGATGCCGGGCCACCAGTAGCCGATCCACCCCCAGCCGACGACGGCGTGCTGGTCGATGAGGCCGAGGACCTTCGCCCAGATCTCACCGCGTCCGGTCGCGTCAGACCCCTTGCCGAGCAGTTCGGAGACCGGCCCCCGGAGCACGAACGCCGCGGCGGCGACGACGACCGCGCCGACCGCGAGCAGCAGGTACCGCGGGGTGCGTCGCTCCGTCGGGACCCGGCGCATCCACACGGCGACCAGGGCGACGACGGCGACGACCAGCGCGGCCGCGAAGACCGTGGACGAGCGGGTGAGCACGAACCCGAGGGCGGCGACCACGAGCCAACCGGTGGCCCGCTGCCGACGCACCCGGCCCTCGGCGAGCTGCAGCACGACGACGATCGCGACGAGCAGCGCGACCATCGCCAGCAGGTTCGCGTTGCCGGGCAGCCCCTGGATGCGGCCGCCGGTGAAGAGCTCGGCGCGCGAGAAGTAGAACGCGTCCGGGATGTCGGCGTCGCCGTAGTCGGTCCAGATCGGCGCGATGGGGTGCCGCACGAACACGGCGACGACGGCCTCGAACAGGATCGAGAGCAGCAGCACCCAGCGGAGCGCGAGGCTGAGCGCGTCGAGGATGCGGCGCCAGGTCAGGGTGGAGGCGATCGTGAAGGCCACCGCGGCGCAGATCACCTGCACGGTCAGGCTCGAGATCGTCGCGAACCGCCAGTGCGACCAGACGACCGACAGCAGGCACCACGCCAGGAAGGCCCAGAGCGGCCAGGGGGAGCGCACGAGCGGCGGCTTCGCCCGGACCAGGATC
The DNA here is from genome assembly GCF_003755065.1 of Curtobacterium sp. JUb34. NCBI lineage: Bacteria > Bacillati > Actinomycetota > Actinomycetes > Micrococcales > Microbacteriaceae > Curtobacterium > Curtobacterium sp. JUb34. The sequence continues at coordinate 63,776 of NZ_RJVH01000004.1, read as the reverse complement.
GTGATGCCCCAGGCGGCCACGAGCGCCCACAGGATGCCAGCGCCGACCCAGGTGAGGGTGTTCGGCACCGCGTCGCCGGCGAAGAGCACGAAGATCGTGGTCGCACCGAAGGCGAACGCCTCGCGCTCGGGTACGGTCCCGCGTGCCAGCGGCCAGGTGTTCGTCACGACGTCAGGCTACCGGCGGCGGGCGGCCACGGAGTCCCCGGATCCCGCCGGTAGGCTCTCGGCCATGTTCCTCGGCATCACGAACACCCCCCGCGACTACGCCTGGGGCTCGGTCACCGCGATCCCCGAGCTCCTCGGTCGCACCGTCACCGGCGCCCCGCAGGCAGAGCTCTGGCTCGGTGCGCACCCGGGCAGCCCGAGCGTGGTCGTCAACCCGGCGATGGTCGGCGGTGCCGACACCCTGCTCGACTGGATCGCCGCCGAGCCGCAGGACGCCCTGGGCGGCGACCGCACCGGTCTGCCGTTCCTGCTGAAGGTGCTCGCAGCGGCCGCGCCCCTTTCCTTGCAGGCGCATCCGACCCCGGAGCAGGCCGAGGCCGGCTTCGCGCGTGAGGAACGCGAGGGCATCGCGATCGACGACCCGGCGCGCAACTACAAGGACCCGTTCCCGAAGCCCGAGCTCGTCGTCGCCCTGAGCGAGCGGTTCGAGGCACTGAGCGGCTTCCGTCCGGTCGAGGAGACCCTGGCCGAGGTCCGCGTGCTCGACGCCGGCAGCGGTCGGCTCGGTCCGCTCGAGGTGCACCTGGCGCACGGGCTCGAGGACACCGTCCGCTGGCTCGAGACCGCCGACGACTCCGCGCTCGCCGTGGTGCAGGCGGCGAGCGACCTCGCCGTCGCCCTCGACGACGACCTCCTCACCCCGAACACGGCCACGGTCCGCGACCTGGCGACCAGCTGGCCCGGCGACCCCGGCATCGTCGTCTCCCTGCTCATGCACCGGGTGACCCTCACCGCGGGGCAGGCCATGTACCTGCCCGCCGGCAACATCCACGCCTACCTCGACGGACTCGGCATCGAGCTGATGGCACCGTCCGACAACGTGCTGCGCGGCGGGCTGACGCCGAAGCACGTCGACGTGCCCGAGCTCCTGCACGTGCTCGACTTCACGGCGTACCCGGCACCGGTCCTCGAGCCCGAGCGACTGGCCCCCGGCGTGGACCGCTTCGCACCCGAGGGCGTCGGCTTCGCGCTCCTGCGCGTCGACGGGGACGGACGACCGGTCGGGCTGAGCACCGGCGGGGTCGCTCCGCTGTCCGGCCCGTCGATCGCCATCTGCACCGAGGGCGTCGTGACGCTCGTCGGCGCGACGTCCGCGACGCTGCTCCGCAAGGGCGAGTCCTGCTTCATCACGCCGGACGAGGGCGACGTCACGGTGGAGGCCGACTCGTCGAACGGCGTCACGTCGACGGTGTTCATCGCGACCGGCCACTAGGGGCACAGGCCGGGGCCCGGCGTGGAGCCGCACGCCCTGGCGCGGTCCCGCACACCGGCCCCGGGGCGTCTCGTTCGTCCGCTAGCGTGGCGACCATGAGTTGGCTGGTCACCGGCGGTGCCGGGTACATCGGGTCCCACGTCGTCCGAGCACTGCGCTCGGCCGGCATCGACACGGTCGCGTTCGACGACCTCTCGAGCGGCTTCCGCGCGTTCGTGCCGGACGACGTGCCGTTCGTCGAGGGCACGATCCTGGACGGCGACCTCGTCGCCCGCACCCTGCGGGAGCACGACGTCACCGGTGTGGTGCACGTCGCGGGCTTCAAGTACGCCGGCGTCTCGGTCGAGCGCCCGCTGCACACCTACGAGCAGAACGTCACCGGCATGGCGACGCTGCTCCGCGCGATGGCCGAGAACGGCGTCACGAAGGCCGTCTTCTCGTCGAGCGCCGCGGTGTACGGCACCCCGGACGTCGACGTCGTCGTCGAGTCCACCCCGAAGGCGCCGGAGTCCCCGTACGGCGAGTCGAAGCTCATCGGCGAGTGGCTGCTGCGCGACATGGAGGTCGCGGCCGGCTTCACCACGACCTCGCTCCGGTACTTCAACGTCGTCGGGTCCGGCGAGCCCGACCTGTACGACGCCAGCCCGCACAACCTGTTCCCGCTCGTGTTCGACGCGCTGCTGGCCGGTCGCACCCCGCGGATCAACGGCGACGACTACGCGACCCCGGACGGCACCTGCGTCCGCGACTACATCCACGTCGCCGACCTCGCACACTCGCACGCCGTCGCGGCGCAGAAGCTCGAGGCGGGGGAGCCGCTCGAGCAGGCGTACAACCTCGGCAGCGGCGACGGTGTGAGCGTCCGGCAGATCATGGACGCCATGGCGAAGGGCACCGGGATCGCCTTCGAGCCGGAGATCGCGCCGCGCCGCCCCGGCGACCCGGCGCGCATCGTGGCGACCGGCGAGGCCGCGACGCGTGACCTGGACTGGGCAATGCGACACACCCTGGACGAGATGGTCACGAGCGCGTGGGAGGCCCGCCGCAGCGCCTCGTAGCGGCTGAGGACGTGTCAGCTGTCCCCCGGAACCCCGACAGAACGGGCGCGACACGCCCAGACGGGGGACATGACACGCCGAAGTGGTCACTGCCTTCTATGATCCGCGACTTGACTCAGGCGAATGACACCGCTGTAATTACAGGCAACGACTTCAATCGTTGTGGTCCCGTTATCGAGACGTCAGGGGTGATCAGGGTGAACGGTTCCGACTTCCACGCCGGAGTTCCGGAGGACTGGCACGTCGACCCCGTGGCGCTCGGCGTCCCGGGTGTTCGACGGCCGGAGACGGACGACGAGGAGAACCCGCTCGCGTGGCAGGTCGACTCGCTGTGCGCACAGACCGACCCGGAGGCGTTCTTCCCCGAGAAGGGCGGCTCCACGCGCGAAGCGAAGAAGATCTGCACGTCGTGCGAGGTCCGGGCGCAGTGCCTCGAGTACGCGCTCGAGAACGACGAGCGCTTCGGCATCTGGGGCGGTCTGTCCGAGCGCGAGCGTCGCAAGCTGCGCAAGCGGGCGTAGTCGAGGTCCAAGCGTTCGCCTGACGTTCCCACAGGTTCACGGCGCGCCGCCGTCCGCAGCGGACGCCGTGCCTCCAGACCGTAGAGTGACGCCCGTCATGCAGCCCAGAGTCACCGCGATCCTCGTCGCCGCCAACGGAGCGGCCCACCTCGACCGGACCCTGGACGCACTCGCGGCCCAGACCCGCCACCCCGAGAACCTGGTGGTCGTCGACGTCGGGTCGACCGACGGCTCCACTGCCGGGCTCTCCTTCGGCGGGTCCGCCGAGCTGCTGCGTCTGCCGGCCGGACGCCCCTTCGGCGAGGCCGTCGCCCGCGGCGAACGCGAGGCGCCGCCCGCCGTCGTCGACGAGCCCGTCGACGAGTGGCTGTGGCTGCTCGGGCACGACAACGCACCGTCCCCGACGGCGCTCGCGGACCTGCTCTCCGCCGTCGAGATCGCGCCGTCCGTCGTCGTGGCGGGTCCGAAGCTCGTGTCCGACGACGACCCCTCGCTGATCCGCGCGTTCGGCGAGAGCATGACGCGCTTCGGCCGCTCGATCGGTCTCGTGCAGGACGAACTCGACCAGGGCCAGCACGACCGGCACACGGACGTGCTCGCGGTCGCCGCCGGCGGCATGCTCGTGCGCCGTTCGGTGTGGACCGAGCTGTCCGGCTTCGACCCGGCGCTGCCGGACGTCGACGCCGCCCTCGACTTCTGCGTCCGCGTCCGCCTGGCCGGGCACCGCGTCGCCGTCGTCCCCGGCGCGAAGGTCACCACCACCGGTCCGATCGAGGAGTTCGGTCGCAAGCGCGTCTCCGAGGCCCGCCGCGTCCGCATGCACCGGCAGGCGCAGCTCCACCGCCGGATGACCTACGCGCCGGGCGGGCTGCTCTGGCTGCACTGGCTCACCCTCGTCCCGTTCGCGGTCGGCCGGGCGATCGGCCACCTCGTCGCCAAGCACCCCGCGGCGGTCGTCCCGGAGCTCGCCGCGGCGTTCGCGGTGGCGTTCGGCGGCGGCACCGGTCGGGCGCGCAGGAACCTCGCCCGCACGAAGAAGCTCGGCTGGGCCGCCGTCGAACCGCTCCGGGTCAGCTGGCGTCGGGTGCACGAGCACCGGACCACCTCGCGCGACGTCGAACTCGCCCGCGTCGAGGACGCCCCGATCGCGCGGGCGTCGTTCCTCGGCGACGGCGGTATCTGGGTCGTGCTGGCCGCGGCGGTCCTGAGCGTCGTGACGCTCTACCCCCTGCTCGGCTCGCCGGCGCTCACCGGCGGCGGCCTGCTGCCCCTCAGCACGACCGTCGGCCAGCTCTGGCAGAACGTCGGCTACGGCTGGCACTCGCTCGGCACCGGCTTCACCGGTCCGTCCGACCCCTTCGCCGCCGTGCTGGCGGTGCTCGGTTCGATCGTGTTCTGGTCGCCGTCCACGTCGGTCGTGCTCGTGATGCTCGTCGCGTTCCCGCTGTCCGCCCTCGGTGCCTGGTTCGCGGTCCGCAAGGTGACGACGCGCAAGTGGGTGCCGGTCATCGGCGCCGCGCTCTACGCCATCGCCCCGGCCCTCGTCGGCGCGGTCACCACCGGACACCTCGGTGCCGTCATCGCGCACCTGGTCCTGCCGTGGTTGTTCGTCGCCGTGCTCGAGGCGCACCGCTCGTGGGCGTGGGCGTCCGGCGCCTCGCTGCTGTTCGCGGTCGTGGCGGCCTCGGCGCCGTCCTTGCTGCCGGTCCTGCTGATCGGGTGGCTGGTCGCGCTCGTCGTCGGGTGGCGCCGAGCGCACCGTCGGGCCTTCATCCCGGTGCCGACCGCGGTGCTCTTCCTGCCGCTCGTCCTCGCGCAGGTCGCGCGCGGCAACGTCCTCGCGGTCTTCGCCGACCCCGGCGTTCCGTCGGCCACCCGTGCGCCGTCCGCGCTGCAGTTGGCGATCGGTCAGCCGCTGCCGGACTGGAGTGGGTGGCTGCCCGCCACGTCCGGGCTCGCCGCCGTCGGCACGTGGCTGCCGATCGTGATGGCCGTCCTGGCCGTGCCGATCGCCGCCGCCGCGATCGGCGCGATGCTCGGACACCGTTGGGCCGTCGCCGGCTCGGCGCTCGTCGTCGCACTGCTCGGCTTCGGCACCGCGTTCGCTGCCACCCACGTGACCGTCACCGGCGTCGGGTCGACCACCACCATCGTGTGGCCCGGCAGCGGGCTGTCGGTGTACTGGCTCGCGATCGTCGTCGCGGCCTGCATCGGCATCGACGTGCTGCCGAAGGCCGCACCGGTGACGGGACTCGTCGCGACGGTGCTCGCCGGCGTCGCGGTGGCCCCGGCCTTCGCCGCGTTCTACCTCGGCAACGCCGCGATCCAGCCGACCACGGGCCGGGTGCTCAGCGCCTACGTGAACGCCGAGGCGCAGGCGAACCCCGACGTCGGCACGCTCGTCGTGGTGCCGCAGGACGACGGGTCGCTCGCCGTCGCACTCGAGCGCGGTCAGGGTGCCACCCTCGACGACCAGTCGACCCTCGACGCCACCGCACTCCGGCTGAGCGAGTCCGGCGCCCGCCTCGCGACGCTCGCCGGCAACCTGGCGAGCCGCAGCGGCTACGACCCCCGGCCGGCGCTGCAGGAACTCGGCATCAGCTTCGTCCTGCTCAACGACGCCGGCGACGACCCCGAGGCGCAGAGCGTGCACGACCGGGCCGCGGGTGCGATCGGGCAGAACGCGCTCTTCACGAGCATCGGCGAGACCACGAACGGGCAGCTGTTCCACTACGAGGGCGACGTCGACCGGACCACCACCGGGTCCGCCGCCGCCCGTGCCACGCACGTGCTGTACCTGGTCGTGCTCGGCGTCGTGTTCGGCGCCGCCGCCCTGCTCGCCGTGCCGACGGCCCCGCGCCGCCGCCGGGCCACCTCGAACGTCATCGAGGCCGAGGAACCCGCGACCACCTTCGACGAGGAGCGCGACGAATGAGCACCACCACCGGCTCCGTCCGACGCTGGGTCGTCCGTGGCACCGCGACCGCGATCGCCGTGGTCGTCGCCGCCGGCGCCGTCACCGCTGCGCACGCCTACGGCACCGCGGCCGAACCGGGTCGCCCGGCCGGCCGGACCGTCACGCCGGTCCCCGCCGACGCCGAGCGTGTCTGTGCCGGCAGCGCCCTGCGACTGTCCGACGACTCCGGCAACGACGCCACCCAGGCGAGCACGGTCGGGTCCGCCACCGTCGCCACGGCGACGACCGGCTCGACCGTCGAGCGGTCCTCGCTCGACCCGTCGTCCACCGGCGGCAGCGACCCGCGGCTGCTCACGGCCCCCGCGGGTGACACCACACCGCAGGTCGCGGGCAGCAGCTACCAGAGCGTCTCCAGCGGCGACCTGGTCGGTGCCGGGGCGGCGTCGTGCGACGACCCCACGCAGTCGACCTGGCTCGTCGGCGGCTCGACCGAGACCGGACGCACCAGCCTCGTCACCCTGTCGAACCCGACCGACGTGAACGCGACCGTCGACCTGGCGATCTACGACGGCACCGGCACGGTCAGCGCCCCCGGCACGACCGGCATCGTCGTCGCCCCGAACACCCAGAAGGTCGTCCCGCTGTCCGGCTTCGTGTCCGACCAGGGATCCACCGTCGTGCACGTGTCGTCCTCCGGCGGGCAGATCGTCGCCCACATGCAGGAGACCGTCGTCCGCACGCTCACCCCCGGCGGCTACGACATCGTCTCCGGCGGCGCCGCGCCGTCACGCTCGCAGGTCATCCCCGGCGTCGTGCTCGCCGGTGCGCAGGAGGCACAGCGCGGCGACGACACCGCGGACGCCGCCCCCGTGGTCCGGCTGTTCGTCCCGGGCACGGAGTCGGCACGCGTCACCCTCGGCATCACGACGGCGGACGGCGGCGGCACGACCGTGAACGCCACCGCCGAGCCCGGGGTCGTGACCGACGTCGCGCTCGACGACTTCCCGGACGGCCGGTACTCGTTCACCGTCACGTCGACGCAGCCCGTCGTCGCCGGTGCCCGCACGACCTCACCGACGGCCGACGGCAACAGCGACCTCGGCTGGTTCGCCTCGGCCGAACCCCTGGGCGACGAGGTCATCACCGCGGTGGCTCCGGGGGAGGGCGTCCGGATGAACTTCGTGAACCCCACGCGCGAGGACCGTGCGATCACGATCCGCTCCGGCGACGAGAAGCGCACCATCCAGGTGCTGTCCGGCGCGACGGCGACCATGCCGGTGCAGACCGCGAAGCAGCTCTCGATCTCCGGGGCCGAGGGCGTCGTGGCGGGCGTGACCTACCGGGGGGACGACGGCATCGCCGGGTTCCCGGTCCGTCCGTCCACCCAGGTGTCCACGCCGGTGCGCGTCTACCCCTGACGGTGACGACGGTGCGGCGCATCCGTGCGTCGGGTCGTCACCAGTGGCGGTAGCGGTCCGGCGCCAGGTCCCACGGGTCCTTGCCGATCAGCTCGCCGACGGCGCGGAACACGGCCGTCTCGACGATGATCCGCCGGTCGGCGTCGTCCTTCTCGGGGCTGCGGTTCACGCGCTCGACGGGGATCCGGAACACGGTGACCCTGCGGGTGTCGCGGTCGATCCGCCACCGGGGCATCGCATCGGGCAGCGTCGCGTCGGTCGGCATGTCGGCCACCTGGAACACCACGCCCGCCAGTTCGTCCGGCCACAGGCCGATCAGGTAGTGGGCGCTGTCGCCGACGATGCGGTCGAACGCCTCGGCGCGGGTGGTGATCGGCGCGAGCTCAGGACCGGTCACGCTCGACCGCCCACCGCGTCCGTGCCGGGACCGTCCTCGACCGCGGTCGACCGGGGTGACGAGGCGGGGCTTGCGACGCATCCCCACATCGTACGCGTGCCGCCGTCGCTCCTGGTCGCTCCGGTCGCCCGTGCGCGCTCCGCTAGGCTCCCTGACGACATGGACGTGAGGATCTGCAGCAAGGTCGCGTGCGCCGCGAGCGCTTCGGCGACCCTGACGTACGACTACGGCGACTCCATGGTCGTGGTCGGGCCGCTCTCCACGCGGGTCGAACCGCACGGCTACGACCTCTGCGCCCGGCACGCCGCCGGTCTGCGCGTCCCGCGCGGCTGGCAGGTGGTGCGGCGCGAGCCGCTGCAGCGCGAGGCCGACTGAGGGCTCGCGTCCGCGACGCACCAGCGGTGGTGGACGGGAGGCCCGTGGAACGTGACCGACGTCGGCTGGGGACCCGCGCCTCCCGGCATGGAAGACTGATGGGCATGCCCACCGAAGCCCAGACCGCAGCACCGTACCGCGTCGCCGACCTCTCGCTCGCCGAGGCGGGCCGCCACCAGATCCGCCTCGCCGAGAACGAGATGCCGGGCCTGATGGCCCTGCGCGAGGAGTTCGGTGCGTCGCAGCCGCTGGCCGGCGCGCGCATCGCCGGATCGCTGCACATGACGGTGCAGACCGCCGTCCTGATCGAGACGCTCGTCGCCCTCGGCGCGCAGGTGCGCTGGGCGAGCTGCAACATCTTCTCCACGCAGGACGAAGCCGCAGCGGCCGTCGCGGTCGGGCCGACCGGCACGCCGGACGCACCAGCCGGCGTCCCCGTGTTCGCGTGGAAGGGCGAGACGCTCGAGGAGTACTGGTGGAGCACCAGCCGCATCTTCGACTGGACCGCCGAGGCCGCCGCCGTCGGAGCCGACTGGGCCGGTCCGAACCTGATCCTGGACGACGGCGGTGACGCCACAATGCTCGTGCACACCGGCGCCGACGCCGAAGCGGCTGGTGCTGCTCCCGTCGCCGGTGCCGACGCGAGCGCCGAGTGGAAGATCGTGCTCGACACCGTCGCCGCGTCGCTCGAGACGTCGTCCGACCGCTGGACCCGCATCGCCGCAGACATCGAGGGCGTCACCGAGGAGACCACCACGGGCGTGCACCGCCTGTACGAGCTGTCGCGGAACGGGCAGCTGCGGTTCCCGGCGATCAACGTCAACGACTCCGTCACGAAGTCGAAGTTCGACAACAAGTACGGCATCCGCCACTCCCTGCCCGACGGCCTGAACCGGGCGACCGACGTCCTGATGGGCGGAAAGGTCGCGTTCGTCGTCGGCTACGGCGACGTCGGCAAGGGGGCGGCCGAGGCACTGCGCGGCCAGGGCGCCCGCGTCATCGTCAGCGAGGTCGACCCGATCTGCGCGCTGCAGGCCGCGATGGACGGCTACCAGGTGGCGCGACTGGCCGACGTCGTCGACACCGTCGACATGGTCATCACCTGCACGGGCAACCTCGGCGTCGTGGGCGTCGACGAGATGCTCGGGCTGAAGCACCTGGCCATCGTCGCCAACGTCGGGCACTTCGACAACGAGATCGACATGGCCGGCCTCGAGTCGCTGCCCGGTGTGGAGAAGGTCGAGATCAAGCCGCAGGTGCACGAGTGGCGCCTGCCGACCGGTCGGTCGATCCTGGTGCTGTCCGAAGGGCGGCTCATGAACCTCGGCAACGCCACCGGGCACCCGTCGTTCGTGATGAGCAACTCGTTCACGAACCAGGTCCTGGCGCAGATCGAGCTGCACACCCGTCGTGACGAGTACCCGACCGGGGTCTACGTGCTGCCGAAGCACCTGGACGAGAAGGTCGCGCGCCTGCACCTGGGCGCCCTCGGGGTGGAGCTGACGGAGCTGCGTCCCGAGCAGGCGGCGTACATCGGCGTCCCGGTCGAGGGACCGTTCAAGCCGGAGCACTACCGCTACTGAGCCGGTCGGGCGGCCGGCGGCGCGCTGCGGCCACGCGGAACCAGGTTCCGGACACAGCACTGCGCAACGTCGTGGTGCTGTGTCCGGAACCTGGTGCCGTGCCGCAGGCGCGGCCTCAGCGCGGGAAGCCCGGCGGCCGCGCCGACGCCGACGCCCCCGCCGCGGTGAGCACGGCGACGCGGGAGCGCAGCGCCTGCACGTCCCGCCCGCGCCGCAGCACGACGACACCGGCGAGGAACACCTCGGCGGGGACCGGCGGCACCGGGTGGGCGAAGGCCGCGACGTCCGCGGCCAGCGCGCGGGCGGCGGACTCCCGGAGCTCGGGGCGCATGACGGCGGCCCCGCGGAAGAACGCGCCGAGCCGGTTCTCGAGCCGCTGCGGCAGCGCCGAGACGTCCGCGACCGTCGCCCAGGCCGCGAGCTCCGGCGGCAGCACGACCTGCGGGTCGCGCTGCTTCGGCAGCCGCTCGTGCTGCACGACGGTGCCGGCGAGCAGGTCCCCGAGTCGCCGTGGACGACTGCCGAACAGTGCGACGAGCAGCGCCACCGACCCGAACGTCATCCACAGTTCGAACAGTCCGACGAGTGCGCGGGTGAACGCGTGCCGGAACCCGATGGCACCGCCGTCGACGCGGACGACCCGGGTGCCGACCGCGTACCGCCCGACGCTGCGGCCCCGGGTCACCGTCTCGACGGCGGCCGGCACGAGCACGAGCACGGCGACGAACAGGGCGATGCTCAGCGCGGCGCCCCACGCGTCGTCGACGCCGCTCGGCCAGAGCCGGGACACCCCGAACACCAGGAGCAGGTACAGGACGAGCAGGCACACCCCGTCGAGGAGGGCCGACGCCAACCGCAGCACGAGTCCGGCGGGCTGCACGTCGAGCGCGACCGCCTCGCCGACCACGAGCTCGTCGGCGGTCTCGTCGAGGGCGAGCGAGAACCGGGCGTCGGCGAGGTCGCGCGGCGTGCGGGGCTTCGACATGGGATCATTCTGTCGGAAGTCGGCCGACACGAGGGGGAACACGTGGACCTGGACGCCTACGCCGAGGTGCACCGCGACCGGTGGCAGGAACTCGACCGCCTCGCGCGCGCTCGGCACACCACCGGTGCCGACGTCGACGAGCTCGTCTCCGGCTACCAGGCCGCCGCGACGGACCTGGCCCGCATCCGCGGTGCAGCGCCCCGCACGGCGACCGGTGACCGGTTGTCCCTCACGCTGTACCGCGCCCGTCTGCGCTTCACCGGCACCCCGGTCGACCCGCTCACCGCGGTCGCCCTGTTCTTCACCCGGCACCTGCCCGCTGCGCTGTACCGGATCCGCTGGGTGACGATCTGGGTGGCGCTGGCGACGGCGGCGATCGCCGCGATCGTGGCCGTGTGGATCACGACGACGCCGGGGGCGACGGCGACCTTCGGGACGCCGGAGGCGCTCCGCCAGTACGCCACGCAGGACTTCGTCGACTACTACTCCGACCACGGCCTCGGCGCGTTCACGGCGCAGGTGTGGACGAACAACGCGTACATCGCGGCGACCATGGTCGCGTTCGGGATCACGGGCGTCTTCGTGCCGTTCTCGATCATGCAGAACGCCGTCGGGCTCGGGGTGTCCGCCGCGATCATGCACTCGCAGGGTCGCCTGGCCGACTTCTTCCTCTACATCGCCCCGCACGGTCAGCTCGAGCTGTACTCGGTGTTCCTCGCCGGCGGGGCGGGCCTGATGATCTTCTGGTCCTGGGTGGCGCCGGGTCCGCACCGCACCCGCGCGCAGGCCCTCGCCGAGGACGGCCGAGCACTGATCACGATCGCGGTCGGCCTGACGCTGACCCTGCTGCTCTCCGGCCTGGTCGAGGGCGTCGTCACCCGCCAGGACTGGCCGTGGCCGGTCAAGATCGGCATCGGGACGGTCGCGCTCGCCGCGGTCCTCGCGTACCAGTGGGTGCTCGGCGGTCGTGCGTACCGCGCCGGGGAGCGCGGCGACCTCGACGAGTTCGAGCGGGGCACGTCCGCGCTGGTCGCCGGGTAGCGGCGGGTCGGTTCAGAGCCGGCCCGTGGCCTTCGCGCGCAGGTAGGCGTCCGCCACGAGCGGCGGGACGTCCTCCGGTGCGCCGCGGACCACCTCGGCGCCGGCACGTCGTGCGACGTCGGCGACGCCGTCGGCATCGAGCAGCGTGCGTTCGGCGGCGGCCCGTCGGTACACGTCGCGCTCCGCGCCGGTGGGGAGGCCTGGCACGCGTCCGCCCCGCGCCGTGCGGACCGTCGTGGCCGGGTCCACCCCGCCGCGCGCGGTCCGCTGCACCGCCGGGTCCTCGATGCTCGTCACCACGACGGCGTGCCGCCGGGTGAGCCGGGGCAGCACCGCCAGCAGGTCACCGGAGGCACCGACCGAGTCGAGGCTCGACGCCAGGACGACGAGCGCTCGGGACGTCGTGATCGAGTCGACGAGCGCCGGCACCGCGGACCAGTCGGTCGCGGCGAGTCCGGGTTCCGCCATCGCGAGGGCCTCGCCGAACCGCTGGACGACGTCGGTGCGCGTGGCACCGTGCACGCGGTCGTGGACGCTGTCGTCGAGGACCGCCAGGTCGACCCGGTCGCCGGCGGCCGCAGCCAGGGCGCCGAGGAGCAGTGCGGACTCGATGAAGGTGTCGAGGCGTGGTTCGTCCGCGACCCTGCCGGCTCCGGCACGTCCGGCGTCGACGACGACCACGACCCGGCGGTCCCGCTCGGGACGCCAGGTGCGGACCACGAGGTCCTGCCGTCGGGCGGTCGCCCGCCAGTCGATCGAGCGGACGTCGTCGCCCCGGACGTAGTCGCGCAGTGAGTCGAACTCGGTGCCGTGGCCGCGGAGCTGCAGGGTGGTCTCGCCGTCGAGCTCGCGCAACCGGGCCAACCGCGACGGCAGGTGCCGTCGCGAGCGGAACGGCGGGGTCACGACCAGTTCACCCGGGGCCGCCACGACCCGCTGTCGAGCGGCGAGACCGAGCGGACCGAAGGCCCGGACCGCGACGCCGGCGGTGCGTCGGCGGCCGCGGCGGAACGGGGTGAACCGCATCCGTGCCGTCCGTCGTTCACCCGCGGGGACCGTCATCCGGATCCGGCGCGGCCGGTGCCCGGCGGAGGGTTCCCACATGTCGCGGACGATGCCCCGGAGCACCCGCCCGCCGTCGTTCGCGAGCACGAGCGTGCCGTCGGCGGTGCTGTCGCGTCGGGCCAGTCGCGGCATGCGCCGTTCGACGCGCACGCGTGTCAGATCGGCGGCGAGCAGGACGTCGAGGGCGGCGGCGAGCAGCACGACCACGACCCACGCCAGACCGGCCCACCCGCTGGCGAGCAGCACGGTGGGGACGATCGCGACGGCGAGCAGCGCGACGAACCGGCCGGAGACCGCCACTAGATCGGCACCCGCACCTGCTCGAGCACCTGCTGGAGCACCCCGTCGGCGCCGACGCCCTCGAGCTCGGCGTCGGCGGCCACCCGGAGCCGGTGCCGCCAGACCGGCAGGGTCATCGCCTGCACGTGGTCGGGCGTGATGGCGTCATAGCCGGTGAGCCACGCCCAGGCCTTCGCCGCGGCGAGCAGGGCCGTCGCACCGCGCGGGCTGACCCCGACCCGGACGGACGGTGCCTGGCGGGTGGCGCGGGCGAGGTCGACGATGTACGCCAGCACGTCGTCGCGGGCACCGACGGCACGGACGGCGCGCTGCGCGGCGAGGACCTCGTCGACGCCGACCACGGGGGTGATGCCGGCCGACCGGACGTCTCGCGGCACGAAGCCGTCGGCGTGCCGGCGGAGGACCTGCCACTCCACGTCGCGCGGCGGGATGTCGAGCGTCAGCTTCATCAGGAAGCGGTCGAGCTGCGCTTCGGGGAGCGTGTACGTGCCCTCGAACTCGATCGGGTTCATCGTCGCGGCCACGAAGAACGGGTCGGGCAGCAGCCGGGCGTCGCCGTCCACGCTGACCTGCCGCTCCTCCATCGCCTCGAGCAGGGCGGACTGGGTCTTCGGGGGCGTGCGGTTCACCTCGTCGGCGAGCAGCACGTTGGTGAAGACCGGGCCCTCGCGGAACGGGAACGTCCCGGTGGAGGCGTCGTACACGAGCGACCCGGTGACGTCGCCGGGCATCAGGTCCGGCGTGAACTGGATCCGCTTGGTGTCGAGCGACATCGCGGCGGCCAGGCTGCGGACGAGCAGGGTCTTGGCGACGCCGGGAACGCCCTCGAGCAGCACGTGCCCCTGCGCCAGAAGTCCGACGATCATGCCGGACACCGCGCCCTCCTGTCCGACGACGGCCTTGGCGACCTCGGCCCGGACGCGCCCGAAGGCGTCGCGCAGGCCGGCGTCGCCCGGGACGGGGTCCTGCCGGGGTCGGTCGTGCTGGTCGGGGACTGCTGGCAGGTCGGTCACGGTCGTGCTCCTGGTCGGTCGTGGTCGGTGCTGGGACGGTCGCCCGAGGCGGATCGTCGGACGGCCCGTTCGAGGTCGTCGAGTGCCCTCGTGCCCTCGACGAGGGCGCGGTCGTCGGTGGTCGGACCGCCGACGAGGACGGCGCCGACGCGGTCGTGGGGGATGCCGGTCGCGCGGGCTGCGGCGCGGACGACGTCGTCGACGTGCGCGGAGCGGGGGAGTCCGAGCAGCCGACCTATGCGGCGCACCGCGGCGACGCGGAGGGTGTCCAGGGCGTGGGTGCGGTCGTGGGTGCGGGCGTACATCCGGGCCCGGCCCTCGGTGGTCTCGGCGGCGCGGACCACGACGGGCATCCGTTCGACGACCAGCGGCCCGAGGCGGCGGCCGCGCCACACCGCGGCGGCGACGGCGACCAGGGCGAGCAGCGCGATGCCGCTCGGCACCCACGGCGGCGCGAGCTCGCCGAGCGTCGGGGCCGCGTCGGGTGCGCCGACGGTCGGTGTGTACCAGGTGAGGCGGTCGTCAGCGCCGAGCAGCCCGAGGGCGAGCGCGGCGTTCCCGGCGGTCGTGATCGTGTCGTTGCGGAGGGCCGACGTGGTGCCGACCAGGGTGACGTCACCGCCGGGCGTCGCCGCGCGGACGAGTCCCCAGGCCCGGTCGTCGCCGCTGCCGGACGGCGCGCACCGGTCCGCGTCGGGGTCGTCCACCGTGTAGCCGTACCCGTCGGTGGACACCCGCGCTGCCGAGGCCGCGGCCGGGATCGCACAGGTCGCGGTCGACACGGTGTCGCCGCTCCCGGGCGCCGTCGCCGTCGTGACGTCGAGCCCGAAGGACGTGAACGGCGTGGAGTCGACACCCACCAGGACCACGTGCTCCGCGGTCCGGGCGATGCGCTCGGCGACCGCGGGGTCGAGGACCCCGTCGGAGTCGTCGACGAACACCGTGCCGCCGTCGATCCCGTCCGCACGGTCGGTGACCCGGACGGAGGTGCCCCGCTGCTCCAGGACACGGACCAGCGCAGCCGATCCGCTCGCCGTGGTGGACGTCGGGTCGAGCGGCCGGCGGTCCGGGCCCTCGGCGCCCTGGACCACGGCGGTGAGCACGGCGAGCACGAGTCCGACGACCACGATCGCGGCCCAGAAGCCGAACCGGAACCGGCGGCCCTCGGGCTGCTCCGGTGCCGGTGCGCCCGAGCGCGGCGTCGCGGTGGCGGTGCTGGTGCTCATGCCGGCACCTCCGGCCCCACGGACCTGGCCGGACGGGCCTGGCGCACGGCGTGCTCGGTGTCGAGGACCCGCCGGGCGGTGGCCTCGTCGGCGTCGAGCCCGAGGTAGCGGACGGCGTCGAAGGCCGCGGCGGCGCCGTCGAGCGCGGCGGCTTCGGCGGGGAACGGGACGGCTGCGCGGGCGGCGATGGTCCGTGCGGTGGCACCGGGGACGTCGGGGACGAGATCGCGCTCGCCGAGGCCGCGGGCGGTCGCACGGAAACCGTCGAGGACCGCGGCCGACCAGTCGCCCCGGCTGATCGCGGACCGGGCGGCGTCGAGCAGTTCACGGGCGGACCGGAGGTCGTCGTCGTCGAACACCCCGCCGGTGTCGTCCGTGCCGCTGCGTGCGCGACGTCGGGGGAGCCCGCGGGCGACGACCACGAGCACCACGACGGCGACGAGCACCACGATCGCGATCACCAGGGCGGTGCGGGCTGCGACGGGGGAGTCGAGTCCGTCGGCGCGGAGCGACCCGAGCCAGTCCAGGAACGTCCGTGACGCGCGGTCCCACCAGGTCACGTGGGCGCCGTCGTAGGCGGGCCGATCGAGTTCGCGTTCGAGCAGGCGGCGGGCCTCGTCGGGGTCGACCGCGGTCATGCGGTCCCGTCCGGCGGACGGTGCTGTCCCTGCTGCGGCGGGTGGTGCGGCCACGGTTGCTGCTGCCCGGGCCAGGGCTGCTGCGCCTGCTGTTGTCCGGGCCATGCCTGCGGGGGTTGTCCGGGCCACTGCTGCGGCTGCTGCTGGGCCCACGGCTGCTGCTGGGCCCAGGGCTGCTGCTGCCCGGCCCACTGCTGCTGCGGCCACGGCGGTCGGGCGACCGGTGCCGACGGAGCGAACGGGTCGGCTGGCTGCCCGGTGTCCAGGTGCGACGCGATGCGCTGGTCGAGGGCCTCGGTCCGGATCCGCCGGTCGATGGTCAGGAAGGTGACGACCGCCGCGCTCAGCACGTCGGTGATGCACTGCACGGCGATCGCGAGCAGGCTGCCGATGACGATCAGGACGAGGGCGCCGCCACCGATCCCCGATGACGCGTCGGTCTGCCCGAGCGGGTCGAACACCCCGCCGACGAGCACCGCCCCGATGGTGAGCGGCGCCGAGGCGATCGACGCCGCGACGCCGAACATCACCTGCACGAGCAGGAGGATGCCGAAGGTCCGCCAGAACGCACCGCGGGTCAGCCGCCAGGACTGCGCGGCGGCGGCGAACACCGGTCGGCCCTCGAGCGCGATGGTCGGCACCGTGAAGGCGAAGCGGATGCCGAGCCAGGTCAGGACCACGCCGAGGCCGAGGACCATCAGGAAGACGGCGAGCACGAACCACCCGGCGCTGGCGTCCCCGGCGCCGAGCGCCGCGAAGAACGCGACGAAGACCACCACGACGACGATGCCGACGACGAGACCCGCGCCGATCTGCACGAACATCCACCCGACGACCGGCCACCGCCGCCCGGCGAGCAACGCCCAGAGGCCCCGGAACGTCGCACGGCGGCCGAGCACGCGCTGCCCGGTGTCCGCGGCGACGGGCGCGACGAGGAACCCGCGCCCGAGGTACGCCAGGAACGGCAGGCCGATCGTCAGCAGGATCCACAGCGTCACCGAGCCCGCGACGATCGTGTCGCCACCACCGTTGCCGTCGAACGCGGTCATCATCCGCGACTGCAGCGCCTGCTGGCCGAAGGTGCTGACGAGGGTGGAGAGCAGCCCGAGCACGCCGCTGAGCAGCACGCTCCAGAGCAGCAGGACGCGGGCGTTGCGGCGGAAGACCGTGAACGCGCCGCTGAGGACGTCACCCAGCCCGAGCGGGCGGAGGGGGATCACCGGACGCGAGCCGGACGGCTGTCGGTCGCCGGGCGGTCGACCCGGCCCCGGGGCGGGCGGTCGCGGCGCGGAGGAGTGGGGCGGGCCTCCCGGCTGCTCGTGCCCCTGCCACGGACCCTGCTGTCCCGCACCCTGCCGTCCACCGCCCGGCGTCTGCCAATCGGACATGACCTCGGCCCCCTTCGTCGTGTCGGTCCGCGCTGCGACGCGCGGTCCACGTCCATCCTGGCGGAAAACGCCGCGTGACGGGGCCTCGGCTATCGTGTGGGGACACGTGCCGACCCGGCACCACCCGCACGCCACACGGAGTCCACATCACATGACACCGCGCATCCTCGTCGTCGACGACGACCAGGCCCTCGCCGAGATGATCGGCATCGTCCTCCGCTCGGAGGGCTACGAACCCGAGTTCAGCGCCGACGGCAACGACGCCGTCGACGCGTTCCACAGCACGAAGCCGGACCTCGTCCTGCTCGACGTGATGCTCCCGGGCATCGACGGCATCGAGGTCTGCAAGCGCATCCGCGCCGAGAGCGGCACGCCGATCATCATGCTCACCGCCAAGAGCGACACCGCCGACGTCGTCCTCGGCCTCGAGAACGGTGCCGACGACTACGTCGTCAAGCCGTTCAACCCCAAGGAGCTCGTCGCCCGCATCCGCACGCGGCTGCGGCCGAGCGCCACCGACGCCACGGTCCTGCACGTCGGTGACGTGACCGTCGACGTCGCCGGGCACGAGGTGCGCCGCGGCGACACGGTCATCGCGCTCACCCCGCTCGAGTTCGACCTGCTCCGCGCGCTCGCCGAGAAGCCGAACCAGGTCTTCACCCGCGAGATGCTCCTCGAGCAGGTCTGGGGCTACCACTACAAGGCCGACACCCGCCTGGTGAACGTGCACGTGCAGCGCCTGCGCGCGAAGATCGAGCACGACCCCGACAACCCGAAGACCGTCACCACGGTCCGCGGCGTCGGGTACCGCGCCGGAGGAGCCTGACCGCCGTGCCGCCCGCCCCGCCCGCCGGCACCGGTCCCGGCACGGCATCCGGTGCCGCCCCCGGCGCGGCCACCGTGTCGATCGGCGTGGTCGGCCGCGGTCGGCGACGGATGCGCCGCTGGGTCCGTCGTGGCTGGCGGCCCGTCGCGTACGTGTGGCGACGGTCCCTGATGTTCCGCTCGGTCGCCATCACCGTGATGACGACCGGACTGGCCGTCGGGATCATCGGCACCGCCGTCATGGTGAGCATCTCGACGAACGTCTACTCGCAGCGCCGCGACCAGATCGAGTCGGAGTCGGCCCGGGCGACCATCGTCGCGCAGGGGATCTTCGACGCCGCCACCGCCGCCGAGGACAACAACCAGTCCGAGCTCGAGACGCTGCAGAACGAGGCGCAGCAGGCGATCCTGTCGAACACGACCAGCCCCGGCGGCACGAGCATCGCGATCGAGCGGAGCCCGGACCAGTCCACCCCGCAGACGCTGCAGACCATCGCGAGCCAGGACTTCCCGGACGCCGTGATCACCGACGCCCTGCGCAAGGAGGTCGGCGCGAACACCGGCAAGCTCAGCCTGCAGCCCGTGCAGCTCGACGACGACGGCCGCCGCGTGCCCGGGCTCGCCGTCGGCTCCACGCTGCAGATCCCGAGCGCCGGCCAGTACGAGCTGTACCTGGTCTACGACCTGTCCGACGCGCAGCAGACCCTGGACTTCGTGTCGCAGACGCTCTCGATCGGCGGCGTCGCGCTCATGGTGCTCATCGCCCTGGTGACCTCGCTCGTCGTCCGGCTGGTCGTGGTCCCGATCCGCGAGGCAGCGGAGACGAGCCGCAAGATCGCCGCCGGCCGTCTGGACGAACGCATCCCGGTGCGCGGCCAGGACGACCTGGCGACCCTCGCGCGCAGCTTCAACGGCATGGCCGAGGCCGTCAGCCGACAGATCACGCAGCTCGCCGAGCTCTCCCGCGTGCAGCAGCGCTTCGTGTCCGACGTGTCCCACGAGCTGCGCACCCCGCTCACCACGATCCGGCTCGCCGGCGACATGCTCTTCGACTCGCGGCACGCGTTCGAGCCGTCGGTCGGTCGCTCGGCCGAACTCCTGCACGCGCAGGTGGAACGGTTCGAGTTGCTGCTCGCCGACCTGCTCGAGATCTCCCGCTACGACGCCCAGGCCGTCCAGCTCGACACCGAGCCGTCGGTGCCCGCGGCGCTCGCCGCGGACATCGTCGAGGAGTTCCGCCCCCTCGCCGAACGGGCCGGCATCGACCTGCAGCTCGCCACCCCGGGCGGCCACACCACGATGCGGCTCGACGCCAAGCGGGTCCGCCGCATCCTGCGCAACCTGGTCGGCAACGCGATCGAGCACGGTGACGCCAAGCCCGTCCAGGTCGTCGTCGACAGCGACGCCCGCACGGTCGCCATCGCCGTGCGCGACCAGGGCGTCGGCATGCCGCCGGAGGACGCCGCCCGGGTGTTCGACCGGTTCTGGCGTGCCGACCCGAGCCGCAAGCGCACCATCGGCGGCACCGGTCTCGGTCTCGCGATCAGCCTGGGCGACGCGAAGCTGCACGGTGGTCGGATCGACGTGTGGTCCCGCCCTGGTCACGGGTCGACGTTCGTGCTCACCCTGCCCCGCAACGAGCAGGGCACAGCCGCGACGTCGGCGA
The DNA here is from genome assembly GCF_003755065.1 of Curtobacterium sp. JUb34. Lineage (NCBI taxonomy): Bacteria > Bacillati > Actinomycetota > Actinomycetes > Micrococcales > Microbacteriaceae > Curtobacterium > Curtobacterium sp. JUb34. The sequence continues at coordinate 43,920 of NZ_RJVH01000004.1, read as the reverse complement.
TCCCGCTGCCCGAGCTCGACGAGTCGTACGACGGCCCCCGCGCCGTGCGAGAGGAGTCCTGATGCGTTCCCGTCCCCGTCCCCGGCTCCGGCACGTCGTCGCCGCGGCACTGGCCGCCGTCAGCGTGCTGGCGCTCACCGCCTGCGCCGCCATCCCCGTCGACGGCGCCGTTCGCACCGGGCAGACGATCAAGGACGAGTCACTCTCCGGCGTCGACTTCCGGCCGGACAAGCCGATCACCGGCTCCGACCAGACGGCGATCCTGCGCGGGTTCATCGCGGCGGCCACCGGCGCGCAGGACAACTACGCGATCGCCCGGCAGTTCCTGGCCTCGGACTTCTCGCAGCAGTGGAACCCGCGCCAGGGCGTCACGATCCGCGACGGCAGCGGCACCGTCGAGCGCGCCGACGACCGCGAGCTGACGTACACGCTCACCGCGAGCGCCACCGTCGACTCCGAGGGGGAGTACACGCAGGCGGTCCGCCCGACCTCGTCCACGCTGACGTTCCAGTTCACCCGCGAGGACGGCGAGTGGCGCATCGCCTACGCGCCGGACGGCATCATCCTGTCCCCGGTCAGCTTCGACTCGGTCTTCCAGCAGCACGCCCTGTACTTCTACGACCCGACGTTCCGGTTCCTCGTGCCGGACGAGCGCTGGTTCCTCGCCCGCTCGTCCACGAGCACGCGCATCGCCAGCGCCCTGCTCGCCGGCCCCGCCGACTGGCTGAAGGGCGCCGTGGTCTCGTCGTTCCCGGAGGGCACCCAGCTCTCCCTGAACGCCGTCACCATCGACAGCGGCACCGCGCTCGTCGACCTGTCCAGCGACGCGCTGGGCGCCAGCACCGTCGACCGCGTCCGGATGCGCGAGCAGCTGAGCAAGTCCCTCGCCTCGGTCGCCACGATCTCGTCGGTGTCGATGACCATCGAGGGAGCGAGCGTGTCCGTGCCCGACTCGGGTGGGGCGAACGCGCAGCAGAACCCGGACGTGGACCCCCGACCCCTCGTCGACGAGGACGGCGTCGTCGGCTACGCGGCCACGGGCACCGGCAAGGTCGCGAAGCTCGGCGGCGGCGTCGGCGACACCGTGGCTGACCTCGACCCGACCTCGATCGCGCTGTCCGCCTCCGGCACCACGGCCGCCGTCGGCAACCGCGACGGCGCCGTCGTCGTGCGCGGCGACGACCACCTGCGCGTCGACGCGCGCGAGGACCTGGTCGCCCCCTCGATCGACGACCTCGGGTTCGTCTGGGTCGGCCAGTCGTCGGACACCCGCCGGATCACCGCGTACGGCCTCGGCGGCGACCCGCACCAGGTCGCGACGTCGTTGCCGCGCGGCGAGCTCGTGTCGTTCCAGGTGTCCCGCGACTCCACCCGGGCACTCGCCCTGATCGAGACCGCGGACGGCCCCGGCCTGTACGTCATGGCGGTCATCCGCGGGTCCGACCGGTCGCCGACGTCGTTCGGTGCAGCCGTCCGCGTGCAGGCGGCCACCGGCGACGCGGTGGGGGCGACGTGGGTGAACGACACCGACGTGGCCTCGGTCGGGCAGACCACGGCCGGGCCGAACGTGGTGCGGACCACCATCGGCGGCCAGTCGAGCACCCTGCCGAAGCCGGACGGTCGCGCTACGTCGATCAGCGGCGGCAGCGGCGGTGCACTGCTCCTCCGGATGTCGAGCGGGTCGGTGCTGCAGTCCACCGGCGGCGGCTGGGACACGACCGGCGTCACCGCCGACGTGCTCGGCGTCCAGCGCTGACGACGCGGTCTCCCCTCCACACCCACCCCGGCCAGGAGGCCCGTCCACCGTCCGCACCGCCGGCCCGCGCCCGCCGTCCGGTCGCCACCACACTCGTCGCATGCGCACCGAGGACCATCCCACCGCCGGGACGCGCACCGCGGAGGCGACCGCCCCGAGCTCGCCCACGCCGTGGCGGGACGCCGCGTTCGCCGTGCTCGGTCTGTTCCTGCCCGTGGAGTGCCTGGGCTGCGGACGCCCGGACCGTGCGCTCTGCCGGGCCTGCCGCGCCGACCTGGCCGCACGCCCGCGTCGGGTGCGCCTCGTCGCGGGGGTCCGGCTCGACGCCGCGTTCGAGTACGAGGGGCTCGTCCGCACGCTGCTCCTCGAGCTGAAGCTCCGGAGCCGGGTCGACGTGGCACGTCCACTCGGCGGTCGGTTCGGCACGCTCGTCCGCGCGGCGCTCGCCGAGGCCCCTGCCGGCACGGTGGTGCTGCGGGTGCCGCCGTCGCGGGCCGGGGCACGGCGGCGCGGCTTCGACCCCGTGGTGCTGCTGCTCGCCCGCGGCGGCGTCCGCGGCACCGGGCGACTCCGGCGGGTACGGGTACGGGGACGGGGCGGACCTGCGGACGGTGGGCCGGGCCAGAAGGAACGGACGGCGATCGAGCGGGTCGCGGCGACCGTCGGCACGCTGCGGGCCAACGGGGTCGGGGGGCGGGACGTCGTGCTGGTGGACGACGTCGTGACGACCGGCGTCACGATGGCCGAGGGCGTCCGCGCGGTGCGGGCCGCGGGCGGTCGGGTCGTCCGGTGCGTCGCCGTCGCGAGCGTCGAGGACTGACGCCTCGGTGAACACCGGGTGACCACTGTGCGTCCGGTGAGTGTCCGGCGGACTCGCCGCCGCACCGTGACGCCGGACCAGCCGCGGGTCTAGCCTCGCGACAAGGCGTTCGGGTTCGCCGGATGGAGGCGACGCGCCGAAGCTCGATGGGAGCCGCGACATGGACGTGACGATCACAGGCCGGAACGTCGGGGTCACCGACCGATTCCGCACCTACGTCGAACAGAAGTCCGAGAAGATCGACGTGCTCGCTGACCGTGCGCTCGCCTTCGAGGTGCGCATAAGCCGCCACCACGAGAAGTCCGGCGGCAGCCAGGGCGAGGACCGCATCGAGCTCACGCTCATCGGTCCCGGGCCCCTCGTGCGGGCGGAGTCCGCGGCGTCCGACAAGTACGCCGCCTTCGACCTCGCCTTCGCCCGCATCATGGAACGCCTGCGCCGTGCCCGCGACCGGCGCAAGGTGCACCGCGGTCGTCACCGTCCGACCTCGGTGGCCGAGGCCGCCGGCAGTGCCTTCGACGGCATGGGGGTGGTCCCCGCCGACGGCCGACTCATCGAGGACGTCGCCACCGGCGCGGTCCCCGTCGTCGACGAGCAGACGACGGAGGAGGACGACACCGAGGTCTACAGCCCCGTGGTGATCCGGCACAAGGTGTTCGAGGCCGCCCCGATGACGGTTGACGACGCCCTGTACTTCATGGAGCTCGTCGGGCACGACTTCTACCTGTTCGTCGACGCCGAGACCCACCGCCCGAGCGTGGTCTACCGGCGCAAGGGCTGGGACTACGGCGTGATCGGCATCGACGACCAGACCGGCGCCACGGCGTCGGCGGACGCCGAGCCCGCCGCCGCGCTCGCCTGACGCGATCGCCGCGGACTCGTCCGACCCGGTGTGCGCGGCCCGTTCGCGGGCCGCGCACACCGCTGTTCCCACGCCGACGTCCCTCACAGCGCACGGCACCGGTGGGTTGCTAGCATGACTGGTCGATCGGGCGCGCAGGTCGCGCACGACGACCCCGTAAGGAGCTCACGTGGCAAACGTGCTGGAGAAGGTCCTCCGCATCGGCGAAGGACGCACCGTCCGCCGGCTGAAGGCGTACGCCTCGGCGATCAACGACCTCGAGGACGACTTCTCGAGCCTCACCGACGAGGAACTCCAGGACGAGACGAAGGAGCTGCGCGAGCGGTACGCCAACGGCGAGACCCTCGACGACCTGCTGCCCGAGGCGTTCGCCGCCGTGCGGGAAGCAGCGAAGCGCACCCTCGGCATGCGGCACTTCGACGTGCAGCTCATGGGCGGCGCGGCCCTGCACCTCGGCAACATCGCCGAGATGAAGACCGGTGAGGGCAAGACCCTCGTCGCGACCACGGCGGCCTACCTCAACGCGATCCCGTCGCGCGGCGTGCACGTCATCACGGTCAACGACTACCTGGCCTCGTACCAGTCCGAGATCATGGGCCGCGTCTTCCGCGCCCTCGGCATGACGACCGGCTGCATCATCGCCAACCAGACGCCGGCCGAGCGCCGCGAGCAGTACGCCGCGGACATCACCTACGGCACGAACAACGAGTTCGGCTTCGACTACCTGCGCGACAACATGGCGTGGCAGGCCTCCGACATGGTGCAGCGTGGCCACTTCTTCGCCGTCGTGGACGAGGTCGACTCGATCCTCATCGACGAGGCCCGCACGCCGCTCATCATCTCCGGCCCGTCCTCGGGCGAGGCCAACCGGTGGTTCACCGAGTTCGCCTCGATCGCGAAGCGCCTGACCCCGGGCGAGGACTATGAGGTCGACGAGAAGAAGCGCACCGTCGGTGTGCTCGAGCCCGGCATCGAGAAGGTCGAGGACTACCTCGGCATCGACAACCTGTACGAGTCGGCGAACACCCCGCTCATCTCGTTCCTGAACAACTCCATCAAGGCCGTCGCCCTGTTCAAGCGCGACAAGGACTACGTCGTGATGAACGGCGAGGTGCTCATCGTCGACGAGCACACCGGCCGCATCCTGATGGGCCGTCGCTACAACGAGGGCATCCACCAGGCGATCGAGGCGAAGGAGGGCGTCGAGGTCAAGGCGGAGAACCAGACCCTCGCCACCGTCACGCTGCAGAACTACTTCCGGCTCTACCAGAAGCTCTCCGGCATGACCGGTACCGCCGAGACCGAAGCGGCCGAGTTCATGTCGACCTACAAGCTCGGCGTGGTCCCGATCCCGACGAACAAGCCGATGCAGCGCATCGACCAGACCGACCTGGTCTACAAGAACGAGAAGTCGAAGTTCGAACAGGTCGCCGAGGACATCGCCGAGCGCCACGAGCAGGGCCAGCCCGTCCTCGTCGGCACCACGAGCGTCGAGAAGTCCGAGTACCTGTCGAAGCTCCTCGCCAAGAAGGGCGTGAAGCACGAGGTCCTCAACGCGAAGAACCACGCGCGTGAAGCGGCGATCGTCGCCCAGGCCGGTCGCCTCGGCGCGGTGACCGTCGCGACGAACATGGCCGGTCGTGGCACCGACATCATGCTCGGCGGCAACTCCGAGTTCCTCGCCGTGCAGGAGATGCACGCCAAGGGCCTGTCACCGACCGAGACCCCCGACGAGTACGAGGCCGCGTGGGACGAGGTCTTCGCGCGCGTCAAGGCCGAGGTCGAGGTCGAGGGCGACAAGGTCCGCGAGGCCGGTGGGCTCTACGTCCTCGGCACCGAGCGTCACGAGTCCCGCCGCATCGACAACCAGCTGCGTGGTCGTTCCGGCCGTCAGGGCGACCCGGGCGAGAGCCGTTTCTACCTGTCGCTGACCGACGACCTGATGCGCCTGTTCAACTCCGGTGCCGCCGAGAGCCTGATGGGCCGTTCGAACGTGCCGGACGACCTGGCGATCGAGAACAAGCTCGTCGGCCGTGCGATCCGTTCCGCCCAGGCGCAGGTCGAGGGCCGGAACGCCGAGATCCGCAAGAACGTCCTGAAGTACGACGACGTCCTGAACCGCCAGCGCGAGGCGATCTACAGCGACCGTCGTCACATCCTCGAGGGCGACGACCTGCACGACCGTGCGCAGTCGTTCCTCAAGGCCGTCATCGACGACGTGATCGACACCCACACCGGTGAGGGCTCGCCGGACGACTGGGACCTCGACGCCATGTGGACCGAGCTCGGCACGCTCTACCCGATCTCGATCTCCATCGACGAGGTCATCACCGAGGCCGGCTCGAAGGGCAAGGCGTCGCGTGACTTCCTCGGCCGCGAGATCCTGTCCGACGCCAAGCTCGCGTACCAGCAGCGTGAGGAACTCCTCGGCGACGAGGCCATGCGCGAGCTCGAGCGCCGCGTGGTCCTGTCGGTGATCGACCGCCGCTGGCGCGACCACCTGTACGAGATGGACTACCTCAAGGACGGCATCGGCCTCCGCGCGATGGCGCAGCGCGACCCGCTCGTCGAGTACCAGCGCGAGGGCTACGCCCTGTTCCAGACGATGATGGGCCAGATCCGCGAAGAGTCGGTCGGCTACCTGTTCAACCTCGAGGTCCAGGTGCAGTCCGACGGCGAGAACGCCGTGATCGAGGCCAAGGGTCTCGGTGAGGACGAGGTCTCCGGCCTCGAGTACTCGGCGCCGTCGATCGACGGCGAGGTCGAGGTCCGCGACGAGAAGGGTCGCCTCGAGCAGGCCGCCACGGCGCGCGCGCAGCAGGCCCAGGCCGAGGCCGAGGCTGCTGCCGAGCCCGAGCAGGGCTCGGCGTTCGGCAACGCGGCCACGGCCTCCGGCCAGGCCGCCGCGGCGGGCAACCGCGCCGAGCGTCGTCAGGCGTCGAAGAAGAACTAGCGTCCGCGCGAGACGGACAGGAGGCACGGTGCCAGCTGGCACCGTGCCTCCCGTCCGTTCCGGTCCCGCTACAGGACGCCGATCGCGGTCGCCCGCCACTTGCCGTGCCGCGTCTCCAACCGCATCGCCACCGCGCGCGCGTGACTGCGCGTGTGCACGACGACGGTGGCCTCGGCGACCCCGTCGGCCGGTCGGCAGACGAGCACGCTGCCCACCCGCAGCACGGGGCGCGCCCGCGACCGACGGTGCACCGAACGCGCGTGCGCGGCCACCGCTGCGCGCTGCTGCAGGTGACGATGGACGTCGTCGGTGATCCACCGGGCGATGCTGTCGACCTCGCGCGACCCGGTCAACACCTCGGCGACGCACAAGCCCAGTGCGCGGGCGGTCTCGGCGGGGTCCGGCGGGCCGCTCACCGGCTCCTCGGCCGGTGGCGGCCCGACGATCGTGAGTGGCGGCGCTTGTGCCGTCGTCGTCGTGTGGTCGATCCGGCGTGCCTGCTCTGCCACCCCTGCCCCTTTCGTTGCTGGAGCGAGCGTATGGGGCGTGCAACATGCGAAATACGGAGCCTCCGGGCCTGTGGAGAACGCGACCTTCTCCACAAGTCGGCGCACCTAGACTGGCGGGGTGTCGACCCTCAGTGACCTCGTCCTCGCGCAAGGCCGTTCCTCCGAAGCCGACGTGGAGTGGCTCCACCTGCTCGTGGGGGACTGGCAGCTCCTCGCCGACCTGTCCTTCGCCGACATGGTCCTGTGGGTGCCGACCGCCGAGGACGGCTCGTTCGTCGCCGTCGCGCACGCCCGTCCGAGTTCCGCGGCGACGCTGTTCTACCGCGACATCGTCGGGCAGGAGATCCGCGAGGAGTGGCGCGGTCAGGTGACCGAGAGCTTCGCCGGGTCCCGCGTCGTCGACTCCGCCGAGCCCGACTGGTACGAGGACACCCCCACCCGGGTCCGCGCGATCCCGGTGCTGCGGCGCCTCAGTGCCAAGAGCGCGCAGACCACCGAGCGGCCGATCGCCGTCGTCACCCGGCACTCCAACCAGGACGAGATGCGGACGCCGAGCCGCCAGGAACTCAACTTCACCGCGAGCGCGAACGACCTGTTCGGCATGATCGCGACGGGTGACTTCCCGGACCTCGGCGCACCGGCCGGCCCGCGCCGTGGTGCTCCCCGGGCCAGTGACGGTCTGCTGCGCCTCGACACCGCCGGCATCGTCACCTTCGCCAGCCCGAACGGCCTGAGCGCCTTCAACCGCATGGGCTTCGAGGGCGAGCTGGAGCGGAAGTCCCTCGCCGAGGTCACCACCGAACTCATCGGCGCGCAGCTCGACGTCGACGAGTCCCTGCCCCTCGTCGTCACCGGCCGCGCACCGTGGCGGGCCGACATCGAGTCGAAGGGCGTGACGGTGTCGCTGCGGTCCATCCCGCTCCGCGACCACGGCGACCGCATCGGTGCGATCGTGCTCTGCCGCGACGTGTCCGAGCTCCGGCACCAGGAACGAGAGCTCATCACCAAGGACGCAACGATCCGCGAGATCCACCACCGCGTCAAGAACAACCTGCAGACGGTGGCGTCCCTGCTCCGCATCCAGGCCCGTCGCACGCACTCCGACGAGGCGCGGACCTCGCTGCAGAACGCGATGCGCCGGGTGGCCGCCATCGCGGTCGTGCACGACACGCTGTCGAGCGGCCTGAGCCAGACGGTCGACTTCGACGACGTGTTCGACTCGGTGCTCAAGCTCGTCACCGAGGTCGCCGCGTCGCACAACACGACCGTGCACCCGAAGAAGACCGGCGAGTTCGGCGTGCTGCCGTCCGAGGCCGCCACGCCGCTCGCACTCGGGCTCACCGAGCTCGTCACGAACGCCGTCGAGCACGGGCTGGACGGCCGCGACGGCGAGGTCGAGATCGTCGCCCGCCGCTTCGACGACCACCTGGAGATCGAGGTCCGCGACAACGGCGTGGGTCTGCCCGAGGGGAAGGTCGGGTCGGGTCTCGGCACCCAGATCGTCCGCACGCTCATCCAGGGCGAGCTCGGCGGCACGATCGACTGGCACACCCTGACCGGCAGCGGCACCGAGGTGACGATCACCATCCCGTTCCGCTGGCTGACCGCCACCGCCTAGCCCCGGGGGGCGCGCCGCGCCCGCGGGAGTTGCGCGTCGGGTTCGCGCCCGCTCACGGGCATTGCGCCCCGGCTCTTCGGGGCGCAATGCCCCTGCGGGGGCGCGCATGGGCGCCCCCGCCACTGCGGGGCACCCGCCGCCGCGCCGAGGTGCCGAGATCTGCGCATCTCGGCGCGCGATCGCGCGTGTTGTGGAACCTCGGCGGTCAGCACGCGGCATGTCGTGGAACCCCGAGGGCCAGCGCACGGCGTGCCGCCGCGCCCCGCGCCCCACTCCCGCGCGCCAAGCGCACGACGACGCCCGCCGTCCCCGAGGGGACGACGGGCGTCAGTGCGTCAGGCGGGACCGGGTCAGGAAGCGCGACGGGCGCGGGCGGCGCGACGCTTCAGCGCACGACGCTCGTCCTCGCTGAGGCCACCCCAGACACCGGAGTCCTGGTTGTTCTCGAGTGCGTACTGCAGGCACATCTCGGTGACCGTGCAGCGCGCACAGACCGACTTGGCCTTCTCGATCTGATCGACGGCGGGCCCGGTGTTCCCGACGGGGAAGAAGAGCTCGGGGTCCGCGGTGAGGCAAGCTGCCTTGTCACGCCAGTCCATGTGTGGTGCTCCTTGATGTCGATGCTCGAACGGCAGGCCGGGGCCGGGGTTCGGGGGATCGGAACGCTGACCATGCATGAGGCATGAGGGGACAACTGTGGGGAGGAGTCCGCTGGAAGCGAGTCTGACGCCCGCGTGACGCTCGGGGGAGGAGCGACGAACCACGGGAGACGCACACCACATCGTGCCGTCCAAACGACCTCGAATATCGTTCCATACTGGTAGGGGCAAATCAAGGGTTCCGATGCTGGAGGATCACTGTGCACGATGACGACCCGACCGCGGTCGACCGTCCTGAGCCACGTTCACGCGCCTTGATCGGCCTGCTGGTGGTGGTCGGCCTCGAGTTCGCGGCGCTCGTCGTGGTCACCGTCGTGCTCGTCGTCGAGCTGATCGTCGCACCGGCGTCGAGCCTGGCCTCCGGGATCGCCCTGACGATCCTGTCGGCCGTCGCGGCGCTCTGGCTCGGTGCGCTGCTGAACGGCCTGTGGAAGCGGCGCGCGTGGGTGCGCTCCGGGATCATCGTCTGGCAGGTGCTGCAGGGCGCCATCGCGATCGGCGCGTTCCAGGGCGTCTTCCGTGAACCGGCGGTCGGTTGGGTCCTGCTGATCCCGGCACTGCTCGGCATCACGTTCGTGCTGTCGCGGTCGGTGACGGCCGCGCTCGCGCGTCCCGTGGAGTAGACGCGAGCGACAGACGGACGGGAGGCGCGGTGCCAGCTGGCACCGCGCCTCCCGTCTCGCTGTGGTCCGGTCCTCAGACCAGGCCGAGCTTCTTCCGCAGGCTCGCCACGTGTCCGGTCGCCTTGACGTTGTACAGCGGCAGCTGCACGGTGCCGTCCTCGTCGACGACGATCGTGGAGCGGATCGTACCGGTCACGATCTTGCCGTAGTTGTTCTTCTCGCCCCATGCGGCGTACGCCTTGTGCACCGCGAGGTCCGGGTCGCTCAGCAGCGGGAACGTGAGCGCCTGCTCGTGCTGGAAGGTCTTGAGCTTCGCCTGCTCGTCCTTCGAGACGCCGAGCACCTCGTAGCCGGCTGCCTGCAGCGACGACATGTTGTCGCGGAAGTCGCAGGCCTCGGTGGTGCACCCGGGGGTGGACGCGGCCGGGTAGAAGTACACGATGACCTTCTTGCCGCGCAGTGCGGCGAGCGAGTGCTCGACGCCGTCCTGGTCCGGCAGCGTGAAGTCGGGGGCGGTGTCGCCGGCGGCGAGACGGTCGGTCATGGTGCTCCTGTTCGCTCCGTGCCCGCGAGTGGTCGTGAGCACGCAGAACCCATGCTATTGTTGATTCCCGTTGCGGCACGGAAGCCGGAACATGCACCTCTAGCTCAATTGGCAGAGCAACTGACTCTTAATCAGTGGGTTCTCGGTTCAAGTCCGAGGGGGTGCACCGCAATCACGAAGGCCCCGACTCATCGAGTCGGGGCCTTCGTGCGTTCGCGGGGTGTGGACGGGTTCCGAGCCGGACACGCCCGAGGTGCGTCCGGCGGTCGGATTCAGTCGGCGGCCACGTCGACGATCCGTTCCTCACCCACGACGAGGTCGACCGCACCGGCCGAGGCTGCTGCGAGGTCCGCGGTCAGGGTCGGCAGCGCGTCGGCGGGCACCCAGACCTCGAACGTCGCCGCAGGTCCGTACACCGTCGCACCGAGGGACGCGTGGTGGTGCCGGACCCAGTCGCGCAGGACGTTGTCGAGCCGGCCGGCCTCGGCGTGCGGGACGTCGAAGTGCACCTGCGTGAGCGCCTCGCGTCGGACGAGCGCGGCGGTGTCCAGGGCCTCGGAGACCGAGCTCGAGTAGGCGCGGACGAGTCCGCCGGCGCCGAGCTTCACGCCGCCGAAGTAGCGCGTCACGACGGCGACCACGTCGGTGAGGTCGCGGCGCCGGAGCACCTCGAGCATCGGCACGCCCGCCGTGCCCGAGGGCTCGCCGTCGTCCGACGACCGTGCCTGGTCGCCGAGCGTGCCGGTGACCATCGCGGTGCAGTTGTGCCGGGCGTCCCAGTACCGGCGCTTCACCTCGGCGATGACGCGCTCGGCGTCCGCCACGTCCGACACGGGGGCGACCGTGGTGACGAACCGCGACTTCGTGATGACGATCTCGTGCTCGACCGGCTCGGCGATCGTCGACGGGAAGCTGCGGGCCATGCCCCGAGGCTAACGGCGTGCACCGTGTCCGCCGCGCTACGATGTCGTGCACGCACGGCTGGGGAGGAGTCCGACATGGAGACCGGTGATCCGAGGGGCGGGGTCCTGGACGCCGCCGAACTCGCACGGCGCATCAACCTGCTGCTCGACTTCGAGGAGTCCCAGCGCGGGACCCCGGTGCCGTTCGCCTCGATCGAGGAGTACGTCGCCAGCCGGGGTGGTTCGCTCTCGCGGGCGAAGTGGACCTACATGCTCTCCGGCGACGGCCGACGGAACCGCGACACCGAGCTCCTGCGGCTCCTCGCCGGGTTCTTCGAGGTCGACGAGCGCTTCCTGCTCGAGGACAGCGACGTCCCCGAGCGCATCGGTGCGCAGCTCGCCCTCGTCCGCTCGCTGCGCTCCGCCCGCGTGAGCGGGTTCGCCGCACGCACCTTCCCCGGCGAGCTCTCACCCGAGGCGCTGCGGCGCATCGCCGAGGTGCTCGAGGAGGAATCACAGCGCGGGAGCGTGGCATGACCGACCCGCTGCTCGAGTCCTTCTGGGCGCGCGGAGCGGCCGAGGAGTGGTCCGACGTCGACCAGGCCGTCGCGGCCGCTGCCGTCGTCGTCGACAAGCCGATCGTCGTCCGCGAAGAGGCGTTCCTCGCGACGGAACCCGTCTGCGGCTTCGTCGCGACGCTCGAGCACGCGCACCTGATCATGATCTCGCCGACCGCGTCGCCCACCTTCCGGGCGTTCGTCATCGGACACGAGCTCGGCCACGTCCTGCACCGGCACCAGGAGCACGCACCGCAGTCGGCGTACATCCGCGACGTCATCCCGGACCTGCCCGAGTACAAGGTCGAGCGGGCCCTGGCGCGGGGGATGTTCTCGAACACGTACGAGCACGAGGCCGAGGTCTTCGCCGACGAGCTCGCGACACTCATCCGACGGCACCGGGGTCGTCCGAGCGCCTTCCGCGGGGTCTTCGGGTGATCGTCGCCGTCGTCCAGGCGGTGCTGCTCATCGCCGGGACGATCGCGCTCTTCGTCCTGCAACGCGGGCAGGACCGCACCCTGGCGGTGACGTTCCTGTTGTTCGCCGCCACCATCGTCACGAACGTCGATCCGCTGTACCGCGGGCTCGACCCGCTGCTCGGTGGGTTCAACGTCGTGACGGTGGTCAGCGATTGCCTGATGGTCGCCGGCACGAGCACGCTGCTGTGGGGCGTGGCCAAGGCGGTGGGAGCGGCCCGGCCGTGGCTCCGGAACGCGATCGTGGTGTCGTTCGCCGCGGTCGTCATCGTGGTCGTCGTCGCCTTCACGGTCCTGGACAAGCCCGCCACCACGACGACGTTCATGCTCGACGCCGGATCGCACCCGGCCGCGACGGTCTACTCGATCGCGCAGACCCTGTACCTCGGGGTGGCGCTCGGCGCGACGGGGTTCATCTGCGTCCTCCGGTTGCGCGAGGCGCGGACGACGACGGACCTGGTCGGGCTGTGGGTGCTGGTGCTCGGCGGCGTGCTCGGGGTCGTCCGGATGGTGGTCGTCGTGGTCATGGACCTGGCGCACGTCCTGGGTGACCTGGACCGGATGCGGTCCCTCGCGCTGCCGTACGACGTCACCACGCCGGGCGCCGTGATCTGCGTCTCGACGGGGATGCTGCTGCTGGTGATCGGGCACCGGGTCTCGCGACGTCGCCGCACCCGGCGGGTCGATGCGGCGCTGCGCCGTCTCGCACCGCTGCACGAGCGGATCGGCGCGGACAACGCCTACCCGTCGACGGACGACCCCGCCACGCGGTTGAGCCGCGCGATCGTCGAGGTCAACGACGGGCTCCGGCGGTCGCGTGCGTCGTTGACCGATGCCGAGCGGGCAGCACTCGCCGAGGCCGAAGCGGCGCTCGACGCCGCGTAGCCCGAACGTGTGGCTCGACGGTCCGCGGACGCCCGTGTAGGGTTTGTAGCAAGTGCTACAGATCTTGTGGCCCGTCGGGTGGGTCTCGGCCGCGTTGGGGGCGGCCGAGCACCACCGACACTCGTTGTCTAGACTCGGACGGTGCTCGTCTTCGCCGCAGTCGTCCTGTTCATCGGTGCCGTCTTCAACGTCGTCACCTGGCCGCGCTTCTTCCAGCGCGTCGCGAAGGACACCCGCGCACGTGACGCCGCGGGCAAGCCGACGACGTTCTACACGGTGCACCTCGTGCTGCTGCTCATCGCGCTCGCGATCGCCGTGGCCGCGGTCGTCGCCGGCATCCTGCTGCTCGTCTGAGCCATCCGCCGTCCGCCGTCGGGCGTCGGGCGTCGCTTCAGCGCTGCTTCAGCGGCGCACGGCAGGATCGTCGCCATGCGCGTACTGGTGGTCGATGACGAGGTACGGCTCGCCGACGGCGTCCGTCGTGGCCTCGAGGCCGAGGGGTGGGCCGTGGACGTCGCCCACGACGGTGTCGACGGTCTCTGGCACGCCCGCGAGTTCCGGTACGACGCGATCGTCCTCGACCTGATGATGCCGGGGATGAGCGGATGGGCGGTGTGCGCGCAGCTCCGGGCCGACCAGGACTGGACGCCGGTGCTCATGCTCACCGCCAAGGACGGCGAGTGGGACCAGGTCGACGCCCTCGACGCCGGTGCCGACGACTACGTCACGAAGCCCTTCTCGCACCCGGTCCTCGTCGCGCGCCTGCGTGCGCTCGTCCGCCGTGGTGCGCGGGAGCGTCCGACGGTGCTCACGGTCGGTGACCTCGTCGTCGATCCCGCCGCGCGGTCGGTGACGCGTGCGGGGACCGTCGTCGACCTGACCAGCCGGGAGTTCGCGGTGCTCGAGTACCTCGCCCGACGCGCCGGGCAGGTGTGCTCGAAGCGCGAGGTGATCGAGAACGTCTGGGACGTCGACTTCGAGGGCGACCCGAACATCGTCGAGGTGTACGTCGGGCACCTCCGCCGCAAGCTCGACCGGCCGTTCGGCCGGACGTCGCTGGAGACCGTCCGCGGTGCGGGCTACCGGCTGGGAGCCGACGGTGGCTGACCGCGGTCGCACCCGTCCCCGGCGGTTCCGGTCCGTCCGCGCACGGACGACGCTCGGCGCGGGCGTCGTGGTGCTCGCAGCGCTCGTCGTCGGTGCCGTGGGCTTCGTCGTCGTCCTCCGCCTGGTGCTGCTCGACGGCGTGCGGACCGCTGCCGAGGCCGGGCTCGAGCAGGTGTCGTCACGGGTCGAGTCCGACGGCGCCGGGGCGGTGACCGACTACGAGGACGTCCTGGTGCAGGTGATCGGTGACGGCGGCTCGGTCCTCGCGCACGGCGAGGACGCCGACGCCCCGGCGCTGTCCACGGCCGACGAGTCCCGGTGGTCGCACGACGGTGAACGCTGGCTGCTCGTCTCGGACGACGTCGACCTGCCCGGTGGGGGTGAGGCGACCCTGGTGTACGGCGTCTCCCTCGAGCAGACCGACACCGCGATCCGGACCGCCGTCGTGCTCCTCGCCGTCGGGGTGCCGGTCCTCGTCCTCGTGCTCGGGATGGTGACCTGGTCCGTGACCGGGCGGTCGTTGCGGCCGGTGGAACGGATGCGGACCGAGGTCGAGACGATCCGCGCTGCCCAGCCGGACGCCCGCGTCGTCGTGCCGGACACCGGAGACGAGATCGCCCGGCTCGCGACCACCATGAACGCCATGCTCGACCGTCTCGACCGGTCGGCTGCCGGGCAGCGGCGGTTCGTCTCCGACGCGTCGCACGAACTGCGGTCGCCCATCGCGTCCATCCGCCAGCACGCCGAGGTCGCCGCCGCACACCCGGACCGGACCGACGTCGCCGAGTTCTCCGACGTCGTGCGCTCCGAAGCCGTGCGGCTGCAGGACCTGGTGACCGGGCTGCTCGAGCTGTCGCGGCTCGACGAGGGCGGCACCGGCACCCGACGCCCCGTGGACCTCGACGACCTCGCGCTCGACGCCGTCGCGCGGGCGCGGGCACGGGTGCCGGCGGACGCGACCGGCGACAGCACGATCCGGGTCGACGGGTCGGGGATCTCCGCCGCGCGCGTGCTCGGCGACGAACGGCTGCTGACGGGGGTGGTCCGCAACCTCGTCGACAACGCCGTCCGGCACGCCGTGTCACGCGTCACGGTGGCGCTCGTCGAACTGGACGGCGTTGCGGTGCTGACGGTCGACGACGACGGTGCCGGGGTCCCCGCGGGCGAGCGCGACCGGGTGTTCGAGCGGTTCGTCCGGCTCGACGAAGCCCGCAGCCGTGACGCCGGTGGTGCCGGCCTCGGTCTGGCGATCGTGCGGGACGCCGTGCGGGCGCACGGCGGCGAGGCGACGGTGACGGACTCCCCGCTCGGCGGGGCGCGCTTCGTGGTCCGCATCGCACTCGGCGGCTGAACAGGCGGCTTCAGGTCTGCTTCAGCACCCCGACGACATGCTCGTCCCATGACCTTCCGCACCCAGCTCCAGAAGCCCTCCGCCCGCCGCGTCGCCGCCCTCGCCGCCCTGCCGGTCGTGGCCGCACTCGCCCTCACCGGCTGCTCCACCGACGACACGGCCAACGGCTCGTCCGACTCCGCCGCCTCGTCCTCGAACGGGTCGTCGACCACCGGCGCCACCGGCGGGGATTCCACGACCGCGGCCTCCGCCGCGTCGAACGACGCCCTGCTGGCCGCCGTCGCGACCGCGCGGAAGAGCGTCGGGTCCGGCACCGTGATCTCGGTCGAGCAGGAGCAGCGCGGCAGCGCCCACGAGGTCCTCGTCGTGACGAAGGACGGCACCGAGCACGAGGTGCACACAGACGCAGACGGCACCGGTGTGACGGGCACCCCGCAGACCGAGACCGCGGACGCCGACGACCGGGCCGAGCACGAGCGGTTCGTCGCAGCGGCCGACCTCGACGTCAGCACGGCCGTCAGCGCCTTCGAGGACCTGCACGCCGGTGCGATCACCGAGCTCGGCCTCGACGACCACCTGGGCAAGGTGGTCTGGGAGGGTGACGTCGTCGACGGGTCCGGGACGAAGCACAGCGTCCGGATCGACGCGGGTTCGGGTGACGTCGTCACCGACCAGGTCGACACCGACGACTGACCCGACCGTCAGTCGGCAAGCGGCGGCCCGAGCACCTTCCGGACCGCCAGCGCGGCGAGCTGCTCGTCCGAGGTGTCGAGCAGCACGCGGAACGTCTCCGGTCCGGTGACGAACTCGACGCACACGGCGTCCTCGTCACACGGCCCGAGGCGCCACCCCGACACCGCGTCCATCGGCACGGAGACCCGGGCCGCACGCTGGTAGTCGGTCTCTGCCTCGAGGCGGTCGGGGAACACCCGCAGGCGTCCGTACGCGCCTCGCCAGCTCAGCTGGAGATCGAGGGTGGGTGGAACAGACGCAGGGGAGACAGAGCGGTCCGGCACCCGCCGATCGTACCGACGGGTGCCGCACCCACTGCACTCCGTGAGGACCGTGCTGCGCTCCGGGGACAGATCAGGCGGAGTCGCCGGACCCGTCGTGCTCGGTGCCGCCACCGTCGCCGTCACGACGGACCTGGTTCGCCGGGTCGCGCACCCCGATCGGGTACGGACCGGTGACCCCCTGTCGGAGCGACGCGATGCGCAGGATGCGGTCGCGCTGCAGGAACCAGCCGACGACGAGCAGCGGGATCACGATGACCAGGGACGCGATCGTGTAGGTGCCCACCGGGTAGTCGATGGCCATCAGGACGATCACGGACGCCAGGAACGCCAGGGTGAGCCACGCGGTCACCGGGGCACCGGGCAGCTTGAAGGACGGCTCCTTCGCCAGGCCCTGCTTCGCCCACGACCGGAGCCGCATCTGGCAGAGGATGATCGTGCCCCACGCCGTGATGATGCCGAGGCTCGCGATGTTCAGCGCGATCTCGAACGCCTGACTCGGGACGAAGTAGTTCAGGACGACACCGGCGACGGTGAAGCCGGCGGTGAGCAGGATGCCGGCGTACGGCACACCGCCCTTCGACATCTTGGTGGTCCACTTCGGCGCCGAGCCGTTCATGCCCATCGAGTGCAGCGCACGACCGGTCGAGTACAGGCCGGCGTTGAGCGAGGACAGGGCTGCCGTGAGCACGACGAAGTTCATGATGCCGCCGACGATCGACCCGACCTGCGGGTTGCCGAGCGACGAGAAGAACGTCACGAACGGGCTCTCGCCCTCCTTGTACGCGGTGTACGGCAGGAGCAGGGACAGCAGGATGATCGACCCGACGTAGAAGACCGCGATGCGGAACACGACCGAGTTGATGGCGCGGGGGATGACCTTCTCGGTGTTCTGCGTCTCGCCGGAGGCCGTGCCGACGAGCTCGATCGCCGCGTACGCGAAGACGACACCCTGGATCACGATGACCGCGGGGAGCAGCCCGTTCGGGAACAGCCCGCCGTTGTCACCCCAGATCGAGAAGCCCGTCCGGACGGCCTCGCCACCGGCCTCGACCGGGAACGCGAAGACGAGCCAGATGATCGCGACGACGAGGAACGCGACGAGCGCGGCGACCTTGATGAGGGCGAACCAGAACTCGAGTTCGCCGAACACCTTGACCGCGACCATGTTGGCGGCGAGCACGACGATCAGGGCGATCAACGCGAGGAGCCACTGGGGTGCAGCGGTGAACGCGGACCAGTACTGCAGGTAGATCGCGACGGCGGTGGTGTCGACGATCGAGGTCATCGCCCAGTTCAGGAAGTACATCCAGCCGGCGGCGTACGCGAACTTCTCGCCGTAGAACTCACGGGCGTACGAGATGAACGACCCCGACGACGGGCGGTGCAGCACGAGCTCGCCGAGGGCGCGCAGGATGAAGAACGCGAAGATGCCGCAGATCAGGTAGGTCAGCGCGAGCGCAGGGCCCGCGGTGTGGAGTCGTCCACCTGCACCGAGGAAGAGTCCGGTGCCGATGGCCCCACCGATCGCGATCATCTGCAACTGCCGGGGCTTCAGTCCGTGCTGGTAGCCCTCTTGCTCGTGCGAGAAGTCGTTCGCCGGGGCTCGGTTCACGCCCGTGTCGTTCTGCGCTGTCATGCGCGACAACCTACATGCGCGTGGAACCGGGGCGGCACACAAACCTCCGAACGAGCTGATCTGTAACGAGACGGTCACGATCCCGATCCCCGTGTGCGTGGGCGACACGCCGGTGACGGGGTACATCGGTGCCCGGATTCCGGCGGACGCCGATTGTGATCGGGGGACAGGACACCGGTAGGTTTGAACGTCCCCACAGGCCCGTTGGCCGGGGACACGACGACCAGGACGCGTCCACGGCCAGCAGCGCCGGGGCCGTACGGTCGGCCGGACCGGGACCGCCCCGAGCGTGGTCCCCGCGTGCGTGATCGCTCGCTCTGCGCCGTTGCGCGGGGCTCGACGTGGCCGCGCGCACCGTCCCGGGCGACCCGTTCGCAACCACACCGTCGCCGCACGCGCGCTCCGTCCGCCGTGGCGACGCGAGGAGATCAGTTGTCCATCGCACCACCCGAGAGCCGGCACATCCCGTCGCCGGACCCCACCAGCACGTCTCCGGACTCCACCGCGTCGCCGGCGGTCAGCGTCCGCGACGTCTACAAGGTGTTCGGCCGCCGACCCGCCGAGGCCGTCCGACGCCTCGCCGCCGGCGCCACCCGCGACGAGGTCCGCGAGCAGGGATCGGCCGCGGTCATCGACGCGTCCTTCGACGTCCGACCCGGCGAGATCTTCGTCGTCATGGGGCTGTCCGGCTCCGGCAAGTCGACCCTGATCCGGATGCTCAACGGCCTGCTCGAGCCCACCGCCGGCAGCGTCGAGATCGGCGGCCGGACGGTCACCGGCGCGACGCCGAAGGGGATCCGCGACATCCGCCGGTCCAGCGTGTCGATGGTGTTCCAGCACTTCGCCCTGCTGCCGCACCGCACCGTGCTCGAGAACGTCGCGTTCGGGCTCGAGGTGAACGGCGTCGACAAGGCCACCCGGCTCGCGAAGGCCCGCGAGGTCATCGACCTGGTCGGCCTGGACGTCTGGGCCGACGCGAAGCCCGACGAACTGTCCGGCGGCATGCAGCAGCGCGTCGGCATCGCCCGCGCCCTCGCCGCCGAGACCGACGTCCTGCTCATGGACGAGGCGTTCAGCGCACTCGACCCGCTCATCCGCCGCGAGATGCAGGAGCAGCTCGTCGACCTGCAGCAGCGGCTCGGCAAGACCATCGTCTTCATCACGCACGACCTGAACGAGGCGATGTTCCTCGGTGACCGGATCGCCGTGATGCGCGACGGCCGGATCGTGCAGATCGGGACGCCGGAGGACATCCTGACGGACCCGGCGAACGACTACGTCGCCCAGTTCGTGCAGGACGTGGACCGCGCCCGGGTGCTCACCGCCGCCAGCGTCATGGAGCCGGCCCGCGCCACCGTCCCGCTCACCGTCGGTCCCCGTGGCGCGCTGCGCACCATGCGGGACCTGCAGACCGCCGCGCTCTTCGTCACGGGCCGGGGCCGGAAGCTCGAGGGCTGGGTTCGGGACCGCCACGTGATGCGCCAGGTGAAGGCCGGCGACACGAACCTCGACGCGATCGTGAACACCGAGTACGCCCGGGTCGCTCCCGACACCGCGCTGACCGACCTGTTCGAGCTCGCCGTCGAGTCGCCCCTGCCGATCGCCGTCGTCGACGACGAGGGGCGCCTGCTCGGCGTCGTGCCGCGCGTCACGCTGCTGGCCGCGCTCGGCAACGTGCCGACGTCGACCATGCCGATCCCGGTGCTCGAGCCGGTCACCCGCATCTCCGACTCCGACATGGACTCGACCCTCGCCGCGACCGGCGAGACGCCCGCCGACGCCGGCGAGCCCGCCACCGAAGGAGACCACGCATGATCACCCCCGGTACCAACTCCTTCGGCGACTTCCACCTGCCCCTCGGCACCTGGGTCGCCGCGGTGGTCGACTGGATCACCACCTACCAGTCCGGCTTCTTCGACGTCGTCCGCTACGTGTTCACGTGGATGGACGCGTGGATGGAGTACTTCCTGTCCACCCCGCCGTTCTGGGTCGTCGTCGCGGTGCTCGTCGCGCTGGCGTTCCTGGCGAAGGGCTGGAAGCTCGCGCTCGGCGCCGCGATCGGGCTGCTGTTCATCGTCAGTGTCGGCCAGTGGACGAACGCGATGAACACCCTCGCGCTCGTCGTCGTCGCAGCCGGCCTGGCCGTGATCCTCAGCATCCCGCTCGGGGTGTGGGCCGCCCGGTCCGACGCCGCGAGCCGGATCATCCGCCCGGTGCTCGACTTCATGCAGACGACCCCGGCGTTCGTCTACCTGATCCCGGCGCTGCTGCTGTTCCGCGTCGGCGTCGTCCCCGGCATCGTCGCGACGATCGTGTTCGCGATGGCCCCCGGCGTCCGGCTCACCGAGCTCGGCATCCGCGGCGTCCCGAGCGAGGTCGTCGAGGCCGGTGCCGCCTTCGGGTCGAGCCCGTGGCGCATCCTGCGCCAGATCCAGCTGCCGTTGGCGAAGGCCAGCATCATGGCCGGCGTCAACCAGGTCATCATGCTGTCGCTCTCGATGGTCGTCATCGCCGGCATGGTCGGCGCCGGCGGACTCGGCGAGCAGATCGTCGCCTCGCTGAACCGCATCGACGTCGGTCTCGGGGCGGAGGCCGGTCTGTCGGTCGTGGTCCTGGCGATCCTGCTGGACCGTCTGACCGCAGCGCTCGGCGGTGACGCGAGCGGCGCCTCCCGGCCCTGGAAGCGCAAGCGGAAGCCCACCGTGACCGCGACGCCGAACGCGGCGACCGCGCAGACCGCCGCCACCACCGAAGCGGTCAGCGACCGTCAGACCGTCGACGCGTGAGGAAGGAACAGATCATGAAGCGAACCAAGCGCACCCTCGCGGCGGCCGTCCTCGCCGTCGCCACCGCCGTCGGCCTGTCCGCGTGCATGCCGCCCGGGTACTACGGGGCCTCCGGCACCGTCGACAACGGCGACCAGAAGTCGATGCACGTCGTCGTCTTCAACGGCTGGGACGAGGACACCGCCGCCAGCTACCTCTGGAAGTACGTGCTCGAGCAGAAGGGCTACGACGTCCAGCTGACGAACTCCGACGTCGCGCCGGCCTACACGGGCCTGGCATCCGGCGACTACGACGTCGTGTTCGACACCTGGCTGCCGAACACGCACAAGGAGTACATGGACACGTACGGCAAGGACCTGACGGACCTCGGCGCCTGGAACGAACAGGCGTCCCTGGAACTCGCCGTGCCGGAGTACTCGGACATCGACTCGATCGACGAGCTCAAGGCGCACGCGTCCGACTTCGGCAACAAGATCATCGGCATCGAGCCCGCCGCCGGTGAGACGAAGGTCGTGTCCGAGCAGGTCATCCCGCAGTACGGGCTGGACGGCATGGACTTCATCACGAGTTCGACGCCGGCGATGCTCGCCGACCTCAAGGCCTCGATCGCGAAGAAGGAGGACGTCGTCGTGACGCTGTGGCGTCCGCACTGGGCGTACGACGCCTTCCCGATCAAGGACCTGGAGGACCCGAAGGGTGCGCTCGGCAAGAACGAGGAGATCCACACGATCGCCAAGAAGGACTTCGCCGACGAGTTCCCGCAGGCGTCGAAGTGGATGGAGGACTTCGCGATGGACTCCGACACCCTCTACTCGCTCGAGAACGCGCTCGTGAACAGCGGCGCGAAGGCCAGTGAGTACCCCGCGATCACGGAGAAGTGGGCTTCCGAGCACCAGGACTTCGTCGATTCGCTCACGTCCGGCGAGTAGTCAGCAGGTCGGACAGGAGGCCTGGTGCGCGTCGTGCGCACCGGGCCTCGTCGCGTGCGTGGCCGGGTTCCTGAACGACGGCTGTCGTGCGTTGCTTCGATGGAGGGATGGACATCCTCCTCCGACTCCTCGTCGCGATCGGGTTCGCCCTCCTCATCACCGCCGCCGCCGCGGTCGTCCTGCACCTGGTGCTCCGGACGATCGCGCGCCGGGAACGGTGGGCCGGCGTGCTCTCGCGGCGGGCGAAGCACCCGTTCCGCACCACCCTGCTCGTGGTCCTGCTCTGGATCGCGTTCACCTCGAGCGTCCCGCGCGACGCCGACGCGTACCCGTGGCGCGACGAGGTCGTGCACGGCTTCCTGATCGTCACGATCGCCGTGGGCTGCTGGCTGGCGTGCCAGATCGCGATCTTCCTCGAGGACCTCGGTCTGCACCGGTTCCGCATCGACGTCCCCGACAACCGGCAGGCTCGCCGCATCCGCACGCAGGTCCTGATCATCCGACGGCTGACCGTCGCCGTCCTCGTCATCATCGCCGTCGGCGCGATCCTGCTCACCTTCGACGGCGTCGAGGCGGCGGGCGCGAGCGTGCTCGCGAGCGCCGGACTCATCTCGGTCGTCGCCGGTCTGGCAGCGCAGTCGACGCTCGGCAACGTCTTCGCGGGCATGCAGCTCGCGTTCTCCGGGTCGATCCGCGTCGACGACGTCGTCGTGGTCGAGCAGCAGTGGGGGCGGATCGAGGAGATCACCCTCACCTACGTGGTCGTGCACCTGTGGGACGACCGGCGCTTCGTGCTGCCGTCGACGTACTTCACGAGCACGCCGTTCGAGAACTGGACGCGCACGAACAGCGAACTGCTCGGCGCCGTCGAGATGGACCTGGACTGGCGGGTCCGGCCGGGTGAGATGCGCGAGGAGCTCGACCGCATCCTCGACCGCACCGAGCTGTGGGACCGCCGCGTCAAGGTGCTGCAGGT
This sequence comes from Curtobacterium sp. JUb34, assembly GCF_003755065.1. Classification (NCBI taxonomy): domain Bacteria; kingdom Bacillati; phylum Actinomycetota; class Actinomycetes; order Micrococcales; family Microbacteriaceae; genus Curtobacterium; species Curtobacterium sp. JUb34. The sequence continues at coordinate 20,955 of NZ_RJVH01000004.1, read as the reverse complement.
GACCGACGCCGTGCAGGGGTACGTGCGGGTACGGGTCCTCGCGACGTCGCACGACGCCCCGTCGCTGTTCGACCTGCGCTGCTACATCCGCGAGGAGCTCGTCGAGTGGATCCAGCGCACCCACCCCGACGCCCTGCCGGTCCAACGCGTGCTCATGGTCGACGAGACGGCGCCGCGGCGGCGCACGGCCTCGACCGCTGCCGACTCCGCGCTGTTCGCGCCGGGCCAGGAGGACCGCGCGGCGCTCTTCACCGGCCCGATCCAGACGTCCGACATCCCGCCGTCGGAGCGCTGACGGGCGCGACCGGCGCTGCGGAACCAGGTTCCGGACACAGCACCGCGGGATCGCGTGGTTCCGTGTCCGGAACCAGGTGCCGTGGACGGGGCTGACGACGGACGGGAGGCCCGTGGCGGATCCGCCACGGGCCTCCCGTCCGTCGTGTGGTCGCGGCCTGGACCTACGGCTGGCGCGCCTTGACGGCGCGGTCGTCCTCGACCACCGTGCCGATCGCCACGATCGTGGTCGCGATCCACGCGACCCACGTCAGGGCGAGCCGCCAGTCGCGGGGTCCCTGGCGGGTGGTCTGGAGCACGCTGTAGCCGCTGATGAGCGAACTCCACACCGCACCGTTGAACATGAACTTGCGCACAGAGGCCTCCTGTCGTCGTGCTCCCAACGCTACCGGTCAGTACATTGGAGCGCCGCCGGACACCCTGCCCGGCGCACTCGTGGAGGAGCGCCCGTGCGTCAGGCCGTCATCGGAGCAGTGCTGCTCGTCATCGGCGCGGTCTGCGTCGCCCTCGGGCTGCTGCCGCTCGACGACCTCGGGGTCCTGGCCGAGCGGGTCCTGCCCGTCCTCGGGTTCGTCCTCGGGCTGACGATCGTCGCCGAGCTCGCCGCGGACGCCGGCGTGTTCGACCGACTCGCCGACGTCGCCGCGCGGGTCGGCGGCGGACGCACGATCGGGCTGTGGGGCGCGGTCGTCGTCCTCGCCGTGCTCTGCACCGTGTTCCTGTCCATCGACACCACCGCGGTGCTGCTCACCCCGATCGTCATCTCGTTGGCGCGGCGGGTGGGTCTGCCGCCCATGCCGTTCGCGCTGACCACCGTCTGGCTCGCGAACACCGCGTCCCTGCTGCTGCCGGTGTCGAACCTGACGAACCTGCTCGCCGTCGACCGGATGGGTCTGGGCGGACCGCTGCCCTTCGCCGGGCTGATGGCCTGGCCGGCGGTCGCCGGTGTCGTCGTGCCGTGCGTCGTCCTGCTCGTGGTGTTCCGCGGCAAGCTCTTCGGGCGCTACACGCCGGTCTCGGTGCGCCGTCCGTCCGACCCGGTGTCGTTCTGGGCGGCGTCGGCCGTGCTCGTCGCGCTCGTCGTGGCGCTGACCGCCGGGGTGACGGTGTGGATCGCGGCCGTCGCCGGTGCCCTCGTGCTCGTCGTCGTCGCGGCCTTCCGGTCGCCGACCGAACTCCGGCCGTCGCGCGTGCCGTGGTCGACGCTGCTCTTCGCCGCCGGGCTGTTCGTGGTCGTCGAGACCCTGCACAGCACGGGGCTCACCGACCCGCTCGTGCAGGCGCTCGGCGACGGCACCGGGACCGGGCCCCTCCTGCTGCTCGGCGGCGGGGGAGCGGTGGCGGCGAACGCGATCGACAACCTGCCCGCGTACCTGGTGCTCGAGCCGGCCGCCGGGCACGAGGCCGTGCGGTACGCCGCGCTCCTCATCGGCGTGAACGCCGGGTGCCTCGTGACACCGTGGGCGTCGCTCGCGACCCTGCTGTGGCACGCACGGCTGTCGGCCGAGGGCGTGCACCTGTCGTGGGGGAAGTACATGCTGCTCGGCTGCATCGCGGCGCCGCTCACCGTGGTCGCCGGGGTGCTCGCGCTCGCGATCTGAGGCGGGGTCGCCGGTCACCGATCGGACCGTGGGTGCCGATCGCACCGTGCGTGTTCGGTCGTTCGGTGCGGTGCCGGCTGCCTGGTGCGAGCTCGTGGTGGCGCACGGCGCGGTCAGTCGTGCACCGGCCGAACAACCTCGCACCGTGCGCGCGCTGGGTGGCGCACGGTTCACTGCGTCGCACGGTGCGTGTTCGGTCGTTCGGTGCGGTGCCGGCTGCCTGGTGCGAGCTCGTGGTGGCGCACGGTGCGGTCAGTCGCGCACGGCGCAGCGAAGCCTGCACGGTGCCGTTCCTTCCCATCCGCAGCGGTCAACAGACCGAGCTCGCACCGGCCGAACAACCTCGCACCGTGCGACGGCTGCGGGCGGTCAGAGCCAGTCGCGCCGCTTGAACGAGACGTAGAGCAGCAGCGACGAGACCACGGCGAGACCGACGGACAGGGACAGACCGGACCAGTGCCCCTCGCCGGGGAACGCGACGTTCATGCCGAAGGCGCCCGTGATCGCGGTGGGCACGGCGATGATCGCGGCCCAGCTCGTCACCTTCTTCATCACGGTGTTCTGTCGGTTCGACGACAGGTTGAGGTTCGTGTCCAGGACGCTCGAGACGGCGTCGCGCAGCTGCTCGACGGAGTCCGAGATCGACACCAGGTGGTCCTCGACGTCGCGGAAGTACGGTCGGATGCCGTCCGCGATCGTCTCCGCGTCGCCGTGCAGCAGCGAGGCGACACTGTCGCGGGTCGGGACGACGAGGCGCCGGAGCACGCCGAGGGCCTTGCGCAGACGGAACGACCTGCGTTGGATCTGCTGCTCGCGGGCGTTGCCCCGTTCGAACAGGTCGTCCTCGAGGTCGTCGATGCGCCGTTCGATGTCCTCGACGGTGTCGGTGGCGTGGTCGACGACGGCATCGAGCAGTGCCCACACGAGCCACGGGACCCCGTGGCCGGCGATGTCGGCGTTCGCCGTGAGCCGGTGCTCCATCGCCGAGGTGTCCACGTCGGCGCCGTGGATGGTGACGAGGGCGTGCTCGGTGACGAACGCCTTGACCTCGTGCGTGACGAGTTCGCCGTCGTCGCCGAGCCCGCCGACGTCGTAGACGACCAGGAACAGGCTGTCCCGGTAGCGGTCGAGCTTGGCGCGCTGGCCGTGCTCGACGGCGTCCTCGACGGCCAGGGCGTGGATGCCGAGTTCCGCTTCGACCTGCTCGAGGTCGGCGTGCGTGGGGTCGGTGTAGTCGACCCAGACGATGCCCGAGTCGGCGATGACGTCCGAGATCCGGTCGACCGGGAAGTCCTGCTCCGTCGCGTCGCCGCCCCGCCACGCCCGTGTCCTGACCATGCGCGTCAGCCTAGTGAGACGGCCGGCCCGGGGATCCCAGGCCGGCCGTCGTGGTGCGTCCGTCAGTACGCGGAGACGAGCTTCCCGTCCTCCACCTTCAGGTACTGGTTCACGTCGAAGCTGTCCTCGCCGTGCTCCTTGTCCCCGAAGTACGAGGTGTAGTCGTACTCGACGACGCCGTCCTTCGTGCTCTGCACCATGACCGTGCCCGAAGCGGAGGCCTCGACCTCGACCTCCGGCATCGTCGTGACGTCGTAGCGGACGGCACCGTCGGCGTCGTACGGGCCGTACCAGGGGCACCCGCTCAGCGCGCTGAGGTCGGTCTTCGTGGCGCAGTCGTCGATCAGGTCGGACACGTACTGCTCGGCGTCCTGCTGCAGCGCCTTCGTCGCGGTCGGCGAGAAGTCGACGTACCCGGAGGACGTCGCCCCGACCGACACCTGCTCGGTTCCGCCGGTGAAGTACTTCGTCCCGCCGACCTCGACCTCGTACGTGCCGGGGTAGGCGAGGGAGGTGAACCGGCCGTCGCTGATCTCGCCGATCTCCTTGCCGCCGACCGTCACCGGGGCGCCCTCGAGCACCTCGGACGCGGTCAGGGTGACGGTCTGGGCGAGCGGCTCGGTGACGCGCCACTCGTCCTTCACCAGGAAGGAGGTGCCGGTGCGCCGCAGGCTGACCTGGCCGGAGCGGTTCTTCCCGTCCTGGGTGTAGCTGACGGTGGCGAGGGCACTGTCACCGCTCGTCGACACGCGGCCGACGCGGATGTCCGACGGGCGGTCCTTCGCGCTCTTCAGCACCGCGGTGTCGAGCATGGCGGCGTCGGACGGCACCTCGCTGAGTCGTGCGGCGGCGTCCGCGTCACCGCTCGCGATGGCCTGCACGTACGACTTCACGGTCGGGGCCGGACCCCACACGTTGGCGCGGAGCACCCCGGTGGTGACGGCGCCCGCGATGACGACGACGACCACGGCGCCGCCGGCGATGAGCGAGCGGACCAGGATCTTCTTGGCGCGCGGCGACATCGGAGCGGGTGCGGGCGCACCACCGCCGACGAACGGCTGCGCGGGCTGGCCGGGGTGGCCGACACCGGGGGTCGCCGACCACGCCGCGCCGGTCGGGTCCGCGGTCGGGGCCGGGAACCCCCCCGGAGCAGCCGCACCGGCAGGCGAGTACGTGCCGGGCGCAGCCGAGCCGGCGGGCGGGTACGTGCCGGGCGCAGCCGAGCCGGCAGGCGGGTACGTGCCGGGTGCGGGCGATCCCGCCACCGGGGACGTTCCGGGGGCCGGCGATCCCGCTGCCGGGAACACCGGCGCGGCCGCCGGACGCGGGTCGGCACCGACGAGGCGCGACGTCCGCAGCACGACGCCACCGCCGAGGCGGGGGAGCAGCACGGGTGCGAGGTACCGTGCCACGGCCTCGATCGCGCCGCCCCAGAGGGCGAACACCAGCGGCGTCCACGGGGCGATCCCGACCGAACCACTGCCGCTGACCGCGCTGACGCCCGTCGCCTGGTACGACACCAGACCGGTGCCGAGCACGAAGAGCAGCAGCCCCAGGGCGAACCACACGACCGGGGTCACGACCCAGTCCAGCGTGGTGCGGAACCGGTCGTTGCGGCGGACGGCGAGCGCGAGGCCCGCGACGACCGAGGTCACGACGACGAGCAGGACGACGAGCCAGGTCCAGCCGCCGGCGCCGCCGAAGACCGACGCCGTGCTCCCGGCCGAGCCGAAGCCGGACAGCCCGACGCCGCCGAGGAACCCGAGGGCGGTGAGGGCGACCGCGACGTTGCCGACGAGCACCGGCAGCGCCGCACCCCACGAGGGCTGCCCGATCAGGGCGACGACGATGACGACGACGGTCACCAGCACGACGAGCACCGTGAGCTGGGACGCCGCGACGCGAAGGGTGCCGAGGACACGACCGGCGAACACGTTCCGGCCGAGGAGCGCCGACGGACGTGCGAGCACCGCGGCGAGTGCGCCGATCACGAAGGCGCCGAGGATGCTGCCGAGGCCGACCGCGTGCACGGGGTCGATGGCCGCGCCCGGAACGGCGGGGAACCGGATGGCCAGGATGCCCGCGGCGGCGTTGGTCAGCACCGTGGTGACCAGCCCGGATAGGACGGCGGTCAGCACGATCGGGGTGCGCCCGAGGTCGCGGCTGCGGATCCGACGGGTGAGGACGACGGCCAGCACGACCTGTGCCGCGAGCACGAGCACCGGGACGACGGCGAGCGCGCCGGACCCCGACCCGAGGAAGCCGATCGAGCCGGACAGGTGCAGACGGCCCAGGTCGGCGAGGGCGACCAGCTGGGCGGGCGTGCCGAGCAGGACGCTGACCCCGGAGAGCAGCGACTGGACGTCGGGCGTGCTCCCGGAGCCGAGGTCGGGCGTGCTGCCGGTCGATCCCGATCCGACGGAAGCGGATCCCGATCCGCCGGCCGCGAGCACGGCGACGGTGAGGAGCAACGAGATCGCGGCCACGACGTAGGCGGCGACCCAGCCGCCGACGGCGGCGAGCACGGACGCCAGCCAGTCGCGGCCGGTCACCGACCGCAGCAGACGGCCGAAGGCGTCGGACGGCTGCGGGGCGCCCGGCGCGGTCTGACCCGGCTGGCCCGGCTGTCCCGGCTGGAGGGGCGGAACGGGCGGGTTCGGTGGGTTCTCGCTCATGGCTGGTGGGTCCTCTCCGACCGGGAGGCCGATGCCGCACGCCAGCACCCGTGTCCCCCCGACACGCACACGTAGCGTACCGGAACCGCCGATCCGCCGTGAATCCGCTGTCCGGGCGCTGGTAGATTCCGACCCGTGTCTGCACCTTCTCCTTCGTCCACCAAGTACGCCTTCGTCGTCGCCTCGAACCGCCTCCCGGTGGACCGGGTCGTCGACCAGGACGGCAACGAGGGATGGCGGCACTCGCCGGGTGGCCTCGTCACCGCACTCGAACCCGTGATGCGCGCGAACGACGGCGCCTGGGTCGGCTGGGTCGGCCAGCCCGAGGTCGAGGTCGAGCCGTTCGACAACGAGGGCATCCACATCGTGCCGGTCCCGCTGTCCGCCGAGGACGTCGAGGAGTACTACGAGGGCTTCAGCAACGACACGCTCTGGCCGCTGTACCACGACGTCATCGAGCACCCGAGCTACCACCGCGACTGGTGGAACGCGTACAAGCGGGTCAACGAGCGCTTCGCGACCCAGATCGCCGAGATCACCGAGCAGGACGGCATCGTCTGGGTGCAGGACTACCAGCTGCAGCTCGTCCCGGCGTTGCTCCGTGCCAAGCGTCCCGACCTGACGATCGGGTTCTTCAACCACATCCCGTTCCCGCCCGTCGGCATCTACGCCCAGCTGCCGTGGCGCGCGCAGATCCTCGACGGTCTGCTCGGCGCCGACGTCATCGGCTTCCAGCGCCACGACGACGCGAGCGACTTCCTCCGCGCGGTCCGCCACATCAAGGGCTACACGACGAAGGGGCAGACGATCGACGTGCCCGTCGACGACCCGGACGCCCCGCGCAGCCGCAAGGGCATCACGGTCCGCCACGTCGAGGCCCGCCACTTCCCGATCTCGATCGACGCCGAGAGCTTCGAGGCGATCGCCCGCCGACCCGAGGTGCAGGAGCGTGCCCGCGAGATCCGCGAGAGCCTCGGCAACCCGAAGACGGTCCTGCTCGGGGTCGACCGTCTCGACTACACCAAGGGCATCCGGCACCGCATCAAGGCCTTCGGCGAGCTCGTCGAGGACGGCCGCATCAAGGTCGAGGACGCTGCGCTCATCCAGGTCGCCAGCCCGAGCCGCGAGCGCGTCGACACCTACGCCACGCTCCGCGACGAGATCGAGCTGAGCGTCGGCCGCATCAACGGCGACCTCGGGGTCATCGGCCACCAGCCGATCTCGTACCTGCACCACGGCTACCCGCGCGAGGAGATGGTGGCGCTCTACCTGGCGGCCGACATCATGCTCGTCACCGCGCTGCGGGACGGCATGAACCTCGTCGCCAAGGAGTACGTCGCGGCGCGGTTCGACAGCGACGGGGTGCTCATCCTGTCCGAGTTCGCCGGCGCCGCCGACGAACTGAAGCAGGCCGTCATCGTCAACCCGCACGACATCGGCGCGTTGAAGGACAGCATCGAGCGCGCGATCGAGATGCCGCGCCGCGAGCGCTCCACGCGGATGCGTGCGCTCCGCAAGCGGGTCCGGGACAACGACGTCGCGCGCTGGTCGCGCTCGTTCCTCGAGGCGCTCGACCGCCACGCCCCGCGGAACGCCCAGCTCGACCCGTCCGCCGTCGACCCGGCGGACCGACACCGTGAGGCGCAGACCGACAACATGTCGATCTTCGACCAGGACGCGCAGTCCGCCAGGGCTGCCGAGGACACCCGGGAGGCACGTGATGACTGAGCACACCACGCACGTCGACGAGACGGCGGCTCCAGGGCTCGACGCCGCGCTGGACGCACTGGGCCGCGCCGGGCGCGTGATCGTCGCCCTCGACTTCGACGGCACGCTCGCGCCCTTCGCCGACGAGCCGTCGCAGGTCGGCGCCCTGCCGGGGTCCTGGGCCGCGGTCCTCACGCTGCACCGCGCGAAGGACACCGAGGTGGTGCTCGTCTCGGGCCGTCCGCTCGGCAGCCTCGCGGCCGTGTCGCACGCGCCGCAGGACATGGCGCTCGTCGGGTCGCACGGCGTCGAGTGGCGCGTGGACGGCCACGACGAGGCGGCCCTCACCGACGACGAGGTCGCACGGGTCGCACGGATCGGTGCGGCGCTCGACGAGGTCGGCGCCCGCCACCCGGGCGTGGTCATCGAGCACAAGCCGGCCGGCCACGGCGTGCACACCCGTCGGGTGAGCGCCGAGGTCGCCGCGCAGGCGAACGCCGATGCGAGCCGAGCGGCGCACGAGGCCGACCCCGACGTGCTCGAACGCGGCGGCAAGGACATCGTCGAGTTCGCCGTCCGGCACGTCACCAAGGGCGACGCCATCGCGCGGCTGCGCGAGCTCCACGGTGCCGACGCGGTGTTCTTCGCCGGTGACGACGTCACCGACGAGGACGGCTTCCGCGTGCTCGGCGACGGTGACGTCGGCGTGAAGGTGGGTCCGGGGGAGACCCGTGCCGGGTACCGCATCGCGGACCCGGCGGCCCTGACCGGCGTCCTGAAGCAGCTCGCTCGCCTGCGTGCGACGCGCTGACCAGGGTGATCCGGGCCTCCCGGTCGGGCTCCAGAACATGCGAACGCATGTTGATGTCCAACTGGTATCCCAAAGCGTCCTAGACTCGCTCCATGCCTGATATCGACGTCAAGCCGCGCAGCCGGGTCGTCACCGACGGGATCGAAGCAACCACCTCGCGTGGCATGCTGCGGGCCGTCGGTATGGGAGACGAGGACTGGAGCAAGCCGCAGATCGGCATCGCGTCCTCGTGGAACGAGATCACGCCCTGCAACCTCTCGCTCGACCGCCTCGCGCAGGGCGCCAAGGAAGGCGTCCACTCCGGTGGTGGCTACCCGCTGCAGTTCGGCACCATCTCGGTCTCGGACGGCATCTCGATGGGCCACGAGGGCATGCACTTCTCGCTCGTCTCGCGTGAGGTCATCGCCGACAGCGTCGAGACCGTCGTCAACGCCGAGCGCCTGGACGGCACCGTCCTGCTCGCCGGCTGCGACAAGTCCCTGCCGGGCATGCTCATGGCCGCCGCGCGCCTCGACCTGGCGAGCGTGTTCCTCTACGCGGGCTCGGTCATGCCGGGCTACGTGAAGCAGGCCGACGGCACGATGAAGGAAGTCACGATCATCGACTCCTTCGAGGGCGTCGGTGCCTGCAAGGCCGGCACCATGTCCGAGGAAGAGCTGAAGAAGATCGAGTGTGCCATCGTCCCGGGCGAGGGCGCCTGCGGTGGCATGTACACGGCCAACACCATGGCGAGCGTGGCCGAGGCCCTCGGCATGTCGCTGCCGGGCTCCGCCGCCCCGCCGAGCGCCGACCGCCGCCGTGACTACTACGCGCACCGCTCCGGCGAGGCCGTCGTCAACATGCTCGAGCACGGCATCACCGCTCGCCAGATCCTCACGAAGGAAGCCTTCGAGAACGCGATCGCCGTCGCGATGGCGCTCGGTGGTTCGACGAACGTCATCCTGCACCTGCTCGCCATCGCCTACGAGGCCGAGGTCGAGCTCTCGCTGGACGACTTCAACCGCATCGGTTCGAAGGTCCCGCACCTGGCCGACATGAAGCCCTTCGGCAAGTACGTCATGGTCGACGTGGACCGCAACGGCGGCATCCCGGTGATCATGAAGGCGCTGCTCGACGCCGGCCTGCTGCACGGCGACTGCCTCACCGTGACGGGCAAGACCGTCGCCGAGAACCTGGCCGAGATCGACCCGCCGGCGCTCGACGGCGAGGTCTTCCGCACGCTCGACAACCCGATCCACGAGACCGGCGGCCTGACGGTCCTGCAGGGGACCTTCGCCCCCGAGGGTGCCGTGGTGAAGACCGCGGGCTTCGACGCCGAGGTGTTCGAGGGCCCCGCACGGGTGTTCGACCGCGAGCGCGCCGCGATGGACGCCCTCACCGAGGGGAAGATCCAGAAGGGCGACGTCGTCGTCATCCGCTACGAGGGCCCCAAGGGCGGCCCGGGCATGCGCGAGATGCTCGCCATCACCGCGGCCATCAAGGGCGCGGGCCTCGGCAAGGATGTACTACTCTTGACCGACGGACGATTCTCAGGCGGCACAACCGGCCTGTGCATCGGCCACATCGCACCCGAGGCAGTGGACGCAGGTCCAGTTGCCTTCGTGCGCGATGGCGACCGCATCCGTGTCGACATCGCGGCTCGCTCGCTCGACCTACTGGTCGACCCGACCGAGCTGGAGGCCCGCCGTGACGGCTGGGCCCCGCTGCCCCCGCGCTACACCCGCGGAGTCCTCGCGAAGTACGCCAAGCTCGTGAAGTCCGCCGCCCAGGGCGCGGTCACGGGCTAGCGTTCGACACACGCACCATCGCCACCTCTCCAGGCAAGGACCACCTCATGCCCACGGAAGCAACTCCGCTGTCCGCGGCCGCCGGTGCACGCCGGTCGCCGGAGATCCTGACCGGCTCGGGAGCCGTCCTCCGGACGCTCGAGCACCTCGGGATCACCGACGTCTTCGGCCTGCCCGGCGGTGCGATCATCCCGTTCTACGACGAGCTCATGGCGTCGAAGACGATCCGCCACATCCTCGTCCGCCACGAGCAGGGCGCCGGCCACGCCGCCGAGGGCTACGCCTCGGCGTCCGGCAAGGTCGGCGTCGCCATCGCGACGTCGGGCCCCGGCGCGACGAACCTCGTCACGGCGATCGCCGACGCCTACATGGACTCGGTGCCGTTCATCGCGATCACCGGCCAGGTGTTCTCGACGCTGATGGGGACCGACGCGTTCCAGGAAGCCGACATCGTCGGCATCACGATGCCGATCACGAAGCACTCGTTCCTGGTCACCGACCCGGCCGACGTGCCCGCGACCCTGGCCGCGGCGCACCTCATCGCGACGACCGGTCGCCCCGGCCCTGTGCTGGTGGACATCACGAAGGACGCCCAGCAGAAGTCGGCGCCCTACGTCTGGCCGCCCAAGATCGACCTGCCGGGCTACCGGCCGGTCACCAAGGCGCACGGCAAGCAGATCACCGCGGCCGCGCAGCTCCTGGCCGAGGCCGAGCGCCCGGTGCTCTACGTCGGTGGTGGCGTCATCCGCTCCCGCGCGACCGCCGAGCTCCTCCGCTTCGCCGAGGCGACGGGTGCACCCGTCGTGACGACGCTGATGGCACGAGGGGCCTTCCCCGACTCGCACCCGCAGCACCTCGGCATGCCCGGCATGCACGGCACCGTCCCGGCGGTGCTCGGGCTGCAGGACAGCGACCTCATCATCGCGCTCGGCGCCCGGTTCGACGACCGCGTGACCGGCAAGGCCGACGAGTTCGCGCCGAACGCCAAGGTCGTCCACGTCGACATCGACCCCGCCGAGATCTCGAAGATCCGCTTCGCCGACGTCCCGATCGTGGGCGACGCGAAGGAGGTCCTGGTCGACCTGCTCGACGCCTGGGGCGGCATCGCCGTCGACGACCGCGCCTCGACGGCCGACTGGTGGGCGAAGCTCCACCAGCTCAAGGTCGACTTCCCGCTCGGGTACGCGGAGCCGACCGACGGTCTGCTCGCCCCGCAGGCCATCATCAAGCGCATCGGCGAGCTCTCCGGTCCCGAGGCGGTCTACGCCTCCGGTGTCGGGCAGCACCAGATGTGGTCGGCGCAGTTCATCAAGTACGAGCGCCCGAACGCGTGGCTGAACTCCGGCGGCGCGGGCACGATGGGCTACTCCGTCCCCGCGGCGATGGGTGCGAAGGTCGCCGAGCCGGACCGTGTGGTCTGGGCGATCGACGGCGACGGCTGCTTCCAGATGACGAACCAGGAACTCGCGACCTGCGTCATCAACGACATCCCGATCAAGGTCGCGATCATCAACAACTCGTCGCTCGGCATGGTGCGGCAGTGGCAGACGCTGTTCTACGACGGCCGCCACTCGTTCACCGACCTCGAGACCGGCCACGACTCGCGCCGCGTGCCCGACTTCGTGAAGCTGGCCGACGCGTACGGCGCCCTCGGCATCCGCGTCGAGAAGGCGGACGAGGTCGACGCGGCCATCCAGCTCGCGCTCGAGACGAACGACCGCCCCGTGGTGATCGACTTCGTCGTGAGCCGTGACTCGATGGTGTGGCCGATGGTCCCGCAGGGAGTCAGCAACTCGTCCATCGAGTACGCCCAGGCCCTCGCACCCACCTGGGACGACGAGGACGCCGACATGACGGGGGAAACCGCATGAGCCACGTCCTGTCCCTCCTCGTCGAGGACAAGCCCGGTCTGCTGACCCGCGTCGCCGGACTGTTCGCCCGCCGCGGGTTCAACATCGAGTCGCTCGCCGTCGGCAACACCGAGGTCGACGGCCTCAGCCGGATCACCGTCGTCGTCGACGTCGAGGACCTCCCGCTCGAGCAGGTGACGAAGCAGCTCAACAAGCTCGTCAACGTCATCAAGATCGTCGAACTGGACTTCTCGCAGTCCGTCCAGCGCGAGCACATGCTCGTGAAGGTCCGCGTCGACAACCAGACGCGGTCGGCCGTGCTCGAGGCAGTGAACCTGTTCCGCGCACAGGTCGTCGACGTCGCGAACGACTCGCTCATCGTCGAGGTGACCGGAGACCCCGGCAAGATCCAGGCGATCCTCCGCGTCCTCGAGCCCTACGGCATCAAGGAGCTGGCCCGCGCGGGCCTGCTCGGCATGGGACGCGGACCGAAGAGCATCACCGACCGGGTGCGCTGACCAGCGGTCCGCCACCCCCACAGACCACCAGAACCAAGGAGACACACCCTCGTGACTGACATCGTGTACGACGCCGACGCCGACCTGACGCTCATCCAGGGCAAGAAGGTCGCCGTCATCGGCTACGGCTCGCAGGGCCACGCCCACGCCCTCAACCTCCGTGACTCGGGTGTCGAGGTCAAGATCGGCCTCAAGGAGGGCTCGAAGAGCCGCCAGAAGGCCGAAGAGGCCGGTTTCGAGGTCCTCACCCCGGCCGACGTCACCGCCTGGGCCGACGTCGTCGTCATCCTCGCGCCGGACCAGGTCCAGCGCATCGTCTACGCCGAGGACATCCGCCCGAACCTCAAGCCGGGCGCGACCCTCGTCTTCGGCCACGGCTTCAACATCCGCTTCGGCTACATCGAGGCACCCGAGGGCGTCGACGTGTCGCTCGTCGCCCCGAAGGGCCCGGGTCACACCGTCCGTCGCGAGTACGAGGCCGGCCGCGGCGTCCCCGTCATCGTCGCCGTCGAGGTCGACGCGTCGGGTTCCGCCTGGGACCTCGCGTGGTCGTACTCCAAGGCCATCGGCGGTCTGCGCTCGGGCGGCATCAAGACGACCTTCACCGAGGAGACCGAGACCGACCTGTTCGGCGAGCAGGCCGTCCTGTGCGGTGGCACCTCGCAGCTCATCCAGTACGGCTTCGAGACCCTCGTCGAGGCGGGCTACCAGCCGCAGATCGCGTACTTCGAGGTCCTGCACGAGCTCAAGCTGATCGTCGACCTGATCTGGGAGGGCGGCCTCACCAAGCAGCGCTGGTCGATCTCCGACACCGCCGAGTTCGGTGACTACGTCTCCGGCCCGCGCGTGATCTCGCCCGACGTCAAGGAGAACATGAAGGCGGTGCTCGCGGACATCCAGAACGGTGCCTTCGCGAAGCGCTTCATCGACGACCAGGACGCCGGTGCCCCCGAGTTCAAGGCGCTCCGCGCCAAGGGCGAGGGCCACCCGATCGAGGCGACCGGCCGCGAGCTGCGCGCGCTCTTCGCGTGGAAGCAGAACGACGGCGACTACGTGGACGGCTCCGCAGCGCGGTAGTCTTCCGAGGAACACTCGATGACGAGGCGGCGGTGCAGCCCTTGCACCGCCGCCTCGCGACGTGACCCGAACGTTATGCAGCAGCTCTTCTCCAGCCCCGACGCCGTGGACCGGCGTCCCTTCGGCGTGCGCCCGGACGATGCGCGACAGCCGTCGGCCGTGATCCGCACGTGCGGTCAGGGGCGGACCGACCAGCATGGGATGATCATCGGATGGCGGTGACGAAACGAGCGGTCCACATCGGCGCCGGCAAGATCGGGCGCGGGTTCGTGGGCCAGTTCCTCGTGGCGAGCGGCTACGAGCTCACCTTCGTCGACGTCGACGACCGTGTGGTGTCCGCGTTGAACGAAGCCGGACGCTTCGTGGTGCACGAGGTCGGCGAGATGCCGGTCGAGCACCTCGTCTACGGCTTCCGGGCGCTCAGCAGCAAGACCGACCGCGACCGCGTGGTCCAGGCCATCGCCGAGGCGGACGTCGTGACGACCGCCGTCGGCGCTCGCACACTCCCGCTCGTCGCGCCGCTCATCGCCGAGGGGCTCGCGGCCCGGCCGCTCGAGCGTGGCGACGTGACGGTCGTGGCGTGCGAGAACGCGTTCAACGCCACCGACTCCCTGCACGCGAGCATCCGTCGTGCGCCGGTGCTCGAGGACCGCGACATCGCCGCCGTCTTCGCGAACTGCGCGATCGACCGCATCGTCCCCGACCAGTCCGGCGTGCTCGGCCAGTCCGGTGGCCTCGACGTCGTCCTCGAGCCCTTCTACGAGTGGGTCATCGAGCGCACGCCGTTCCTCGGCTCCGACGCCGAACCCCCGACGATCGAGGGCGTCACGTGGGTCGACGACCTGCAGCCCTTCGTCGAGCGCAAGCTCTACACGGTCAACACCGCGCACGCGACGGCCGCCTACCACGGCTACGTCCGCGGCATCCGGCTGATCCGTGAAGCCCTCGAGGACGACGCCGTCCGTGCCGAGGTCGACGGTGTCCTCGCCGAGACCACCGCGCTGCTCGTGGCGAAGCACGGCTTCGACCCGGAGGAGCACGCGCGCTACGTCGCGGCGAACCTCTCGCGCATCGCGAACCCGCACCTGCCCGACACCACCGTGCGCGTCGGACGGAACCCGCTCCGCAAGCTCGGCCGACGCGAGCGGTTCGTCGGTCCGGCCGCACAGCTCGCCGAACGCGGCCTGCCCGTCGGTCACCTGCTCGGTGCCGTCCGCGTCGCGCTCGCGTTCGACGACGAGAACGACCCGGAGTCGATCGAGCTGCACGCGCTGCTCCGCTCCGGCGCGACGGCGCACGCGCTCACCGAGATCCTCACCGGACTGATGGAGAGCCACCCGCTGTTCCCCGCCGTGCGCGAGGTCGTCGCCGAGGTGCTCCAGACGCAGCCCGCCGACGCCTGAGCGGTCGTCTCACCGGGAACCCGTGGTCTCCCCGAGCGCTGGTCCCTCGTAGGATCGAGGCATGAACACGGCAGCATCCCCACCCGACGGGTCGGTCGACCCGGACGTGACGAACGCCGTCGACCACGACGACGAGGCGCTCAGCTGGGGTGACGCCGACGACGCCACCCACGTCGACGCCGCGCACAACCCGGTCGCCGTCAAGGACCGTGGCGACCGCGACCCCGAGGCACCGGAGACCTCCGGCGCACTCGTCGGGTTCGGCGTGTTCGGTGGGCTCTACCTGCTCTACACCGTCGCCTGGCTGCTGACGGCGTCCACGTCGTACGTCTCGGGTGTCGACACCGTCCTGACGGTCTTCGTCGAGGTGCTCCGGTTCCTCGCCATCCTCGCGCCGGCGCTGTGGTTCACGGTCGTGCTGTGGGCCGCCCGGGGCAGCCGGACCCGGACGCGACTGCTCTGGATGCTGCTCGGTGCCGTCGTGCTGTTCCCGTGGCCGTTCCTGCTGACGCGGAGCTTCGGGTGACCGCCGCGACGCCGGCCGCACGCCGGTCGCCCGGCCCGATCGTCGGCCGCGTCGCCGTCTGGGTCGTGTTCGCGGTGCTGTTCGCCTACATGACGGTGCAGGCGGTGGGGAACCTCACGCAGATCTCGCAGCGGGTGGACGAGTTCAACGCCTTCCTCGCGACGACCTCGGGCGGGGAATCGCTGCAGGCGAGCACGCCCTGGCTGTGGCTGGTCCTGGACATCCTGATCGCCCCCGTCGCGTTCGTGGCCGCCCTGGTGATCACGCGTCGTGCGCGGCTGACCGTGACCGTCGCCGTGTTCGTCCTCGCCTTCGCGGCGGCCGGCGCGCTGTGGCTCGACCTGCAGCTGTTCGTGCCGAGCCTGCTGCAGTTCTAGACGAGCGCGGTCGTAACGGACCGCGCACGTCGATAGCATGGTGGGATACCAACCGTCTCTCGTGAGGAAACAGCAGCTGTGTCGAAGCCGGTCGTCCTGATCGCCGAAGAACTCTCGCCCGCCACGGTCGACGCCCTCGGGCCCGACTTCGAGATCCGGAACGTGGACGGCACCGACCGGCCCGCGCTCCTGTCGGCCCTCGCCGACGCGGATGCCGTGCTGGTGCGTTCCGCCACCAAGGTCGATGCCGAGGCGATCGCCGCGGCCCCGAACCTCAAGGTCGTCGCCCGTGCCGGTGTCGGCCTGGACAACGTCGACATCAAGGCGGCGACCACCGCCGGTGTGATGGTGGTGAACGCGCCGACGTCGAACATCATCTCCGCCGCCGAGCTCACCGTCGGGCACATCCTGTCGCTCGCCCGCCACATCCCGGCCGCGCACGCGTCGCTGGCCGACGGCGCCTGGAAGCGCTCGTCCTACACGGGCGTCGAGCTCTACGAGAAGACCGTCGGGATCATCGGTCTCGGCCGCATCGGCGCGCTCATCACGCAGCGCCTGCAGGCCTTCGGCGTCCAGGTCATCGCCTACGACCCCTACGTCACGACGGCTCGCGCCCAGCAGCTCGGGGTCGAGCTCGTCTCCCTCGACGACCTGCTGCGGCGTGCCGACTTCGTCACGATCCACATGCCGCGCACCCCCGAGACCCTCGGCATGATCTCGGACGACCAGTTCGCGCTCATGAAGCCGACGGCGTTCGTCGTCAACGTCGCCCGCGGCGGTCTGATCGACGAGGACGCCCTGCACCGCGCGCTGACCGCGAACACCATCGCGGGCGCCGGACTCGACGTCTTCGTGTCGGAGCCGCCGAAGGACTCCCCGCTCGTCTCGCTGCCCAACGTCGTCGTCACGCCGCACCTCGGCGCCTCGACCGACGAAGCGCAGGAGAAGGCCGGCGTCTCGGTCGCGAAGTCGGTGCGCCTCGCGCTCGGCGGCGAGCTCGTGCCGGACGCGGTCAACGTCGCCGGTGGCGTCATCGACCCGTACGTCCGTCCGGGCATCCCGCTGGTCGAGAAGCTCGGTCAGGTCTTCACGGCCCTCGCCACCTCGCCCGTGACGAGCATCGACGTCGAGGTCCACGGCGAGCTCGCCGAGTACGACGTCAGCGTGCTCAAGCTCGCAGCGCTCAAGGGCGTCTTCACCGACGTCGTCAGCGACCAGGTGTCGTACGTCAACGCCCCGCTCATCGCGGAGCAGCGCGGCGTCACCGTGCGGCTCATCACCGAGACCGACAGCCCCGAGTACCGCAACGTGCTCACGATCCGCGGCGCCCAGTCCGACGGACCGGCGATCAGCGTCTCCGGCACGCTCACCGGTCCGAAGCAGGTCGAGAAGCTCGTCGAGATCAACGGCCACGACGTCGAGGTCCCGCTCGACCGGCACCACGTCGTCATGGAGTACGTCGACCGCCCCGGCATCGTCGCGGTCTACGGCAAGGAGTTCGGCGAGGCCGGCATCAACATCGCGGCGATGCAGATCTCGCGCGAAGCCGCCGGCGGACAGGCGCTCAGCGTCCTGACCGTCGACTCCCCGGTGCCCGCCGAGATCCTCGAGCACGTCGGCCGGGCCATCGACGCCTCCTCGCTCCGCGAGATCGACATCACGCTCTGATGGACGTCCGGACGCTCAAGCTCGCGGTGATCCGCGGGGACGGCATCGGGCCAGAGGTCGTCGACGAGGCGCTCAAGGTCCTGCACGCCGTGACCCCGGACGACCTCGTCATCGAGGAGACCCCCTTCTCCCTCGGCGCGACGCGGTACCTCGAGACCGGTGAGATCCTCACCGAGGACGACATGTCCGCCATCGCATCGCACGACGCGATCCTGCTCGGCGCGGTCGGTGGGGACCCCCGCGACCCCCGCCTGGCCGGTGGGATCATCGAGCGTGGACTCCTGCTGAAGCTGCGCTTCGCGTTCGACCACTACGTCAACCTGCGGCCGACCAAGGTGTACGACGCCGTCGCGACGCCGCTCGCCGCACCGGGCGCGGTCGACTTCGTCGTCGTGCGCGAGGGCACCGAGGGGCCGTACGTCGGCAACGGCGGTGCGATCCGGACGGGGACTCCGCAGGAGATCGCGACCGAGGTCTCGCTGAACACCGCGTTCGGTGTCGAGCGGGTCGTGCGGTACGCCTTCGACCTGGCGGACCGTCGGGCACGGAAGCACCTGACGCTCGTGCACAAGAGCAACGTCCTGGTGCACGCTGGCGCCCTGTGGCAGCGCACGGTCGCGGCCGTCGGTGCGGAGTTCCCGGACGTCACGGTGGACTACCAGCACGTCGACGCGGTGACGATCCACATGGTGAGGGAACCTGCTAGGTTCGACGTCATCGTCACCGACAACCTCTTCGGCGACATCATCACCGACCTGGCCGGCGCGATCAGCGGCGGCATCGGTCTGGCGGCCTCGGGCAACATCAACCCGGACGGCACCTTCCCCAGCATGTTCGAGCCGGTCCACGGCTCCGCGCCGGACATCGCGGGTCAGCAGAAGGCCGATCCAACGGCCGCCATCCTCTCCGTCGCCCTGCTGCTGGACCACATCGGCCGCAGCGACCTCGCGACGGCGGTGACGCGGGCCGTCGAGGCGGACCTGGCAGACCGGGGCACCACGCAGCGTCGCACAGCCGAGATCGGCGACGCCATCGCCGCCGCGGCCACGGCACGCACCACCACCGCCTGAGAAGGAGCCCTCCACATGAGCACCGACACCGCCTTCGGACTCGAGTTCGCCACCACCCCGTCCGCGGACCGTCGCGCCGCAGCCGAGCGCGAGGAGATCCTTGCCGACCCGGGCTTCGGCAAGCACTTCACGGACCACATGGCCACCGTCGAGTGGACGCTCGATGACGGCTGGCACAGCGCCTCGATCCACCCGTACGGGCCGCTCATGCTCGACCCGAGCGCCAGCGTGCTGCACTACGCGCAGGAGATCTTCGAGGGGCTCAAGGCGTACCGGCACGCGGACGGCTCGGTGTGGTCGTTCCGCCCGGACGCCAACGCTCGCCGGTTCCAGCGGTCTGCCCGCCGGCTGGCGCTGCCGGAACTGCCGGTCGAGGCGTTCGTCGAGTCGATCCGGCAGCTCGTGCAGGCCGACGTCGACTGGGTGCCGTCCGCGCCCGAGACGAGCCTGTACCTGCGGCCCTTCATGATCGCGACCGAGTCGTTCCTGGGGGTGCGGGCGGCCCAGGCGGTGGCCTACCACTGCATCGCCAGCCCGGCAGGGGCGTACTTCACCTCCGGCCCGAAGCCGGTCTCGATCTGGCTGTCCACCCAGTACGCCCGCGCGGGCAAGGGCGGGACCGGTGCCGCCAAGACGGGCGGCAACTACGCGTCGTCGCTGCTGCCCCAGCAAGAGGCGTACGAGCACGGGTGCCAGCAGGTCATGTTCCTCGACTCGGTCGAGGGCAAGTACCTCGAAGAGCTGGGCGGCATGAACGTCGTGCTCGTGCGATCCGACGGAACGCTCGTCACGCCCGACTCCGACTCCATCCTCGAGGGCATCACGCGCGACTCGATCCTGCAGCTGGCGGAGGACCGCGGCCTCACGGTCGAGAAGCGCCGCGTGACCCTCGACGAATGGCGCGACGGTGTGGCCGACGGCTCCATCACGGAGGCGTTCGCGTGCGGGACGGCCGCCGTCGTGACCCCGATCGCGGAACTCCGCGGCGAGGGCTTCACGATCGGGTCGCCGACCGAGGGCGCCGGGGAACTCACCATGTCCCTGCGCGACGAGCTCACCGACATCCAGTACGGCCGTCGTCCCGACCCGCACGGGTGGATGACGAAGCTGACCGACGCGTCCTGATCGACGCTCGGGCGTGGGTAGGGTCGAACGGTGAAGATCGCACGGTTCAGCAGCAAGGGTGAAGACCCCCGGTACGGCATCCTCGACGAACGGCACCTGGTGGTGCTCGCCGGAGACCCCATGTACCAGGGGTTCGAGACCACGGGGGAGCGCGTCGCACTCGCCGACGCCAAGCTCCTCGCCCCAGTCATCCCGCGGTCGAAGGTCATCGGGGTGGGGCTCAACTACCTCGAGCACGCCTCGGAGATGGACGAGCGCGCCGGCGACGACCCGGTGGTGTTCCTCAAGCCGAACACCTCGGTGATCGGGCCCGACGAGCCCATCCGGCTGCCGGCCGACATCGGTCGCGTCGACCACGAGGGCGAACTCGCCATCGTGATCGGTTCGCTCGCCAAGAACGTCCGGCGCGAGGACTTCGCGAGCGTCGTCCTCGGGTACACGATCGCGAACGACGTGACGGCCCGCGACCTGCAGGCCCGCGACGGCCAGTGGACGCGGTCGAAGGGGTTCGACACGTTCTGCCCGCTCGGCCCGGTCATCGAGACCGAGATCGACCCGTCGGACATCCGCATCGAGACCCGGGTGGACGGCGACCTGCGTCAGGCGGGCTCGACGAACGAGATGGTCCACGACATCCCGTCGCTGGTCGAGTTCGTGTCGTCGATCTGGACCCTGCTGCCCGGCGACGTCATCCTGACCGGTACCCCGGCGGGCGTCGGTCAGATCCGCGACGGCGAGGTCGTCGAGGTGACGATCTCCGGTATCGGCACACTCAAGAACCCCGTGATCGCTCGCCACTGACCCGGCTCGTCACGGCAACGGCCCGTTCCCTCTGGGGGAGCGGGCCGTTCCGCGTCCGCGAGCCGATCAGGGCGACACGCCCGGGATGCCGCCTGGCTTGGCGCAGCCGTCCGGCCCTGCGTAAAGTAATCACTCGTTGCCACGGCGGCGGAGAACGGAACGGCTGAGACGGTCACTGGGTTCACCCGGAGATCTTGTCCGCCACGGTTCTTCCCCGGGCAGCGGATTTCATAGCCTCTCTGGCGGAGCATCTTCGGGTGTCGAGCGGGGGAGTGCGTCTGGTCCTTGAGAACTCAACAGCGTGCACATTGTCAATGCCAATTTATT
>NZ_RJVH01000003.1:0-600038 GCF_003755065.1 Curtobacterium sp. JUb34 | reverse complement strand
CCGGCCTGCTGAACAAGACCTTCGGCACCGACGCCGTCAAGCGCGGCCTCCTCGTCGGCACCGCCACCATCACCGCACAGATCAAGTAACACCCCACGTACTCCGGCTGTGCATGGCAGACCGGAACGGCCAACGCCCCGTCGCTCGCGACGGGGCGTTGCTCGTGCGTGGGGACACCGGGTCAGCGAGCCCGTGCCCGGTACGCCCCCGGTGCACTCCCGCAGGCGCGGGTGAAGTGCACGTAGAAACTCGACTGCGACCCGAAGCCCGCGGCGTGCGCGATCTCCGACGTCGTCATCGACGTCGTCGCGAGCAACCGCTGTGCCTCGGCCACCCGGCACCGTGTCAGGTACTCGACGATCGTGGTGCCGACGTCCTGCCGGAACACCGACATCGCGTAGTGCGGGTGCAGGTGTGCGGCCGCTGCGACGTCAGCGACCTCGATCGGTTCGCGGAACCGGTCCACCACGAACCGCACCATGTCGATCACGCGGTGCATGGCATCCGCGGTGCCGTGCCCGCCGCCTGGCCGCAGGTCCACGGCGTCGCGGTGGTGCCGGAGCAGGCGACGCACGAGCGCCTGGGCCTCCAGGTTGGCGATGATCTCCGCACCGTCGTCCGCGAAGTCCCGCTGCCACGACCCGAGCATCGACTCGACGTCACGGCCGGCAGCTGCGGTCGGCACGACGACCGGGCGGTTCAGGAGCATCGCTCCGAGGTCGTGGTCGGGCAGTCCCCACGCCAGCACCTCGGCCAACGGGATGTGCACCCACCGGAACTCGCCCGTGCCGGTGCCGTCACCCACGAGCTGGTGCGGGGTCCAGCCCCAGAACAGTGCGATCTCGCCCGCGTGCACGCTGACCGGCGCCCCGCCGAACCGGTAGTCCAGGTGCCCCTCGAGCACCAGGTTCATCTCGAGGTCGTCGTGCCGGTGGGACGACGCCATGAGCGGGGCCGGGCCACGGTGGCTCCAGTACGCCGCTTCCATCGTCTCCACGTCGAGCACGATGTCGAGACTACGTCAGAGCCCGGTGCGCAGCGCACCGGCCGACACCTCGACACACGGACCGATCCGAGGATCCTGGAACCCCACCGTCCGAAGCCGGAGGACCGCACACCCCCGCGCTTCCTACCGTCGACACATGACCAAGATCACCATCATCGGCGCCGGCGGCTTCGTCTTCCCCTTCCGCCTCATCGGCGACCTCGTCTCCTTCCCCGCCCTGCAGGACGCGACGTTGCACCTCATGGACCTCGACGCGGGCCGGGTCGCCCGCACCGCGACGGCCGCCCGCGAGCTCGTCGCCCACCACGGCCTCGGTGTCGAGGTCCTCGAGACCACGGACCGGCGTGCGGCCCTGGCGGGTGCGGACGTCGTCATCATCACGTTCCAGGTCGGCGGCGTCGAGTCGTACAAGTGGGATGTCGAGATCCCGCGCAAGTACGGCATCGACCAGGCGGTCGGCGACACCGTCGGCCCGGGCGGCGTCTTCCGCTTCCTGCGGTCGGTCCGCGCGTACGAGGACATCGCCCGCGATGCCCTCGAGCTCTGCCCGGACGCCCAGTTCATCAACTACGCGAACCCGATGGCGATGGCCACGGCGTTCCTCAACGCGAAGGGGCTCCGGACGGTGGGGCTCTGCCACAGCGTGCAGGGCACGACCCGCATGCTGGCGCGCACGCTCGGCGTGCCGTACGACGAGGTCGAGTTCGTCAGCGCCGGCATCAACCACCAGGCGTGGATCCTCGAGTTCACGCGTCGCAACGGCGAGGACCTGTACCCGCGTCTGCGCGAGGTGATGACGGCGAAGCACCAGCGGGGCGTCGCGGCGTCCGACCTGCACGACGACGACGGCGACCACAGCGAGGCAGCTGCCGCGGCGAGCAACTACGAGGGCGGCAACGAGCAGGTCCGCACCCAGCTGATGCGCTCGTTCGGGTACTTCGAGACCGAGTCGAGCCACCACGCCAGCGAGTACGTGCCGTACTTCCGCAAGGACCCGGAGACGGTGCTCGAGTACATCCCGGAGCGCTGGGACTACTACGAGATCTGCCTGGCGCACGACGAGCAGGGCGACGTGGACACGCAGCTCGAGAAGCTCAAGGCCGACCTGACGCCGAGCGTCGAGTACGGCGCGAGCATCGTGAACGCGATCGTGACGGGCGTCCCCGCGGTGGTCTACGGCAACGTGCCGAACGCCACGGGCGTCATCCAGAACCTGCCGTCCGATGCCTGCGTCGAGGTCGCGTGCCTGGTCGACGGCAAGGGGGTGCAGCCGACGTCGTTCGGTGAGCTCCCGCCGCAGCTCGCCGCGATCAACCGCACGAACACGAACGTGCAGACCCTGGCGGTGCGCGCTGCACTCACGGGCAACGTCGAGCACGTCCACCACGCGGTGGCTCTGGACCCGCTGACGGCGGCGCACCTGACGCTCGACCGCATCGCCGAGATGACCGACGAGCTCCTGCACGCCCACGCGGCGCTCCTCCCCGAGTCGCTGCGTCCGGCGGACGCGGTCACCGCGGCACCGGTGGCCGACCGGGAGGCCCGCCCCGCGCTCGTCTGAACCGTCGCGCCCGACGTGGGGTCGGGTCCAGGACGCGACCCCACGTCGGACGCGCGGCGCCCCGTGTGCGCACCCCGCGCCTCCCGGCCGACCTGAACGGCACCACGACCTCAAAGGAGAGGACCATGCCGACCCGACCATCCCCCCAGCTCGCCAGACGGGGGTTCCTCGCCCTCGCCGGCATCTCGCTGACCGGCGCGCTGGCAGCGTGCGCCGGCGGCGGCACGACCGGCCGCGGCGGGACGAAGCACATCCGCCTGTCCACCTGGAACATCCCGACGGACATCACGAGCTACCAGGCGATCGCCGACGAGTTCGTCGCGGCGCACCCCGGGACGAGCGTCGCCGTCGAGGTGACGACCGGGCAGTTCCACCAGTGGTTCATCACCCGGCTCGCCGCCGACCTGGCGCCGGACGTCATCCGGATCACCCCGCAGCAGATCGGCCGGTACGCCGCGAACGGCAGCCTGGTCGACATCTCGGGGGCCGTCCCGGCGGACTACCGGAAGGACTACAGCGACCCGTTCTGGGCCATCGGCGCACGGGACGACGGCGTGTACGGCGTCTTCCAGCACACCGACAACTTCATCACGTACTACAACCGCGACGTCATGGAGCAGATCGGTGTCACGCCGCCCGAGGCCTTGGCAGACGCGTGGACGTGGGACGAGTTCCTGGAGATCGCGAAGGAGGTCAAGCAGGTCACCGGCAAGTACGCGTTCGGCTACGGCTGGTCCTCGCCCGAGACGGCCTACCGGTGGCTGCCGCTGGTCCACCAGAACGGCGGCGCGTTCCTCGGCGAGGACGGTGCCACCCCGTCGATGGACACCCCTGAGGCGATCGACGCCCTGGCCTTCGGCCGGAAGTGGTACGCCGAGGGCCTCGCGACGACGGGCAACCTCAGCAAGAGCGGCGGCGGCGACGTCTCGCGGAACCTGTTCCTGACCGGGCAGATCGGCATGATGCTCAACAACCCGGAGTCGATCGCGCAGCTCGACACCGACATGCCGGACAACTGGGGCACGGCCCCGATGATCCGGAACGTCGGCGAGGCGAGCGACCTGGGCGGCAACGCCCTGGCCGTCACGAAGTCGAGCAAGCACCCGGAGCTGGCGGCCGAACTCGTGGCGATGATCACGTCCCGGTCGAAGATGCAGCAGTTCTGCCACGACGGGAACTGGCTGCCCGCCCGGAAGTCCCTCGATGCGAAGGACATCGGGTACGCCGCGAACACCGACACGATGCAGCGGTTCATCGACCAGGGGACGACGATCCCGCTCTCGATGGTGAAGGCCGAGAGCGGCGAGTACTTCAGCTCGCTCAACGCGGTGTTCGCCGACTACCTCGACCTCTGCCTGCTCGGTCAGCTGAGCCCGAAAGAGGCCTCGAACCAGATGATGGAGGCGATGCGCAGTGTCACTGCGAACTGAGACCGCG
Source organism: Curtobacterium sp. JUb34 (assembly GCF_003755065.1). NCBI lineage: Bacteria > Bacillati > Actinomycetota > Actinomycetes > Micrococcales > Microbacteriaceae > Curtobacterium > Curtobacterium sp. JUb34. Next base: position 596,034 of record NZ_RJVH01000003.1, on the reverse strand, counting down.
CCGGTCCGCACCACGGCGTCCACCGCCCCACCGACCGGCGGACTCCCCGCGGGCGGCGGATCCCGACCGCGCCGGGGCCGCTTCGTCCCGTACGTGTTCATCGGCCCAGCTGCGCTGCTGTTCCTCGGGTTCTCGCTCGTCCCGATCATCACGGCGATCGCGCTGAGCTTCCAGGACTCCAGCACGTCGCTCGGCGACGGCACCTGGGTCGGCGGGGAGAACTTCGTCGACATGGGCTCCGACCCGCTCATCGGCACGGCGCTGCGGAACACGCTCGTGTTCACGCTCGGCACCGTGCCCACCTCGATGGCGATCGGGCTCGCGCTGGCCGTCACCCTGAACCGGCCACTGCCCGGGCGCTCGGTGTTCCGCGCACTGTTCTTCGTGCCGATGGTCGCCGCCGGCGTCGTGGTGGGCGTCATCATGTCGTGGATCTTCAACGGCGACTACGGCGTCGTGAACAACCTGCTCGAGGCGCTCGGACTGGGGCGCGTGCCCTGGCTGACCGCTCCGGGGTGGGCGATGGCGACCCTGGTGGTCGTCGTGGTCTGGACCCGGATCGGGTTCTGCATGGTGATCTACCTCGGCGCGCTGCAGTCCGTGCCCGCCGAGCTCAAGGAGGCCGCCGCGATCGACGGCGCCTCGCGCTGGGTCCGGTTCCGGACCATCACCTGGCCGCTGCTCCGTCCGACGACGTCGATCCTGCTCATCCTGAACGTCGTGTTCTCGTTGCAGGCCTTCGACGTCATCTACGTCATGACCGGCGGTGGCCCTGGCTTCTCGACGACCGTGCTGATCCAGTACGTGTTCCGGTCCGCGTTCATCGATGCCCGGATGGGCTACGCCGCGGCGCTCGGCCTGGTGCTCGTCGCGATCCTGCTCGTGTTCACGTTGCTCCGGCAGCGCGCCAACCGCAAGGCGGAGGAGATGCTCTGATGGCCGTACTCGATGTCCGTGGTCCCCGCCGTCGTCCGGCTGGAGCCCGCACCCGGCGCCGGCCTGGTCGCTGGGTGCTCGTCGCCGGGCTCACCGCCCTGGCGATCCTGATGGTGTTCCCGCTGTACTGGATGGTCGTCTCAGCGCTCACCCCCGGTGGGCAGTCGCAGAGCGGTACGTTCTCGCTGTTCCCGACCCGGCCGACGTTCGAGAACTACACGCAGGTGTTCAGCACGCAACCGGTCTGGCGGTGGCTCGGCAACTCCGCGCTCATCACCAGCGTCGGCACCGCGTTGAGCGTCGTCGTCTCGCTGATGGCCGGGTACGCCCTGGCGAAGTTCCGCTTCGTGGGCCGCGGACTGCTGTACTCGGCGTTCCTCGTGACGATCATGATCCCGATCCAGGTCACCCTGGTGCCGAGCTTCCTGGTCGTGGCGAAGATCGGCCTGGTCGACTCCCCCTGGGCGGTGATCCTGCCGACCGTGTTCGACGTCGTCGGGATCTTCATCGCCCGGCAGTTCATGCTCGGGGTGCCGGACGCCCTGATGGAGGCCGCTCGGCTCGACGGCGCCGGCGAGTTCCAGACGTTCTTCCGGGTGGTGCTGCCATCGTGCGGTCCCCTGGTCGGCGTACTCGTCATCCTCGGCTTCATGACCCGGTGGAACGACTTCCTGTGGCCGCTCGTGGTCCTGCAGGGCAACGAGAACCTGACCGTGCCGGTGGCCCTGTCCACGCTGACGAACAACCCGGCGTTCAGTTCGCCGTGGGGAGCCGTCATGGCCATCGCGACCGTGACCGTACTGCCCCTGCTCGTGGTGTTCCTGGCGTTCCAGCGGCAGTTCGTGCAGGGCATCGCGTCGACCGGCATCAAGTAGCGGGGAGGGGGCGCGGAGGTACCTGGCGGAATCGGGCGTACCTGCCCATTTCTTTCGACCAGGTACGCCCGCTTCCCCATAGCAGCGCAGTGGACATGGGAAAGAAACGACGGGAGGCACGCTGCCAGCTGGCACCGTGCCTCCCGTCCGTCGTCCGCGTCAGCGGATGATCGAGATGTTGTCCGCCTGCGGGCCCTTCTTGCCGGGGCCCACGTCGTACTGCACGTGGTCGTTCTCCTCGAGCGACCGGTAGCCGGTCGTCGCGATGATGCTCGAGAAGTGGGCGAACAGGTCCTCGGACCCGTCGTCGGGGTGGATGAAGCCGTACCCCTTCGCGTGGTCGAACCACTTCACGGTGCCGGTCGGCATGGTCGACAGCACGGGTCAGTGGATGCGCAGTTGCGCGACCATGGGGCAGGCGAACGGGTCGCGGGCAGCGAGCCCGACCCGGTTCAGGTACCGGACGACGATGCCGTAGGAGCGCAGCAGGGTGGTCTCGGTGTAGGGCACGTCGAGCGTGTCGCAGTGGTCGCGGACGAGCAGGCGGGCCTGCTTCAGCGCCGGGCGCGGCATCGACGGGAACAGGTGGTGCTCGACCTGGTAGTTCAGGCCGCCCATCAGGAACGAGACCCACCAGCCGCCGCGGATGTTGCGCGACGTGCGGACCTGGCGCGAGAAGAAGTCGACCTTGGCGTCGTGCGCGATGGTCGGCATGCCCTTGTGGTTCGGGGCGAACGAGGCGCCCATCATCACGCCGAACACGGCGAGCTGCACACCGAGGAACGCGCAGGCCATGCCGAACGGCAGGAACCAGAACACGACCGTCAGGTAGATGCCGAAGCGGGCGACGAGCAGGGCGGCTTCGAGCCAGCGGTGCTTCACGTCGGCCTTGGTGCCGTTGCCCGTGACGATGCTCTGCACCGCGTACCGGTGCAGGTTGAGGCCCTCGAGGGTCAGCAGGGGGAAGAACAGCCAGCCCTGGAACCGCATGAAGGTCGTCATGAGCGGACCCTTGACGGCGGCGGCGTCCTCCGGCAGGAACCGGATGCCGTCCGGCGCGATGTCGGGGTCCTTGCCGACGGTGTTCGGGTTGCCGTGGTGGCGGGTGTGCTTGTTCATCCACCACGAGTAGCTGAGGCCGACCAGGAACGTGCCGAGCCAGCGGCCGGCGTGGTCGTTCCACTTCTGCGAGGCGAAGACCTGGCGGTGCGCGGCCTCGTGCGACAGGAACGCGAACTGCGTGAAGATCACGCCGAGCGCGCCGGCGACGATCAGCTGGAACCAGGAGTCACCCAGGAACGCGAACGCGACCCACGCGAGGGCGAAGGTGACGATGAGTGTGCCGAACAGCGACCAGTAGAACCCGGTGCGGCGGCGGAGGAGTCCGTTCTCCTTGACCTGCGCGAGCAGGGCGGAGTAGGTCGAGGTGCCCTTGGGGCTTCCTGTTCCTGGACGAGTACGTGTGTAGCCCGGGGCGAGCGGAGTGGTGGTCAAGTGGACCAACCTTCCGGTGCGGACCGGCCCTTCGACCGGTTCGTGGTAGTTCACGCGATTGCGCTTGTTGCGACCCTAGGGCCTGAAGGTGCGATTCCACCTGACAATCCGCCTGCCCCACTACGGTGATCGGATGGGCAAGGTCACGCTGCAGGACGTCGCCGCGCACGCGGGCGTCTCGATGAAGACCGTGTCCAACGTCGTGCGTGGCTACCAGCACGTCAGCCCACCGATGCGCGACCGGGTGCAGGCCGCGATCGACGAGCTGGGGTACCGCCCGAACGTCTCCGGACGGTCGCTCGCCACCGGCCGGTCGAACATGCTCGCGTTCGCGTTCCCCGACCTCCGGCGGCCGTACTTCGCCGAGCTCGCGCACGTGTTCTCCCGTGTCTGTGCGCAACGCGGCTACCAGCTGCTGCTCGAGGAGACCCTCGGCGAGGCCGACGGCGAGCGCTCCGCCGTGCGCGGTCGCGAGGCCGGGGTGGTCGACGGCGTCGTCATCCACCCCCAGGTCCTGACCCCCGAGGCGATCGACCGGATCCGTGGGGACACCGCCGTGGTGTTCCTCGGCGAGGACGTCCGCCCCCAGCACGCCGACCAGGTGGTCATCGACAACGCGGGCGCGGCGGCCCAGGCGGTCGCGCACCTGGTCGCCCTCGGTCGCCGGCGCATCGGGTTCTTCGGGCACGAGACCGGTCCGGAGTCCCGCACCTCCGGGCTGCGACTCGACGGTTACCGCGCGGGGCTCGCCGCCGCCGGGCTGCCCGTCGACGATGCGCTCCTGGTCCCCCGCGAGGTCGGCGACGCCGCCGGTGCCGAGACCGCGTTCGGTCGGGCGCTCGACGCCGGGCTGCGGGTCGACGCACTGCTGTGCCGAGACGACCTCGCCGCCCTCGGGGTGCTGCGGGCGATGCGGCTGCGCGGACTCGACGCGCCGCGGGACATCGCCGTGGTCGGCTGGGACGCGATGGGGCTCGGTTCGAGCCTGGTGCCGAGCCTGACGTCCGTCGCGCCGGACACCGTCGCACTCGCGGACACCGCCCTCGACCTGCTGCTCGAGCGCATCGACGGCTCGGCGGTGCCGGGGCGGCTGGTCACGGTCGGACACCGGCTGCTGGTGGGCGAGAGCGCGCCGTTCGCGGACGGCTCGGTGCAGGGCCGAGTCTCGGCCTGAGCGACACTCCTCGTGGCGATCCGCCCGAGAAGTGTCGCCCAGCGCGAGTCTCGGGGCCGCTCAGCGCTCGCCCGGGTGCACGCTCCCCAGGAGCTCGACGACGACGGCACGCAGGCTCTCGGGCAGGTCGACGGTGCCGAGCTCGACGATCCCGTCGGCGCGCGGCAGGTCCTTCGACACGATCTCCCACGCGGCGAGCTTCTCGGCGTTGCCGGCCTGTGCGCGCTCGAGGGCACGCCGGACGGCCTCGCGCGCATCGACGCCGACCACCGGCGGCCCGGTCAGCGTGACCGCTCCGCCCGTCGCCGCGTCGACCGTCAGGTCGACCGAGAACCGGTCCGCGCCGCGGGCCGCCACGACCTGCCCGTCGGCCGGGGCGGCGAGGAACGTGATCCGCCAGTCGCGCCGGGCCGGGACGACGTCGATCGCGCCCGTGGTGGCGTGCACGCGGAACTCGGCGAGCGCCGCGTCCCACGTCAGGCGGGTCGAGGCGGTGCGGTCGGTGTCGCCCTCCTGGTCCTCGACCAGGGTGAACGAGCCGGAGGCACCGGGGGCCACGAGGACCTCGAACGCCGTCGGGTTCGCGGTGGCGTCGAGTTCGTCCTCGGCGGCGAGTGGCAGCACCCCGCCGTCGCGCAGCAGCACGGGCACGGTGTCGAGGGTGCGGTGCAGGTCGACGAACCGGTCGCCGGCGTACACCGTGCCGGTGAAGACGTCGGTCCACGTCCCCGGCGGCAGCCAGGCCCGTGCGGATCCGTGCAGGGTGACCGGGTCGCGTGGTGCGACGATCGGGGCGACGAGCAGTTCCGACCCGAAGGCGTAGGTGTTCGGCACCCGGTACGCCTCGTCGCGCCGCGGTTCCAGGTGGTACAGCGGACGGACGAGCGCGGTGCCCTCGGCGGTGCGGTGGTTCATGGTGTGCAGGTACGGCACCAGGCGGTGACGGAAGCGCAGGGCCTCCCCCATCGCGGTGCGTGCCTCGGCCGGGAACACCCACGGTTCCTTGCGGATGAACGGGTTGTTGGCGGAGTGCAGGCGCATGATCGGCGAGAACACCCCGAACTGCACCCAGCGCGTGGCGAGCTCGTCGTCGCGGACACCGCGGGTGTGGCCGCCGATGTCGTGGCTCCACCAGGGGTAGCCGATGTTCGCGGCGGTGGCGGTGAACTCGGGCTGGAACGCCAGCGACGCCCAGGACACGACGGCGTCGCCGGAGAACCCGACGGCGTAGCGGTGGCTGCCCGGGCCGGCGTAGCGCGAGAAGGTCATGCCCTGGTCTCCGGCCCGCGCCGAGTCGAGCAGGTGGAAGTGGTTGAGCAGCCAGAGCGGGTCGACGCCGGGGAGGCCGCTCTCGCTGCCCTGCTGCCAGTCGATCCACCAGAAGTCGACGCCCTGCGCTTCGAGCGGCCGGTGCAGCTGGTCGAAGTACGCCTGCAGGAACCGCCGGTCGGTGGGGTCGAACGGGATCGGCTGTCCGGTCGCCGGGTCGACCCCCATCGCCTCGGCCACCGCGACGTAGGCGTCCTCGAACGCGCGGACGCCGTCGGCGGGGTGCAGGTTGAGCGTGGTGCGCATCCCCCGCCGGTGCAGCTCGGCCAGGAAGGCCACTGGGTCGGGGAACAGCGACGGCTCCCACGAGTAGCCGGTCCAGCCGTCGCCGAACTGCGGCGGCACGGAGTCGACGCGGTGCCAGTCCATGTCGATGACCGCGACCGAGAACGGCAGGCGTTCCTCGGCGAACCGGTCCATGAGCTCCAGGTACGACGTGTCGCTGTACGGGTGGTAGCGGCTCCACCAGTTGCCGAGCGCCCACCGGGGCAGGCGTGTGGGTGCACCGGACACCTGATGGAAGGCGCGGAGTGCGGCGTCGAAGTCACGGCCGTACGCGAACACCGTGACGTCGCGGCGGCCGGGCACGCGGGTGCCGATCCAGCCGTCGTCCTCGAACAGGAACGACTCGCTGTCGTCGAGCGCGGTGATGCCGTCGCGGGCCAGGATGCCGGGTTCGAGCGGCATCCGGCCGTCGACGTCGTCCAGGGTGCGGCCGGTACCGCCGAGGTCGCGGGGCTCCTGTCCCCAGCGCCAGCGGTTCGCGTCGGGGCCGGTGGTCTCGACGACCAGGCCGCTCGGGCTGAACGGACCGCCGTCGTAGCGGAGCCGGGCCCGTTCGGTCGTGATGACGATGCCGCCAGCGCCCTCGGCTGCGGCACCGACGCGCTCCGTCGTGAACGCCGGCACCGGCACCCGTCGTCGGATCGCGAACGTCGAGGCACGGTCCTCGAACCCGCCGTCGTCGCTCCACTCGATGCGGAACGTGCCGGCGTCCAGGACGGTGATCCGCCAGTGCTCGCCGGTGACGACGGCAGCGGGGTCGGCCACCGGGTCGGATCCGGGGAACGGCCGGATCGTCGGCAGTGTGGTCTCGGTCATGGTCACGTCGTACCCCTCAGCTCTTGACCGCGCCCTGTGTCACGCCGCTGATGACCCAGCGCTGCGCGAACAGGTAGACGATGATCGTCGGTGCCATGGCCATCAGGTACGAGGCGAAGGCGACGTTGTAGTTCGTGCCGAACTGGCTCTGGAAGATGTTCTGCACCACGGGCAGTGTCTGCAGGGTCGGGTCGGCGGTGATGAGCGACGGCATCATGAAGTCGTTCCACGACGCCAGGAACGCGAAGATCCCGACGGTGGCGTTCATCGGCCCGAGCAGCGGCAGGATGATCCGCCAGAAGATCTGCCACGTGCTCGCGCCGTCGATGCGGGCGCTCTCCTCGAGTTCGACGGGGATCGACCGCAGGTACGCCGAGTACAGCAGCACGCTGAACGACAGTTGGAACATGGCGTGCAGGATGCCGACGCCGATCGGGTTGTCGAGTCCCATCTGGGCGGTCAGCTTGATCTGCGGCAGCGCCACGACGGGGAACGGCAGGAACATCGCCGCCAGCAGGTAGACGAACGACCACCGGAAGAACCGCTTGTGCCAGTTCCGGACGATCGCGTACGAGGCGAACGAGCTGAGCAGCAGGGTCGCGACGACGGTGAGCGCCGCGACGCCGAGCGACACCGAGAACGAGACGGGGAAGCGCGTGAGCTCCCAGGCCGACGCGAACGAGCCGGGGTTGAACGGGAACGGCAGCGACAGGGCGTTGCCGTCGACGGACTGTTCGCTCGTCTTGAACGCCATCGCGACGGTGACGTACAGCGGGATGAGCACCGTCAGCGCGGCGAGTCCGAGCACGACGGTCAGGGTCCAGTTCGTGCCGCCGAGGCGTCGGCGGTGACCGCGGCCCGGTCGTCGCGCGTCGCCGGTGGTCACCGTGCGGGTGTCGGTGGGTGGGCGGGTGTCGATGGCGGTCATGCGAGTCGCAGGTTCCTTCCGCGGGTCGCCGCGAGCTGCAGCACGGAGATGAGGACGGTGATGATGAAGAACACGGTCGCGTTCGCCATCTGGTAGGCGTAGTCGCCGCCGGTGAAGCCGCCGAAGATGGTCATCGCGACGCTGCTCGTCGCGCTGCCCGGGCCACCGTTCGTCAGACCGACGATGACGTCGTAGGCGCCGAGGTAGCCCTTCACGCCGAGCACGGTGTTGATGACGATGAAGCCGCCGAGCAGCGGCAGCGTGATCGCCCGCAGCTGCTTCCAGCCGGTCGCGCCGTCGAGCGAGCTCGCTTCGTACAGCTCCTCCGGGATCGAGGTGAGCCCGGCGGTGTAGATGAGGAGGGCTCCCGGCACGGTCTGCCAGGCGGAGACGATCACGATCGCGACCCAGGCCAGGTTCGGGTCGCCGAGGATGCTCTGCTCGAGCGGTCCGAACCCGACGCTCGTGGCCAGTGCTGGCACGGTGTTCGAGAACAGGAAGTTGAACACGTAGGCGACGATGATCCCGGAGATCACCATCGGGATCACGAAGATCGACCGGAGTCCGGCGGCGAACCGGATCTTCTTCGCCAGCGCGATCGCCAGTGCCAGCGCGATGACCTGCGTGACGATCACGGTGACGACGGCGAACCCGAGCGTGAAGCCGTACGAGGCGAGGATCGCCGGGTCGGACACGAGCGCCCGGTAGTTCTCGAGCCCGAGGAAGTCCCACTGCCCGAAGCCGAGGTAGTCGGTGAAGCTGTAGAAGATGCCGACGCACGCGGGTGCGACGACGAAGGCCGTGAACGCGATGAGCGCGGGCACGAGGAACACGTAGTACATGCCCTCGGTCCGACGGAGGGAACCGACGCGGTGCGTGCGGGCGGCCGCGGTGGCCGGCCCGGACGTCGCCGGGTCGGTGTCGCGGGAGAGCGGGGTCTGCATGGTCATGGTGGCTCCTGGAGTCCTGGTCCGGCTCAGACCGTCGCCGAACGGCCGGCGAGACGCCGCCAGTCCGAGTCGAGCCGCTGCAGCATCGAGGTGAAGTCCCCACTCCGGATCGCCGACTGCAGGTAGTTGCCGAGCGGGATCGAGGTGGGGATGAAGGTGCCGGCGCCCTGGTAGAACGCGGCGTCGTCGACGTACTGCTGCAGGCCGGCGAGTCGCTCGTCCTGCTGCGGTGGCGCGTCCTCGGTCGGCGAGTACGCCAGGTTGTCGCGGTTGTACGCGTCGATGACCTCGGGCTGCATGAGGAACTCGACGAGCTCCTTCGCCTCGTCCGGGTGCTGTGACGCGGTAGGGATCCACAGGCCGAGGTCGATGTTCACGCGAGCCTGCCGGTCGGCGGGGTCGTTCGACACCGGCAGCGCGAACGTCCCGACCTCGAGCTCCTCGTCCACGAGCGCGATCTGTCCGAGCGCCCACGGCCCCTGCAGGTACATCGCGGCCTCGCCCTTGCCGAACGCCAGGTTGCCGTCCGCGTAGGCACGGGTGGCGTGGTCGGGGTTGAAGAACGTCGAGATGGTCTTCGCACGCTCCATCGGCACCGCGAAGTCCTTCTCGAACGACACCGCGGAGTCCGGCCCGACGTCGGTGCCCAGTGCCTTCATCTTCGTGAAGAACGACCCGGTGTCCACCAGGCTGCCCACGGAGTAGTCGAACAGGCCCTGCCACAGCGTCCACGTGTCGCGGTCCGTCGCGTAGATCGGTGTGACGTCAGCCTTCTGGAGCGTCCGGCACACCTCGACGAACTCGTCCCACGTCGTCGGCACGGGCAGGTCGTGGTCGGCGAAGATGCGCTTGTTGTAGATGACCCCGGCGGCGGCGAGCGAGTACGGCAGGACGCTCGTGCGGTCCTCGAACTTCGCGTACTGGTTCGTCAGGGTGTCGATGTCCGGCCGGACGCGCGCCGCCGACGGCAGGTCCCCGAGGTCGCTCAGCACGCCGCGCGAGATGTACCGCGCGAGTTCCAGGTTGTCGTTGAAGCAGCCGACGTCGGCCGGCTCACCGCGGACGAACTGCGGCGCGATCGCCGCCGTGCTGTCGTGCACCACCGACAGCCCGGAGCGCCCCTTCTCGAAGCGCCGCAGCAGCGCGTCGAAGTACGCGATGACCTCCTGCTTCTGCTCGTAGAAGCGCAGCGTCGTCGCACCCCCGGCCGCTGCGCGCGGTGCCGCGCACCCCGCGAGCGCCATCGTGCCGAGCGCGATCCCGCCGGCTGCTCCGGCGAGGAACCCCCGCCGGCTCACGGCCGCGCTGATCGTTCCGGTCCTGCTTCCCACCATCGGGCAACTCCCTCGTGCGCGTCGTCGCGCACGTCTTGTTTACAGCGCTGTAAAACGGAAGTCAACGTTGTAATCGCACCTGACGGGGTGCGGCCGACCAGCAGACGGACGGGAGGCGCGGGTCGACCCCGCCCCGCGCCTCCCGTCCGGCAGTCGTCAGCGCGACCGCCGCGCGCACCGTGCGCACGCCGCCATCCGGTGCGACACGCCTGAGCGAACGCACAGAGCCGCCGCCAGGCACCATGGAACGCATGCCAAGCACCACCTCTGCTCCCCCGTCCAGCCCAGGAACGACGACCTCGGAGGTCCGGCGGTGGGTGTTCTGGCCTGCCGCCGTCCTCGTGCTCGGGTTCGTGGCGTTCACGCTGGTCTCGCCGTCGAGTGCCGAGGCGATGTTCGTCGGCCTGCAGGACGGCATCGTCCGGAACTTCAGCTGGTACTACGTCCTCATCGCGGCCTTCTTCGTCGGCTTCTCGGTGTTCGTCGGCTTCAGCAGGTTCGGCGACATCAAGCTCGGCAAGGACCGGGACGAGCCCGAGTTCTCGACGGGGTCGTGGTTCTCGCTGCTCTTCGCGGCGGGCATGGGCATCGGCCTCGTGTTCTACGGCGTCTCGGAACCCCTCAGCCACTTCGCCTCGCCGCGTCCCGGCGTGACCGGTTCGGAGAGCGAGCTCGCGCAGCAGGCCCTCACCCAGACGTTCCTGCACTGGGGACTCCACGCCTGGGCCATCTACGTGGTGCTCGGCCTCGCACTCGCGTACGCCATCCACCGCCGCGGCCGTCCGGTCTCGATCCGCTGGGCCCTCGAGCCACTGCTCGGCAACCGCGTGCGCGGCGGCTGGGGCAACCTCATCGACGTGCTCGCCCTGGTCGGCACCGTCTTCGGCGTCGCGACGTCGCTCGGCCTCGGCGTGATCCAGATCGGCGCCGGGCTCGAGGACGCGGGGATCGCCGACAGCGGGATCGTCAGCCAGATCGTCATCATCGCCGCCATCACGGCAGTCACCATCGTCTCGCTCGTGACCGGGGTGGCGAAGGGCATGAAGATCCTGTCGAACTTCAACCTGCTGCTCGCCGCAGCGCTGCTGCTGTTCGTGCTCATCGTCGGCCCGACCCAGTTCCTGCTCCGCGACTTCGTGCAGTCGATCGGTTCGTACCTGCAGAACGTCGTCGGTCTGTCGTTCAACGTCACCGCGCAGCAGGGCGCCGAGGGCGAGGCCTGGCAGGGCGCGTGGACCACGTTCTACTGGGGCTGGTGGATGTCGTGGGCGCCGTTCGTCGGCGTCTTCATCGCGCGCATCTCGAAGGGCCGCACCGTCCGCCAGTTCGTCTTCGGCGTCCTGCTCGTGCCGACCGTGCTCACGTTCCTGTGGTTCGCCGTCCTCGGTGGCGCCGCGATCCACCGCGAGACCGACGGCGGCGGCGGGCTCGTCGGCGCGGACGGCTCGGTCGACGTCGAGGGTTCCCTCTTCACCCTGCTCGGCGATCTGCCCGCCGGTACCGTCCTGGTGTTCGGCGCGATCCTGCTCATCGGCGTGTTCTTCGTGACCTCGTCGGACTCCGGCGCCCTGGTCATGGCGATGATCGCGTCCGGCGGCGACATCGAGCCGAAGAACTGGCTGCGGGTGTTCTTCGCGTTCGTCTCGGCCTTGCTCGCGGTCGCCCTGCTGCTGAGCGGTGGCCTCGATGCCCTGAAGACCGCGGCGATCACCACGGCGTTGCCCTTCAGCGTCGTGCTGCTGCTCACCTGCTGGTCGACGATCATCGCCTTCACCCGTGAGCGGCGGGCGTACGACAAGGCCGAACGCGAGGTCCTGCTCGAACACGTCGGCGCGTACTACGGGCTCGAGGTCGACGGGCCGTCGGAGCGCGCGCCGCGATCCGCGTTCGGTCGGCCGTGGGCCGCCGTCAAGAAGCGGGTGCGCGGCGGGTCGGGACCCTCTGGTGCCGCCGTCCTGGACGACGTCCCGGTCCGACCGCAGACGGTCTCACCCGACCCGGCGGTCGACGCGAGTCTCGACGACGAGCCGGCTGCGGAGAGCGCACGGCGCCCCACGGAGGGATGACGGACGGAGCCTCAGAGGTGCTTCTCCATGCAGTAGCTCGTCGGGTCGTCGGTGTACGGCGCGAACCGCGGGACCTGGCGGTACCCGAGCTTCTCGTACAGGGCGATCGCCGCGACCTGCGGCAGGCCGGTCTCCAGTTGCAGCGTCGAGATGCCCACGTCACGTGCATGGGCTTCGAGCGCCTGGAGCAGGGCTCGGCCGACCCCGAGTCCTCGGGCGTCGTCGGTGACGAACATCCGCTTGATCTCGCCGGATCCGTCGCGCCGATCAACGATCGCCGCCGTGCCGACGGCCACGTCGTGCTCGCGGGCGACGAACAGCGAGACCCCGTCGGCTTCCAGGGCGTCGACGTCGAGGCCGTGGTAGTTCTCGGCCGGGTACAACGCCAGGGCGAAGGCATCCCCCTGGCGGAGCAGGCTGCGGACGTCGTCGCTCCGAGGGCTCTCGATCTGGATGGAAGGCACAGCCGATCCTACGAGTTCAATCGGCCGGTGGGCGCCGTCCCGCCGAGGACTGGAACCGCACCAGGTACCCGTCCGGGTCCTGCACGAGGAACTGGTCGACGCCCGCCTGCTCGGTCCCGACGTCGTACCACTTCGTCTCGGGCTGCATGAAGAGCTCCGTGCCGGCACGGAGCAGGGACTCGGACAGCGCACGGCTGTCGGGCACGGTGACCTGGAAGTTCACGCCCCGGCCGAGCGGTCGATCGAGCGGACCGGTGATCCAGTTCCGGCCGACCCCGGCCTGTTCGAGCATGAGGTGGGCGGTGCCGAGGGCGACGTACGCGAAGCGCTCCTCGGGCCGGGCGTAGCGGATCTCGAAGCCGCACAGGCCGCACCAGAACGCGAGGCTCCGGTCCAGGTCGGCGACGAGGAGTTCGGGGACGAGAGCGGGCTCGGGGGTCTCGGTCACAGCACCATCGTGGCATCGGAGCAGCACGACGCGCGTCGAATGTGGGTCGGATGCCGGGGCAGGAATACGTCGTTACGGGGTCGTGCGAGGATTCGTCGACCACATCGACGAAGGGCTCGATCATGACCACCGCGCGCACGTTCCACCTGATCAGCACGATCGGTCTGGCCATCGGGTTCCTCGGCGTCGGTGCCGTGATGTTCGACGCGAACTACGGGCCGGAGGGTGGCGGCGCCAACATCGGCCTCGGGCTGCTGATGCCCCTGTGCCTCGGCGCTGGCGTCATCGGCATCGCAATGGGCATCGCGGCCCTCGTGACGACGTGGTCGGCCGGCCGCGGCGCACGCTCGCGCCAGCCACGCCCGGGGCACCTCCCCGAGGTTCCATGACCTGCCGCGTGCATGTCGCCGAGGTTCCACGGGCAGGCTCCGCCGCGCGTGAGATGCCGAGATTCTGGAACCTCGAGCGCGCTCACCAACCCGGCACGGCCACCCGCACCGCGCTGATCCGACCGGAGCGCGTCTGCGCCGTCACGGCCGGGTCGTAGCTGTCGGCGGTCGCCAGGTAGAGGGTGCGACCGTCCTCGCCACCGAGCGCACAGTCGATCGCGCACTCGCCGGGTGCGTCGATCCGGTCCGTGACCTCGCCGCCCTCGAGGACCCGGAGGAACTCGCCCGTGTCGACGGAGCAGACCCAGACGGCGCCGTCGCGGTCGACCGTGCTGCCGTCCGGCGTCACGCCCCCGGGCAGCGCTGCCCACTCGCGCCGTCCGGTCAGCGAACCATCGGGCTCGATGTCGAACGCGGTGAGCCGGCCGCCCCACGTCTCACTCACCACCAGGGTCCGGGTGCCGGGCAGGACGTTCGCGCTGTTCGGGAACACCAGCCCCTCGGCGGCGAGACGGAACGAGCCGTCCTGCTCGATCACGTACAGCGGTCCGGGGCGGAGCTCCTCGCCGCCGTAGAGGTCGTAGCCGAAGGCCCCGATGTAGGTCCGACCGGTCGCCTCGTCGACGACCAGGTCGTTCAGGAGCGACGACTCCTGGACGGACAGGTCAGCGAACACCGACGCCTCTCCACGATCGTCGACGGCGACGGCGACGGCGACGACCGTGCGGGACTCCATCGAGCTGACGATGAGCCGGCCGTCGGCGAGCCACCCGAGCCCCGACGACTGCCCGTCGACGGTGGCCTCGAGCCGGGGGCCGTCGGTCGAGGCAGGGTCGACCGAGAACACCTGGCCGGTGTGCATGTCGGAGTACCAGAGCCGCCCCTCGTGCCAGCGGTTGCCCTCCGGGAAGCGGATGCCGGAGATGACGATGTCGGTCGCGGAGTCGAGGGTGATGTGCACGGATCCAGCCTGCCATCCGGACCCCCGCGCCACCCGATGGTCTGGCACGATCGACCCATGCCCCTCGACGGAACTCCCCTGCACCGGCTCGGCTTCCTGACGATCGGGTCGTTCGACCCCGCCCGACCGTCCGAGGGCCACGAGGACACGCTCCGCGTCATCGAGCGTGCGGAAGCGCTCGGCTTCGACAGCGCGTGGCTGCGCCACCGACACCTGCAGCACGGCATCTCCTCCCCCGTCGCGGTGATGGCCGCCGCGTCGCAGCGGACCTCGCGGATCGACCTCGGCACCGCCGTCACGCCGATCGGGGCGGAGAACCCGTTCCGCCTGGCCGAGGACCTCGGCACCGTCGATGTGCTCCTCGGCGGACGGCTGAACCCCGGCTTCTCGGTCGGCACCCCGATGAACTTCGACCTGTACCGCGACGCGATCTACCCCGACACCCTCGAGCACGAGGACCTGGGCAACGACCGGCTCCTGCGCTTCCGCGACCTGGTCCGCGGCGACCACGTGACCGGAACCGACACCGTCGAACGTCGGGGCATCGAGGAGTTCGCGAGCACCGTCCAACCGCACAGTGACGGCCTGGCCGACCGCATCTGGTACGGCACCGGCAGCACGAAGTCGGCGGTCTGGGCTGGCGAGAACGGCTTCCACCTGCTGACGTCGAGCGTCACCCGCAGCGAGAACGGCACGGACTTCGCCACCAACCAGCGGGCCCAGATCGACGCCTACCTCGACGTCCACCCCGACCCCGACTCCGCCCGTGTCTCGCAGGGTCTGGTCGTCATCCCGACCGACACCGCGACCCGCGAGCAGGAGGCCCGCTACCGCGCCTACGTCGAGAGCCGCTCGGGGCGCGTGGGTGTGCCGATGGGACCCGCGGGGATGCTCTTCGCCGCCGACCTGGTGGGGACCTCTGCCGAGATCGCGGACCGGTTGCGTGCCGACGCCGGCTACCAGGCGGTCACCGAGGTCGCCTTCGCACTGCCGTTCTCGTTCGAGCCGGACGACTACGCGCAGATCATCACGGACATCGCCGAGCACCTGGGTCCGCAACTCGGCTGGGCGCCGGGACCGGCGGCCTGAGAACGGCGCCAGACCGCCGGACGGGAGGCACGGGGCCAGCTTTCGCCGTCCCTCCAGGCACGGCCGTCACCCCGCTGGCGCGGTGCGCCGGTACCGGCTGGTGGGGCCCACCTCCCGTCCGCTCTGTGGTCGCGCCCAGGGCGCGTGATCAGTCCTGCTGGTCGGCCTCGACCGCATCCCGCAACCGGTCGAGCACGTCCGGCACCGCGGAGCGCACCCGGCTCCAGCTCGGGATGAACGGCTTGTCGTTCGGGCGCGCGGTGAACGCGCCACCGGCGTCGAGGATCGCCTTGGTGAAGAGCTCGACGGCGGCTTCTTCCGCGTGCTGGTCGAACCCGAGGCCGCTCATCTCCGCCTCGTGCCGGTAGACCTCGACGATGTCGAGCGCGTTCCGGTAGTACGTCGCCTTGAGGACCCGGAACGAGTCCGAGGTGAGCGGCACGCCCATCGTCGCGAGCTTCCGCAGCAGCGACTGCACGATGTCGTTCCCCATGCGGGCGAGCCCCCCGGTCCCGTCGGCCTCGGCGAGGGGTTGGTGCTTGTGGTCGTACGCGTCGGCGATCTCCACCTGGCACACCTGGCGCGTCGCGTAGTCGCGGTACACCTCGGACAGCATGCCGATCTCGAGGCCCCAGTCCCCCGGGATCTTCAACCCGTTCAGCACGTGCGCGCGCATCGCGAACTCGCCCGACAGCGGGTACCGGAAGCTGCTGAGGTACTCCAGGTACTCGGACTCGCCGTAGACCTGGCGGAGCGACCGGAGCAGCGGACCGACGAGCAGGCGTCCGACGCGCCCGTTGATCCGGCCGTCGGCGACGCGGGCGTAGAAGCCCTTCGAGAACTCGTAGTCGAACGCCGGGTTCGCCACCGGGTAGAACAGCCGCGCGAGCATGCCCCGCTCGTACGTGGTGATGTCGCAGTCGTGCAGCGCGATGCACTCGGCGCGCTCCGACGCCAACGCGTAGCCCGTGCAGTACCAGACGTTCCGGCCCTTGCCCGGCTCGCCGGGAGCCAGCCCCTCGCGCTCCAGCTCGGCGTCGAGCTCCCGCAGGCGCGGCCCGTCGTTCCACAGGATGCGGTGCCGCTGCGGCAGCCGCGCGAAGAACTCCCGCGCGTGCTCGAACTGCGCGCGGTCGGCGCGGTCCAGCCCGATCACGATCTCGCTGAGCCAGTCGGCCTCGGCCAGCTCGTCGACGATCCGTGCGAGCGCCGGGCGTTCGAGCTCCGAGTACAGCGCCGGCAGGATCAGGCTCATCGGGCGCTTCTCGGCGAACCCGCGCAGGTCGTCCTCGATGCTCGCGGTGCTGCGGCGGCCGAGGTCGTGGAACGTCGTGATGACGCCGTTCTGGTGGAAGTCGCTCATCGGTGGCTCCTGACGGACGGGGTGGTGAACCGGGTGAGGCCCTCGGCCCAGCCCTGCGGGCCGGGGGCGGTCGTGCGGTGGACGCGCTCGGGGCGGTCGTCGGCGAGCGGCCCGGGTGCCGGGCCGTGGCCGCGCACGACGACCGCCAGGTCGACGGCGTCGAGCAGCGCGGTGTCGTTCGGCCCGTCGCCGAGCCCGATGGTGCGCGGGACGGTGCCGGTGCGGCGTGTGTGGTCGGCGACGAGCAGGCGGACCGCGGTGCCCTTGTCGCGTCCGGCCGGCAGGACGTGCCAGAAGCGGCCCCCCCGCACGAGGTCGAGGCCGGCCGCGGCGAGCGCCCGTCGGAACGTCTCGGCGCGGTCGTCGTCCTCGGCGTGCCAGAACAGGACCTCGGAGGCTTCGCGCTGCCGGGCGGCGGCCGCCGCCACGACGTCGAGTCCGGTCCACGCGGCGACGACCGCGTCGGTCTCGCCGCCGAACGTCGCGAAGTGCAGGTCCAAATCCGCTCGGATGCGGTCGAGATCCGCACGGAGCCGCGCGACTTCGCCGTCTGGCGGTCCCGCGAGCACGTTGCCGTCTCGTCCCACGACGATCGCGCCGTTCTCCGCGACGAACGCCTGCCCGTCCAGACCGGTCCGTCGCTGCAGGGCGGTGATCTCGGCCTGGGTCTTGCTGCTGCAGAACACCACCGGCACGCCATCCGCGCGCAGGCGCTCGAGCATCGGCAGGGCAGCGTCGAACGAGTAGTCGTGGTGGTCGAGGAACGTCCCGTCGAGGTCCGTGACGACCATCAGGTCGGGTGGTGGCATCGTGCTCCGCTCGCGGCTGGCTGGGCTGCGGGCGACGATGCCCCGGACCACCCTGCCATGTGCGGGAGTCCGGTTGGTGAACGGCGCATCCCGGCATTTTCCACGCACGTGTCGGAAAAGTCGTATGGTGGGACCGTGCAGAGCAGCGCGCCCGTGCGGGCAACCGATCCCCGTCCAGCCCGGACCCGTGCCGCGATCGTCCGCGCCGTCGAGGGCCTCGCCGCCGACGCGTCGACGGAGATCACCGTCAACGCGATCGCCCGCGCTGCCGGGGTGAGCCGGAGCGCGTTCTACGCGCAGTTCGCGGACCTCGACGACCTCGCGGTCGCGATGCTGGTCGACGCCTTCCGGGACATCGGGCTCGACGACCTCCGGGCACGGGACGACCACGATGCCGACCTGCGCACCCTGGCCGTCGCGGCGAACCGCCGGATGCTCGCGCACATCGGTTCGCGTTCCGCCTTCTACCGGGCGTCCCTGGACTGGCGGTTGTCCGGGCGGGTGCACGAGAGCGTGGTCGCCGCGTACGCGCAGCAGGTCCTCGCGACGATCCGACTGCTCGGCGTGCGCGTCCCCCGGACCGTCCACGCCGAGGACACCGCCCGGTTCATCGCCGGCGGTGCGATCGCGATGCTCACGGCGTGGCTGCGCGACGACGCTCCCGCCGAACAGGACGCGATGGCCGAACGACTGGTCGCCGTCATGCCCGAGTGGCTGGTCGGCAGCGACTGACCCCTGACTTCTCCGCTGCCCGAGCGGAGCTCGCGCGCTCCCGCGCGCCGACGTCGACGATGACGAGAGGAACCACCATGAGCAGGACGTACGTGGTCACCGGAGCCGCTTCCGGTATCGGCAAGGCCACCGCAGAACGACTCGAAGCCGACGGGCACCGCGTGATCGGTGTCGACATCAAGGACGCGGACGTCGTCGCGGACCTCAGCACCGCCGAGGGCCGCACCGCGCTCGTGCACGAGGTCGAGCAGCGCTCCGGTGGCCGGGTCGACGGCGTGATCGCCGTCGCCGGGCTCGTCGCGGCGAGTCCCGTGACGGTCGGGGTCAACTACTTCGGCGCGACGGCCACGCTCGAGGGACTCCGCCCGCTCCTCGCCGGCTCCGACGCCCCGCGCGCCGTGGTCGTCGCGTCCCTCGCGGCCCTCGAGGAGGTCGACGAGGGCCTGTACGAGCGGCTCCTCGCGGACGACGAGCCGGGCGCACGCCAGGAGGCCGAGCGCATCGGCACCGCGACGAACGCCGCTGGGTCCAGCGCCATCTACTCGACCACCAAGAAGGCGATCGCGCAGTGGGTCCGCACCCACGCGAAGGACCCGGAGTGGGCCGGCGCCGGCATCGCACTGAACGCCATCGCTCCCGGCGTCATCGAGACGCCGATGACCGCCGCAGCACTGGAGAGCGCCGAAGGCCGCGCCGCCCTCGACGCGGGAGCCCCGTCCCCCCTGAACGGTCCGGCCGCACCACCCGCAGCCCCTGCAGCGCTCCTGGCCTGGCTCGCCAGCGCCGAGAACACGCACGTCACCGGACAGATCGTCTTCATCGACGGCGGCGCCGAGAGCATCCGACGCCCCGAACGCATCTGACCCCCACCACGAGAGCAGGAGACACGACATGGCACGACTCGACGACAAGGTCGCGATCATCACCGGCGCAGCGAGCGGCATGGGCCTCGCCGGAGCCCAGCTGTTCGCCCGGGAGGGCGCGACCGTCATCATGACCGACGTCAGCGAAGCGGCACTGCAGCGGGAAGCGGCCACGATCCGCGACGAAGGAGGTCGGGCCACCGCGATCACGCTCGACGTCACGTCGCCGGAATCGTGGAACGGCGTCGTCGAACGGGTGGTCGCCGACCACGGACGCGTCGACGTGCTCGTCAACAACGCGGGCATCCACATCGCGAAGGGCATCCTCGAAGCCGAGCTCGACGACTGGAACACGGTCATGGCGGTGAACACCACCGGCGTGTGGCTCGGCATGAAGTCGGTCATCCCGCACATGCAGCGGCAGGGCGGCGGCTCGATCGTCAACGTGTCGTCCATCGCCGCGATCGTCGGCGGCGTCTCCGATGCCGGCGGAGCCGCGTACTCGGCGTCGAAGGGCGCCGTGCGGTCCCTCACGAAGCACGCCGCACAGTGGTTCGCCGGCGACGGTGTCCGCGTCAACTCGATCCACCCCGGTTCCGTCTACACCGGCCTCGCCGCCGCTGCGGGCATGACGAAGGAGACGATGGCCGAGCAGCTCGGCGGCGAGGTGCCCCTGCCGCCGCACGTCGGCGAACCGACCGACATCGGCTACGGCATGGTCTACCTCGCCTCCGACGAGGCGAAGTACGTCACCGGCGAGGAACTCGTCATCGACGGCGGCTGGACCAGCCACTAGCCGCTTCCGAGGCGGATGCGGCCACGTGAGCGCGCTCCTGCGCGCGCGGACCGGGTCCGGGACGCGACCCCCTGGCGGACGGGAGGCGGGGTGCCGGCTGGCACCGCGCCTCCCGTCCCTCGTCGCCCCGACAGTGGACACTGAAGACGTGAACGCACGAATCCCTGGCCGCGTCGACGTCGGTGCCGCCGTCATCCTGACGGCGGCGCTGAGCGCTGCCGGTTGCAGCAACGCTCCCGGGAGCAAGGCGGCGGATCCGTCCGAAGCGAAGCAGTCGATCGTCAGCATCGTTGAGGAATCCGCCGACGCCGTCGGCGGTGACTGGACCGTGTACCGCGGCCCTGCCGCCGAGGTCTGCACCCAGTCGGGCGGTGGGGACGGCGCCCGTTTCGTGTACATCCTGGAGCGGAGCGACACCGACGGCACTGACCCCGCCGCCGACATCCGGACGGTCGAGGAGCTCTGGCAGGCGAAGGGCATCACGACGGAGCGGTTCGAGAGCGGCGGCTCGGACCCGCTCACCGGCATCCGGGGCGCGGACGGGCCCGTCACCTCGATCGGCTTCAACGCGTACCCGCAGCGGTACAGCATCACCGGTGTCTCGAAGTGCTCGGACGGTGATGTGAAGGACCTGCGCAGCCCCGAGTGAGGCGGGCGCCATGGTCCGCTGGTCGCGCCGTGACACCCGCCCTGACGGGAGGTGGGCCCCACCCGCCGGTACCGGCGCACCGCGCCAGCGGGGTGACGGCCGTGCCGGCAGGGACGGTGCCAGCTGGCACCGGGCCTCCCGTCCCTCGTGGGGACGTCTACCGAGACAGCCCCGTCACGGGGCCGTCCTGGCGCCCGGCTGCGCGACTGATCGGCGAAGAATCGCCGAGCAGTCGTCGGGTCCAGTCCGCGAGGGCGGCGGTCGCGGTCCGCGAGATCGCGGCGTCGGGCACCATGCTCGTGAACCCGTGGAAGGCTCCGGGCCAGACGTGGAGCTCCGCGTCGACCCCCGCTGCCCAGAGGCGGCTCGCGAAGGCGACGTCCTCGTCGCGGAAGACCTCAGCACTGCCGCAGTCGATGTAGGTGCGCGGCAACGCCGACAGGTCTGCGGCACAAGCCGGAGCGGCGTACTCCGAGACGTCCGCCGTGGCACGGCGTGCCCCGAGGTAGGCGTCCCACGCGAAGCGGTTCATCTGACGGTCGGCGACCCCGACGCCGTCGATCTGCTGGGTCGAGACGGTCTCGTCACGGTCGTCGAGCATGGGTGACACGAGGATCTGCGCCATCAGGTCGGGACCCTGCCGGTCACGGGCGAGCAGGGCTGTCCCCACGGCGAGTCCGCCGCCGGCGCTCTGCCCCGCGATGACGATCCGTGCCGGGTCGATGCCGAGCTCGTCGGCGTGCGCCGCCACCCAGACGAGACCGGCGTAGCAGTCCTCCACCGGGTACGGATCGGGGTACTCGGGTGCGAGGCGGTAGTCGACGCTGACGAGGACCACGTCGTGGTCGAGCAGCCAGTCGTCGAACGAGTCGAGGTTCCCGAGGTGGTGACCGAACACCATGCCCCCGCCGTGGATCGAGAAGACGGCCGCTGTCGTTCCGCTGCGCTCGACACGGTCGATGATCGCGAGGTCGATCGGGTCGCCGAGGTGCCCCGGCACCGTGACGCTCCGCCGCTGGTACCCGCGGGAACGCAGGCGCTCGTCGACGACGTCCTCGGGCACGTCGAGCTGTCGCATGCGGGGCAGCATCTCCGCGGTGAGGGTGAACGGACCGCGGGCCTCGAGCGCCGTCAGGAAGGTCGCGAGTTCGGGGTCAAACGGCGGGCGGGCGATGGGGTCGGACACGGGCGCACTCCTTCGATGAAGAAGTGGCGACTCCCGTGAGACGCGTGTGCGGTCCCGCCTGCCGGAGCAGCGCGGGCTTTTTCCCTCTGCCGACGACAGTAGTGCACACGACACCACGGGTCGCACACCGCTGTACACGGAAGCGGGCGTCAGCTGTAGGACGCGCGGTTGATCGCCACGAGGAATCGCCCCTCCGTGGCGTCACCACCGCCTCGGACGTAGTCGCCGATGACCTCCATCGCCAGGTCGCGGCGCTTCGGCACGCGCTCCTTCTCGGCGGCGGCGAGCCAGTCCGGCATCTCGGCGCGCGTGCGGTCGGTGCAGTAGACGGGGGAACCAGGCTGCTGACGCCACGACTCGGCGAGGACGCCGGCGTCGACGGCGTCGAAGCCGGTCTGCTCCACCAACTGCATCGCGAGGGCACGATCGGCGTCACGGTCGGCCGCCACGGGGATCGCCACGCGGCGCGGGTCGCCGGGCTCGGAGGCCTTCGCATCGAAGGACTGCGAGGTGATCGCGTTCCACGCCTTCACGACGGGGCGTCCGAACAGTTCCGACAGCCACACGCTCTCGGGGACGCCCTCCTCGAAAGCGCGCACCGAACCGTCGCGCATCGGGTAGTAGTTCGAGGTGTCGATGACGACTGCGCCTTCCGGAGCGGATCGGACGTACTCGGCGATGTCGGCGTTGCGGTTCATCGGGACCGAGACGATCAGGACGTCGACTCCATGCGCGACCTCGGCCGCGGCGACTGCCCTGGCTCCGGTACGCAGCGCTGCCTCGTCGATCGTCTCGGGGCCGCGCGAGTTGGCGATCATCACGTCGTGACCCTGCCGGCTCAGGCGTCGGGCGATGGTGGAGCCGATCGACCCTGCACCGATGATCCCGATCGTCAGGTGGTCTTCTTCTGCAACAGACATCCCACTAGGATCAACCTTCTCATTAGTGTGAAGGTCAAGTCGCCCGAGGAGGACGCGTGCGCATCGGAGAGCTGTCGAAGCGAACGGGCGTGCCGTCTCGCATGCTCCGCTACTACGAGGAGCAGGGCCTGATCACTCCGAGGCGTCTGGACAACGGGTACCGGGAGTACGACGAGTACTTGATCGATCGCGTGGGCAAGATCAAGGGCCTGATCGACGCGGGCATCCCCACACGCATCGTGTCGGACATCCTCCCCTGCCTCGGGCAACCCCAGACGATCGTCGTCGAGAACGCCGAGCCCGGGTTGTTCGCCCTGCTCGAGACCGAACGCGACCGGATGACCGAGAAGATCGACTTCCTGGTGCACAACCGGGACGCCATCACCAGCTACCTCCGGGCCCTCGAACTCGCAGGCATCCAGTCACCGGAGACCCGGGCGAGTTAGTCCGGTTCGCCGTTGCGGGCTGGACTGATGGTCCGTCGTCAGGACTTCGCCAGGCAGTTCGGCCAGTACGATCGCACGATGTCGAGCATCGCCGGAAGCCGTTGGGTCATCACCGGTGCTGCCGGGAACATCGGGTCTGCACTCCGGTCGGCACTGTTGGAGCGTCACGCGGTCCTCGTCTCCACCGACATTCGTCCGATCACCTCCAGCGCCCCACACGAGTCCGTCGCAGAGGTCGACCTCGCCGACCTGGAGAACCTGGTGGAGCTCTTCGCCGGAGCGGACGGCGTGGTCCATCTCGGTGGCATCGCCGACGAGGCCGACTTCCACGACCTGGCCGAGGCCAACATCCTCGGGACCTACCACGTGCTCGAGGCCGCCCGGCGGGCCGGGGTACGACGGGTCGTGTACGCGAGCAGCAATCGCTTGACGGGCTCGTACACCGCGGGTGACCACGTAACGCCCGACATACCGCCGCGACCTGACGGTTTCTACGGGGTGTCGAAGGCCGCGGGGGAAGCGCTCTGTCGGCTGTACGCGGACAAGTTCGGGATGAGCACCATCTCGTTGCGCATCGGCAGTTACGAGGAGCAGCCGTCGTCCGCTCGAGAGCAGCGGACGTGGCTCAGCCCCTCTGACGCGATCCGCGCCTTCGTCGCAGCGATGACGACGACCGAACACACCGCAGTGTTCTACGCCGTCTCCGCGAACACCGATGGCTGGTGGGACCTCCGGTCCGGGGAAGCCGTCGGTTTCTTCCCGCAGGACGACGCGGCCGCATGGAGCACGCGGGAGCTCATGGACCCGGACGTGCCGCAAGGTGGGAGGTACGCCACCCCCGAGTACTCGACAGACCGGATGCGCCGGTAGGCGATCGTCGACCGGACCTGCTCCCGAGGCCACGCTCGGGTGCGGCGACCACCGGACGAGCCTTCCCCACCGCCCGCCCGACGCGTACAGTCCCCCGCAAGGTACGACTGGTGAGCGGGGAACGCGATGCGACTGATCACGGGGACGACACTGGTCGTGGCGCTTGCCGCAGCCGCGATGGTCGGGCTGGCGCCGCCAGCGGCTGCGGCCGGGTCGGGAACGATCACCGTGCAGCTCGCAGCGCCGGACGGCACAGCGATCCGGCTGGCGGACGTCGAGCTCGCGGCTATCGGCACCGACGTCGTCGTCGGGAACGCCACCACCGACGATGACGGCATCGCGACGTTCACCGGCATCCCCGCACCGGACACCGTCACGGTGACGACGCGGCAGCTCCCGCCGCACGGAACGGCGACCTACGCACCCGGACTCCGCTCGGACATCGCCGTCCGCGGCGGTTCGACGGTCGCGGTCACCGTGCCGCTCGTGATCGGTGCCACCGTGCAGGGCGGTGTGGTCGGCCCCACGGGGCCCGCCGCTGGGCGCCTGATGTACGCCTGGAACGAGGACACCTCGCAGGTGTTCCGGACGACTTCGGACGAAACGGGCCAGTACCGGTTCGTCGGGTTGAGCACCGGGAAGTACCGCATCGAGGCGTACGCCAGCGGAACGGCGTCGCCCGCAGTCTGGAAGACCCGGGTGTACCAGCAGCGTGGGACCCTCCCTGCTTCGCAGGTGACGTTGTCGAGGCACTACGCGCACAGTGACTACGACCTGGTCGTCTTCGCGGCCACGTCGTCCCGCGCCCCCTCGGCGCAGCTCAGTGGCGCGAGGGTGACGGTGACGGACACGACGACCGGGGCGTCGTTCTCGACCCGGTTCTCGACGCTGCTCGACAGCGAGCAGACGGCGCAGTTCCAGATCCCCTCCGGGCAGTACGTGGTGGAGCTCCGGACAGTGGCGACGACCGCGACGCCGGCGCGTGCGCTGTGGCTCGGGCGTCCGGGGGGCGTATTTCAGTACGTGGCCGACCGGGCGCAGGCCGTCCCGGTGAACGTCGTGTTCGGCGGGTTCAACGGCTGGGGTGGGGCGGTGCCCGAAACGTCCGTGGCCGTGGCCGCTTCGACCGCAGCCACGTCTTGATCCACATGGCGACGCTCCGGGGCGACCGAAGCGGAAACGAGCGGAGCCGTCGACGCCGGGCGCGTGGCCGAGTACGACTAGCCGAGGGTGGTCCGTCCGGCGAGGACGGCGAGGGCGACCTCGGCGAGCGGGAGCTGGTTCCGCCGCGCGTGGTCGCGCAGCAGGGAGAACGCGGTCGCGGTGTCCACCCCGTTGCGGTTCGCGATCCACCCCTTCGCCTGCTCGATCACCGTGCGGCTGTCGAGCGCTGCTTGCAGCTGCCCCTGCGTCGTCACCGCGTCGTCGATGGAGCGCTGCTGCAGGAGCGAGATCGCAGCGATGTCGGCGAGCGCTCGGGCGGCGACGAGGTCGTCCTCGTCGAACGCGCCGGCGGACTCGCTGAACAGGTTGAGCGATCCGATGACGGTCGTCCGGAGCCGCAGCGGGATCGAGTGGACAGCCGTGTACCCGGCGTCAGCCGCAGCCCGGCAGAAGTGCGGCCATCGCGGCTCGGCCAGTCGGACGTCGGGGATCGAGACCACGCTCCCGGTCCGCGCTGCCTCGAGACAGGGCCCGTCGCCGACTTCGAGCTGCAGGAGCTCGAGCAGTCCGCTGTGGTGTCCCACCGAGGCGGTGATCTGCAACCGGTGGTCCGAGCCGAACAACATCAGCCCGGCAGCGTGGACGTCGAACAACGCCGCCGACTCGTCCGCCAGATGCTGCAGCCGCCCGCTGAGGTCCCCTGAACCGGTGGCACTGCCGACCAGCGCGATGATCATCTGCAACAGTCGTCGTTCGCGATCGGCGCCCACGGGGTCACTCCAGATGCTGTGATCAGAAGTGGCCGGTCGTGCCCTGCTCCAGCAGTCGAAGGCCGCTTGCCGCCACACTAGGGCCCGGGGATGCGAACACGCCTGGCGCGGGTCCACGTCACCCCGGTGATCCGATCGCAGACGCACCGTGACGGGCGATGACGGAGCAAGCCCCGGCACCAGCTGGCACCGGGCCTCCCGTCCGTCCGTGGTCGCGCTGCAGATCCCAGACCGCGTATCCAGCGCTCGGTCGCGAGCG
This sequence comes from Curtobacterium sp. JUb34, assembly GCF_003755065.1. Taxonomy (NCBI): domain Bacteria; kingdom Bacillati; phylum Actinomycetota; class Actinomycetes; order Micrococcales; family Microbacteriaceae; genus Curtobacterium; species Curtobacterium sp. JUb34. The sequence continues at coordinate 569,669 of NZ_RJVH01000003.1, read as the reverse complement.
AGAACACGTGCTCGACAAAGCGTTCAACCTTTGACATGTTAACTACTGAACGGTTGGACTTCACTGTTCAGGGAGGGAGCAGTCAATGAGCAAGATCGGTCAGCAGGCTCGTCGAGTTGCTGCAGGCTTCGCCGCAGTAGTTGTCGGCGGGACAGTGTTCCTCGGCGCGATCCCTGCGCATGCGCAGGGTGCGGGAGAGGGGGTCGTCGGCGGGTGGTCCGAGAGCGCCGGGACCATCGATGACGCAGGAACCGGGATGTCGGTGTTGGCGGTGAACCACCGTGGTGCAGCGGAGCGGAAGACGATCAACGGGACGACGCACAAGCGCTCGCACGGTTGGACGACCTGGGCAGGGGTGCAGCACTACACCCGTGCGCGGCTCGAGCACGGCAGCCGCATCATCGCGGACTCTGGCCGGAAGTGGGGCAAGTCCGGCACCGAAGCACTGACTGTGTGGAAGCCGTTCCGGCCGAATCAGCCCGGCAGCGGTGTCGGCACCGCGAAGACCTACTACGGCAAGTGACACATCGCAGCGGGTGCGAGCCGACAGCTCTCACCCGCTGCGGCGTGAGGAGACGACGTGACGAAGCGACAGCTCACGGTGACAGCTGGCCTGGTCTTGCTGGCCATGCTCCTGACCGTGCTGATCGGAGTGTTCGACGCCCGTCGACGTGTCGTCGCCGTGGAGGGCAACGACCTCCGCGCTGGCCAGAGCGCGTGGGTGACCGCGACGCTCGACGAACTCCGGCGTGCCAGGAGTGCGTTCGAACCGGGAACGAAGGTGTTCGTGGACCTCGAGGAGAACGTCCGCGCCGTTGCGGTCCTGTCGGGACGGTGGACAGACGTTCCGCTGCACGACGGGCACTCGTTGTCGGGGCGTCCCGGCGAAGCTGTCGTCGGCTCTGACATCACCGTCCGCGGTGACGACCTCGCTGTCGGTGGCAAGACGTACACCGTGGTGGGACGCCTCGGCGTCCGGGCGGACAGTCTGCTGTCCGATGATGTGGTCCTCGCCGATCCGTCGCAGTTCTCGGGGTCACCACAGCGGCTGCTCCTGGACGGCCCGAACAGTGTCCGCCACTACAACGCGCAGTTCCCTGGCCGAAGCGTCGAGATCATCGACGACGGCACGAACCGCAGGACGAACGTCGACGCCGTGTCGCCGGTCCTGGTCGCGCTCGGCGCGCTCGTCACCATGCTGATCGCCGTGGTCGCAGGTCTTCAGGCTGGACGATGGGAACTCCGCACCGCCGCCGTCCGCTTCACCACCGGGTTCCGACCGCTGAACACCCTTCGCAGCGCGGCCGCCAGAGTCGCTGTGATCGGCACCGCCGCCTGTACGACCGCCCTCGCAGGCGCGGCGGTCGTCAGGCAGACCACCACGCTCGACCTCGACGTCACCGCCGCAGTCGTGGCGGTCGGAAGCGTTGTGCTTGCCGTGTCCGTCGCTTCGTTCTGGCAGGGAAGCCGTCGATGGAACTGCTGAACGACCTCCGGTCCAACTGGCCGATCATCGTCGCCAAGATCGTCCTGCTCGTGCTGCTCGCACTCTGCTGTTACAACGTGGCGTCGTTCACCCAGTCCACATCGCAGGCCGTGGCCCAGGGCCTGTCCGCTGACGCCGACGTCGACCTCTACACGGTGATCGACGATCTCGACCCGGACGCTTTCGAAGCGATCCGGCGAGACCAGCACGCGCTCGACGAAGTCGCCTTGTTCGTCGATCGCATCGACGACGAGCCCGGATTCGACTTCATCTCCTCGTACGACCAACCCGTCACCGTGCAGGACTTCCGCGGCGACGACCGCTTCGACGTCGGTTACGGCACCGAGTACACACTCAACGGGAAGTACCAGGACGAATCGGGGCGAAGTGTTCAGGACATCAAGTCCATCCAACTCAACGAGAACGCGTACGAGTTCGCGGGGCTCTCCGTGCAGGACGGTGAGCCGATCGAGTGGGATGCCGTCGACTGGGGGTCCGGCCAGATGCCGGTGCTCCTGGGCGCTGAGTACCGCGGCGTGTACGAGCTCGGACAGCGACTCACCGGCTCGGTCATCCTGCAGGAGCAGGAGCTCGAGGTCGTCGGTTTCCTCGAACCGAACAGTGCCATGTACTTCCGCGGTGACGCCAACCACTACCTCGACGACACCGTCATCGTGCCCTACCCGCCGACACTCGCCGGACTCGACCGAGCAGCACTCGACCGGCTGGATCCCGAGCTGTTCGGACGCCTGGTGTTCCAGGTACTCAACGCCGACCTCGCCGTCGATCGCAGCCTCGATTTCAGTGGCGTCGTCGCGCGACTCGATGAGATCGGAGACGACACCGGCTTCAGGTCGTACACGTTGCTCGGAGTACCGACCTACCTCGTGCAGCTCTCCCTCGTCCGCCAGCTCATCCAGGACAACCTGGTGCTCGTCACCGCGCTGCTCGTCTCGCTCACCGCTGGAGTGGGCATCATCACGGCGTTCCTCAACCGACTCCTGCATCACCGTCGAGCGCCAGTGGCGCGGGTGCACCATCTCCTCGGAAAGAGCCCGAACCACACGAACCGACTGTTCCGCGCAAGCCGCCTGACCGAGTACACCGCCGCGCTCGGGCTGTTCCTCGCTACCAGCGCGCTGCTCCCCAACGACAGCGCGACGGCTCGACTCGGCGCCAGCACCGTCCTCCTGCTCTGGTGCGTGGTGGACGGCGCTGTCAGCCGACGAGCCGTCCGTATCGAACTGACCACCCAACGCCGAAGAGGTACCCCACGATGATCGCGCTGCGCGACGTCTCGAAGACGATCACCGAGCCCGACGGATCGACCCGAACACTGTTCGACCGACTCGACTTCGACCTTCGCGACGACGATCGGTCAGTAGCCATCACCGGGCGCAGCGGATCCGGCAAGAGCACGCTGCTCCGAATCCTCGCCGGCCTCGACACCGACTTCGGCGGGACCTACGAGCATGACGGGCACGTGCTCGAGCGCACCACATCCAGGATGGCGGCGCACCGGCTCCGTCACATCGGCATCGTCACCCAGGATCACAACCTGCTCGGCGACCGCAGCGTGCTCGACAACGTCCGGCTCGGAGTTCCCGCTCGCGCTGACTCGGCCGCCCGAGCACACGACGCCCTCGAGGCGGTCGGCATCAACCACCTCGCCGGCAAGCGCCCACGACGACTGTCAGGAGGAGAAGCGCAGCGCGTCGCGATCGCCCGAGCCATCGCGAAGCACCCAGCCGTCGTCCTCGCCGACGAGCCCACCGGCGCACTGGACGAGACGACCGAAGACGACGTGCTCGCCCTCTTCGACCGGCTGCAGCAAGCGGGAACCAAGTTCGTGATCGTCACCCACAGTGAGCGCGTCGCGCAGCGATGCGGACGGCAACTCCAGCTGCACCACGAGCAACTCATCGCGCGCGGCTGAAGAACTCGGCGAACATCTCCCGTTTCGCCGCGTGCGAATCAGTCTCGAGCTCAAGTCCCTCCATGTTGAGGTCGGTCCCGAACAGTCGCAGGATTCCCGGGCCGTTCGACCCCGCGGTCTCGAGGGACACCGAGAACAGCGTCGGCGACGTCTCGCCAGCAGCAATCCGCCGAGCTTCTGCGAACGCCGCGCGGTACGTCGCGTCGGTGACGCGGATCACACTGACCGACCAACTCGTGGCGTCCCAGTCGGGCGCGACCATCTCGCCGCTCGGTGCATGGAAGAAGTGCACGACGAACGTGTCGCGCTCACCTTCGGTGCCGTACCGCCGTTCGTCCACGTCCTCGATCTGCACGGACTCATCCTGTCAGCGCACGCTGGGGCGTTCGAGCCGGTGAACCAGCAGGGCGCTACGCTCGGCTCGACCTCGGTTCACGGAGACCGCTGGCGGAGCAGAAACGATCGAGGCAATCCCCATGAAGACGCGTTTCGCGAGCACGTTCCGCAGAAGGAACGCTGCTCGAGACGACCTGGTGATCATCTGGGCTCTCAACGTGGTCGGGATCGTCGCCGTGGTCACGTCGTCCGGCTACGTGTTCAACGAGAACCTGTACGCCTACGGGCTCTGCGCGACCCCTCCACACACCGGCTGCTCGGACGCACCCTGGTTCAGCAGCATGAGCCTCTCGTTCTTCGGAGGCATTGCCGCGGTGGGCGTCGGCGCTTTCCTGGGCCTCCGGCGGTACGGAAATGGCCGTCGCGGCATGTGGTTCCCGCTCGCTGCACTCGGAGCGGTGGCTGCGTTGACGGGATTGTCGATCGCCATCCTCAAGATCGCGACTCCGTTGTAGTCCTGCTCGCACCGAGTCGGATCGGCGTCCAGCAGCTCGGCGTCACTAGGCTTCTCCGGATGTCTTCCAACCCGTTCGGCGAAGTCCCCGTCCTGCCGGTCGCCATTCCCGTCGGCGTGGTCGTGTTCGTCGTCCGACTGGCGCTCCTGCTCCGCGGACGGCGCTTCACGTGGCCGCGTGCTGCCGTCGCGGCCGCGATCGCCGTCTACGCCGCAGGAATCATCGCGAACACGATCTTCCCGATCTTCCTCCGCCCGACGCCGAGCGACGAGCCGTGGGCACCGGCACTGGCGTTGATCCCGTTCCACGACTACGAACTCGCAGATGCGCTCACCAACGTTGCCGTGTTCGTACCGCTCGGCATCCTCCTCCCGCTCCTCATGCGTCGTCCGTCGTGGTTGCGGGTGCTCCTCACCTCAGCGGCGGTCAGCCTGACGATCGAGCTCCTGCAACTCGCCGCGCAGAAGCTGTTCTCCGGTGGTCACGTCGCTGACATCAACGACTTCATCTGGAACACATTCGGTGGGGCCATCGGCTACGCGATCTTCGTCTTGCTCACACGCGTACCGATCGTCGCCGTGCTCGTGAACCGGTTCCGCTGACGCTCGACCGCTCGGGCCTCACGCACCGCCTGAGCTGCAGAGCACCGTCCGCTTGCGATCGGTGAGCGGTCGCTCGCACCGAGACCTCGAACGCCGGGCGGATAACCTTCGGGACATGCCGCCCGAACAGCGTCCGCCGGAGAGCATCGTGCCGCCTCTGGAGGACGGGGAGCGCGACGTCTGGCTCATCGAGTGGCAGGTCGCGGAGGACGCCTTCGACGTCGCCGTTGGCGAACACGTCAGGTGGGACGTCGTGGACGCCGACCGGAGTCGTCTCGGCCATCTCGGCGGCCGACGCCTGGTGACCAAGGAACGCAACACCTACTCCGAGGAACTCGATGCCGGGCCAGAGCGGCCGATCGTGGGTGTGGTCACCCGGATCGACCAGGTGTCGGTACGGTACGGGCCGTCCGCGAACGGCTCGGGGCAGGAACCGATCCCTGGCTCTGCGATGCAACACGCCGCGCGGGCACTGGCACCACGAATCCCGCACGAGGGGACGATCGTCGGTTGGGTCGTCCGCATCCGGGTCGACTGAGGCCGCGGGATCGCGTCCGGTTCGGCGTCGAGCCGTGCCCACCGGGGTAGGACGCCTCCTTCTTCCGCGCCCACGACGCCGGAGATGCTGGTGCCGAGGAAGCCATCGGGCGAGGGCGGTGGTCCTTCCGACCGGGCACGCCACCCGCTGAAGTTCAGCCCCTCGGTGGCCTGCGATTCGCGCGGACGACGATGACGGCGGAGATCATCACGCAGAGACCACTGACGGCGGTGAAGTACGGCCCTGGCCGGGAAGGATCGAGAGCGATCAGCACGACGTCGGCCAAGAACACGACCAGCGCGCTCCTCCCGTCCGGTAGCCAATCCCTTGCCGGACGCAGTCGTACGCTGTGCGAGTGGTGAGCATGATCATCCTGGTGATGGCCGAGTACATGGTCGACGATTCCCCGCTGTGGTACCGCGGATCGCGGTCCAGAGAACACTTCGGGGTTGCCGAGGCCACGGACCTCGGACTGAGCGCGTCACTCCGGCACGACCTGCAGGCATGGAACGACGTCTTCGAGCAGGTGAGGCAAGAGGTGTTCGACGATCGTGACAAGTCGCGCGCAGTCCCGTCGACCTCGGCGTCCCCCGAAGTGTTGGAAGCTCACCGAGTCGAGTCCTTCACCCTCGCGAGTCGCGTCCAGCTCGAGCTCGGTGACGACGTCCACGTCTGGTGCGGCGCAGGCAGTGGCATCGACATGGTGACCGAGTCGGGGACGGCCGTCGTGCTGCCGAACGGACGACCGGGCACCGATGTCGAGTTCCTGCGTGACGGGAAACGCGACGTCAGATCGGCGCGTGCTGCGGGCGCACGTGAGGGAACAGCCAAAGCAATCGTCCACTGGCGTGCCCTCACCGAACGAGCCGGGACCCCGTTCGGCGACGCCGAGACCCGCGCCCTCGGACTCCGAACAGCCGGGCGCCTGCAGGGCGACGTCGGACCTCGCGCCCAGGTCATCTTCTACGCCAGCGCGTCCGCGCCATACCGGGTCGACGAATTCGACTGAGGTGGCCAAGCACGACAACCGATCGGTTGTCGGAGGGGTCAGCGATCACGGACTTCGCCGAGCCAAGTCGTTCCGGCGGTAGTACTCCTCCAAGGCCGCGCGGTCCGGCAGGAACACCTTCGGCCGATCGAACTCGTCGAAGGCGTGTCGATACCGGAGACGGCTCTTCCTGGCGGGTCCAAGCAGGAACCGGACCATCTCGATGCGGACACGGTCGCGAGTACCGTCCAAGCTCCCAGCGCGGTCGGGCTCGAAGAGACTGCGTCGGAAGTACCGGCTGATGCTTGCTGCCGTCGAGGCGTCCAGGAGCACCAGACCAGTCGCTCGCCGTAACCGGCCGGGCAACCAGCGCGAGTAGTTGCCCTCGATGACCCACTGCTCGGTGTTCATCGCCTCGTTGTGCATGCGCTCGAAATCGGTGTCCGGACGCTCGACCCACTGTGTTCCGGGCAGGTGGCGGTACTGGTCGAGGTGGATCACAGGGAGCGAGCGGACTCGGCCGATGGCCGCCGCGAGGGTCGACTTACCGCTGTTCGATGGCCCCAGAATGCAGATTCGCTGGCCGAGGTCGTCGAGGTCCATCTGGCGAGTCTCGCAGGGCGCACCGCTAGGCCGTGGCCGCTTCGACCGCCAACAGGTCTTAATCCACGACACGACGCTACGGGCTGATCTCAGCGGACACGAGCGGAACCGCCGCCGCTGACCGTCCGGTCGCCGATCGGGCGAGTATGGGCACCGGCTCGCACTCCCCCTGCGATCGGACGCGCGTCCCATCCGGCGTGCTCGTCGTGTGGAGTTCTCGTGGTGGACGTGGTGAGGGCTCATGGTCATCGCGCTGACGGGGCTTGTGTTGATCGGGCGCGCTGCCGTCATGGCGGTTCGTGGAGATGGGGTCGCACTCGACAGCTGACTGCTGGCAGACCGAGATCGACTCGGTGCGGGATCAGCTACCGAGGTCCCCGTCCGACCATGGGACAGAGCGGCCGATACGCTCCGACCATGAGCGTCAGAACTCCTTGGCCTGTGCGACGGTGAGCATCGAGTCGTTCGACGTTGAACCGGTCGACCATCGCAGGTTGTTTCGATGGCTGCTCGGTCTGGTGGCTGCTGTCACTGGTGTTCTTGCGATCATCGGGTGGCCACTGCCGGCGGCGCCGGGACGATACGTGACGTCCGATGCATGGGAACGCACGACCGCCTTGATCGAAGCGTGGTGGACACACGACGGTTGGCGAATGTCGGGGGCGTCATGGTTTTGGGGCGGCGTCGCGATGGGCGCGACAACTGGCGCGATCGCGATCTGCGCCGGGAAGCAACGGACATGGCGCAAGGCGTGGTTGCTGACCGTGCTCCCAGGCGGAGTCATCGCAGCGCTGGGCCCGTTGGTCCAGGTCGCGTTGGGCATTCCGTGGTCGAATTACTCACAGAACCATGACGCCCGCTCCACGATCATCGTGTACGTGGTCGGACTGGCGCTGGCGGTGGGTCTTCCATTTCTGCAGGGGTGGGTGATGCACGGCCGCGAGCGGAGCGACGGCGACGGCGCGTTGCGACGTTGACTCACCGAGATCGCCGATCCAAGACGATTCGCCGACTCGAATCGTTGTCGTCGGATCACGCGATTCGAGTCGTCCATCCTGTCGTGGTCCGATCAGCGTGATCCGAAGCGCGTCGGTGCAACTTCGGCACGGCGAGGCGATGCAGCCCTGGCATAACGACAACGAGCTGAGCGAGGTGTCGTTCGACGATCGGTCAGTGAGACGGCCTGAGTCGGGAGCGCCACGGACGACAAGTCAACGGAGCAGCTAGGTTCGAGGCGGCGCACAGAGTGCGCTCATAGGCGCCGGCACGACCGACCGGGGCCTTCGATCTCGTCACAGCCACGTCTGCCGTGGGAACCAGGGGATACGGCCATGAACACCACTGCTCAACGATCAGGATGGGCACGCTTCTGGGATCACGGGCGGTGGTGGAAAGCGCTCGTCCTCGCCGTCGGCTACCTCGCGATCTACGAGCCGGCTTCCCTGCTGATGGCACCGTTCGTGCCCTACATCGGCGACGAGGACTCAACGAGCTACGTGCTCGTGCTCATCGTCGTCCCAGTCCTCATCGGGGGCCTGGTCTTGGTCGGGTTCGGGGCATCCGTCGGATGGCTGCGGAGCACTTTCGAACGGCAGCCGATCCGCGGCAGAGGGTGGATGTGGATCGCGATCGTCGTCGTGTTGCTGTTCAACGTGCTGCGGTTCGCGAGCATCGACTACTCCGCCGCAGGGTTCGACTGGGTCGCCGCTTGGCTGCTTGCCGGACTCGTCATCGGTTTTTCCGAGGAACTCCTCACGCGCGGCTACGTCGTCCGCATCATGCGGTCCTCGGGACACTCCGAGGTTGCCGTCGGTTTGGTCTCGGCGGCGCTGTTCGCCCTCCTGCACGGGAGCAACCTGTTCACCGGTCAGGCTCTCGGCCCGACGTTGCTGCAGATGGTCTACACGTTCTTCTTCGGCTTCTGCATGTACCTCGCTCTGCGGGTGACCCGCACGATCGTCGCGCCGATCCTGCTGCACGCCAGCACCGACCCCAGCATCTTCATGCAGGGCACCCACCCGGCGGTCGGCGGCATCGGCTCCCTCGCGCAGCTCGGCAACATCGCCGTGGTCCTGGTCGGGGTTGTTCTCCTCATCGTCTTCCTCATCTCGGAACGACGCATACGGCACCACGACCAGATCATGCTGTCCAACTCCGTCCGGGGCTCCTGACCAGACGCGCATACGAGGAGCGTCCGCAGAACGACCGGCTGGCGATACAAGTGCGCAAGCGCCAGACAGGCTCGGTTCCGGAGGTTCAGCGATGATCACTGGGCAGGAAGTCGAGGTCCCGACGAGGACCAGGACCACGACCGTCACGGTGCGTGCGTTGCGTGCCATCCACAGGCGGATGCCGTACCTCGACCTGTCCACCACCGCGCACGAGACGCTCGCCGCCGGTCTCGACGCCGGACGAGCGGCGCTGGACCACGCCCTCACCTCTGGTGCGAGCCCGCAGGTGAAGGGTTGGAAGCTCACCCTCCACGCCTTCGACTACAACCTCGACTTCTTCGAGGTGGGCGCGCTCGACGACGACCGGTTCAAGATCGCGGACCCGGAACTGCGCATCGTCGAACGCGCCGGCAATCCTCCGCGCCATCGCCTGACGCAGACGACCCCATCGTGTCTCGATGGGGTCCCCCCGCGGGCTTCCGTGTCTGACTCGATTCGGACGCCGCTCCGAGAAGCGTCGTGTCGCACACAGGTGGTCCGCTCATCGTCGCAGCGAGCGAGCCCCGTGCATACGACCCCACGACAGCCACGGGAACGAAGAAGCCCACCGAGATCCTCGGTGGGCTTCTGTCGTTGTGCCAGACACGTTTCGGTCGGGCTGACAGGATTTGAACCTGCGACCCCTTGACCCCCAGTCAAGTGCGCTACCAAGCTGCGCCACAGCCCGCGAGTTCCGGAGAACTCAGGATCCCGGAGGATCCTCGCCCGCGTCCGACCGGAGCGCGAGCGACCGGTCCAGCATAGCGGACGTCAGACCCCCTCCGCGCCACCGCGCGTCGGCCGCACCACCTCGCGCCGCGCCGCCAACCACGGCAACCCGAGCCCGACGAGCAACCCACCGGCCCCGTCCGCGGCCAGGTCCCCGATCGTATCGTCGTAGCCGACGTAGATCGCCGAGTCGACGAAGTTGTGCCCGAGCCACTCCCCCATCTCCCACGCGGCTCCGATCGCGAGTCCCGCACACAGTCCGAGGATCGCGACGACCACCCGTCGCTCCCCGTCCGGCGCCGGCACCGCGCGCAGGTCGGCGCCGATGACGTAGAGCACGGCGGCGAGCAGCCCGGTGAGGACGACGTGCATGAACTTGTCCCACAGGAACACGCTCGTGTACCACTCGAGCACGCTCGACCACCCCGCGAGGAGCACGAGGACGCACACCGCCAGGTCGAACGCGGGCCGCAGCCCGAGCATCCGCGGCACCACGACCCCGAGCAGCGACAGCGCCATCACCGGCAGCGCGGTCCCGCCCCACCCGATGCTCGCGACGACCAGGCTGACGAGCGTCAGGGCACGCACCACGTCGGCCACCAGGAACTTCGGCCGCAGGAACGTCGGCCCGAGCGTGGCGATCACGACGCCCACCGCACGACCGCGTGCACGGCCGCGTGGTCGGAGGGCCACACCCCGCCCGGCCGCCGGTTCGACACGGCGACCCGCTCGACGGTCGCGTCCGGCGTCACGAGGACACCGTCGATGCGCCGGCCGCCGACACGTGGACTCCCGTAGTGCGGGTACGTCCCGTACGGCTCACCCACCTGCCGGGAGGCCCGCCCCCAGCTGTCGACGACACCAGCGTCCGCCAGTGCTCGCCATGGTGCGGATCCTGCCGGGCTGTTCCAGTCGGCCATCACGACGGCGGGCAGGCCGCGCTGTCGCACGATCCGGCCGAGCAGTTCGGCGGATCGCAGCCGGGCCCACGGCGACGCGACGTCGAGGTGGGTGGCGATCGCCAGGAACCGGACGCCGGTCGCGCGGTCGTCGACGACGGCGCCGACGGCGTGCCGGGGGAACGACGTGGCCCACGAGCGCGAGCCGGGGCGGTGCGGCGTGCGGGAAAGCGCCCACGTGCGGCGCTCGACGATGTCGAGGCGCGAGCGGTCGAGGAAGAGCCCCACCTGTTCGCCACCGCCGCGCGCGCCGCGCCCGGCCAGGACGGGCTCCCAACCGGATCCGAGGCCGGCCGTCAGGTCGTCTGCCTGCGCGGGGAGGGCCTCCTGGACGGCGAGGACGGTGGGCGCTTCGGAGGTGACGAGCGAGGTGATCGCGTCGCGGCGACGCTCCCAGGCGTCCGGGTGCGCGGGTGGCCGCGGCACGCGGCGCCGCACGTTCAGGGTCATGCAGTGGACCTCGGGCGACCGGACGGCTCCGATGAGCGGGTGGTCGTCGGGGTGGTGGGGCATGCCTCCCTTCTACGAGACGACACCCGTCGGATTCCCAGGGACCTCTCCGCGTGGCTCGTAGGGTGGCCCGATGCGTTCTCGTTCCACCCCTCGTGTCCTCGTCGCGATCGCGGTCTCCGGACTGCTGCTCGGAGCCGCCGGGTGCACCTCGAGCGGCCCGGACACGAGCCGCCCGACGTTGGCGAAGGGCTCGGCCGACACCGTCACGGTCGCCGATGCCTCGGACGCCGCAGCCCGGTCCGTCCGCGTCAGCAAGGCCCTGTTCGCGAGTGCTCCGGGAGCGGTCGTCGCCCGGGCCGGCGACACCGACGGGGTCCGTGATGCCGCCAAGGCTGCGGCGAGCGCCCACGTCCCGGTGCTGCTGACGACCAAGAACACGAGCGCTGCCGTGGCCCGCGAACTCGACCGGCTCGGGGCCGACTGGTACCAGGCCGAGGGCGACGTGTCGCTCGACACGGACGTCGACGAGCGGAAGGCGCCGGAGGGTGGCGACGCGCCGGAGTCGACCCGGGCCTCCCGGCAGGCGACCGTGGTGGTGGCGGACGCCAGTGCGGACGCTGCTGCCGTGGCGACCGCGAAGGCCGCCGGCGCTCGTGTGGTGACCATGCCGAGGGGCGTGACCGACCCGGCTGCCGCACCCGACGTGGTGACGGCGCTGCACGAGCGAGCGAAGCACCCGACGGTCCTGGTCGGTGCGGCGTTCGACGCACTGCAGGACCCGGAGTGGACGGTGCGGGCGGCCGAGGGCGGCTTCCAGCTGCGGAACGGCGGGCAGCGACCGTTCGACGGGCACCGCTACGTGGCGCTGTACGGGGCTCCCGGGGCACCGGCGCTGGGCGTGCTCGGCGAGCAGGGGCCGGAGGCCACCGTCCGGCGTGCTGAGCAGGTCGCGAAGCCGTACCGGGCGGAGTCCGACGAGCTCGTGACGCCCGCGATGGAGGTCATCGCGACCGTCGCCGCAGGTGACGCCGGGTCGGACGGCGACTACTCGACGGAGCTGCCGGTGTCGACGCTCGAGCCCTACGTCGATGCCGCCCACGACGCCGACATGCCCGTGATCATCGACCTGCAGCCGGGCCGGTCCGACTTCCTGTCGCAGGCGAAGAAGTACGAGTCGCTGCTGAAGAAGCCCGGCGTCTGGCTGGCGCTCGACCCGGAGTGGCGGCTGACGAAGGACCAGGTGCCGCTCGAGCAGATCGGTAGTGTGTCGGCGTCCGAGGTGAACGAGGTGTCCTCGTGGCTGGCTGCGCTCGTGCGCGACGAGGGGCTGCCGCCGAAGGCCCTGGTCCTGCACCAGTTCCGGCTGTCGATGATCCAGGACCGTTCCGCGCTGGAGACCCACCCGGAGCTCGACATGCTCGTGCACGTCGACGGGCAGGGCTCGCAGCCGGACAAGCAGGCGACGTGGAAGGCGCTGCACCAGGGCGCGCCCGAGGGGCTGCACTGGGGCTGGAAGAACTTCTACGACGAGGACACGCCCATGCTGACGCCGTCGCAGACCATGCAGGACGTGCAGCCGACGCCGGCGTTGGTCACCTACCAGTAGCGGCTCGCCTGTCAGCGTTGTCCACAGACGGGAGGCGGTGCCTCCGTTTCGTCGGTTGCTCCTGACAGCATGGGGGGCATGGAAACCACCGCCCCGCCTTCTGCAGACATCGCCGCCGAGGCACAGCAGGCGCTCGCTGCGCTCACGGGGCGCCCCGACGCGGTCTTCCATCCCGGCCAGCTCGAGGCGATCTCCGCCCTGGTCGAGCACCGACAGCGTGCCCTGGTCGTGCAGCGCACCGGGTGGGGCAAGTCCGCCGTGTACTTCCTCGCGACCCTGCTGCTCCGTCGCCGTGGTGGCGGCCCGACCGTCCTGGTCTCGCCGCTGCTGGCGCTGATGCGCGACCAGGTGGCAGCGGCTGCCCGCGCGGGGGTCCGTGCGGTGTCGATCAACTCGGCGAACGCGCACGAGTGGGGCGAGACCCAGGCAGCCCTTGCCCGTGACGAGGTCGACGTGCTCCTCGTCTCCCCCGAGCGCCTGAACAACCCGAAGTTCCGCGACGAGCAGATGCCGACCCTGATCGCCCGGATGGGCATGCTCGTGGTCGACGAAGCGCACTGCATCTCGGACTGGGGCCACGACTTCCGACCGGACTACCGCCGCTTGGCCGAGCTCATCCGCTCGCTCCCCCACGGCGTCCCCGTCCTGGCGACGACCGCGACGGCGAACGAGCGCGTGGTCGAGGACGTCGCCGAGCAGCTGACCGCCGGCCCGGCCGACCCGGTCTTCACCATCCGTGGGTCGCTCGCCCGGGCCTCACTGCGACTCGGCGTGCTGACGCTTCCGGATGCCCGGCAGCGGCTCGGCTGGCTGCTCGCGCACCTCGGCGACCTGCCCGGCAGCGGCATCATCTACACGCTCACGGTCTCGGCGGCCGAGGACATCGCCCGACTGCTGCGCGACAACGGGTACGCCGTCCGCGCCTACACGGGGCGCACCGACACCGACGAGCGGGAGCAGCTCGAGCAGCAGCTCAAGGGCAACCAACTGAAGGCCCTCGTCGCCACGAGTGCGCTCGGCATGGGGTTCGACAAGCCGGACCTCGGGTTCGTCGTGCACGTCGGCGCTCCCTCGTCGCCCGTCGCCTACTACCAGCAGATCGGTCGTGCGGGTCGTGCCACCGACAACGCCGATGTGCTGCTGCTGCCCGGGCGTGAGGACCGCGAGATCTGGCAGTACTTCGCCAGCGCGTCGATGCCGACCGAGGCCCGCGCGTCGGCCGTGCTCGGCGCCCTGTCCACCGACACCGCGATGTCGACGGTCGCCCTCGAGGGCCTGGTCGACATCAAGCGCTCGACCCTCGAACTCCTGCTCAAGGTGCTCGACGTCGACGGAGCGGTCCGACGGGTCACCGGCGGCTGGGTCTCGACCGGACAGCCGTGGCAGTACGACGCCCCGCGGTACGAGCGGGTCGCTGCGGCACGCGCTGCCGAGGCCGCGTCGATGCTCGACTACGAGTCCACCTCGGCCTGCCGCATGCAGCTGCTGCAGCAGGATCTCGATGACCCCTCCGCGGAGCCCTGCGGCCGGTGCGACAACTGCGCCGGGGCGTGGTTCCCGACCTCGGTCTCCGACTCGGACTCGTCCGGTGCGGCTGCCGCGCTCGACAAGGTCGGCGTCGAGATCGCCCCGCGTGCCCAGTGGCCCTCGGGGATGTCGTCGCTCGGGGTCTCGGTGCGGGGCAAGATCGGCGCCGACGAGCTCGTGCAGCCCGGCCGCGCGGTGGCGCGTCTGACCGACCTCGGCTGGGGCGGACCGCTGCGTGCACTGTTCTCGCCGTCCACACCCGATGCCCCGATCTCGCGCGAGCTCGTCGACGGCTGTGTGCGGGCGCTCAAGGACTGGCCGTGGGAGACCCGGCCGACCGGCGTCGTGGCGATGTCCTCGCGGTCGCGGCCGCAGCTCGTGGGGTCGCTCGCCCAGGCGCTGTCGACGATCGGGCGGCTGCAGTTCCTCGGCACGCTCGACCGGAACGGCGGCACGCCCCGCGGCGACGGTGCGACGAACAGCGCCTACCGGTTGTCCGGCGTCTGGGACACGTTCCAGGTCGGGCCGGAACTCGCGGAAGCGCTGCAGTCGCACCAGGGCCCGGTGCTGCTCGTCGACGACCTGGTCGACAGCCGGTGGACGGTGACCGTCGCGGGCCGCGAGCTCCGGCGTGCCGGGGCCGCCGCCGTGCTGCCCTTCGCGCTGGCCACGGTCGCGTAGCCGCCGCGGGCGCTAGCGGCGGGCGGGCTTGGGGAACGTGGCGCGCATGTGGTCGGTGGTGAGCACGTCGCCGATGCCGATCATGAGCAGTGAGAACACGATCTGCTCGATCACCATCCAGAACGGGTACAGCCCGGGGATCGCCGCCACGATGAGCGTCACGATCGGGAAGATCCGGCTGAACAACCGCACCCGCTGGTACGCCCAGTAGTACCCGAGCTGCGCCCGCCAGGCGAACACGTACAGCGTCAGGGTGATGAGCAGCACGACCGTCGCCCGGAACCACACCGCCCACGGCACGGTCTCCCCCGCACGCGTCAGCAGCACGGCGACGACGATGGCAGCGAGTCCGACGATCGTCTCGGCGACGAGCAGCCACCGGATCCAGCGGAACGACCGAACGGTGTCGGGGTGCTCGAGCATGTCCTGGCGGATGACGTACCCGCCCTGACGGCCTCCGGCCAACCGGTCGAGCCGGAGTCGGCACCACGCGCGGTCGGCGAGGCCACCGAGTCCGTCGTTGCGCTGCGTCACCAGTACATCGTGCCGCATCGAATGACCGTCGGCGTACCGCGCGGGTACCGACGCCGACCCCGAACGACGTCATCGAGGTCGCACGACGTCGACGATGTCGTTCCGGGTCGGCGTGGGACTGCCCAGCCGGCTCAGTCGCTCGGGACCAGCGCCGCGCCACCCAGCACCGTGCCGGTCGCCGCGTCGAGCAGGACGAGGGAACGGACCTCGTCTGGCAACGTCCACGGCTCGCCGAGCACGACGGTCAGCCCCTCTTCGAGACCGGCGGCCTGGAAGAGGTCGAAGGACTCCCCCGCCGGCGTCCACGTCGGGTCCTCCCCACCCGTCACGGTCCCACCGGACAACACGATGTCGACCGGCCCCGTCGTCCCCGTCTCCAGGTGCGCGATCTCGACCGCCAGCGTGTCGTCGCCCGTGTTCCCGGCGATGTGGACGTGGCCCGAGGCAGCAGCGCCGTCGATGCCGACGATGTCCCCGGAGACCGGCGGAACCCGGCGCCACCACGGTTCGATCGGCGACGAGTCGACCGGTTGCACGGCCGGGGACTCCTCGAGCAGGGGTTCGCCCAGGCCGTTCAACGGCCGCAGCCCTTCCGAGGGGGACCGCGCGGGTTCGGGGACGGCTCGATCGGAGCGGGTGACGAGGTCGTCCTCGGCTGGGGCGTGCGAGACCGTCCAGAGCGACACCGAGCCGACGACGACCACGGCGACGAGGGCTCCCACCAGGGCGAGCCGACGTCGATCCGTTCCCCACCGCCCGATGCGCACGCTCCCATGGTGCCGCACCGACGCTGCGGACGCGATCCGGGCCTCCCGGCCGAACGCGAACGCGAACGCGAACGCGAACGCACAACGCACAACACACAACGCGCCCCGTGCAGACGGGACGCGTTGTGTGTGGTGCAGCTGCGGCTCAGCGCTTCCGGCGCTCGCGGACCCGCATGTTGACGTTGATCGGGGTGCCGGAGAAGCCCCAGACCTCGCGGAGTCGACGGGTGATGAACCGTCGGTACTGCGGGTCGAGGAACGCCGACGTGAAGAGCACGAACGTCGGCGGCTGGCTCGACGCCTGGGTCCCGAATAGGATGCGGGGCTGCTTGCCGCCGCGCACGGGGTGGGGGTGCTCCTGGACGAGCTCGGCGATGAAGGCGTTGACCTTGCCCGTCGGGATGCGGGTGTCCCACGACTCGAGGGCGGTCTCGAGCGCCGGCACGAGCTTCTCGAGGTGACGGCCGGTACGGGCGGAGATGTTCACGCGCGGGGCCCAGGCGACGTGCGCCAGGTCCTGCTCGATCTCACGCTCGAGGTAGCGGCGACGTTCGTCGTCGAGCAGGTCCCACTTGTTGTAGGCCAGGACGAGCGCACGGCCCGACTCGAGCACCAGGTCGATGATGCGGAGGTCCTGCACGGACACCGGCTCGGTGACGTCGAGGACGACGACGGCGACCTCGGCCTTCTCGAGCGCGGCGGTCGTGCGGAGCGACGCGTAGAAGTCGGCGCCCTGCTGCATGTGGACGCGCTTCCGGATGCCGGCGGTGTCGACGAACCGCCACACCTTGCCGCCGAGCTCGATCTGCTCGTCCACCGGGTCGCGGGTGGTGCCGGCGATGTCGTTCACGACGACGCGCTCTTCACCGGCGGCCTTGTTGAGCAGCGAGCTCTTGCCGACGTTCGGGCGGCCGAGGATCGCGACGCGGCGGGGACCGCCGACCTCCTGCTTGGCGACGGCCGAGGTGTCGGGGAGCGTCTTGATGATCAGGTCGAGCAGGTCCGCGACGCCACGGCCGTGCAGGGCCGACACCGGGTGCGGCTCGCCGAGCCCCAGGTTCCAGAGCTCGTAGGCGTCGAGTTCACGGCGCTCGTCGTCGGCCTTGTTCGCGACGACGATGACGGGGCGGTCGGTGCCGCGGAGCATCTTGACGACGTGCTCGTCGGTGGCGGTGATGCCGACCGTGACGTCGACGACGAACAGGACGGCGTCCGCGAGGTCGATCGCGACCTCGGCCTGCGCGGCGACCGAGGCGTTGATGCCCTCGGCACCGGGCTCCCAGCCGCCGGTGTCGACGAGCGTGAAGCGCTTGTCGTTCCAGTCCGCCTTGTAGCTGACGCGGTCACGCGTGACGCCGGGGACGTCCTGCACGACGGCCTCGCGACGACCGAGGATGCGGTTGACGAGCGCGGACTTGCCGACGTTCGGGCGGCCGACGATCGCGAGCACCGGGTAGGCGGGCAGGTAGTGGACGCCGTCCTCGCCGACCTGGCCGCCCTCGAGCAGGGCGAGGTCCTCGTCCTCGAGGTCGTACTCCTCGAGCCCGGCGCGGAGCGCGGTGGCGCGCTGCTCGGCCTCGGCCTCGTCGAGTCCGGCGAGCCGCTCGCCGAGGGCGTCGTCGTACTGGGGGAAGTCGTCGTACTGGGGGAAGTCGTCGTTGTCCGGGTTGTCCAACTGAGCCATGGTGGGTTCCTCGCGAGCGGCCGGAGCCGCGGTGTCGGTGGCCGTTCCCGGCCGGGCCGGAGTTCCGGCCGTGGTGTGACCAGGCGGCCGAGGCCGTCCGGTCGTGCGTCAGTGCGTGGCCGCGCGGGCCAGGTCGACGACCGCCTGCACGGTCTGGTCGAAGTCGAGGTCGGTGGAGTCGAGCGTCGTGACGCCGTCCGCGGCGTTCATGAAGTCGACGACCTTCGCGTCCGCCGCGTCTCGGCGAGCGAGTGCGGCGGAGGTCTCTGCGGCCGACTGGGTCGTGACCTCCGCCGAGCGCCGGGCCATTCTAACCGACTCGTCGGCCGTCAGCAGGATCCGGACCTCGGCGTCGGGTGCGACCACTGTGGTGATGTCCCGCCCCTCGGTGATGATCCCCGGTGCGTCGGTCTTCCGCATCACGTTCCGGAACAGCTGCACGAGGCGGTGCCGGACGTCCGGGAGCTTCGCGATGTGGGCGACCGCACCCGTCACGTCCGGGGTGCGGATCGCGTCGGTGACGTCGGTCTCCCCCACGCGCACGTAGTAGTTGTCGGGGTCGGTGCCGATCGCGTAGTCGAAGGTGTCCCAACTCGCCAGGATCGCCGCCGCGTCGTCGAGGTCCACCCGCTGCTGCAGGGCGTGCCAGGCGAGCGCACGGTAGGCGGCGCCGGTGTCCTGGTAGCCGTAGCCGAGGGCACGGGCGGCCGCGCGGGACACGCTCGACTTGCCGCTGCCCGCGGGGCCGTCGACCGCGATGACGATCTTCGCGACGTAGGCGCCGTCGGTGAGACCGGCCGGCACCGGGGCACTGGTCGAACCGGGCTCGCCGCCGGGTTCGCCGAGGCCGCCCGCCGGACCGCCGAGTGCGCCGCCGTCGCCGCTGCCGCTGAGCGGACCGCCGGCACCACCCTGGCCCGGGGTCGGGAGACCGGAGTCGGGCCCGTCCGGGCCGCCGGTCACACCGGATTCGTTCGTCGCTGCGTTCGTGTCGTCGTTCAGGCCCATGCTGCTGCGATCCTCCATCCGCGCCCCTCGAGTTCCTCGACGAGTCGCTGTTCCTGCTCGGGCAGCACCGACACCTCGACGATGCCGATCTGCGCGCCCGGTGAGTGCTCGAGGCGCATGTCCTCGAGGTTGATGCCGATCTCCCCGATGAACGTCAGGAGCGCGGCGATCTGCCCGGGGGTGTCGTCGACGAGGACGACCACCTGGGCGAAGCGCTTGGTGGTGCCGTGCTTGCCCGGCAGCCGTTCGACCCCGCGGTTGCCGGCGGCGATCGTCTCGGCGATGGTGCGCGGCGAACCGGCGCCGTCCGGGTCGCCGAGGGCGTCGATCACGCGCGAGAGGTCGTCGCGCAGGTCGGTGAGCACCGGCCGGATGTGCCCGGCGTTCGCCCCGATGATCTGCACCCAGAGGCCGGGGTCGCTCGCGGCGATGCGCGTGACGTCGCGGACGCCGCCGCCGGCCAGGCCGAGCGAACCGTCCGGGGCGTCCCGCAGACGTGCGGCCATGAGGGTCGACACGAGCTGCGGCGCGTGCGAGACGTACGCCACGGCGAGGTCGTGAGACTCGGGGTCCATCGGGACGACGGTGGCGCCGACGTCGAGCGCGAGGTCCTCGACCACCGCGGCACGCTGGTACGTGATGCCGTCGTGCCCGGCGATCACCCACGGGCGTCCGACGAACAGGTCGGCGCGGGCGGCGGTCGGACCGCTGCGCTCCCGTCCGGCCATCGGGTGCGAGCCGATGTAGCGGGTGACGTCGGCTCCGGCGGCAACCAGGGCGGCCAACGGACCGGACTTCACGCTGGCGACGTCGGTCACCACGGCGCTCGGGTGGGCGGCGAGCTCACGCTCCACTACGGTCGCGACGACGTCCGGCGGCACCGCGACGACGACGAGCTCCGGCTGGTCGCCGGCTGCCGGTCGACGCCCGGCGCCGTAGTCCACGGCGAGCGCCAACGCGGCCGGCGACACGTCGTCGAGGACCACGTCCACGCCCTTCTCGCGCAGGGCCAGCCCGATCGAGGCGCCCAGCAGCCCGGCACCGACGACCCGGACCGGGCCGCGCAGACGGCGGTCGATGTCGGTCGGGGTCACGTCGGTCACCGGGCAAGCCTACCGACCGAGCACGGTCAGTCCGCCGTCTCGTCGTCCCACTCGTCGTCCTCGCCCTGGTCGAGGGCGACGTCGCGGTCGTCACGAGCGGAGGGCTTGGCGTCACGGACCGTTCCGAGCAGCTTGCCGACCTCGACCGTGCCGAGCTCGCGCATCTTGCCCGGCGGCAGGCTGCCGAGGTGCAGCGGCCCGAACGAGCGACGGACGAGTTCGAGGACCGGGTGGTCGACGGCCTCGAGCATGCGTCGGACGATCCGGTTGCGGCCGGAGTGCAGCGTGATCTCGACGAGCGACTCACCCCGCGAGGACTCGAGCAACCGCACCTTGTCGGCCTTGATGGGACCGTCCTCGAGCTCGACGCCCTCGGTCAGACGCTGCACCACGGCGGGGTTCACGTTGCCGTGCACCTTCGCGATGTACGTCTTCTGCACCCCGAACGACGGGTGCGCCAGCACGTGCGCCAGGTCACCGTCGTTCGTCAGGACGAGCAGCCCGGAGGTCTCGGTGTCCAGGCGGCCGACGTTGAACAGGCGCTCCTCGTAGCGGTCCACGAACTCGGTCAGGTCGCGGCGACCGCGCTCGTCCTGCAGGCTCGAGACGACACCGGTCGGCTTGTTCAGCACGATGTAGCGTCGCGAGGAATCGATCTGCACCGGCACGCCGTCGACCGAGATCGCGTCGGTCGCGGGGTCGACACGACGCCCGAGGGCGTCCACGACCTGGCCGTTGACCGTCACGCGGCCCTCGACGATCAGGTTCTCCGCGACTCGGCGAGATGCCACGCCCGCAGCGGCGATCACCTTCTGCAGGCGCTCCCCCTCTGCCTGGAGGCCCGGCTCGGCCCCGGCAGGCGCCGTCCCGTCCGCCGCGTCCCAGTCCTCGATGATCGGCCGTTCGGGCGTGCCCTCCACCGGGATGCCGTTGCTGTCGCGCTCACCGCTCGGCTTCGGCGTGGTGCGGCCGTTGCTGCTGCGGTCGCTGTTGCGGACGCTCGTGGTGCCGCCGACGTAGCGACGGCCGTTGTGCCACACGCGGCTCTGCTGGCCGTCGGGGCCGCGGCGGTCGTCGCGGTTGTCACGCGGGGCCGAGCGGCGGTCGTCGCGGTTGTCGCGAGGTGCCGAGCTGCGGTCGTCGCGGCCGCGGTAGCCGCCACGGTCGTCGCGGTTGTCACGCGGAGCCGAGCTGCGGTCGTCGCGGCCGCGGTAGCCGCCACGGTCGTCGCGCGGAGCCGAGCTCCGGTCGTCGCGGCCGCGGTAGCCGCCACGGTCATCGCGCGGAGCCGAACTGCGGTCATCGCGACCCCGGTACCCGCCACGGTCGTCACGCGGAGCCGAGCTGCGGTCGTCACGGCCGCGGTACCCACCACGGTCATCACGCGGAGCCGAGTTGCCCCGGTAGCCACCACGGTCATCACGCGGCGCGGCGCTGCGGTCGTCACGCCCGCGGTACCCACCACGGTCATCACGCGGAGCCGAGCTCCGGTCATCGCGACCTCGGTACCCGCCACGGTCGTCGCGCGGCGCCGAACCGCGGTCATCGCGACCCCGGTAGCCGCCACGGTCATCACGCGGCGCCGAACTGCGGTCATCGCGGCCACGGTAGCCACCGCGGTCATCACGCGGCGCCGAGTTGCCCCGGTACCCACTACGGTCATCACGCGGCGGGGCGCTGCGGTCGTCGCGCCCCCGGTAGCCGCCACGGTCATCACGCGGAGCCGAACTGCGGTCATCGCGGCCACGGTAGCCACCACGGTCATCACGGGGCGGGGCGCTGCGGTCATCGCGACCCCGGTACCCACCACGGTCGTCACGCGGCGCCGAGTTGCCCCGGTACCCACCACGGTCACCACCGCGGTCGTCGCGCGACGGGTACCCGCCACGACGGTCGTCGTCGCGCGGCGGACGTGCGCCCCCGCGGTCGTCGCGACCGTACCCGCCGGAGCGGCCACCGGCACTGGAGCCGGCCCCGCCGCGGCCGGGAGCCGAACGCCCGGGGCGATCCGGGCCTCCTGAGCGTCCGTTGCGGTCGTCTCGGTCTCGGGGCGCGCCGCGCCCCCGGTCGTCAAACCCGGCCATCGGGGATCCCTTCGTTCTGCCCGAAGCCGTCCGCACCGTCGTCCAGGAGGGGCGAGATGAGCGGCAGCTCGTCGAGCGAGTTGATGCCGAGCTGCTGCAGGAGCAGATCGGACGTGACGTAGTTGATGGCGCCGGTCTCGGAGTCGGTGAACGACTCCTCGATGAGACCGCGCGCGACCAGCGTTCGGACGACGCCGTCGACGTTGACGGCACGGATCGCCGCGATCTGGGATCGCGTGATCGGTTGCTTGTAGGCGACGACCGCCAGGGTCTCGAGCGCGGCCTGCGACAGACGCGAGGGGCGCTCGGCCTCGACGAACTGCTCGACGACGGCGTCCAGGTCCTGGCGGACGTAGAAACGCCAGCCGCCGCCGACCTCGCGGAGTTCGAACCCGCGTCGGATCGTGCCGTCGACACCGTCGAAGTCCGCGACGAGGCGCTCGATCGCCTGGCGGACGGCGGGCACCGGGGCGTCCACGGCGGCGCCGAGTGCGACGAGCGACTGGGGCTCGTCGGCGATCATCAGGATCGCCTCGAGCTGGCGGTCGAGCGGGATCGCCGGGTGCGCCTGCGGGGCGCGGTCGTGCTCGGCGCGCTCGTGGATCGCGTGCTCGATCGCGCGGGCATCGGCCATCTCGTCGGCGCCGCCGGGCTCGGCGCTGGACGCGTCGTGTGCGTCATCCGTCATAGTCGGCTCCCAGGTTGGCGAGGCTCTCGTCGGACCAGTCCTCGGCGGTCCACCGGAGCGTGAGTTCCCCGAGCGGCTCGAGTTGTTCGAACGAGATCGATGCGTTCCGGTACAGCTCCAGGATCGCGAGGAAGCGAGCCACCACGATACCCGTCTGGTCGACGCCCGCGACCAGTTCGCGGAACGAGACGCCCTCGCCGTCGCGTGTCCGCAGGATCGAGACGACGATCGCGGCCTGCTCGCGGATGCTGATGAGCGGCGCGTGCAGGTGGTCGAGACCGACCGTCGGGATCTCCCGCGGGGCGAACGCCAGCGCCGCCAGCGCAGCGAAGTCCTGCACCGACAGCGTCCACACGAGCTCGGGCGTGCGCGCGCGGAACCGCTCCTCGAGCCGGACGCTGCGGACGTGCCGACGCGACTCCACGCCCCAGCGTTCGCCGAACCAGTCGGCGGCCTGCTTGAACGCCCGGTACTGCAGCAGCCGCGCGAACAGCAGGTCGCGGGCCTCGAGCAGGGCGACGTCCTCGGCGTCCACGAGCTCACCCTGCGGCAGCAACCCGACGATCTTCAGGTCGAGCAGGGTCGCGGCGACGACCAGGAACTCGCTGGCCTCGTCGAGCTCGTCCGCCGACTCGGCCTGGCGCACGTACTGGATGAACTCCCCCGTGACCGCGCCGAGCGAGACCTCGGTGATGTCGAGCTCGTGCTTCGTGATGAGCGACAGCAGGAGGTCGAACGGGCCGTCGAAGTTGGCGAGTCGGACCCGGAACCCCGGCTCAGGCGACGGCGCCACGCTGGACGAGCTCTCGTGCGAGCTGCCGGTAGGCGTGGGCGGCGGCGTGGTCGGGCGCCGTCTGGGTGATCGGCCGCGCGGAGACCGTGGCGTCGGGGAACTTCACGGTGCGCCCGATGACGGTGTCGAGGACCCGGTCGTCGAACGTGTCGACGACGCGCTCCATGACCTCGCGCGAGTGCAGGGTGCGGGAGTCGTACATGGTCGGCAGGATGCCGTCGAGCGTCAGCGCCGGGTTGAGACGGTCGCGCACCTTGTCGATCGTCTCGATGAGCAGGGCGACACCGCGCAGGGCGAAGAACTCGCACTCGAGCGGGATGAGCACACCGTGCGCCGCGGTCAGGGCGTTGACGGTGAGCAGACCGAGCGACGGCTGGCAGTCGACCAGGATCACGTCGTAGTCGTTCGCGACCTTGCGCAGCACGCTCGCCAGGATCTGCTCGCGGGCGACCTCGTTGACCAGGTGCACCTCGGCCGCGGACAGGTCGATGTTCGCGGGGATCACGTCGAGCCCCGGGGTGTTCGTCGGCTGGATGACCTGGATCGGGTCCTTCACGGCGCCCATGAGCAGGTCGTAGACCGTGTGGATGTCGTGCGTGCGGACACCGAGACCCGCCGAGAGCGCACCCTGCGGGTCGAAGTCGACGGCCAAGACCTTCCGGCCGTACTCCGCCAGCGCTGCACCGAGGTTGATCGCCGTCGTGGTCTTGCCGACGCCGCCCTTCTGGTTGCAGAGGGCGATGATGCGCGCGGGGCCGGTGCTGTCGAGTTCCTCGGGCACGGGGAACTCCCGGACAGGACGACCCGTCGGACCGATGGAGGTCGCGCCGGTGGGGTTGGTCGTCGGGTTCGTGCTCACCCGGCCATCGTACCGGCGACGCCGCCCGGGCCGAGGCCGCACCGCCGCGCACGGCTCAGGCGGCGCGGAGGGCCACGCGCATGCTGTCGACGCGTTCGGCGATGACCGGGTCCGTCGACCACCGCTGCTGCAGCCGGCCGACGAGGTCGCCGACCTGCTCGCGGTCGAGGCCCGGGTGCAGCGCCAGCCCGACGGTCAGCTCCGGTCCGGCGAAACGACCGACCGGGTCCCCGGGGGTGAGTTCGACGCGGGCGACGCTGCGCTCCCCCACGACCGAGTCCGCGAACGCCTGGGCGACCTCGGGGTCCTCGAAGCACGGTGTCCACGGCAGGTCCTGGCCGAGCGCCCAGACCGCGGGACGGCGCAGCACGAACTCGGTGTCGGACTTCGGGTCGAGCACCACGAGCTGGGTCTCCTCGCTCGCCGCGGCCATCGCCACCCGGCGTGATTCGACGGGCACGGGCCGTGCGTCGGCGTCCCACACGTGCATCGCGTCGACCGAGGTGAACGCGGGCATCACGCTCCGCCCGTCCGGCCCTGCGACCGTCACGATCGAGAGTTCCTGGGTCTTGTCCACGACCTTGCCCGCGTCGGTCTCGCCGAGGTCACCGGCCTCGGCGATGAGAGGGATGAGCAGGCGGGCGGTGCGCAGCGCCTCGATGACCGCCGCCTGCGAGGCACCGGCGGCCAGGCCCGTGATCGCTGCGGTCACCGCAGGGTCGGCCAGACCGTCGTCGTCGGCGAAGGCGGTGTCGTGGTGGTCGAACGTGCGGCCCTCCCACGCGAAGCCGGCCGAATCCGCCGCGCCACCCGGGGTGTGCGCGTCGTCGGCGTCGGGCCCGGTTCCGCGGCCGTTGGAGATCCCCGCCACGCCGCTACTCCGAGGCGATGTCGAGCGCGGCCGGCAGCGTGAACGCCCCGGAGTACAGCGCCTTGCCGATGATCGCGCCCTCGAGCCCGAACGGCACGAGCTCGCGCAGGGCCCGCAGGTCGTCGAGTGTCGAGATCCCACCCGAGGCGACCACGGGCTGGTCCGTCCGGTCGCACACCTGACGCAGCAGCTCGACGTTCGGGCCCTGCAGCGTGCCGTCCTTCGTCACGTCGGTGACGACGTAGCGTGCGCACCCCGCGGCCTCGAGGCGGTCCAGGACCTCCCACAGGTCGCCGGCGTCCTCGGTCCAGCCGCGGCTGGCGAGGGTCGTGCCCCGGACGTCGAGCCCGACCGCGATCTGCTCGCCGTACTCGCCGATCACCCGAGCGGCCCAGCCCGGGTTCTCGAGGGCCGCCGTGCCGAGGTTGACGCGCGCGGCACCGGTCGCGAGGGCCGCCTCGAGCGAGGCGTCGTCGCGGATGCCGCCCGACAACTCGACGGACACGCCCTCGACCTCGCGGATCGCGTGCGCGATGACCTTGCGGTTGTCGCCCCGCCCGAAAGCCGCGTCGAGGTCCACCAGGTGGATCCACTCCGCGCCCTGGTCGCGCCAGGTGCGTGCGGCGGCGACGGGGTCGCCGTAGCCGGTCTCGCTGCCCGCCTCGCCCTGGGTCAGCCGGACCGCCTGGCCGTCGACGACGTCGACGGCCGGCAGCAGGACGAGGGGCGAGGTGTCGGTGAGGTCGGTCATGGTCCTGTCGGTTTCGTCGCGGTGGAGAGGGTGCGGTGTTCGGACTGGAGGCCCGTGGCGCGTCCGGCGGCGCCGTCGCGCCCGTCGCGGGCCGGGTTCAGAGCGAGCGCACCCAGTTGGTCAGCAGGCGGATGCCCGGCTCGCCGGACTTCTCGGGGTGGAACTGGGTCGCCGTGAGCGGCCCGTTCTCGACCGCGGCGATGAACCGCTGCCCGTGTTCGGCCCAGGTCAGGCCGGGAGCACGGAACGGCCCGTAGGCGTCGAGCGGGAAGTCGGTCACCCCGTACGAGTGCACGAAGTAGAACCGCTCGTCGTGCAGCCCGTCGAACAGCACGGAGTCCTCCGGCGCCTGGACGGTGTTCCAGCCCATGTGCGGCAGGACCTCGGCTTCGAGCTGCTCGACGGTTCCGGGCCACTGCCCGAGCCCCTCGACGTCGGCACCGCGCTCGATGCCCCGCGAGAACAGCACCTGCATGCCGACGCAGATGCCGAGGACGGGACGGCCGCCGGCCAGACGGTGGTCGACGATCTCGCCGCCCTGGACGCCTTCGAGCTGGTCGATGACCGCGGCGAACGCCCCGACCCCGGGCACGAGCAGCCCGTCGGCTCGGAGCGCCGCCTGCTTGTCCGAGGTCAGCGTGACGTCGGCACCGGCCCGCTCGAGCGCCTTCGCCGCGGAGTGGACGTTCCCCGACCCGTAGTCGAGGACGACGACGTTCGGCTTCGCGGTCACAGTGCGCCCTTCGTGGAGGGGATGCCGTCGACGCGCGGGTCGAGTTCGACCGCCTTGCGCATCGCTCGCGCGAACGCCTTGAACTCGGCTTCGGCGATGTGGTGCGGGTCGCGACCCCCGAGCACGCGGACGTGCACGGTGATGTCGGCGTTGAACGTGATCGCCTCGAACACGTGGCGGATCATCGACCCCGTGAAGTGCCCGCCGATCCGGTGGAACTCGAACCCGGCCGGCTCGCCGGAGTGCACGAGGAAGGGGCGCCCGGAGACGTCCACGACCGCCTGGGCGAGCGCTTCGTCGAGGGGCACGAGGGCGTCGCCGTACCGGCCGATGCCGGAGCGGTCGCCGAGTGCCTGCTTGAGGGCCTGGCCGAGCACGATGCCGGTGTCCTCGACCGTGTGGTGCACGTCGATGTCGGTGTCACCCGTCGAACGCACGCGGAGGTCGATGAGCGAGTGCTTGCTGAACGCCGTCAGCATGTGGTCGAAGAACGGCACGCTCGTCGAGATGTCGGACGAGCCGGTGCCGTCGAGGTCGAGCTCGAGTTCGACGCTCGATTCGCTCGTCCTGCGGCTGATCGAGGCGGTGCGGGCGGTCATGCCCCAACCCTAACCGGCGGCTGCTCGGCGGCGACCTGGCGCATGGCGTCGAGGAACGCGGTGGTCTCCTCTTCCGTTCCGGCGCTCACCCGCAGGTGGTGCGGGATGCCGAGGTCGCGCACGATGACGTCCCGCTCGAGCAGGGACTCGAACGCGGCGTGCGGGTCGGCGACCCCACCGAACAGGACGAAGTTCGACCACGTCTCGTACGTCCGGTAGCCCATGGCCTGCAGCTCCGTCACCATCCGGTCGCGCTGCTGCTTGATGTCGTCGACCATCGCGAGCATCTCGGGCGCGTGGCGCAGCGCCGCGACGGCCGCAGCCTGCGTCAGGACGGAGAGGTGGTACGGCAGCCGGACGAGCCGGAGGGCGTCGATCACGGCGGGGTGCGCGGCCATGTACCCGACGCGGGCGCCGGCGAAGGCGAACGCCTTGCTCATGGTGCGCGAGACGACGAGACGCTCACGACCCGGCAGCAGCGTGAGCGCGCTCGGGACGTCGGACGGCATGAACTCGGCGTAGGCCTCGTCCACCATCACGATGCCGTCGGTCGCGGCGTACGCGGCCTCGATCGTCTCGATCGGCAGCGGCGTGCCCGTGGGGTTGTTCGGCCCGCACAGGAACACGATGTCCGGCTGGTGCTGCTCGATCGCCGCCACCACGGTCTCCGGCGAGATGCGGTACTCGTCGTCGCGCTCCGCCGGGATCCAGGTCGTGCCGGTGCCGGACGCCAGGATGGAGTGCATCGAGTAGGTGGGCGGGAACCCGAGGACCGTTCGGCCCGGGCCGCCGAACGCCTGCAGCAGCTGCTGGAGGACCTCGTTCGACCCGTTCGCTGCCCACAGCTGTTCTGCCGACAGGCTGTGCCCGAGGTAGCGAGCCAATGACTCGCGGAGCTCGGTGAACTCGCGGTCCGGGTAGCGGTTGACCATTGCCAGCGCCTGTCGGATCGAGGCAACGATGTCGTCAGCCACGTCGTCCGGCACCGGATGCGTGTTCTCGTTGACGTTCAGCTGGACGCGGACGTGCTTCTGCGGAGCGCCGTACGGGCTCTGACCGCGGAGGTCGTCTCGGATCGGGAGGTCTTCGAGCGTGAATGCCACCGATCCATCGTAGGCCGCTGAGCGCGACCCGTGACCAGCCGTCTGGACGGGACTGCCCACCACGACTGGCGGCGACTACTGGCCCGAGGTGTACTTCGTCGGGATGGCGATCTGCTCGCCGGCCTGCAGCCCCGAGCCGTCGAGGGCGTTGAGGCTGATGACGTCCTGCACGAAGTCGCGCGGGTCGGCGTTCGGCGCGGTGTCCTCAGCCAGCTGCCAGAGCGTCTCGCCCGGCTGGATGGTGACGGTGTCGAAGTGCGTCCGGGCTCCACCGGCGGCGGCGTCACCGGCGGACGCCTGCCCGCCGTTCAGGACGAAGAAGGCGACGACGATGAGGAGAGGGAGTGCTGCGAGCGTCGTGAAGACGATGCGCCCGCGGCGCGTCAGGCGCAGGCGGACGCGTGCGGCGGGGGCCGCGGTGCGCTGGATGTCAGCGATGGCGATGGTGCTCATGTCGTTCTTGCCTTCCCGTTCGGGTGAACCGAAGTCGTGTACCGAACATAGTTTCGAATCGGACGTCGCACAAGTCCTGGGAGAGGATTTCTGCGGGGTTTTCTTGCGACACGCTCGAACAGGTGTTTGTCCGGGGTTGACCGGTCGGATACTGTTTCGATCGACTGGGACAAGTCAAGCGGGGACCACCGACATTCCCGCCACGGCCGCTCAGCACCGACGAAAGCGAGACGACGTGGTGGACGAACTGCGGGGCCAGAAGCCGCTGACCGCGAAGCAGCAGACGATCCTCGACGCCATCCGTGCGTCCATCGCCTCGCGGGGGTACCCGCCGAGCATGCGCGAGATCGGCGACGCGGCCGGGCTGTCCTCGTTGTCGAGCGTGTCCCACCAGCTCGGCCAGCTCGAGCTCGGCGGTTGGATCCGCCGTGACCCCAACCGCCCTCGCGCGCTCGAGGTCCTGGTCGACGAGCCGACGCCCGACGTCACCGGACCCGACGTCGACGCCACCACGCTCGTCCCCCTGGTCGGCCGGATCGCCGCCGGTGTGCCGATCACCGCCGAGCAGCACGTCGACGAGATCGTGCCGCTCCCCCGTCAGCTCGTCGGTTCGGGCGACCTCTTCATGCTCAAGGTCGTCGGCGAGTCGATGATCGACGCCGCGATCTGCGACGGCGACTGGGTGGTCGTCCGCTCGCAGCAGACCGCCGAGAACGGGGACATCGTCGCCGCGATGCTCGACGAAGAGGCGACCGTCAAGGTCTTCCGCCAGCGCGACGGTCACACGTGGCTGCTCCCCCGCAACACCGCGTTCGAACCGATCCTCGGCGACGCGGCATCGGTGCTCGGCAAGGTCGTCGCGGTCCTCCGCTCCCTCTGACCCGCGCACAACCAAGATCGGCTCGAACCACGAGATCTCGTGGTTCGAGCCGATGTGCGTTGTGCGGCGTTGAACGGAACCGCGGCCGGACCGGACCCGCGTGGCGGACGCGGGGCGGGCCTCCCGGCCGTCAGCCGTCAGCCGTCGCCGTCCGTCAGGACGAGACGGGGGCGACCACGTACGGGTCGAGCTCCGCGACCTGGCGCTGGAAGACGCGCACGCGCAGGCGCGTGCCGTCCTCCACGTAGTCGACGGACTCCACCGCACCGGTGTCGTGCAGCGTCGACACCAGGTCGCCGCGGTCGTACGGCACGACGACCGTGAGCTCGACGTCGGGCTCCGGCAGGCGGTCCTCGATGACGCGGAGCAGCTCGTCGATGCCCTCGCCCGTGCGCGCCGACACGAAGACCGCGTCCGACGCCAGGCCGATGAGCACCAGACGCTGGGCGTCGTCGATCAGGTCGGCCTTGTTGAACACGACGATCTCGGGGATGTCGTGCGCACCGACGTCGCCGATGACCTCGCGCACGGTGGCGAGCTGCGCCGCGGGGTCGGGGTGCGAGCCGTCCACCACGTGCACGATGACGTCGGCCTCGCCGACCTCCTCGAGGGTGGACCGGAACGCCTCGACCAGCTGGTGCGGCAGGTTCCGGACGAAGCCCACCGTGTCCACGAAGGTGAACTCGCGGCCCTTGGTGCTCTCGGTCCGGCGGACCGTGGCGTCGAGCGTCGCGAACAGCTGGTTCTGCACCAGCACACCGGCGCTCGTCAGGCGGTTCAGCAACGAGGACTTCCCCGCGTTGGTGTAGCCGGCGATCGCGACGCTCGGCACCTCGTTGCGGTGCCGGTCGGCGCGCTTCGCCTCGCGCGCGGGCCGGAACCCGGCGATCTGGCGGCGGAGCTTCGACATGCGGGTGTGGATGCGACGACGGTCGAGCTCGATCTTCGTCTCACCGGGGCCACGGGACCCCATGCCGGCACCGCCGGAGACCTGGCCACCGGCCTGCCGGGACATCGAGTCGCCCCAGCCGCGCAGTCGTGGCAGCAGGTACTGGAGCTGCGCGAGCTCGACCTGGGCCTTGCCCTCCCGGGTCTTCGCGTGCTGGCTGAAGATGTCGAGGATCACGGCCGTGCGGTCGATGACCTTGACCTTCACGACGTCCTCGAGCGCACGGCGCTGCGACGGGGCGAGCTCGGTGTCCGCGATCACCGTGTCGGCGCCGGTGGCCTTGACGACCATCGCGAGTTCTTCGGCCTTGCCCTTGCCGAGGTAGGTCGCCGGGTCGGGGTTCGGCCGGCGCTGCAGGAGTCCGTCGAGGACGACGGCGCCCGCGGTCTCGGCCAGGGCGGACAGCTCGCGCAGCGAGTTCTCGGCCTCTTGCGCATCGCCGTGCGGGTACACGCCGATCAGGACGACCTGTTCGAGCCGCAGCTGGCGGTACTCGACCTCGGTGACGTCCTCGAGCTCGGTGGAGAGGCCGGCGACGCGGCGCAGGGCCGCCCGGTCCTCGCGGTCGTACTGGTCGCCGTCGCCGTCCCAACTCGGGTCGTCGACCGAGCGGGTCTGGATCGCCTGGGCGGGGGCGAAGATGGACGATGCTGCGCGGTGGTCGGCGTTGCGCAACACCCGTTCGACGACACCGTCTGCGCTGTCGTCGTTGGTCTGGTCGTTCTGCTGATGGGTATCCGTCATCCTGTCCACAGGGTACCTCCGGCGGCCCTCGGACACACCGGGTTCCCGCTACGGTTCATCCATGGCGAACGACCACTACTTCTCCGCGAACCCGTCATCGGACACCCGCGAACGCCAGATCGACGTCACCCTCGCCGGCCGGCCGCTCACGCTGACCACCGCGGCCGGGGTCTTCAGCCCGGACGGCCTCGACCGCGGCACGCGCGTGCTGCTCGGTGCCGTCCCGCCGCCCGCGCACGACGGCGCCCTGCTCGACATCGGCTGCGGCTGGGGGCCGATCGCGATCACGATGGCGCTGCACTCCCCCGACGCCCAGGTGTGGGGCGTCGACGTCAACGAGCGCGTGCTCGGACTGGCGCATGCGAACGCCGAGGCAGCCGGCACCGCCAACGTCACGATCGCCCTGCCCGATGACGTGCCGGCCGACCTGCGGTTCCGGACGATCTGGTCGAACCCGCCCATCCGCGTCGGCAAGGACGAGCTGCACGAGATCCTGCTGACCTGGCTGCCCCGGCTCGAGGTCGAGGGCGACGCCTGGTTGGTGGTGTCGAAGGACCTCGGGGGCGACTCGTTGCAGAAGTGGCTCGTCGGCGCGCTCGGCACCGGGTTCCACGTCGCGCGGGCGTCCACGGACAAGGGGTTCCGCGTCATCCGCGTGCGCCGGACGGCGTAGGGACGGCACCGAGCGCCGGCGTCAGACCGTCAGGTCCCCGGAGAACACGAGCTCGGCCGGCCCGGACAACGACACGTGCTCGCCGTCCTCCGCCGCGAACATCCGAACCGTCACGACCCCGCCCGGCACCCGGACGCGCCAGGTGTCCGGCGCGCCGGAGCCCACCCAGTACCGCGTCGCCAGGGCCGCTGCCACCGCACCGGTGCCGCACGACAGCGTCTCGCCGCTGCCCCGCTCGTGCACCCGCATTGTGATCTCGCCGACGCCGTCGTTGATGAGTGGGTCGCCGGGCAGCACGAACTCGACGTTGGCGCCGTGTTCGGGCGCCGGGTCGAGCACCGGCAGGAAGGTCAGGTCGAGGTCGGCGAGTTCGTCCTCGGTCGCGACGGCGACGACGACGTGCGGGTTGCCCACGTCGATGCCGATCCCGGGACGAGCACCGTCGAGGTTCTTGGCGCGCACCATGACGTCGTCGGAGCCGCCGTCCTCGATGCCGAGTCCCCACCGGCCGAGGTCGGCAGCGAAGCCGTTCGTGGTGCGCTGGATGTCGACGAGGCCCTTGCGGCTGCCGACGGTCAGCGTCTCGCCGGGCGCCAGCTCGACCAGGCCGGACTCGGTCAGGTAGCGCGCGAACACCCGGATCCCGTTGCCGCACATCTCGGCGACCGTGCCGTCGGCGTTGTGGTAGTCCATGAACCAGGTCGCCGCGGGTTCGACGGCCACCAGGGCGCGCCCCTCGGGGATCGCCTCGGACCGCACCGCACGGATCACGCCGTCGCCGCCCACGCCGAAGCGTCGGTCCGCGATCGCGCGGATCCGCTCGGGTGTCAGGTCGACGGTGGCGTCGGGGTCGGCGAACAGGACGAAGTCGTTGCCGGTCCCCTGGCCCTTGGTGAAGTGCAGCTCGGTCACGGGACGATCCTACGGGCCAGTTCCGACAGGTCCCCGCGGCCCGCTCCGGTGACGTCGAGCGTCTCGGCGTCGACGTAGCGGCGGAACCAGGACACCTGCCGCCGCGCGTACTTGCGCGTCGCGATGCCGGTCGCCTCGACCGCGGCCTCGACCGTGGAGCTCCCCCGCAGCACGTCGAGCGCCTGCGAGTACCCGATCGCGGCCCGCGCGGTCCTGCCCTGCTCGATGCCCTGCTCGCGCAGCGCTGCGACCTCGTCCACGAGCCCGGCGGCAAACATGCCCGCCGCGCGCGCGTGCAGCGCCGCGACGAGTTGCTCGCGGTCCCGTCGCAGGTGCAGGATCCGGGACGGTCGCCACGCGCGGGGCGCGGACGGGAGGCTCGGGGTCACGACCTCGGATCGGCTCGCGATCTCGAGTGCGCGGATCAACCGCCGTGGGTTGCGTGCGTCGATCGTCGCTGCGGCTGCCTCGTCCATGCCGCGCAGCCGTTCGAGCAGGATGCCCGGACCGAGCTCGTCGTGCTCGCGTTCGAGCCGCGCGCGGAGTTCGGGGTCGGTGCCGGGGAACGCCAGGTCGAACAGCACCGACGACACGTAGAGCCCGCTGCCGCCGACGAGCACGGCGACGCCGCCGTCGGCACGGATCCGGTCGACCTCGGCTCGGGCAGCCACCTGGTAGGCGGCGACGCTCGCCTCGTCGGTGACGTCGAGCACGTCGAGTTGGTGGTGCGGGATGCCGTGCCGTTCGTCGAGCGACAGCTTCGCGGTGCCGATGTCCATGCCGCGGTACAGCTGCATGGCGTCGGCGTTGACGATCTCGGCGTTCCGGCCGGCGGCGCGGAGGCGCTCGGCGATGGCGATGCCGAGGTCGGACTTGCCCGTCCCCGTCGCACCGACGACCGCGATCAGGTCGGTGTCGGTCGCGTCGCGGGGGTGCCCGTGGTCCGGGACCGGGTCGCGCCCGAGGTCGTCCGGTCCGACGAGGGCTTCAGCGCCCGACACGGAGCGTGGGCAGCCCGAGCGACACCGGGCGTGGGCCGTCGCCGGGCGCCGCCGGCGTCGGCACACCGCAGCTCTCGGCCTCGGCACGGTCCCAGGCATCACCCGCCCGGGTGCGTCGGATGCGCAGCGGAGCATCGTCGTCGGCGATGAGGAAGTGCGGAGCAGCCCGGGTGATCTGGACGGTGACGACGTCACCGGGGCGCGGGACCGCGGAACCCTCCGGCACGGCGAAGTGCACGAGCCGGGAGTCCTCGGCGCGTCCGGACAACCGGCGGGTGGCTTCGTCCTTCCGCCCTTCGCCCGTCGCGACCAGCACCTCGACGCTCCGGCCGACCTGCGTCGCGTTCTCCTCGGCGGTGATGCGTTCCTGCAGGGCGACGAGCCGCTCGTACCGCTCCTGCACCACCTGCTTCGGCAGTTGGTCGTCCATCGTCGCCGCGGGGGTGCCGGGGCGGATCGAGTACTGGAACGTGAAGGCGCTGGCGAACCGTGCCTGCTCCACGACGCGGAGCGTGTCCGCGAAGTCCGCTTCGGTCTCGCCGGGGAACCCGACGATGATGTCGGTGGAGATGGCAGCGTTCGGGATCTTCGCGCGCACCCGGTCGAGGATGCCGAGGAACCGCTCGCTCCGGTAACTGCGGCGCATCGCCTTGAGCACCCGATCCGAGCCGGACTGCAACGGCATGTGCAGCTGCGGCATCACGTTCGGGGTCTCGGCCATGGCGTCGATGACGTCGTCGGTGAAGGCCGCCGGGTGCGGGCTCGTGAAGCGGATGCGCTCGAGGCCGTCGATGGTGCCGGCCGCGCGCAGCAGCTTGCCGAAGGCCTGGCGATCGCCGAACTCGACCCCGTACGAGTTCACGTTCTGTCCGAGCAGGGTGACTTCGATCGCACCGTCGTCCACGAGCGCCTGGATCTCGGCGAGGACGTCGCCGGGGCGGCGGTCCTTCTCCTTGCCACGGAGCGACGGGACGATGCAGAACGTGCAGGTGTTGTTGCAGCCGACCGAGATCGACACCCACCCACTGTGGGTCGAGTCGCGCTTGGTGGGCAGCGTCGACGGGAACACGTCGAGCGCCTCGAGGATCTCGATCTGTGCTTCGTCGTTGTGGCGTGCACGCTCGAGCAGGGTCGGCAGTGACCCCATGTTGTGGGTGCCGAAGACGACGTCGACCCACGGCGCCTTCTCGAGGATGACGTTCTTGTCCTTCTGCGCCAGGCACCCACCGACGGCGATCTGCATGCCGGGGTGGTCGCGCTTGATGCCGGCGAGCTGCCCGAGGTTGCCGTACAGGCGGTTGTCGGCGTTCTCGCGCACAGCACAGGTGTTGATCACGACGACGTCGGCCTGCTCGCCATCCGCCGCCGTGTAGCCCGCCGCCTGCAGCGACCCGCTCAGTCGCTCGGAGTCGTGGACGTTCATCTGGCACCCGTAGGTGCGGACTTCGTAGGTGCGCTGGCGCGCTGCGACGGTGGCCATGGTCGTCCCAGTGTAGGTCGGGGCGACTACTCGAAGCGCACGGTCCCGCGGCCCGTCGGAGGCCGACGTCCGCCGCCGTCGAGGGCACGCTGGACGGCGATCCGCACCACGCCCGAGCCGTAGCCCTTGCGCATCAGGAAGCCGGACAACCGACGCTCGGCGGTCGCTCGGTCGAGCCCGCGCATCTGCGGCGCGCGCTTGTCGGCGAGCTCCTGGGCGCGGATGAACTCGTCGTCCTCGTCGTCTGCTGCTTCGTCGAGCGCGGTGTCGATCGCGATCTGGTCGATGCCGCGTCGCCGGAGCTCGGTCACGACGCCCTGCCGCCCCAGACCCTTGCGGGCGTGCAGGCGGTCCACCAGGTCGGTGGCGAGCGCGACGTCGTCGAGCAGCCCGACGCGGGTCAGGCGTTCGATCTCGTGCTCGACCACGTCGGGGTCGAGGTCCTGCTGCGTGAGGAGCGTCCGCATCTCGGACTCGCTCACGCCCTTGCGACCGAGCGCGCGCATGCTGAGCCGCTCGGCGTCGGCACGCTGTTCGTCGAGCGGACGAGGAGCATCCGCAGGGTCGAGTTCCCCGCCACCGGCGATCGAGAAGACCGATGCCGTGGTGGCGTCCGCGCCGTCGTCGGCGTAGCGGTCCTGCTCGGCCCGAGCGCTCCGGCCGGACCCGTCACCGATGACCGGCGAGACCCAGTCCGCCTGCGCACGCGGCCCGCGGATCGGCAGTGGGACGGGGGTGTCCGCGTCGTCCTCGAGCACGGGATCCGGGACGTCGGACAGCAGCCGCTCGGGCGTGGGAGGAGAGGTGGGCTCCGCAGGTGCCGGGGCCCGACGACGGGACCTCGCACCGAACAGGTCGGTGACCGGTGCGAGGCCGTCGTCGTCGTGGTCGGTGCTCACGCGCCCTTGCGCTCCGCGAGCTTCGGCGCGATCGACTCGACCGGGGCGTCCTCGGCCTTGGCACCGCCGACGCCGAGCTTGGCGAGGATCTTGCCTTCGATCTCAGCAGCCGTGTCCGGGTTCTGGATCAGGAAGGAACGCGAGTTCTCCTTGCCCTGCCCGAGCTGGTCACCGTCGTAGGTGTACCAGGCACCCGACTTCTTGACGATGCCGTGGTCGACACCGAAGTCGAGCAGCGAGCCTTCGCGCGAGATGCCGACGCCGTACAGGATGTCGAACTCGGCCTGCTTGAAGGGCGGCGCCATCTTGTTCTTGACGACCTTGACGCGCGTGCGGTTGCCGACGGCGTCGGTCCCGCTCTTCAGCGTCTCGATGCGACGGATGTCGAGGCGGACGGACGCGTAGAACTTCAACGCCTTACCGCCAGAGGTGGTCTCCGGGGAACCGAAGAACACACCGATCTTCTCGCGCAGCTGGTTGATGAAGATCATCGTGGTCTGCGTCTGGTTCAGCCCACCGGCGAGCTTGCGCAGGGCCTGTGACATGAGGCGGGCCTGCAGACCGACGTGGGAGTCGCCCATCTCGCCCTCGATCTCGGCGCGCGGCACGAGTGCGGCGACGGAGTCGATGACGATGAGGTCGATCGAACCGGAACGGACGAGCATGTCCGCGATCTCGAGCGCCTGCTCGGCGGTGTCCGGCTGCGACACGAGCAGGGCGTCGATGTCGACACCGAGCTTCTTCGCGTACTCCGGGTCGAGCGCGTGCTCGGCGTCGATGAAGGCTGCGATGCCACCGGCGCGCTGGGCGTTGGCGATGGCGTGGATCGTGAGGGTCGTCTTACCCGACGACTCCGGACCGTAGATCTCGACGATGCGGCCGCGGGGCAGTCCGCCGATGCCGAGCGCGACGTCGAGCGCCACCGACCCGGTCTGGATGACGTTGACAGGGGCGCGTTCGTCCGAACCGAGGCGCATGATCGCACCCTTGCCGAACTGCCTGTCGATCTGTGCGAGTGCGGTCTCGAGGGCCTTTTCG
Organism: Curtobacterium sp. JUb34; assembly: GCF_003755065.1. Taxonomy (NCBI): domain Bacteria; kingdom Bacillati; phylum Actinomycetota; class Actinomycetes; order Micrococcales; family Microbacteriaceae; genus Curtobacterium; species Curtobacterium sp. JUb34. The sequence continues at coordinate 531,894 of NZ_RJVH01000003.1, read as the reverse complement.
CGGTCTGCCGGTGATGGCATGGGGTGCTCCTTCGTGCTCGTGTTCGGCCGCCTGTAGGCTGTCGCGTCCACGCCGGCCGGTGGTGCAAGGCCGATGGTTCTGCGACAAGGCTTCGGGCTGTTCCCGATGTCCATCAACCTATGGCTGGCCACCGACATCACTGCCGACGGTCACGCGATCTGTGGATGGAACACCCGGGCGACGCCGCTGTGGAGGAACGTACCACCGATCGAACACCCGTTCGAGCAACACGCCGAACAGAGTTTCGGGCGACGGAGCCAGCGCGATCGGAGGAGCACGCGCCTCAGTTCTGCGGTTCGGCCAGCCCCTTGCCGTGCCGCCGGTCCAGCGGGACGTCCTGCGAATCACACAGCGCGTCCCACACCCGGCGGGCGTCGATGCCGGCGTCCAGTGCGTCCACGGCCGAGCGGCCACCGAGGTCCTCGAGCACGACGTCACGGGTGACCACGGATCCGTAGGCCTCGCCGAACACCTGGTCGACGGCACGCCAGAACTCACTCACCCGCATCCGCCAAGCCTAGAGCGTCCGCGAACGCAGGGCCTCCCCGCACGCGCAGTACCCCCTGACGCAGAACGCCCCCGCCGGGAGGTTCCGGCGGGGGCGTTCAGTGCGAGGCGCTCAGCGCACCGCGAGGTCGTTGTCGAACTCTGCGACGAGGTCGTCCGGGAGCGTGTCGGGGACGGGAGTGAGTCCCTCGACGATCGCGAGACGGTCGCCCACCTCGCGCATGATCGTGGAGATGGGGGTGTCCAGCGCATCCGCGACGGACGCGAGGATCTCCGAGCTGGCCTCTTTCTGACCACGCTCGACCTCACTGAGGTACCCGAGGGCCACACTGGCCTTGGACGCGACCTGACGGAGGGTCCGGCCCTTCTGCAAGCGGAAGTCCCGAAGCACATCGCCGATTTCCTGACGAACGAGAACCATGAGAACTCCTCCTCTCTGTCGTCTCCGCGCCCGCCCGATCCGGAGGATCGAGTTCGGGTTCAGCAACTTTAGCGTTGCCGGTTGAAGCATGCTAACCAGGCTGGCTGCCGTCCTGCTGGAGATTGCGTGAGATGTAACCCAGTGGAAACGGGACCTATTCCCGGCCCCGGACCACGGACGACATCCGTGTCAGGAGTTCGGAGACGGACGCCGTCCGGATTGCACCGCGGTCCCCGTCGAGGTGGAGTTCCCAGGCAGTGGCGCCGTCCGCCGACGCGATCCCGACGAACACGGTGCCGACGGGCTTGCCGTCCTGCGGGTCCGGCCCCGCGACGCCGGTCGTGCTGATCCCCCACGTCGCCGGCTCGCCGTCGACGGACAGCGCGGTCCGGACACCGGCAGCCATCTGCCGCGCGACCTCCGGGTCGACGGCGCCGTTGGCGGCCAGCAACTCGGCCGAGACCCCGAGCACGCTGTGCTTGACGGGCGTCGCGTAGGCCACGACTCCCCCGCGCACCGCGGCGCTCGCCCCCGGTACGCCGACGAGCGTCGATACCACCGATCCGCCGGTGAGCGACTCCGCCACGGCGACGGTCTCACCGCGACGCGTCAGCTCGGCGACCAGGGACTGCGCGATCGCGTCGACCGTGTCGGCCGGACCGGGAAGCACGGTGCCGGTCGCGTCGTCGGCGTGCGTCACGCGGTGGTCCGGTTGTGCTTCCACGCCTGGTACAGGTAGTCGATGCCGCTCAGCACGGTCGCCAGGAAGGCGGCGGTCATCAGGATGCCGTTGACCCAGTGCGCCCAGGCGCCGACGAGCTCCCACCACGGGAACAGTGCCGCCGTCAGGGCGACGGCCTGCAGCACGGTCTTGATCTTGCCGCCGCGGCTGGCCGGGATCACCCGGTCCGAAAGCACCGCGAAGCGGAACACCGTGATGCCGATCTCGCGCACCATGATCAGGACGGTCACGTACCAGGGCAGCTCCCCGAGGATCGACAGGGCGACGAGCGCGCCGCCGATCAGGACCTTGTCGGCGATGGGGTCGACGAGCTTGCCGAAGTCGGTGACCAGGTTCTGCCGGCGGGCGATGATGCCGTCGGCACTGTCGGTGACGATCGCGACGACGAAGACGACCGCGGCCCAGATGCGCAGTGGGCCGTCGTTGCCGGCGTCGGCGAGGAGCAGCACGAAGAACAGCGGCGCCATCAGAATGCGCACCACGGTGATGATGTTCGCGACGTTCGCCGTCGATGCGGGGCCGGGGCCCTTGCGGAGCAGTCGCCCGCGCCAGGGGAACTTCGCGCCGTGTGTCGTGTCCGTGCCGTCCGAGGCGGTCATCGCCTTCACTCCCTGCCCGTCAGTCCCCACGCGTCCTCATCGGGCTCGTCGTGCACTTCATCGTACCCGCGGGTCATGTCACCCACGGGGTCGGCGCCGTAGCGGTCGCCGTCGTCACTCGGACCGGGCGCGGGGGCCACGGGCGCCGGAGCGGCGGGCGGCTCCTCGCCACGGAGCTTCGCGAGCACCGCGGGCAGCTGGTCCGCGGTGACGAGCACGTCGCGGGCCTTCGACCCCTCGGACGGCCCGACGATGTCGCGGGACTCCATCAGGTCCATCAGGCGACCCGCCTTCGCGAAGCCGACACGGAGCTTGCGCTGCAGCATCGAGGTGGACCCGAACTGCGTCGAGACCACCTGCTCGACCGCCGCGAGGAGCAACTCGAGGTCGTCGCCGATGTCGGCGTCGATCTCCTTGCGCTCGACCACGGCCTGGACGTCCTGGCGGTACTCGGGCTGGGCCTGCCGCGTGACGTGCTGGACGACCTCGGCGACCTCGCCCTCCTGCACCCAGGCACCCTGCACGCGCAGGGACTTCGACGACCCCATCGGGAGGAAGAGCGCGTCGCCCTGGCCGATGAGCTTGTCCGCACCGGGCTGGTCGAGGATGACGCGGGAGTCCGTGACGCTCGTGACCGCGAAGGCGATGCGGGACGGCACGTTCGCCTTGATCAGGCCGGTGATGACGTCCACCGACGGACGCTGCGTCGCGAGCACCAGGTGGATGCCGGCTGCACGGGCGAGCTGGGTGATGCGGACGATCGACTCCTCGACGTCGCGCGGGGCGACGAGCATGAGGTCGGCGAGCTCGTCGACCACGACGAGCAGGTACGGGTACGGCTTGAGCTTCCGCTCGCTGCCCGCCGGCAGGACGATCTCCTCGTTCTCGATCGCCTTGTTGAAGTCGTCGACGTGGCGGAACCCGAACGACGCCAGGTCGTCGTACCGCATGTCCATCTCCTTCACGACCCACTGCAGCGCTTCGGCCGCCTTCTTCGGGTTCGTGATGATGGGCGTGATGAGGTGCGGGACACCCGCGTAGATCGAGAGCTCGACGCGCTTCGGGTCGACCAGCACCATGCGAACCTCGGACGGCTTCGCGCGCATGAGCAGCGACGTGATCATCGAGTTGATGAAGACCGACTTGCCGGAACCGGTCGAACCGGCGACGAGCAGGTGCGGCATCTTCGCCAGGTTCGCGACGACGAAGCCGCCCTCGACGTCCTTGCCGACGCCGATCGTCATCGGGTGCTTCGACTTGCGCGCGGCGTTCGAGCGCAGCACGTCGCCCAGGGACACGATCTCGCGGTCGGTGTTCGGGATCTCGACGCCGATCGCGCTCTTGCCGGGGATCGGCGAGAGGATGCGGACCTCGTTCGAGGCGACGGCGTAGGACAGGTTCTTCGACAGCGCCGTGACCCGCTCGACCTTGACGCCCGGACCGAGCTCGATCTCGTACCGCGTGACCGTCGGCCCACGGGAGAACCCGGTGACCTTCGCGTCGACCTTGAACTCGGTGAGCACACCGGTGATGGCGGCGACGATGTCGTCGTTCGCCTGACTGCGGGCGACCGAGGGCGTGCCGGAGCTCAGGGTCGTGGCGGCGGGCAGGCGGTACGGCTTCGACGGGTCCTCGTCGGACCCGGCTGCGGCCGCACTCAGCTCGGCGGCGGCGTCGTCCGGCTCGTCGACGACCTCGGGTTCGGACAGGACCGCAGGCACCGCCGGTCGGATGTCGGCGGTCGGTTCCGGACGCGCGGGGACGTCGGTGCCGAACGCCCGGAGCGCCTGCTCGGCGTCCTGCAGGTCCTGCTCGACGGAGTCGTTGAGGTTGACCGACGCGGGCTCGGCGGGTGTCAGGTCGACCAGGCCGGCCGCGGCGCCGGCGTTCGGGTTCGTGGTCGGTGCGGCCGCCGCGGGAGCAGCCGCAGCCGTGGGCGGGGCCGTCGGAGCGACACCGGTCGCCGGGGGCAGGACGGGGCTGTCGTACGCCGGGTCCTCTTCGCGCCCGGACTTGTTCCGGCGCCACCACGGCACGTTGTCGCCGTCCGCCGCGCCTTCGGCAGCGGCCTGCTCGTCGCCGAAGCCGAGGTCGTCGAACAGCTGGAAGTCGGTGTCGCTCTTCTTGCCGCGCTTCGACGTGCGGGTGCGGGTGGCGGGCTCGGCCACGGCCGCGGCAGCCTCGGGCTCGGCAGCCGGGGCCGGCGCACCGAACAGGTACGCGTACAGCTCGTGCAGGCGACGACCGACCTTGTTCGGCGGCGTCTTGGTGATGATGAAGAGCGAGAGCACGAGCAGCACGATCGCCACCGGGACCGCGACCCACGCGGTCGCGATGGTCACGAGCCAGCCGATCACGACCCAGCCGAGCACCCCGCCGGCCGCGGCCAGCGCGGGCATGCCGTCGGCTGCGCTCGGCTGACCACCGAAGACGTGGCAGAGCGAGGCGATGGAGACGAGCAGGATCCCCAGGCCGATGCCGATGCGGGTGTTGTCGTGCACGGAGGCCGGGTGCCGGAACAGCCATCCGGCGAAGACGATCATGATCACCGGCAGCGCGAACGCCAACCGGCCGAACAGTCCACCGAACGTGTAGGCGTCGAGTGCGACGGACACGTCGTTCGTCGGGTTGAGCCACTCGACGACCGCGCCGGCGATGGCCAGCACGAACAGCAGGAACGGGAACCCGTCACGCCGCTGGTCCTTCTCGAGCGACTCCTTGCCGAGCAGTCGGAACACCGCGCCGACACCGTGCGCCATCGCGAGCCAGAACGTCACGAGCGGGTTCTGCTCGCGGAACACCGGTGTCGGTGCCGCCTGCGGCAGCTTCTTCGTCGTGGCCTGGGTGCGCGACGAACCGCGCGTCCCGTTCCCACGGGACGACGTGGACGCGCGCGAGCGCGTGGTCGACTTGGTGCCTCCGGCCATGGGCAGAACCCTAATCCCCTCCCAGGACAAACCAAGGGAGGCCCGCCGCAGCATCCGTGACGGACGCTGGACGGGCCTCCCGGTCGACCGCGATGAACGCGACTGACGCGCTACGCCTCGATGACCACCGGGACGATCATCGGACGGCGGCGGTGCTTGGTGTTGACCCAGCGGCCGACCGTACGGCGGACGACCTGCGCGAACGCGTGCGAGTCGCGCGTGCCGTTCGCGGCCGCCTCGGCGATCGCCTTGGCGATCTGCGGACGGACGTCGTCGAACACGGAGTCGTCCTCGGCGAAGCCGCGCGACTGGATCTCCGGGCCGATGACGCACTGGCCGGTGGTGAAGTCCACCGCGGCGAAGACCGAGATGAAGCCCTCTTCCGACAGGACGCGGCGGTCCTTGAGGTCGGCGTCGGTGATCTCGCCCACGGTCGAGCCGTCGACGTACACGTAGCCGATGTCGAGCTGCCCGGCGACCGTCGCGACGCCGTCCTTCAGGTCGACGACGATGCCGTCCTGCCCGAGGATCACGTTGCGCGGCGGCACACCCGTCTGGATCGCCAGGTCGGCGTTCGCGTACAGGTGACGGTGCTCGCCGTGCACGGGCAGCACGTTGCGCGGACGCAGGATGTTGTAGCAGTAGAGCAGTTCGCCGGCCGAGGCGTGTCCGGAGACGTGCACCTTCGCGTTGCCCTTGTGCACGACCTTCGCACCGAGCTTCGTCAGCCCGTCGATGACGCGGTACACGGCGTTCTCGTTGCCGGGGATGAGGGACGACGCGAGGATGACGGTGTCGCCCTCGCCGATCTCGATCTGGTGCTCGAGGTTCGCCATCCGTGCGAGCACGGCCATCGGCTCGCCCTGCGACCCGGTCGACATGTAGACGATCTGGTCGTCGGGGACGTTCTTCGCCTTCTTCGTGTCGATGAGGACGTTCTCGGGCACCCGGAGGTAGCCGAGGTCGGCGGCGATGGTCATGTTGCGGATCATCGAGCGCCCCATGAACGCGACCTTGCGGTTCGCGGCCGCGGCGGCGTCGAGGACCTGCTGCACACGGTGCACGTGCGACGAGAAGCTCGCCACGACGACCTTCTTGCGTGCCCGCATGATGATGTTCTCGAGCACCGGTCCGATGTCCCGCTCGGGCGCGGTGAAGCCCGGCACGTCGGCGTTGGTCGAGTCCGGCAGGAACAGGTCGACGCCGGCCTCACCGAGACGCGCGAACGCACGGAGGTCGGTGATGCGGTCGTCCAGCGGGAGCTGGTCCATCTTGAAGTCACCCGTGTGCAGGACACGACCGGCGGGGGTCGTGATCGCGACGGCGAGGGCGTCCGGGATGGAGTGGTTCACGGCGACGAACTCGAGGTGGAACGGGCCGAGCTGTTCGGTCTGGTCCTCGGCCACGACGAGCGTGTACGGCTTGATCCGGTGTTCCTTGAGCTTCGCCTCGACGAGCGCGAGGGTCAGCGTGGAGCCGATCAGCGGGATGTCGTCGCGGAGCTTCACCAGGTACGGGACGGCGCCGATGTGGTCCTCGTGACCGTGCGTGAGCACGACACCGAGGACGTCGTCGAGGCGGTCACGGATCGGCGCGAAGTCCGGCAGGATCAGGTCGACCCCGGGCTGGTGCTCCTCGGGGAAGAGCACGCCGGCGTCGACGATGAGCAGCTTGCCCTCGTACTCGTAGACGGTCATGTTGCGACCGATCTCGCCGAGTCCCCCGATGGGGATGACGCGGAGGGTGCCGGGTTCGAGGGGCTGCGGTGTGGAGACTTGTGTGGGCATTCGGTCCTACGGATTCGGGCGACGCGCGGGGAGCGCGCCGCGGTGTTCGCTAGCGGGTGGTGCCTGGCACCTTTGGCAGTGCGCCGCCGGCCGCTGCGTTGCGGTCGGGGCGGAAGTTCGAGAAGTCGGCGCCGGGCACGTCGCGCACGGCTTCGAGCGAGGTCTCGATGGCGTACGCCTCGGAGTCCTCGGGGCCGACGAGCGGCAGACGGACGCGCGGGCTGCCGATGCGGCCGAGCCCGTGCAGGATATACTTCGCCGCGACGGTGCCGGGCACGTGGGTCATCACGGCGCGGACGAGCGGCTCGACGCGCTTGTGCTCGGCGGTGGCGGTCGCCAGGTCGCCGCGGTTCACGGCGTCGACGATGGTGCGGTACGGCGTGCTCGTGATGTTCGCGGTGACGCCGATCAGGCCCGTCGCGCCGATGGACAGGTGCGGGAGCACGTTGGTGTCGTCGCCGGAGAAGTACATCAGGTCGGTGTTGTTCAGCACGCGGGACACCTCGGCGAAGTCGCCCTTGGCGTCCTTCACGGCGAGGATGTTCGGGTGCTTCGACGCGCGCAGGATCGTGTCGTAGGTGATCGGGATGCCCGTGCGCCCGGGGATGTCGTACAGGATCACCGGCAGGTCGGTGGCGTCCGCGATCATCCGGAAGTGGGTGAGGACACCCGACTGCGTCGGCTTGTTGTAGTACGGCGTGACGATCATCACGCCGTCGGCGCCGGCCCGCTCGCTCTGCTTGTAGAGGTGGATCGCGTGCGCGGTCTCGTTCGAGCCACCGCCCGTGATGATCTTCGCGCGGCCCGCGGCGACGGACTTGCCGACCTCGACCAGACGGAGCTTCTCGGGGTCGGTCAGGGTGCTCGTCTCGCCGGTGGTGCCGGTGACGACGATGCCGTCGGCGCCGGCGGTGATGCAGTCGTCGATGTGCTGCTCGACGCCGGGCCAGTCGACCTCGCCGTCGGCCGTGAACGGGGTCACGAGGGCGACGAGGACCTGACCGAAGGGATTCTCACGCGGGGACACGGGCACCAGCGTACCGGGGATGGGCGCGATGGCCGCCGTCCGGGTGGACGGTCGCCTGCCTGCGGCGCGGACGGGAGGCCCGGATCGCGTCCGTCAGGCGCTGCCCGTCCGGTGGGAACCAGGTTCCGGACACCACACCACGCGATTGCGCGGTGCTGTGTCCGGAACCTGGTTCCGAACGCTCAGGGGCGCTGCCACTCGAGGAAGCGGTAGCGGGTCCCGGTGCGGGATTCCTGCCACGGGCCCTCGTCGACGAGCGACCAGTCGGCCGACCCGGCGAGCGTCGGAGCGACGGTGTCGCCGGGCACGTCGACGTCGATCACGGTCTCGGACACCCGCTCGGCACGGTCCAGCGCTGCGGCGTAGACCTGCCCGCCGCCGATGACCCAGACGGTCTCGTCGGCACCGTCGGCACCGTCGAGGGCGGCTGCCAGCTCGTGCACGACCTCGGCGCCGTCCGCCGACCACGACGGGTCGCGGGTGAGCACCACGTTGCGCCGACCGGGCAGCGGACGGAACCGCTCGGGCAGGGACTCCCAGGTGCGCCGGCCCATCAGCACCGTGGCGTCACCGGTGACCTGCTTGAAGTGCGCGAGGTCCTCGGGCACGTGCCAGGGCATGCCGCCGTCGGCCCCGATGACCCCGCCGGTCGACCGGGCCCACACCATGCCGATCATCAGACCGCGACCGCGGCCTTGATCGACGGGTGGTGGTGGTAGCCGACGACCGTGAAGTCCTCGTACTCGTAGTCGTCGATCGAGTCCCTCGGTGCGAGCTCCAGGGTCGGCAGGGCGTACGCCGTGCGGGACAGCTGCTCCTCCACCTGCTCGACGTGGTTGTCGTAGATGTGGCAGTCGCCGCCGGTCCAGACGAAGTCACCGACCTCGAGCCCGGTCTGTGCGGCGATCATGTGGGTGAGCAGGGCGTACGACGCGATGTTGAACGGGACCCCGAGGAACATGTCCGCGCTGCGCTGGTAGAGCTGGCACGAGAGCTTGCCGTCGTTGACGTAGAACTGGAAGAACGCATGGCACGGCGCGAGTGCCATGTCCGGGATGTCCGCCACGTTCCAGGCCGACACGATGAGCCGTCGGCTGTCGGGGTTCGTGCGGATCTGGTCGATCACCTGGGCGATCTGGTCGACGTGCTCGCCGGACGGGGTCGGCCACGAGCGCCACTGCACGCCGTAGACCGGGCCGAGGTCGCCGTCCTCGTCCGCCCACTCGTTCCAGATCCGGACGCCGTGCTCCTGCAGCCAGGTCGCGTTGCCGTCGCCGCGCAGGAACCAGAGCAGTTCGTACGCGATCGACTTGAAGTGCACGCGCTTCGTGGAGACGAGCGGGAAGCCCTTCGACAGGTCGTAGCGGAGCTGCGCACCGAACAGACTGCGGGTCCCGGTGCCGGTGCGGTCGCCCTTCGGCGTGCCCTCGGTGAGGACCCGGCGGAGCAGGTCTTCGTAGGGGGTCGGCACGGTGGGGTCGGGCTGCACGGTCTCGCTGTCGCTCACACACAGAAGACTACGTCGGCATGAGTAGCGTTGGCGGCATGGCAGACACGGCGGCAGAGCCGCTCTCGATCCTGATCGCCGGCGCGTCCGGTTTCATCGGCACCCCGCTCGTCCGCGCCCTGCGCGAGGCGGGCCACCACGTGACCACGCTCGTGCGACGCGAGCCGCACACGGCCACCGAGTTCCGCTGGGCCCCCGGACAGCGTCCGCTCGACCCCGCCATCGTCGACGGCGCCGACGTGGTGATCAACCTGGCGGGAGCCAACATCGGCAAGTTGCCGTGGACCGCGAAGTACCGCGAGGAGATCCGGCGCTCGCGCGTCGACGCGACCGACACCCTGGTCGAGGCGATGCGGCACGCCAGCACGCCCCCGGCGCTGTTCCTGTCCGGATCGGCCTCGGGCGTGTACGGCGACCGCCCGGCGGACGTCCTGCAGGACGACGCGGCGCCCGGCACCGGGTTCCTCGCCGAGGTCTGCACCGCATGGGAGGCCGCGGCGAACGCGGCGCCGGACGGCGTGCGCGTCATCACCCTGCGCACCGGCATCGTCATCGGCGAGGGCGGCGGCGCGCTCGCACCGATCCTGCCGCTGACCCGGTTCGGACTGGGCAGCCGACTCGGCACCGGCGGGCAGCACTGGCCGTGGATCGCGCTCGAGGACGAGGTCGGCGCCATCGTGCACCTGGCCACGAGCCCGTCGGCGTCCGGGGTCAGCGGCCCGGTGAACCTCGCGGGACCGGAACCCGTCGTGGCCGACCGCATCACGAAGCGCGTCGCCGAGGACCTGCACCGTCCGTACCTGTTCCGGATCCCGGAGTTCGCACTGCGACTGGCGCTGCAGGACGCGGCGGACGAGATGCTGCTGTCGAGTCAGCAGATGGTGCCGACGAAGCTGCTCGAGTCCGGCTACGCCTTCCGCTACACCCACGCGTCGGACGCGGTCGACGCGGTCCTCTGACCGGGGGTCAGGCGCTCGCCCGCGACAGCGCGGTGCGCATGGCGGCGCGGGCGCGCTTCCGGTCTCCCGCGGCGTCGTAGACGACCCCGAGCCGGTACCACGCGCGCCATTCGGCAGGATCCTGTTCGACGGCGGCCTGGTACTTCGGGAAGACCTCGTCGGCGGCTTCGCGCGTCGGTCGGCCCGACGGTCGCACGGGCACGACGTCCTCCGGCGCACCGCCCTCGGCCTCGAGCCGGGAACCGAGCCGGGTGATCCGGACACCGAACCGGAACTCGAGCACGAGCAGGAGTGCCCCGATCGCGGCGACGACGAACAGGGCGACGCCGATGCCGATCCCGATCGGGATGCCGGTCGCGATGAACGCGACGGCCCGCTGCCCGACGAGCACGATGTAGAGCGCCAGCAGCAGGGTCATCAGCGCCGCACCCCAGAACGGCGACCGGATCGCGCGCCCGGCCCGCGCTGCACGTCCCACCGGGTCAGCCGATGCCGAGGACGCTGCCGAGCCCCACGGTGAGTCCGCGGGCGGACCCGAGTGCCGACAGTGCCGCCCGGATCCCGGCGACGTAGGCGACGTCGTCGTTGGTGTCGTGCCGGATGGTCAGGGTCTCGCCGGGGCCGCTGAGCAGGACGTCCTGCACGGCCTTCACCCCGGGCAGCCGGAGCGAGTGGATCGGCACGCTCGCCACCTGCTGACCGCGGGCGCGTTGGTCGACGTGCGGGGCCTCGACCGGACCGACGTCGCGCCGCGCCTCGGCGATCAGTTCGGCGGTGCGCACCGCGGTGCCGGACGGCGAGTCGATCTTGCCGGCGTGGTGCGTCTCGACGATCTCGACCGAGGGGAACCACGGCGCCGCGATCGTGGCGAGGTGGGTGCCGAGCACCGAGCCGATCGAGAAGTTCGGGACCACGAGGACGCCCTGGTCGGGTCGCTCCTGCAGCGCGGTGCGGAGCTTCGCGAGACGGTCGGCCGACCAACCCGAGGTGCCGACGAGCACGTTCGCCCCGCTCGACAGGGCGTTCTCGACGATCGCGGGGCTGAGCGCCGGCACCGTCACGTCGACGACGAGCGCGGCGCCGCCGAACACCGACGGAGGCGCCTCGTGGGCACCGTCCTTCGACGACAGACGGGCGACGAGCTCGAACTCCGGGAGTTCCTCGACGACGGAGGCCACGAGGCCCCCGAGACGACCGGTGGCGCCGACGACGGCGACGGGAGTGACCATGCCGTCCATCCTAGGATCGACCCATGTCAGTCGAGGTCAGGACCGTGCCCGCCGATCTGCCCGAGGTCGACGTCCTGCTCGACGCGTACCTGGACGAGCGCGAGGCGACGTTCCCGAGCGCGCAGGGCACCTACTCGCGCAAGCGGACACCGGCTGCCGAGTTCACGCCGCCGAACGGGGTCTTCGCGGTGGCCTACGACGGCGGCACCGCGGTCGGGTGCGGCGGGCTCCGGCGGATCCCGGACGGGGTCGACGAGACGGGCGCCGACGACGTCCGGTTCGAGGTCAAGCACGTCTTCGTGACCCCTGGCGGACGGGGCAAGGGCATCGCGTCGGCGCTGATGGACCTGCTCGAACGCGAAGGTGCCGCGCTGGGAGCGACGAGCATCGTGCTCGACACGAACGACTCGCTCGTCGCCGCGGGCGCGATGTACCGCGGTCGGGGCTACGAGCGCGTCGCGGCGTTCAACGACAACCCGAACGCGACCGCCTGGTACCGCAAGCCGACGACCCGCTAGACGGGCTGGTCGACCGGCAGCCCGGTCCGCAGCTCCACCGGCAGGTGGGCCAGGTCGTTCAGGGCGACCACCTCGGCCGGCTTCGCGGAGCGGATCCGGATGATCGTGAGTGCGGTGTGCGCGACGTTCGTGCCCATCCAGCGCCACTCGGGGGCCTGGAACGCCTCGCGCACGAACCAGCCGATCACGGCGTTGTGCGTGATGAGCAGGTCGTGCCGGTCCTCGCGCGCCGGGGTGAACCACTCGGAGACGGCATCACCCATCTGGGCCTGTCCGGCGACGATCTCCTCTTCGGTGACGCCGCCGTACCAGCCCTGGTAGGCGTGCGGCATGTCCGGGGTCGGGCCGGAGGGGACGCAGTCGAACAGCAGTGTCGACGGTTCGGGCTGGATCGAGGGCAGCCGTTGCGCCAGGAACGCAGCCGTCTCGCTCGGGGCCTGCAACGGGGAGTGGTACACGCCGTCGAAGGGCAGGCCACCCAGTCGGTCGGCGACGAGCATCGCCTGCCGCTTGCCGCGCTCCGACAGCTTGCCGTCGCGGAGGCCGTGCTCGGCGTCCTGGTGTTCGCCGTGCCGGACGAGGTACAGGTAGTGGGACATGTCCGTGCTCAGCTGCCCATCCCGATCGCTGCGGCGAGTTCGTCCTGCTGCACCGCTCCGACCACCGACGTGATCGTCGGACGGGTCAGGAGGTCGCGGGCGAGTTCGAGCACGCCGTCGGTGGTGACCCGGTCGACGCGCTCCAGTGCGGTCGACAGGTCGGTGTACTCCCCGGTGCCGAGCTCGGACCGACCGAGGCGGGTCATCCGGGCATCGGAGTCCTCCAGCGAGAGGGTCAGGGCACCCTCGATCTGGCCCTTCGCACGGCGGAGCTCGTCGTCGGTGATGCCGTGGTCCACCATGCGGCGGAACTCGGCGTCGATGATCTCGATGACCCCGGGGACGTTGTCGGGCGCGCAGCCCGCGTAGACGCCGAAGGCGCCGTTGTCGAGGTAGGCGGGCGCGAACGACGACACGGCGTAGGCGAGGCCGCGGCGCTCGCGGACCTCTTGGAACAGCCGGGAGCTCATGCCCCCGCCGAGCACGGCGTTCAGGACACTGAGCGACGGCCGGCGGTCGTCGCGCAGGTCGAGTCCCTGCGAGCCGCGGAGCATGCTCACCTGCTCGGTCGGACGGTGCACCACCGACAGCTTCGGCTCGATGGGGTCTGCGACGGTCTGGGGTGTGCGGCGCGCGAGCGGTTCGGCGCGCGGGGCGTCGTGGAACACCGCGGCGACCGCGTCGCAGAACCGGTCGTGGTCGACGGCGCCGGCGGCGGTCACGACGATGCCGTTCGGTGCGTAGTGCTCGCGGTAGTGGGCCAGGACCTCGTCGCGCTGGACCGCACGGATGCTGTCCGGGGTGCCACCGATGGGGCGACCGAGCGGGTGTCCGCTGAAGGCCGCGGCGAAGAACGCCTCGCCCGCCACGTCGGCCGGGTCGTCGGCGGCCATCGCGAGCTCCTCGAGGATGACGCCGCGCTCGACGGCGAACGCCTCGGGGTCGAGCACCGAGCCGGTCACCATGTCCCCGATGACCTGCACGGCCATCGGGACGTCGGCGTCCCGCACCCGTGCGTAGTAGCAGGTGTACTCCTTGGCCGTCGCGGCGTTGTGCTCACCGCCGACCGAGTCGAACGCGATGGCGATGTCGAGCGCCGAGCGGGTCTCGGTGCCCTTGAACAGCAGGTGTTCGAGGAAGTGGGTCGATCCGAACTGCCCGTCGCGTTCGTCCCGCGAGCCGACGCCGACCCAGAACCCGATGCTCGTGGAGGCGGCACCGGGAACGGCTTCGGTGAGCACACGCACACCCGACGGCAGCACGGTGCGGCGGACGAAGGCCCCGCCGGACGTCAGGAACGACGTGTCCGGGGCCCCGAGCGGCAGTGGCACTGGCTGGTTCATCGCAGACGAGCCTACTGATGCTCCGGAGCCCGCATCCCAGTTTCCACAGGCCCGCCGACTGTCACTCGAAGAGGGGTACAGAAATTGCGGACAGACCGACTCGTCTGTCTGTCCTCCTTGTGGTACAGTCGTTCATGCCGGATCGAAAGCCCCCCTAAGTTCCGATCCGGCGGCTCGGGACATCAGTCCTCGCGGCCACGAGTCCCCCCACTCGTCCGCGGAGCCGATGAACCAAGGAGCCACGCTGTGACGGTCGATTCCCCCCAACCGGCCGTCCAGCGTCTCCTCGGTCCGAGCACGAACCTCGCGTCGCCGGACGGGTCGAGCGTCCCCCCGACTCCCCGCTCCGGCGGCGCGAAGGTCCGCGTCCTCGAGACGGCCACGCGACTCTTCTACGAAGAGGGCATCCACAGCGTCGGCGTCGACCGCCTCATCTCCGAGGCGAGCGTCACGAAGGCGACGTTCTACAAGCACTACGGGTCGAAGGACAACCTGATCCTCGCCTACATCCGCACCCAGCACGAACGGGTGCAGGAACGCATGGAGCGACTCGTCGCCGATGCCGGCTCCCCCGCAGCAGCCGTCCGCGCCTGGGTCGCCGCCCTCGCCGACGAGGTCAACGACCCCGACTTCCGCGGGTGCGCCTTCCTGAACGCCGCCGCCGAGTACCACGACCCCCGTGACCCCGTGCGCGAGGTGGTCGCCACCCACCGCGACTGGTACACCGACCGGCTCGCCACCCTGCTGCAGGAGTCCGGCCACCAGCTGCCGGGCGACGGCGCCGACGAGCTCATGCTCGCGCGCGACGGTGCGATGGCCGGTGCGTACGCCGGTGACGCGATCGCCGCGACGGCCGCCCTCGGTCGCGTCGTCGACCGCGTCCTCGCCGACTGACGTCCGGCGGTCGAGGCCGCCTTCCCTGACGCTGACGCTGTCGCCTTCGCGAAAGCGACAGATCACCGCGAACAGTTCGCGGGATCGTGTCGCCTTCGCGGCACGGATGCACCCGCGTGACGCAGATCTGTCGCTTCCGCAGGGCGGTCGAGGCGACCGCGGACAGACGGGAGGCCCGTGGCGGGCCCGCACCGCGCCTCCAGGCCGTCGCGTGCGGACTCTCACAGCCCCGCGCGCGCACCGAGCGCAGCCCGAGGCTGCGGGTGTTGGCTGGTGGCATGGCCAACGACCCCAACTGGAACCTCCCCGAGGTCCCCTCGTTCACCCTGACCAGCCCCGACTTCACCGACGGTGGCGAGCTGCCGACCTCGGCGCGCGGCACCGACGCCGGTGGTGAGGACCGCTCCCCCGCGCTCGAGTGGTCCGGCGCACCGGAGGGCACGAAGAGCTTCGTCCTCACCGTGTACGACCCCGACGCCCCGACCGGGTCGGGCTTCTGGCACTGGAGCCTGACGGACATCCCGGGCTCCGCGACCTCGCTGCCCGCCGGCGCCGGCACCGACGACGCCCTGCTGCCCGCCGAGGCACTCCGCCGGCGCAACGAGTTCGGCACCGACACGTTCCTCGGCGCCGCACCGCCCGCGGGCCACGGCGTGCACCGCTACTTCTTCACGCTGAGCGCCCTCGACGTGCCGCTGCTCGAGGCGCCGGCCGATGCGACCCCCGCGGTCGTCGGGTTCGTGCTGCGCGAGCACCTGCTCGGCCGCGCCCAGCTCGTCGGCACGCAGGAGACCCCCGCCGCTTAGGACGATCCCGCAACGACGAACGGCCGCCGTCCCGCGAGGGACGACGGCCGTTCGTGTGCCAGGGGTGGATCAGACGGTGGCGTCCGTCGACTCCTCGCGGGCACCGCTGGAGTCGGTGTCCGACTCCTCGGCGACGACCGGCGCGAGCGACAGCTTGCCGCGGTCGTCCACCTTGGTGACCTCGACCAGGACCTTCTGGCCGACGCCCAGGACGTCCTCGACGTTCTCGACACGCTTGCCACCGGCGAGCTTGCGCACCTCGGAGACGTGGAGCAGACCGTCACGGCCCGGGAGCAGCGACACGAAGGCGCCGAACGTGGCGATCTTCACGACGGTGCCGAGGAACTGGTCCCCGATCTCCGGGTTGGTCGGGTTCGCGATCGCGTTGACCGACGCACGAGCGGCCTCGGCCGACGGACCGTCGACGGCACCGATGTAGACGGTGCCGTTGTCCTCGATCGAGATGTCGGCACCGGTCTCGTCCTGGATGCCGTTGATCGTCTTGCCCTTCGGGCCGATCAGCTCGCCGATCTTGTCGACGGGGATCTGCACCGAGATGACGCGAGGAGCGGTGTCCGCCATCTCGTCGGGAGCGTCGATCGCCTCGTTGAGCACACCCAGGATGGCCGAGCGGGCCTCCTTGGCCTGCTTCAGCGCCGCGTCGAGCACCGTCGACGGGATGCCGTCGAGCTTGGTGTCGAGCTGGATCGCGGTGACGAACTCCGAGGTACCGGCGACCTTGAAGTCCATGTCGCCGAGGGCGTCTTCCGCGCCGAGGATGTCGGTCAGCGCCGCGTAGCGGGTCTGACCGTCGACGGTGTCGGACACCAGGCCCATCGCGATGCCGGCGACCGGGGCCTTGAGGGGCACACCGGCGTTGAGCAGCGAGAGGGTCGAGGCGCAGACGGAACCCATCGAGGTCGACCCGTTGGAGCTGAGCGCCTCGGAGACCTGACGGATGGCGTACGGGAACTCTTCACGCGTCGGCAGCACCGGCACGAGGGCGCGCTCGGCGAGGAAGCCGTGCCCGATCTCGCGACGCTTCGGCGAACCCACACGGCCGGTCTCACCGGTCGAGTAGGGCGGGAAGTTGTAGTGGTGCAGGTAGCGCTTCTTCGTGACGGGCGACAGCGAGTCGATCTGCTGCTCCATCTTGAGCATGTTCAGCGTGGTGACGCCGAGGATCTGCGTCTCGCCGCGCTGGAAGATCGCCGAACCGTGGACGCGCGGGATCACGGCGACCTCGGCGTCGAGCGGACGGATGTCGGCGAGGCCGCGGCCGTCCATGCGGATCTGCTCGGTCAGGATGCGGCCGCGGACGACCTTCTTCGTGACCGACTTGTACGCGGCGCTGACCTGCGAGTTGGCGACCTCGGGCAGCTCGCCCGCGGTGACCTGCTCGGCGATGGCGGCCTTGACGCGCGACTTGAGCGCGTCGTCGGCGTCCTGACGCTCGGTCTTGGCGGCGATCTTGTAGACGTCACCGAGCTCGGAGAGCGCGAGGGCCTCGACGGCCGAGTAGACCTCGGGCGCGTACGGCGGGAAGACCGGGTAGTCCTGGATCTCCTTGGCCGACTGCGCGGCGAGCTTGGCCTGGGCGTCGACGAGCGACTTGAGGAACGGCTTGGCCGCCTCGAGCCCCTGCGCGACGACGGCCTCGTCGGGCTTGGTGGCGCCGCCCTGGATGAGCTCCCAGCTGTGCTCGGTGGCCTCGGCCTCGACCATCATGATGGCGACGTCCTCGTTGCCCGCCTCGTCCGTGACGACACGGCCGGCGACGGTGAGGTCGAAGACGGCGTCAGCGAGCTGCGACGCCTTCGGGAACGCGACCCACTGGTCACCGATGAGCGCGAGGCGCACACCGGCGATCGGGCCGGAGAACGGCAGACCGGAGATCTGCGTCGAGGCGGACGCGGCGTTGATGGCCAGCGCGTCGTAGAACTCGTCCGGAGCGATGCTCAGGACGGTGATCACGATCTGGACCTCGTTGCGCAGGCCGTCGACGAAGGACGGGCGCAGCGGCCGGTCGATCAGACGGCAGACCAGGATGGCCTCGGTCGACGGGCGGCCTTCGCGGCGGAAGAACGAGCCGGGGATCTTGCCGGCGGCGTAGGAGCGCTCCTCGACGTCGACGGTCAGCGGGAAGAAGTCGAATCCTTCACGCGGGTGCTTGCCGGCGCTGGTGGCCGAGAGGAGCATCGTTTCCTCGTCGAGGTACGCGGCGACCGCGCCCTGCGCCTGCTGTGCGAGCCGACCGGTCTCGAACCGGACGGTGCGCTTGCCGTACTTGCCGTTGTCGATGACGGCTTCGGCGAACTTGATCTCGGGACCCTCCAAAAGGGTGCCTCCTTGAAGTGTGTTCGGCAGGCCTTGGCGACGGCACTCGATGGTGCGTGCGCGCCGATCGTTCCGGACGCATGTCTGGCCAGCAGTAGAAGCACTCGGGAAACCGTTCCGGCCCGCGAGCCACCACCGATGACCAGCTCCGTGCCCGGCCTGCGCAGTGTTTTTTCGTGCGTCCGGGGAAACGGTCCCCGGACACGATGGACTTTACCAGTCCACAGGGAATCGGCGGCGCGGCTCGCTGACACCCGGGCGAGCCTCGGTAGCCTGCTGCCATGCGTCTCACCCCCTCGCGGGGCGTGCTCGTCGCGGCCGCCGTGGTCGTCGGCGCGCTCGTCGCCCCGGTCCTCACCGCTGTCCCGGCGACCGCGACGGAGTACCCGACCTGGCAGGACGTGCAGCGGGCCAAGGGCAACGAGACCGCCAAGCGTGCCGAGGTGACCAAGGTCCAGGCCGCGCTGCAGTCGGCGCAGGACGAGGCCGCAGCGAAGTCGCAGGCCGCGCTGACGGCTTCGTCGAAGGCGGACGCGGCCGAGGCGGAGCTGGCGGAGGCCACCCAGGCCGCCACGAGCCTCCAGGCCCAGGCGCAACGCGCGTCGGAGACGGCCGAACGCGCGCAGACGCGCGCCGGTCAGCTGGCGGCGAACCTGTACCGCGACGGCAGCACGAACCAGATGACCACCCGGATCGCGACCGCCGACGACCCGGACCAGCTGCTCTACCAGCTGGGCGCCCTCGACCAGCTGTCGTCCACCTGGTCCGGCGTGATGGACGAGGCGTCCGTCGCGGCCGGCACGGCGTCGTCGCTGCACGAACAGGCCGAACGCGCCGAGGCCGAGCGCGCGACACGTGCGCAGGCAGCCGAGGAACGCTCCGCGGCGGCGAAGTCGGCCGAGGCCGTGGCGAACGCCGCCGTCGAGTCGACCGAGCAGCACAGCGACGAGCTGTACGCGCAGCTGGCGTCGCTCCGGGACACCACCGCCGAGCAGGCCGCCGGGTACGAGCTCGGGCAGAAGGTCGCGGCGCAGAAGGCCGAACAGCAGCGCAAGCGCGCGGCGGCAGCTGCAGCACAGGCGGCGGCAGCAGCCTCGGCGAGCGCCGACACCGGCGGTGGGAGCACCGGCGCCAGCGGCGGCTCGGGCACGAGCTACCCGAGCACCGGCGGGGTCGTCGTGGACCCCGCTGCAGCCCAGGCCTACGCCCGGAGCGCCCTGAGTTCCTACGGCTGGGGCGACGACCAGTTCTCGTGCCTGGTGTCGCTCTGGACGCAGGAGTCCGGCTGGCGGGCGAACGCACTGAACGCCTCGAGCGGCGCCTACGGCATCCCGCAGTCGCTGCCGGCCGAGAAGATGTCGGCGGCCGGAGCGGACTGGCGGACGAACGCGAACACGCAGATCAACTGGGGGCTCGCCTACATCAAGAGCGCGTACGGGTCGCCGTGCGGTGCGTGGGGGCACGAGATGAGCGTCAACCCGCACTGGTACTGAGCTCCGGCGCTCACCGCCCCACCAGCCGCAGCGCCTGCAGCGGGCACATCGCCACCGCGTCCGCGGCGGCGGCGCGTTCGTCCGGCCGCACCGGCACGTCGCGGGTGCCGCCGCCGTCCCGCGCGATCGGGTAGCCCCACTCGTCGCGCGCCAGCCGCTCGGCGAACAGCTCGGTGCACAGGCCGCGTCCCCGACAGCGGGTCCAGTCGACGTGCAACGCGACGGGACCGGCGGCGGTGGCACCGCCCGGCGTGCCGCTCACGGTCGTCCCCCGACCAGGCACGTGCCCCGCAGGTGCGCCTGCACGTCGTCGTGGAACACGTCGAGCGCGCTCCGCACCATCCGCGCGACGCCGTCCGGGTGGTGGCAGGCCCCGCGGCCGTCGACGAGGGCAGCGATCCGCCGGACCTCGCCGGCCAGGTCGCCCACTCGATGCCCGGAGGCGAGGTCCGCGACCACGTCGGCGATCCGCGGCAACCCGTTCACGCACGGCCCGCAGCGCCCCGCGGACGCTCCGGCGAGCGCCGCGGCGAGTCCCGCGGTGACCCCGACCGGGCAGCTCCGGTCGTCGAGCACGGCCAGCACGCCGGCCCCGGGCGCCGCACCCCACGGTGCCAGTCCGTCGACGTCGAAGGGCGCGTCGAGCGCTGCGGCCGGCACCCAGGTGCCGCCCCACCCGCCGACCAGGACGGCTCGCGTCCGTCGCGGATCGGCCGCCGGCAGCCGGGAGGCCCCCAGCAGCTGCCCGAGCGGCGTACCCCCGGCGGTCTCCAGCACCACGGCACCGGCCGGGTCCGTCGCGTCGCTGACGGTCACGAGGCGGGTGCCGGGAGCGCTCGCGCTGCCCACGCTCCGCGCCCACGCCGCCCCGTACCGGGCGACGAGCGCCGCCTGCGCGAGGGTCTCGACGTTCGACACCAGGGTCGGTCGTCCGCTCGGTCCACGCTCGGCCAGCCGGACGGTGCGGTCCTCCGGCAGACCTCGGCCACCGGCGACGGCCGAGGCGAGCGCCGTGGCCTGCCCGGCGACGAAGGTACTGTGCGGCAGGGCGCGGACCGCGATCGTGACCGGCTCGGTGCCGGACCGGGCGGCGGTGCGTTCGGCCAGGGCGTGCCGGACCCGGTGGGCGAGCCGCTCGCTCGTGGCGACCACGGCCTCGGTCGCACCGATCGCCAGCGCCGCGACCACGACGCCGTCGAGCACCAGGTGCGGTGCTCGTTCGAGCAGGACGGCGTCCTTGCGGCTGGCGGGTTCGCCCTCGACGCCGTTCGCGATGACGATCGGGGCACCGCGTCGGCGGCGCCGTCCCGCGACGGCCTCGAGCTTCCGGGCGAGCGGGAACCCGGCTCCCCCGCGGCCGTCGACGCCGGCCAGGGCGATCTCGCCGACGGTGGTCGGCCCGACTTGCGGGAGCGGTCCGTGCGTGCGCTGGTGGTCGTCGAGTCCGGGCCCCGGGGCGGCGAGGAGGCGTTGCGTGCCGGTCGGTGGCGGGACGGTGAGCGGGTGGGTCAGGGTCATCGGAGGACCTCCCTCGGGGTCGGACGGAACGCGGTGACGCCAGCGGTGCAGCGCCAGGCGACGGCGCCGAGGACGGCTGCGGCGCAGACCCCGGCGATCACCAGGAACCAGGCGGACGTGCCGTCGGTCCCGGTTCCGATCGCGTGTGCCATCGCGATCGGCCACATGGCGTAGGCGGCCCAGTGCACGGCGCGGAACACGCGTGGCCCGATCACCCGGCGGAGCATCCCCGTGCCGACGAGCACCACGAGCAGGTCCACCGACAGCGTGCCGAGCCCGAGCCAGAACCAGCGGTACGCACCGGCGAACGGCACGAGGGCGTCGAGCAGGCGGAGTTCGGCCTCGGTGTCGAGCAGCAGCGTCACCACGTGCACGACCACGAACACCGTGGATGCCAGGGCGACGTCCCGGTGCACGAGCTGCACGCCGAACCGTGGCAGGCCGGGGAGCGGTCGTCCGCCGCGGGTCACGATGCCGAGCAGGACCGTCAGGGTCAGGAGCACGACGGCGGCGACGCCCGTGCCGCGGCCGACCACCCAGAGCGCGGTGTCCATCAGGCGGCGTCCGCCCCGCCGAGGTGGTCGACCTGGTCGTCGGGCCAGCCGCCGATGCGCAGCACCGAGCCGTCGGCCGCGACGAGTCGGGCAGCACGGCCGCTCTGCCGGAGCCACTCCACGGCGCCGTGACCCCGGACGACCGCGGCGGTGGTCATGGTGTTCGCCGTGGTGCACGACGGGGCGACGACCGTCACCGACCGCCACACCGGGTCGGCGGGCAGGCCCCACCGCGGGTCGAGGATGTGGTGCCGCACGGTCCCGTCCTGCTCCCAGCGGCGCTTCTGCGTGCTCGAGGTCGCGACGGACCACCCGGAGGCGATGCGGACGTGGTCGACGGGGTCGCCCTCCTGGTCCTGCACGCGCACCTGCCAGCCGCCGGAGGGGTCCGGGCCGGCCGTGGCGACGTCCCCGCCGAGCGAGACGAGGGCGCCGATGCCGAGGCGCGCGGTGATGCTCGCGGCGGCCATGTCCGCGGCGGCGGCCTTCGCCGTGGCGCCGAGGTCGAGCGTGACGCCCGTGGGGACCCGCAGGAACGTGCCGGACAACAGGATGCGCTGCCAAGCGGGTCGACCGTCGAGCGCCCGGGCGACGGTGTCGGGCGACGGGACCGGGGGCGCGTCGGCGAATGCGGCGTCGTACCCGAGGGACGCCATCCGCCGGCCGAGCGTCGGGTCGACGTCCCCGTCCGACAGTCGCGCGGCGTCGACGGCCTGGTGCACGAGCGTCGCCAGCAACGGCGAGACCTCGGTGCCGCGCACCAGGTCGTCGGCGCGGGACAGGAGCTCGGAGTCGTCGCGGAACCGACTGCACGCGGCGTCGACCGCCGCCGTGACCTCGCGGACGCACGACTCGGCGGCGGCGAGGTGGCGGCGGTCGCGGTGGTCCAGGACGACCCGGGCGGTGGTGGTCCAGAGGTCCCACTCGGCGGCGGCGCGCACGGTCAGGAACCCGTCGTCGTCGCGTCCGACGACCCACCGGTGGTGCCCTGCGAGACCCCGGTGTCGGTCGACGCGTCGGTCGACGCGTCGGTCGACGACGACGAGGACCCGGAGTCGGTGGCGGTGTCACCCGACGCCCCGGTACCCGAACCGGAATCCGTGGTGGTGCTCGTGGTCGTGGACGTGTCGGTCGTCGTCGTGCCGGCCTGCTCGTGCCCGAACCACAGCCCGGCACCCGTGACCGTCGCGACCGCGAGTCCGCCCAGGCTCACGAGCGCACTCGTGATCCGTGCGGATCGCCTGCCGGTGCCTCTGGTGTCCATCGGTCCTCCTCGTCGTCATGACGAGGTTCCCGAGGCCACCGATGAGCGAGCCGCCAACCGGCCGCACTCCGACCCCACGAACCCTGTGGCCCGCCTAAGAGCGGGCCGCGGGGTCAGCGATCCGGATCAGTGGCCGAGGCCACCGAGCAGGCTCGCGAAGTCCGCGGTCGCGGGGAGCGCGTCGGCTTCCTGCGGGGACCGACGGGAGGCCCGGATCGCCCAGGCCAGGTCGACTCCGGCCCGGCGGATGCGTCCGTCCAGGGCCGCGGCGTCACCGTCGCTCCCCCAGTCGTCTGTCGCGGCGAAGACACCGGTCGGCACCACCGCTGCGCGGAGGTACGCGAACACCGGGCGCAGGGCGTGGTCGATGGCGAGCGAGTGCCGCGAGGTCCCGCCGGTGGCGCCGAGGAGGACGGGCAGGTCGGCGAGCGAGTCCTTGTCCAGGATGTCCAGGAACGACTTCGCGAGACCGCTCACACCGGCCGTGAAGATCGGCGTGACGAAGACGACCGCGTCGGCCTCGACCACTGCGGCCATGGCGGCGGACAGCGCGGGCGCGGCGAACCCGGTGAGCATCGCGTCGGTGATCTCGTGCGCGAGCGGCCGGAGCTCGACGTGCAGGAGGTGTGCTGGCGTGCCCTCGGCGACGAGCGCGGCGACGGCGGCCTCGCCCAGGCGGTCGGCGAGCAGGCGGGTGGAGCTGGGCTCGGAGAGTCCGGCGGAGACGACGGCGATGGTGGTCATGGTGGTTCCCGACTTTCGATGCGTTTGCATGAACATCGTACCGAACCGTGCGGCACGCGCAACCATTCCCGCAGAACGGAGAACGCCCCGGTCCTCTCGAGGAGGACCGGGGCGTTCGGTCAAGCCGTGGGGCGTCGACTAGCGGCGCAGGCCGAGGCGCTCGATGAGCGCACGGTAGCGGGCGATGTCGACGTCGGAGAGGTAACCGAGGAGACGGCGACGCTGACCGACCATGAGCAGCAGACCACGACGCGAGTGGTGGTCGTGCTTGTGCTCCTTGAGGTGCTCGTTCAGGTCGTTGATACGACGCGTCAGAACGGCGACCTGGACCTCGGGGGAACCGGTGTCGCCCGGGTGGGTCGCGTACTCTTCGATGATCTCCTGCTTGACCTTCGCGTCAAGTGCCATGCGTAGATCCCCTTTCAGTCCGTTGCGCGGTGCCCGTGCCTGATGCACGAGCGCTCTTTGTCCGCGGCCGTTCGACGGCAACCGCGCAAGACTACCAGAGTCCTAGGCCGTCCTGGCGCGCAGGCGACGACGACGCGGCGCGGGCAGCAGGCTGCGGACGAGCCCGACGAGCGTCGCGCCGAGCAGTCCGCCGAGGCCGTTCGACAGCACGTCGCGGGGGTCGGCGACGCGGTAGGGCAGGTAGGTGGCCTGCGCGAACTCGATGCCGGTCGACAGAGCGACCGCGACCAGGGCCCCGAGGATCCACCAGCGCCGTGGCAACCAGAGCGCGGCGAGCATGCCGACCGGCACGAACATCGCGATGTTGGCGAGGAACTCGGTGCGCTCGTACGTGAACCAGGCACCGTGCGGCAGCTGCTGGACCCAGGCGATCGCGTGCAGCACGAACGAGTTCTGTGCCGATGTGAACACCTGCGGGGTCAGCGTCATCCGCCAGATCACCCAGGCGTACGCCGCGGTCACGGCGAGGAGGAGGAGTCGACGGAACATCCCGGTATTGTGCAACACCGTCCTGCGCGGTCGCTGGAGCGCTCCTGGCAGAAGCCGTCGGCGGACCTGGACGAACGCCCTGGTGGCCTGGTCAGGACTCCCCCGCACCTGTCAGCATGGAGAGCGAACAGGGAGGACCGCCGGATGCCGGAGGACCAGGGGATGCGCAGGTCGGCGCGCCGGCAGTGGCTGTGGATCGCGGCCGCGGTCGTCGCCGTCGCCGCGGTGGTCACGACGCTCGTCGTGGTCGTGCCGCACGGCAGCGGGCCGGACGCCGACCCGACGGCGGGCGGACGTGACGTCGTGACGCGGAAGACCGTGGAGCAGGCGTTCCCCGGCGGCCTCGCGCACCAGCCGTCGGCGGTGAACCAGCCGGGCATCCGCGAGCGCCAGGCACGAGCCGCCGGACACGACGACACCGCGGCGCAGATCGCCCGCATCGCCGACCAGCCGATCGCGACCTGGCTCACGAACACCTCGCGGTCCGAGACGCGCGCGACCATCCGCGCGGTCGTCCGGAACGCCGAGCAGCAGCGGGCCACCCCGGTGTTCGTGCTGTACACCGTGCCGGACCGCGACTGCGGCAGCTACTCGAAGGGCGGCACGACCGACGACGCCTACCTGCCGTGGGTCCGGTCCGCCGTGCGGGCGATGGCCGGGTCCGGGGCCGTCGTGCTCGTCGAGCCGGACGCGATCGCGCAGATCCAGAACTGCCAGCGCCTGCGGGACTCCCGACTCCCCCTGCTCCGCAAGGCCGTGGACGCGCTGACCGGGCACGGGCTGACGGTGTACCTCGACGGCGGCAACGAGAACCGCGTCCCGACCGCGACGATGGCCGACTGGCTGCGGCAGGCGGGTGTCGATCGGGTGCAGGGCTTCTTCACGAACGTGTCGAACTTCTACCGCGTCGACCAGGAACGCGCCTACGCCGACGAGCTCGCCGACGCGATCGGTGGTGATCCGCACTTCGTCATCGACGTCTCCCGCAACGGGCAGGGCTGGCGCGGGACCTGGTGCAACCCCGAGGGCGCGGGGCTCGGCCAGGCTCCGCACGTGACTGGCGGATCGAGCCGACTCGACGCCCTGCTGTGGGTCAAGACGCCGGGGCTCAGCGACGGCACGTGCAACGGCGGACCGGCCGCCGGACAGTGGTGGGAGTCCTACGCGCTCGGTCTCGTCGAGAACCGCAAGCGCGACTGACCCGTGGCGGGGGTGTCGGTGCCCGGTGGTTGCATGAGCGCATGACCCCGACCGACAGCCGGCGTTCCGTCGTCCCGCCCTACCTGCTCCACGCCGTGGCCCAGGCGGCAGAGTTCCCCCGCGCGGCATCGGCCGCCCGTACCGCGCTGGCGTCGCTCGAGCTCGTGCAGACCCCGAAGCACCGGCACCTGGTCGCCCCGCGCGGCGTCAGTGCCGGCGTCGACGGCAGCGGCACGGTCGACCGCTCACCGCAGCGCACGATCGCCGATGCCCGCGGCACGACGACCCTGCCGGGCACGGTCGTCCGGAACGAGGGCGACCCCGAGACCGGTGACGCGGCCGTCGACGAGGCGTACGCCGGACTCGGCGCGACCCACGCCTTCTGGCTCGACGTCTTCGGCCGGGTGTCGATCGACGGCGCCGGGCTCCCCCTCGACGCCACGGTCCACTTCGGGCAGGACTACGACAACGCCTACTGGGACGGCAGCCGGATGGTGTTCGGTGACGGCGACGACGAGGTCTTCCGGCGGTTCACGATCGCCCTCGACGTCATCGGTCACGAGCTGGCGCACGGCGTCACGCAGTACACGGCCGACCTGACCTACCAGGGACAGTCCGGGGCGCTCAACGAGTCCGTCAGCGACGTGTTCGGCTCCCTCGTGGCCCAGTACGCGGCCGGGCACACCGCCGAACAGGCGAGCTGGCTCATCGGCGAGGGGCTCTTCACCGACGCCGTCCACGGCGACGCCCTGCGGTCGATGCGGGCACCCGGTACCGCCTACGACGACCCGGTGCTCGGCAAGGACCCGCAGCCCGCGACGATGGCCGACTTCGTCGTGACGACCGACGACGCCGGCGGGGTGCACACCAACTCCGGCATCCCGAACCACGCGTTCTTCCTGGCCGCGACGGCGATCGGCGGGTACGCCTGGCAGGGTGCCGGTGCCGTGTGGTGGGACGCCCTGACCTCGGACGCCGTCACCGCCTCGATCGACTTCGCCGGGTTCGCCGCCGTCACGATCGACGCCGCCGCCACCCGGTTCGGCGACGGGGCAGCGGAACACGCGGCGGTGCAGGACGCCTGGCGGACGGTGGGCGTCCTCGCCTGAGCACGCCACCGGCGCGTACGGTCGGGAGCATGCGCATCGAGGTCCGTCGTTCCGGGGGCTTCGCCGGCACCACGCGGCGCTGGCGGGTCGACACCGACACGAGCGGTGACCCCGCGGCGTGGTCCGAGGTCGTCGACGCGCTCCCTCGCACCGCCGCGACGGAGTCGCCGTCCGGGCCACCCGTCCCCGACGACTTCACGTGGACGATCACCGTCGAGCGCACGACCGTGACGATCCCGGGCCGACGCCTGGACGGACCGTGGGCCGACCTCGTCGCGCGCGTCCGCTCTGCAGGCGACCCGTCGTGAGACGGCGGGGGTGTGGCGAAGTCGCCACGGGCCTCCCGTCCGCACCGCGTCCGCCGTACCGCCGCGGATCGTGAGCAGGAATGGTCGCGTCCGCGCTGCCGACCCGACCATTTCTGCTCACGAAGTGGCCGCGGGAGCGCGCGACCCGCGGGTCAGGCGACGTCGATGACCGTCAGGCGCCGTGTCGGGCGGGTCATCGCGACGTAGACCGCGGCAGCGGGGCGCGCGGCGTCGCCACCGACACGGTCGGGGTCGACGAGCAGCACGCCGTCGAACTCGAGGCCCTTGGCGTCGGCCCCGGTCAGCACCGTGAGCGACCCGGCGTGCGGCGCGGCGAGACCGCGCACGTCGGCCTCCGTGCGGGCGAGGCGCTGCCGGACGGCGTCGACCTCGGACTCGGGGACGATGACGCCGATCGTGCCCGCCCCGATCCGCTCGCGTTCGGCATCGGCGACCGACACGACGGTGTCGAGCAGGTCGGCGCGGGCGACGCGGACGCGCTCGACGGGATCGCCGTCGCGCACGGCCTCGTTCCGGGTGACGGTCAGGCCGGCACCGTCGGCGAAGACACCGGCGGCCTCGACGATCGACCGCGGGGTGCGGTAGTTCACGGTGAGCTGTTCGATGCGGTGGTCGAGCGGCACGAGCGGCGCCCGGCCACGGCGACGACGGGCCAGCGCGCCGAGCACGTCGTCCCAGGTGCGCGCGGCCCCGGGCGAGGAACCCTGCGCCATGTCGCCCACGATCGTGAAGGACCGCAGCGGGTTGCGGCGGGCGAGCACGCGCCACTGCATCGGCGACAGCTCCTGCGCCTCGTCGACCACGATGTGCCCGTAGGTCCACTCACGGTCGTCGGCCGCGCGTTCGGCCGTCGACCGGGGGTCGCCGCCCTCGGCGAACGAGCCGGCCACCTGTTCGGCGGTGACGATGCCCTCGACGCCCATGTTCTCGATCGCCTGGCGGGCGTTCTCGATGTCACGGTTCCGACTGGCCTTCGCCGCGCGCTTGGCGGCGCCGCCGGTCGGGTCGAACGGGCCGAGCAGTTCGGCGGCCTCGTCGAGCAGGGGGACGTCCTCGACCGTCCACGCCGCACCACGGGCACGGTGCAGCAGGGCGCGGCGCTCCGGGGTCCAGTCGGGGGTCAGCGACGCGAGCCAGTTCGGGCGGGCGTACAGGTCCTCGAGGAACTTCTCCGGCGGCAGCGGCAGCCACGCGGTGTTGAGCAGCACCCGGGCGTCGTACGAGCTCCGGATGTCCTCGCGCAGGACCTTCTCGTCGGCCTCGTCCACCGTCGTCCCACGCTCGCGCAGCTGGTCGGCGAGCAGCCGGGTCATCGCGTCGAGCGCGAGCTTGTTGAACGTCACACGCGCGGCGTTGTGGGGCTTGCCGCGGTCCTGTGCGCGCTTCATCGCGTCGGCCACGAGCTGCGGCGGCACGACGAGCCGCTCGCCCTCGACGTCGAGCGTCACCGACTCGGTCGGCACCACCTGACGGGAGCGCACCGCGCGGCGCAGGAGTGCGGCCGTCTGCGCGGAGCCCTTCACGGCCGCGACGTCGCGGGCGTCGTGCGTCGTCGCGTGCACACCCGGGTAGAGCGACCCGAGCGAGGCCATCACGACGCCGGTCTCGCCGAGCGACGGCAGGACCTGTTCGATGTACGTCAGGAACGCCGGCGACGGACCGACCATCAGGACCCCGGAGCCCCGCAGCCGCTCGCGGTACGAGTACAGCAGGTACGCGGCACGGTGCAGCGCCACGGCGGTCTTGCCGGTGCCGGGGCCGCCCTGCACGATCAGGACGCCCTCGAGCGGGGAGCGGATGATCCGGTCCTGCTCGCCCTGGATCGTGGCGACGATGTCGGTCATCCGGCCGGTGCGTTCCGCGGTCACCGCGGCGAGCAGCGCCCCCTCGCCCTGCAGGTGGGTGCGTTCGTCGTCGTAGAGCGCGGCGTCGAACACCTCGTCCTCGACACCGACGACCCGACGACCCTCGAGTGACAGGTGGCGGCGCGAGCGCATCCCCATCGGGTGCGCCGCGGTGGCCTGGTAGAAGGCGCTGGCGCCGGGCACGCGCCAGTCGAGCAGCAGCGGGCGGTGGTCGGCGTCGCGGAGCCCCACCCGTCCGATGTACCGGAAGGCGTCCTCGGCGCTGTCGGGCTCGGAGACCTCGAGCCGGCCGAAGACCAGACGGTCCCCCACACGCTCGAGCGTCGCCACGGTGTCTTCGTAGAGCCGGGCGTACGCATCGCGCTCGCTGCGGCTCTGGTGGTTCCCGCCGACCGCCTGACGACGGGTCTCGGCGAGACGCTGCTCGGCCTCGGCGGTCAGCTCGTCGAGACGGCGGAAGAGGCCGTCCACGTAGCCGCGCTCGCGGTCGATCTCGGTCGGTTCGGACACACGCAACCCTTCGGGAAGAGGGGAATCCAGTGTACTGCCCGCTGGAGCCCCGCAGTTCCCGAAGGGTCGTCGCTCACATCTCTTCGTGCGTGTCCGGGTCGGCGTCCCAGAGCCGGCCGCGCTCGAGGCCGGAGATGGCCTGCACCTCGGCGTCGGTCAGCTCGAAGCCGAACACGTCGAGGTTCTCGCGCTGTCGGGTGGCGTCAGCCGACTTCGGCACCGGCACGGCGCCGAGCTGGACGTGCCACCGCAGCACGACCTGGCCGGGGGTCACGCCGTGGGCCGCTGCGGCGTCGGTGATCGGCTGCTCGGTGAGGAGCTCCGAGCGGACCGCGAGCGGGCTCCAGCTCTCGGTGACGATGCCGAGCTCCTGGTGCACCTTCCGCAGTGCCGCCTGCGGGAAGTACGGGTGGAGCTCGACCTGGTTCACCGCCGGTGCGACGCCGGTCGCGTCGATGATGCGGCGCAGGTGCTCCGGCGTGAAGTTCGAGACGCCGATCGAGCGGACCTTGCCGCTGTCGCGCAGGTCGACGAACGCCTTCCAGGTGTCGACGAACTTGTCCACCGACGGGTTCGGCCAGTGGATCAGGTACAGGTCGACGTGGTCGAGCCCGAGGTTGACCAGGGTCTCGTCGATCGAGCGGTGCGCCTCGTCGTAACCGTGGTGCCGGCCGGGGAGCTTCGAGGTGACGACGAGGTCCTCGCGCGCCACCTCGGACTCGCGGACGGCACGGCCGACGGCGTCCTCGTTGCCGTAGTTCAGTGCGGTGTCGAGCAGCCGGTAGCCGCTGGCGATGGCGGTGCCGACCGCGGCCGCACCCTCGTCGCCGTTCAGCCCGTAGGTGCCGAGGCCGAGCTCCGGGAACCGGTGACCGTCGTTCAGCTCGATGGTCGGGGCACCGACCTGCATCAGCGCACCCCGAGCAGGTCGATCACGAAGATCAGGGTCTTGCCGGACAGGAAGTGGCCGCCACCGGCGGGACCGTAGGCGAGCTCCGGCGGGACGACGAGCTTGCGGCGGCCGCCGACCTTCATGCCGGGGATGCCCTCCTGCCAGCCGCGCACGAGCGCCGCGAGCGGGAAGTCGATGGGCTCACCGCGGTTCCACGAGCTGTCGAACTCCTCGCCGGTCTCGTACTCGACGCCGGCGTAGTGGACCTTGACGGTCGACCCGGCGCTCGCGACGTCGCCGTCACCCTCGACGATGTCGGTGACGACGAGGTCGGTGGGGGCCGGGCCCTCGGGCGCGTCGAACTCGGGCTTGCTGTTGAGGTCAGTCATGCGATCCAGTCAACCAGAGCGCGGCAACGGCAGACGCAACGACCGTCCAGGCCGCAGAATGGTTCCACCGTGACACGACCCACTCCCGCACCGCCGCGCCGCCGCCTGCTCGCCGACCTCACCCCGCTCCGCCGATCCCCCGCCTTCGCCCGGCTCTGGGCGGGCACCGCCATCGCCGGGATCGGCACGCAGATGACCACGGTGGCGGTCGGGCTCGAGGTGTACGAGATCACGCACTCCACCTTCGCCGTGGCGCTCGTGGGGGTCATCGCCCTGCTGCCGATGGTGGTCGCGGGCCTGTACGGCGGCATGCTCGCCGACGCCTTCGACCGGCGCACGGTTGCGCTCGTGTCGTCGATCATCGCCTGGGTCGCGGTCGCCCTGATCGCCACCCACTCGTGGCTCGGGCTGCACAGCGTCGCCCTGCTCTACGTCCTGGCGACCGTGAACGCCGTCGCCGCGACCGTGAGCAACGCCTCGCGCTCGGCGATCGTCCCGCGACTGGTCGGCACGGACCTGCTGCCCGCGGCGAGCGCCCTGGGCGGGATCGCCTCGGGCTTCCAGGTCACGGTGGGTCCGGCGGTCGCCGGTGTGCTGATCGCGAGCGTCGGGTTCGCGCCGACCTACACGATCGACGTCGTCCTGTTCACGTTCGCGTTCCTCGGGGTGTTCACGCTGCCGCGGATGGCCGCCGACCACGGTGCGCTCCGCCCGGGGCTCAGCTCGCTCATCGAGGGTGCGAAGTTCCTGCGGCGGTCGCGCAACATCACCATGACGTTCGTGCTCGACATCGTCGCGATGACGTTCGGGCAGCCCCGCGTCCTGTTCCCCGCGATCGGGGCGCTGGTGATCGGCGGCGGATCGATCACCGTCGGCACGCTCACGGCCGCGTACGCGATCGGTGCGCTGCTGTCGAGCGTCTTCTCCGGGCCGCTCGGGCACGTGCGCCGCCAGGGCGAGGCGGTCGGCTGGGCCATCACGGCGTACGGCGGCGCGATCGCGGCGTTCGGTGTAGTCATCGCGCTGGCGCACGTGCTGGGTGGGCGCTCGGGCGAGGCGTTCGGTGTCGAGATCCTGCCGGCGCTCGGGCTCGCGGCGCTGTTCCTGGCGATGGCCGGCGGTGCGGACAACGTCAGCTCGGTGTTCCGGAACACGATCCTGCAGGCGGCTTCGCCGGACGGCATGCGCGGTCGACTGCAGGGCATCTTCATCGTGGTCGTCACCGGAGGCCCGCGGCTCGGTGACCTGTACGCCGGCCTGGTCGTCGCGGCCGGCATCGCGTACCCGCCGATCATCGGCGGCGTGCTCATCGTCGCGCTCGTCGCGCTGCTCCTCCGCCTGGTCCCGTCGTTCCGCCGCTACGACGCCCTGCACCCCCACGCCAACTGACGGCCGCGCGGCCGCAGCAGCGGACCACCCCCTTCCGCGAAAGCGACAGATCTGCGCGAACCCTCCGCGGACGTCTGTCGCTTTCGCGAGACGGACGGGAGGCCCGTGGCGGGCCCGCCACGGGCCTCCCGTCCGCCAGGCGTCGGGTACCGTACAACGCATGCCGGACAGCGCATCGCGCGATCTCCAGCGGACGGGAGTCCGCGCCGTCGTCCGGCGCACCTACCACTCGGTCATCCGGCACCGCGTCGTCGACGCGGCCGCGTCGCTGACGTTCTTCGCACTGCTGACCGTGTTCCCGACGGCGCTGACGGTGGTGTCCGCGCTGTCGATCGTGGACCGCGAGGGCGACAGCCTGTCCGACATCATCGGCGTGCTCGGGTTCATCCTGCGACCGGAGACGGCGGAGCACCTCGAGACCCCGCTGCGGCAGCTGCTGACCCTCGACAACCCGTGGCTCGGCTTCGCGATCGGTGTCGTGCTGACGCTGTGGTCGCTGTCCGGGTACGCTACGGCGTTCGGGCGCGCCATGAACACCTCCTACGAGGTCGAGGAGGGGCGGCGGATCTGGAAGTTCCGCAGCATGATGCTGCTCGTCACGCTGCTCGTGATGGTGGGCGGGGCGATCGCGATCGTCATCCTGCTCGGCACCCCGACGATCTCGGCGGCGCTCGTCGCCTCGTTCGGTTGGGCGCCGTGGATCGACGACGTGTGGAACGTGGTGAAGTGGCCCGTGCTCGCCGCCGACCTGGTCGTGATGGTCGCGGTCCTGTACTACGCGACCCCGAACGTGAAGACGCCACAGCTGCGGTGGGTGTCCGCCGGTGCCGCGTTCGCCATCGTCACGTGGGCCCTGGCGACGGTCGGCTTCGCGGTCTACGTCGAGACGATCGGCGGCGGCGGCAACCGTGCGTACGGGTGGCTCGGCGGCGGGATCCTGCTGCTCGTCTACCTGTACATCTCGAACTTCGTGCTCGTGGTCGGCGGCGAACTCGACTCCGAGGTGATCCGGATGCGGCAGCTCCTCGCCGGCATCGAGGCCGACGAGTCGATCCGGTTGCCGCTGCGGGACGTGACGCGGAACTTCACGCTGGCCCGCTGGCGCGACGCCGACATCGCGGCTGCTCGGCACGTCCGGAGCGTCGCGGCGCAGGTCGCTGCCGACGACGACGCCGAGCCGACCCCGGCGCAGGAGCACCTGCGCGACGTCGCGCAGCAGGTGCGCGTCGGCGAGGCACCGATGCCGTGAGGCGGTTGCGCGTGGGCTTCAGCGCTCGCGCGCCGCTTGGTCCAGCATCTCCTCGGTGACCACCGGGATCGCACCGGTCGCGAGCTCGATGCCGGACAGCCGCGCCGGGCTCAGCACACGCTGCACCTGGTCCTCGTCCATCAGACCGGCCGCGACGACGAGCGTCGAGATCGGCGTCGACGTCGTCAGTGCCGTGTGCGCGATCGACGCCGCCGCCGCGTAGCCGATGTACGGGGTGAGCGCCGTGACCACCCCGACGTTCGTGTCGACCTGCGCCGCGAGCTTCGCCTCGTTCGCCTCGATGCCGGTCACGCAGTGCTCGCGCAACGTGGCACAGCCCCGGGACATCCACTGCAGCGACTGGAGGATCGAGTGCGCGATGATCGGCTCGAACGCGTTGAGCTGCAGCTGGCCGCCCTCGGCCGCCATCGTCACCGTGGTGTCGGCGCCGACCACGGCGAACGCGATCTGGTTCACGACCTCGGGGATCACCGGGTTCACCTTGCCCGGCATGATCGACGAGCCCGCCTGGCGCGCCGGCAGGGTGATCTCGCCGAGTCCCGCCTGCGGCCCCGACGCGAGCAGCCGCAGGTCGTTGCAGATCTTCGAGAGCTTCGCGGCACTGCGCTTCACCGTGCCGGACAGGGTCATGAAGGCGCCGGCGTCGCTCGTCGCCTCGATCAGGTCCGGCGCCGTCACGACGTCGATGCCGCTGGCGTCCTGTAGCTGCCGGCGGACCTCGTCGCGGTAAAGCGGGTCCGCGGTGATCCCGGTGCCGATCGCCGTCGCGCCGAGGTTCATCTCGGCCAGCAGCGGCAGGACCTTGCGGAGCAGGTCGGCGTCCTCCTGGATGGTGTGCGAGAACCCGGTGAACTCCTGCCCGAGGGTCATCGGCACGGCGTCCTGCAGCTGCGTCCTGCCGACCTTGAGCACGTCGGCGAAGGCGTTCCCCCGCTCGGCGAACGCCGCGGAGAGCTGCTCGAGCTGCTCGATGAGCCGCCGTGCGGAGAAGATCATCGCGATCTTGATGCTCGTCGGGTACGTGTCGTTCGTCGACTGGCTGCGGTTCACGTGGTCGATCGGGTGCAGGTACCCGTAGTCGCCCCGCTCGCGGCCGAGGAGCTCGAGGGCCCGGTTCGCCAGGACCTCGTTCGTGTTCATGTTCGTGCTCGTGCCGGCGCCGCCCTGCACGACGTCGACGACGAACTGCTCGCGCAGGGCACCGTCACGCACCTCCTGCGCAGCACGGTCGATCGCGTCGGCGCGCTCCTCGTCGAGGACCCCGATCGCCCGGTTCGCCCGCGCCGCCGCCTGCTTCACGGTGGCGAGGGCCTCGATGAGGTCCGGGTACACCGAGATCGGCACCGACGTGATCGGGAAGTTCTCCAGCGCGCGCAGGGTGTTGATGCCCCAGTAGGCGTCGATCGGGACCTCGCGCGACCCCAGCGAGTCGCTCTCGGTACGGGTCTGCGCCCCTGCGGGGGCCTGTGCTGCTTCGTTGCCGGTCACACGTCGAGGCTAGCCCAGTCCGTCCGGCCGGTCCGGGACGAGCTCGGGGTGTGTGCGGGCCGGCGCCGGAGTCAGTGGAACTGGGGGACGATGAGGTAGATGCCGTACAGGACGACGGCGCCGCAGACCGCGTAGCAGAGGATCGCGAGCGCCCGGAAGGCACGAACCGCGGTCGACGCTCCGGCCGGGTTCGGGAACCCGGCGGTCGCCGGACCGATCGTGCCGTCGTCCTTCACGGTGAACTTGCCGGCACGGGTGTCCGCGGCGCTCCAGAAGCGGAGGCCGACCGAGTAGACGGCGACGACGAAGCAGGACGAGACCACGGCGACGAGCGCCACGGTGAGGAATGCAAACCAGTCGATACCCATCAGCGACGGCCTCCCTTGCGTGCGGCCATGCGGCGGAGCGTGCGCTCGCGGCTCAGTGCGGCGCGACGGTCGGCGACGGCGTCCGCACGCTTCTTGCGCTGCAGGTCGCGCAGTTCCTTGCGGGTGTACACGGCGTTCGCGGCGACGTCGACCTCGATGGCCGATGCCTGCTCGTGCGGCTTCCGGAGCGACCACAGGTACAGGCCGAGGATCACGGCGGCACCGACGACCGCGTCGATGACGAGCCCGACGACGCCGAGGCGTGCGATGCCCGACGCCACGGCGCCCACGGCTGCGGCGGCGGGCAGCGTGATGAACCAGGCGATGACGATCTTGCCGGCGGTGGACCACTGGATCTTCGAGCCGCGGCGGCCGAGCCCGGCACCGATGATCGAGCCCGAGGACACCTGCGTGGTCGAGAGCGCGAAGCCGAGGTGGCTGGACGCCAGGATCGTCGCGGCGGTCGACGCCTCGGCCGCGAAGCCCTGGGTCGCACGGATCTCGGTGATGCCGGACCCGAGGGTGCGGATGATGCGCCACCCGCCCGTGTAGGTGCCGAGGGCGATCGCCAGGGCACAGGCCACGACGACCCAGAACTGCACGCCCTGGTTCGACGACTGCGCCCCCGACGCGATCAGCGTCAGCGTGATGACACCCATCGTCTTCTGCGCGTCGTTCGTGCCGTGCGCGAGCGACACCATCGACGAGGTGAAGATCTGCCCGACGCGGAAGCCACCGCGCTCGTTCGGGAACACCGGGCGCTTCGTGATCCGGTACGCGATGCGTGTCGACAGGAACGACACGAGCGACGCGATCACCGGGGACGCGAAGGCGGGGATGATCACCACCGTCAGCAGCGCGACGTAGTTCACGGACTGGAACCCGGCGCCGACGATCGCGGCTCCGATCAGTCCGCCGAACAGCGCGTGCGACGACGACGAGGGCAGCCCGCGGAGCCACGTGATCATGTTCCACACGACCGCTCCGATGAGCCCCGCGAAGATCATCTCCGGTGAGATCGCGACGCCGCCCGGGCCCTCGTTGATGAGGCCGTGCGAGATCGAGGTCGCCACCGCGGTGCTGAGGAACGCACCGACGAGGTTGAGCACCGCGGCGACCGTGACCGCGACCTTGGGCTTCATGGCCCCGGTCGCGATCGGAGTCGCCATCGCGTTGGCGGTGTCGTGAAAACCGTTTGTGAAGTCGAAGAAGAGGGCCAACGCGATGACCAGGACGACTATGAGTGTGATGTCCACCGCGGGCCAGTGTTCCCCATCGACGGCCTCCGGAGCAAACCTGATCGGCAACCTGCTGTTCACCGGAGCTTCAGACTCGTTCAGATTCGGAACCATGCCGATGCGAGAATGAGTCCCATGGACACCGTCGAGCTCCTCATCCTGTTGGTCGGATCGCTCGCGGTGACCGGGTTCGCACGGGCGAAAGGACTCCCCGCTCCCCTGCTCGTGACGGCGGTCGCGCTCGCAGCGTCGTTCCTGCCGGGGCTGCCCGCGATGGAGATCGACTCCGAGGTGATCCTGACGGTGATCCTGCCGCCACTGCTCTACTCGGCGGCGCTCGACGTGTCGTGGCAGAGCTTCCGCACGTCGATCAAGCAGATCCGGCGTCTCGGCATCTTCCTGGTCATCGTGACGGCACTCGTCGTCGGCGCGGTGGCGTACTTCCTCATCCCGGACATGACCCTGCCGGCGGCGATCCTGCTCGGTGCGATCGTGGCCCCGCCGGACGCCGTGTCGGCCGCCGCGATCGGCCGCAAGCTCGGGCTCCCCCGCCGGGTGATGACGGTGCTGTCCGGCGAGAGCCTGATCAACGACGCCGCGTCCCTGACCCTGGTGCGCGTGTTCACGCTGATCATCGCGGGCACGTCGCTGACGATCTGGCAGGACCTCGGCATCTTCGGCCTGGCGATCGGCGTCGGGCTCGCCGTCGGCATCGTGCTCGGCGTCGTCGTGCACTGGATCCGGATGCGCCTGAACGACCCGGTGGTCGAGACGATCATGAGCATCCTGCTGCCCTTCGTCGCGTACATCCTGGCCGAGGACCTCTCCGGCTCCGGCGTCATCGCGGTCGTCACGGCCGGCCTGTACATCGGCTACAACTCGCCGAAGGAGGGCTACGCCACCCGGCTGCAGGAGCGCCCGCTGTGGACCAGCATCGACGTCATCCTCGAGGGCTTCGTCTTCGCCCTGATCGGCCTGCAGCTCAACACGGTGGTGCAGGACCTGGTCGAGAGCGAGCGGAGCCTCGGGCAGACGCTCACCGCCGCGGCCGTGGTGCTCGGCGTCGTGATCCTGGTGCGGCCCCTCTTCATCTTCGAGTCGTACGTGCGCAACCGCTTCAACGGGCGGTGGCTCCGTCCACTGCGCATCAAGCTGTCCCGCGGGCACCCGTCCCTGCGGTGGATGCGCGGTACGGCCGAACCGAAGCTCAACTGGCGCGAGCTGACCGTGATCTCGTGGACCGGCATGCGCGGCGTGGTCACCCTGGCCGCCGCGGTGTCGGTGGTCGCGAGCCCGACGCAGATCCCCGCACAGGACACGATCTTCATCATCGCGTTCTTCGTCACCGTCGGCACCCTGCTGCTGCAGGGCCTGACCCTGCCGTTCGTCATCCGCGCCCTCAAGGTGCAGGACCCGGCCGAGGGCGAGGAGGACGTCCGCAGCGAGATGCGCCTCAACCAGCGCACGACCGAGGCGGCGATCGAGCTGCTCGAGAAGCGCCGCCCGGACTGGTCGAAGCAGTACGGCGCCGTCGCCGTCGACTCCGTGGTGAACCGGCTGAAGGCCCGGCTCGAGCGGCAGGTCGAGACCTTCCGGCAGGACGCTCTCGAGGAAGAGGACGAGGAGCGGAACGCCCCGATGCGGCTGCGCGGTTCGCAGATCCAGGACATCCGGCGCGAGCTGCTCGACCGCCGACGCGAGATCGTGCTCGAGGAGCGCGAGAAGGGCAACCTCGACGAGGAGGTCATGCGCCGCGTGCTCGTGACCCTCGACGCCGAAGAGCTGGCGATGGACTCGGCGCAGGCCTCACGCAGCCGCTCCTGAGGGCCCCGGCGTATCCTGGCGCTCCGTCCGAGAACAGGAGCACAGCGCGAACGTGAGCACGCCGCGGAACGACGTCCCCAGGAACGACGACACCCCGGAACGTCCCGGAGCGTCCCGGCCGACGTCGGCACCGAAGCCACGCAGCACCCGGCCCTCGGCCCGCGGGACGAAGCCCCGTCGCGGCGCGAAGGTCGCCGGGTCATCCCGGCCGGCCCCGCGTCGTCAGGCGCCCGTCCCGGAGCCGCAGCAGCACGGCGCCTACCGCCGCTGGTACGCCACCCTGCACCCGTCGCTCCAGCTCATCGGCCTGCAGCTCTGGATGCCGCTCTTCTTCATCGTCGGCTTCTGCCTCTGCTACGTCTTCGCCTTCCACGCACCGCACCCGCACGACGTGCCGATCGCCCTGGTCGGCAGCGACCCGACGCTCGTCGCCGCCGTGCAGAAGGCGTTGCCGGGCGAGTTCGTCTTCCACACGTACGACTCGTTGGCCGCGGCGAAGCGTGACGTCCTCGCCGGATCGATGGCGGTCGCCTACGACCCCGCGACGAACGAGTTCTTCAAGGCGAGCGCACACCAGTTCCAGGTCGCGAGCCTCGTCCCGGCGACCCTCACCGCGGTCCTGACCGGCATCGGGGTCGCGAGTCCGACGGTCACCGAGCTCGCTCCCCTGCCCGCGTGGGACGAGTACGGCACCGTGCCGATGTACGTCATGCTCGCCTGGTGCATCGGCGGCTACATGGTCGCGATGTTCATCGGGATCATGGGCGGTCCGCTCCGGCACCGCACCCGCATGGCCGTCATCGTCGTCGGTGGCCTCGTCATCTCCCTCATCACGAACACGCTCGCCGGACCGGTGGTCGGTGCGATCCACGGCCACTGGATCCAGCTCGTGCTCATCGCGTGGGGGTGGATCGTCGCGATCGGTCTCGCCGTCAACGGGCTGAGCTACTTCGTGGGCCGGTTCATCGCCGCCCCCGCCATGATCTGCTTCGTGTTCCTGTCGATGCCGTCGTCCGGGGGCGCGTACCCGAAGTGGTTCATGCCGGAGCCGTTCGCCTGGCTCAACAACGTCGTCGTCGGGTCGAGCATGGTCGACATGATCAAGCACCAGATCTACGGCGTCGGTCCGGGCCCGGCGCGTGGCCTGATCACGATGGGCTGCTACGCCGCGGCCGGCCTGGTGCTCATGTACTTCGGCAAGAAGTGGTGGGAACGGCGCCGCATCCGCGCCATCGTCACCGGCCGGACCACGATGTTCCAGGACGCCAACACCGCGAACCGCGAGTTCCTCGGCAAGGAGCGCGACGCCGAGCTCGAGCGCCACGGCCTCGAGTCGACGGAGACGGGCACCCTGAGCGTCCTGAGCGACGACGACTGGGAGGACGCCCGCGTCGGCGGCGACGTCTTCACGGGCGGCCGCGACGGCCTCGAGACCGAGACCACCCCCACGGGCCGCATCCCGGTGCAGCGGCCGGGAGGCGCAGGGACCGGACCACGCACCCGTCCCGTCCCACGCACCGAGGGTTCCAGGGCCCCGGTCCGGTCCGACACGTCGGCTCGCGTCGAGGCCACGGACGACCAGCCGCACGGCCGGCACGCCGACCGGTGAGCCACGGCGGCCGGGTATCCTGGGTCGCATGAACCCCCGCATCACCTGGCACCGCGTCCTCGTCACCGTCGTCGTCGTGCTCCTCGTGCTGACGGTCGGCTTCTACGTCGCGAGCATCGTGCTCGCCCCCGCCGACGGCCGGAACACCGCCGGGCTCTTCGTCGGTTGGGCGATGTTCGCCATGGTCGGCGCGATCGTGTTCGGGATCATCGACTTCTTCGTCCGGCCCCTCGGTGGTCGGAGCGGCGACGCCGAGGTCATCGCCGCTGCCGAAGAGGCGCGCACCGGCAGCACCCGCACCCACCAGCAGACCCGCTGACGCGGACTACGCGGGTGTCTCGACGCCCGTCCCGGTGAAGCCCGCGACCGTCGCGTCGTCGTCGGCGAACGTGAAGCGTGCACGCACCGAACCCCCACGCAGCACCCCCGGCAGCCAGTACTTCGCGTCGTCCCACATCGCCCCGTAGGGGACGTCGGCGACGGGGATCCACCGCGGTTCGAGCTCGTCGGAGCCCGACGGGCTGCCCTGCCAGCGGCGGCACACGAAGACGTCCGAGACCTGGGACCAGGACGGTCGGTACGGGAACCGGTAGTCCAACGTGCCACGTGCCTCCAGGTCGACCGCGTCGAGCCGCAGGCCGACTTCTTCACGCACCTCGCGCACGGCGGTCTCGACCGCCGTCTCGCCGGGCTCACGCTTGCCGCCGGGGCCGACCAGTCGGCCCGTGCCGAGGCCGCGGCGCTTCTCGCCCAGCAGCACTTCGGGACCGTCCGCACCATCACGGAGCAGGTAGACGACGACCACTCGGGGGTGCTGGGACTTGCTCTCGTCGCGCGGGGTCACCCGTCCAGTGTGGCCGAAGAAGTGCCGTACGCTCTTCCCATGGCAGGCGGGCTGCGGGGGCACCATGGCTGAGCCCCGCAGGACCGGGCGCAGCCTCGAAGTGCTGCGCGCCGAGGCGGCCGAGGAGATCTCGATGCTCGTCGAGCACCGGAGCCGACAGGGCGAGGACCCCTGGGAGTTCATGCCCACGCTCCCCACGGTCGACGAGCAGGTCGTGCTCATCCTCCGGGCCGATGCGGTCGACCTCGACGCGGCCATCGGCAAGCGGAACGCGCAGTGGTCGATGCACCCCGCATCCGGTCAGGGCACGGCCCTCGGCGAGGAGTACCACCGGTTGCGCCGGATCGCGCTGCAGCACCCCGAACTGACGCAGGCGGTGTGGAAGCTCATGGGCGCGCTGCCCGACGCGAGCTGACGGCCGCACACCGCGCACGGACGCCCGTGCGGTTGGATGGGCACATGACCGAAACCGTGCTCGCGATCCTCAACCAGCCCTCCCGCGACGCCGCGCCGCACGACCCCGCTGCGGACGCCTTCACCTGGGCGAAGCCGCTCGAGGAGCACCTGCAGGTCCAGGACCTCGGCATCACCCGGGGCGACGGCGTGTTCGAGACCATCACGGTGGTCGACGGTCGCCCCCAGGCACTCGAGGCGCACCTCGCCCGGTTCGGCCGCTCCGCCGCGATGCTCGACCTGCCCGCGCCGGACCCCGACGCGTGGCGGCAGGCGATCGAGGCCGTCTGCGCGCGGCTCGACCCGGTCCGCGAGGCCTTCGCCAAGACCGTCCTGACCCGTGGTGTCGAGGGCACCGACCGCCCCACCGGGTGGGTGTACGCCGCGCCGTCCGTCGACTCCACCGCGGCGCGCACCGAGGGCATCTCCGTCGTGGTGCTGGACCGCGGGTACCGGCACGACGTCGAGCGCACCTCGCCGTGGCTGTTGCAGGGCGCGAAGACGCTCTCGTACGCCGTCAACATGGCCGCCCTGCGCGAGGCCGCCCGCCGCGGGGCCGACGACGCCCTGTTCGTGTCGAGCGACGGCTACGTGCTCGAGGGCACGCGCGCGAACCTGATCCTGAAGGTCGGCGAGCGGCTCGTGACGCCGCGCACCGACATCGGGATCCTCGCCGGCACCACGCAGGCCGACGTCTTCCGCTTCGCCGAGCAGGCCGGCATCGAGACCGCCTACGAGCTCGTCACCCTCGCCGACCTGCAGGCCGCAGACGCGCTCTGGCTCGTGTCGAGCGTCCGTCAGGCGGCGCCGATCCGTTCGGTGAACGGCGACACCCGGGCGATCGACGCGGACCTGACGGACCGCATCAACGAGTTCCTGCTGGCGCGCGAGGTCTGAGCCGGCCGGGTCCGCCGACCGTCACCACCCAGCGCCCCCACGGACGGGAGGCCCGGATCGCGACGTCCGGGCACGTCGCGATCCGCGCCTCCCGGCTCTCCCCGCTACCAGCGCGGGGTGGTGACGCCGACGCCGTCCGCCCACTCGAAGACGGGCTCGCCGTCGATCCAGACGCGCGTCGCGCGGCTGGTGGCGTCGAGCGGGTCGCCGTCCCAGAGCACGAGGTCGGCGTCGTAGCCCTCGGCGAGCCGTCCGACGCGGTCCCCGAAGCCCAGGAACTCGGCCGGGTTGACGGTGAGCGCCTCGAGCGCGGTCTGCGCGGGGAGGCCCTCCTTCACCGCGGCCGTCGCCTGGTCGACGAGCATGCCGATCGGCACGACGGGGGCGTCGGTGGTGATCGCGACCCGGACGCCGGCCGCGGCGATGGTGGCGAGGTTCGGGATGCCGCGGTCGCGGAGCTCCACCTTCGATCGGCTCGTGAACAGCGGGCCGTAGATGACCGGGATGTCCTTCTCGGCGAGCAGGCTCGCGATCTTGTGCGCCTCGGTGCCGTGGTTCACGACGAGTCGGTACCCGAACTCCTCGGACAGCCGGATGGCGGTCGCGATGTCGTCGTGGCGGTGGGTGTGCTGGTCCCAGACGAGCTCGCCGTCGAGGACCCGGACCAGGGCCTCCTTCGACAGGTCCCGCGCGAACGGCTCGCCCTTGGCCGCGGCGGCGTCGCGGGCGGCACGGTAGTTCTGGGCCTCGACGAAGGCGTCACGGATGATCTTCGCGACGCCCAGGCGCGTCGACGGTGTCTGGCCCTTGCCGCCGTACACGCGCTTCGGGTTCTCGCCGAGGGCGCTCTTGATGCTCACCGAGTCCGAGATGAGCTGCTCGTCGACGGTCCGGCCGCCCCAGGTCTTGATGGCGACGGTCTGGCCGCCGATCGGGTTGCCCGAGCCGGGCTTCACGACGATGCTCGTGATGCCGCCGGCGAGCGCATCGCGGAAGCCCTCGTCGTCGATGTCGATCGCGTCGATCGCACGGACCCCGGCCATGTTGGGGCCGGTCATCTCGTTCGTGTCGTTGCCGGCCTCGCCGTTTGCCTCCTCGTGGATGCCGACGTGGCCGTGCGACTCGACGAACCCGGGCACGAGCCAGGCACCGGCTGCGTCCACGACGGTGACTCCCGGTGGCGGTGTGACGTCCGGACCGACCGCCGTGATGCGGCCGTCCTCGACGACGACCGCGCCGCCGTCGAAGGCGGGGGCGGAGACGGGGACGACGTGGGCACCGGTGATCGCGAAGGAGTTGCGCATGCCACCAACGCTACGCGGGCGGCACACACGCGAAATACGAACTCCTGGCATCGGGCGTCCGGAGGTCTCTACGCTCGCGGCATGGCACATCGGATCGACCCCGCGGACCTCCACGGCACGTCGCCCGCACCCGGCAGCTGGCCCGTGCACGGCAGTGCGGAGCGTCCGTGGCGCAGTTCCCGTCGGGGCTCCCGCGACGACCGCATGACGACGTCCGTGCGGGTGTCGCTGCCGCCGCGGATCGCCCGGGTCCGGTGGGTGCCCGGCGACGCCACCGAGGCGCTCCTCGACCGCGCCGCGGCCGCGCTCCGCGCACTCGACGTCCACCACGGTTCCCGACTCGCGCCGCTCGGCTCGGTGATCGGCCGGACCGAGGCGGTGGCGTCCTCACGGATCGAGGACGAGTCCGCGTCGCTCGACGACTGCGCCCGCGCACTCGTGGGCATCCGCGCGAACCCGACTGCGACTGTCGTCGTCCGCGCCGTCGGTGCGATCGAGGGGTTGGTCACAGCAGCGGACACGGGCGTGATCACCGAGGCCGCGCTGCTCGAGGCGCACCGGCTGCTCATGCGCGACGACCCGGTCGACGGGCGGTACGCCGGGCGCTACCGCAGCGTCCAGAACTGGATCGGTGGCGGTGACACTCCGCGGCTGGCGACGTACGTCCCGCCTCCGCCGGAGCTCGTCGCGCCGCTCATGTCCGACCTCTTCGCGTTCCTGCACCGGACGCACCTGCACCCGATCGCCCAGGCTGCGATCGGGCACGCCCAGTTCGAGTCGATCCACCCGTTCACCGACGGCAACGGCCGGATCGGACGTGCGTTGATCAGCGCCGTGCTGCGCCGCCGGGGCGTCACGACGACGGTGACCGCACCGATCGCCACCGCGCTCGCAGCGGAACGGGGCCGGTACTTCCGGCACCTCGAGCGGTACCGCGACGGGGTCGTGGACGCCCTCGTGGCAGACGTCGCGATCGCCATCGGCACCG
The DNA here is from genome assembly GCF_003755065.1 of Curtobacterium sp. JUb34. Taxonomy (NCBI): domain Bacteria; kingdom Bacillati; phylum Actinomycetota; class Actinomycetes; order Micrococcales; family Microbacteriaceae; genus Curtobacterium; species Curtobacterium sp. JUb34. The sequence goes on along the minus strand of NZ_RJVH01000003.1, from coordinate 487,175 downwards.
TGTGCGACGAGGCGACCGTGACCGCCCTGCTCCTCGACGAACACGCGGCCGACCGGGCTGCAGGGCCGTGCGCCGACGGGCTGCACGCGGTCGTCGGCCGGGCGCTCTCCGACGATCCGGTCCTGACGGAAGCCCACCTGCACGAGCTCGTCCCGGCCGGGGCCGCTGATGCCGTCGCCGCGGACCTCGTGCGGACCGGGGTGCTGCGTCCGGTCACCGAGCGGCGGCGCGACCGGGCCTGGGTGGCGCCGGCGGTGGTCGACGAGCTCGAGGCCTTCGAGCAGCGCGTGCAGGCTGCGGTCACCGGGCGATCGGACCCGGTCCGTGCGGTGGCATGACGCCCGGCTCGCCGCGGGGCGGTGCGAATAGGGTGGGACGGTGAGCACCGAGCACTCCCAGGCCACCCCTCCCACCGCCGCCAAGCGGCCCGTGACGCGGACCCACCACGGCATCGACTTCGTCGACGACTACGAGTGGCTGCGCGACAAGGAGTCGCCGGACACCCTGGCCTACCTCGAGGCCGAGAACGCGTACACCGACGCCGCGACCGAGCACCTCGCGCCGCTGCGCGACCGCGTCTTCGCCGAGGTCAAGAGCCGCGTCCAGGAGACCGACCTCTCGGTGCCGGTGCGCATGGGCGACTGGTGGTACTTCACCCGCACGGCCGAGGGCAGCCAGTACGGCGTGCACTGCCGCGCGCCGATCGCCGGTCCGGACGACTGGACCCCGCCGGCCGTCGTCGAGGGCGAGTCCACCCTGCCCGGCGAGCAGGTCGTGCTCGACGGCAACGCCCTGGCCGACGGCCACGAGTTCTTCTCGCTCGGCACCTACGACATCAGCGACGACGGCACCCGCCTGGTGTACGGCATCGACGTCGAGGGCGACGAGCGGTACACCCTGCACGTCCGCGACCTGACGACCGGCGCCGACCTCGGCGACGCCATCCCGAACACCGGGGCCGGCGCCACCTTCGACCCCGCCGGCCGGTACGTCTTCTACCCGACGGTCGACGAGTCGTGGCGCCCGGACAAGATCTGGCGGCACGCGGTCGGCGCGGCTGCGGCCGACGACGTCCTGGTGTTCGAGGAACCGGACGACCGCTACTGGGTCGGCGTCGGCGTGACCCGATCGTCGCAGTACATCGTCATCGAGCTCGGGTCGAAGATCACCTCGGAGGCCCTGGTGCTCGACGCAGCCGACCCCACCGGCGAGTTCCAGGTCGTCTGGCCGCGGCGCGACGGTGTCGAGTACGAGATCGAGCACGCCATCGTCGGCGGCAGCGACCGGTTCCTCGTGCTGCACAACGACGGCGCCGAGAACTTCGAGCTCGTCGACGTCCCCGCCGACGACCCGACGTCCGAACGTGACCGCCGCGTGGTCGTGGCGCACGACAGCGAGCGCCGCATCGAGTCCGTCGACGCCTTCGCCGGGCACCTCGCGCTCGAGTACCGCTCCGAGGCACTCCCGCGCATCGCGATCATCCCCATCGAGGGCGACGGGTACGGCGACGCGCACGAGGTCCCGTTCGACGAAGCACTGTTCTCGGCCGGGCTCGGCGGCAACCCCGAGTGGGACCAGCCGACGCTCCGCATCGGGTTCACGTCCTTCGTCACCCCGTCCGAGGTCAGCGACCTCGACCTGGCGACCGGCCAGGTGACGGTCCTCAAGCGCCAGCCCGTGCTCGGCGGCTACGACCCGGCCGACTACGCGCAGGAGCGCGACTGGGCCATCACCTCGGACGGCACCCGCGTCCCGATCTCGCTCGTGTGGCGCCGCGACGCCGTCGACGCGGACGCCCCGTCGCCGCTCCACCTGTACGGCTACGGCTCGTACGAGCACTCGATCGACCCGGGCTTCAGCGTCATGCGCCTGTCGATGCTCGACCGCGGTGTCGTCTTCGCGGTCGCCCACGTGCGCGGTGGGGGCGAGATGGGCCGCCACTGGTACGAGAACGGCAAGACCCTGACGAAGAAGAACACGTTCACCGACTTCGTCGCGGTCGCCGACCACCTGATCGCGTCCGGCCGCACCACCGCGGACCGGCTCGTGGCCGAGGGCGGCAGCGCCGGCGGGCTGCTGATGGGTGCGGTGGCGAACATCGCGCCGGACCGGTTCGCCGGGATCGTCGCCGCGGTGCCGTTCGTCGACGCGCTCACGAGCATCCTCGACCCCGACCTGCCGCTGACCGTCATCGAGTGGGACGAGTGGGGCGACCCGCTGCACGACGCCGAGGTCTACCGCTACATGAGCGAGTACACCCCGTACGAGAACGTCCGCGACGACGTGCAGTACCCGCGGATCCTCGCCGTGACGTCACTCAACGACACCCGTGTGCTGTACGTCGAGCCGGCGAAGTGGACCGCGAAGCTGCGCGAGGTCGGGGCGCCGGTGCTGCTGAAGACCGAGATGTCCGCGGGCCACGGTGGCGTGAGCGGTCGGTACGCCTCGTGGAAGGAGCGGGCGTTCGAGCTGGCCTGGCTGCTTGACGTGCTGGGTCTGGCGGACGAGGCACCTGCCGCGTCCTGACCACTTCGTGAGCAGAAATGGTCGGGTTGCCCGTGGGCACCCGACCATTTCTGCTCACCAAGCGATCCTCCGCGAACGCCCGCGAACGCCAGCGGCGCGGCGAGGTGCATCGCACGGCTCACACGCGGTTGAGCGCGTGCACCGCCTCGTCGTAGGACTCCTCGGCCAGCCGCACCCGGTCCCCCGCGAGCACGCCGTACCCGAACGTCCCCTCGCCACCGCGCTCGGCGATCGCCGCGTTGGTCCGCAGTGCGTCGAGGGCGTGCAGCGACCGGACCCGCTCGGTCAGGACGTCGGCCGCGCTGCCGATCCGCTTCCAGAGGGCGTGCGGGAACGCGTCGTCGCCGAGGACGTCCATCGCCATCCGCGCCCGCATCGTGGCCTGCCACGCGGCTTCGGTGGTCGCGCGGTCGGCGGCCTCGCGCTCGGCGGCGGTGTCGGAGGTGTCGTCGGCGACCGCGGCCCGGACGAGCTCCCGGATGTGCGGCTTCACGACCGCCCCGACGTCCTGCGCGACCTTCTTCGGTGAACGGAGCGACCACTCGGTCGGGGCCGGCCGCTCGACCGCGTCGTCGAGCGCGTCGAGCAGCTCGAGGAACGGCTCGCCGTGCACGAACGCGACGACGTCCCGCACCGACTGGTCGCGACGCTCACGGGTCGAGGCCAGGATGCGTTCGCGGGTCATCGAGTCGACGAGGTCGTCCTGCGCCGGGGTCGACGCGCGCGGCAGCCGGTCGATCAGGTACTCGTTCAGGGCGGCGCGCGCCGTGACGGCGGCCAGCCCGTCCGCTGCCTCGGCGGCGCGGTCGACGGCGTCGCCGGCGGGGAACGCCGGCCGGTAGGCGCTCAGGATCGCAGCGACCTCGAGGGCGGTCTCGGCCGTCTGACGCAGGTCGGCCGCATCGCCGGAGCGGAGGCGCGATTCCTGGCCGAGCAGCGCAGCGCGCAGCTTCCGCAGCCGCTTCGCCAGGACGCGGGCGGTCGTGCCCTTGTCCGGCTTCTCCTCGGTCTGGAGGCGCGGTGCCGGTGCTCCTGCCAGCCCGCGTGCCAGCTTGGACGCGACGGCGGCGGGGCCGGCGCCGACGGCCGCGAAGCGCCCGTCGAGGGCGGTGAAGAGTTCGTGTGCGACCTGCGGGTCGACACCCGCGACGGCCTCGACCTCGACCTCGCGCCAGGTGCGTGGCGTCTCCGGTGCGTCGTCGTCGAGGCGCTGGGCGGTGACCTGGTCGTCGGCGAGCTCGGCGACCTGGTCGCCGTCCTCGTCGAGCAGGCGGGTGACGGTGCGGGTGGTGGTGATGCGCACCACGGGTCGCAGGCCGCGGCCGCGGCGCTCGGTGAAGAGCGCGGCGAGGACCTCGGTCGGCACCGCGTCGGCGTCGTCGGTCAACGGGAAGTGCTGCTCGTGGCGGACGATGTCCGACTCGGAGCGCTTGATGTGCCACCCGGCGTCGGGGCCACCGGTGCGGCGGCGGACCGTGACCCGCGCCGCCACCAGGTCGTACCGTTCGGTGTCCCAGTACGTCGCATCGAGCTCGAACGGCTCCTGGTGCTCGGTACGGAGGATGCCACCGGCGCCGACGAGGTCGGGCAGGGCACCGCCCTCTGGCAGGTCGTAGGTGCGCTCGATCTCGAGGTGGGTGTCGCTCACGGGGTCTTGTCTACCAGGGCTTCGCCGTGCGCCTCGACCACCGCGGGCGCATCTGTGGAGAACCGTGACGCCACCACGGCTCCGACGACGGCGACCAGGAACGGGACGAGCTGCCCGGCCCACGACACCAGCGCCATGACGGAGTACGGGATGCCCGTGCCGTTCGCTGCTTCCGTGAGCGGGAACACCAGCACGGCAGCGACGACGGGCAGGACGAGGAGCGAGTACGTCCATCCCGGCCGGTGGAGCACCACGAGCCAGACCGCGAGCAGCCCAGCCGCGATGACGCCGACCTGGACCGGGAAGTACACGGGGACGTTGAGCGAACCGTTCGTGATCGCCCACCACACGGCGGCGACGGCGAACACGGCGACAGCGCCGAGGACCCGGCGGCGGCGTGCGACGTCCGACACCAGCAGGACACTCGTCGCGACGGCGACTCCCGGCACCACCGCGAGCCCGATCCCCACCATGTCGAAGACAGGACGCGCCTCCGGCAGGCCGTTGTACCGCTGCAGGAGCGCGAGGACGCCCACCGAGACGACGAAGGACAGCACTGCGAACGCGACGAGCACCGGGATCGTGCGGATGGTGTGCGGTGCAGAACGGACGGGCGTCGGCAGTGCGGTCATGGTGTCCCCCCAGGTGGAACGGTGGCCGGCGCGTCGGTGGAACAGCGCCGTGGTGAACGCGCCGAACGCGAGTGCGGTCGGCGAGAGGTCGAGTTCGTGGGCATCGCGGACGTCGGCGAGCCACTGCTCGCGGCGGGCGGCGCGGTGTGCCGCGGGTGAGACCGCGACGGCGACCCCCACGAGCACCCGGTCGAGCGCGCTCACGAGGTCACCGGCCGGGCCGAGCGAGCCGGACGCGCGGGCGTCGCGGCGGACGGACGCGCGGCGACGAGGTCGCGTGCGGCGCCGACCCCGTCGGGCGTGAACTCGTAGAGCCGACGACGCGGACCCGGTCGATCGGTCTCGTCGTCCCACGACGACGTGATCCACCCCTGCCGCTCGAGTCGTTCGAGGATCGGGTAGACGGTGCCGGCCTGGCGCCCGGTGGCCTTGATGACGAGCAGCCCCCATGCCGGGCCGTCGACGGTCAGCAGTGCGTCGAGCACGTCGAGCGTCGGGGCGGTGATGCGTTGGATCGGATCCATGCGGCTTAACCTAGCTATATCGGATAAGCGCGTCAAGGGCGTCCAGAAAGCGGGGTTAGCCTGGCGCCATGAGCGACACGATCACGCGCGAGCAGTTCACCCCCGGAGCCGGCGGCGTCACGATGTTCACGACCACGTGGTGCGGCTACTGTGCCCGCCTGAAGAACCAGATGACGAAGGCCGGTGTGCCCTTCACCGAGGTCGACATCGAGCAGACCCCGGGTACGGCGGAGCTCGTCGCCGAGGTCAACGGCGGCAACCAGACCGTCCCGACGCTGGTGTTCCCCGACGGCAGCACGGCGACGAACCCGTCCCTGGCCGAGGTGCAGTCCCGCATCTGAGCAGCGGCGCCCCCGGCGCCCCCGGCGCGAAGCCCCACGCAACCAAAGTCCGTCCGAACCGCGTGGTTCGGACGGACTTTGGTTCTGCGAGACGAACTCGCGCCGCGACTCGCGCCGCGGGACCGGTCGCTAGCCGCCGAGCGCCTCGGTCAGCAGTGCGGCCATCGCGTCGAGCTGGATGTCGCCGGAGTCGACGAGTTCCTCGTCCGAGCCGTCGAGCGCGCGGGCGGCCAGGGACGCCTTCGAGTCGATGAGCTCGGCGATCTTCGTGTCGATCGTCTGTGCGGCGATGATGCGCCACGCGGTGACGGGCTCCTCCTGCCCGATGCGGTGCACGCGGTCGATCGCCTGGGTCTGCTCGGCGCTCGTCCACGACAGCTCGGCGAGCACGACGTTGGACGCGACCTGCAGGTTCAGGCCCACGCCGGCCGCGGTGAGCGAGCAGACGATCACGGCGACGTCGGGGTCGTTGACGAACGAGTCGATCTGCGCCGTGCGCTGCGTGGCCGTCTGGTCGCCGCGGATCGTGGCGGTGCGCAGGCCCCGACGCGCGAAGACCTCTTCCGCCTGGTCCATGACGTCGAGGTGCTTCGCGAAGAACACGACCTTGCCGACGTTCGACGCGAGCTGCGCGGCGTAGTCCGCGGCGAGCTGGGCCTTGGCACGACCGATGCGGCGGACCATCGAGAACACGTTCTCGCCGGTCGACGAGGCGTCCTGGTCCTCGAGCTCCCAGCGGGCGACCTGCCGCACGAGCTTGTGGTCGATGCCGACGACCGGGTCCTGCCCGGTGCGGGCGTCGAGCGCCTGGTGGTAGCGGCGCACCAGCTTCGCGGTGAGCTCGCGCTCGGCGTCGCGGATGGAGCGGCCCTCGTCGCCGTCGAGCTCGACGGGGATGTCGGCGATCCGGCGGGCCGGGATGTCCGCGGCGACGTCGACCTTGCGGCGTCGGACGATGCCCTGGTCGATCACGGCACGGCGGGCCTCGACGAAGAAGCCCTGGTCGGCCGGGGTCAGCCCGATCTCCTCGAGCTCGTTCATGAGCTTCGCGCGGGGCTTCTTGTCGTCGATCCAGCCGAGGTACTCCCAGATGGTGCGGAAGTCCTCGACCGAGTTGATCAGCGGGGTACCCGTCAGCGCCATGAGCAGCGGCGCTGCGGTGCGCTGCCGGATGCGGTCGGCGATCTGGAGCACGAAGCGGGCGCGCTGCGAGTCCTTGTTCTTGATGAAGTGCGCCTCGTCGACGACCATGCCCTTGAAGCCGAAGCCGCCGAGCCAGCCGGCGTGCCGGTCGAGGATCTCGTAGTTCACGATGACGATGTCGGCGAACCCGTCGAGGTCGTTGCCGTCGCCGTGGATGACGGTGGCGCGGTGGTTCGGCACCCAGCGCTCGGCTTCGCGTGCCCAGTTCGTCTTGACGACGTTCGGCACGACCACGAGCAGCGGGAACGCGTTCGCGGCGTCGGCGGCGAGGAGTGACTGCGCCGTCTTGCCCAGACCCGGCTCGTCGGCGAGCAGGAACGTGCGGTGCCCCTGCGACGCGGCGGCAACCAGTTCGGCCTGGTGCTTCATGAGGGTGGTGCCCGAGCGCGAGTGCAGCGACGTGGGCTCGGGCAACGGCATCGTCGCCGCTCCCCCGCCTGCGCCGTACTCGAACGACTTGAACAGCGGGCCGAAGAGCTCCCAGTTCGCCAGGCGGCGCGGATGTGCGACGGGCTGGTCGGCGAGCGCGAAGTCCGGCGGCAGGAACGGGTTCGCGAGCTGGCGCTGCACGACCGCCTGCGGGGTGACCGCGCGCACCGGGGTCTCGGCGACCGGGGCGGGTTCCGTCGCGATGACGAGGTCCTCCGGCTGCAGCTCCATGCCGCCGGCGATCATCATGTCGCGCTTGACGGCTCGGGTCGCCTCGGAGACCTGGACCTCCTCGGCGAGCAGCTGGATCACGCTGGTGTCGCGCGCCGCCGTCTTCGCCAGGATCGTCGCGACGCCGTCGAGCCGTTTGAGCTGCTCGGCTCGCTGCGAGTCGGTGAGTTCGGTGTCGCCCTTCACCCGTGCGCGCTCTTCGCGCATGAGTAGTGCGACGGCCTGGAACTTCGTCCGGTTCGTCGCCTTGAGCGGTCCACGCTGCGCCGCCGCCTCGACCTCGCGCACTGCGCGGGCGAGGACGGGGATCACGCCGTCGTTGTCCAGCGGCCTCGTCCGACGTGACGCGGTCCGCGTCCCGCCGGCAGCTCGCCGGGTGCCTGATCGAGCCAACGCTCCTCCTGTTCCGCCCACGCATCGGGGCGAGCCGCCCGTGGGGCGGAAGTCCTGCACCGGGTCCTGACACGGCTCCGGTTCGGCTGCGGGCCACCGTGGCCCACCGCATCGCCGGTCCCCGCTTCGGGACGTCCGGTGGAGTCCCGCGGTCCGTTCCACCACGAGCGCCTGCTCGGCGCCGGGTGCGACGGTCCGCGCCGGGATCCGGCGTCGTCACACGCACGTGACGCCCCCGCGGGGCGGTCACGGCCCGGTTCCCGCGTCGATCAAGTGATCGACGGCTGCGTCCGGAATCGACGCGGCACGCGGGAACGCGGTGCGTGCGGGGTCAGTTTACTCCCCGACCCCCGACACCGGCGACTCCGCGTCGCCCGCGCGCGTCGCGTGCCATGGATCCTGCTGCAGGACGGCCGGGAGGCACGGTGCGGGCCCGCCACGCGCCTCCCGTCCGACGCCGGGCGCGTCCACCCCGCGAAAGCGACAGATCCCGGATCCTCACGCCGACCACCCCGCGAAAGCGACAGATCCACGCCGACCTTCCGCGCAGATGTGTCGCTTTCGCGACCGGGGACGCGAGCCGTCAGACGCGGGGTGCGGACCGCGGGCGGACCAGGCCGGCCGCCGGCGGGACCGGTGCGGCGTCCGCCAGCGCGGCCCGCGTCGCCGCGAGGAGCTGCTCGGCGGTCTGGATCCCGTTCGCGGAGCCGGTGGTCGCCTGGCCACCGGCGTGTGCCAGCAGCTGGGCGCCGATGGCCGGTCCGATGCGGTCGGCCTCGCCGGGGTTTCGGGCAACCCAGTCGCGGGCGATCCCGTCGGCGAGGCGCTCGGCCGCCGCACCCCGCTCGGCGTCGCCGCGCGATCGGTGCCAGAGACCGGTCACGACCAGGTGCGCGACGACCGCGCCGATGTCGCGCACCGGGAAGCCCCAGCCGGCGGTGTCGATGTCCAGGAGCCCGGAGATCCGCCACGGCTCGTCCTCGTCGACGAAGACCTGCTCGAGGTGCAGGTCGCCGTGCACGACCTGCTTCGTCGCGCTCGTCCACCCGATCGACCGCCGGCCGATGGCGTCGTACAGGCGGTCGATCTCCTCGGCGTCCTGGGGCAGCGCGGCGACGAGTGTGCGCCGGTGCCAGTCGGCGTGGTCCATCGCGTCGGCGCGGGCCTGCTGGGTCATCGGCACGGTGGCGACCCGACCGCTCAGGGCGGCCAGCGATGCGACGAACCGGGGGTCGTCGGCGATGTCGAGGATGCGGCTGCCGGCCGGCACACCACGGATCCGCTCGAGCACGAGGAGTCCGTCGCCGCGGCTGGACAGCACGCGGGGCACGGGGAGGCCGGCCGCCACGAACTGCTCGTGCGACGTCACGATCGGCGCGACCCGGTGCGGGCGGACGATCTTCAGGAACAGGGTGCGCTCCGGGGCGTCGACGCGCACGACCGCGCGCTTGCCGGGTCGGTAGGCGGCGACCGTGAGCACCGGGTCGGTGACGGGCATGCCGAGCGTCGTCAGGAGCTCGGCGACCGCATCGCGGTAGGTCACCTGCGGCAGCACCGGCAGGCCGGGGTCGTTCGGGTAGGCCCACACCGAGACCGGCTCGCCGGTCGCGGGATCGGTGACGATCGCACTGTTCTGGTCGTGCGTGCCGCCGGTGTCGACGTAGGTCAGGACGGTGGCACGCTGGCCGTTCCGGTCGACCGTGTCGACCTCGTAGCCGTACAGGTAGCCGTTGCCCGAGGGCTCGACGGAGTGCGCCCGTGCGGCCACGACGGAGGTCCCGGAGCCGGCGAAGGCCTGCGGGATGACGCGCTCATGGTTGGGCCACACGACATCAGTCAACCGTGTCCGGGCGTTTTCGTCGCGTTCGTGCACGGCTCGGCGTGCGGGCGATGGCTAGCGTGGTCCGGGTGAACCCGGTCGCGCGCCTCCGCAGCTCGAGTCGCACGCCGTTCCTGCAGGTCGTGAAGACCGCGGTCGCGGTCGTGGCGGCGGTGCTGCTGTGCCGGCTGCTGATCCAGGGGCCGTTCCCGACCTTCGCCGCGATCGCCGCGCTGCTCGTCGTGCAGCCGAGCATCAACCAGTCGTTCGTGAAGGGCCTCGAACGGAGCGCCGGCGTCGTGCTCGGGGTGCTGCTGGCCACCGGGTTCCACCTGTTGCTCGGCGACTCCGTGTGGGTCGTGCTGCTCGTGGTCGTGCTCGCGATCCTGATCGCCTGGGCGCTCCGTCTGACCCCGACCTCGGCCACCCAGGTCAGCATCAGCGGGATGCTCGTGCTCACCGCCGGGGTCGTCACGCCGAACTACTCGGCGGACCGGATCCTCGAGACGGTGATCGGTGCGGTCGTCGCCCTCGTCGTGAACGCGTTGATCATCCCGCCGGTGCTGCTCGAGCCGGCGCACCTGGCCGTCGCGCGACTCGCCCGCGACACCGCCGTGGCGTTCGAACGGGTCGCGATCGGCCTGACCGAGGGCTGGGACCACGACCGCTGGCAGGACGCCCTGGTCCGCGCCCGCGCACTCCGGGCGCAGCACGCGAAGACCGAGGCGTCCCTCAACGCGGCCCGCGAGTCCCTGACGATGAACCCGCGCGGCGGACGGCACCGCACGATCCTCGACCGTGACGACGCCATCACCGAGCACCTGCGAGTCCTGGTCACGCGCGTGACCGGCATGACCCGGGCGATCCGCGACAACACCGCGCCCGACCTGCGCGCCGACCCCGTGGTCGGCGGCATCGCGACGGAGGTGGCCCGGATCGGCGCGGACGTCCGCGCCCTGAGCGCCCGGGTCGAGTCGACGCGGCTGGACCCGTCGTCCACCGCGGGTGCCGGCGGCGACGATGCCGAGGTGTCGACCGCCGAACCCGCACTGACCGCGCCGATGGAGATCGTCCGACCGAACTCACGGCACTGGGTGCTCATCGGCGCCCTGCTCGAGGACGTCCGGCGTGTGCGCGAGGAGCTGCTCGGCGAGGACGACTGACGCGGGTCCTCGGGTCAGCGCGTGGCGCGGGCCGCTTCTGCGGCGGTCTGCACGACGTCCTCCCAGATCACCGCGGCCGGCACGGCGGGGTCCGTCCCGGGCACACCGGCGTCGGCGAACCGGTCGATCTCCGCCACGACGGCTTCGGTGCCGACCTCGCGCGCCGCACGGCTCGCCACGTCGGGCACGGCCGTCCGCAGCTCGGCGACCACGCGGTCGCGGCTGACGCCCTCCATCTGGCCGAGGGCACCGATGCCCTTCCACGCGGCATCGAGCTCCGCGCGGAGACGGACGATGGCCGGATGGTCGACAGACGGGTGGTCGGACGGGTCGTTCATGGTGCCCCCTGGTGCAACGGACCGCGCTTCGGGTAAGCGCTGTCCGCTCCGGGAGCCTAGCAACGACGCAAGAAGTCCTCATGTCCCTAGAACGCGGGACAGACCGTTCTGCCCCGTGGACTCGCAGCAGCGGTACCCGCTCCTGTGACGAGATTCAGTGAGTTCGGCCCCGGCATCGGCCCACGGCGCCGGTTCGATGCCACGATGGGTCCGAGGAGGTCCACTATGCGGCTGTTGGTGGTCGAGGACGACGACGAGATGCGTGCCCTGATGGAGCGCGGTCTCGCTGCCGAGGGGTACCGCGTGACGGCGGTGGAGAACGGGGTCGAGGCGCTCATCGCCCTCGGCGAGCAGGCGTTCGACCTGGCCGTCGTGGACGTCATGATGCCCGGCATGTCCGGGTTCGAGCTCGCACGCCGGATCCGCGAACGCGAGGACCCCGTGCGGATCCTGCTCGTCACCGCGCGCGACGCCGTGGACGACCGCGTGTTCGGCCTCGATGCCGGCGCCGACGACTACCTCACCAAGCCGTTCGCCTTCGCCGAGCTCACCGCCCGGCTCCGCGCCCTCGGTCGCCGCGAGTCCGCCGGCGCGCCGCGCACGATCGAGGTCGGCGACGTCTCGATCGACTCCGAGGCCCGCCGCATCTCGATCAAGGGCCAGCGCGTCGCCGTCAGCCCGACCGAGTTCGCGCTGCTCCGACTGCTGGCACGCTCCGCCGGCAGCGTGGTGGACCGTCCGAAGATCCTCGAGGAGGTCTGGGACGGCTCGCAGCACGTCGACCCGAACGTCGTCGAGCAGTACATCTCGTACCTCCGCAAGAAGCTCACCTCGCACGAGGCCACCGTGGCGATCGCCACCGTCCGCGGCCGCGGGTACCGCCTGGATCTGCTCGGGGCGTGAGCAGGGCGTCCGCTCGCCCCGATCCGGACCGCCCACGACGCGGTCTGGTCCGGCCCCTGCGCCTGCTGTCCCTGCGAGCACGGATCACGATCGGTTCGACGGCGATCGCGGCGGTCGTGATCGTGCTGCTGGTGCTGGTGATGCGGTTCCAGGTGGTCAGCGTCGTCGCCAGTGCGACCCGGACCCTGCTCGACGCCGACGCCGACCCGTACGTCGCCACGCTCGAGGTCGACAGCGACCCCGACCTGTCCCCACCGGGCAACGCCCAGCTCGTCGCCGTGGTCTCCCCGTCCGGCGACATCGTGCTCTCGACGATGCCCACCCGGGTGGAGAGCGCCCTCGGCAGCCTGACCTCGACCGCTGCCGGCACCTCGATCATCCGGGTGTCCGGATCCGAGTACCGCGTGGTCGTCGAACACCCCGTGAACCAGGCCGGACGGTGGACGGTGGTCGCCGCCCGGAACTCGCAGGCCGAGGCGATCGTGGTCGACGACCTCACCTCGACGCTGTCGCTCACGGGCGTCGCGATCCTGCTGGCGTTCGGGATCGCGTCCTGGATCCTGGCGACCGCGGCGCTCCGCCCCGTCAACCGGATGCGCCGCGAAGCCGAGCGGCTGTCCGTCGCGCCCGAACGCGCCGAGCTGCCCGTCGGCCCCGCACAGGACGAACTCGCGTCCCTCGCCACGACCCTCAACGCGTTCCTCGCCCGCACGCGGCAGGCCACCGAGCGAGAGCGGCAGATGGTGTCGGACGCCAGTCACGAGCTCCGCACCCCGCTCGCCATCCTCACCACGCAGCTCGACCTGGCATCGCTCGACGGTGACGACGCCGCTGCGCTGGCCGCCCACATCGAGCGCGCCAAGCACAGCGTCGCCCGCCTCTCGCGGCTGGCGAACGACCTGCTGGCGCTGTCGCGGATCGAGGAGTCCGAGCGACGGGAGCAGGACGGCGACCAGCGGCCGGAGACCGGCTGGTCCGACCTGGGCGACGAGGTCATGGCCGCCGTCGACCGGGTGCGACTCATCGCGTCGGCCAAGGACGTCACGGTCGACTTCGACCTCGAGGCCCCCGTGGCCGTCGGCGGCTCCGGGCCGGGCATCGGCGGCGGGACCCACGAGCCCCGCTACCGGTTGGACACCGGCGGCATGGCGCAGCTCGTGACGAACATCGCGGGCAACGCGGTGTCGGCGCTCCCCCGCGGTGGCGGCATCTTCGTGTCCTGGCGCAGCACCGGGGGCGAGGGCGTCCTGCAGATCACCGACGACGGCCCCGGTGTCCCCGAGTCGTTCATCCCGGTCGCGTTCGACCGGTTCACCCGACCGGACGAAGCCCGCAAGTCACGCCCGAGCCCCGATCCGGCCACCGGCGCGATCGCGCTGCCCGGCGGGTCCGGACTCGGGCTCGCGATCGTGCGCGCGGTGGCCGAGCGCGCCGGTGGCACGGCGTCGCTGCGGAACGTGCGCTCCGGTGGGCTCGAGGTCACGGTGCGACTGCCCGAGGTCGATTAGCCGCGCCCGTTCCGCGCCCTTCACCCGCGACCACTCACTGGAAGTCCCGCGACCGCGTGCGCACGGACAGCGACAGGTGCTCGATCCGGTCCGCCACCAGGTTGACCACGCCGTCGGGCGACCGTTCGAGGATGCCCCGGACGATCACCGCCGGGGACTCGCGGGCGACCCGCCGGTAGCGTCCCCAGACGCCGACGCTGCAGATCACGTTGACCAGCCCGGTCTCGTCCTCGACGTTCAGGAACGTGATCCCCGACGCCGTCGCCGGACGCTGCCGGTGCGTGACGATCCCGCCGATCTCGACCCGCCGCCCCGTCTCGGCGGTCGCGGTGTCCTGCACGCTGAGCACCCGGCGGGCGGCGAGCCGGTCGCGCACGTGCCGCACGGGGTGGTCGTCGGTCGTCATCCCCGTCGACCACATGTCGGCGATCAGGACGTCACCGCTCGTCATCTGCCCGAACAGCGGCGGCTGGACGACGACCTGCGTGTCCGGCAACTGGTCGGCGCGCTCCGCCGCAGCCTGGGCCGCCGACCACATCGCGCCGCGGCGGTCGATGTCGAACGGGGCGAAGGCGTCGGCCGCGGCGAGTGCCTCGAGCTGCGCCGTCGTCAGGCCCACCCGGCGGGCGAGGTCGGACATGTCGGTGAACGGGCCGTTCGCGTCGCGCTCGGCGACGATCTTCTCGGCGCTCTTCCGACTGAGCGAGGCGACCTCGGCCAGCCCGAGCCGGACCGCGAAGGCGCCGTCGCGGCGGTGCCTGGCGGTGTCGTCGGGCAGTGCCTTGTCGAAGGGCAGCACCGGCGGCTGCTCCGTGACCAGGCAGGCGTCGTCGCCGCACGGTGGCAGCACCTGGTCGTCGCCGAGCGGCTCGAGCGTCGCGTCGACGCCCGACCGCAGGATGTCCGGCCGGAGCACCTGGACGCCGTGCCGCCGGGCGTCGGCGACCAGGGTCTGCGGCGAGTAGAACCCCATCGGCTGCGCCCGGAGCAGCGCGGCCAGGAACGCCGCCGGGTAGTGCAGCCGCATCCAGGCACTCGCGTAGACGATCAGGGCGAAGCTGATCGAGTGGCTCTCCGCGAAGCCGAAGTTCGCGAACGCCTGGATCTTCGCGTAGATCGCGTCGGCGTCCTCGCCGTGGATGCCGTTGTCGGACATGCCGGCGTAGAGCTTGTCGCGCAGCCGGTCGATCTTCTCGTGGCCGCGCTTCGAGCCCATCGCCCGCCGCAGCAGGTCGGCGTCGTCGCCCGAGCAGTTGCCGACCGCGATCGCCATCTGCATGAGCTGCTCCTGGAACAGCGGCACCCCGAGGGTCCGTTCGAGCACCGGCTCGAGCGACGGGTGGATGTACGTGATCGGTTCCTCGCCGGTGCGCCGTCGGATGTACGGGTGCACGGCGCCGCCCTGGATCGGACCGGGGCGGACGAGGGCGACCTCGATCACCAGGTCGTAGAAGCGCCGCGGGAGCAGCCGGGGCAGCGTGCCCATCTGCGCGCGGGACTCCACCTGGAACACCCCGATCGTGTCCGCACGGCAGAGCTGGTCGTAGACGCCCTGTTCCTCCTTCGGCATGGAGTGCATCTCCCAGCGCTCCCCGCAGTGCTCCGCCGCCAGGTCGAACGAGTACTGCAGCGCCGCGAGCATGCCGAGGCCGAGCATGTCGAACTTCACGAGCCCCATGAAGGCGCAGTCGTCCTTGTCCCACTGCAGCACCGTGCGGCCGTCCATCCGCGCGTGCTCGATCGGCACGACCTCGCCCACCGGCCGGTCGGTGAGCACCATGCCACCCGAGTGGATCCCGAGGTGGCGCGGGAACCCCAGGACGTCGCTCGCCAACCCGACGACCGCCGGCGGGATGTCGTGGTCCTGGCTCTCGGTCACCGAGCCCCACCGTTCGACCTGCTTCGACCAGGCGTCCTGCTGCCCCGGGCTGTGGCCGAGGGCCTTCGCCATGTCGCGGACGGCGCCCTTCGGCCGGTACGTGATGACGTTCGCGACCTGGGCGGCGTTGTACCGGCCGTACTTCTCGTAGACGTACTGGATCACCTCTTCGCGGCGGTCCGAGTCGAAGTCGACGTCGATGTCGGGTTCCTCGTCGCGCATCGCCGACAGGAACCGCTCGAACGGCAGACCGTAGCGGATCGAGTCCACCGCGGTGATCTCGAGCAGGTAGCAGACCGCGGAGTTCGCGGCGGAGCCCCGCCCCTGGCAGAGGATCCCCCGACCACGGGCGTACTGCACCATGTCGCGCACGATCAGGAAGTAGCCGGGGAAGTTCTTGTCCTCGATCACCGCCAGCTCGCGTTCGATGCGCTCGCGCTTCTGCGGGTCCACCCCGTCGGCGCTGCCCGGGTAGAGCCGGCGGGCTCCGGTCCAGGTGAGTTCCCGCAACCAGGACATCGCGGTGTGCCCGTCCGGCACGTCGAGGTCCGGCAGCCCGGGCTTGACCGTACGCAGCCGGAACCCGAGTTCGTCGGCCAGCGTGACGGTGTTCTCGATCGCCCCGGGGTAGCGCCCGAACCGCCGTGTCATCTCGACACCGGAACGCAGGTGCGCGGTGTCGGCGGCCGGCAGCCACCCGTCGATCTCGTCGAGACTGCGCCGGGCTCGGACCGCGGCCAGTGCCGTCGCCACCGGGAACCGGTCCGGGGTGGCGTAGTGGACGTTGCCGGTCGCGACCAGGGGCAGCGCGTACCGCTCGGCGAGGGTCGCGAGCACGTCGTTCCGTGCGCTGTCGAGCGGATCGCCGTGGTCGAGGAGCTCCACCACGACGTTGCCGCGGCCGAAGCGGTCGAGCAGCACGCGCAGGGCGGTCTCCGCCGCGGACTCCCCACCCTGCTCGAGCGCCTGTCGGACGGTGCCCTTCCGGCACCCGGTGAGCACCCGCCAGTGTCCGTCGGCCCGCGCCGCGAGCTCGTCGAGGTCGTAGCGCGGGCTGCCCTTCTCGGACCCGGCTGCGAGGTGCGCGCTCGTCACCGCGCCCGCGAGCCGGTGGTAGCCGTCCTGCCCGTCGGCGAGCAGGAGCAGGTGGGAGCCCTCTGGGTCGGGAACGCCGTTCTGCGGTTCGGTGAGTCCCAGCGAGAGCTCGGTGCCGTAGACGGTCCCGACCTGCGGGTACGCCTCGGCCACCTCGGCCATCCGGGCAGCACCGTAGAAGCCGTCGTGGTCGGTGAGGGCGAGGGCGTGCAGGCGCAGCCGTGCGGCTTCCTCGAACAGCTGCTCTGGCTGGCTCGCACCGTCGAGGAAGCTGAAGGCCGAGTGCGCGTGCAGCTCGGCGTACGGCACGACCGGAGCGCCGTCGGTGTCCAGGGCCGTCGGCACGTAGCGCTCGCGCTTCCGCGACCACGCCGGGCTGTCCCCGCCGTCGCCCGCGTTGCCCGATCCGGGGCTCCGCTTGTCCGACAGGGCGCGCTCGAACTGCGACCACGGGATGGGTGGGTTGCTGTAGCCCATCAGCTCCTGCTCCTGGATCGGTTCACGTGGCGATCGCCTCCGCCCACCACCGGTGGTCGGCCAGCACCAGGTACCAGGCACGGCCCTCGGCGTCGACGAGCTGCAGCCGGTGCAGCCGTCGACCGCCGGACTCCCACCACCGCACGACGAGCGGCCACGGACCGGCCCAGGCGGTGACGGGCGCGAACCCGCCGCCCCGGTCCCCCTCGGCGCGGAAGCCTTCGGGTGCGCCGGACAGCACGCCGCGGTCGTCGACGTCGACGCTCGCGCCGTCGCCGGAGACCACGTCGACGGGACGGGGACGCTCGAGGACGGTGGCGGGCGGCGGCCCGGGCAGCTTGCCGGGCCACGGTCGGTCGCGCACGGTGGCCAGGGCACGTTCGCCGCCGGGCGGGGCGTCGCCCCATGGCACGAGCACCACCCGCTCGGACAGGGTCCGACCACCACCGACGCGCGGGCTCACCACACCGTCGTGTCCGACCATGCCCTGGATCCGCGCCAGCCCGTGGTGCACGCGCTCGTCCGGCCCGGAGCCCCAGAGCCCGCGCTCGTGGTTCGCCATGTCGTCGACGGCGACCGGTTCGAGCACGACCGACGTGACCGGGGCCTCGAGCCCGGTCGGGTCGACCCCGCCGGCGAGCTGCCACCGCACCCGGTCGACGACGTCGGCGGCGTCGAACCAGCGGGGGTGCGCCCACGTGCGTTCGAGCAGGATGTCCCGCTCGTCGACGATCCCCACCCGGATGGTCGTCGCGAGCAGCCCAGCAGCGCGGAGGCGTGCGGCGAAGTCGTCGGCGGAGCGCCGGAACGCGAACGCGATCTGGTCGGCGCGGTCGAGCGGGGGCTCGAAGGCGGCCTCGATCCGGAGTTCGGGCGGGATCGCGCGCGCCGAGATCTCCCGCGGGTCGCGGCCGCCCGCCAGCCGGTGCAGGAACGCCCCGGCGACCCCGAACCGGTCGCGGACCTGCTCGTCGCTGAGCGATGCGAACGCGCCCAGCGTGGTGATGCCGAGCCGGTCGAGGACGGTCGCGAGCTCGGGGTCGCCGAGCACACCGAGGGGCAGGTCCGCCAGGAAGTCCGACGAGCCGGAGACCGGCACGATCCGCACCCGTTCGCCGGGACGCACCGGCCGGGCCCGTGCTGCCTGCTCCGCCGCGAACGGGGTGTCCGCCACACCGGCCCGCACCGCCGGGGCACCGTGGTCGGCCGCGATCCCCGCCAGGGTCGCCGCGGCCGCCCGCTCGCCGCCGTAGTACCGCGCCGGCCCCCGGGCACGCAGGGCGAGGGTGCCGGGCCGGAGCACCTCGACCCCGGGGACGGCCGCCTCGACCGCGCGGATGACGGGTTCGAACGCACGGTGGTCGAGCGCGTCGTCGTAGGGCTGCACGACGAGCTCCGGACAGCGCGCCTGCGCCTCGCGCACCCGGAGGCCCCGGACGACGCCGTGCTGCCGTGCGGACGCGGAGCTCGCGAACACCAGGCCCTTCGCGACCACGGCGAAGGGCTGCTCCGGCGGCGCACCGGCTGCGCGGGCTGCCGCGATCACCGGCCAGTCCGGGCACCAGAGCACGATGGTGCGGGTCGGTGGCGGCTCGGGCAGCGCACCGCCGCGGGCGATCGCGTCGGCCCGGACACGCCCCGGCGCGATCACGACGCCACCGCCGCGCACCACGACACCACGGCGATCACGACGCCACCGCCACGGGCCGCAGCACCCGGGTGTCGCCGGAGCCCACCTTCGGCACCGGGGCGGCTGCCCGGACCGAGCCGTCGGCCGCCGGCAGCAGCAGCTCGGTGCTCGTGGGGCGCACCGCACCCGCACGACCGGTCGCCGTGACGGTGGCGCGACGCTCGGTCAGGTGCCCGTGGCCCTGTCCGATGCCGCTCCACACCGACGACGTGATCCGCAGCGTGACGTCCGCGCCCGGCCAGGAGCCGAGCGCGACGAGGGCGCCACCGCGTTGCCGGAGCCGTGCCGACAGCCGGGCGACGTCACCCGGCACGACCCGGCCGAGCGGCCGGGTGAGGACGATCTGGGCGACGTCGGCCATCGCCGCGGTCACCGCGAGCCACTGGTCGCCCGGGTCGGGGACGAGCACGAGCCGCTCGAGGTCGATGCCCGCGGCGGCGGCCGCCTCGATCCCGAAGGACGGCACCCCGATGACCGCGCACCACGCACCGGACGCCGAGGCAGCCTGCAGCATGGTGATCGCGAGCAGCACCGACTCGGGGACGGCGTAGGTGCCGCCGACCCGGATCGCCCCACCGGGCAACAGGGGCTCGAGGGCGGAGGCGGTCGGGAGCCCCGCGGTGTCGACGCGGGTGGACTCCATGTCGGTGACCCGGGACCGCAGAGACGTGATGCGGTCGAGCGCCGCCCGGGCGTCGCCGAGGTGGTCGGCGGCTCCGGGTCCACGCGCAGCACCCCCACGCGCAGCACCGCTCCGCCCGACCCGGTCCGGGCCGGGCGACCGGAGTGCCGCCGCCGTCTGCATGCCCTCATATTCGAACATGTGTTCGATGATGTCAATCGCGTCCGACATCGGTGGACAATCGGATCGAAGACGTGTTCGGTCAGCTCACCACCGGGCCGCCGCACCCACCGCCCCGAGCACCGACCGCGTCTTCGTCACGACCTCGTCCGCCTCGTCCGCCGCCACCGACGACCACGTCACCGCTCCCCCGGCCCCGAGCGTCCGCGACCGGACCCGACCCGAGGCGTCCACCACCGTCACCAGTGTCCGGATTACCACCGACAGGTCGACCGCTCCACTCGCCGAGAAGTACCCGATCACGCCCGAGTACACCCCGCGCGGCGCTCCCTCGAGCCGGTCGGCGATCGCCATCGCGCTGGTCTTCGGCGCCCCGGTCATCGACCCCGGAGGGAACGCCGCCCGCACCACGTCTGCTCGTGACGTCCCCGACGGCAGCACGGCACCGATCGTGGACACCATCTGGTGCACGCTCGCGTAGGTTTCGACCGCGCACAGCCGGTCGACGTGCACCGACCCGGGGACCGCTGTCCGCAGCAGGTCGTTCCGCAGCAGGTCGACGATCATCACGTTCTCGGCACGGTCCTTGGCGCTCAGCGCGAGTTCGGCCCGCACGGCCGCGTCGGCGGCAGCGTCGGCGAGGCGGCGCCGCGTGCCCTTGATCGGCTCCGCGAGCACGCTCCCGTCCGCGTCGATCCGCAGGAACCGCTCCGGCGACCGGCTCGCCACGCGCAGCGTGCCGAGCCGCAGGTACGCACCGAACGGGACCGGGTCCGACGCCCGCATCCGCCTGTACTCGTACAGGTGCGGGTCGTCCAGGTGCGGATCCGCGTCGGGGCCGCCCCGGGCCTCCCGGTCCCCGTCCGGCACGGAGAAGGAGGTGGTGAGGCAGACCTGGAACGCGTTGCCCTCGCGGATCTCGGC
Organism: Curtobacterium sp. JUb34; assembly: GCF_003755065.1. Classification (NCBI taxonomy): domain Bacteria; kingdom Bacillati; phylum Actinomycetota; class Actinomycetes; order Micrococcales; family Microbacteriaceae; genus Curtobacterium; species Curtobacterium sp. JUb34. The sequence continues at coordinate 466,650 of NZ_RJVH01000003.1, read as the reverse complement.
GCGGCACGCGTCGACCGCGCGTTCGTGGTCGGCACGCGACACGCGTCCGACCGCTGACGACACCCCGGCCGGGAGGCACGTGGCCGCGTCCGCCACGGCGGTCTGCGACGGAACCCCGGTCACCGTCTCGAGCCACACCCGGTTCCGCGCGCTGGCCGCCGGTTCGGTGTCGGCGACGAGCGTCAGCGCCCAGGCACCGCCGGTGTGGTCGAGGACCACGGCGCGGTCCACGAACCGCAGGTCGGCGTCGGCGTGGCCGTCGGCGGTGCGGTCCGGGCCGTCGGACTCGCGACCGAGCTCGTACCCGAGGAACCCGACCCAGCCGAGCGCGAAGCCGCAGCCGACGATCGGCTCGGGCAGGTGCGGCGTCCGGTCCAGCAGCTCCGCCAGCACGGCGAAGGCCGGGCGGTCGTCGGTGGACGACGGACCGAACCACCCGGCGGCGGGCGCGGCGACGTCGACGGACGCCTGTCGGTCCTGGTGGCGGAACCGTGCCCGGAACGGCCCGTCCGTCCACGTCAGGACCGACCACCGCGCGCGTGCTCGAGCGGTCTCCGGCGCGCCGTCCGGCAACGCGGAGTCGAGCCACACCAGGTCGCCGCCGGCCTGTGCGGCCAGCACGCCGAGGTCGGGGGCCGGGTCGAGCCGACGGACCTCGATGCGCACCCCGGCCGACGGACCGGTCAGATCGCGGAGATCGTCCATGCGGCGGCGTGGGACGCACCCGGGGCGAGCACCACGAGACCACGGTCGACCCCGTCGTTGAACGCGTCGGGCGCGCACGTCATCGGTTCGACCGCCAGCCCGGCGCGGTGGTACTCGGGGACCACGTGGTCGGCCGTGTGCACCTGCACCCACGGGCACTCCGGCCCGAAGGCCACGCGGACACCACGGCCGTCCGCGGCGGTCAGCGTGATGGTCGCGGTGCCGTCGGCGTCGCGGTCGAAGCCCGTGAAGGCGTGGTCGATGAACCGGTCGCCGATGCGCGTGGGTGTGCGCAGGTCGAACTCGTCGTGCACGGGGACCAGGTCGGTCGGGACGAGCCGGTCCGGGGTGACCTCGAGCACTTCGGCTGCGGGCAGGGTGAGGGTCCAGTCGTCGACCGTGCCGGTGCCCGCGACCAGGTACGGGTGCGGGCCGGTCCCCCACGGGGCGTCGTCGGCACCGGAGTTCGTGCCGGTGATCGTCGTGTGCAGCCCGGTGGTGTCGAGCCGGTACTCGACCAGGACCTCGACGCGGTACGGGTAGCCCGCCTGGGCCTGCACGGTGGTGCTGAGCGCGACGCGGTCGGGCTCCTGGGCCTCGACCCGGAAGTCGGTCCAGGCGACCAGTCCGTGCAGGGCGTGGTGCCGTGCCGGCTCGGTGAGCGCGAGCTCGTGGTCGACGCCCCCGAAGGTGTACTCGCCGTCGACGACGCGGTTCGGCCACGGGGCGAGGACCGCACCGCGGAAGGCCGGGCGGACCTCGTCGGCGTCGAACGGCACGACCAGGTCGCGGCCCTCGTGGCGGAACGTCCGCAGCGTCGCTCCGACCGTGGCGATGTCGGCCGTGTACCCGGCGGCGGAGATCGTCAGCGGGGTCCCGGACAGCGGCGCATCGTTGCTCATGCGCTCAGCGTATCGGGCGCGTGCGGCCACACGCACCACGAGGAAACCCCCGCCGTTCCGGGGAACGACGGGGGTTGAGGGTGGATCTGAGGGGACTCGAACCCCTGACCCCCTGCATGCCATGCAGGTGCGCTACCAGCTGCGCCACAGACCCAGATGTCTTGCTTTCGTGCCGTCCGGTTCCCCGGAGGCACCATAGAAGCGTACACCATGCGAACGCCGGGCAACGAAATCGAAGCCGTCACCCGGGCGCGTCGCTGATCAGGCGGTGTGGTCCACCGGGAGCTCGAGCGGGATGGTCGGGCAGTCGGCCCAGAGACGCTCGAGCGAGTAGTACTGGCGGTCTTCGTCGTGGAAGACGTGCACCACGATGTCGCCGACGTCGATGAGGACCCAGCGGCCCTCGCTCCGGCCTTCGCGGCGGAGGGTCTTGGCGCCGAGCTCGAGGAGGCGCTCCTCGACCGCATCGGCGATGGACTGCACGTTGCGCTCGTTCCGACCGGTTGCGAGCAGGAACACGTCCGTGAGCTGCAACGGCCCGGTCACATCGAGCGCGACGAGGTCCTCGGCCTGCTTGGCGTCGGCCGCGAGAGCGGCGGCCTGCACGAGTTCCAGTGCGCGAGTGGAGGCGGTCACGGATTCCTTCCGGTCGTCGACCCGGCAGGGAGCCGGATCGCTTGGTGGGTCACGATCATAAGCCACCCCGCCGACAGCGGCCAGGCCAGGGGCGGCGGGGTGGTGCACGACGGACGTCGGGGAGGGCGGCGGTCAGCCGCCCATGTGGGTGGTGAGGAGGGCGGTGATGATGACACCGGCCGCTGCCAGTCCGACCGCACCCACCGTGACGCCGAGGATGAGCGGCGTGCGCGACTCCTTCGGCTTCGCGGCGGCGAGGACGACCTGGCGGGTCGAGGTGTGGCTGGACACGGCACGGCTGGCGCGCACCGGGCTGGCGTCGGTCTCCGGCTGCTCGTCGTGCTGCTCGAGCAGGCGGTCGACCTCGGCGCCGTCGATCGGCCGGTGCGACCCGGTCGACGAGAGCGACGCGGGCAGGTCGATCGATCCGGTGAGGATCACCTCGCCCGTCGCGTTCAGCGCACCGGTCGGGTCGGCGAGGGCCGAGTTCGGCAGGATGATCGCGTTGGTGTCGGTGACCGCGATCCGGCGGGTGCCGGTCGAGTCGTCGTGCACCTCGGCGTCGTTCGAGCCGTGCGCCTGCTGCGACCAGTGCCCGACGGGCGGCTCGAAGGCCGTCGTCACGGGCTTCGGCTCGGACGGCCGCTGGAAGGACGCGGGGACCTTCGGGGGCTCGGTCCGTGCGGGTTCCGGGATCGGGACCTCGTTGGTGTCGTCGTCCTCTGGGTCGAGGGACAGCGGGAACACCGCCGGGGTCGACGGCGCGCCGTCCGGGATCCCCGGGAGCGGCGTGGCCGAGGGGTGCTCGAGCGGGGCGACGTCGGCCGGTGTCTCCGCGTCGGTCTGCGCCTCGTCGGCGCCCGTCTCGTCGGCGCCCGTCTCGTCGATGCCCGTCTGGTCGGTGTTCGACTGGTCGGTGTTCGGCTGCTCGCTGGGCGTCCCTGCGGCAACCTCGTCCGTGGACCCGGCTGCAGGCTGTGCGTCGGAAGCGTCGTCGGCTGGCGGTGACCAGGTCGACCGGTGGCGCCGGGGCTCCTCGGCGTGCGCAGCGGCTTCGTCGAGCGGCTCGAGGGCGTCGGGCGACCCGTCGGCCTCGGTGGCCTGGGCGACCGCAGCCTCGTCGAGGACCGTGGGGCCCTCGGGACCGGACGGCTCGTCCGCGGCGCGCGGCGCCGAGGTCGGCTCGATGGTGTCGACCGAGCCGAGGACGTCCTCGACGGTGCGGTCGGAGGACTGCGGCGTCGGGTTCTGCAGTGGTACCGGCAGGACCGCCTGGTTCTCGGCGGCGCGCTGCTGGCGGATCTGGCGGCGGGTCAGACCACCGCTACCGGGGACGATCTCGGTCGCGGAAGCCGGCGGGAACGGCGACACCCCGGCCGCGGGCACGGAGGTCACCGGCACGGAGGGCGCCGAGGCCGGCGTGCCCGTCGCGGCGGATGCCGGTGCAGCGGACTGGGTCGGACCGCCGGGGGCGGGTGCCACGTGCGAACCGGGCCGCGGACGGGGTTCCGTCGACTCGGCGGGTGCGGCGACGGTCGGTGGCGGCGTTGCGGGCTGCGAACCGGCTGCTGCGGCACGCTCCCGCTCGCGCGCCTGGCGCCGCGACAGGGGCGGCTGCGCGTCGGACGAACTCATGCAACGCTCCGATACAGGTGGTGCTTGGAGATGTACTGGACGACCCCGTCGGGGACCAGGTACCAGACGGGGGAACCACGTCTCACCCGGTCGCGGCAGTCGGTCGACGAGATGGCCAGTGCGGGGACTTCGAGCAAGCTTACGTCTCGCTCGGGGAGTCCACTGATGCTCAGGTCGTGTCCCGGACGCGTCACAGCGACGAAGTGCGCGAGGTCCCAGAGACCATCATGGTCTTTCCAGTCGACAATCTGCTGAACGGCGTCTGCGCCCGAGATGAAGACGAGCTGCGCGTCGGGCCGCTGTTCGTGCAGGTCGCGGAGCGTGTCGACCGTGTACGTCGGGCCGGGGCGGTCGATGTCGACGCGGCTCACCGTGAACATCGGGTTCGATGCGGTCGCGATGACCGTCATCAGGTAGCGGTGCTCGGCATCCGTGACGCCGGACTTCATGTACGGCTGCCCCGTGGGGACGAACACGACCTCGTCGAGGTCGAACGCCCGAGCCACCTCTGACGCCGCGACGAGGTGACCGTGGTGGATGGGGTCGAACGTGCCGCCCATCACCCCGATGCGCGGCCGTCCGGTGCTCTCGAGCATCGAGTGCAGATCAGATCTTGGTGTGGCCGAACTCGTCGACACCCGTCTCGTGGTGGCGGGTCGCCTCGAACTTCTGCGAGTGGCGGTACGCCACGTCGCGGAAGCTCCAGGTGACGAAGCCCAGGAAGACGAAGAACAGCGCACCGACGAGCGGGAACACGAACGCCGGGGCCCCGGAGGCGTGCTCAGCAGCTTCTGCGAGGAAGGTCATCGTTCGGTGCTCCGTTCGGTCGGGGAAAGACGCCGTTCAGTCTAGCCGCGGATCTGGCCGTTCCCGCGCACGATCCACTTGGTGCTCGTGAGCTCCGGCAACCCCATCGGACCACGGGCGTGCAGCTTCTGCGTCGAGATGCCCACCTCGGCGCCGAAACCGAACTCGCCGCCGTCGGTGAAGCGCGTCGAGGCGTTCACCATCACGACCGCCGAGTCCACCGTCGCCAGGAACCGCTCGGCCGTGTCGACGTCGTTCGTCACGATCGACTCGGTGTGGTGGGTGGACCAGCGCGCGATGTGCGCCATCGCGGCGTCGACGTCCGGCACGACGCGGATCGACAGGTCGAGGTCCATCGACTCGGTCGCCCAGTCCTCGTCGGTGGCGCGGAGCACGCCCGGCACGATCGCCCGGGTGGCGTCGTCGCCGCGCAGCGTGACCCCGGAGGCGCGGAGCCGGTCCGCCAGCACGGGCAGGAGCCGCTCGGCGGCCTGCTCGTGCACCAGCAGGGTCTCGAGGGCGTTGCACACGCTCGGCCGCTGCACCTTGCTGTTCAGGACGATGTCGACGGCGCGCTGCTCGGGGGCGGACGCATCGAGGAACACGTGCACGACGCCGGCACCCGTCTCGATCACGGGGACCTGTGACTCGGTGACGACGGTCTGGATGAGCGAGGCGCTGCCACGCGGGATGAGGACGTCGACCAGGCCCCGGGCGCGCATCAGCTCCGTGGCGCCGGCGCGGCCGAACTCGTCGATGGTCTGCACGAGCTCGCGCGGCAGGCCGACCGACTCCACCGCGTCCTGGATGCGGGCCACGAGCACCGCGTTCGTCCGCTGGGCCGCCGATCCACCGCGGAGCACGACGGCGTTGCCGGACTTCAGCGCGAGCGAGGCGATGTCGACCGTGACGTTCGGGCGTGCTTCGTAGATGGCACCGACGACCCCGAACGGCACCCGCACCTGCGTCAGCTGCAGGCCGTTCGGCAGCAGCGAGCCGCGGAGGTGCTCCCCCACCGGGTCCTGCAGACCGACGACGGCCTCGACCGCGGTGGCCAGCGCCTCGATGCGTGCGGGGTCGAGCCGGAGACGGTCGACGAGCCCGGACGACAGGCCGCTCTCCTCGCCCGCGACCAGGTCACCGTGGTTCGCGGCGACGATCTCGTCCGTGGCGGCGCGGACGCCGGCGGCGATCGCCACGAGGGCGGCGTCCTTGACCGCCGTCGTCGCGGTCGCGAGGGCCGACGAAGCGGTGCGGGCCGCCACGAGCGTGTCGGTCAGGGTCGGGGCGGGCGCGATCGACGACATGGACCGATCCTAGGCCCGAGGCGATCCCGTGTGACGGACGCGACCCCGGCCTCCCGACCGCTGGGGACGACGCGTGTCAGGAACGGGGCGCCGCGTGGAACCAGGTGCCCACGTGCTCGCCCGACAGGGCGCGGTCGACGAGCGCCGTGGCGGTCACCAGGACCGACGTGCCCGCCTCGGCCGCGAGCCGTGCGGCAGCGACCTTCGTGCCGGCACCCCCGGTCCCCACGCCGGACTTGCCGACGGAGCCGAAGGTGACGCCGGCGAGCTCGTCGCCGAACGGGACCTCGTCGATGCGCTCGGCGCCGGGCTGCTCGGGGGGCTTCGTGTACAGGGCCTCGACGTCGGACAGCAGCACCAGGGCGTCGGCACCGAGCAGCCGCGCCACCAGGGCAGCGAGCCGGTCGTTGTCGCCGAAGCGGATCTCGTGCGTGGCGACGGTGTCGTTCTCGTTCACGATCGGCAGTACCCGCAGGGCGAGCAGGCGGTCGACGGCGCGCTGCGCGTTCACCCGGTGCGTCGGGTTCTGCAGGTCACCGGCGGTCAGCAGGATCTGCGCCGCGACGACCCGGTGCCGGTCGAGTTCCTTCTGGTACCGGAACATCAGGACGTTCTGGCCGGTCGCCGCGGCGGCCTGCTGCGTGGCGAGGTCGTCCGGACGGCCCTCGAGCCCGAGGAACGGGAACCCGGTGGCGATCGCGCCGGACGACACGAGCACGACCTCGGTGCCCCGGCCGTACGCCGCGGACAGGGCGTCCACCAGTGGTCCGATCTGACCGGCGGCGTCACCGCTGACCGACGACGAGCCGACCTTCACCACGATCCGACGCGCACGCGGGATGTCCTCGCGCCGGGTGACGGGTCCGAGGTCGGTGCGGGCGGTCGTGTCGGTCATGCCGCGGTCAGTCCTTCTGGTCGCTGGTCGTCTCGAGGTCGTCGCTCGTCTCGAGGTCGTCGCTGGTCACGACGTCGTCGTTCACCCAGAGGCCGGCGACGCGCTCCTGCTCGAGCTCGGCACGGGCGGCCGCCTTGGCGTCCATCCGCTCGAAGTACTCCTCGCGACGCTCGTTGCGGGTCGGACGCGACGTCGCGCCGATGCGGGCGTCGGTGCCTCGGGCGCTCGTGATGAGCTCCGCCGTCGAGGTGAGCGTCGGCTCCCAGTCGAAGACCATGCCGCCGTCGCCGCCGATCACGACGGTCGAGCCGGCGACGGCGCCGGCCTTGAACAGGCCGTCCTCGACACCGAGCTTCGCGAGCCGGTCGGCCAGGAAGCCGATCGCTTCTTCGTTGGTGAAGTCGGTCTGCTGCACCCACCGCTCGGGCTTCGCACCGCGCACGCGGTAGAAGCGGTGCTCCTCGCCGCCCTCGGCACGGACCGTGAAGCCCTGGTCGTTGACCGCGCGGGGGCGGATGACGATGCGCTCGACGACCGGCTCGGCCGCGCGCTTCGCACGACCCTGCTCGACGACCTCGGCCAGCGCGAACGTCAGCTCACGCAGGCCCTTGTGCGACGCGGTGGAGATCGGGAACACGCGGTAGCCGCGGCCCTCGAGCTCGGCGGTGACGAACTCGGCGAGCTCGGCGGCGTCCGGCACGTCGATCTTGTTGAGCGCGATGAGCTGCGGACGCTCGAGCAGCGGCACCTGGCCCTCGGGGACCGGGTAGCGCTCGAGCTCACCGAGGATGACGTCGAGGTCGCTGATCGGGTCGCGACCCGGGTCCATCGTCGCGCAGTCGATGACGTGCAGCAGGGCTTCGCAGCGCTCGACGTGCCGCAGGAACTCGAGGCCGAGGCCCTTGCCCTCCGACGCGCCCTCGATCAGACCGGGGACGTCGGCGACCGTGAAGCGGCTCTCGCCCGACTCGACGACGCCGAGGTTGGGGGTGAGCGTGGTGAAGGGGTAGTCGGCGATCTTCGGCTTCGCGGCCGAGATCGCCGCGATGAGCGAGGACTTGCCGGCGCTCGGGAACCCGACGAGGGCGACGTCGGCGATGGTCTTCAGCTCGAGGCTGATGTCACCCGCCCAGCCCTCGGTGCCGAGGAGCGCGAAGCCGGGGGCCTTGCGCTTGGTGGTGGAGAGCGCCGCGTTGCCGAGACCGCCCTGCCCACCGGGGGCCACGACGACGCGCATCCCGGGTTCGGTCAGGTCGGCGATGACCTCGCCGGCCTCGTCGTACACGACGGTGCCGATCGGGAGCGGGAGCTCCTGGACCTCGCCGCTCACACCACTGCGGTGGTCACCCATGCCGGGCTGACCGTTCTTGGACGAACGGTGCGGCGAGCGGTGGTAGCCGAGCAGCGTGGTGACCTGCGGGTCGGCCACGAGCACGATGTCGCCGCCGTCACCGCCGTTGCCACCGTCGGGCCCGGCGAGGGGCTTGAACTTCTCACGGCGGACCGAGACGCAACCGTTGCCGCCCTTCCCCGCGCTGAGGTGCAGGGTCACGCGGTCGACGAAGGTCGCCATGGTTCCACTCCTGGAAGGTCGTTGTGCCGACGGGATCCGTCAGCGCGTTGTGCCGACGGCATCCGTCGGCGGGAAAAGCGAAGGAGGGGCGGGCACTCGGCCCGCCCCTCCCGCTGAAGCTGATCTTCGCGACTACGCGTTGACGATGTTGATGACCTTGCGGCCACCCTTGGTGCCGAACTCGACCGAACCGGCCGAGAGGGCGAACAGCGTGTCGTCGCCACCGCGGCCGACGTTGGCGCCCGGGTGGAAGTGGGTCCCACGCTGGCGGATGATGATCTCGCCGGCGTTGACGACCTCGCCACCGAAGCGCTTCACGCCGAGGCGCTGTGCGTTCGAGTCACGACCGTTGCGAGTGGAACTCGCACCCTTCTTGTGTGCCATGAGCTGACTCCCTTACGCGATCTTGGTGATCTTGACGCGGGTCAGTTCAGCGCGGAAACCCTGGCGCTTCTTGTACCCGGTCTTGTTCTTGAACTTCTGGATGATGACCTTCGGACCGCGCAGGTCGTCGAGCACCTCGGCGGTGACGGTCACGTTGGCGAGCTCGGAAGCCGCCGACGTGATCTTGTCACCGTCCACGAGGAGCACGGGGGCGAGGTCGATGTTGCCCTTGTCGTCCGCCTTGACACGGTCGACGGTCAGGATGGTGCCGACCTCGACCTTTTCCTGACGGCCGCCGGCGCGCACTACTGCGTAAACCACGTGGAAATCCTTACGTAACTCTGCTTGAGGGAAGTCTCGGGTGCCCACTTCTGCACGAGCGGCTCCCGGGAGGCCGGGCCCGATCGGCGACGCAGGCAGAACGGCCCGCTGACACCAGGGATCGAGAATACTCGATCCCCATGGGTCCGGTCAAACGGCGACACACGTACGCTTGCACGGTGACCGTGTTGATCGACCCACCGACGTGGCCCGCTCACGACACTCTGTGGTCGCACCTCGTCAGTGATGAATCCTACGCGGAACTCCACGCGTTCGCTGCACGCGCCGGTGTGCCGCGTCGTGCGTTCGACCACGACCACTACGACGTGCCGCTCGCGAAGTACGACGAACTCGTCGCCGCGGGGGCGTCGGCGGTGTCCGGACGCGAGCTCGTGCTGCGGCTGATCCGCAGCGGGCTGCGCGTGGCGCAGCGCGACAAGCGCGCGCACTGACGCGGGCCACGTGCGTCCGGCACGCACGGTGCGAGGTTCCCGACTCGGTGCGGGGTGTGGCGGCTCGCACGGTGCCCGGAACCTCGCACGGTGCGCACGTGCCCTGGACGTGGCGTCGCACCGTGCGAGGTGAGGCGCGTGGCGGGCGCGGACCGGGCCTCCCGGCCGCACCGTGCGCAGTTCGCCGCAGCGTGCGAGGTTGGTGGCTCGGTGCGGCGCCAGAGGCTCGCACCGCGCCGCGAACGCCGCACCGCCCGGAGAACCTCGCACCGTGCAGCGACCGCGCGTCGACGACCGGGGGGGGTCAGCGGGGCGCTGGACCACCCCACGGCGCGGCCGGCGGCTGCTGGTCCGGACGGGGCTGTGCGCCGTACTGACCGCCGTACTGCCCGTGGGGGTCCGGCTGGACCAGACCCTGTCCGTACGGGCCCTGCTGCGGCTGCTGCGGCCCCGGCTGCACCGTCGCGGGCGGGACGGCGTCTGCGGGCCGCACCGTGCCCGGCAGGCCGGACGTCGGCGCTGCACCGCGGTTCCGTCGCGGGCGGCCGAGCCAGAGCCACGCGGCAGTGGCGGTCGCCAGGAGCATCACCGTGTACGGCACCCCGTTGCGGAGCGGGTTCGTGACGACGTCGATGACCAGGCGGGACCCGCCCGAGGTGATCGCGCCGAACGCGCCGGTGAAGACGCCGACGAGCGCGAGTGCGATCGTCCCCGCGGCGCCGGCGAGCACCGCTCGGAGCAGCACCGTCGGCAGCGGGCTGCGACGGGCGATGGGCGTCAGGAACGCCAGCGCCAGGAAGGCCCCGGCGTAGAACGGGAACGGTGCAAGGAAGACCCCGGCGATGAAGCTGCCGACGAGGCTCGCACCGGCACCGTAGTGCGCGAACGGGCTGACGACGAGCGACGTCCCGATCAGGCCGACGACGCCGGACACGAACTCGACGAGCACGAGCGACACCACGGCGATGAGCGCCCCGGCCGTGTTGTTCACCGAGGCGCCGGGCGCGAAGGCCCGACGCGGGTCGGCCGGCGTGCGCGGCGGCCGTGGCGGGGCGTAGGGCACCCCGGCGGTCGGCTGCGCGCCGTGCGGCGGCTGCCCTCCAGGCTGCCCGCCGCGCGGCGGCTGCCCACCAGGCTGACCACCAGGCTGCCCACCGCGCAGCGGCTTTCCACCAGGCTGCCCACCGGACGGCGGCACGGGACCGCCGGCTCCCCCGGGTCCGGGCGGTGCGGGCTGCTGCCAGCCCGCACCGTAGTACCCACGATCCTGCTGCGGGTCACCGGGGTTCGCCACGCTCAGTTCCCCAGGATGACGGAGCCGTCGGTGTCGTCGCCGGATGCGTCCTCAGTCGTGGCCGGAGCACTGATGCTCGGCGACGACACGCGGCGGGACCGCGAACGGCCCTGGCCCGGCTGCTTCGGCTCCGGCAGCGCCTGGAGCACGGAGTCCAACAGCGACTCGGCGTCCGGGGCCACCTGGCGGGGCTCGCGCTTCGGTGCGGCGTTGAGCGGGATGTCCAGGATCGCGACCGTGTTCTCGGTCGGGGTCACCGTCGCGCTGGAGCTGACCCGACGGCGGGCCGGGGCCTTGGCCTTCGGCTCAGCAGCAGGAGCGGCAGCCGCCGACTGGTCGACAGCCTGACTCCGCGCAGCCTGCTTCGGCTCGTCGCGCTTCGGCGCGGCCTGCTTCGACTCGTCGCGCTTCGGCTCGGCGACGGGCTCCGGCTCGACCGCGGCGGATGCCGACTCGGTGGATGCCGACTCGGTGGCTTCGGTCGTGGCAGCGTTCGACTGCTCACCGCCCCGTCCGCCACGGCCGCCACGGCGCCGACGCTTCGAGCCGCTGGGCTGTTCGCCGGCGTCTGCGGAGTCGGCGGTCACTGCGGGTGCGTCGGCCGAGGTCGGGGCCGCTGCCGAGGTCGGCGATGCCGGCGACTCCTCGTGCGGGATCGTGGAGGCCGCGATCCGGGACAGCGCGTTCTTCACGTCGTCCGTGATCTGGTGCGCCTGGCTCGACTGCCCGTTCGACGAACCCGAGCCACCGCCGGAGTTGCCCCCGCCGTTGCCGTGCCCGTTGCCGCCGTTGCCGCCGTTCCCGTTGCCGCCGTTGCCGCCGTTCCCGGCCGCACCGCTGCGCCCCTTGCGACGCCCCTTGCTCGGGCCCGGGTCGGCGTTGTTGTCGTTGACCTTCGCGTTGACCTCGTCGAGCGACTCGCGCAGGCCGACACCGATCTTCTTGCGGGTCATCTGCACGAGGCCGAGCGAGGTGACCTCGGCGACCTGGTGCTTCGTGCGGTCGCGGCTCAGGCACTCGATCAGGCGACGGAGCACGAGGTCGCGGTTCTCCTCGAGCACCATGTCGATGAAGTCGACGACGATGATGCCGCCGATGTCGCGCAGGCGGAGCTGGCGGACGAGTTCCTCGGCGGCCTCGAGGTTGTTCTTCGTGACGGTCTCCTCGAGGTTGCCCCCGGAGCCGACGAACTTGCCGGTGTTGACGTCGACGACCGTCATGGCCTCGGTGCGGTCGATCACGAGCGAACCACCGGAGGGCAGCCAGACCTTGCGGTCGAGCGCCTTGTCGATCTGCTCGTTCAGGCGGTACTCCTCGAAGGAGTCCGGGCCCTCGTAGCGGACGACGCGGTCCTTCAGGTCGGGTGCGACAGCCGACAGGTACTCGTCGATGGTGCCGCCGGCAGCCTCGCCGTCGATGATGAGCTTCGTGAAGTCCTCGTTGAAGACGTCGCGCACGATCTTGACGAGCAGGTCGGGCTCCGAGTGCAGCATGACCGGGGCCTGGCCACCGGCGACCTTCTTCTGGATGGCCTCCCACTGGCTGGTCAGGCGCTGCACGTCGCGGGTGAGCTGCTCCTCGGTCGCACCTTCGGCAGCGGTGCGCACGATGACGCCCGCGTGCTCCGGCAGGACCTCCTTCAGGATCTTCTTGAGGCGCGCACGCTCGGTGTCGGGCAGCTTGCGCGAGATGCCGTTCATGGAGCCGTTCGGCACGTAGACCAGGTAGCGACCGGGCAGCGAGACCTGGCTCGTCAGACGGGCGCCCTTGTGGCCGACCGGGTCCTTCGTGACCTGGACCAGGACCTTGTCGCCCGGCTTGAGCGCGGCCTCGATGCGACGGCCGTGGCTGGTGTCGACGGAGTTCCAGTCGACCTCGCCGGCGTAGAGCACGGCGTTGCGGCCGCGGCCGATGTCGACGAAGGCTGCCTCCATCGAGGGCAGCACGTTCTGCACCTTGCCGAGGTACACGTTGCCGATGAGCGACACGTTCTCGGACTTGGTGATGTAGTGCTCGGCGAGGATGCCGTCCTCGAGCACGCCGATCTCGATCGTCGACGAGCTGGAGCGGACGATCATCTGACGGTCGACGCTCTCGCGGCGAGCGAGGAACTCGTCCTCGCTCACGACCTGGCGACGACGTCCGGCGTCACGGCCATCGCGGCGACGCTGCTTCTTCGCCTCGAGCCGGGTCGAACCCTTGATGCGCTGCGGCTCGGTGATCAGCTCGGGCTCGCGGCGGCGGGGCTCCTGGTGGTCGCGCGGTTCGCGCGGCGCACGGGACTCGCGGTCGGCGCTGCTCCCCCGACGACGCGAACGACGGCGGGAGCCGCCGGGCTCCTCGTCGTGGTCCTCGCGGTCGAACCGGTCCTCGCGCTCGGAACGGTCGAAGCGGTCGTCACGGTCGTCCTCGTCGCGCTCGTACCGCGCGGCGCGGCGCGGCAGCTCCGGCAGGACGGGGGCGTGGAAGATCAGGCTGAGCGTGCTCGTCGCCTTCGGGACGAACGGCTCGGCCGGGGCGGCGGGTTCGCTCGCCTCGGTCGTCGGCTCGGTCTCCGTCGGACGGGAGGCACCACTCGCCTCCGTCACGTCGGTCGCGGGCTCGGTCGGCTCGGCCGCGACCACCGGCAGGTCGCCGGTCAGCGTGCTCACGTCGTCCGGCTCGGCGCTCTGGGCGGCGACGGCCTCGACCGCGACGGAGACCGTCTCGGCTCCGGTCGGCTCGGCCGCGTCCGCTGCGTCGGCGGACGAACCGTCCGTCAGCGCGGAGGCCTCGTCGACGGCCGGCACCTGCACGGCACCGGCCTGACCCTGCAGGCCGGACGACCGGGCGCGGCGTCCGCCGAACAGGCGGGTCCGACGCTTCGGGGCGTTCTCGTCGTTGGTCGTGTTGTCGTTGTTCTGCTCCACCATGGACTGGCGCACTCCTCGGCCCCACTCGCACCCTTGTCAGGCGGCGGGAATTCTTTGGTTGTGGCGGTGGCGTCGACGCCCCGCGCTCGCTGTCTTCGTGACCGGTCTGCGTCAACTTCTCGTTGCGTCCGCGGCCGTTCCGGTCCGGGCACCCGGCCCGGGTCGGCTCGGCGTCGGAGTGACGCTGTCCCGACCACGGTGCGCTCTCACCGCACCTGATCGTCCGGACACTGCCCCGTGGGGCACCGCCCGGAAAGCTCTCTTCGGTCTGCGGTTGCCCGCACGACCTCCGGCCAGTATCGCACGCCGCTCCCGGAAAGGACCGGAACCCGCGTGCGATGATGACGGCGTGAGCACGTCAGCGCCTGCCCCCCGTCGTCCGGTCGCGATGGCCGTCTTCCTCTTGATCACCGGGTTCGTCGGCCTCTTCGGGTCGTTCTCCCTGGTGCTCGACGAGTTCAAGAAGTACGCAGACCCGGACACCGTGCTGTCGTGCGACGTGAACCCGTTCATCAGCTGCTCGGACGTCATGGCCAGTTGGCAGGGCCACCTGTTCGGGTTCCCGAACCCGCTGCTCGGCGTGATGGGCTTCGTCGCGCCGATCGCCGTCGCCGTGCTGATGCTCGCGGGCTTCCGGAACGGTTCGCGGTGGTTCTGGATCGCGTTCAACGCCGGCGTGTTCCTGGCGTGGGTCTTCGTGACGTGGCTCTTCACCCAGACCGTGTGGTTCATCGGCGCGCTCTGCCCCTGGTGCATGCTCGTGTGGTCGATGACGATCCCGATGTTCTGGGTGTTCACGATCTGGAACGCCGCGCAGGGTCGCTTCGGTGCGAAGACCCAGCGCGTCGGCCGGGTGCTGCTCCCCTTCTGCTGGGCGTTCCCGCTGGCGAACTACCTGTTCATCATCGTGACGATCATCATCAAGTTCCCGACCATCCTCACGGTCTTCTGATCCACTGCTGGACGTTCCCGATGCGGCGACGATGACGCATCGATGACGTGTCGATGACGCGTCACCGAATTCCTGGGCGCTTCCCAGGCAGGACGCCCGATCGGCGTCCGGGCAGCACCTACGCTCGATCTCGATGAGCGAGAACGAGAGCAAGAAGGTCCGTCGCGACGCCGCCCGAGAGCGCGCGCGCGAAGCCCGGGTGAAGGAACAGGCGCGACGTCGCCGCAACAGGACGCTCGGCATCAGCGGCATCATCGTCGGCAGCCTGGCGGTCGTCGCCGTGGTCGTCCTGGTGATCGCGAACTCGGTGCAACCCGCCGGGCCGGGGCCGCGCAACATGGCGAGCGACGGCATCCTGTTCACCGGCCAGAGCGGCAAGATCGTGCCCGTCGAGACGAAGGCGACGCCCGACGGCGGGACCCCGACGGCGACGAAGCAGGACGACTCGGTGGCGAACATCACCGTGTACTCGGACTACATGTGCCCGTACTGCAACCAGTTCGAGACGGCGCAGATGGACCAGATCCAGCAATGGGTCGAGGACGGCTCGGCGACCCTTGAACTGCACCCGTTCAACCTGCTCGACCGGGTGTCCCTCGGGTCGAAGTACTCGACGCGCTCCGCGGCAGCAGCCGCCTGTGTCGCGAACGACGACCCGGACGCCTTCCTGGCCTACAACACGGCGCTCTACGAGAACCAGCCGTCCGAGAGCACCAAGGGGCTCACGAACGACGAGCTGGCGTCCCTGGCGAAGAAGGCCGGCGCGACGAGCAGCAAGGTCGCCTCGTGCATCACCGGGCAGCACTTCGCCGGGTGGGTCGCCGACGCCACGAACCGGGTGATGAACGACCCGATCCCGAACTCGTCGCTCGACAAGGTGACGAGCACCCCCACGATCATCGTGAACGGGAAGCAGTTCACCGGCTCCCTGACCGACACCGACGCCTTCGCGTCCTTCGTCGAGCAGAACGGTGGCGCCGCCTGACCCGAAGGCGCCCGACTCGAGCGAAGGCCCCCGCTTCCGGATGGAAGCGGGGGCCTTCGCTCGTGCGGGTGGCGCTACTTCGCCGCGTCGTCGATCGCGGTGATGACCGTGCTGAGGTTGTCCAGGCGCTTGCCGTTCACGACCACGGTCGGCGTGCCGAAGCCCTGCGGGCCCTGCAGTGCCTCGTCCGCGGTGACGAGCTTCGTGGACTTGGTCACCCAGCCCTTGAACTGCTCGGTCGACAGGCACTCGGAGACGTTCGACCCGGTGGCGCCCCCGGCCTTGACGAGCTTCGCGATCTCGGCGTTCGTCAGGCCCGAGGTGCCCTCGGTGGGCTGGTTGTCGAAGAACTGCGTCTGGACGTCCAGGAACTTGTCCGGCGCGTAGTTCGCGACGCACATCGCGGCGTTCGCGGCCCGGCTGGCGTAGCGCGAGCTCTGGTAGCTGCGGTCGAGGATCGACACCGGCTGGATGGCCAGCGTCGCGTCGCCCGACTTCACCTTGTCCAGGATCTGGTCGGCGTAGGCGGCCTCGAACTGCTTGCAGACCGGGCAGGCCCAGTCGACGTACTCGGTGACCGCCACGGCGCCGTCGGTGTTCGACGTCGGGACCGCCGACGGGGTGCCCTTGGCGGTGACGGCCTTCGTGGTCACCGGGGTGACCTCGCCGCCCTCGCCGGTGAACTGGATCGCACCGGTGGCCATGTTCTTCGGCCCGGCAGCGGAGACGGCGGGCGCGTTGTTCACGTTCACCACGACGAGCGTGATGATCGCGGCGATCGCGATGATCCCCAGGCCGATGCCGCCCTGCAGGAACCACTTGTTGCGGCGCTTGCGGCGCTTCTCGGCGTCGGCGCGCTGTCGCGAGACCTCGCGCGCGTGCTGACGACGTTCGTTCTTGGTGGGTCGGTCGTTGTTCGTCATGCTCTCCCCGTCGCTCAGGCGAACCAGAGCGCGAGCTCGCGCGCCGACGACTCGGTGCTGTCGGATCCGTGCACCAGGTTCTGCTGCACCTTGAGACCCCAGTCGCGACCGAGGTCGCCACGGATGGTCCCGGGTGCGGCGCTGGTCGGGTCGGTGGTGCCGGCGAGCGACCGGAAGCCGGCGATCACGCCGTTGCCGGCGACGCGCACGGCGACGACCGGACCGGACTGCATGAACTCGACGAGCGGCTCGAAGAACGGCTTGCCCTGGTGCTCCTCGTAGTGCGCGTCCAGCAGGTCGCGCGGCGCGGTGAGCATCTTCAGGTCGACGATCTCGTAGCCCTTCGACTCGATGCGGCGGAGGATCTCACCGGTGAGCTGGCGGGCGACGCCGTCGGGCTTGACGAGGACGAGGGTCTCTTCGAGGTCGGACACGCAGTACTCCTAGTGTGTTCGCGGGATCGGAGGGGTGGTCAGTCCTCGCCCATGGCGGCCCGGCGCGCGGCGTTCTGACGGTCGAGCTGACCGCCCTTGACGAAGCAGAAGACCCACAGCGCCAGGAACACCACGGCGACCGCGAACATGAACGGTTCGATGAACCCGGTGGCGAGGATGGCCGCCTGCAGCAGCCACCCGAACCATACACCGGCGGGGTTGCCGGTCAGGCGTGAGGCCAGTGCCAGCACGACCATCGCACCGATGCCGCCGCCGAACGCCAGGGCCGGCGGCAGGGTCCCCTTGCCGAACACGACGAGCATCGGGAAGAAGAACATGATCGCCTCGAGCACGAGCGCGATCGACAGCAGGCTCTCCTGTGCCCCGCGGTCGCGTCGCGGCTTCCGGGTGCGCGGTGGACGCCCCGGCCGGGAGGCACGTGGTGCGTCCGTCACTTCGTCTCGCCTTCCCGGTGGACCAGGTCCATGACCGCACCCACCATCACGATGGAGCCCGCGACGAGCACGAGGGCGTCCTCGGCGTCCGCCTCGTCCGCCAGGTCGCGTGCCTGCTGCAGCGCGGCGGCCAGCGACGGCTCGACGACGACACGGTCCGCGCCGACCTCGTCCACGACGACCTTCGCGAAGGCGTCCGCGTCGAGCGCACGATCCCCCGGCGGCTGCGTGACGACGAAGGTCTCGACGGTGCCCTTCAGCGCGCGGACGAACCCGCGGGCGTCCTTGTCGCCGAGGATCCCCACGACGCCGACGACGTGCTCGGACGGGAACGCCACCGGCAGGGCCTCGGCCAGGGCCTTGGCGCCGTGCGGGTTGTGCGCCGCGTCGACCACCACGGTCGGCTCGGTGGCGATCGGCTGCAGGCGGCCGGGGCTCGTGGCGCCGGCGAGGCCCTCGGACAGGACGTCCTCGTCGAGCGCCTGGGTGCCCCGACCGAGGAACGACTCGACCGCGGCGATCGCGACGGCCGCGTTGTGCGCCTGGTGCCGGCCGAACAGCGGCAGGAACAGGTCGTCGTAGCGGCCGGCGATCCCCTGCACGGTGATGAGCTGACCGCCCACGGCCGGGGTGACGTCGACCACCGAGAAACCCGTGCCCTCGACGGCCAGGGTCGACTCGGTCAGCTCGGCGGCCCGCTCGAGTTCCACGAGGGCCTCGGGGACCTGCTCGCTCGACACCACGGCGGACGACGGCTTGATGATCCCGGACTTGGTGCGGGCGATCTCCGCCACGGTGCTGCCGAGCTGCTTCGCGTGGTCGATGGCGATCGGGGTGAACACCGCGACCTGGCTCTGCACGACGTTCGTGGAGTCCCACTCGCCGCCCATGCCGACCTCGATCACGGCGACGTCGACCGGCGCCTCGGCGAAGCAGGCCAGGGCCAGCACGGTCAGTGCCTCGAAGAAGGTGAGCGGGAACTCGCCCCTGTCGGTGAGCTCCTGGTCGGTCAGCTCGAGGACGGGGGCGATGTCGTCCCAGTTCTCGACGAACCGCTCGGCGGCGATCGGCTGGCCGTCGATGACGATGCGCTCCCGGATCGACACCAGGTGCGGGCTCGTCATCAGGCCGGTGCGCAGACCGTGCGCACGGACGATGCTCTCGGTCGTCCGAGCCGTCGAGGTCTTGCCGTTCGTGCCGGTGATGTGGATCACCGGGTACGCCAGGTGCGGATCGCCGAGCAGCTCGACGGCGCGACGGGTCGCGGTCAGGCGGTGCTCGGGCGACTGCTCGCCGATCCGGGCGTACAGGGCGGCCTCGACGCGCTTGACCTCGTCGTCGTCACCGCCGTACGGCACGGCCTCGAGCGGGGTGTCACCGGACGGACCCACCGGGATCCGGATGCCGTCCTCGTCGTGCTGGTCGTGCTCGTCGTACTGGTCGTCGTCGCTCATGCGCGTGACACCTCCACGGTCACCTTCGCGCCGTCACCGACATCGGTGGTGGCGCCTGCCCCGAGGGGCACGATCTCGACGCTCGTCGCCAGGGTCTCCCCCGCGATGAGCTGCTGGTGGGTGCGCACCGACGCGTCGGCGGCCTCGTCGACCCCGAGGGTGAGGACGATGCGGTCGCTGACGTCCAGGTCGGCGTCGCGTCGGGCCTGCTGGACGGCGCGGACGACGTCGCGGGCGAGCCCCTCGGCCTCGAGCTCGGGCGTGGTCACGGTGTCGAGCACCACGAAACCGCCCTCGTCGAGGAACGCCACGGCGACCGACGGGTCGGCGACGGTGAGGTCGAGCGTGTACTCGCCCTCGACCAGGTCGACACCGCCGACGGTGACGCCGGACTCGGTCGCGGTCCAGTCGCCCTTCTTGGCGGCCGGGATCACCTGCTGCACCTGCTTGCCGATCCGGGGACCGGCGACACGGGCGTTGACGGTGAGCTTCCGCTCGATGCCGTACTGCGCCAGGGATTCCTCGGCCTGAGCCTCGAGCACGACCCGCTTGACGTTCAGCTCGTCGCGCAGGATGTCGGCGAACGGTTCGACCGCCGCCGGGTCCGGCACCACGAGGGTGAGCGTGGCGAGCGGCAGCCGGACGCGCTTGCCGGTCGCCTTGCGGAGCGCGAGGCCCTTCGAGGCGACGTCGCGCACGCGGTCCATCGCCGCGACGAGGGCGTCGTCGGCGGGGAACTCGGCCGCGTCCGGGAAGTCCGTCAGGTGCACGCTCCGACCGCCGGTCAGGCCCTTCCAGATCTCCTCGGTGACGAGCGGGGCGAGCGGGGCCGCCACACGGGTCAGGGTCTCGAGCACGGTGTACAGCGTGTCGAACGCGGCACGGGCGTCGTCCGCTGCCACGCCGTCGGCTCCGGTCCAGAACTTGTCGCGCGACCGGCGGACGTACCAGTTCGTCAGCACGTCGGCGAAGTCGCGGACGGCCTGGGCCGCGAGCGGGGTGTCGAGCGCGTCGAGGTGCTGCTGCACGTCGGACACCAGCACCCGGGTCTTCGCGAGCAGGTAGCGGTCGAGCACGTCGGTGCTGTCCGTGCGGCGGGTGGCCTGGTAGCCGTCCGGCCCGGAGGCGTTCGCGTACAGGGTGAAGAAGTAGTACGTCGACCACAGCGGGAGCATGAACTCGCGGACGCCCTGGCGGATGCCTTCCTCGGTGACGACGAGGTTGCCGCCGCGGATCACCGACGAGGACATCAGGAACCAGCGCATGGCATCCGCACCGTCGCGGTCGAACACCTCGGAGACGTCCGGGTAGTTCCGCAGCGACTTCGACATCTTCTGGCCGTCCGAGCCGAGGACGATGCCGTGGCTGATGACGTTCTTGAAGGCCGGCCGGTCGAACAGCGCCGTGGACAGCACGTGCATGACGTAGAACCAGCCACGGGTCTGCCCGATGTACTCGACGATGAAGTCGGCGGGGTTGTGCGACTCGAACCACTCGCGGTTCTCGAACGGGTAGTGCACCTGGGCGTACGGCATCGACCCGGAGTCGAACCAGACGTCGAACACGTCGGTGATCCGGCGCATCGTCGAGTTCCCCGTGGGGTCGTCGGGGTTCGGACGGGTCAGGTCGTCGATGAACGGGCGGTGCAGGTCGACCTCGCCGTCGGCGTTCAGCGGCAGGCGACCGAAGTCGCGTTCGATGTCGGCGAGCGAGCCGTACACGTCGGTGCGCGGGTACTCGGGGTCGTCCGACTGCCACACCGGGATCGGCGTACCGAAGTAGCGGTTGCGCGAGACCGACCAGTCGATGGCGTTGCCGACCCACTTGCCGAACTGGCCGTCCTTGACGTTGTCCGGCACCCAGTTGATGTCCTGGTTCAGCTGGCCCATGCGGTCACGGAGCTCCGTGACCCGGACGAACCACGACGACACGGCCTTGTAGATGAGGGGCTTCCGGCAGCGCCAGCAGTGCGGGTAGCTGTGCTCGTAGGACGCCTGGCGGAGCAGGCGCCCGGCGTCGCGCACGGCCTTGGTGAGCGGCTTGTTCGCGTCGGACCAGAGCATGCCGGCGACCTCGCCGAACTGCGAGGTGAACACACCGCCCTCGTCCAGCGACAGCACGACGGGGATGCCGGCTGCGGCGCAGACCTCCTGGTCGTCGGCGCCGTAGGCCGGGGCCTGGTGCACGATGCCGGTGCCCTCGCCGGTCTCGACGTAGTCGGCGACCAGGATGCGCCAGGCGTGCTCCATGCCCTCGGCATCGGCCAGGAAGTCGAACAGGCGCTCGTACTCCACGCCGTCGAGCTCCGCGCCCGTCAGGGTGCGGACGACCGCGGCAGCGGCGTCCTCGGCACTCTCGTAGCCGAGGTCCTTCGCGTAGGCGGCCACGGTGTCCGAAGCCAGCAGGTAGTGGACGGAACCGGCGTCGGCACCGTCAGCCGCGCCTCCCGGCCCCGCAGGGAGCACCACGTACGAGACCGCAGGCCCGACGGCCAACGCGGCGTTCGTCGGCAGCGTCCAGGGGGTCGTCGTCCAGGCGAGCGCGCGGACACCGGTCAGGTCGAGCGCGGCAGCGCGGTCGCCGTGCAGCGGGAAGGAGACCGTGACGGACTGGTCCTGGCGCATCTTGTAGACGTCGTCGTCCATGCGCAGCTCGTGGTTCGACAGCGGCGTCTGGTCGTTCCAGCAGTACGGCAGGACCCGGAAGCCCTCGTACGCCAGGCCCTTGTCCCAGAGCTGCTTCCACGCCCACAGCACGCTCTCCATGAACGTGGTGTCGAGCGTCTTGTAGTCGTCCTCGAAGTCGACCCAGCGCGCCTGGCGGGTGACGTACTGCTGCCACTCGTCGGTGTACTGCAGGACGGACTTCTTGGCGGCGGCGTTGAACACGTCGATGCCCATGGCGTCGATCTCGTGCTTCTCGGTGATGCCGAGCTGGCGCATCGCCTCGAGCTCGGCGGGCAGGCCGTGGGTGTCCCAGCCGAAGCGGCGGTGCACCTGCTTGCCGCGCATGGTCTGGTAGCGCGGGAAGACGTCCTTCGCGTACCCGGTCAGCAGGTGGCCGTAGTGCGGCAGGCCGTTCGCGAACGGGGGGCCGTCGTAGAAGGTCCACTCGTCGCACCCCTGGCGCTGGTCGATGGACGCCTGGAACGTGTCGTCGCCCTTCCAGAAGGCGAGGATCCCCCGCTCGACGGCGGGGAAGGACGGCGAGGGGACGACGCCTGCGGCGCCGTCGTGCTCGTCGGGACGGTTCAAGGGGTAGCGCACCGCGGGGCTCCTGTGGGTTGCCGGTTCTCGGACCACGAGGACGGAGCGGACTCCGCGGTACCACCTCGCTTGCCGCGGCGCGCTGTTCGGCGCGTCACGACCGCTCGTGTTCGGGTTCGGCGCGGCCCGGTCCGCCCGGTTCTACTGACGAGCCGCTCGCGCGGACCGCGTTCTTCCGGGAGCTCCCCGGTGATGGCCGGATCGACGCTCGTGTGACACGAGTTTAGCGGACCGGAGCATGCTGGAGGGATGCCCGACGACTCTGCCTCCGGCGAACGCCCGGAGTCCTCCCTCACCGTCATCATCGCCTTCGGCGCGAACCTGCTCGTGGCGATCGCGAAGACCATCGCGTCGCTCCTCTCGGGCTCGGCATCGATGGTGGCCGAGGCGGCACACTCGTGGGCGGACACCGGCAACGAGGTCTTCCTGCTCGTCGCCGAACGACGGGGCGCGCGGAAGCGCGTCACCGCACACCCGCTCGGCTACGGGCGCGAGACGTACATCTGGTCGATGTTCGCCGCGTTCGGCCTGTTCACCGCCGGCGCCATCGTGTCGATCTACCACGGCATCTCGGAGCTCAGGGACACCGGCCCGGCCGAGGACGTCCTGCTCAACTACATCGTGCTGGCGCTGTCCTTCTGCCTCGAGGGCACGAGCTTCCTGCAGGCGTACCGCCAGGCGCACGGTGCCGCGACGAAGCGCAAGGTGCCGGTGCTGCGCCACGTGCTGCAGTCCTCGAACCCGACGCTGCGAGCCGTGTTCGCCGAGGACGCCGCCGCGCTCATCGGCCTCGTCGTCGCGTTCCTCGGGGTGTTCCTGCACCAGGTCACCGGCCTGGCGGTCTTCGACGCGATCGGGTCCATCGCGATCGGCGTGCTGCTCGGGGTCGTGGCGATCGTCCTCATCGACCGCAACCGCCGCTTCCTGCTCGGCGAGAGCACGTCGCCGGAGCTCGAGAACGCCGTGCTCGTCGAGCTGCTCGGCCGCTCGCAGGTCGAACGCGTCACCTACCTGCACCTGGAGTTCGTCGGACCGTCGCGGGTGTACCTCGTCGCCGCCGTCGACCTGACGGGCAACGAGAACGAGGAGCACGTCGCGGTGCGGTTGCGCGACGTCGAGAAGTCGCTCGAGGACAGCCCCTACATCGAGGAAGCCGTCCTCACCCTGAGCTACCCGGGTGACGAGTCCCTGGTGCCGACCGACGACGACGTGCCCGAGGTCGTGCGCGACGGGACGGCCTCGGACGTGGCGTCCGGCGGCGCGGGGACCCTGCGCACGGAGTGAGCGTCCGCGCGTCAGCGCACGTCGAGGCCCGCGACCACCGGCGTCAGCGCTGCGGCGACGTACTCGACGAGCGGCCGGCGCGCCACCCCGTCGGCGACCCACACCCCGAACGCCGCCGCGGCGGCACCGAGCATCGCGCCCGACACGGTCTGCGGCCAGAGCGACCCCGGCTGCTCCCCCGTGCGCCCCGCCACGAAGGCGGCGACGGCCCCGTGCTGCGCCATCACCCGGACGGCGACGCCGGCGACGAGCTCGGATCCGATGCCCATCACCTCGGCCTGCGCGACCGCCCACGGCACCCGCTCGGGGTCGTGGGCCCGGGCCGCAGCGAGCAGGGCCTGCTCCACCGCACGCACCGCACTCGCCTCGGTCGAGGACGCCAGGTACCCGGGCAGCCCCGCCACTGCGGCGTCGAGCTCGAGCCACATGACGTCGGACTTCGCCGTGAAGTAGTTGAAGAACGTCGCTCGGCTGACCCCGGCACGCACGGCGATCTGGTCGACCGTGGTGCGTCCGTACCCCTGCTCGAGGAACAGCTCGGCAGCGGCGTCCGCGAGGACCTCGGCGCTCGAGCGTCGGGGCCGCCCACCGCGGCGGATCGGTTCGTCCATGGGCCCCAGTAAACCGCTAGACTCGTCCAGCCATGATCTTGGACTCAGTACAGAAAACCGTCGCCGCCGTCGCGAGCGCCACCGCCGTCGTCCTCGTCCTCGCCGCCTGCAGCGGCGCGGGGACGAGCACCACGAGCAGCAAGCCGGTGAGCGGCGGGACCCTGACGTACGCGTCCGGCGACGCCGAGCCCACCTGCCTCGACCCGCACGTCGGCGGCAACTACCCGCAGGCGCTCCTGGCGACGCAGTACATCGAGGAGCTCGTCGGGCTCGAGGACGGCGAGCCGACGCCCGAGCTCGCGACGAAGTGGACCACGAGCGACGACGGCAAGACCCTCACCTTCACGCTGCGCGACGACGTCACCTTCACCGACGGCACCCCGTTCGACGCCGCCGCCGTCGTGGCGAACATCGAGCACGTGCAGGACCCGGCCACCGCGTCGAGCACCGGTTACCTCGCGCTGCAGTCCATCACGAAGGCGACCGCCACCGACGACCACACCGTGACGCTCTCGCTGAGCCGTCCGGACAGCGCGCTGCTCGAGTCGTTCTCGCAGCCCTGGGTCGGCATGGAGTCCCCGAAGGCACTCGAGCGCAAGCAGGCGACGAACTGCGAGTCCCCCGTCGGCACCGGGCCCTTCGAAGTGACCGGCTGGAAGCACGGCGACCGCGTCACCCTGACGAAGAACACCGACTACTGGGGGAAGACGAAGCCGCGCCTGTCCGGCATCACGTGGCGGTTCCTGCCCGACTCCACCTCGCGCTACGCCGCGCTGCAGTCCGGCCAGGTCGACGTCATCGACAACGCGCAGCCCGACCAGCTCAAGGCCGCGTCGGCGAAGGGCGCGATCCGTGACCTCGACGCCCCACGCCCCGGCGCCTCGAACCGTCTCGAGCTGAACTCCGGGCACGGGGTGTTCCGCGACGAGGCCGTGCGCCAGGCCTTCATCGCCGGCGCGGAGATCGACCCGGGCCTGCAGTCGCTGTTCCTCGGTACCGCGAAGCGCTCGTACTCGGTGCTCTCGAGCGCCGAGCCCCTGGCGTACTCGGAGAAGAGCCGGTTCGACTACTCCCCCACCAAGGCGAAGCAGCTGCTCGACGACGCCGGCTGGACGGTCGGGTCGGACGGCATCCGGCAGAAGGACGGCCAGCAGCTCACCGTGACGTTCCCGGTGTCGACGAACCAGTCGGTGCCGGCCGAGCGCAGCCTGTTCCAGCAGATCCAGGCGTCCGAGAAGGCCGTCGGGTTCAAGGTCGTGCTGGACGAACTCGACCTGTCCAGCTGGTACGCGGCCCTCGCGGCGAACGAGTACGACGTGGTCAGCGCCCCGTACACGAAGGTCGGCCCCGACGTCCTGCGCATCCTGTACGACAGCGCGAGCATCGAGCCCGCGCCGTCCGGCTACTTCGCGAACCTGGCCCAGCTCGATGACCCCGCGCTCGACACCCTGCTCGAGCAGGCGGCCCGCACCTCGGACGCCGACGAGCGCGCCGACCTGTACGAGCAGGCCCAGAAGGCGATCCTCGCGAGCGACACCGTGCTCCCCCTGTACGACCAGCAGAACCACTTCCTGGTGCGCTCGGCCGTGCACGGCATCCAGACGACCTCCGTCTCGACGCCCTGGTTCGGCACCGCCTGGATCGACCGCTGACACGGATGCGATGGGTCTGGTGGGCCGTCCGGCGGCTCGCCGGGGGCGTCGGTGTGCTCTGGGCCGTCGCGACGATCGTCTTCGTCGCGGTCCGGCTCATCCCCGGCGACCCCGCACTCGCGATCCTTGGGGGTCCGGGTTCGCAGGCCTCCGCCGAGGCCGTCGCCCGGGTCCGCCACGAGTACGGCCTCGACCAGCCCGTGCTCGTGCAGTACGCGGTGTTCCTCGGTCGCCTCGCCACCCTGCAGCTCGGTGACTCCTACGCCTTCCGCACCCCCGTCGCCACCCTGCTCGGCCAGCAGCTCCCGGTCACGCTGACCCTGGCGGTGGCCGGGCTCGTCGTCGCGTGGGTCCTGGCGATCGTCGCGGCCTGGTGGTCGACGCAGCGCGGCCGGTTCGCGGCCGGACTGACGAGCGCACTGAGTGTCACCGCGAGCGTCATGCCGCACTTCTGGCTCGGCAGCGTGCTCATCGTGGTGTTCGCGAGCGCCCTCGGCTGGGTGCCCGCGGTGAGCGACGGCACGGCCCGCGGCTGGGTGCTCCCGGTGCTGACGGTGGCCGTCCCGGTCGCCGGGTACCTGGCCGAGACCGTCCGCGACGGGGTCGTCGACGCGCAACGGTCCGCCTTCGCGCTCGCCGCCCGTGGCCGTGGCGAGACCCGCCTCGGGCTGTTCTCCCGGCACCTGCTCCGCCACGCGGCGCTGCCCGGGATCGCCCTGTCCGCCTGGGCCTTCGGATCCCTGGTGTCCGGGGCCGTCGTCGTCGAGTCGGTGTTCGCGCTCCCGGGCATCGGCCGCGCCCTCGTGACCGCCGTCACGCAGCGGGACATGCCGCTCGTCGCCGGGATCGCGCTGGTGTCCGCAGCCGCGTACGTCGTGGTGCTGGCCGTCGCCGACCTGGTCGAGCGCGTCGTCGACCCGCGCACGTCGGCGGGCAGCAGTGCGCGGAACGGCGGCGCACGCGGCGGCACCGCGCGACGCCGTGGACCCGGCCGACCGGCGGACGCGCGGTGAGCGGGATCGCCGACCCGGGCCTCCAGACCGGAGCGCCCGGCCACCAGACCGCCGCCGGCGCCGAGCGCGTCCGTGGGGGGACGCTCGGCGTCGGCGGCACCGCCGCGGCGGTGGTCGTCCTCGTCGCCGTCGTGGCGGCCGCTTGGCCGGCGCTGCTCGGCGGCGGCGACCCGCTCGCGGTGCACCCCACGGACGCCCTGACCGCCCCGAGCGGCGCCCACCCGTTCGGCACCGACGAGTCCGGTCGCGACGTCCTGGCACGGGTGGTCGCGGGGACCCGCGCATCGCTCGTCGTGGGCGTCGCCGCGACCCTGATCGGGGGCGGAGCGGGCGTCCTGCTCGGCGTCGTCGCCGGGCTCGGTGCCGGGGCGGGCCGGTTCGGCCGCCTGCTCGACGCCGTGATCGGCCGCGTGACCGAGGTGGCGTTCGCCCTGCCGCTGCTGCTCGTCGCCCTGGTGGTCATCGCCGTCACCGGACCCGGCCCGGTCCCCGCCGTGCTCGCCGTCGGCTTCGCCACCGCCCCCGGCTACGCCCGCATCGTCCGTGGGCTGGTCCGTGCCGCCCGGTCGTCGCAGGTGGTCGAGACGGCCGTGCTGCAGGGCCGCTCCCCCGTCCGCATCGTGGTTCGGCACGTCCTGCCCACCGCACTCTGGCCCGTCGTCGCCGTCGCCACGCTCGGCGTCGGTCAGGCGATCGTCTGGGCCTCGGCACTGAGCTACCTCGGCGTCGGCACACCGCCCCCGGCTCCGGAGTGGGGCGCGATGCTCGCCGACGGCCGGACCTACCTGCAGACCGCGCCGTGGATGAGCACCTTCCCCGGACTCGCCATCGTGGTGCTCGCGACCGCCGTCACCGTGCTCGGTCGCGCGATCCGCCGAACAGGAGTCGTCCGATGACCACCGTCCTCGAGGTGCAGGGGCTGCACGTCGCCATCGCCGGCACGCCGATCGTGCACGACGTCACGCTGCGGGTGGACGCCGGCGAGTGTGTCGCGCTGGTCGGCGCATCCGGCTCCGGCAAGACCGTCACCGCGCGCGCCGCGCTCGGCCTGTCCGCGCCCGGCTCCGCCGTCCGCGCCGACGCCTTCACCGTCGCCGGCCTCGACGTCCGGGCGTTCTCCGACCGGCGGTGGCGCCAGGTGCGCGGGTCGCGGGTCGGCTACGTCGGCCAGGAGGCCCTGGGCGCGTTGGACCCGCTGCGACCGGTCGGGCGCGAGGTCGCCGACAGCCTCCGCCTGCACACCGAGATGGGTGCGGCCGAGCGCGTGGACGCCGTGCGCGATGCCCTGCGAGCGGTCGGCCTCGATCCGGACATCGCGACCGACGGCCGACTCGCCGGCACGCTGTCGGGCGGGATGCGGCAGCGGGCCCTCATCGCCGCGGCCACCATCGGGTCGCCCGCGCTCGTGGTCGCCGACGAGCCCACGACCGCCCTGGACGCCGGGGTCGCGGTCACCGTGATGGAACAACTGCGGGCGGCGCAGCAGCGCGGGGCGGGGCTGCTCGTGATCACGCACGACCTCGGGCTCGTCGCGGGGTGGGCCGACCGCGTGGCCGTCATGCACGAGGGGCGGATCGTCGAGCAGGGTCCGGTCGCCTCGGTGTTGCAGGACCCGCAGCACGCCGCGACGCAGGCCTTGGTGCGCGCTGCCTCGCACGGTGCCGATCTGGTCGATCGGTGCGAGGTTGATGGCTCCGTGCAGGCCTCTGACGACGCACGGAGCGGGCAACCTCGCACCGAGCGCACGTCCACGCACCGTGCGCCGATCGGCGACCGCGGCACCCAGCGCGCAACCTCGCACGGTGCGAGGGGCGTGCTCGTCGCCGAGGGCCTCGCGCGCGACTTCGGCGGCGTCCGCGCGGTCGACGACGTGTCGTTCGGACTCGACCGCGGACGGGTGCTCGGGGTGATCGGCGCCTCGGGCTCGGGCAAGACGACCCTCGCGCGCGTCCTGCTCGGGCTCGAGACAACCGACGGCGGCACCGTCGCACTCGACGGCGAACCGTGGGTACCGCTCCCCGAGCACGACCGACGCCCTCGGCGCCACCGCGTCTCGGCTGTCGTGCAGGACCCCGGTGCCACGTTCGACGAACGGTGGTCGGTCGAGCGGGTCCTCGCCGACGCGTTCTCGCGGGGCGACGCTCGACGTGCCCAGGGTCCGCTCGCCGCCCGGGTGGACGCAGCCCTGCGGCAGGTCGACCTCGACCCGGCGCTCCGACCGCGCTCCCCGCGCACGCTGTCCGGCGGGCAACGGCAGCGCCTGGCGATCGCCCGGGCGCTGGCGACCGACCCCGAGGTGATCGTCCTCGACGAGCCGGTGACCGCCCTCGACGCCACCGTGCAGGACGCCGTGCTCACCCTGCTCGAACGGCTCCGCGACGACACCGGGGTCGCGATGGTGTTCGTGTCGCACGACCTGCTGGCGGTCCGGCGGATGGCGGACGACGTGCTCGTCGTGCACGAGGGCGCGGTCGTCGAGCACGGCCCCGCCGCGACGGTGTTCGCGCGCCCGGCGCACCCGGTGACCGCGCACCTGCTGCACGCCGCGGAGCGGCTGGCAGCAGGCCCGAGTCTCGCGCAGGGCGACCCGACTCGGGCCGCAGGCCCCGAGTCGGGTCGCTGACGCCGAGTCTCGGGGCCGCACCACGGCCCTGGACGTGACCGGAGGCCCGGTGCGCGTCCGTGACGGACGTGCACCGGGCCTCCAGGGCGGGTCTGACCGGGGTCAGGAGTCCGCGGACTCCTTCTTCGGCGTGTCACCCGAGATGATCGGGATCTCACTCGTCGCGAACTCCTTCGCCCAGTCGGACTGCGCGAACTCCGAGTTCGGGTCGTTGTAGTCGTCGATCACGCCGGCGACCTCGTCCTCGGAACCGACCGTCGGACCGGAGCCCATGAGCGGCGTGGCCGCGGTCTCCTTCGTGAAGTACACCGCGACGAGTCCGATGACGGCGGCCAGCATCAGGTAGAAGGCCGGGATGTCCTCGGCCCAGCCGTAGCCGGCGTCCTTCGCGGCGTTGATGAGCGCGGACGTCGCGAGCGGGGTCGTCCCACCGAACAGCGACACGGACACGTTGAACGCGATGGCGAGGGCGCCGTAGCGGATGATCGTCGGGAACAGCGCGGGCAGCGTCGACGGCATGGTCGAGGTGAACGTGACGAGCACGACACCGAGGATCAGCAGGCCGGAGAACACCCCGACGCCCGTGCCGGTCTGGACGAGCTTGAGCGCCGGCCAGGACAGCAGGATGAAGCCGATGCAGCCGGCAGCGAGCACCGGACGACGGCCGAACTTGTCGGACAGCCGGCCACCGAACGTGATGACGACCATCATGAGCAGCATCACGACGACGATCAGGATGAGGCCGAACGTGGCGTTCTGGCCGAGGTTCTGCTCGAGGTAGGTCGGCATGTACGACAGCAGCATGTAGTCGGTCACGTTGAAGACCAGGACCAGGCCGATGCAGATGATGAGCGAGCGCCAGTTCTCGGCGAAGAGCTTGAGGAACGGCGTCTTCTGCCCCTCGCGCTCGGCGGCCTGCTCCTGCTGCTTCTGGAAGGCCGGCGTCTCCTCCAGCTTGAGGCGCAGGTAGAGCCCGATCAGACCGAGCGGGCCCGCGATGATGAACGGGATGCGCCAGCCCCAGCTGAGCAGGGCGTCCTCGGACAGGCCGAACTGCAGGCCGGTGACGATCGACGCACCGAGCACGTAGCCGGCGAGGGTGCCGAACTCGAGCCACGAACCCATGAACCCGCGGCGCTTGTCGGGCGAGTACTCGGCGATGAAGGTCGCGGCGCCGCCGTACTCACCACCGGTCGAGAAGCCCTGCACGAAGCGCGCCACGAGCAGCAGGACCGGAGCCCAGAAGCCGATCGAGTCGTACGACGGGATCAGGCCGATCATCAGCGTGCCGGCGGCCATCAGGATCATCGTCAGTGCGAGGACCTTCTGCCGACCGATCTTGTCGCCGATCGGGCCGAACACGGCGCCACCGATCGGTCGGACGATGAACGCCGCGGCGAAGAACCCGAAGGTCGCGACGATGTTCGCGGCCGGGTCGCCCTGCGGCAGGAAGACCTGCGAGATCGTCACGGTCAGGTACGCGAAGATGCCGAAGTCGAACCACTCCATCGCGTTGCCGAGGGCGGCGGCCGCCACGGCGCGCTTGAGCAGCGACTCCTCGACGACGGTGACGTCGTCCTTCGTGAGCTTGCGCCGAGCGCGCTTCGCAGCGCCCTTCGAGCGCAGCGGTCGGTCGCCGTGCGGCAACGGCCGATCGCCGTGCGGGTGGGGTGCGTCGTTCGGTGCCAAGTCGTTCCTCCGGTGTGCGGTGCGTCCTTCGGGCGTCCGGCGGACGGCAACGGTGCAGTTCCTGCGAACCCGCGCTCGCCGGACAAACTCCGACAGACTACCAGGTGTCCGGCGTGTCCGACAGGTCGGTGTGGTAGCCACCGCTCCGACCGCCCGCGAGCGGCGTCGGCCCCGCCCGCTACGATTGGGACACCTCGCATCGCGCAGGGACACTCAGGCACCTCATCACGGACTCGGTGCCGCACACACGCACGGAAGGCGCAGCCATGACCAAGCCCATGCCCGAGAAGCCCAGCGTCGACGGACTCGAGCAGGTCTGGGGGCCGGTCTGGGAGCAGGACGGCACGTACCGCTTCGACCGTGACGCCGCCGGCCACCGCGATGCCGTGTACTCGATCGACACCCCGCCGCCGACCGCCTCCGGGTCGCTGCACATCGGCCACGTGTTCTCGTACACGCACACCGACCTCAAGGCGCGGTTCGAGCGCATGCGCGGCAAGCACGTGTTCTACCCGATGGGCTGGGACGACAACGGCCTGCCGACCGAGCGGCGCGTGCAGAACTACTACGGCGTCCGCTGCGACCCGACCCTGCCCTACGACCCCGACTTCACGCCGCCGTTCGAGGGCGGCGACGGCAAGTCGTCGAAGGCCGCCGACCAGCTGCCGATCTCGCGCCGCAACTTCATCGAGCTGTGCGACCAGCTGACCGTGCAGGACGAGCAGCAGTTCGAGGAGCTCTTCCGCACCCTCGGGCTGTCGGTGGACTGGACGCAGTCGTACCGCACCATCGACGAGACCTCGCGGGCGAGCGCCCAGCGGGCCTTCCTCCGCAACCTCGAGCGCGGCGAGGCCTACCAGGCCGACGCCCCGACCCTGTGGGACGTCACGTTCCGCACCGCGGTCGCGCAGGCCGAGCTCGAGGACAAGGAGATGCCCGGCGCCTACCACGGCATCGCGTTCCACCGTGCGGACGGCGGCGACGACGTCGTGATCCAGACGACCCGCCCCGAGCTGCTGCCGGCGTGCGTCGCCCTCGTCGCGCACCCGGACGACGAGCGGTTCCAGGACCTGTTCGGCACCACGGTCCGCTCCCCCCTGTTCGACGTCGAGGTCCCGGTGCTCGCGCACCACCTGGCACAGAAGGACAAGGGCGCCGGCATCGCGATGGTCTGCACCTTCGGCGACACCACCGACGTCGTGTGGTGGCGCGAGCTGCAGCTGCCGAACCGCGCGATCCTCGGCTTCGATGGCCGTGTCCGCTCCGACGAGCCCGCGTGGATCGAGAGCGAGCAGGGCAAGGCGCTCTACGCCGAGATGGTCGGCAAGACCGTGTTCTCGGCGAAGAAGGTCGTCGTCGACGCCCTGACCGAGTCCGGCGAGCTCGTCGGCGACGTCAAGACGATCAACCACCCGGTGAAGTTCTTCGAGAAGGGCGACAAGCCCCTCGAGATCGTCTCGACCCGCCAGTGGTACATCGTCAACGGCGCCCGCGACGAAGCCCTGAAGGCGACGCTCCGCGCCCGCGGCGAGGAGATCGCGTTCCACCCGGACTTCATGCGCGTCCGGTACGACAACTGGGTCGGTGGCCTGTCCGGCGACTGGCTCATCTCGCGCCAGCGGTTCTTCGGGGTGCCGATCCCGGTCTGGTACCCGCTCGACGCCGACGGCAACCCGGTGTTCGACCAGCCGATCGTCCCGACCGAGGCGCAGCTCCCCGTCGACCCGTCGTCCGACCCGGCGCCGGGCTACTCCGAGGACCAGCGCGGCGTCGCCGGTGGGTTCCAGGGCGAGCTGGACGTCATGGACACCTGGGCCACCTCGTCGCTCACCCCGCAGCTCGCGGGCAAGTGGGAGACCGACCCGGAGCTCTACGACCTGGTGTACCCGTACGACGTCCGCCCGCAGGCGCAGGACATCATCCGCACGTGGCTCTTCACGACGGTGCTCCGCAGCCAGCTCGAAGCGGACACCGTGCCGTGGAAGCACGCGAGCATCTCCGGCTTCATCGTCGACCCCGACCGCAAGAAGATGTCGAAGTCGAAGGGCAACGTCGTCACGCCGCTGTCGATCCTCGAGCAGCACGGCGCCGACGCGGTCCGCTACTGGGCGGCGTCGTCGAAGCTCGGCACCGATGCGGCGTTCGACCCGCAGAACCCGAAGCAGATCAAGGTCGGTCGTCGTCTGGCGATCAAGGTCCTGAACGCGGCGAAGTTCGTCTACGGGTTCCCGCTGCCGGAGGGCGCGAGCGACGTGACCGAGGCACTCGACGTCGACATGCTCGCCGAGCTCGGCGCGGTCGTCGAGCAGGCCACCGCCGCGTTCGACGGGTTCGACCACGCCCGTGCGCTCGAGATCGTGGAGCGGTTCTTCTGGACCTTCTGCGACGACTACCTCGAGCTCGTGAAGGAGCGTGCGTACGGCACGGCGGCCGACGCGACGCACGAGACCCAGGCGAGCGCGGTCCTGGCGCTGCGCGGCGCGATCGACGTGCTGCTCCGACTGCTGGCACCGTTCCTCCCGTACGCGACGGAGGAAGTGTGGGCCTGGACCCACGAGACGAGCGTGCACCGGGCCTCCTGGCCGACCGCTGCCGACCTGCCGACCGACGCGGCCCCCACCGGGCTGCTCGCGGCCGTCGGGCAGGCGTTGATCGGGATCCGCGGGGCGAAGACGGCGGCGAAGGCGTCCCAGAAGACGCCCGTGACGCGCGCCGTGGTCGCCGCGCCGACGGAGACGCGGGTGCTCATCGAGCGCGCGGCGGTCGACCTGGCGGCCGTCGGCCGCATCGAGAACCTGTCGTTCGTCGACGGTGACGAGCTCGCGGTCACCGAGATCGAGCTCGCGGAGCAGCAGGCGTAAGGTCGGCCGTCCGGGCCGGGTCGCGTCGGCGACCCGGCCCGTCCACCACCGGACAGGAGGCACGGATGCAGTTGGGCACACGATGGGGCGTGGGTGCGGAACCACCTGCGCGACTGCCCGAGGCGATGGTCGTCGCCGTGCGCGGGGTCGAGGACGAGCTCGCTGCGGAGTCGGTCGACACCGGGGCGTGGGGCTGGACCCTGACGTTCTTGGAGGGCAAGCCGATCGTCGAGCTCGACGACGGCACCTCGATCCACCTCGACGATGCCGGGCACGCACAGGTCACGAACCCCGACGACGCCGCTGAAGAGGACTAACGCGCGGTCCGCGGTTCGCGGTTCGCGGTTCGCGGCGCGCGGTCCGCGGTTCGCGGTCCGCGGTCCGCGGTTCGCTTGGTGAGCAGAAATGGTCGGGTCCCTGGTGGGGACCCGACCATTCCTGCTCACGATGCGGGGACCGTGAGGCGCCCGCGTGATCGCCGAGGGATCAGGACTCGGCGAGCCAGGTGAGCAGGACCTCGTTCACCTCGGCGGTGTGCGTGGTGAGCAGGCCGTGCGGGGCGCCCTCGATCTCGACGTACGCAGCGGCCGGCAGCGCCTTGGTGAAGCGGCGACCGGTCGCGTCGATCGGCAGGATGTTGTCTGCCGTGCCGTGCACGATGAGTGCCGGGACGGTGACCTTCGGGATGTCCTGGCGGAAGTCCGTCGGCCAGGTCAGCGGTGCTGCGGCGGACGCGATGGAGCCGGAACCGGCGGCGACGTTCCAGGCGTTGCGGACGGCCTCTTCCGAGATGCGCGAGCCGAGGTTCTCCGACAGGTTGAAGAAGTCCTGGTAGAAGTTCGTGAAGTACGCGTACCGGTCCTTCTCGACGTCGGCGGCGATGCCCTCGAAGAACGACATCGGGCCGGCACCGTCCGGGTTGTCCTCGGTGATGGCCAGGAACGGCTCGAGCGAGGCGAGGAACGCGACCTTGGCGATCCGGTCCTGTCCGTGGCGGCCGATGTAGCGGGCGATCTCGCCGGTGCCCATC
This sequence comes from Curtobacterium sp. JUb34, assembly GCF_003755065.1. NCBI lineage: Bacteria > Bacillati > Actinomycetota > Actinomycetes > Micrococcales > Microbacteriaceae > Curtobacterium > Curtobacterium sp. JUb34. The sequence goes on along the minus strand of NZ_RJVH01000003.1, from coordinate 431,595 downwards.
GAGAAGCCGACCAGGATCACGTCGCGCAGGTCGAGGGTCTCGAGGACCGTGTGCAGGTCGTCGGCGAAGGTGTCGTAGTCGTAGCCGGTGCTCGGCTGCGAGGACTGCCCGAAGCCGCGGCGGTCGTACGTGATCACGCGGTAGCCGGCCTCGAGCAGGGCCGGGGTCTGGCCCTCCCACGAGTTGCCGTCGAGGGGGAAGCCGTGGATCAGCACGATCGGCTGCCCGGTCCCCTTGTCCTCGTAGTGGAGTTCGATGTCGACGCTGTTCTCGGTTCCGACGGTGATGGCACCCATGATCGTTCCTTCCCTGAGTATCGCGGAGAACGACCGTTCTCCGCCGATGTGGATTACACTAGAGAACGATCGTTCCCGGCGCAACTCGGGAACGGTGAACACACAGCGAACGGGGTACGTCATGGCAACCAGCACCGTCGAACCGGGTGTCCGCGCCCACATCGTGGACGTCGCGGACCAGTTGTTCTACACGCGCGGCATCCAGTCGGTCGGCATGGACGAGATCCGCACCGGCGCCGGCGTTTCGCTGAAGAAGCTCTACGCGGCCTTCCCCGGCAAGGAGCAGCTCATCGCGGCCGTCCTGTCCGGGCGCCACGACCTGTGGGAGCGCGGCGTGCACGGTGCGGTCGAGGCCGCCACCACCCCGCGCGACAAACTGCTCGCCGTGTACGACTTCCTCGAGTCGTGGTTCGGGGACGACACGTTCCGTGGCTGCGGCTTCATCAACGCCTTCGGGGAGCTCGGGGCCACGTCGCCCGCGGTCGCCGAGATCGCCCGCGAGCACAAGGACTCGTTCCAGCGATTCGTGCAGGAGCTCACCGCCGAAGTCGTCACCGATCCGGAGCGTGCCGAGGAGCTCGCCGCCCAGCTCGCGCTGCTGGCCGAGGGCGCGCAGACCACGGCCGCCATCGCCGGCACCACGGTGCCGGCCGCGCACGCCCGCCGTGCGGCTTCCACGCTGATCGACGCCGCGACGGGGCCGTCCCGCGCCTAGCTGGTCGTTTCGGGCGTACCGGGTCGTTTCTTCAGACCCGGTACGCCCGATTCCGCTTTCCAGACCGGTCGCGATGGGAAGGAACGCACTCACAGGGCGGACGGGAGGCGCGGGGCGGGGCCGCCACGGGCCTCCCGTCCGTCCCGTCCCGGCGCGACGTCCGTAGTGTGGTGACCATGGCAACTCCGTTCGACGTCCCGAGCACCCTCCCCTACGCGCTGCCGCCCTTCGGCGACGTGCGACTCGAGCACTACCGGCCGGCCTTCGAGGCCGGCATGGCCGAGCAGCGCGCCGAGGTCGAGGCCATCGCCACCGATCCGCACGCACCGACGGTCGAGAACACCCTCATCGCCCTCGAACGCTCCGGGCAGTTGCTGACCCGCGTCAGCCACGTGTTCTTCACGCTGTCGTCGGCGGACTCGACGGCGGAGCTGCACGACCTCGAAGCCGAGATCTCGCCGCTGCTCGCCGCACACCGCGACGCCATCACGCTGGACTCGCGGCTCTACGCCCGGGTGCAGTCCGTGCTCGACGGCGCCGAAGCTGCCGGGCTCGAGGGCGAAGCGCTCCGACTGGTCGAGCGTACCCACGCCGAGATGACCCTGGCGGGCGCCGGACTCGACGATGCCGGCAAGGAGCGCCTGACCGCGATCAACCAGGAGTTGTCGACGCTCACCACCACCTTCGAGCGCAACCTGCTCGAGGACACCAACGACTCCGCCGTGCACGTGACCGACGAGGCCGAGCTCGAGGGCCTCGACGACGGTGCGAAGTCCGCCGCCGCCGGATCCGCCGCCGACCGCGGGCTCGCGGGGTGGCTCATCACGCTGCCGCTCTACACCGGACACCCGTGGCTGCCGTCGCTGGCGAACCGCGACCTGCGCGAGCGGATCATGCGCGCCTCGCTCGCCCGCGGTCGCCGCGGGAACCAGTACGACAACCGCAAGGTGCTGCTGCGCATCGTGCGGCTCCGGGCCGAGCGTGCCGAACTGCTCGGGTTCCCGAACCACGCCGCCGTCGTCACCGCCGACGAGACCGCCAAGACCCCCGAGGCCGTCGACGGGCTGCTGTCGTCGCTCGTCGGCGCCGCGGCACGGAACGCCGACGACGAACGAGCCGTCCGGTCCCGCACCGTCGGGTTCGACATCGAGTCGTGGGACTGGGCCTACGCCACCGAGATCCTGCGCGGGGAGCAGTTCGCCGCGGACAGCTCCGCGCTCCGGCCCTACTTCGAGGCCGACCGGGTCCTGCGCGACGGCGTCTTCCACGCTGCCGGAGCACTGTACGGCCTGACGTTCACCGAGCGTCCGGACCTGCACGGCTACAACGACGAGGTCCGTGTCTTCGAGGTCACCGGCGACGACGACGAGCCCGTCGGGCTCTACCTGCTCGACCTGTACACGCGCGACGGCAAGCGCGGCGGTGCCTGGATGAACCCGGTCGTCGAGCAGTCCGAGCTGCTCGGCACCCTGCCCGTCGTGGTGAACAACCTCAACGTCGCGAAGCCGGCACCCGGGTCGCCGACGCTGCTCATCCAGGACGAGGTCGAGACGCTCTTCCACGAGTTCGGCCACGCGCTGCACGGCCTCATCGCCCGCACCACCTACCCCCGCTTCTCCGGCACGAACGTCGAACGCGACTTCGTCGAGTTCCCGAGCCAGGTGAACGAGATGTGGGTGTCGTGGCCGTCGGTCCTGGCGAACTACGCCAAGCACCACGAGACCGGTGCCCCGCTGCCGCCCGAGCTCGTCCTGGGCCTGAGCGAGTCCGAGGGCTTCAACGAGGGCTTCGGCACGACCGAGTACCTGGCCGCAGCACTGCTCGACCAGGCGTGGCACCGACTCTCCGCCGCGGAGGCCGCGGCGGTGACGTCCGTCGAGGACTTCGAGCGTTCGGCGCTCGAGTCAGCCGGGATCGCCGTCGAGGCCGTCCCGCCGCGGTACTCGTCGACGTACTTCGCGCACACGTTCTCGGGCGGGTACGACGCCGGGTACTACGGGTACATCTGGTCCGAGGTGCTCGACGCCGACACGGTCGAGTGGTTCCGCGAGAACGGCGGGCTCTCCCGGGACGCCGGCCGTCGATTCGCTTCGCTCCTGCTGGGTGTCGGTGGGTCGAAGGACCCGCTCGAGGCGTACCGCGACTTCCGCGGCCGTGACGCCGAGGTCGGGCCGCTGCTGCGGCGCCGCGGGCTGGAGTAGGGCGCCGCGCGGGCGCCGTGCGGGGCGGGCCGGGCGCTTCCGGGCGTACCGGGTCGAATCGGGCATACCTGGTCGGAACTTTCGACCAGGTACGCCCGATCTCACCTTCCATCGCAGCCGTCATGGGAAGAACCAGACGTCGATCCGCGGGCCGCGCCGACCGCCCCACCACGACGAAGGCCCGCACCGAACGGTGCGGGCCTTCGCGGCGTTCCGGAGCGCTACGCCGACTTCTCGACGCGCTTCGCCCGAGGCCGCGGCACGATGGTCGGCGCGGCGTTCTCGAGCACGGACTCGCGGGTGATCACCACGCGGGCCACGTCGTCGTCGGAGGGGACGTCGAACATCACCGGGCCGAGCACTTCTTCGAGGATGGCACGCAGGCCGCGGGCACCGGTCTGGCGCAGCACGGCCAGGTCGGCGATCGCCTCGAGCGCGCCCTGGTCGAACTCGAGCTCGACGCCGTCGATCTGGAACATCCGCTGGTACTGCTTGATCAGCGCGTTCTTCGGCTCGGTCAGGATCTGCATGAGCGCCGCCTGGTCGAGCTGCGACACCGTGGTGACGACGGGCAGACGACCGATGAACTCGGGGATCAGGCCGAACTTGTGCAGGTCTTCCGGCAGGACCTCGGAGTACAGGTCCTGGTGGTCGGTCGCACTGTGCAGCGGCGCCCCGAAGCCGATCCCCCGCTTGCCGACGCGTGAGGACACGATGTCCTCGAGCCCGGCGAACGCACCGGCCACGATGAACAGGACGTTCGTCGTGTCGATCTGGATGAACTCCTGGTGCGGGTGCTTGCGACCACCCTGCGGCGGGACGGAGGCGACGGTGCCCTCGAGGATCTTGAGCAGTGCCTGCTGCACGCCTTCGCCCGAGACGTCGCGCGTGATCGACGGGTTCTCGGCCTTGCGGGCGATCTTGTCGACCTCGTCGATGTAGATGATGCCGGTCTCGGCGCGCTTGACGTCGTAGTCGGCGGCCTGGATGAGCTTGAGCAGGATGTTCTCGACGTCCTCGCCCACGTAGCCGGCCTCGGTCAGGGCCGTGGCGTCGGCGACGGCGAACGGCACGTTGAGGCGCTTCGCCAGGGTCTGCGCCAGGTAGGTCTTGCCGCAACCCGTCGGGCCGATGAGCAGGATGTTCGACTTCGCGATCTCGATGTCGTCGCGGTCTTCGGCAGCGGTGATCTGCCCCTGTGCCCGGATGCGCTTGTAGTGGTTGTAGACGGCCACGGCGAGGGCGCGCTTCGCCGGGTCCTGCCCGATGACGTACTCCTGCAGGAAGTCGAAGATCTCGCGCGGCTTCGGCAGTTCGAAGTCACCGCTCGAGGTGTCCTCGCCGGCTTCGGCCAGGCGCTCCTCGATGATCTCGTTGCACAGCTCGACGCACTCGTCACAGATGTAGACACCCGGACCGGCGATCAACTGCTGGACCTGCTTCTGGCTCTTGCCGCAGAAGGAGCACTTGAGGAGGTCCCCGCTCTCTCCGATGCGTGCCATTGCCGTGCCTCCCTGGTTGGACATGCCGGCCCGCGCGCTCGCACCGGCCGCTGGTGCACCGCTGCTGGTGGGCACCTCGTCGTGGACACGAGCCTAACCGCAACCGGTGACACCGACCGTGCGGCGCCGCGGGATTTCGCGCGCGCGTTCGCCCAGGGCGTTCGGGCCTGCTAGCGTGATCCCGTCGTCTCTACAAGTTGTAGAAACCCCGTCGAACCAACCCCCGAAGGATCCCCATGCAGAAGCGTCTCGCCGCCGGCGGCGTCGTCACCCTCGGAGCAGTGGCCGTCATCGTCCTCGGCACCGCCGGCGCAGCCAGCGCGCACGTGTCCGCGACGGCCACCTCGACCGCCGCGAATTCGTACACCACGGCCACCTTCTCCGTCCCGCACGGCTGCGACGGCTCCCCCACCACGAAGATCGAGTTCCAGGTGCCGGAGTCGGTCATCGAGGTCACCCCCACCGTGAACCCGAACTGGAAGATCACGAAGGCGACCGAGCCGTACACGAGCCCCTCCGCCGCGGCCGACGGTGAGCACGCCGAGGACGCCGCCGAGCGCGTCACGAGCATCACCTACACCGCGAAGACCCCGCTCCCCGCCGACGAGCGCGACACCTTCGCGCTGTCCTTCTCGCTGCCCGACGGCAAGGCCGGCGACCTCGTCGAGTTCCCCGCGATCCAGACCTGCGAGAAGGGCTCGGTCGAGTGGAACCAGGAGCAGCAGGCCGGCGAAGCCGAGCCCGAGCACCCGGCCCCCTCGATCACGCTGACCGCGGCCGAGGCGACGGACGACGACGGTGACCCGGTCGCCGCCACGCCAACCGCCGAGGCCGCAGCCGGCTCGACGGCCCCCGCGGACCCCGACCTGGTCGGCCGTTTCCTCGGCCTGGGCGGCCTGGTCCTCGGCGCCGTCGCCCTGGTCGTCGCCGTCGCCGGCACGCGCCGCCGGAGCTCGGCCAAGTGACGCAGCGCGGCTCGCGTCGGACTCGACTGCGGTCCTCTGCCTGGAGGCTCGTGGCCGGGTCCGCCGCGGCCGTCGCGATCGCGGGCGGTGCGGTCCTCGGGCTCGCGGGGCCCGCCAGCGCGCACAACTACCTGATCGCGTCCACCCCGGAGGTCGACGGCACGCTCACGAGCCTGCCGAAGACGTTCGAGATCACCACGAACGACAAGCTGCTCGACATCGGCGACTCCGGGTCGGGCTTCGCCTTCCGGGTCGTGGGTCCGGACGGGAAGTACTACGAGGACGGCTGCGTCGACGTCGACGGCCCCTCGATGACGACGCCCGCCGCGCTCGGCGACTCCGGGAAGTACACCGTCGAGTGGCAGATCGTCTCCGCCGACGGCCACACCGTCTCCGACGAGTACGCCTTCACGTGGAAGGCCCCGTCCGGGTTCTCGGCCGCGACGGGATCGTCGACGCCGCCGACCTGCGCCACCGCGGGCGACGACTCGACCGAGGCCGCCACCACCGGCACCGCCTCGGGCGACACCGACTCGGCCGCGACCGACGCGCTCTGGATCGGCGCCGGAGGCGTCGTCCTCGTCGCCGCGGTCGTCGCGGTGCTTCTGCTCCTGCGGCGGCGCCCCGCGCCCGAGACGGACGACGCCGACGACTGACACCGCTGCACGACGAAGGCCCCACACCGATCGGTGCGGGGCCTTCGTCGTTCCTGCTGGTGCTACTTGACGAGCGCCGGCAGGTTCTTGCGGCTGGTGAGGACCTGGTCGATCAGGCCGTACTCCACGGCTTCCTGCGCGGACATGATCTTGTCGCGCTCGATGTCGTGGTTGATCTCCTCCGGCGTCTTGTTGGAGTGCTTCGACAGCGTCTCCTCGAGCCAGGTGCGCATGCGGAGGATCTCCGCCGCCTGGATCTCGATGTCGGACGCCTGACCGCCACCCTGCTGGGTCGCGGGCTGGTGGATCAGCACACGGGCGTTCGGCAGCGCGAGGCGCTTGCCCGGCGTCCCACCGGCGAGGAGCACCGACGCGGCCGAGGCCGCCTGACCGAGGCAGACCGTCTGGATCTGCGGACGGATGTACTGCATCGTGTCGTAGATCGCGGTCATCGCGGTGAACGAGCCACCGGGCGAGTTGATGTACATGACGATGTCGCGGTCCGGGTCCATCGACTCGAGCACGAGCAGCTGGGCCATGACGTCGTCAGCCGACGCGTCGTCGACCTGGACACCGAGGAACACGATGCGGTCCTCGAAGAGCTTCGCGTACGGGTCCTGGCGCTTGTAGCCGTAGGCCGTGCGCTCCTCGAAGCTCGGCAGGATGTACCGATTGGACGGAGCCGGGACGTTCTGCGCGCCACCGAGCATTGGGAGATGCATTCTCGTTTCCTTTTCTTCGGTGGGGATCAGGACTGGGCGTCGGGGTCGGCCGCGCTGGTGGGCGTCTCGCCGTCGGCGACGGTGCCGCCGCCACCGATGACCTCGGCGCTCGAGGCGCGGAGGTGGTCGACGAAGCCGTACTCGAGCGCTTCCTGCGCCGTGAACCAGTTGTCACGGTCGTTGTCCTTGAGGATCTGCTCGATCGACTTGCCGGTCTGCTCGGCCGTGAGCTCCGCCATGCGCTGCTTCATGTCGAGGATGACCTTGGCCTGCGTCTGGATGTCGGCAGCGGTACCACCGAACCCGCCGGACGGCTGGTGCAGCAGGACGCGGGCGTTCGGCGTGATGTAGCGCTTGCCCGGCGTGCCGGAGGACAGCAGGAACTGTCCCATCGACGCGGCCAGGCCGATGCCCACGGTGACGATGTCGTTCGGGACGAACTGCATCGTGTCGTAGATCGCCATGCCGGCGGTGATCGAACCACCGGGCGAGTTGATGTAGAGGTAGATGTCCTTCTCAGGGTCCTCGGCGGCGAGCAGCAGCAGCTTGGCTGCGATCTCGTTCGAGTTGTCGTCGCGGACCTCGGAGCCGAGCCACACGATCCGGTCTCTCAGAAGGCGGTCAAAAACACTGGGGTTCAGTGTTGCTTCGGCCATGGAAAAGCTCCCGTTCAGTTGTCGCTTGTTGTCGAACTTATCGGTTGCAACGCACCACTTCGCGTGTGTTCGCCGACAGCAATGCGGTGGTGCGGAAATACGAGACGGGAGGCACGGTGCCAGCTGGCACCGTGCCTCCCGTCCGTCGTTCTGGTGGCGTCGAGATCGTTACTCGGCGTCCTCAGCAGGAGCCTGCGCAACGCCCGCCGTGAAGGCGGACAGGTCGACGGCGTCGCCGTTGGTGTCCTTGACGGTCACCTTCGACAGGACGGTCGCGACGGCCTTGGAACGGGCGACCTCGCCGACCATCCCGGGGATCTGGCCGTTCTGGTCGATGACCTTGATGAACTCGGCCGGCTCCATGCCGTACTGCGCAGCAGCCTGGATGAGGTACTGGGTCAGTTCCTCCTGCGAGACCTGGATCTCTTCCTTCTCGGCGATCGAGTCGAGGAGGATCTGCGAGCGGAAGGCCGTCTCGCTGGACTCCGAGACCTCCTTGCGGTGCTCGTCGTCCTCGAGGCGGTTCTCCTGCTCGAGGTGACGGTGCACCTCGTCCTCGATGAGCTGCGCCGAGATCGGGATGTTGACGTCCTCGATGAGCTTCTCGACGAGCTTGTCGCGAGCCGCTGCGCCCTGACCGAAGGTTTTGGACTTCGCGATCTGCTCCTTCAGGTCCGCCTTGAGCTCGTCGATCGTGTCGAACTGGCTGGCGATCTGCGCGAACTCGTCGTCGGCCTCGGGCAGCTCGCGCTCCTTGACGGCGGTGACGGTGACGGCGATCTGGGCGGTCTCGCCCTCGCGGTCGCCACCGACGAGCTTCGACTCGAAGTTCGTCGACTCACCGGCGGTCAGGGACTCGAGCGCCTCGTCGATGCCCTCGAGCAGGTCGCCGGAGCCGATCTCGTAGGAGACGCCGGTGGCCGAGTCGACCTCGTCGTCGCCGATGCTGGCGGTCAGGTCGATCTGCGCGAAGTCGCCGGTCTTCGCCGGACGGTCGACCGTCACGAGCGTGCCGAAGCGGGTGCGCAGGTTCTGCAGCTCCTCTTCGATCTCGTCGTCCGACACCTCGACGGCGTCGACGGTGAGCTCGTACGCGGAGTAGTCCGGCAGGTCGAACTCGGGACGCACGTCGACCTCGAAGGTGAGGACGAGGTCGCCGGCGAAGTCGGCGAGGTTCGGCAGCTCGGCGACGTCGGCCTCGGCACGGCCGAGGATGCGCAGCTCCTGCTCTTCGACCGCCTGGCGGTAGAAGTTGTCGATGGCGTCACCGACGGCGTGGTTCAGGACCTCGCCACGGCCGACGCGCTGGTCGACGATCGCCGGCGGGACCTTGCCCTTGCGGAAGCCGGGGATGTTGATCTGCTCGGCGATGTGCTTGTACGCGTGGTCGATGCTCGGCTTGAGATCTTCCGGCGTCACGTTCACGGTGAGCTTGACGCGGGTGTCGCTCACCTTGTCGACGGTGCTGGTGGCCACGGGATGTTCTCCTGTTGGTTGACGTTCGTGTGGTCGATGGTTCTCGAGGACCTGGTCGGGGCGACAGGAGTTGAACCTGCGACCTCCCGCTCCCAAAGCGGGCGCTCTACCAAGCTGAGCTACGCCCCGTTTGACTGGGCCAGGGTGTTCGCGCACGCCGAAGGGCGCACGCGACGCCGATGAGTCTAGCGGTCCGGGGCCGGGCGGTTCCCGGGAGGAACGTCACTCGTCCGCTGCGGCGCGTCGCAGGCCGTTGCGCCACCGCACACCGACGAGCACCTGGACCCCGAGCGCCGCCACCCCGAGCACGATCCCGACGACGATCCGCCACACGTGCAACAGGGCGTGCGCGGGCTGCGACTGCGGATCACCGAACAGCTCCGGGCGCATCGAGAAGACGATCGCCGCGAGGACCACCAGCGCGTACGAGACCACCCGCGACCAGCGGATCGTGCGCTCGGCGCCGGCGTCCGGCTTGGGGATGACGCGCCCTGGCATGTCGTGCTCGTTCGTTCGGTGCTCGTTCGTCCGCTACGATGGTCTGGCTGCGCCTGGTGCGCAGGCGCGGGGATGTAGCTCAATGGTAGAGCCCCAGTCTTCCAAACTGGCCACGCGGGTTCGATTCCCGTCATCCCCTCTCTTCTTCCCCTGTCTGCCGTCGCCGCACGGTGCGAACACGAGCGCACCGTGGGTGGTCAGGGGCCGCCGAGTTCGAGCGTGATCTGCGGGGCCTCGCCGACCTCCACCTGAGCACGGCGACGCTCGGCAGCACGAAGGGGCACGAGGTACCCGCCGTCCTTCGGGAACAACGAGGTGGTCCAGGTGACGGCGCCGATCGTCACCCGGGCGGGGATCACACCCCACCCGTAGGTGAGCATCGGCGCGAGGTCGGCGATGACCTCGGCGGCGTCCGGCGGCACGACGGCGAAGAAGAACGGCGACGGGCCGCGCCACTCGACGACCTCGCCGCGGAACTCGAGCTCCATGCGGCGATCGTACGGCCGCACCCCTCGCACGGTGCGAGGTCGACGGAACTCCGTGCGAGGTTCCACACTCGGTGCGACGGCCGGGGGCTCGCACCGAGTGCGGAACCTCGCACCAGGCCGAGCCCCCAGCCGCCGCCGTCAGGACGCGAGCGTCAGCGGTACGACGCGGCCTGCCCGTACAGCTTCTGCGTCAGCGCGGAGACGTAGGCGGACTTGTCGCCTCCCGGCAGGTTGTACGTCATGAAGACGCCGTACCGGTCGGCCTTGGTGCGCGAGGCGAGCGACACCGCGGTCGACTGCGAGGTGTTCTGGATGTCCACCGCGGCAGCCGACAACCGGGACTTGTCGAGCCCCGGGATCGACGGCGCCGAGTACGTGCCGTAGTAGGGGTTCCAGGCGTAGTCGAGCTTCGAGCCGATGGTGCTGCTCGACTGCGACAGCGAGGACGACGCCGGGCCGATGTCGTAGAACGAGATGAGCTTGCCGGGCATCTGGGCACGCAGCGCGGTGATGAGCCAACCGATGGACTGCTGGTTCGGCTGCGGGGTGCCGTTCGCGCCGTAGTCGGAGTACTCGTCGTCGAGGTCGACGCCGTCGAGTCCGCACTTCGACACGGTGGCGGCGATCTGGGACGCGAAGTCCGACGCCGCTGCCTGGGTCGGGAAGTTGGCGATGCCCGCGCCCTGGTGGTTGCCGAGGACCGACAGCGACACCTTGATGCCCTTCGCCTGCAGCGGCTTGATCTGCGTCGCGGCGTTGTCGAGGGTCGCCTGCACCTTGTCGTTGTTGACCAGGACGGCCTTGGAGCCGTTCCAGTTGATGTTCGCCGCGAAGATGATCGCGACGTCGAAGGCGTTCGCCCCGCCGGACAGCGTGTACCGGCCGACGTTGGCGAGCTGGTCGTTGTTGACCTCGACGTAGGCGATGCTCGTCGGCCCGGACTTGGTTCCGGCGGCAGCGCCGACGGCAGTCGCGGCGGCCGCACCGGGCGCGGCCGTCGCTGCGGACGGCACGAGCGGTGCCGCCACCATCGCGGCGATGGCCGCCACGATCCCGAACTTCATGGACTTCTTCATGTCATTCCTCCTTGAATGGGTCGGTCGTTCAGTTGTGTGGGAAGCGGAAGGTGCGGACCTCGTACGCGTCGACGGCGAACGAGGACGCGTCGACGGTCCCGGCCGAGGCCAACGGCTCTTCGAGCAGGGTGACCTCGGCAGCCGGACCGAACGGCCCGTCCACCGCGACCCCACCGGTCCCCCGCCGCCCCACCGGCTCGTAGACGCGCACGACCAGGTCACCGGAGCGGTCGTCGGCGAGCTTGACGCTCGACAGCACGACCCCGCCGGACACCCGCACGAGCGGTGCGAACCCGTGCGCCCCGGTGACGGTCCGCACTCCCGCGTTCATCCGCACGCCGGCCGCCGTCGCCCCGAGCTGGTCCGTCCCGATGACGATGCCGTACCGGTGCGTCTGCACGCCCTGATCGGTCTCGGGGTCCGGGAACCGCGGTGCCCGCAGCAGCGACAGCCGCACGGTGGTGGTGACGTGCCCGTCGACGGCGTCGCGGGTGGTGTCGAACCCGTGGATCGAGTCGTTCACGAGCGCCACACCGAAGCCCGGCTCCGACACGAGCACGTAGCGGTGCATCGACGTCTCGAACTTCGCGGCCTCCCACGAGGTGTTCGTGTGCGTCACCCGCTTCTGCGCACCGAACTGCGTCTCGGCGACGGTGTGCTCGGCGCGGACGTCGAGCGGGAACGCGACCTTGAGGAACTTCTCGGTCTCGTGCCAGTCGGTGGTCTGGTCGAACTCGAGGGTGCGGGAGTCCGGCGCGAGCGTGATCTCCTGGCGCACGGTCGAGTCGCCGAAGGCCCGCGAGACGACGACGCGCGCGACGCCGTCGGCATCGACGGACGCGTCGAGCGACGTCAGCGCGACGAGGTCCTCGACCCGGTTCCGGTAGTACCGGTCGACGTCCCACGCGTCCCACATGTTCGGGAAGTCCTGGTGCAGCTGCAGCAGGTTCGCGGCCTGTCCGGCAGCGATCGCCTCGCGGCCGCTCGCCAGGTCGACGGCACTCGTCACGAGCCCCTGCGCGTCGACGACGATCCGCACCAGGTCGTTCGCCAGCACGTACCCGCCGTCCTGCTCGGTCAGGGTGGCGGCGGTGGCTTCCGGCACGTCGGTCGCCAGGACCGCGCCCTGCGCGGGTGCGCCGGCCTGGAGGAACGGGGCCGGGTTCACGACGACGACCGCGTCCCCGGTACCGGCGAGCGCCGAGAGCGCCTGGTCGATGATCGCGGTCAGGGCCGCGGCCGTCTCGGCGTAGCGCTCGACCGCTTCCCGGTGCACCCACGCGATCGAGGTGCCCGGCAGGATGTCGTGGAACTGCTGGAGCAGGACCTGCTGCCACAGGGCGTCGAGTTCGTCGTACGGGTAGGCGAAGTCGGTGCGGGCGGCGGCGGTCGCGGCCCAGAGCTCGGCCTCGATGAGCAGCTGCTCACACCGGCGGTTGCCCTGCTTCGTGCCGTGCTGGCTGGTCAGCGTGGCGCGGTGCAGCTCGAGGTACAGCTCCCCCACCCACACCGGCGGGTCGGTCAGCTCGGACTTCGCGCGGTCGAAGAACGTGTCCGGGTGCTCCCACCGGACCTTCGCACTGCCCTCGAGGTCGGCAAGGCGTGCGGCCGTGCCGGTCATCTCGCGGGTCGTGCCACCACCGCCGTCGCCCCAGCCGACCGGTGCGATCGAGCCCGTGGCGAGCCGGTTCTCACGGAACTGGCGGGAGGCCTTCGCGACCTCGCTTCCGGACAGGCGGGAGTTGTAGGTGTCCATCGACGGGAAGTGCGAGAACACCCGCGAGCCGTCGATGCCCTCCCACAGGAACGTGTGGTGCGGGAACTTGTTCACCTGGTTCCACGAGATCTTCTGCGTGAAGAACCACTCGAAGCCCGCGCGGCGCATGAGCTGCGGCAGCGCCGGCGAGTACCCGAAGCTGTCGGGCAGCCAGACGCCCTTGGGTCGGATGCCGAACTCGCGCTCGAAGAACCGCTGACCCTGCGAGAACTGGCGGACGATGCTCTCGCCGGTCGGCATCACGGTGTCGGACTCGACCCACATGCCGCCGATCGGCAGGAACCGGCCGGCCTCGACCGCGGCCTGCACCCGCGCGTAGACCTCGGGGCGGTGCTCCTTGATCCACGCGTACTGCTGCGCGCTCGACATGCCGTACAGGAAGTCGTCGGTCTGGTCGATGAGTTCGGTCATCGTCGAGGTGGTGCGGGCGACCTTGCGGATCGTCTCGCGGACTGGCCAGAGCCACGCGGAGTCGATGTGGGCGTGGCCGATCGCCGAGATCGTGTGGGCGGAAGCCTCGGCGGGGGCGGCGAGCACGTCGGCGAGCGCCGCGCGGGCGTCGCCCGCGGTCGCGGCGATGTGCTGCAGGTCGAGCCGGTCCAGCGCGTCGTCGAGGGCCTGCAGGATCCGCATCCGCCGTGGGCCCTCGGGCAGCTCTGCCTGCAGTTCGAGCAGGACGTCGATGTCGAGCGCGAGTTCGTGCACCTCGGACTCGAAGACGGCGAGGTCCATCCGGCGCGAGGTGTAGAGCCGCTTCGACGACGAGGTCTGCACATCCCCCTGCTGCGTCGGCAGGAAGGGGTGGTAGTCGAGCAGGACGGGGTTCGACGCGGCCTCGACGAAGAGCTCGATCGTCTCGCCGCCCTCGGCCCGCTCGGTGACCAGGACCCACTGGTTGCGCGGGTTGATCGACTTCACGGGTGTGCCGTCGGCCAGGTAGACGAGTCCCTCGCACTGGAACCCGGGCATGTTCTTGTCGAACCCGAGGTCGATCACGGCCTCCACCCGACGTCCGACCCACTCGGCCGGCACGGTCCCGGTCAGCCGGAACCACGTGGTGCCCCACGCCGCGCCCCACGGAGTGCCCACCTCGTACGGTTCGAAGGCGAGCTGCAGGCCCTCGGTCGGCGGGATGGGCTCACCGGGCAGTTCGTGCCACGCGGTCTCCAGCGGCACGGCGGTGGCGTGCACCGCGGGCGTGATCCGCTCGTCGAGGACCCGGCGGGCCCGTCCGGTGGTGAGGGGGATGTCGTCGTGCATGGAGCCTTCCAGGGTCGGGGCGTTGCCGCAGGTCAGGGCGTGGTCGCGGGGTGCGCGACGCGGATGGTGGTGGAGTCGAGGTCGGCGGGCACGTCCACGCAGCGGTCGATGCCACGGGCGGCGAGCATCTCGGTGTCGCCGAGTCGGGAACGGAGGACGACCTGCGGACCGCGACCGTCCGGTTCCGCCGACGCGACCGCGAGCCAGGCGGCGGCGAACCGACCTCCGGGGGCGCAGTCGGCACGCATCCCGTGCCGGTCCGAGCCGTCGGGCAGCACGTCGTCGAGCACGAGCGCGGTGGCCGGCGGCGCAGCGGCGGCGGCGGCGCTTGACCGTGCGACGGCGGCGAAGGCCTCTCCCGCCGGCTTGACGCGGCCGTCGTTGGTGAAGAGCCCGAGGTCGTACTCGAGCTCCGGGAAGTCGGCGAGCGACCGGGCGACGTCGTGCGAGCACCACCACGTGACACCGAGCACCTGCTGCGCCCCGAGCACGTGCCGGATGGTCTGCTCGGTGAACGAGGCGGCGTCCTCCGGGGCGATGACGTTGGTGGGCGCTCCCACTTCTTGCAGCCAGTTCGGTCGTGCGGGGTCGCGGTTCGAGGCGGCGGCGAGCTGGAGCAGGTACTCACCGTGCCGCACCGATCCCGGTCCGAGTGCGCCGTGCAGCGCTGCCGAGCCGTTGAACACCCACGAGTGCGTGACGGTGGCGTCACCGTGGTCCGCCGCGTGCTCCGGACCGAAGGGCTGGGCGTCGTCGTACCAGGCGGCGTCGTACTGCGCGACGGTGACCAGCGGCCGTGGACGCGACCCGGTGCCGGACGGCGCCGACGTGGCGGGGTCGAGCCGTGCCTCCAGGCCGGACCCGCCGGACGAACCGGCCGAATCGGCCGACAGCCCGTCACGCGCCGCCGCGACCATCGCCGCCGCCCACGCGTGGCCCTGCTCCGCCGTGATGTCGTGCGGCGCGGGGTGCGGCGCGTGCGCGAACTGGTTCACCTCGTTGCCGATGGTGATGCCGAGCAGGTTCGGCTTGTCCGCGACCGCTCGGGCGAGCGCCCGGACGTACGCCGCGGTCGACGCGACGACGTCCGGGTCGGTGAACATGTTCCGGCGGTGCCAGCTGTCCAGCCACGCGGGCACGAAGTCGAAGCTCGACAGGTGCCCCTGCAGGGCGTCGACGTTGACGTCGAGCCCGAACGACCCGGCGATGTCCACGACCGTCGCGACGTCCTGCAGCGCCGAGGCCCGGATGAGCGTCCGGTTCGGCTGCACGACCGGCCAGAGCGGGAAGATCCGCACGTGGTCGGCGCCGAGCGAGGCGATCGCCTCGAGGTCCCTGGCGGTGTCCGACGGCGAGAAGTCGAGCCACGAGTGGAACCAGCCGACCGAGGGCGTGTAGTTGACCCCGAAGCGCATCAGCCCTTCACACCGCCCTCTTCGACGCCCTTGAAGAAGAAGCGCTGCAGGACGGCGAAGATCACGGCGATCGGGATGAACGCGATCATGGTGCCGGCGGCGATCATGCGCTGGTCGGTCGCGAACGTGCCCTGCAGGTACTGCAGCCCGACGGTCAGGGTGAGGTTCTCCGGCGACTGCAGCACGATGAGCGGCCACAGGAAGTCGTCCCACGCACCGATGAACGAGAAGATCGCGATGACGGCGATGGTCCCCTGCACGGCGGGCAGCGAGATGTACCGCAGCCGCTGCATCGCGTTCGCGCCGTCCATCACGGCGGCCTGGTCGATCTCCTCCGGGATCTGCCGGAACGCGTTGAACATGAGCAGCACGTTGAGCGCGGCGATCATCCCCGGCAGGGCGACACCGACGAGGTTGTCGGCGAGGCCGAGGTCCTTGACGGTGACGAACTGCGAGATGATCGTCGCCTCGCCGGGCAGGACGAGCGTGGCGAGGAACAGCCCGAGGACGAGCTTGCGGTGCCGCCACTGCAGCCGCGCCAGGGCGAAGCCGGCGAGCGTCGCGAAGACGATGTTGCCGAACACGTCGATCGCGGCGACGAGCAGCGAGTTGCCGATGTACCGCCAGACCGGGATCGCGGCGGCCACCTTGAGGTAGTTCTCGAAGGTCGGCTCGGTCGGGATGAAGGACGGGTTCGCGGTGTAGATGTCCTCGCCGGCGCCCTTGAGCGAGGTGGACAGCTGCCACAGGAACGGGCCGATCGTGATGAAGAGCACCACGATGAGCAGGACGTAGCGCAGCACTTTCTCGCGGGTGGACATGACGCCCCAGACCGCGCGACGGCGCTTGCGTCCGTCTCGTCCGTTCGGTCGGGAGGCCCGTCCCGCGTCCGTCGCGCCGGTCACGTCCGGCGTCGGGCTGGCTGCACCGCGCGCCCCGCCCAGTGCGGGTTCGGTGGTCGTCGTGTTCGTCACTTGTCCGCCTTGCTGTTCATCCGCGCGAGGGCGAGCATCGGGACGAGCGTCACGACGAAGAGCAGGAGGCTCAGGGCGGACGCGTACCCGAGGTTGCCGGTGAAACCGCGGGCGTACTGCTGGATGAGCATGACGAGCGAGTTGTCCTGCCCGCCGGGTCCACCGGTGCCGTTGGTGAGGATGTAGAGCTCGCTGAACACCCGGAGCGCGGAGACGCACACCAGGATCCCGACGAGCGTCATGGTGCCGCGGACCCCCGGCATGGTGACCGACCAGAACCGTCGCACCGATCCGGCGCCGTCGAGGGCGGCCGCTTCGTGCAAGTCCTTGCCGACGTTCCCGAGGGCCGCGAGGAAGATGATCATGTAGTAGCCGAGGCCCTTCCAGACCGTCAGGCTGATGGCGCTGAGGAGCAGCAGCCACCGGTCGGTCAGGAACGGGACGCTGCCCTGCACGACGCCGAGCGCCTGCGCCATCTCGTTGATGACGCCGCGGTCGTCGAGGATCCAGGTCCAGATGAGCCCGACGACCACGGCCGAGGCGATGACCGGCGTGTAGAACGCCGTGCGGAAGAACGCGATCCCCGGGAGCTTCTGCTGGACGAGCACCGCGATGAGCAGCGGCAGCACGGTCAGCAGGGGCAGGCAGATCGCCATGTAGATGACGCTGTTGAGCAGCGCCTCCCACACCTGCGGATCGGCCAGCAGGGTCTCGAAGTTCGCAAGGCCCACCCACTGGCTCACGCCCCCCAGCGGGCTGGCGTTCGTGAACGACAGCCGGACGGTGTTGATCGACGGCCAGAGGCTGAACGCGACGAGCCAGACGAGGGCCGGCAGGACGAGCAGCCAGGGCGTGAACCAGCGGTTGGCGCGCATCAGCCGTTGGCCAGCAGACTGTTCATCTTGGTCTGCGCCGTCTGCAGTGCCTGCTCCGGCGCGACCTGGCCCTTCATCGCGAGGGCGATCTGCTGGTCGAGGAAGTCCGTCATCGCGGAGTTCGCCTCGACCGGGTTGATCACCTTCGCGGTCTTCAGGGCCTCGTTCGCCAGGACACGGGCCTCACCGTTGACGGTGCCGTCGTCCTTCGAGAAGTACGGGTCGGACTGCGACGACGTGGTCGACGGGAAGATGTTGACCTCGTGCGCGAACGCCTCCTGGTTCTTCGCGTTCGTCATGAACTTCGCGAACGCCTCAGCCGTGGCGAGGTGCTTCGACTTCGCCGACACCGACAGCCCCTGCACGTACAGCGGCGGGGTGTCGAGTGCGGGGCTGACGGTGACCTTGCCCTTGAGCGACGGGTTGTTCTTCTCGAAGTCGGCGAGCGAGGTGGCGCCGCCGGTGGTCCACGCGACCTTCTGCTGCGTGAACAGCGTCGAGTTGCCGAGGTAGTCGCTGTTCAGCACGTTCGAGGGCATGTAGCCGTCCTGGTACGCGTCCTTGTACCGCTCGATCAGGTCGGCGGCCTTCGACGAGTCGGCGAAGGTGAACTTCGTGCCGTCCGCGTTGAGGACCTTCACGCCTGCCAGGGTGAAGTCGCCGAGGCCGGGCTTGCGGCTCATCAGGTAGTCGGTCGGGCAGTTCTCGTGCATGGTCTTCGCCTGCGTGAACAGCTCGTCGGTGGTCTTCGGCGGGTTCTTCGCATCGAGGCCGCACTTCGCGAACATCGTCGCGTTCCAGTAGTCGACGTCGGTGTTGAGGTACCAGGGGTACCCGAACGTGCCGTCCACGCCCTTGTACTCGTACGAGTCCAGCGCACCGGCGACGTAGGTGCTCGCGAGCTCGGTGTCGTCCTTCGCGACGTCCTGCAGGAACCCGCGCTTGGCGAGCGGCAGGGCGATGTCCGGCGGCAGGTTGATGACGTCGGGCAACGAGTTCGACGACGCCTGGCTGAGCACCTTGTCGGCGTAGCCGTCGCCCGGCTGGTCTTGCAGCTTCACCTTCGCGTCCGGGTGGGCCTTCTCGAAGTCGGCGATCACCCCGTTGAGGTAGTCCGTGTACGTCGGCGTGAGCGCCCACGTCTGCAGCGTGATCGACCCGCTGATCTCCCCGCCGCCGTTGTCGGCCGCGGTGCTGCCGCCCGAGCAGCCGGTCAGGACGAGTGCCGTGGCGGCAGCTCCTGCGAGCAGCGCCGCAGCACGGCTCCTCGTCGTACGTGTGGTGGTCCTCATGGCGTCTGACTCCCTCGTCATCCTGCTTCGTCAGTGTGCTGAACCGGTTCAGTTCCTGTCCTTGAACCTGCTTGTGGCAGTGACTATGAAGGACTAAAACGCTATAGTCAAGCGCATGGCCGCGAACCGTCGAACGACGATCTCCGACATCGCCGCGCGTGCCGGCGTGTCCGTCAGCGCGGTCTCGTTCGCCCTGAACGACCGCCCCGGTGTGTCCGACGAGACCCGCGCTCGCGTGCGCGCGATCGCCCGCGAACTCGACTGGCAACCGCACACCGCAGCCCGCGCACTGGGCGGCGCCAAGGCCGGCTCGATCGGCTTCGTGCTGAACCGGCCGGCCCGCACCCTCGGCACCGAGTCGTTCTTCGGCGACCTGATCTCCGGCATCCAGCTCGGACTCGCCGGCACCCACGTCGGGATGAACCTGCTCGTGGCGCGCGACGCCGCCGAGGAACTCGAGACCTACCGGGCGTGGTGGCGTGGGCACCGCGTCGACGGGGTGGTCGTCATCGACCCGCGGCGCGACGACGACCGGTTGACCCTGCTCGCCGAACTCGGCATGCCCACGGTCGTCGTCGGGTCCCACCCCTCGCCCGAGGGCTCCGCACCGAGCGTGTGGATCGACGACGGTGCCGCGACGGACACCGTCCTGCGGTACCTGCACGCGCTCGGGCACCGACGCATCGCGCACGTCGCCGGGCGCCCCGAGTTCGAGCACACCGCCATGCGGATCGGCCGTGTGCGGGCGTTCGCCGCGGCCGAGGGGCTCGCCGACGCCGTGTCGATCCCGACCGACTACTCGGCCGAGGCCGGTGCGAGTGCGACCCGCACGCTGCTGTCCCGCAGCAGCCGACCGACGGCGATCGTCTACGACAACGACGTCCTGGCGGTGGCCGGGCTCGGGGTCGCGAGCGAGATGGGCGTCGCCGTGCCGACCGACGTCTCGATCGTGTCGTTCGACGACTCGGCGATGATCCAGCTGGTCCGGCCGTCCATCACCTCGCTGACCCGCGACACCGTGGAGCTCGGGCAGCGGGCGGCAACGCTCCTGCGCGCGCAGATCGACGCCGACGCGCCGCTGCCGTCACGCCCCGGGCCACCGCTGACGCTGAGCGTCCGGGAGTCGACGGCGCGCGCCGGGTCCTGAGACGCCGCACCGGCGCTCCGCTGCGACACGCCCAGCGGGCGTCCGACCGAGGTCCACAGCACGCGGCGGACTTGACTCCCGTTCGAACACACGTTCGAATACCGTCGTGGGACGGCGTCGCGAGAACCGGTGGCAGCCCCCGGAACACCCGGAGGTCGAACGTCCGCGCGCCTACTCGCTGTCCGAGGACGCCCGCGGGCCCGACGTCTGCCACGCCGTCACCCCCGTGCCGGTCTGGGCGTGGATCCAGTTCCCGACCTTCCACGTCCGGGTGAAGGCCTTCGCGAAGAGCTGGACCCGCGACGCCGTCATGGTCGAGTGGGCGCAGTTCGGACAGCAGGCGGACGCCTGGGTGTGGCGATCGGCCGTGAAGCACCGCACCCTGCGTGCCGACCAGGCGGAACGCGCGATGCGGAGTCCGCAGAACGCAGCGCGTTGACTTCCGGTCGCACCCCGAGGATGGTTTAGCGAACACCGGTTCGGCAAGTAACTCACTGATCGAGGCATTCGTTCGAGTGCCGCTCCGGAACGAGGAGGCACCATGAAGAACACCGCGGTGCCGTCCTGGGTCGCCCACGTGCTCACCCCGCCCGAGGTCATCAGCGCCTACGTCGAGGCCCGGGTCAACGACCCCGCTCTGCTGTCGGGCGAGCACACGGAACCCACGTACGCCGACTTCCTCGGCGACGAGTAGACGGTCGTTCAGCGGCGTCGGCGGCGCGCCGAGAGCGTGACGCCGACGCTCGCAGCGGTGACGCACACCAGCGCCACCGTCTCCAGCACCGACAGCCCCTCACTGAGCACCACGAGGCCGGCCAGCGCCGCGATCGCCGGGCCGAGGCTCTGCAGGACGCCGAACACCCGCGTCGGCATCCGCCGCAACGCCGCCATCTCGAGGGCGTAGGGCAGCACGCTCGACAACACCGCGACCGCGCCGAAGACCAGCAGGAGCACGGGTTCGCGGACCACGCCGTCCACCGCGGACGGGAGCCCGAACGGCAGCGACACGAGCATCGCGACCACCATCGACACCACCAGGCCGTCGACCCCGGGGATCGCCGCGCCGACGTGCCGGTTCATCACGATGTAGCCCGCCCAGCACGCCGCCGCGAGCACGGCCCAGACGACCCCGCCGACCTCGGTCACGGCGCTCGGGCCGACTCCGAGCAGCACGACGCCGGCGAGCGCCAGGGCAGCCCAGAGCGCGTCCCGCCAGCGTCGGGTGTGCACGAGGGACAGGGCAAGCGGGCCGAGGAACTCGATCGTCACCGCGACCCCGATCGGGATGCTCGCGAACGCCAGGTAGATGAAGACGTTCATCCCGCCGAGCGCCAGCCCGAGACCGACGGCACCGACCCACTGCGCGCGGGTCCAGTGCCGGACGCGGGGACGGACGACCAGGGCGAGCACCACCGCGCCGATGACGAGCCGGAGCGCCGCGGCCCCGACCGCGCCGACGTCGTCGAAGTGGGTCTTCGCGATCGCGGCGCCGAGCTGGACGGACACCATCGCGGTGAGGGCGAGCAGCGGAGCCGGGACCCGATCGGTGCCGCGGGCCTGGTTCATCCGCGCGCCCGGGTCATCCGAGGTAGGCGAGCACGGCGAGGACGCGGCGGTGGTCCTCGCCGGTGTCCTCGAGCGCGAGCTTGCCGAAGATGCTCGACACGTGCTTCTCGACGGCGCCGGTGCCGATGACGAGCGCGCGGGCGATGGCTGCGTTCGTGCGCCCCTCGGCCATCAGGCCGAGCACGTCGCGTTCACGAGGGGTGAGCGCGGCGAGGGGGTCGCGCCGACGGCTCATCAACTGCGTGACGACCTCGGGGTCGAGCACGGTGCCGCCGGCCGCGATCCGGCGCACGGCGTCGTCGATCTCCTCGAGCCGGGTGACGCGGTCCTTGAGCAGGTAGCCGATGCCCGTCGCGCCGGCGGCGAGGACGTCTTCGGCGTAGGTGGCCTCGACGTACTGCGAGAGCAGGAGCACGCCCGTGCGCGGGGCGATCCGGCGGGTCTCGACGGCCGCGCGGACGCCTTCGTCGGTGAAGGTCGGCGGCATCCGGACGTCCATGACCACGACGTCGGGAGCGCCGTCGGGCAGCGTCGCGAGGAACGCGCGGGCGTCGGCGTACTGCCCGATGACGTCGATGCCGGCTTCGTCGAGCACGCGGGCCAAGCCCTCGCGCAGCAGGACGGCGTCGTCGACGACGACGGCCCGGATGCGTGCTGCATCCGGGCCGTCTGTCATGCCGACCAGCCTAGTGGGAGCGCGCGCGCTCCCGTGGGGTCACGACCGCGGGTTCGCCGTCGTGGGGACGCCGTTCAGGGCACCGAGCGGGATCCGGGCCGTGGCCTCGGTGGGTCCGCCCTCGGGGCTCGCGACGACCAGGTCGCCGTCGAGCGCGCGCATCCGGCCGATCAGGCCCTCGATGCCGTGGCCCTGCTGGGGCCGGGCGCCACCACGGCCGTCGTCGGTGACGCTGACGGTCAGGTACCAGAGCCCGGAGGCGTCGACCACGAGCCCGAGGTACACCCCGGCGGTCGTCGCACCGGCGTGCTTCATGGTGTTCGTGAGGAGCTCGCTCACCGTGAAGTACACGTTGCGCTGGATCTCCGTCGCGAGCTCGAGGCCCTCGGGCAGACGGACGTCGAGGCCGACCGGGATCGGGGTGCGGACGACGAGCGCCTCGAGAGCCGCCACGAGCCCGCGGTCGAGCAGGATCGGCGGGGCGAACCCGCGGGACAGCGCACGCAGTTCGTCGAGGGCGTCCTGCGCGTGCTCCGATGCCTCGCCGATCAGCTGCTTCGCCTTCTGCGGGTCCTTGTCGAACGCGCGCTCGGCGGCGGACAGGTCCATCCGGAGCCGCACCAGGCGCTGCTGGGGGCCGTCGTGCAGGTCGCGCTCGATCTGGCGCAGGGCCTGTCCCTCGGCGGTCACCGCACCGGCACGGGATGCCTGCAGTCCGGCGACGCGCTGCTCGAGTTGCTCCGCACGGAACCCGCCGAGCAGGCCGAAGTCCACCCAGTAGTGCGCGATGACCGAACCGCGGGCCCACAGCGGGAACAGCACGACCGAGGCCGCCATCGACAGCAGCCCGAGGAACCCGATGCCCGTGGCGAACCCGATGCCGTCCGGGAAGTACCCGGACCGGACGTTGTTGAGCAGGAACAACCCGCCGACGGCGATCGGCCAGAGGAACCCAGCGAGCAGGATCGCTCCGGCGCCGACGGTCACCAGGGCGACGAGCGGGTACACGACCGCTGCGTGCAGCAGGTAGAGCCAGTAGTGCGGGTTGGCGACCGCGGACCCCGTGCGGGTCCACCAGTTCTGCTGCCAGCGGGGCGTCCAGTCCACCGGCCGGATCGGACGCCGGTCTGCCCATCCGATGCGGAGCTTCTCGAACTGTCCGAGCCACCGCGCCACGAACAGCGCGATGAAGAACATCAGCAGCACGAACGGGTTGAACAGGTCGCGGAACCCGCCACCGAAGATCGCTGCGGGGAACGCGACGTACAGGGTGCACAGCAGCACGGCCGTCAGGGCCATGTAGCCGAAGTCGCGCGGCAGGCGCTTCCAGGACTCGCGGTAGAACGCACCGGCGGTCATGCCGGAACCCGGACCGCGGCCGTGGCCACCGACGGGTGCCGATCCGTTCGGCGGGGTCGCGCCCCACGACGCCGGCGGCGTCTGCTGGTCGTGCTGTCGCGGGTACTGCGGCATCGGCTTGGTGGCTCCAGGTGGGACGGAGTCGCCCAGCGGGACGGTCTGGGCCTGGTCGGGCGAGGGCGTGACGTCGTCCAGCGGGACGGTTCGCGCCTGGTCGAGGCGGTCGGTGTCGGTCATGACTCCAGCCTCGCGATCACGGGGCCGTTCCCCCATCCTGCCCCCTCCCCACCCCGGGTGGGGTTATCCCCCCTCTCCACAGATCGCCCGAGGTCGATCGTCGCGGGACGGCCCGCCGGACATGCTCTTGGCGATGGGCGACGCACTCCGAGCACTGATCGACGCCGTCGGCCTCGAGGTCGGCTCCGGCCAGGAGATCCGTTCGGACGACGACCTCTGGACGCTCGATCCCGATCCGGGCGGCACGCATGCCTGGGTCGCGTCCCTGCGCCGGCCGGTCTGGGTCCGTCACGACGACACGCTCGTGTTCGTCGAGGCGGGTGGAGCCGCACTGGTCGAGCAGCACCCGACGATGTCGATCGGCTCCGACCCTGAACGGCACGGCCCGCCTCGTACTGCTTCTTCGTACGACTTCCCGCACGAGGCCCTGTTCGCCGACACCGGCGTCGTCGTCGGATCAGCGTCGCTCGGGCCACTCGCTGCCGAGGCCCTCGCGCTCCCGCCGATCGCCACCACGCAGCCCGCGGGCTTCCCGTCGGCGGACGTCGTGCTGGCGCTGCGTCACGTCGGTCACCTCGACGGCGGCCGGTGGCACGGCGTGCAGCAGGATGCGCTCGCGCGACTCGTGGTCACGACCGTGCTCCACGACAACCCACCACCCTTGCTGCGCGACAACAGTCTGGCGAGGGTCCTCGACCGGCTCTTCGAACCGGCGGGCGGACACTCGACCGCGGACCTGCTCGACGGCGTCCGCATGTCTCCGCGCACCCTCAAGCGTCGGTGCTTCGAGACAACGGGCTGCACGCAGGCCCAGCTCGGGCGGTGGTTCCGGAGCCTCGGTGTCCGGAGTGCACTCACCCGGGGTGACCGTCCCGCCGAGGTCGCTGCACGCTTCGGCTTCAGCACCACCGCCTCCATGCGGCGCGCGCTGCAGCGGGTCCACGCACCGGACACCGACATCCCTCGGCCGATCTGACGGTTCTGGTTCACGGATCCCCCGGTTCGCGAACCAGGACCGTCAGCGGCCCGGCCAGAACGTGCTTTCCCTGCCGTACTGGGTGCGCGTAGTGTGCGGGCATGCAGAACATCACGGGGGTTCGGGTGGTCTCGGCCGCGGCAGTCGTCGCAGCGGTCGTGTTCGGGGCGCGCGGACTGGTGGGGACGATCTGGCTCGCGTCGTGGGACCTGCCGAACGGGCTGCTCCTCGTCGCCACGGCGCTCGCCGGGCTGGCAGCTGCGGTCGTGCTCGTCGCAGCGGTGCGCGCTCGGGACCGCCGGGCGCTCGCGTTCGCGGTGTCGGTCCTGGCGTTCGCGCTCCTGTGGCCGGCGCCGGGCTGGGCCACCGAGGTGCTCCTCGTGGTCGCGCAGGGCGCACTCGTGGCGTTCGGCGTGCTGACCGTCCGGAACGAGGACGGCGTGCAGCGGGCCTTCGGCTGGGTCGTCACCGTGGCGGCGTCGCTGTGGTTCGTCGCGGCGCTCCTGTCGAACACGGCGCTGATCCTGGCGACCCCACAGGAGGCGCTGGGCATCGTGCTGGCCGTCCCGGGGCTGCTGCAGACAGTGGCGTACCTGGCGGCGACGGTGCTCGTCGCCGTCCCGCTCCTGCGTCCGGTCGGTCGGGGCGCGAACGCCCTGTGGGTCTCAGCCGAGGTGCGCTGACGCCACACGGACGCCGACCCCGCAGCTGCGCTGACCCCGCAGCGGCGCCGAGCCTGCGAGTGCCCCTCAGCCGACCCGTGCCGCCAGGCGCTCGGATCGGCGGACGGCCTGCTCGGCCGGGTCGGGTACCGGCGCGGCCTGGATGAGCCGGCGCGTGTAGGGATCCTGCGGCGACCGGAGGATGGCGTCGCGGGTCCCCTGCTCGGCGACCTTCCCGCCGTGCAGCACGACGACCCGGTCGCACAGCGTGTCGACCACGGCCAGGTCGTGCGTCACGAACAGGCACGCGAAGCCCAGGCGCTCCTGCAGTTCCCGGAAGACGTCGAGCACCCGCGCCTGCACCGAGACGTCGAGGGCACTCGTCGGCTCGTCGGCGATGAGCAGTGCGGGGTCGAGCGCGACCGCGCGGGCGATCGCGACGCGCTGCCGTTGCCCGCCGGAGAGCTCGTGTGGGAAGCGCTCGCGGTACCCGCCGTCCAGGCCGACGTCGGCGAGCAGCCGGTCCACCCGTTCGTCGATCTGCGCCGACGGCAGGCGCAGGACCTGCCGGAGCGGCTCGGCGACGGTCTGTCCGACCGTGTACCGCGGGTTGAGCGACCGCAGCGGGTTCTGGAAGACCACACCGACGTGTCGCCGCATCTCGCGACGAGCTGCTCGCCGGGCGACCGCCACGTCGGTGCCCTCGACGACGACCGATCCGGACGTGATCGGTGCGAGTCCCACGGCGGCGCGGCCGATGGTGGTCTTGCCGCTGCCGGACTCCCCCACGAGTCCGACGATCTCACCGCGACCGACCGTGAACGACACGTCGTCGACCGCGCGGAACCGCCCGCGCAGCGCACCGCCGTACTCGACCACGAGGTGCCGGACGTCGAGGACGACCGAGGGGGCCTCCGAGACGGGGTCGACCCGGGCCTCCTGGCCGGACCCGGCGCCCATGCGTGGGACCGCAGCGAGCAGGTCGCGGGTGTACTCGGCGGACGGCGCGGCGAAGACCGCGGCGACGGTGCCCGTCTCGACGACGCGACCGCGTCGCATGACGACCACGCGGTCGGCGATGTCGGCGACGACGCCCATGTCGTGGGTGATGAGGAGGATCGCGGTGCCGGTGCGTTCCCGCAGCGCACGCAGGACGTCGAGCACCTCGGCCTGCACCGTGACGTCGAGTGCCGTCGTCGGCTCGTCGGCGATGAGCAGGTCTGGGTCGGCGGCGAGCGCCATCGCGATCATCACACGCTGCGCCTGTCCGCCGGAGAGCTCGTGCGGGTACTGGCCGAGCCGGCGTTCGGGCTCCGGCACCTCGACGGCGCGCAGGAGTTCGAGCGATCGTTCGCGGACGGCGGCGCGGTCGTGCGAGGCGTCGGCGCGGCGGACGGCCTCGGCCAGCTGGAACCCGACCGTGAACACCGGGTTGAGCGCGGCCGACGGGTCCTGGAAGACCATGGACACGCTGCGGCCGCGGACCCCGCGCAGGGTGCGCTCGTCGGAGCCGATGACCTCGAGGTCGCCGAGCCGGATGCTGCCGGAGGCGCGCGCGCCGTCGGGGGCGATCCCCATCGCCGTCATCGCGGTCATGCTCTTGCCCGACCCGGACTCCCCGACGACGGCGACGACCTCGCCACGGCCGACGGTGAACGAGGCGTCGTCGACCGCGCGGACCTCGGCGCCGTCGACGTCGAAGGTCACGGACAGGTGGTCGACGGTCAGGACGTCGGTCATGGGGTCTCCGAACGGTCGGTGTGGTCGCGGGCGGCCTTGAACGCCTCCCACTCCTCGAGCATCTTGCGGTGGTACCCCTGCAGCCACTGCATGTAGTCGCGGCCGTTGAGCAGGCGCTCGCGGACCTCGGCGTCGACGTCGCCCTCGCCGGTGCGGCCCGCGGCCTCGACGACGGTGAGTCCGCGGCCGATGATGTCGCGCTGCCGGTCGAGGTACTTCCGCTCGCTCGCGAGCCAGGAACCCCAGACGTCCGCCTCGGCGCGGAAGTAGTGGCTGCGTTCGCCGGCGACGATGTGGCGCTTCACGAACCCGGAGTCGACGAGCCGTCGCGTGGCCATCGACACCGAGCCCGAGCTGGCGCCGAGGGCGTCCTGCAGGTCGGCGGAGGACGAGTGCGGCGCGCGGGTCATCATGAGGTAGCCGAGCACGCGGGCGTCGGTGAGGGGCATGCCGGCACCGTCGTTGAGCATCAGGGCGAACTCCTCGACGAACGCCTGCCGCTCGGGTTCGAGCACGACGTCGTCGTGCCCGACACCGTCCTCCCGACCGTCGACGCCGCTCACGGTGCCAGCCCCGCCGCGACCTCGGGCGACTCGGTCGGGATCGTCCACGGTTCCTCGGTCATGCCGCCACCGGCGCGGATCGACCGGACGGTACCGTCGGCGTCGCGCGTGAAGGTGATGTCCTCGTCGATCGAACCGAAGCGGTTGCCGTGCGTCATCCGGAGCGTGTCCGCGTCGACGACCTCGAGCCGGGTGGGGGTGTCGAGCGGTTCGGGTCCGGACGGGTCGACCTCGACGAGCCGGTCGCCGATGCGGGCGATGTCGCTGACGCCCCACGGGTTGGCGAAACGGCCGGTGTACGCAGCGGTGTCGACGTCGTCGGGCACGGGGGTGCCGGGTGCGGACGCGTCCGCCGCGGCGTCGAGCATCTGCACGACGGCGGTGGCGATGAGGGTGGCGGGTCCGGCGGCAGCGCTCGTCAGCACGGAGACGACGAGGCCCGATGCCGGGTCGAACAGCGACTGCGTGATGTGCCCGGGGAACCCGCCGGAGTGGCCGCGGACCTCACGGCCTCCGATGCGGTCGACGATGAAGCCGGCGCCGTACCCGCGGGCGGCCGGGTCGTCGGTGGCGCTCCAGGCCTTGCGCTGTGCGAGCCGCTTCGAGTGGTCGTCGAGCAGGCTGCCGTGCCCGATGACGTGCTGCGAGAAGTACCTGACCAGGTCGGAGGCGGTGCCGTGGAACCCGGTGGCGGCGGCCATCGCGCGGGTGTCCACGTGGTCGATGCGCTGCCGGCGCCGCGCGGTGTGGAACCCGGTGTACCCGACCACGAAGTCGTCGGCGCGGGTGGAGTCCCAGTCCGGGCCGGTGTTGCGGAGTCCCAGGGGTTCGGTGATCGACTCGCGGACGAAGTCGTTGTAGGACCGGCCGGAGACCGCGGCGATGACGAGTCCGAGCAGCGAGTAGCCGAGGTTCGAGTAGTTGAAGGACGACCCGGTGGGGACCTTCTGACCGCGGTCGAGCACGAGTGCCAGGAGCTCCTGCTCGTCGGGGAACGGCCGCAGGAGCGACCAGTAGTCGCCGTCGTGGCCGTCGCGGATGACCCCGGCGCCCATCTCCATGAGCTCCCGGATCGTGGCGTCGGCGAGCGGGGAGCCGCCGTCGACCAGGGCGGGGATGTACGTGCCGACGGTGTCGTCGAGCCGGAGTGACCCGCGCTCGGCGAGCTGGAGCAGGGCCGTCGCGGTGAAGGTCTTCGAGTGCGAGGCGATGCGGAACAGGTCGGTGGTGGTCAGGCGACGCCCGGCCTCGACGTCGGCGTAGCCCCAGGCCTCGTCGAACAGCACCTCGCCGCCGAACCCGATGGCGACCTGTACGCCCGGCACCCGCAGCTGCCAGACCTTGTACGACACCCACTCGTGGATGTAGGGCAGGGTCTTCCGGTACGCGGAGAGGGTGTCGGTCACGGTGGTCCTTTCGAGAACGGTTCTGCAGCGAGTCTGGCGTGTCAGCGCCGACGCGGGTCGAGCGCGGCGCGCAGCGTGTCGCCGAGCGCGATGACGGAGAGCACGGTGACGGCGAGGAACGTCGCCGGTGCGATGAGCATGTGCGGGGCGCGGAGGAACTGCGAGGTCGCGGCGGAGAGCTGCAGTCCCCACGAGATCGCGGGGCTCTCGAGCCCGATGCCGAGGTAGGTCAGTGACGACTCGGACACGATGACGCCGCCGACGGTGATCGTCGCGAGCACGAGCAGCGGCGAGATCGACGACGGCAGGACGTACCGGGTGGTGATCCGCCAGGTGGACAACCCCATCGTGCGGGCGGCGAGCACGAACTCGGCGTTCCGCACGCTGCGGACGCTCGACCGCACGAGCCGGGCCATCGTCGGCCACCCGAACAGTGCGAGCACGAGCGACACGGTGAGCACCGAGCGCTCCCCCACGCTGTTGAGCACCACGACGGCGCCGAGCAGGAACGGGAAGCCGAGGAACACGTCGGTCAGGCGGGCGAGCACGGCGTCGACCCAGCCGCCGACCATGCCCGCGATCGTCCCGACGACGACGGCGACCATGCCGGCGAGCACGGTGGTGAGCACCGCGACGGCGATCGACGACCGGGTGCCGTACACGACGTTGGCGTACACGTCGCAGCCCTGCAGGTCGAAGCCGAACGGGTGACCGCCGGTCGGCGAGGCGCCGCTCTGCCCGAGGTCGCACACCCGGGGGTCGCCGTGGCCGAACAGTCCGGCGAACAGCTGCGGGAACGACGCGACGAGCAGCACGACGACCAGGACCGAGGCGGGCACCCAGAAGCCGGGGGTCCGGGCCGCGGCCAGCAGGGGCCGGCGGCGACCGCCGACGACGGGTTCGACGGTGGCGCTGAGCGCTGAGGTGGTCATGCGGCTGCTCCGGTCCGGACGCGGGGGTCGAGGGCGGCGTGCAGCAGGTCGACGAGCACGCTCGTGACGAGGAACACCAGGATGAGCGCGGTCGAGATGCCGACGACGACCGCGCCCTCGTGCGACCGGATGCCCTGGAACAGCAGGTTGCCGACGCCGGGCAGGTTGAAGATGCCCTCGATGATCACGGTGCCGCCCATCAGGTACCCGAGGTCGGTCGCCAGGTAGGTGGCGGTGGGGATGAGCGAGTTCCGCATCACGTGCACGCCGACGATCCGACCGGGCGCGAGCCCCTTGGCCCGTGCGGTGCGGACGTAGTCGGCGTCGAGCGTCTCGATCATCGAGGTGCGGGTGAGCCGGGACACCGCGGCGAGGCCGAACAGCGCGATGACGAACGCCGGCAGGATGTACGCCGTCGGCCAGCCCGCGGTGACGCCGGCGACCGGGAACCAGTGCAGCCGCACCGAGAACACCAGCTGCAGGGCGACCCCGAGGACGAACACGGGGATCGCGCCGACGACGATGGTGCCGACCAGGACCGTCTTGTCGAGGGCGGTGCCGCGCTTCAGGGCGGAGAGCACCCCGAGCCCGATGCCCAGCACGATCTCGAGGGCCCAGGCGGTGAGCGCCAGGGTGATCGTGACGGGCCACCGCGAGGCCATCTGCTCGCCGACGGACTGCCCGTTGAAGTCGGTGCCGAAGTCGCCACGGAACAGCCCGCCGAGGTACTGCACGTACTGCAGCCAGAGCGGCTGGTCCAGGTGGTACTCGGCGCGGAGCGTGCGGACGACCGCGTCGCTGAGCGGACGCTCGCCGCCGAGCGCCTTGATCGGGTCGCCGGGCAGCGCGAAGGTCATCGCGTAGATGAGGAACGTCACCCCGAGGAACACGATGGCCAGGCCGCCGAGCCGGCGACCGACGGCGAGCGTCGGACGCATCACGCGCCTCCCGACACGGCCGCCGACACCGGACGGGAGGCACGGGCCGGGTCCGCCACGTGGCTCGCGCAGGCGAGGATCGCCCCGTACTGCACCCCCACCAGTTTCCGCACCGGGATCGGCTGGGCGCCCGTGGACGCGTCCGCCTGCCAGCGCGCGTACCGCTCCACCAGGCGGTCGCACAGGCGCCGGAGCGGCGCGGACGCCGTGCCGGCGGTGGTCTCCGCCTCGACCGCACGGAGCAGCATGCCGCCGTAGCGCAGTCGGAAGCAGCGGACCAGGTCTTCGCAGCCGAAACGCTCCGCGACCGTGGCCATCCGCTCGGCCGGCTCGCGGTCGGCGCGACGGCGGTCCGTGTCGGCCGTGCTGACGAGCATCGGCACGAAGGCGCGCGACGCCTCGAGGAACGGCGACTCGATCGACAGCATCGGCGACGCCTCGTCGAGGAGCTGCTGGAGTTCCTCGCCCGAGGCACCGAGCTCGGCGGAGCAGCGCCGGAGCAGGTCGGCGTACGACTCGTCGGTCGGGGTCTGGTCGTCGGCGTCCGGGTGGCTCCAGTACGGCAGTTCGGCGACCATGCACAGCGCCCCGTGCCGCATCGCCCACGCCGCGCTCGACGCACCGTGGATGTGCTCGCCCGGGTCGACCCCGAGTCCCTCGAGGTAGTCGTACGCGGTCTCGATCCCGTCCATCGCGAACACCGCGGGGGCGAGTGCACGCAGGAACGGCGACTCGGGCTCCCCGGTGTCGAGCGGCAGCCCGAGCGCGGCCGGTACCGCGTGCAGGGTGTCGACGACGTCGGGCAGGTCCTCGGACAGGTAGTAGTAGACCCCGCCCATCTCGCCGTTGTGCAGGCTCACGAGCAGGTCCGGCTCGGTGTCGTCGATGAGCCGCATGAACGCGAGCGTCTCGGGCAGCACCTGGTCGAAGTACACCGACCGGTAGCTGTTCGGGAACGTCCACTCCACCTGGCTGTCCGGGGCCGGGCGGTAGAAGTGCCGCGAGTAGAACACCCGGTCGTGCGGGTCGTGGAACCAGGCCTCGTTGAGCCGCATGCCGTCCGGGTCGATCGTCGGGACGATGTGCCAGGTGACGTCGAGCGCACGGGCCTCGTCGTCGGTGGTCATCGTCTCGGCGAGGTGCAGGGCCGTCCACGAGCCGATCGGTTCGTTCGGGTGCACGCCGCCGACCACGACGGCGGCGTGCGACCCGGTGCCGATCCGGTAGGAGTGCAGCGGTTCGCCGAGGCGGCTGGTGCCGATCCGGGTGACCGTGACCCGGTCCGGGTGCGCCGCGGCGAGTGCGTCGAACCGGGCGTGCAGGTCGTCGACGAGCGGGAAGCCGTCGCGGTCGGGGACCTCGGCCGCCAGGCGGAGGATGGTGCGCTGGTCCATGTGGTGGTGCCCTACTTCACGGCGATCTGTGCGACGACCGGGCTGCCGGCGACCGCGGGGAGCTTCGTGACCTTGTCGCTCGTGACGTACGAGTACTTGTCGAAGAAGGTCGGGACGACGGGGAAGTCCTCGAGCACGGCCTCCTGCGTCTTCGTGTAGTACTCGTTCGCCTCGTCCTGCGACCCGGCCGAGTCGGCCTTCGCGAGCAGGGCGTCCACGGTGTCGGACTGGTAGTACCCGGTGCAGGGTGCGCAGCCGCCGGCCGTGGTGAACAGCGCGCGGAGGGTGTTCTGCTGGCTGATGTACAGCGCGCCCCAGTGGCCGAAGTGCGGGCCGGCGACCTTCTTGTCCGTCAGCTCGGAGTAGTACGAGGCCCAGTCGGTGGTGGCCTTCGCGACGGTGTCGACGCCGAGGTTCTGCCGGATCTGGTTGGCGTACGCCTCGTAGAGGGAGTCGAGGCCGCTGCCGCCGGGGTAGACGAGCGTGATCGTGCCGTCGAAGCCGCCGGACTTCGCGAGGAGCTTCTTCGCCGCGGCGGGGTCGAACTCGCACGCCTCGCCGCAGATGCCCTCTTCCGTGCCGGACATCGACGGCGGCGTGAGCGCGGTGGCGGGTTCGTACAGGCCGCCGTAGATGGCGGTGTTCACCTCGTCGCGGTCGATCGACATCGAGATCGCGCGTCGGACGTCGGGGTCGGAGTACCGGTCGTCCCAGAGCGGGAACCCGAGGTAGTCGATGCCGGGGGCGTCGAAGGAGTGCAGGCGGTCGCCGAAGTCGGCCTCCGCGCTGGTCATCTTGTCGGTCGGCAGGAACAGCACGTCGGCGTTGCCCGCGAGGACGTCGGTGTAGGCGGTGTTCATGTCGGAGTAGCTCCGGAACGTGACGTCCTTCGTGACCGGCTTCGTCCCCTCGTAGTCCTTCCACGCGGTGACGGTGAACTCCTTGTCCGCTTTCCACGCCGACTGCATCTCGTAGGGGCCGTTGCCGATCGGCTTCTTGTCGTACGCCTTCAGGTCGTCGTACGCGGCCGACGGCATCGGGTAGAACGCCGTCTGGGCCTGGCTGAGCTGCAGCGGGAACTGACTGTCGGCGTGGGTGAGCGTCACCGTGAAGGTGTCCTTACCGGTGACCTTGAGCCCCGACATCTCCTTCGTCTTCGGGGTGCCCTTCGCCGGGTTGAGGTCCGTGTAGCCGACGATCGCGGCGAGCTGGCCGCTGTTCTCCCACGCGTTGGGTCCGTAGGCGACGTGGTTCCAGGCCGTCACGTAGCTCTCCGGGGTGACGGCCTCGCCGTTCTGGAACGTCCAGCCGTCCCGGAGCGTGATGGTCCACGTGGTGGCGTCGTCGCTCTCGACGCTCTTCGCGGCGACGTCGTGGAGCTCGCCCTTCGCATCGGTCTGCGTCAGCGGCGCGAACAGGCTCTGCACCTGGTCGAACGCGACGGTCTGCCGTCCGGGCGTGAGGTGGTCGGGCTCGCCGGTGGCGTACACCAGGCTGGATCCGCCGTCGGAGTCGGCCGTGCCGCTCGCCGAACAGCCGGTCACCACGAGTGCCAGCGTGGCCGCCGTGGCCAGCGTGGCGATGGTCCTGCGTCGCATGGGGTCTCCTCCGGGTCGTCGTTGATGAGTGAAGCTAGGCCCGCAGCCCTACCCGGCACAATGCTTCTTTCAATGAACTCTGAAACTTTTACCGTGCTGAAACACTCGCGAAACGACAGGTGTCGCGCTCGGCCGGGGCCGTGTGCCACGCTCGGACCATGCGGCACACACCCCACTTCCTGATGACGGACGTCGACGAGGTCAAGCGCCTCGTCGCCGGCAACCCGTGGGCCACGATCGTGTCGCACACCGACGCCGGGATCGTCGCGTCGCACTACCCGTTCCTGCTCGAGGCACCCGGCCCGGACGACGACCCCGACGAGATCGTGCTCGTCTCGCACGTCGGCCGTCCGGACGAGGTCGCGCACGAACTCGGCCGGCACGAGGTCCTGGTCGTGGTGCAGGGTCCGCACGGGTACGTCTCCCCCGCCTGGTACCCGCCGGAACAGTTCGTGCCCACCTGGAACCACGTCACCGCACACCTGTGGGGCACGCCGGAGCTGCTGTCCGACGACGAGAACTTCCGGGTGCTCGGCGAACTCGTCGACCACTTCGAGCGCGTCATGCCCGAGCCGGTGTCCCTCGAGATCGACGAGGAGACCGCGCGCCGGATGGCGAAGGGCACCGTGGGCATCCGCATCCGGATCACCCGGTTCGACGCCCGCGCGAAGCTCTCGCAGAACAAGGCGCCCGAGGTCGTCGACCGGATCATCGCCGGCCTGCGCGGCGACGGCCCCTACGCGTCGCCGGCGCTCGCCGACGAGATGGAACGAGCGCACGCTGCGCACGCTGACGACCGGGAGGAACGGTGAGCGAGATCCTGCTCAGGACCGTCCGCAGGGTGGGCACCTCCGGGGCCCCTGCCGACGTCCGCATCACCGACGGCCGGGTCGCCGAGATCGCGCCGGCCGGCACGCTCGACCCTGCGGGCCCCGACACCGAGGTCGTCGAGACCGCCGGCGCGTGGCTCGGCCCCGGCCTCCGCGACCACCACACGCACTTCGACCAGTGGGCGCTGGTGCGCCGCCGCGTCGACGTCTCCGGCTGCGACTCCGCGGAGTCGACCGCCGACCTCCTCGCAGCGGTCGCGCGGACCGGGGCGCCGGACCGCGTGCTGATCGGACACGGCTACCGCGACGGGTTGTGGCCGACCCCCGCACGACGCGAGCTGCTCGACCAGGCCGCACCGGGCCTCCCGACCGTCGTCATCAGCGGTGACCTGCACGCGGTCTGGTGCAACGCCCTCGCGCTCGCCCACTTCTCCGCACTCGTCGGCCGCCCGCTCGAGGCGGGTGCCGACGGGGTGCTGCGCGAGCAGGACGCCTTCGACGTGACCGGTGCGCTCTCGCAGGTGCCGGACGACCTGCTCGACGGGTACGTCGCCGACGCGGCGGAGGCCGCTGCCGCCCGCGGCGTGACGGGCATCGTCGACCTCGAGATGCGCTTCGGCCTCGACCGCTGGGCGCGCCGGATCCACGCCGGCACCGACGCACTGCGGGTGGCGTCGGGCGTCTACCCGGTGGAACTCGATGCCGGGATCGACCGCGGGCTCCGCACCGGCGACGTCGTCGACGGCACACGCGGCCTGCTGACGATGGGGCCGTTCAAGGTCGTCACCGACGGCTCCCTCGGCACCCGGACCGCAGCCATGACCGACGGGTCCGGCGTGCTCGCGTGGGAGTTCGACGACCTCGTGGCCATCACCCGCCGGGCCGTCGACGCCGGACTCGTGCCCGCGATCCACGCGATCGGCGACCGGGCGAACACCCTCGCGCTCGACGTCTTCGAGGCCGTCGGCGCCCGTGGCACCATCGAGCACGCGCAACTGCTCGTCGACACCGACGTCGACCGGTTCGCCAGGCTCGGGGTGGCCGCCTCGGTGCAGCCCGAGCACGCCATGGACGACCGCGACATCGCCGACCGGCACTGGGCGGGCCGCACCGACCGGGCCTTCGCCTTCGCCTCGCTCGCACGGGCCGGCGCGCGCCTGCTGCTCGGGTCGGACGCGCCGGTGGCGCCGCTCGACCCGTGGGTGTCGATGGCGGCGGCCGTCGGGCGCGACCGCGACGGCCGCGACCCGTGGCACCCCGCCGAACGGCTCTCGGCGCTCGCCGCGTGGCAGGGTTCGACGGACGGACGGGTCAGCGTGGCCGTCGGCGACGTCGCGGACCTCGTGCTCGTCGGGTCGGACCCGCTCACGGCGTCGTCGTCCGCGTTGCGTTCGATGCCGGTGCTCGCGACCGCGATCGCCGGGCGGTTCACGTACTGCGAACTCTGAAGGCGCGCTACTTCTGGTCCTTCGGGCACCAGTAGAGCTTCCGGCCGGCCATGTCGGCCATCCGGATCTCGGTGCCGCAGACCCGGCAGGGCTCGCCCTGCCGGTGGTAGACCCAGTGGCGGTCCTTGCGCGAGCGCAGGGCCTTCTTGTGGTCGGCCTCGGACAGGTCGTCCATCGTCATCATCAGGCCGTCACGGACGCCGTCGTGCAGCAGCTTCGACCAGTCCGCCCAGAGCGCCTTCGCCTGCTTGACGGTGATCTTCTTGCCCGGCTTGTACGGGTCGATGCGCTGCCGGAACAGCAGTTCGGCACGGTAGATGTTGCCGATGCCGGCCACGACCGACTGGTCCATGAGCAGCTGCCCGATGGCGACGTTCCGCTTCCGGACGTTGTCGACGAACACCTTCTCGGCCTCGGGGCCGTCGTCGTTCATCGGGTCGGGGCCGAGCTTGTCGAGGGCGCGCTGCACCTCGGCCGGCGTCTCCACGACGCACGCGGTCGGGCCGCGCAGGTCGGCGACGGTGTCCTCGGTCAGGATCCGGACGCGCACCTGGCCGACGGGGTCCGGTGGGAAGGACTCGATCGGGTCCTCCGCCTTCTCCTGCTCGGCCATCCGGTACCGGGCCAGCCGCGGTGCGCCGATCGAGCTGAGCGACTCTTCGCGGTCGTCGTCGTCCGACAGCGCCTCGGCGGTCGAGATCACCCCCGCGAAGTCCCACGCGCCGTAGAGGCCGAGGTGGACGCGGAGGAACAGGTCGCCCTCGAACTCGAGGAACATCTGCTTCGCCACCGCCCGGGCAGCGATCATCCGCTTGCCGTCGAGCTGCGCGGCTCCGGCGGCGAACCGCCCCTGCGGACTGGACACCTCGCAGCGCTTGCCGACGAAGTGCCGGGTGAACTGGTTGGCGATTCGGTGGACGGAGTGACCCTCGGGCATGGGACCTGTCTACTCGGCCGAGCCGTCGATCTGCTTGCCGGCGATGTGCCCCGTCTGCTCGTACTCGGCGAGCTGGGCGATGCGGCGGGCGTGACGCTCCTCGCCCGAGAACGGCTCGGCGATGAACAGGTCGACGAAGCGGATCGCTTCGTCCTCGGTGTGCTGGCGGGCACCGATCGAGATGACGTTGGCGTCGTTGTGCTGACGCGCGAGGAGCGCGGTCGACTCGTTCCAGACGAGCGCTGCGCGGACGCCCTCGACCTTGTTCGCGGCGATCTGCTCGCCGTTGCCGGAGCCGCCGAACACGACGCCGAGCGCCTGGACACCGGCGCGCTGGTCCTGCACCACGGCGTGCGCGGCGTTGATGCAGAACGAGGGGTAGTCGTCGAGCGCGTCGTACTCGGTCGGTCCGTGGTCCACGACCTCGTGCCCGGCTTCCGTCAGGTGCGTCGCGAGGGTCTGGTTGAACTCGAGGCCGGCGTGGTCCGTTCCGAGGTGGATGCGCATGGAACCGATCCTATTCCTGCGGCTACTGCCCCCGGACCACCACGACGACGTACCGGGTGGGCCCGTCGCCGGGGTTCCGGTAGACCACGTCGGCGGGGTCGCCGAGCTCGATCCGGTCGCCCGCGGCGAGCCGCGTCGACTCGCCGCCGACGACGAGCTCGAGCACGCCGTCGACCACCCAGATGCAGTGGCGCAGGAACGCGTAGGCGGACGCCGGGTAGGCCACTTCGCGGCCGGCCGGGAGGCGCACCTCGGTGACGTCAGCGGGGAAGGTCGCGCTCGAGACCGGACGGCGGCGGTACCCGGTGTCGGGATCGGTCCAGGACTCGGCGGTCGCGCCGCGTTGGATGCCGCGTGCGTCGTCGGGATCGGTCACCCTGGGCACCTCGTGCTCGAGGGCCTCGTCGAGGAGCTGCGAGATCGTCAGGCCGAAGGCGCCGGAGAGCCGCCCGAGGATCGTCGCGGTGGGGCTGGAGACCCCGCGCTCGACGCGGTTGATCATGGCGCGGGAGACGCCGGACTCCTCGGCGAGCTCGGTGAGGCTCCACTTCCGTTCGGTCCGGAGGCGCTGGAGTCGCTCGCCGAGGGCCCGTTCCGCGAGACCCGGCTCGTCGTCTACGATGTGAGACATGACGACAGCATATGCGACGAACGGGGTCGTGGTCCGCGACTGCACCCCGGCCGACCTCGACGTCGTGCACGCCCTGCACGTCGACGCCGTGCTGCACTCCACCGCCATCTGGCAGGAGGAGCCGCACCCGCGCGCGTACTTCGACACCTGGCTGTCCGAACGGCAGGGCGACGGGTACCCCGTGCTCGTCGCCGAGGTCGACGGCGTCGTGGCCGGGTACGCCACGTACTCGCAGTGGCGGCCGCACCACGGGTACCGCCTGACCGTCGAGCACAGCGTCTACGTGGTCGAGTCGTTCCGCGGCCGGGGCATCGCCTCGACACTGATGCGGTCCCTCGTCGAGCGGGCGACCGCCGAGGGCCGGCACGTCATGATGGCGGGGATCTGCAGCACGAACACCGGGTCGATCGCCCTGCACGAGAAGCTCGGGTTCAGCACGGTCGCGGTCGTGCCCGAGGTCGGACGCAAGTTCGACCGCTGGCTGGACCTGACGCTCATGCGTCTGCCCCTCGCCTGACGGAACGGGCGGGGCGGTGGCGAGCCGGGCCTCCCGTCAGTCGGTGGTGTCGAAGACCGGGCCGACCGTGCGCGAGCGCTTGAGCTCGAAGAAGCCGGGGTACTTCGCCACGGCGACGACGCCATCCCACAGGTCGAGCGCCTCCTGGCCCTTGGGTGCCGGGGAGATGACCGGTCCGAAGAACGCGGTGCCGGCGACCGCGATGACGGGCGTGCCGACGTCCTGTCCGACCCGGTCGATGCCGTCCTGGTGGCTGGCCCGCACGGCGGCGTCGACCTCGTCGGTCCACGCGTACTCGAGCAGGTCGGCGTCGAGACCGAGCTCGGCGAGCACGGCGGGGACGACCTGGTCGGGGTCCTGCTCCTGGCGGTGGTGGACGTGCTCACCGAGCGCGTCGTAGAGCGGCTTGACGACGTCCTGGCCGAGCCGGAGCCGCGCCGCCGTGACGATGCGCGGGTAGAGCTGTCCCTTGTGGATGCGCTCGCGGTACTCCTCGGGGATGTCCTGGTCCTCGTTGAGGACGAAGAGGCTCATCACCTTCCACGTCACGTCGAGGTCGCGGTGCTCGGCGACCTCGCCCACCCAGCGGCTCGTCATCCAGGCCCAGGGGCAGTTCGGGTCGAACCAGAACTCCACGGTGGTTCGTTCGGTCGTGTCTCCGGTCGGGTGTTCCGTCGTCTTGTCCACAGTCGTCTCGCTCACGCTCCGAGCGTACGCGGCGTCGCTAGGCTGGAACCCATCGTCCCGCCGGTGCACGACGCCGTGCCGGGACTCCCCTCGCGGACACGATCGTCCGCGTCCCCAGCGAAGATGGAGCGTTGCGTGCCCGGAGAGAACCTCACCAGAACCGAAGCCCAGGAACGTGCCGGCATCGTCAGCGTGCAGACGTACGACGTCGAGCTCGACCTGACCCGCGGCGCCGAGACCTTCGGCAGCACCACCCGCGTGCGCTTCACCGCGACCGCCGGTGCGTCCACGTTCATCGACGCGATCACGAAGACCGTGCACTCCGTCACCCTGAACGGCACCGCGCTCGACGTCGCCGCGGTGAACGACGGTGTCCGCATCCAGCTCGACGACCTGCAGGAGCAGAACGAGCTCGTGGTCGTCAGCGACGCGCTGTACACGAACACGGGCGAGGGCCTGCACCGCTTCGTCGACCCGGTGGACGACGAGGTGTACCTGTACTCCCAGTTCGAGGTCCCCGACTCGCGCCGCATGTTCGCGGTGTTCGAGCAGCCCGACCTCAAGGCACAGTTCTCCTTCACCGTGACGGCGCCGTCACGGTGGCAGGTCGTGTCGAACTCCCCGACGCCCGAGCCCCACGTCGACGGCGACGTCGCGACCTGGGCCTTCCCGCCCACCGCCACCATCTCGAGCTACATCACCGCGCTCATCGCCGGCCCGTACGAGGTCGTCCGCGACGAACTGACGAGCAGCGACGGCCGCACCATCCCGCTCGGCGTCTTCGCGCGCAAGTCGCTGGCCGAGTACCTCGACCCCGAGTACGTGTTCGAGACCACGAAGAAGGGCTTCGCCTACTACGAGGAGAAGTTCGACGTCCCGTACCCGTTCGAGAAGTACGACCAGCTCTTCGTGCCGGAGTTCAACGCCGGCGCGATGGAGAACGCGGGCGCCGTCACGTTCACCGAGACCTACGTCTTCCGCTCGAAGGTGACCGACGCCATCAAGGAGCGTCGGGTCGTCACGATCCTGCACGAGCTCGCGCACATGTGGTTCGGCGACCTCGTCACGATGAAGTGGTGGAACGACCTCTGGCTGAACGAGTCGTTCGCCGAGTGGGCGTCCACGATCGCCACCGCCGAGGCCACCGAGTGGACCGAGGCCTGGACCACGTTCCAGGCGATGGAGAAGTCCTGGGCCTACCGCCAGGACCAGCTCCCCTCGACGCACCCGATCGTCGCGACGATCAACGACCTCGAGGACGTCCAGGTCAACTTCGACGGCATCACCTACGCCAAGGGCGGCTCCGTCCTGAAGCAGCTCGTGGCGTGGGTCGGCATCGACGCGTTCTTCGCGGGTGTCTCCGCCTACTTCAAGAAGCACCACCACTCGAACACCGAACTGCGTGACCTGCTCGTCGAGCTCGAGGCCACCAGCGGCCGCGACCTGTCCGGGTGGTCGAAGCTCTGGCTCGAGACCGCGGGCGTCAACACGCTCCGCCCGGAGATCGAGGTCGACGCGTCCGGCGCGATCACCTCGTTCGCCGTCCTGCAGGAAGCGCCGGCCGACCACCCCACGCTCCGCCCGCACCGCCTCGCCATCGGCGTCTACGCCTTCGGGACGGACGACTCCGCGCCGTTCGGTGCCGACACCGCGTCGTCCGGCGGCAAGCTCGAGCGCGTGCACCGCGTCGAGATCGACGTCGACGGCGCACGCACCGAGGTCCCCGAGCTCGTCGGTGTGCAGCGCGGCGACCTCGTGCTCCTCAACGACGACGACCTGGCCTACGCCAAGATCCGTCTCGACGAGCAGTCCCGCACGACGGCGATCGAGCACCTCGCGGCCATCGCGAACCCGCTCGCCCGTTCGATCGTCTGGGGCGCGATGTGGGACGCCACGCGCGACGCCGAGTCGCCCGCCAGCGACTACGTCCGGCTCGCGCTCGGCAACATCGCGACCGAGTCCGAGTCGACGACCATCCGCACGACCCTGTCGCAGCTGCTCCTGACGACGCGCAACTACGTGGCACCGTCGAAGGTCGACGCCACGGTCCGCACGGTGGGCGACACCCTCTGGCAGCTCGCGGCCTCGGCCGAGGCCGGTTCGGACGCGCAGTTCCAGTTCGTGAAGTTCTTCGCGCAGATCGCATCGACGCCCGAGCACGTCGCCACCCTGCAGGGGCTGCGCGACGGGTCGGTCACGCTGCAGGGCCTCGAGATCGACACCGACCTGCGCTGGGAGCTGCTCGAGGGCCTCGTGCTCGCCGGTGCTGCCTCCGACGCCGAGGTCGACGCCGAACTCGCGGCGGACAAGACCGCGTCGGGTGAGCAGGCCGCGGCCCGCGCCCGTGCGACGATCCCCACCGCCGAGGGCAAGCTCGCGGCCTTCGCGTCGCTCGTCGACTCGTCCGAGCTGCCGAACGCGATCGTGCGGCAGACCACGGTCGGGTTCCAGCACGTGAACAGCCCCGTCGTGCTCGAGGGCCTCGTGCCGAAGTACTTCGAGGTGCTCACGCGCATCTGGGCCGAGCGCAGCTACCACATGGCCGACACGATCGTCTCGGGCCTGTACCCGTCGCCGCTCGCGTCCGCCGAGCTCCGCGACGCCGCGCACGCATGGCTCGAGGCGCACCCGGAGACCCCGGCGCTGCGGCGCATCGTCTCCGAGAGCGTCGCGGGTACGGAGCGTGCGCTCCGGGTGCAGGCGGCGGACGCCTGAGCGTCGAGCTCTGATCGGCGGGGTCTTGGCGTTCCTCATGGAACGCCGAGGCCCCGCCCTCTAGCATCGTCCGGATCATGAGCCTCGCTGCAACCACCGATGAGACCACGAAGGTCGTCTCGAACGCCTTCACCGACTTCGTGACCACCTGGCACGACGCGATCGTCATCGTGATCACGATCCTCGTCGCCGTCGTCCTCCGGCTGATCCTGCGCCGAGTGATCCGTCAGGTCGTCGACCGCGTCGTCTCCGGCGTCAAGAAGCGGCAGGGAGCGACCGACACGCAGGCGCTCATCGCGTCGCCGGTGCAGACCGCACGCGTCGTGCAGCGCACCCGCACACTCGGGAGCGTCCTGCAGAACCTGGCCACCGTCATCGTCGTGGTCATCGCCCTCGTCGTGATCATCCCGCTCCTGGTTCCGAACGCCGCAGTCGGCATCGTCGGTGGCGCTTCGCTCGTCGCCGCGGGCCTCGCTGTCGGCGCGCAGTCGATCGTCAAGGACCTGCTGTCCGGCATCTTCATGATCCTCGAGGACCAGGCCGGCGTCGGGGACGTCGTCGACACCGGACAGGCAACGGGCGTGGTCGAGAACGTCGGGCTGCGCGTCATGCAGGTGCGTGACGTCAACGGCATCCTGTGGTTCGTGCCGAACGGCCAGATCCTGCGCGTCGGCAACCTGTCGCAGGGTTGGTCACGCGTCCTCGTCGACATCACGGTCCCCTACGACACCGACATCGACGCCGTGCAGGACGCCCTGCTCGCGGCCGCGGTCACCATGTCGCAGGAGCCCCGCTGGCGCCAGCGCATCGTCGAGAAGCCCGAGATCTGGGGGCTGCAGTCGATCTCCGAGGACGGCATGGTCTTCCGGCTCGTCGTGAAGACCCGCGCGTCCGAGCTCGACGTCGTCGGACGCGAACTCCGCGCCCGCCTCAAGCACGCCGTCGACGACCTCGGCGTCACCCTTCCCGCCATGGCGATGATCATGCCCGAGGGCTGGGAGAACGCGACCTCGATCAACGGGCTGCGATCCGTCCAGACCCGGCCCACCCCGGCACCGACCAAGCCGCGCCGCACCAAGCGCAACGTGCTCGGGCAGCCGATCCGCACCGACGACCACCACGACGGTGGGAAGGACCCCCAGTGACCGATACCACTCCCCCGAGCAACGGCCCCGGCAAGTCCGGTGGGGCTGGCGGCCTCGGCATGCCCGGCGGGGCTGGCGGCCCCGGCATGCCCGGCGGGGCTGGCGGCCTCGGCGTGCCCGGCGTCCCGGCGCAACCGATCACGCTGCGGGTCGGCGAGCACGGGGCCTCGGCCGCCGGCTCGCTCTTCGACCGCATCGGCGGCGCTCCGACCTTCGACCGGCTCGTCCGCCGCTTCTACGAGGGCGTGCAGCACGACGAGGTCATCTGGCCGATGTACCCGGCCGACGACCTCGAGGGCGCGATCTGGCGCCTGTCGGCCTTCCTGCAGCAGTACTGGGGCGGGCCGGGCACCTACAGCGAACAGCGCGGACACCCCCGGCTGCGCATGCGGCACAACCCCTTCCGCATCACGTCCGAGGCCCGCGAGCGGTGGTTGCACCACATGCGTGAGGCCGTCGAGTCACTCGAACTCGCGCCCCTGGACGAGGCCGAGCTCTGGGCGTACCTCGACCGCGCCGCGCACGCCATGACGAACACCTTCGACTGACCCCTGCCGGCAGGTCCTGACTGCCCGCAGGCCCTGACCGCCCTTCAGGTTCCAAAATCTGCACATCTCGGCGGCCCCTCGCGCCGTTCGTGGAACCTCGGCGAACGGTGCGCGGCGTGTTGTGGAACCTCGGCGGCGCTGAAGCCGTCGTCGAGGGCCGCTGGTCGTCCTCAGCGCACGTACGAGCCGGTGGCGAGGTCCTCGACGAGGGACGGGTGCGTCGGGTTCCAGCCGTACGCGGAGCGGGCATGTGCGCCGGAAGCCTCCTGGTGCAGGAGCAGGGCCTCGGCGAACGTCGTGCCGAGTCGCTCACGCGAGGCGTCGACGCTCTCGGGGACGACACGAGCGCCGTGCGCCCCAGCCTCGGCGAGCTCGCGCACCGTGGGGTTGTCGCCGGTGGCGGCGACGATGTAGCCGTCCTGCTCGGCCCGCTCCAGCGCGAGGACGTAGAGCTCGCCGAGGTCGTCGACGTGCACCGTGGTCCAGGGCTGCGAGCCGTCACCGACCAGGGTGACCGGCTGCGTGCCGTCGCTCACGAACATCGCGGGGATCCCCGCACCGTGCCCGTACACGATGCCCGGGGCGACGATCGTGGTCCGCGCGTCGCTCGCCCGGACGGCTGCCTCGTTCGCCGTGCGCCACGACGTCAGCTCGGGCGGGTCGATCGGCGACTGCTCGGAGATGTCCGTCGAGTTGCCGAAGGTGAAGATGCCGCCCGTGTGCACGAACGGCTTCGGGGTGCCGGAGTAGGCGCGGAGGACCGTCGCCACGAAGTCGGGGTCGACATCGGGAGCGGACGCGGTGTGGACGACGCCGTCGGTCTCGTGCAGCAGCCGTTCGACGACCTCGGTGTCGGTGACGTCCTCGACGAGGGCGTGCCCGCCGGCGTCACGGACGCGCTGCGCCTTC
Organism: Curtobacterium sp. JUb34; assembly: GCF_003755065.1. Classification (NCBI taxonomy): domain Bacteria; kingdom Bacillati; phylum Actinomycetota; class Actinomycetes; order Micrococcales; family Microbacteriaceae; genus Curtobacterium; species Curtobacterium sp. JUb34. The sequence goes on along the minus strand of NZ_RJVH01000003.1, from coordinate 386,683 downwards.
TCGTCGGAGCGCACGATGGCGGTCACCTGGTGCCCGTGGGCGACGAGGGCGCGGAGGACGGAGGAACCGATGTAGCCGGACGCGCCGGTGAGGAAGACGTGCATGCCGCCAGCCAACCACCCGGGCAGGACGCGACGCTCGCTACGGGTTCAGGGTCCAGGCGCGGCGCTTGACGAGGACGTGCCCGCGCGACGTCGTCAGACGGCTCCACGGACCCGTCTCGAACAGTCGGACGGGGTCGTGACCGAGGAAGCCGAGGCTCTCCCCCGCGAAGCCTGCACCAGCGGGCAGGTGCTCGATGCCCGGCACCGGACGGCCCCAGACCTCGGAGCGCACCTTGCGGATGATCGCCTCGCCCGCGTTGGTCGGGACGGCGTCGGCGACCTCGGCGATGCCGTCGCGGGTGGCGCGGCGCAGCAGCTCCGGCGAGATGTCCGGCAGCGGCACCCACCCACCACGAGGCGGTGAGATCGCTGCCCAGGTCACGGTGTGGACCTCGTGCGGGAGCTCGACCTCGATCGGGGTGGCCCGCGTCGGGTCGGCACCGTCGGCGTGCTCGGCGTCCTGTTCCTCGGCGAGGAGTCGCAGCCGCTCGAGCAGCGACTGCAGCGGCACCACGGCATCGATCGTCGCGGGCTCGGTGAGCGAGAACGTCCGGAGTCCGAGGACCGTCGGCAGCTCGTCGAGGAGCCCGAGGGGGTAGAGGATCGCCGTGTAGACCGCGAGGACGCCGGAGTCGGCGATGAACCGGACCGAGCCGTCCTCGATCCGAGCGGCACGTCCGAGGTACGTGCGGAGGTCCCCGAGGGAGGCGGCGTCGGGAAGCGTGAACGAGGTGCCCATGTCGCACCGATCCTACCGGCGCACCCTGTGTTCGTAGACTGCACCTCGTGAACGGCGAACCCGACTTCCTGCGGACACTCCGACTCGAGGACACCGGTGCGAGCACGGGTGAGACGATCCTCACCGGCGCGAACCACTGGTCCCCCGGCGGGCGGGTGTTCGGCGGCCAGGTGCTCGCCCAGTGCATCGTCGCCGCGCAGGCCACCATCGAGGGGCGTGACATCCACTCGATGCACGGGTACTTCCTGCGCCCCGGTGACATCGACGTGCCGATCACCTTCGGCGTCGAACGCATCCACGACGGACGGTCGTTCGCGACCCGGCGGGTGCAGGCCTACCAGCGCGGCGTGCCGATCTTCTCGATGATCGCGTCGTTCCAGGTGCCGGACACCGGGGTCGAGCACCAGGACCCGTACCCCGTCGACACCCCGGAGCCGGAGTCGTTGCCGTCGGCCGCGTCGATCCTGTCCGCCATCGACCACCCCGTCGCCAAGGCCTGGGCAGAGCGGTCGATCGACCTCCGGCACGTCGAGGGCCCGGTGTTCGTCGACGTGCAGGGCGAACACGTCCCGCACCAGGCGGTCTGGTTCCGCGTGCAGGGCGACCTGCCCGACGACCCGGCCCTGCACCGCGCGGTCCTCGGGTACGCCAGCGACCTGTCGATCCTCGAACCGATCATGCGGCGGCACGGTGTCGCCTGGGGCACACCCGGCGTGAAGAGCGCCAGCCTGGACCACGCGATGTGGTGGCACCGCGACGGTCGGGCCGACGAGTGGATCCTGTACACGCAGGAGTCCCCCAGCGCCCAGGGCGGCCGGGGACTCGCGTTCGGTCGGATGTTCTCCCGCGACGGCCGCCTGCTGGCGACCGTGGCGCAGGAGGGCATGATGCGGGTGCCTACGGGCGGCTGAACTCCACCGGGGCCTCGAGGTACGGCTCGCACGCCGTACGCTCGGCCTCGGTCAGCCGCCGAGGACGGTTCGTGGCGGCGTCCACCATGACGAGCGCCGTCGTCGCCCGGGTGTAGAGCTCGGCCGGCTGCTGCCCGACCGGCGACCAGACCTCGTACGACACGTCGATGCTCGCTCCACCGAGGCGGCCGATCCACATCTGGATGTCGAGCGGCTGGCGGAGGTACGGGATCGACGCGAGGTACTCGAGACGCTGTCCGGCGATCACCGTCATCGTGCCGGAGCCCGGCCGACCGTCGATGATCGGCTCGGGCAGGCTGCCGTCGTCCGTCAGCTCGCCCGCATCCGGCCCCCAGAACCCCACGATGCGCGCCTCTTCGAGCAGGCGCAGCATCGCGGAGTTGTTGACGTGACCGTAGGCGTCGATGTCGCTCCACCGCATGCGGATGGGAGCGTGCAGTCTCGCCACGCGGGTCAGTCGCGGGTGAGCTTGCGGTACGTCGCGCGACCGGGCTTCGCGGCGTCGGCACCGAGGCGCTCGATCTTGTTCTCCTCGTACGCCTCGAAGTTGCCCTCGAACCAGTACCAGTTCGGCGTGCCGTCCTCGTTGAGGCCTTCCCACGCCAGGATGTGCGTCGCGATGCGGTCGAGGAACCACCGGTCGTGGGTGATGACCACGGCGCAACCGGGGTACTCGAGCAGGGCGTTCTCGAGGCTGCCGAGGGTCTCGACGTCCAGGTCGTTCGTCGGCTCGTCGAGGAGCAGCAGGTTGCCGCCCTGCTTGAGGGTCAGCGCGAGGTTCAGACGGTTGCGCTCACCACCCGACAGGATGCCGGCCCGCTTCTGCTGGTCCGGGCCCTTGAACCCGAACTGCGAGACGTAGGCGCGGGACGGGATCTCGGTCTTGCCGACCTGGATGTAGTCGAGCCCGTCAGACACGACCTCCCACAGGTTCTTGTTCGGGTCGATGCCGCCACGGCTCTGGTCGACGTAGGAGATGTCGACCGTGTCGCCGATCTTCAGCGTGCCGCCGTCGAGGGGCTCGAGGCCGACGATCGTCTTGAACAGCGTCGTCTTGCCGACACCGTTCGGGCCGATGACGCCGACGATGCCGTTGCGGGGCAGCGTGAAGGACAGGTCGCCGATGATGACGCGCTCACCGAACTGCTTGTGCAGCTTCTCGGCGTCGATGACCTGCGAGCCCAGACGCGGGCCCACGGGGATCACGATCTCCTCGAAGTCGAGCTTGCGGGTGCGCTCGGCCTCGGTGACCATCTCTTCGTACCGGGCGAGACGGGCCTTCGACTTCGCCTGACGGCCCTTGGTGTTGCTGCGGACCCAGTCGAGCTCCGAGGACAGGCGCTTCGCGAGCTTCGCGTCCTTCTTGCCCTGCACCTCGAGGCGCGCACGCTTCTTCTCGAGGTACGTCGAGTAGTTGCCCTCGTACGGGTAGAGGCGACCACGGTCGACCTCGGCGATCCACTGGGCCACGTGGTCCAGGAAGTACCGGTCGTGGGTCACGGCGAGGACGGCACCGTGGTACTGCTGCAGGTGCTGCTCGAGCCACTGCACGCTCTCGGCGTCCAGGTGGTTGGTTGGCTCGTCGAGCAGGAGCAGGTCGGGCTTCTGGAGCAGGAGCTTGCAGAGCGCGACGCGACGCTTCTCACCGCCGGAGAGGTGCGTGACGAGTTCGTCCCCCGGGGGGCACTGGAGCGCGGCCATGGCCTGCTCGAGCTGCGAGTCGAGGTCCCACGCGTCGGCGGCGTCGATCTCCTCCTGCAGCGTGCCCATCTCGGCGAGGAGCGCGTCGAAGTCGGCGTCGGGCTCGGCCATCAGCGCGGAGATCTCGTTGAAGCGGGCGAGCTTCGCGTGGATCTCGCCGACGCCTTCCTGGACGTTCTCGAGCACGGTCTTCGTCTCGTCGAGCTCCGGCTCCTGCATGAGGATGCCGACGGTGAAGCCCGGCGTGAGCTTCGCCTCACCGTTCGACGGCTGGTCGAGACCGGCCATGATCTTCAGGATCGTCGACTTGCCGGCACCGTTCGGTCCCACGACGCCGATCTTGGCGCCGGGGAGGAACGACATCGTGACGTCGTCGAGGATCAGCTTGTCGCCGACCGCCTTGCGGGCGCGGACCATCTGGTAGATGTACTCAGCCATATCGGCCCCAAGTGTAGTGACACCGCCGGTGCGTCGCGCGCCCGGAACCGGATCGCCGCTTCGCGCACCCGACCGGACGGGGGTCTGTCGGGATCCGTGGCGACGACGTAGGTTGTCCTCGCCAACCACCTCGGGGCCCGTCGCTCACCACGACGCGGACCGGCTCAGGATCACGGACGGGATGACAACCATGACCAGGCACGCCACACGACTGCGCCGACTCGCGCTCCCCTTCGTCGGAGCGATCGCGCTCACCGTCGCCCTCGTCGCTCCGGCCGCGCCGGCATCGGCCGCCGGAGCCGTCCCGAAGGGCGACCCCTACCTGCTCTACACGGCGAGCATCAGCGCCAGCGGGTCCGGCACGGGGTACTCGTCGTACATCAACGTCCACGACGCCCACAACAACGCCTACTCGTTCGGCATCCAGTCGGACAAGGGGTCCCCCGAGAGCAAGGGCAAGCCGCGCTACATCTGGGAGCGTGTGCAGAACGGCAAGTTCACCTACGGCTACCTCGGTCCGGCGACGAACAAGCTCACGCCGATCGGGATGCGCTGGTACAAGAACGACGTCGCGACCATGATCGTGAACCACAAGACGATCGGCACCCTCAAGCTCAACCTGGACGGCCGGCTGTTCTTCAACGCCGAGGCGAACGCCCGCCTGAACGGTGACGTCGTGCACTCGACCGTGCAGAACACGCGCATCACCGTCGGCGACCGCAAGGGCCAGATCGGGCTGAACGGCAAGTGGGACACGAGCTTCTCGTTCCACGGGCTGAAGGCGACGCAGACGAACAAGCCACGGATCCAGGGCGCGAGCTTCAAGATCGACGGCCGGGTCGCCGGGCTGCCGCGCGGTGGGAACTGGGACACCGAGCAGGTGTCCGGCATCGCGATGATCGCGCAGAAGTGGTGACCGTCCGGCGCGTCTGACCGGGTTCACGCGGCGACCCCCGTGAGGGGTCCGTCGTCGTCCGCTGATTCGGGGTCGAACGCGGCACCGTCCTGTTCGAGCATGCGCTCCGACGGCCCGACCGGGTCGGCGTCGTCGAGTCCGTGGTCGATCCCGGAGTCGTTCCCCTGGTCGGTCCCTGGCTCGAGCCCGTCCTCGTCCTCGCGGTCGGCACCGGCACCGGCACCGGCACCGGCCTCGTGCTCGGTGTCGTGCTCGTGCCGCGGGCCGTCGAGCGCCGGAGCAGCGACCAGGCCGCCGCCGTGCACCTCGCCGGTCCGAGGGTCGACGCCCCGCACCCCGCCGTGCCCGGACGTCGTGTCGTTCACCTGCCGCGGCACCCGGACCCAGTTGCTGATGCCCCACGCCAGGTCGTGCCCGATGCCGTCGGCGTCGATCTCGACGGACGTGCCACCGCGGCCGTCGCGCTCCCAGGTGCGGATCCGGACACGGCCGGACACGACGATGCGGTCGCCCTTCTTCAGGGACTTGAACACGTTCGACGCGAGGGAGCGGAACGCGGTGACGGTGTACCAGTTGGTCGCACCGTTGACCCAGGCGGCGCTGGCCCGGTCCCATCGGCGTGACGGTGAGGCGAGGCGCAGGCTCGTGATGGCGATGCCGGTCTCGGTGACGAGGTGACGGGGTTCCGTGGCGACGATTCCGCAGACGGTGATGATGTCGTTCATGCGTCGATCGTCATCGAGCCCGGGGCTGCCGAAGCAGCCCCGGGCTCGATCTGTGGCGTGTGGACCCGATCAGGCGACCTGTGGAGGACGAGTCCCCCGGGCCTCCTGTCCGGCCCTGGACCGCTAGTGCGCTCGGAACTCGGGCCGCGCCGCGAGCGGCCCGAGCGCGGCGTGGACCGCACCCTTCGCGGACTCGAGCGACGGGTAGAGCCCGCCGGTGCGCCCTCGTCCGTAGAGTTCGACCTGGAAGCCGTCCGCGGCACGGTGGATGCTGCCCACCGCACCTGCCGGACCGATCGCGACCCAGGTCCCGGTGTTGTTCGTCATCGTTCGACCACCTCCTCGTGGCCCCGACGCCCGAGGATCAGGACGCCAGGATGTACTGACTGTAGGCCTTGCGGACCTTGTTCACCTTGGGCAGCGCGACTGCGAGGCAGTAGCCCTGGCCGGGGTTCTTCGCGAAGAAGTCCTGGTGGTACTCCTCCGCCGGGTAGAACGTCGTGAGCGGTTCGATCGTGGTGACGATGCCGCCGTCCCAGATCTCGGATGCGCGCGCGATCGCCTGCTCGAACAGCACGCGCTGGGGGTCGTCCACCGGGAACATCGCCGACCGGTACTGCGTGCCGACGTCGGCGCCCTGCCGGTTCAGCTGCCGCGGGTCGTGCAGCGTGAAGAAGACGTCGAGGATCACGTCGGCCGGGATCACCGTCTCGTCGAACGTGACCGCGACGGCCTCGGCGTGACCGGTCGACCCGGTGCACACCAGCTCGTACGAGGGGTTCTCCACCCGACCGCCGATGTAGCCGGACTCCACGTCCTGCACACCCTGGAGCGTGCGGTACACGGCGTCGAGACACCAGAAACATCCACCTGCGAGCACGAACGTGGTCATGGCCACAACCTACCTCCCGGAGTCCGGCAGCGGACCGGGCTGCGGACGGCCCGCACCGGGGACATCCCCTCCACAGCGCGCTGCGTCCGTCCCACCGTCCACGATGCGTCGGCAGAGCCCCGGCGTGTCGGTGGTGGCCCGTAGCGTCGGGACCACACCGACCAGGAGGCCACGATGCAGACCACGACCGAACCCGCACTGCGGATCCGCTCCGTCCCGCTCTCCCGGTCGCGCGGCGACTACCGCATCCTCGACGTCCGCGACGACCTGAGCCGTGTGACCCGCGCCAACGGCGAGATCGTCGGGTACGTGGACCGCATCGACGTCGCCGGTGACACCGCCTACCGAGCCCGTCGCTACGTCGCCGCCGAGCGTCGGTTCGTCGAACTGCCGAACGTGTGGTCCGCCGACGACGCCGTGGACTGCCTCCGCTGGTCATGATGTTCCAGATTGGAATCATCTGGGATCGGATGTGCGGAACGCCGTTCGTCCTCCCCAGGGCCTGACCGTTTCGTGAGTATGGTGCGCGCATGGACTGGTGGAACGACCTGACCGACTGGACTGCGTCCGACGACGGGTGGCGGGTGATCTCGGGTGCCGTGATCCCCTTCGTCGCCATCGTCGTCGCCGGCGTGATCGCGGCGCTCATCGGACGGGGTGCGACCAAGCGGGTCGTCGCCCTGCAGGAGCGTGAGTCGAAGAACGCCGCCGTCGCGGCGATCATCTCCGCGGCGCGCAAGGCCGCTGCCTGGGGTTCGCTCGGGCACGACGAACGCGGGTACGCGGACCACCTGGCAGAGGACGCCGACATCCGGCTCCGGCTGCTCCCCGTGCAGGGTGCGCCCCTCGCCGCCAGCTGGGCGCAGCACGAGATCGCCGACATCAAGAAGAACTCGTCGACCTTCAGCTTCCAGGCCGACCAGTCGCTCGCCGAGTTCCGCGACCGCCTGCTCGAGTGGCAGGCCCGCCCGGGCCGCGCCCGCAAGCTCTTCAAGGCCGACCTCGAGCGCTGGAAGTTCGAGTCCCCCGACCCCGATGCCGACCTGATCAAGCGCCAGCAGGACTGGAACGCCGACCAGAACGGCACCGCCCGGCCGCAGCGCCCGACCCCGGCGGCTCCCGCACCGGCGGCTCCCGTCGAGCGCCCCACGCCGACGACGACGTCCCTGCGTCCGGCGCAGCGAGCAGCAGGAGCTCCCACCTCCGCACCGTCGACCCCGGCCAACGCCGGGTCGACCCCCGGCGGTGCACCCCCCGCAGCGCCCGCTGCCTCCGCCGCCTCCACTCCCGCAGCTCCCGCGGCAGGACCCGGGTTCTCGGTGAAGCGCGGTGGGTCGGACGCCAACGCCACCCGCTCCTACGGCGAGAACACCACCCGCGTCTACGGCGACGACACCGCGCCCCCGGTACGCCCGGCACTCGGCACCCCCACGTCACCCGTACGCTCGACCCCGACCCGCGGGACCGACGACACCGAGGTCGTGGACGACGACGCCGTCACCCAGGCGTTCGGCGACTCCGACCGGGTGACCCCGGCCCGCAGCACCGACCGTCCCGCGTCGTCCGCCGTGGTGACGCCGACGCCGACCTCGGCCGACGCGCACGTCAACCGGACCCCCGCCAACGACGTCCCGACGGCCCAGGCGTCACCGGCTGCTCCGTCGTCCCCGGCTGCCCCGGCGTCCGCCCCGGCCCCGAAGGTCGAGACCCCGGGCACGACGAACACGACGTCCATCCCGACCCGCATCACCCAGGCCCCGGCGGAACCGACCGACGCGAACGAGACGTCCGAGGCGCCGTACACGCAGCCGATCAGTGCCGCCGAACTCCGCCGCCGCGCAGCGGACGACGACGAGTAACGGGCCAGGACACCCAGCACCCGCTCGAACGAGCAACGGGCCGCCATCCGATCGGATGGCGGCCCGTTCGCGTCGTGCCCCCGGCAGGAATCGAACCCGCGGCACGGTGGGTAGAAACCACCTGCTCTATCCACTGAGCTACGGAGGCGAGCGACGTCGATTCTAACCGGGACCCGCCGGCCGAGCGGTTCCGGAACGGTTCGGCCCGCGTCTGCTCGCAGTTCGCCTCCGGGACACCCGCACTTCGTACCGTCCGGGAGATGCACTCCTCTCCCACCGTCCTCGCCGTCGTCCCCGCGCGCGCCGGCTCGAAGGGCATCCCGGGCAAGAACCTGCGGACGGTCGCCGGCCGGTCGCTCGTCCGCCGGGCCGTGGAGTCGGCGCGGAGCGCGGCACTGATCGACGCCGTGGTCGTCACGACCGACGGCGACGCCATCGCGGCGGAGGCACGAGCAGCCGGCGCCGACGTGGTCCGACGGCCGGCCGACCTCGCGGGCGACGAGGCGTCGTCGGAGTCCGCGCTGCTCCACGTGCTCGACGAACTCGAGGCCGCGGGCACCGGACTGCCCGAGGTCCTGGTGTTCCTGCAGGCGACCTCGCCGTTCATCGACCCGGATGACCTCGACACGGCGATTCGGCGCGTCTCGGAGGGGCACGCCGACGTCGTGTTCGCCGCGGCGCCGTCGCACGCGTTCCTGTGGCGCGTCGCCGCGGACGGTTCAGCCGTCGCCGTGAACCACGACGCCGCCACCCGTCCGCGTCGCCAGGACCGCGCGGCCGAGTACCGCGAGACCGGCGCCTCGTACGTCATGCGGACCGATGGCTTCCGGCAGCACCGGCACCGCTTCCACGGCCGCGTCGAACTCATCGCCGTCGACCCCGCCGGCGCGATCGACATCGACGACGAGACGGACCTGATCGTGGCCGAAGCCACGGCCGACGTCACGGCCGAAGCCAGGTCCGAAGTCGCGGCCGACATCACGGCCGACGCCACGGCCGGTGCCGTCGCTCCCCAGACCCAGGACCACGACCCATCCCCGACGCGGGCAGCCCCCGCACTGAACGGAGCACCATGACCGTCACCATCGGCACGTCAACGATCGGCGCTGGCCACCCCGCGTACCTCATCGGCGAGATCGGCCTCAACCACAACGGGGACGTCGACATCGCCAAGCAGCTGATCGACGTCGCAGCCGACGCCGGGCTGCAGGCCGTGAAGTTCCAGAAGCGCACCCCGGCCATCGCCACCCCGGAGCACATGAAGAACACGCCCCGCAGCACCCCGTGGGGCGAGATGACCTACCTGGAGTACCGCTACCGCGTCGAGTTCGACCGCGACCAGTACATCGAGATCGGCGACCACGCGACCCTCCGTGGTCTCGACTGGTTCGCGTCGCCGTGGGACGAGCCGTCCGTGGACTTCCTCGAGGACCTCAACGTCGTCGCGTACAAGATCGCCTCGGCATCGGTGACCGACCTCGGGATGCTCGCCGCCGTCGCCGCGACCGGCAAGCCCGTCATCCTGTCGACGGGCATGTCGACCCTCGAGCAGATCGACGCCGCCGTCGACGCCCTCGGCACCGACCGCCTCGTGCTCATGCACGCCACGTCGACGTACCCGCTGCCCGCCGAGGAGGCGAACCTCCGCATGATCGACACCCTCGCCCACCGCTACTCGGGCGTGCCGGTCGGGTACTCCGGCCACGAGCCGGGCCTGCAGATCTCCATCGCCGCCGTGGCCCTCGGCGCGACCGCGGTCGAACGCCACATCACGCTCGACCGCACCATGTGGGGCTCGGACCACGCGGCCTCGCTCGAGCCGCACGGCCTGAAGACCCTGGCGCGGGACATCCGCATCATCGAGACGGCACTCGGCGACGGCGTCAAGAGGATCTTCCCCGGCGAGCAGGCACCGCTCGCCAAGCTGCGCCGCGTCGGCGCGTGAGCGGATGCAGTCCCCATCCAACCGCCGGCGAGCAGGCACCGCTCGCGAAGCTGCGCCGCGTCGGCGCGTGACCGGAGGTCGCGCGGGTGGAGCGCTGCACGTGAGCGGCCCGGTCGACGGGACCCACGCCATGGACGCGCCGGCTGACGGGGGTGCGCCGAGCAGCGGACGGGAGGCGCGCCTCCCGTCCGACGCGTCACCACGCGTCCGACGCGTGGTCGGCCTGGTCGACACCGATTCGTTCGCGAAGTGGGGCGCGCACCTGCTGGCGACGGCCCCGGCCGACTGGGACCTGGAGCTGCGCACCGTGGCGACCCCGCGGTCTGCGAGTCCGGAACAGCTGCGGTCGGCGTTCCGCGGACTGGACCGGCGGCTCGCCCACCTGCGCCACGATCCGCCGGCACCGAATGACGTCGACGCCGTCGTCGAGGAGCTCCGCGTCGACCCGCCGGACGCCGTCCTCGTGTCGTTGATCGGCCCCGTCGCCGAACTCGTCATCGACGAGGTGCACCGGCGGATCCCGGACCGGCCGGTGCTGGTGTCGGGACTGCCGGGGATCTCGTTCCCGGCGAAGTGGAAGGGCATCTTCTTCCGCGCCCGAGCCGACCTGTTCGTGCTGCACAGCCACCGTGAGGTCCGGGCGTACGACGAGATGGCGCGCGAGGGCGGGGTGCAGCCGCACTTCGCGCTCGCCACGCTGCCCTTCGCGCGGAGCGCGACCGCCGGCGCGAGCGCGAGCGCGAGCGCGACCGTCCGTGACTCCGTCGTCTTCGCCGCCCAGCCGAGTGTCCCGCTGGAGCGCGCCGACCGGGCCCTCGTGGTGCAGTGGCTCGTCGCGACCGCACGGCAGCACCCGGAGTGGCGCGTCGTGATCAAGACCCGCGCGGCCGCTGGCGAACACCAGACGCACCACGAGGAACACCCCTACCCCGACCTCGTGCCGGCCGACGCACCGGCGAACCTGGTGGTCGAGAGCGGTCCGATGGCCGAGCACCTCGACCGTGCGGTGGCCCTCGTGACGATCAGCTCGACAGCGGTGCTCGAAGCGGCCGCCCGCGGTGTGCCCGCACTGACGCTCACGGACTTCGGCATCGGACGGCACCTGATCAACGAGGTGTTCGTGTCGAGCGGCCTCGAGGGCGACTCGGTCGACCTGGTGGACGGCCGGTTCGGCACGGTCCGACCGAGCTGGATGCGGGACAACTACTTCCACCCGACCTCGGAGGACGACTGGCAGCAGCGGCTGACCGAGCTCATGGCACGGCGGGACGCCGGGACGCTCGTCGACCGCGCACCCGCACGCCGCAGCCGGGGCGGAGTGCTGCGCCGGGCCTGGGAGCGGAAGAACGCCCTCGGCAGTGCGGACCGCTCGGCGCTCGGCTGGCTCGCACTCGCGATCGGGGCCCCGATCCGCACGGTGAAGCGGCTGGCGCGGAAGGCGAGGGCGCTGGTCGACCCGCCGGAGCCGGTCGTGGTGGCGGCGCCGACGTCGCAGCGCGCGACGAGCGGTCGTTCAGAGGGCCTTGGCGATCGCCAGCAGCAGTTGGTCTCGGGTGGGGACCCCGGGTGAACGGAAGACCTCGGCTCCGTCCTCCCGCCGCACGATGATCGTGGGCGTGGAACGGATGCCGAGGTCCTCCGCGTCGTCGGGGTACGACGCCACGTCGCGTTCGGTCACGGCGAGCCCGGGGACGAGTGCCGACGCCTCGGCCGACACCCGGCGGGCGGCGGCGCACGGCGCACAGAAGGCGGACGTCCAGAGGTCGAGCTGCATGTGACCCTGCAACACGGCGGCGTGGGGTTCTACTCCCGGTCGAACTCGCCGCTGCGGTCGCCGCGGTCGGCCAGGTCGTCCACCGGGTCGGACTCCCCCGGCTCGTAGGTGAACTCGACGGAGATCTGGTCGAGGACCTGCCGCGACTTGGTCGCGCGGTAGGTGAAGGCCGTCTGCAGGCCCTCGACGTCGGCGAACACCGTGACCTCGTCGTCCAGCGCGTCGCTCGTCGCGGTGCGGGTGTCGGTCGTGCCGTCGAAGGGGCCGCCGTGGAAGATCGCGGTGTACTCGTCGCCTTCGTGGATGGTGATGTCGCTCATGCGTCCCTTCTACCAGGCGGTGCCTGTTGCGGTCTGTTGCGCATTGCATAGCATGGCTATATAGTTCAGCTATGGAAACAACGCGTGCGCAGACGATCGAGACGCTCCTCGTCTCCGTCAACCGCCTGATCCGCAGCGCCGTGCAGTCGACGGGAAACACCACGTCGGCAGCGGTCTGGCGCACGCTCGGCATCCTCGAGTCCGACGAGCCGCTCCGACTGGGTGAGCTCGCGGTCGCCTCGCGCGTGGCGCAGCCCACGATGACCCGGCTCGTCACCGGCATGCTCGCCGACGGCCTGGTCTCGCGCAGCGTCGACCCCGACGACTCCCGCGGGCAGCTCATCGAGATCACCGACGCGGGCCGCGCACGACTCACCGCCTGGCGCGCCACGCTCACCGACACGGTCGGCCCGCTGTTCGCCGACCTCACCGACGACGACTGGGACGTCCTGCACCACGCGGCCGTCCTGATCGCACAGCGCACGAACACCACCACCCCCGCGACGTCGTCCACCGGGACGGCACCGACCAGAACGGAGACCACCGCGTGAACGCCCACGCACCTGCCGGCCAGTCCGGCTCCATCCTCAAGCAGTCGTCGGCGGTCTGGGCGATCGCGTTCGCCTGCGTCGTCGCCTTCATGGGCATCGGTCTCGTCGACCCGATCCTCCCCGCGATCGCTGCGTCGCTCAAGGCGACCCCGGCGCAGACCGAACTGCTGTTCACGAGCTACCTGGCGGTCACCGGCGTCGCGATGTTCTTCACCAGCTGGGTCTCGAGCCGCATCGGCGCGAAGCGCACCCTGCTCATCGGTCTGGCGCTCATCGTCGTGTTCTCGGTCCTCGCCGCCACGTCGAACAGCGTGTGGAGCATCATCGACTTCCGCGCCGGCTGGGGCCTCGGCAACGCGCTCTTCATCTCCACCGCGCTGGCCACCATCGTCGGTGCGGCATCGGGTGGCACCGCCTCGGCGATCATCCTCTACGAGGCAGCACTCGGTCTCGGCATCGCCGTCGGTCCGCTCGTCGGCGGCCTGCTCGGCTCGGTCAGCTGGCGCGGTCCGTTCTTCGGCGTCACCACCCTGATGGCCGTCGCGTTCATCGCCATCGTCGCCTTGCTGAAGACCGGCAGCCTCGAGAAGCCCACCCCGACGAAGCTCTCGGCACCGTTCCGCGCCCTCGGCCGTCCCGCGCTCGCCGCACTCGCCGCGACCGCGCTGTTCTACAACATCGGCTTCTTCGTCCTGCTCGCCTACACGCCCTTCCCGCTCGGCTTCGGCGCGCTCGGCATCGGCTTCACGTTCTTCGGGTGGGGGCTCGGTCTCGCGATCACGTCCGTCTGGGTCGCGCCGATGCTCACCGCCCGTCTCCGCCGGACGACCGTGCTAAAGATCGCGTTGCCCTTGCTGGCGCTCGACCTGTTCGCCGCGGCCGTCGTCGTGGACTCGCAGGTCGGCCTCATCATCTGCGTCATCGTCGGCGGACTCGTCCTCGGTGTGCTGAACACGGTGCTCACCGAGTGCGTCATGGAGGCCACGGACCTGCCCCGCTCGGTCGCCTCGAGCGCGTACTCGGCCGTCCGCTTCATCGGCGGAGCCATCGCCCCGCCGGTCGCGACCCTGCTCGCCGACGCGTTCGCTCCCTCGGCCGCGTACGTGTTCGCCGGAGCGTCGGTCGCCGTCGCGTTCGTCGTCGTCCTCTGCACCACGAAGGTCCTGCGCCGCGTGGACGACGGTGCCGAGCCGGAGCGCGTCGAGGCCGAGGCCATCGGCGCCGGAGAGATGTCCTAGCCCCGAGCCTCGCCCCGGCGGTCCGGGTCCCGCTTCCAGTCCCGGTCCCGCTCCCGCGTCCGCTTCCGGTCCCGCTTCTCCGCGAACGGGCGAAACACCCGGGTGCCGCGCCACGCGACCGCGCCATTTCGCCCGCTCGCGGTGCGCAGCGGCCGTCCCGCTTGCCCGCGCTGCCGAGCGGGCGAAACACCCGGGTCGACCGCGACGCGACCGCGGCATTTCGCCCGCTCGCGGTGGGCGCACTGGTCGCGACCAGCCTGGAGGCCCGGCGCCCGCCCGGCGGACCGGCTCCGGGCCTCCAGGCAGTCACCGCAACCGCCCCGCGCGCCCTCGGCGCGTCCGGTGTGCGTCCGCGCGCCACGCGCTCGTCGAGCGGGCGAAACACCCGGGTCGTCTCGCCACGCAAGCCTGGCATTTCGCCCGCTCGCGGTCGCCGTGGGGTTGGGTCCGCGCGCCAACCCTGCCTTCTGGTCCCGCTTCCCCGCGAGCGGGCGAAACACCCGGGTCGACCGCGACGCGACCGCGGCATTTCGCCCGCTCGCGGTGGGCGCACTGGTCGCGACCAGCCTGGAGGCCCGGCGCCCGCCCGGCGGACCGGCACCGGGCCTCCAGGCCGTCACCACCACCGCCCCGCGCGCCTCCGCGTCGAGCGGCCTGCTGAGCGGGCGGAACGCCCGGGTCGCCCCGCCACACGACCGCGGCATTTCGCCCGCTCGCGCGCTCGACGGACGCCGCTGCGCACGGGGCGCACGCGGGCCGGGAATAGGATCGTGCACATGGCAACCGCGAATGACCGCCTCGTCTGGATCGACTGCGAGATGACCGGCCTCGACCTCGAGGTCGACGAACTCGTCGAGGTGGCCGTGGTCATCACCGACTTCGATCTCGAGCCCGTGCACCCCGGCTTCGACATCGTGATCAAGCCCGACCAGTCCGCGCTCGACAACATGAACGAGTTCGTGACGAACATGCACGTCACGTCGGGGCTCATCGAGGAGATCCCGAACGGCGTCAGCCTGGCGGACGCCGAGTACCAGGTGCTCGAGTACATCCTCGAGCACGTCCCGGCGGAGGGCACCGCCCCCCTGGCCGGCAACACCATCGGCACCGACCGGGCGTTCCTGTCCAAGTACATGCCCCGCGTCGACGGCCACCTGCACTACCGGAGCGTTGACGTCTCGAGCATCAAGGAGCTCTGCCGCCGCTGGTTCCCGCGCGTGTACTTCAACTCGCCGGAGAAGCACGGCGGGCACCGCGCGCTCGCGGACATCCTCGAGTCGATCCGCGAGCTCGAGTACTACCGCCGCGCCGGCTTCGTCGCCGAACCCGGCCCGACCACCGAGGACGTCCGCGCCGTCCAGGCCGAGGTCGTCGAGAAGTGGGAACCGCGCCTGGCGCAGCCCGCAGCCGAGTGACGACACGGGTGGTCGGCACCACCCGCAGCATGTACTACTATTGAGTGGTCGCGCCGGTCCGCCGGTGTGTGCATGGTGGATATAGCTCAGTTGGTAGAGCGCCTGGTTGTGGTCTAGGAGGTCGCGGGTTCGAGACCCGTTATTCACCCCAGTCGAGGGAGAGTCCTGTTGCGTGTGACGCAACCGGGACTCTCCCTAGTGTTTGTCTGGGCGCCTCCGGCGCCGTGCGGGCTCGCCGCGAGTGGTGAACCACGAGTGGTCAGCGCGGTGTGGGACGATCCCTGCGTGATGGAGATGTCCGCCGACGACTTCGAGCAGCTCGTGACCGATGAACTCGACCTGCTCCCCGATGAGATGGTCGACGGCCTCGACAACGTGGTGTTCGTGGTCGAGGACGAACCGGAGAACGGCGAAGAGCTGTTCGGCGTGTACGACGGCATCGCGGCCACCGAGCGCGGGCAGTACGGCTTCGGCGAGCTGCCTGACCGGATCGTGGTGTTCCGCAAGCAGCACCTGGCCGAGTGCGACACCCTCGAGGACCTCAAGGACGAAGTGCACACCACGCTCGTCCACGAGATCGGGCACTTCTACGGCATCGACGACGAGCGCCTGCACGAACTCGGCTGGGCGTAGCGGGCGCCGCCCCTCAGAACCGCGTCGGCCCCACCTCGTGGTACTTCTCCCACGCACCCACCGGCCCCCGCCCGTGCAGCGCGTACTCCCCCACGAGCCGCTCCTTGTAGACCGCCGGGTTGTGCGACGCCACGACGCGGGCGTTCCGCCAGTGCCGGTCCAGCGCCCGGGTGCGGTCGGCCGCTGACGCCCCACCGACCTCGAACAGCTCGGACGCCGACCGCAGCACCCGCGGCCCGATCTCGACCTGTGCCTGGTACACGGCGTTCTCGGCCGCGTCGAGCAGCACGCGGTCCACGCCGACCCCGGGTTCGTTCGTCGCCACCACGGCGTCGAGCAGTCCCGCTGCGGCGGCGACGAGCGACCGGGCGGTGAAGGCCCCACTCGACAGCCGACCGAGGACCGCCAGGACCTGCGGGTCCTCCCCCGGCATGGCCGCGTTCGCGTGGATGTACGTGCGGGTCCGTGGTCGGACGAAGGCCACGGCGTCGTCGGACACCGCCTGCCCGATCCCGGCGAGGACCGCCAGCAGGTACAGCTGGTAGAAGGCCTGGATGTGCGAGAGCGGGGCGTCCCGGTACGCCGACACCAACGCGGGGTCGACCGACACCCCGTCGAACACGGTGGTGCCGGACGCGGTCA
Organism: Curtobacterium sp. JUb34; assembly: GCF_003755065.1. Lineage (NCBI taxonomy): Bacteria > Bacillati > Actinomycetota > Actinomycetes > Micrococcales > Microbacteriaceae > Curtobacterium > Curtobacterium sp. JUb34. The sequence goes on along the minus strand of NZ_RJVH01000003.1, from coordinate 369,859 downwards.
GCCGCTGCCCGAAGCCGTCCCAGTCGTCGATGCTCGTCACGCCGGGTGCGGTGGCGTCGACGGCGAACGTCACGCGTTCGCCGTCGCGGTCCGCCGCCAGGTAGATCCAGTCCGCGTAGAGCGTGCCGGTCGAGTAGAACTTCCGACCGTCGAGGCGGAGGGAGTCACCGGCCGGCGTCACCGTCGTCGAGATGTCGGCCAGGGTCGTGCCGGTCCGCTCCGAGGTCGCGTTCCCGATGATCGCTCCGTCGACGATCCGGTCGAGCCACTCGTCGCGCGACGCGGAGTTCGGCCGGAGCAGCACGAGCTCGGTGTACCCGAAGTGTCCCCGCCACAGGTGCGCGATGTTCGAGTCCGCCGCCGCCAGGTCCGCCACCAGGTGCCCGAGTTCGACCAGGGTCGCGCCGAACCCGCCGCGGTCCTCCGGCACGCGCAACCGTCCGAACCCCGCGTCGGCCAGCGCGCGGACCTCGGCGTGCGGCAACGGCCGGTCGCCGGGAGCACCGGAGGCGAGCTCGCGCTCGACCGCGCCCTCGCGGATGGTCGCGAACACCGGTGCGAAGCGCGCCCGCAGCGTGGCCAGGCGGTCGGCCGGGAGGCCCGGCGTGCGCCCGTCGGTCGTCGTCGCGTCCGTCATGCGGGCACCTCCACGGCGCGGGGTGCGTCGTCCGGGTGGGCCGCGGTCGCGCCGCTCGCGCCACCGGAGAACGCGCCGCGCCACTGCCGGGCGGGGTGCGAGTCCGGCAGCTGCGCGTGCCCGAAGAGCTTCTCGCGCAGGGTGCCCGCGCGGTACTCGGACTGCATCAGGCCACGCTCCTGCAGGGTCGGGGCGATGTGGTCGACGAACTCCTCGTACGAACCGGGCAGCGTCCAGTTGATGACGTTCACCCCGTCGACGCCGACCCGCTGCCAGTCGGCGAGCTCGTCGGCGATCTGCTCCGGCGTGCCGACGACCCGGGCGCGGAGCTTCGCGGACAGGCGTGCGAGGTCGGCGATCGTGGGTTCGCGGTCGCCGGCGGCTTCACGGAGCCATTGCAGGTGCGACTGCCCGGCGTGGGTGCGGACCTCGGACAGCGGGGTGTCCGGATCGAGGGCCTCGCCGGTGTCCGGGTCGAAGCCGAGGTTCGAGTGCACCAGGAAGCCGTCGGCCGCCAGGTACTCGTCGATCTCCGCTTCCTTGGCCTTCGCCTCGGCTTCGGTCGAGCCGGTGACGAACGTCAGGCCGAGGAAGAACGCGATGTCCTCCCGCCGGCGCCCGGCTGCCTGGGCGAGGTCGCGGGTCTCGCGGATGAGCTGCTCGGTGGCGTCGCGGTTCGAGGTCAGGATGAACTGGGCCTCGGCGTTCCGTGCCGCGAAGGCCCGACCGGCGGGTGAGGAGCCGGCTTGGAAGAGCACCGGCGTGCGCTGCGGGCTGGGCGCGCTCAGGTGCGGACCCTGCACGTCGTAGCGGGTGCCGTGGTGGTCGATGCGGTGCACCTTGTCGGGGTCGGCGTAGCCGCGGACCGGGTCCTTCAGCACGGCGCCGTCCTCCCACGAACCCTCCCAGAGCTTCGCGCAGACCTCGAGGTACTCCTCGGCCCAGACGTAGCGCTCGTCGTGCTCCTCGAGCCGGTCGGCGCCGAAGTTGCGGGCGGCGCTGTCGAGCGCACTCGTGACGACGTTCCAGCCGATGCGGCCCCGCGTGATGTGGTCGAGCGTGGAGACCTTGCGGGCGAAGTCGAACGGGTGCGCCTGGATGACGCTCGACGTGAACGCCAGCCCGAGGTGCTCGGTCGACACGGCGAGCGCGGAGAGCAGCACCGAGGGGTCGTTCGAGGGGATCTGCAGTCCCTCGCGCAGGTTGGTCGAGTAGTCGCCGCGGCCGGGACCGTAGGTACCGACGACGTCGGCGAAGAACACGGCGTCGAACTTGCCGCGCTCGAGGGTCTTGGCCAGGTCGGTCCAGAGCGTCACCTCGTCGAAGTCGGCCTGGCGGGCGTCCGGGTGCCGCCACAGGCCGTGCTGGATGTGCGACGTCGTGTTCATGACGAAGGCCGCGAAGCGCAGCGGACGGTTCGGTGCATCGCTCATGCGTCCCATCGTGGTCGGCGGGCACCGCCCGACGACAGCGACGTGACCTTCCGTTACGCGCGGTGTTCCCCGCGGCCCTGGAGGCGACCATGCTCCTGAGGCATGCCGACCCCGAGTACCGTCACCGCGCCTCCCGGCCGTCCTGCCGCACCGTCGACCACCGCGACCCGCCGTCGCGTCGCCTTGGCCTCGTTCGTCGGCACGACGGTCGAGTACTACGACTTCTACCTGTACGCGACGGCGTCCGCCCTGGTGTTCGCGCCGACGTTCTTCCCGTCGGTGACGCCCGCCGTCGGCGTGATCGCGTCGTTCGCGACCTACGGGGTCGGCTTCGTCGCGCGGCCGCTCGGCGGGGTGATCGCCGGACACCTGGGCGACCGCATCGGACGCAAGAAGCTGCTCGTCGCGTCCCTGGTGCTGATGGGCATCGCGTCGACGCTGATCGGTGTCGTGCCGTCGGCAGCGACCATCGGTGTCGGTGCCGTCGTCGCGCTGGTGTTCCTGCGGCTGCTGCAGGGCGTCGCGGCCGGCGCGGAGTGGGGCGGGTCGGCGCTCCTGTCCGTCGAGCACGCACCCGAGCGGCACCGCGGGCTGTTCGGGGCGTTCACGCAGATGGGGTCGGCGGGCGGGATGCTGCTCGCGACCGGCGTGTTCACCCTGGTGCGCTCGCTGCTCGGCAACGAGGCGTTCCTCGCCTGGGGCTGGCGTCTGCCGTTCCTGTTCTCCGCGGTGATCGTGGCGGTCGGCCTGGTGATCCGGCTCGGCGTGCAGGACGCTCCGGTGTTCCAGGAGCTGCGGGCCTCCGGCGGGGTCGAGCGGTTCCCGGTCTGGCAGGCGATCCGGCACCACCCGCGCGCGATCCTGGTGACGGCCGGACTGCGCCTGGTGCAGCCCGCGCTGTACTCGATCCTGACGACGTACTCGCTGACCTACCTCGCGGCCGTGCGGGGACCGTCCGGCTCCGATGCGGGGTTGCAGGCCGTGCTCGTGATCTCGGCGGTGTCGCTCGTGTCGACGCCGTTCTGGGGCTGGCTCTCCGACCGGGTGGGTCGCCGCGTGCTCACGATCTGGTCGGCAGTGGGCATCGCGGTGCTCATCTGGCCGTTCTTCGCGTTCCTCGACGCCGGGCCGCTCGTGCTGCTGCCGCTCGTGGCGCTCATCGGGATGTGCGTGTTCCACGACAGCATCTACGGGCCGCAGGCAGCCTGGTTCGCGGAGCAGTTCCCGACCGGGCGGCGGTACTCGGGGATGTCGCTCGGGTACCAGATCGGGTCGATCTTCTCGGTGGGACTGACGCCGCTGCTGGCCGCGGTGTTCGTGGAGCTCGGTGGGGGCTCGCCGTGGATCCTGTGCGGGTACCTCGGGGTGTACGCGGTGCTGACCATCGTGGCGGCGGTGTTCGCGGTGGACCCCGCTGCGCGTGCGCGCGCGGGCGCGGGCGGCGGCGCGGGCGGCGGCGCGGGCGGCGGCGCGGGCGGCAGCGGCGCGGGCGGCAGCGCTACGTCCGCAGCACCACGTCGGCCAGGGACGCCGGGTCCTCGGCGACGATGAAGTCCTGCTCCTGCGCCGCCCACCGGTCCCACTCGCGCGCGAAGGTGTCGCCGTCGCGGCCGATCGCCCGGTCCCACCGGACTGCGTCGTCGGCCTCGAGCCACACCGCCAGCGAGGCGAGCGCCACCGACGCCCGGGACACCGCCCCGCAGCCCTCGATCACGATCGGCAGGTCGGGGTCGACGGCGGTCCACTCCGCAGGACCGTCGGTCGCCCAGTCCCACCGGCGGTAGCCGCTGGGTGCGCCGAGCACGTCACGGACCACGGCGTCGGCCGCCGCGCGGAGTCCGTCCCACCCCGGGTAGACGTCGTCGAGGTGCACGACCTGCGCGCCCAGCAGCCGGGCGAGCTGGTCGCCGAGGGTCGTCTTGCCGGTACCGGAGCGGCCGTCGACGAGCACCACGAGGCGCCCTCCCGACGCCGCCGCGGTGCCGGCAGCGGCTGCGGCGACACCCGCGGCGAGACCGTCGCCACCCGCCGCGTCCGTCGCATCAGACACGCCAGGTCCCCGCTGCCACCGCGACCGCGATCGACACCACGCCGATCCCGACGAGCACCGCGACCATCGCCCACTCCGGCCCCGCGAACCGCGCGACCCGCGCCCACGTCCGTCGTCCGGGAGCCCCGAACCCACGCGACTCCATCGCCACCGCCAACGTCGTCGCCCGTCGCAGTGCCAGGACCAGCAGCGCGAACGCCATCGATGCCCCACGTCGCAGCCGCCCGGTGTCGGCCAGCCCCCGAGCGCGCCGCGCCATCGCGAGCTGCCGCCAGTCGTCCACGAGCAGCGTCATCATCCGGATGGCCGCGAGCGCTCCGAGCACGAACCGCGCGGGCAGTCGCAGCACCTGCGCGAGCCCGTCGGCCAGGTCGGTCGGGTCGACACGCACGAACAACGCGACCGCGGGCAGCCCCACCGCGAGCACGCGCAGTGCCGTCGCCAGCGCGAGCGTCAGCGACCCGTCGGTGACGTGGGCGAAGCCGAAGTCGAACCACTCCCGCCCGGAGGGTCGTCCGTACAGCGCGATGCTCACCGCCGTGAGCGGCACGGCCACCAGGACCGGGGACACCCGCAGCAGCAGGGTCCGCACCGGCAGCCGCAGGAGCGGCAGCAGGGCGAGCTCGAGGGCGAGGGCGACGGCTGCGGACACGACGTCCAGGCTCAGCACGAGGCACACGCCGAGTGCGAGGACGCCGACGAGTGAGGCGACCGGTTGGACGGCGCGGACGCCGCGGTGGTGGTCGGGCGCGGGGGCGGTCGCGGTCGCGCGGGTCGGGTCGGGCGCGGGCGCGGTCGCGTGCGGCGGGTCGGTCGCGGTCGTTGCGTCTCTTCGGTCTGGAGGCGCGGTTCGGCCCGTCGTCGTCGGCCCCGTCTCCGGGGTGGTCGCCGTCGCACCCCCCTGGTCGCGTTCCACGTGCCCTTGGTCGCCCTCCACGCGCCGGGCTCCGTCCGCCGCGAGCACGACCTCGTCGGCGTCGAGTGCACGGATCAGGTCGCGGTCGTGCGTGACGGCGACGATGGTGGTGCCGGCGTCGGCGAGCACTCCGAGGTGACGGACGACGGCGTCCCACGTGGCGCGGTCCTGCCCGGAGGTCGGTTCGTCGAGCACGACGACGGGCGGCCGTGCGGCGACCACCGCGGCGATGGCGAGCCGTCGCTGCTCGCCGCCGGACAGCGTGAAGGGATTGGCGTCGGCGAGGTGGGCGAGCCCGAACTCGCCGAGGAGCGCGTCCACCCGGTCCACGGCGTCCGGTGTGCCGAGCGCTCTGGGGCCGGCCTCGACCTCGTCGCGGACGGAGCGGGCGACGAACTGGTGCTCGGGGTCCTGGAAGACGGTGCCGATGCGGGCGGACAGCTCGCGGCTCGACCAGGTGTGCGGTGCGGGGTCGAGGCCGGCGGCGAGTTCCGTCGTCGCCGAGAGCTCCCCCTCGGCCGGAGGCAGGAGCCCCGCGAGCGTGAGGCCGAGCGTCGACTTGCCGATGCCGTTCGGTCCTGTGACCGCCACGACCTGACCGGCTCGGAGCTCGAGGTCGATCCCGCTGCCCACCCGCTGCCGCCTGCCGCGGGCGGTCCCGAGGTCCCGGGCCTCGAGCAGCGCCGCGCCCGCCCCCGCGCCCTCCCCCGCGCCGAGCGGGCGAAATGCCGCGGTGCCCTCGGCGGCCGACTCGGGTATTTCGCCCGCTCGCGCAGCCGCACGGCGCCCGCGGGCCGCACCACGTCGGGGCTCGGCGCCGGGCACCCACACCCCGGCCGCGGTGAGCGCGGCGCCGTGCCGTGCGAGGACCTCCGCCGGGGCGCCGTCCGCGACGACTCCGCCGCCGGGTGCGAGCAGCACGAGCCGGTCGACCAGGTCGAGCCAGGTGCCGATCCGGTGCTCCACCACGAGCAGGGTCGCCCCGGTCTCGTCGAGCAGCGCCCGGACGGCGTCGTGCACCTGGAGCACGCCGGCCGGGTCGAGGTTCGCGCAGGGTTCGTCGAGCACGAGGGCTCCCGGACGCATCGCGAGCACCCCGGCGAGCGCCAGCCGTTGCCGCTGGCCGCCGGACAGCATCGCGGTGGAACGGTCGAGGGGCAGGTCGAGGCCGACGACCTCGAGGGCCGACCGCACCCGCGCCCAGGTCTCGTCGCGCGGGACGCCGAGGTTCTCACAGCCGAACGCCACGTCGTCACCGATCCGCGACATCACGGTGTGCGCCTCGGGGTCCTGCATGACGAGGCCGACACGCCCGCGGACCGCGCGGGGGTCGGCACCGTCGACCAGGACCGAGCCCTGCGCGGAGGCAGCCGTGTCGTCGGTGGCGTCGGGTTCGTCGGGCAGGACGGCGGCGACCGCTCGGAGCAGCGTCGACTTGCCGGAGCCGGACGGTCCGACGATCGCGACCCGCTCCCCCGGTTCGACGCTCAGGTCGACTCCGCGCACGGCCCACTCGGCGCGTTCGGGGTAGCGCCATCCCCAGTCGCGGAACGCGATGCGTGCGGCGCGGACGCCGACGGCGTCCGGGGACGTCGACGACGGAGCGGACACCGTCACACCAGTTCGCGCGGCCGACGTCGGCTGTGCTCGCGACCCGCCGCGAACGAGGACAGCACGCCGGTGCGGGCGAGTGCGCGGACGAGCAACCACGAGCCGGCACCCGCGATCACCGCGCCCGAGATGACCGCGCAGACGACGTAGACGATCTTGAACGCGGCGTCGAGGCCGGGGTACCACAGCACGGTGTCGTTGATGCCGAGGGCGAGGCCGGCCGCGGCGCCCGCCAGGACGACGACCGGCAGCCGGTACACGCGGTACAGGAACAGGGCGAGGACGATCTCGGCTCCGAGGCCCTGGACGAGCCCGGCCTCGAGCGTCAGCCAGCCCCACTGGGTGCCGAAGAGCGCCTCGACGGACGCGGCGACCATCTCACCGTAGAGGGCGGCGCCGGGCTTGCGGACGACGATGGCGACGAGTGGGCCGGCGAGCAGCCAGACCCCGCCGAACAGCGCTTTCGTCCCCGGCAGGACGAGGTCCATGACGGCGCTGATGGGTTCGTAGCCGAACTCCCAGAGCCGGAAGACGACGCCGAGTGCCACCGCGAGCACGCTCGCGACGACGATGTCGACGACCCGCCAGCGCAGCGATCGCCGCGGGGCGGTGTGGACGGTTGATGACGTGCCAGAAGACATGGTGCTGGACTCCTCCCTGCGCCGGCATGATCCGGATCAGGTTCGACGGTCGGAGCGCCACTCGCTCCCTCTCAGCCCGGCGGTCCCGGACTCCCGTGTGTGTCCCAGCAGTCTAGACGTGGTCGCGACCACATGACGGGTCGCGACCACGGATCGGACGGGAGGCCCGTGGCGGGTCCGCCACGGGCCTCCCGTCCGATCGTCGCTACTTCTTCAGGACGCGCACCAGTTTCCGGAGCACGGTGCCGGTCACCCAGACGAGCGGGATGCTGACGGCGACGAGCGAGATGAGGTTCGGCTCGAACTCGAGGTCCTTGCCGGGGCGACGGACGTACGCGCCGACCGGGATCGACGCGCCGCCGCCGCCGCCACCGCCGCCGCCGTTCTCGTCGTCCCCGCCGCCCCCGAAGCCGAACCAGCCGAGGGACACCGGGATGAGGGTCTGGTCTCCGACCTCGACGGGGTCCCCGTAGTTCGTGGAGACGCCGATCGGGCGTACCTTGTCTGCGATCTGCGTGACGATGTTGGCCATGCGCGCGACGCTACTCGTCCGTTCCTCCACAGGGCGGGCCACGCGCGCAGGGGTGCACAGCTGGGGCTTGTCTGCGGACGCGGACGGGCGTCACCGATATGTTGGCGCGACCATCACCTGGAGGACCGTTTGCACACCTGGCCCGGCAACCCGTACCCGCTCGGGGCGACCTACGACGGAAGCGGCACGAACTTCGCGCTCTTCAGCGAGGTCGCCGAGCGCGTCGAACTCTGTCTGTTCGACACCGACGGCAACGAAGAGTGCATCCCCCTCGTCGAGGTCGACGCCTACGTCTGGCACGCCTACCTGCCGAACATCGGCCCCGGGCAGGAGTACGGCTTCCGTGTCCACGGCCCGTACGACCCCGACAGCGGTGCACGCTGCAACCCGTCGAAGCTCCTGCTCGACCCCTACGCCAAGGCGACGAGCGGCGAGATCGACTGGGACCAGTCACTCTTCGCGTACACGTTCGGCGACCCGGACTCGACGAACGACGACGACTCCGCGGCGCACATGATGAAGGGCGTCGTGATCAACCCGTTCTTCGACTGGCAGGGCGACCGCGCACCGCGCACGCCCTACGGCGAGACGGTGATCTACGAAGCACACGTCAAGGGCCTCACCGAGACCCACCCCGACGTGCCGGAGGAGCAGCGCGGCACCTACGCCGGCGTCTCCCACCCCGCGGTCATCGAGCACCTGCAGCGACTCGGCATCACGACGCTCGAGCTCATGCCCGTGCACCAGTTCGTGAACGACTCCACCCTGCAGGACAAGGGGCTGTCGAACTACTGGGGCTACAACACCATCGGCTTCTTCGCGCCGCACTCCTCGTACTCGTCCTCGGGCGACCAGGGGCAGCAGGTGCAGGAGTTCAAGACCATGGTGCGGGAACTCCACCGCGCCGGCATCGAGGTCGTGCTCGACGTCGTCTACAACCACACCGCCGAGGGCAACCACCTCGGACCGACACTGTCGTTCCGCGGCATCGACAACGCGGCGTACTACCGCCTGGTCGACGACGACAAGAAGTTCTACATGGACTACACGGGCACCGGGAACTCGCTCAACGTCGGGCACCCGCACTCGCTGCAGCTCATCCTCGACTCGCTGCGCTACTGGGTGACCGAGATGCACGTCGACGGCTTCCGCTTCGACCTCGCCTCGGCGCTCGCCCGCGAGTTCTACGAGGTCGACCGGCTGTCCGCGTTCTTCGAGCTCGTGCAGCAGGACCCGATCGTGTCGCAGGTCAAGCTCATCGCCGAGCCCTGGGACGTCGGCCCCGGCGGCTACCAGGTCGGCAACTTCCCGCCCCAGTGGTCGGAGTGGAACGGCAAGTACCGCGACACCGTGCGTGACTTCTGGCGCGGTGAGTCGTCCACGCTCGGCGAGTTCGCCTCCCGCATCTCCGGCTCGGCCGACCTGTACGAGCACGACGGCCGCACGCCCAAAGCGAGCATCAACTTCATCACCGCGCACGACGGCTTCACGCTGTACGACCTCGTCGCCTACAACGAGAAGCACAACGAGGCCAACGGCGAGGACAACAACGACGGCGAGAGCCACAACCGGTCCTGGAACTCCGGCGCCGAGGGTCCGACCGACGACGAGGCCGTGAACGCCCTGCGGCTGCAGCGACGCCGGAACTTCCTGGCGACGCTGCTGCTGAGCCAGGGCGTGCCGATGATCGCCCACGGTGACGAGCTCGGCCGTTCGCAGTCCGGCAACAACAACGTCTACGCGCAGGACTCCGAGCTCAGCTGGATCGACTGGGAGACCGCGGACGACGACCTCGTCCAGTTCACGGCCGACGTCGTGAAGCTCCGCCACGACCACCCGACGTTCCGCCGCACCCGGTACTTCAACGGGCGCCCGGTCCGCCGCGGCCAGGACGAGCCGCTGCCCGACGTGGTGTGGCTCACCCCCGAGGGCGAGGCCATGTCGCCGGAGGACTGGGACTCCGGCTTCGGCAAGAGCGTCGGCATGTACCTGAACGGCGACGGGATCCGTGGGCGCGACTCCCGCGGTGAGCGTGTCACCGACGTGGCGTTCATCACGTACTTCAACGCCCACGACGACGTCGTGACCTTCACCCTGCCGCCCGAGGAGTACGCACCGGGGTGGACGGTCCGCATCGACACCGCCGAGCCCGGCGCCCGCGACGAGGTCATCGACGCCGGTACGCCGCTCGACGTCCCCGCCCGGTCGATGATCGTCCTCCGCGCCGAGCCGAACCACGAGGTCTCCGCCGCGCCGGTCGAGGTCCAGCACCACGAGGGCGATCCGGAACTCCGGTCCCCGCAGGACGCCGTCACCCCGGCGAACCCCGCCGGCTCCACCGCGCCGAGCGGTACCGCACGATGAGCGCCGGCGCACCGGGAACCGGGCGTCGCGTCCCGGTATCGACGTACCGGCTGCAGGTCTCCGCGGACTTCGACCTGGCCGCAGCACGCGACCTCGTCGACTACGTGCACGACCTCGGCGCCGACTGGCTGTACCTGTCGCCCGTCCTGCAGTCGGAACCCGGCTCGAACCACGGCTACGACGTCGTCGACCACACGCACGTCGACACCGACCGCGGCGGTGACGAGGCCCTCCGGGTCCTCGCCGAGGCCGCGCACGCCGTCGGCCTCGGCGTGCTGGTCGACGTCGTCCCGAACCACGTCGGGGTCGCCACCCCGGAGATCAACCCGTGGTGGTGGTCCCTGCTCGAACTCGGCCAGGGCTCCCCCGTCGCGTGGGCGTTCGACGTCGACTGGGACGCCGGCGACGGCAAGGTCCGGGTGCCGGTCCTCGACGACCGGCTGCTCGACGCCGTGTCGCTCGACACGTCCGACCCGGAACGCCCGGTGCTGCGGGTCGGTGAGACCGCCTACCCGACCGCGCCCGGCACCGCCCACCCGGGTGATTCGGTCGAGGCAGTGCACGAGCTGCAGCACTACGCGTTCGTGCACTGGAAGCGCGCCGACCACGAACTCAACTACCGTCGGTTCTTTGCGGTGAACACGCTCGCGGCGATCCGAGTCGAGGAGCCCGAGGTCTTCGCGGCCTCGCACGGTGTCATCGGAGCCTGGTTCCGCGACGGCCTCGTCGACGGCCTGCGCATCGACCACCCGGACGGACTGTACGACCCCGCCGGGTACCTGCAGGACCTCGCCGAGCTGACCGGCGGCGCGTACACCCTCGTCGAGAAGATCCTCGAGCCCGGCGAGGAACTGCCGAGCTCGTGGCCCGTCGACGGCACCACCGGGTACGACGCCCTGGGCATCCTGGACCGCGTGCTCGTCGACCCCGCGGGCGAACCGACGCTGACGGCCGCGTCCGGAGCGGAACCGGCCGACTGGCAGCAGCTCACGCACGACACCCGCCGCGGCATCGCCGACGGGATCCTCGGCAGCGAGGTCGAGCGGCTCGCCCGCCTCCTCGCTCCGGTCGCCGCCGGGGCGGACGCGATCACGCACGAACGACTCGTGGACGCCCTCGCCGAGGTCGTCGCGTCGTTCGACGTGTACCGCACCTACCTGCCCGAGGGCGCGCACCACCTCATCGCCGCGCTCGAACGTGCCGCCGAGGCCCGCCCGGACCTCGACGACGTCATCGACCGCATCGCCCCGGCGCTCGTCGACCCGGAGAACGCCGCCGCCGTCCGCCTGCAGCAGACGAGCGGCATGGTGATGGCCAAGGGCGTCGAGGACACGGCGTTCTACCGCACGTCCCGCCTGACGTCCCTGAGCGAAGTCGGCGGCGACCCGAGCGTGTTCGCGGTGTCCGTGGCCGACTTCCACCAGGCGCAGCGCGACCGGCTCGGCAGCTGGCCGCACACCATGACGACGCTCACCACCCACGACACGAAGCGCAGCGAGGACACCCGGGCACGCATCGCAGTCCTGGCCGAACTCGGCAGCGAGTGGGCCGACACCCTCGACCGGTTGCAGTCCCTCGTCCCGCTCGAGGACCGCGTGTTCGCGGACCTGCTCTGGCAGGCCATCGTCGGTGCCCGGCCCGCGAGTCGCGAGCGGCTGCACGCGTACGCCGAGAAGGCGTCGCGCGAAGCCGGCGACAGCACGACCTGGACCGAGCCGGACACGGCGTTCGAGGAGCGCATGCACGCGCTCGTCGACGCGGCGTTCGACGAGCCCGCGGTGGTGGCCGTGCTCGATGCCCTCGACGAGCGGATCGACGCGGCCGGGTGGTCGAACGGGCTCGCGCAGAAGCTCGTGCAGCTCACGGCGCCCGGCGTCCCCGACGTCTACCAGGGCACCGAGTTCTGGGACCGTTCCCTCGTCGACCCCGACAACCGCCGTGCGGTGGACTACGCCGAACGGCGCCACGTCCTCGCCGAGATCGACGGCCCGGACGACGACGGCCCCGAGGACCTGCCCGCGATCGGGATCGACGGCGCTGCGAAGCTCCTCGTGACCGCGCGTGCGCTCCGTCTCCGCCGCGACCACCCGGAGCTCTTCACGCGGTACCTCGCGCTCGAGGCGACGGGCAGCGCGGCGGACCACGTCGTCGCGTTCGACCGCGGTGGTGCCGTGACGGTCGCCACGCGCCTGCCGATCGGCCTCGAACGGGTCGGCGGCTGGGGCGACACCCTCGTGCACGCCGTCCCCGTCGATCGGGTCGACCTGCTCACCGGCAGGTCGTTCCCGGCCAGCCGGGGTATCGCGCTCGCGGACCTGCTCACCACCTACCCGGTCGCGCTGCTCGTCCCGGCCGCCACGGTCGGGGAACCCGGCCACGCCGACACGGTGACCGACGCGTCCGACGCGGAACGGGCCTCCCGGTCGACCGCCGGAACCGCCCCGGCGACCACCGAGTCCGACGCACAAGCCGAGATCGACATCCTGGAGGGTCACGCATGACCGCACCCGACCGCTACGCCGTCTGGGCGCCCGAGCCGGACCGTGTCCGGCTGGTCGTCGACGACGTCGAGTACCCGCTGACCCGGGGCGACGACGACTGGTGGTCGACCGACGCGATCATGCCGGTCGTCGGTGCCCGCTACGGGTTCCGCCTCGGCGACGACGACGCGGTCCGACCCGACCCCCGCAGTCGCTTCCAACCGGACGGCGTGCACGGCACCTCGGCAGTGGTCGACCCGGCGCGCTTCGCGTGGACCGACGAGTCGTGGACCGGACGCCCGGCCCGCGGTGCCGTCATCTACGAGATGCACGTCGGCACGTACACGCCGGAGGGCACCCTCGACGCAGCCGCGCAGAAGCTCGACCACCTGGTCGAGCTCGGAGTCGAGTTCGTCGAACTGCTGCCCGTCAACGGTGTGAACGGCGAGTGGAACTGGGGTTACGACGGCGTCGCGTGGTTCGCGGTGCACGCGCCGTACGGCGGCCCGGACGCGTACGACCGCTTCGTCGACACCGCGCACTCGCTCGGTCTCGGCGTCATCCAGGACGTCGTCTACAACCACCTCGGTCCGAGCGGCAACTACCTGCCGCTGTACGGGCCGTACCTGGTGCAGGGCCTCGCGAACACGTGGGGCGACTCGGTGAACGTGGAGCACCCCGAGGTCCGCCGGTACGTCCTCGACAACGTGCGCATGTGGTTCCGCGACCACCACGTCGACGGGCTCCGGCTCGACGCCGTGCACGCGATCCGCGACACCACCCGACCGCACGTGCTGGCCGAGATGGCCGACGAGACGGACGCGTACGGCGCCTTCGTCGGTCGTCCGCTGTCCCTGATCGCCGAGTCGGACCTCAACGACCCCGTGATGTTCCGCCCGCGTGAAGCCGCCGGGTACGGACTCTCGGGGCAGTGGTCCGACGACTTCCACCACGCCGTGCACGTCGCGCTGACGGGTGAGACGAACGGCTACTACGCCGACTTCGCACCGCTGTCGGCGCTCGCGAAGGTGCTCGACCACGGGTTCTTCCACGACGGCACGTGGTCGTCGTTCCGTGGCCGGCGGCACGGGCAGCCGATCGACCGCGGCACCTCGCCGGCGACGGCCCTGGTCGTCACGAACCAGAACCACGACCAGATCGGCAACCGCGCGGCGGGCGATCGTCTGGCAGCCACGCTCGACGACGAGGGCCTCGTCATCGCGGCGGCGCTGACCCTGCTCGGGCCCTTCACGCCCATGCTGTTCATGGGCGAGGAGTTCGCCGCGACGACGCCGTGGCAGTTCTTCACCTCGCACCCGGAGCCCGAGCTCGGCACCGCCACCGCCGAGGGGCGCATCGCCGAGTTCGCCGAGCACGGGTGGGACGAGTCCGCCGTGCCGGACCCGCAGGACCCGACGACGTTCACGAACTCCAAGCTCGACTGGGCCGACGTCAGTTCCGAGCGGGGCGCGGCGATCCTGCGTGCCTACCGGGTGCTGGTCGCCCTGCGGCGCACCGACCAGGCCTTCGTCGACCACCGGTACGAGGCGAACGCCGTGCGGTTCAGTGAGGACCGGCGGTGGCTGGTGCTCACACGCGGGCTGCTCGGGCCCGACGTCGCTCCGGTGCACGTCGTGGTGAACTTCCTCGACGACGCTGCCGAGGTGCCGGTCCCCGGTGCCACCGGCGAGGAGCTCTACCGCTTCGGTGCGGCCGAGGTCGCGACGGACTGCGTGCGGTTCCGCGGACGGGGCGTGGTGGTGCTGCGCTAGTCGCTGCGCTGTCGTCCGGGCTGCCCACGGGGGTCCGATCCGCGAAAGCGACAGTGTCCCGCGAACGGTTCGCGGGACACTGTCGCTTTCGCGGTACCGACGCCGAGCGCAGCCGCCGAGCGCCGACGCCGAGCGCCGCTGCCGCGGATCAGGCGGCGTGGTCGGCGACCGCGTGTGCGTTCTTCCGCACGGACGGCAGCTTCCGGTGGTCCTTGACCAGGGAACGGGTCTCGCGGATGCGGCGGTCGATGCCCCACTTCGTCACGAGGGCGAGGCTCTCACGCACGATGTTGCCGCTCATCTTCGAGACGCCGAACTCCCGCTCGGTGAACGTGATCGGGGTCTCGACGACGCGCAGACCGGCCTCGAGGGCGCGCCAGCACAGGTCGACCTGGAAGCAGTAGCCCTTCGACGCAACGCCGGCCAGGTCGATCCGCTCGAACGCCCGCGAGGTGAAGACCCGGAACCCGCCGGTGGCGTCGCGGACCGCGATGCCGAGGGCCAGGCGCGTGTAGAGGTTGCCGCCGCGGGACAGCAGTTCGCGGTACCAGGGCCAGTTCTCCACCTTCCCGCCCTTGATCCAGCGGGACCCGAGCACCAGGTCGTTCGTGTCCGCGAGCTCGAGCATCCACGGCAGGTACTCGGGGTGGTGCGAGCCGTCGGCGTCCATCTCGACGAGCTTGGCGTACCCGTGCTCGAGGCCCCACGCGAAGCCGGACAGGTACGCGCCGCCGAGGCCGTCCTTCACCGTGCGGTGCATCACGTGCACCCGGTCGCTCTCGCTCGCGATCGCGTCGGCGATGTCACCGGTGCCGTCGGGCGAGTTGTCGTCGACGACGAGCACGTGGACGCTGTCGTCGGTGGCCGCGAGCGTGCGCTCGACGATGGGACGGACGTTCTCCGCCTCGTCGTAGGTCGGGATGATGACCAGGGTCTCGCTCATGGTGCTCCTCGTGCTCCACATCGAATGTATCGGTCGGTCGTGGGTCAGTCCGACGAGAGGTCTGCGAACACGATCAGATTGTCCGTGTAGTGCCCGGTGGCGGTGTCGAACACGCCGTCGCAGGTGATCAGTCGGAGTTGGGCTGTCGGGGTGGTGCCGTAGACGTCGCTCGTCGGGAACGCCGACTTGGCGGCGCGTTCCGAGCGGTCGACGGTGAAGGTGCGGGTGGTGCCGTCGGACATCGCGACGTGGATCTCGTCACCGGCGACCAGTTCGTCGAGGCGGAAGAACACCGCGGCGCTCGTCGGGCTGTCCACGTGGCCGGCGATCACGGCCGGGCCGACCTCACCGGGGACGATGCCGTCGCTGAACCAGCCCGCACTGTCCCAGTCGACGGGCGGGTCGAGCTCACCGGCGGAGCCGCGGTGCAGGTCCTCGAGGTCCGACTGCACGCCGATCGCGGGGATCGAGACGCTGACGGGGGTCGCCGAGGAACGGGCAGCGGGCGCTGCCGGGTCCTGGAACCCCTCGGTGCCCGAGCCGGACGACCCGGCCCCGGCAGAACCCGACCCGGCAGCAGCCGACGCAGGACTCGACGGCGCCGAGCCGGCACGCCCACCCGACCCGTCGCTGCCGACGGTCGACGCGAGGGCCACACCCGTGACGCCGCCGCCCAGGACGACCGCGGCCAGGACGGCCCCGATCACCACACCACGGCGCCGGACCGCCGGACCGCGCCCGGCGGACCGCCGGCCGGTCACGATGCACCTCCGGCCGTCGTCGCACAGCCGCCGAGCACGTCCGAGGTGAGCATGGTCGCACCGAGGGCGGCCCAGGCGTCCCCGTAGTAGGTCGGCGTGGTGGCCGCCGTGCGGTCGGCCCGCTCCAGGTCGTCGGCAGCCGCACCGGAGGACCCGGCTGCGTGCTCCGCCGCGGCCCTGGCGGTGTACGCCAGCGCGTTCGTGTCCTCGGTCACGGCGGTCCCGCCGAGGTCGAGCTGGGCCGCGAGCTGCGTCGTCCGACGCAGGGTCGGGGCGAGCGAACCGGCGAGGGCGCGGTCGTCGGCGGAGCAGGCCTCCGCGTAGCGGACGGGCGTCCGCATCGCGTCGTAGCCGTAGAGCACGCGCTGGTCCCCGCCGGTCGCGGGCATCGGGTCGACGGTGCCGTCGGCGTGTACCTGCGACCAGTCGCTCGGCAGCTGCGACTCGTCGAGCACGGCCGTCGTCACCGCTCGGGAACCGCGGTTCAGCGCGGTCCACCGGTCGTCGCCCGTGGCCTTCGCCAGCACCGCGAAGGCTGCCGGCGACGCGTACGAGGCGTTGTAGCGGTAGGGCTCGGAGTCCGCCCACGGCCCGGGCAGCAGGATCGTGCCGAGTTCCGTGGTCGCGGTCTCGTGCTCCAGGATCGCCGACGCGATGCGCGTGCCGGCTGCCGTGTAGCGGTCCTCGCCCCAGGCGTCTCCGGCGAGCACCAGGGCCCGCGCGGCGTCGAGGTCGGCGTCGCTCGCCGGCTGCTCGTCGGCGACACCGTCGTCCGGCGTCCAACGCCAGGCGAGCAGGTCGTCGTCGGTCAGCATGTGCGTCTTCGTCCACTTCCAGATGTCGCCGAACCGGTCGCGGTCGCCGTTCGCGAACGCGATGAGCAGCCCGTAGGCCTGCCCTTCGCTGACGGTGTCGTCGCCCTGGTCGGTGCGGACGACGCGGCCGTCCTGCACGTAGCGGTCCAGGAACTCGGTGCGGAGCTGCTCCGGGGAACGGGCCGCGTCGGGCGCGCTGGTCGAGGTCGGGGTGGCGGCCGAGCCGTTCTCGGCTGCGGTGTCCTGCCCCCACGGCCGCACTGCGATGAGCGCGACGCCGACGGCGACGACCACCGCCGCCGCGGCGGTGACGGGTATCCAGGTCCTGCGGGTCATGCTGGCCTGCCTTTCCGTGGATGGTGAGCGGGGCTCTGACCGGGAGGCCCGGATCACGTGAGCGTGTCGGCGCACGTGATCCGGGCCTCCCGGCCAGGGCGTCAGCGGTACAGCGAGCGGAGCGCTGCGACGGCCGCGTGGACGGCCTCCGTCATCGGGCGGTCGGCGGCTGCGCCGCCGCCACCCGTCTGCACGCCGCCGGTCGGGGTCGCGGCGGTGGCCGCTGCGTCCGTCACCGGCACGACCGTCAGGTCACCCTTGCTGTCGTCGAGGACGAACAGGGTGGAGACGGTGTTGCCGGCGAGGTCGACGCTGGCGGTGCCCTGCTGGCCGCTGCCGGAGACGTCGAGCGTCCACTTGCCGGAGTCGACCGTGGCGTACTGGGTGGCGGTGCCGAACTCCGCGCCCTCGGCGATGGCGGTGCCCTCGGAGGTGCTCACGTCGACCTGCTTCGCCGTGGTGGCGGCCTGGACCAGCCGGAGCTTCGCCTTGCCGTCGCCCGGCTGCTGCAGGTCGTCGGTGAACGCCGTCGTCTTGAGGTCGGTGTTCTTGCCGTAGGCGACGACCGTGCTCGCGTCGCCCTTGTCGACCTGCACGTCGGTGGAGATCACCGGCGTGGAGTCCGGAGCGTCGGAGGCCCGCATCGACAGCACGTAGGTGCCGACCGGGAGTTCCTGGTACTTGCTGACCTGGCCGTAGGTGACGTCGTCGAGTTCGAAGACCGTCTTGCCGCCGGACAGGCTGGACAGCTCGACGTCGACGCTCTTGGTGTCGGGCGAGAGGTGGCCGACGCGGAGCCAGCCCTCGTCGGTGGTGGTGGCGGCGGTGGCGGTCTGGGGTGCTGCGAGTCCGACGGTCGCGGCGACGAGGGTCGCTGCGAGTGCGCCGACGACGACGGTGCGGCGTCGCTGGGTGTGTGCGGTCATGGTCGTGCTCCTTCGGGTCGTGGTGCTGGTCGTGTTCGGTTCCGGGGTGGCGCGGGCGGCGCGGGTGTCGCGGGCGTCGTTACGGGCGGCGCGGGAGCCCTCCCCGCGAGCGGGCGAAATACCGGGGTCCGCGCCGGACGCACCCGGGTGTTTCGCCCGCTCGGCGAACCCGCGGGTGGAGGTGGCGCGCCCCGCCCCTCGAGCGCCCCCACGTGCCACGGCGCGAGCGGGCGGAATGCCGGGGTCCGCGCGCGGCGCACCCGGGTGTTTCGCCCGCTCGGCGAACCGCTGCGCGGCCCGGGCATCGGCCGCGCGCGTCACGAAGCGCTCGTCGCGGTCGTCGTCGGGTCCGCCGGGGTGTAGGTGACGGTGAGCCGCTCGCCCTCACGCTCGACCGACGCCGGCCGGAACGACTCGGACATCGCGTCGAGGGTCGCGGCCACACGCTCGGCCGAGGCGACGTCACTGGTGTGCAGGACGGCGGTGCGGAACGGCTGGCCGGTCTCGCCCGTGAGCGGTGTGAACCGGTCGACGCGGACGTCCTGGTCGGCGAGCACCTGGCCGAGCGCGATCATCGCCCGCGAGTCGACCTGACCCGCGCGGAACTGCGACTTGGTGCCGTCGTCGGCCCGGAGCGCCGGGTTCGACGCCAGCTCGGTGCCCATGGTCTTCCGCAGGTCGCTGGCCCGGGTGATCGCGGTCTGCGCGGCGGTCCGCCCCTCGGCGTGGATGCGTCGGACCTCGACCTGCTGGTCGCCGGAGCCGAAGGTCGCGACGGCCGTCGAGTTCTCGATCGCCTGGCGGACGTCGGATGACGAGTTGCCGCCGGTCCGCATGGAGTCCGTCGTGATGACGTAGTCCGAGTCCTTCCACCCGTTGGGCGACTGGCGCTCCACGGCTCCGTCGGTGTCGAGCTTGTAGTACCAGACCACGTTGTTCCGGGCGAAGCCGTCCTCGACGAGGTCGACCCACATGGCGTCGTCCACCAGCAGTCGGGAGGACTTCGAGACGTTGTCCCCGACCCACTGCTCGGCCTGCTGCATCGGCAGGTCGAGGTTGCCCAGGACGAAGCCGCGCAGCTGTGTTCCCCAGAGCGGCACCGACACGACGAGTGCGACTGCGGTGGTGACGGCCCAGGTGATGCCGAGGCCACGACGGGTCCCGGTGCCGAGGCGGGTACGGGTACGGACCCGACCGGCGATCGACAGGACGGCACGCTCGGCCGTGTACGCGACCAGCAGGGCGGCGAACGGGATGAGCATGATGACGTACGGCACCGGCAGGTACCCGTTCGGGCGGAACATCATCGCGAGCAGGAAGACGAGCATCGCGGCGATCGGACGGACCCGGCGCAGGAAGAGTCCCACGACCGCGGAGGCCGAGCCGAGCACGATGAACACCGGGTCGAGCGCCCACCACTGCGACGCGGCGGCGTTGGCCAGGCTTCCCGGGTCGAACAGCGAACCCGATGCCGAGCGCGAGCCGAGCTGGTAGGTGATGCCCTCGAACAGGCTGACCCGACCGCTGCCCGGCAACAACTCGCCCTTGACTGCGGCGAGCAGCAGGTACCCGCCGCCGATGATGACGAGGACGGCCCCGGCGACGCTCAGCGTGTACCGGCGGGTGCTCCTGTCGGCACGGCGGACCGCCATCCAGACGAGGAACGGCAGGGCGAGCAGGTACGTCTCCTTGGAGAGCACCGCGATGCCGAGGCACGCAGCTGCTCCGGCGAACCCGGCGAGCTGCTGGCGACGGCTGAGCACGAGGACGAACGCGGCGAGCAGCCACGGCGTCGCGACGTTGTCGATGTAGACCGTGCGGTGGTACTGCAGGGCGAGCGGCGACAGCGCGAAGACGAGACCGGCTGCGGCCGCGGTGATCCGGCCGGCACCGAGGCGGCGGGCCAGGACGAACAGCAGGATGCTCGAGACGGCGGAGAAGAAGACCATCGCCTCGCGGCCGGCCTCGACGGCGAACGGGTAGCGCGCGAACGCCCCGGTCAGACCGGTGTAGCCGGCGATCTGGATCCAGCCGAGCGGCGGGTGGTCGTACCAGTAGGTGTAGTGCGTGATCTCGCCGAGGTGCATGATCGCCCAGGCCTGCGCGGTGTACGTGCCTTCGTCGTCGATCCGCTGCGGGGTGCCGGACATGTTCCACGCCTGAACGATGACGGTGATCGCGACGACCGGCAGCAGCCAGGTCAGGCTCGCAGCGTGTCGGCGGAACCAGGCGCTGATGCCGGCGTGGTCCCCGGCGACGGCACCGCGGATCGGGATGCCGGTGGTGTTGGTGATGCTGGCGCTCATCGGGTCCCTCCGGTGGTCGTGCCGGCGAGCTCACGCTCGGAAGCGGTGCCAGCGGAGCCAGCGGAACCGGCGGAACCGGCGGAACCGGCGGATGCGGAACCGGCGGACGCGGAACCAGCGGCAGAGCCCGCCGCGGCCGACGAACCGTCCGTGACGCCGGCGTTGCTCAGGTCCGACGCGAAGCCGACGACCTCGGCCGGCTGCTCGGCGTTCCGGTGCTGGCCCGTGTGCTCCGTCTTCTCCCAGCCGTTCTGCCCCTTGGCGTGGCGGACGACGGCCCGGACGGCCGCTGCGGCGAGGAAGACCTGGTACGGCACGAGACCGAGCACGAGCTTCACGTAGTCCCGGAAGCGGACCTTCTCCTTGTAGATGCGACCGAACTCGTTGAGGCCCACGACCTCGACGGCCAGCAGCATGAGCGTCGGTGCCACCGGGATGAACGACACCAGGGCGATCGCCGTCGGCACCTTGACGAACAGGATCATCAGGACGCTCAGCGGGATGAGCAGACCGGTGGCCGCTTGGATGAACGGCATGGTCAGCATGTAGCGCGCGAAGAAGCGCTGGCGGAACGAGGGCAGCTTCTTCCACTCCCCCTTGCCGAGCACCTGCAGGAAGCCCTGGTTCCAGCGCGTCCGCTGCTTGAGCAGGGAGGCGAAGGTCGGCGGGGTCTCCTCGCGGGTGACGGCCTCGGGGCTGTAGGCGACGACGACCTTCGCGCCGTCGGCGGACAGGCGGACACCGAGCTCGCAGTCCTCGGCGAGGCAGTGCGCGTCCCAGCCGTTCGACCAGTCGAGGCGTTCCTTCGTCACGAAGACGGTGTTGCCACCGAGCGGGATGAACTTCGAGCCGGCGTGGAAGTGCAGGCGCGAACGGAACCAGAAGTAGTACTCCAGGACGTTCCGGAGGGACCACCAGCTGGACTTGAAGTTCATCAGCTGCACGCCGCCTTGCACCACGTCGGCGCCGGTCTCCTGGAACCGCGAGTCCACCAGGGTCAGCAGGTGCGGGTAGACCTCGTCCTCGGCGTCGAACACGCCGACGACGTCACCGGTCGCGTACTGGAGCGCCAGGTTCATCGCCTTCGGCTTGTTCTTCGGCAGCGTGTCGTCGACGACCACGCGGATCAGCTCGGGGTGGCGCGCGGCGGCGGCGCGCACGACGGCGTCCGTCTCCGGGTCGTCCTCGCCGACGATCGCGATGATCTCGAAGTCCGGGTGGTCCTGCTTCGCGAGCATGTCGAGCGTCTGGCCCATGACCTCCTGCTCGTGCCGCCCGGGCACCAGCAGGGTGAAGCGGTGCGCGGCCGGGCGCGGGGTCTGGCTGAAGCTCGTCGACTTCAGTGCGTCCCGCGAGCGCCAGGCGTGCAGCATCCACCACAACGTGGTGAGCGCGACGATCGTCAGGAGCACGGAGATGGCGATGAGGGCGGAGTAGCCGATCCACTCGCCCAGCGACCATGCGGCCTGCTGGACGGCGCCGGAGCCTCCGCTCGGGACGTCGGTGGTCCCACGGTTCGGAACGCTCGACGGAGCGGTTCCCTCGTTCGGCTGGAGCAGCGGCCCTGCGGCCGTCAGCAGCGTGGCGGAGATGGTCATGCGGCGAACCCCTTCGTGCGACGAGCATCGGTGGATCGGAAGACGAGGGCTTTGTACGCGGCGAACCGGAAGGCGGTTCCGAGCACGAGGCCGACGCCGTTGCCGGCGACGTTGTCGGCGAGGGTCGAGGTGAACCCGAGGACGTAGTGCGAGACGAACAGGCAGGCCGCGGCGATGCCGAGCCCGATCAGGTTCGTGGCAGCGAAGAGCAGCCCCTCGCGCACGGTCTCGCGGCGGCCGGTCTGGCGCTCGGCGCGGAACGTGATGAAGCGGTTGCCGATCCACGCCACGGCGGTCGACACGACGGCCGACACGATCTTCGCGGCGATGGGACCGTCGGGCATGACGGTGGCGCGCAGCAGGTTGTAGAGCCCCAGGTCGATGACGAAGCAGACGGCACCGATCGTGCCGAACGACGCGAGTTGCCTCGCGGTGGCGAGCAGGCGCCGGACCGTGCCGGGTCGCACGGTCGGCACCGTACCGGTGTCGGGTGACACCAGAACGGGGGTATCAGTTCGGGTCATGCCCCCGATTCGGGGGTAACGGGACTGCGGTTTGGGTGGGGTACGGACTTACCCAGGCCTCTGCCAGTTCCACGACACGTGCTGTTCACACGGGACACGCAGATGCGTCGTCAGACGCGTTCCGCGGACTGGGACCGGCAGGATCACCGTACGTCGTGTAGTGGGCTGGGTCCACGACGGACGGGAGGCCCGTGGCGGCGTCGCCACGGGCCTCCCGTCCGATGGTGGGTCGCGTCTCAGGCGGGACGCTGCGCCGGGGACACGGTCTTGGCCGCGTCGCGCTCCGGGAGGTCACCCAGGGCCTCGTCGATGGCTGCGAGCGCGTCGGCGTCGAGCGTGACGCCCGCTGCCTTGACGTTGTCCGTGACCTGCTCCGGACGCGAGGCACCGACGATGGCGCTGGCGACGTTGTCGTTCTGCAGCGTCCACGCGATCGCGAGCTGCGCGAGGGTGAGGCCGGCCTGGTCGGCGACGGGCTGCAGGCGCTGCACGGCCTCGAGGACCTCGTCGCGCATGAACCGCTTGATCATGTCCGCACCGCCCTTCTCGTCCGTGGCACGCGAGCCCTCGGGCAGCGGCTGACCCGGCTTGTACTTGCCGGTCAGCACGCCCTGCGCGATGGGCGACCAGACGATCTGCGACAGGCCGAGCTGCTTCGAGGCGGGGACGACCTCACCCTCGATGACCCGCCACAGCATCGAGTACTGCGGCTGGTTCGAGATGAGCTGGAACCCGAGCTCCTTCGCGAGGGCAGCGCCGGCGCGGATCTGCTCGGCGTTCCACTCGCTGACCCCGATGTAGAGCGCCTTGCCCTGGCGGACGACGTCCGCGAAGGCCTGCATGGTCTCTTCGAGCGGCGTCTCGTGGTCGTACCGGTGCGCCTGGTAGAGGTCGACGTAGTCGGTCTGCAGGCGGGTCAGCGAGCCGTCGATCGACTCGAAGATGTGCTTGCGGGAGAGTCCGACGTCGTTGTGCTGCTTGGGGCCGGTGGGCCAGTACACCTTGGTGAAGACCTCGAGACCCGCACGCCGCTCGCCCTTGAGTGCTTCGCCGAGGACGGTCTCGGCTGCGGTGTTGGCGTACGTGTCCGCGGTGTCGAAGGTGGTGATGCCGGCGTCGAGCGCTGCCCGCACGCACTGGGAGGCGACGTCGTTCTCGACCTGCGAGCCGTGCGTCAGCCAGTTGCCGTAGGTGATCTCGGAGATCTTGAGTCCGGAGTTGCCCAGGTACCTGAATTCCATGGCTCCGACGCTACTGGAGGCCGCCGACACCTGAGGGGCCCCGCGAGTGCCTGCCGGGCGCGGCCGCGCGGTGCGGGGCGTGCGGCGCGGCGAGCGGGGCGTGCGGGGCGTACGGGGCGTACGCTCGTGCGCTTGGCCTTCTCCGCGAGCGGGCGAAATGCCGGGGTGCCCGGCCACGACACCCTGGCAAACCGCCCGCTCGCATCATCGCCGATCTGGTGGCCGCCGCACCCTCCCCGAGGCCCGACATCGTGACGCCGCCCTTCCCGGTCACGACCGCTCCGCCGACTCTCGGCGGGCAGCGCGGCGGTTCGCGCCGGTGGTCGCCCCCGCGAGCGGGCGAAATGCCGCGGTCGCGAGCAGCAGGACCCTGGTGTTCCGCCCGCTCGGGCAGCGGCGCGACTCCTCCACAAGGGCACCAGCACCGCGGGCCGTCCACACAGGAGGCACGACCCACCTCCGCCGCGCCCGCTCGGCTGCACGATGTGGAGATGACCGCCAGACGCCGACTCCCGTTGGCGCTGCGGGACGCCTCGTTCCGCGTCCGTGACGCACTGCACCGAGGGGTGTCCCGCGGCCGCCTCGATGCGCATGATCTCGTTCGCCCGTTCCACGGCATCCGCTCAGCGGTTCCGCCGCGAACGGTCGACGAACGCGCCCGAGCACTGGCTCCCCGACTACGCCCCGACCAGGTGTTCAGCCACGTCACTGCCGCCGCGATCCTCGGTATCCCGCTCCCCCGCCGGTTCGAGGGCACGCCACGACTCCACGTCACGACGATCGGGGCCGATCAGGCGCTTCGTGTCCGAGGTGCCGTCGGACACCGCGCCCACCACGGCAGAGTCCGTGCGACCCGGAGCCGGGGTGTGCGGCTGACCACCCCCGCGGACACCTTCGTCGCCCTCGGCACGATGTTGACGCTCGACGAACTGATCATCGCCGGTGACGCCCTCGTCGGGTGGCTCGGATGGGCGACGGCCGACGAACTCGTCCGGGCAGTCAGTCGGCGGCGCGGACTCCGGGGCGTCGTCAAGCTCCGCCGCGCGCTCGCCGAGATCAGGCCCGGCTCACGTTCGCCGGGCGAGACCAGGGCCCGGCTGGCGCTCGTGCGCCGTGGACTCCCGGAGCCCGCCCTGAACCACGACGTGGTCGTGGACGGCAGATGGATCGCATGCGTTGACCTCGCCTACCTCGCTGCTCGGGTGGCGATCGAGTACGAGAGCGATCTGCACCGCACCGATCCAGCCACCTTCCGGAAGGACCTCACCCGTGGCGAGCGATTGAAGGACGTCGATTGGTGGTTGGTCCGCGCCACCGCGGACGACGTCGGCCGCGGGATCGACCGCTTCGTGCAGCGCGTACGCCGCCTTCTGGACGTCGGGTACCGGGCACCGCACGACCACCGCCTTGCGACACTTCGGTGAACAATGGTTGACGCTTCAACCAAAAGGGTGCACACTGGCGTAGTATCAGGTTGATGCAGGCGCATGGATCGCGTCGCACCACAGACTCTCGTTCGGAAGAAGGACCACCATGACGCTCACCGCCACGACCATCCCCGGCTACCAGACCGGCACCTGGAAGATCGACCCCACCCACTCCGAGGTCACCTTCTCGGTCCGCCACCTCGCCATCAGCAAGGTCAAGGGCAAGTTCGAGACCTTCGACGCCACCGTCGTCACCGCCGAGAACCCCCTCGAGTCGACCGTCGAGGCGAACATCGACGTCGCGTCGATCAACACCGGCCAGGAGCAGCGCGACCAGCACCTCAAGACGAGCGACTTCTTCCTCACCGAAGAGCACCCGCAGCTCACCTTCCGCTCGACGGGCATCGAGACCAAGGGCGACGACCTGCACATCGCCGGCGACCTGACCCTGCGTGGCGTCACCAAGCCGGTCGTCCTCAAGGCCGAGCTCGGTGGCTTCACGACCGATGGCTACGGCCAGGTCAAGTTCGGCGCCGAGGCGACCACCAAGATCGACCGCACCGAGTTCGGTGTGAACTGGAACGCAGCGCTCGAGGCCGGCGGCTTCACGCTCGGCAACGACGTGACGATCAACCTCGACGTCCAGTTCGTCCTCCAGGCGGCCTGAGTCCCCTCGGCCTCGTTGCCTGACTGAGGGCACCGAACAGCACGACCCGAACCCGAGACACACGCCCCGGCTCCCCACGGAGCCGGGGCGTTCGTCGTCCCCGCCGTGGCTTCGGGCGTGCAGCGAGCACCGTCGCCGTACGCCGCGCCGCGTCCCGCCGGGTCCCACCGCGTCCCACCGCGAACGGGCGAAATACCCGCCTTCGTTCGAGCTCGACCCGGGCATTTCGCCCGCTCGCCCAGCCGTCGCCGGTCAGGACTCCGGTCGGGTGCAGCGCGCACTTCGGGTACAGCGCGCACATCGGGTACGGGGCGCTCCCCCTCGCGTGAGCGGGCGGAAACGTCCGGTGGGCTCGCGCACGACGCCGGCATTTCGCCCGCTCGGCGCCGGGCGCGGGCACGACGCCGGCATTTCGCCCGCTCGGCAGCAGGCGAGCGGGCGACGCCCCGCGCGCACGACGCCCGGGGGCCGGCGGCGGCGTAGCGTTGGGCAGCGGGAACGGTACGCCCCGCACGCGCGGGAATCCGCACCGAGCCCCACGAGTTACCACTACACGCACCACGCCACAACACGCACGCACGCACGCACGAAGCACCGCACGCCAGCCCGACGAACAGGAGCACCACCATGGCCACCGACTGGATCGCGATGCAGGCCCTCGCGGCAGCCGAGTTCGGCCGCCGCGTCGCCGCCGTGACGGACTGGGACGCCGCCACCCCCGACTCCGAGTGGACCACCCGCGACCTCGTCACCCACGTGGTCGACGAGCAGCGCTGGATCCCGAAGCTCCTCACCGGATGCGACTACGCGCAGGCCGAAGCCGACCTCGAGGCCATCGGCGACGACCTCGTGTCCGAGTGGCAGCGCTTCGCGACCGCCGCGACCGATGCCTGGCGGAACGCCCCGCAGGACACCCCTGTGCACCTCAGCACCGACGTCGTCCCGGCTGGCCAGTACCTCACCGAGCAGACCAGCGACATCACGATCCACACGTGGGACCTGGCGCGGGCGACCGGCACGGACGAGTCGCTGCCGGACGAGCTCGTGCAGGCGGTGTGGGAGTACTTCGAGCCGCAGATCGAGGACCTCGCGGCCACCGGTCTGTACGCCGCCCCGGTCGACGTCGACGAGGACGCCCCGCTCCAGGTCCGCCTGCTCGCCGTCACAGGCCGCGATGCCAAGGTGAGCGCATGAGCAACGCAGCACCCGCAGAGACCACCCGCCTCGGCGCCTCCGGCCTCGAGATCAGCACCGTGGTCCTCGGCATGATGTCCTACGGCGCCCCCGACCGCGGCTCGCACGCCTGGAGCGTCGGCATCGACGAGGCCCGCCCCTTCGTGCGTCGCGCGTTCGACGCCGGCATCACCACCTTCGACACGGCGAACGTGTACTCCGACGGCTCGAGCGAGGAGATCACCGGCACGCTCCTCAAGGAGCTCGCGCCGCGCGAGGACGTCCAGGTCTTCACGAAGGTCTTCAACCGGATGCGTCCGGGTCGGAACGGCGCCGGGCTGTCCCGCGCCGCGATCATGCACGAGATCGACGCCTCGCTGACCCGGCTCGGCACCGACTACGTCGACCTGTACCAGATCCACCGTTTCGACCCGGTCACGCCGGTCGAGGAGACGATGGAGGCCCTGCACGACGTCGTGAAGGCCGGCAAGGCCCGGTACCTCGGCGCGAGCAGCATGTGGACGTGGCAGTTCGCGCAGATGCAGCACGCCGCCGAGCTGCACGGTTGGACGAAGTTCGTCGCCATGCAGGACCAGTACAACCTGCTCGAGCGCGAGGAGGAGCGCGAGATGCACCCGTTCGCGCACGCGACCGGCGTCGGCGTGATCCCGTGGAGCCCCCTCGCCCGCGGCAAGGTCACCCGCCCGTGGGACGCCGACGGCTCCGGGTCGCGCGCGAGCACCGACGAGTTCGGCAAGACGCTCTACCGGCAGGACGAGGACGCGAACCGCGCGATCGTGGGAGCCGTCGAGTCCATCGCGAGCGACCGTGGCGTGAGCATGGCGCAGATCGCGCTGGCGTGGGTCGCGGGCAAGCCCGCGGTGAGCGCGCCGATCGTCGGTGCGACGAAGGAGCACCACATCGACGACGCGGTCGCGGCCGCCGCGATCACGCTGACCGACGACGAGGTGACGCGACTCGAGTCCGCGTACACGCCCCGGGTGCCGTCCGGTTTCTGACGCCCCCACCAGGCGGACGGGAGGCCCGTGACCAGCTGGTCACGGGCCTCCCGTCCGTCTCCGGTCACGTCCACGACACGTGACACGCCGTCGTGTCAGGCGACCGCGCCGCGCTCGCGCTCGAGGCGCGCGATGCGCACGAGCGCAGCGCGCTCGGTGCCCGTCTGGTTGCCGAGCACGCCGCCGATGCCGTCGAGCACGAGTCCGGTCGCCCGGCCGACGGGCAGTTCGACGGGTCCGATCGCGGGTGCTCGCAGGCCGAGCATCGACCGGTGGCGGGGGTCGAGCGTCGAGACGGCGCCCTGGAACAGCGCCTGGTAGCCGGGTCGCAGCATGAGCGCGAGTGGTGGGTTCTTGATGAACTTCACGACGTCGCGGGTGCGCGCGGTGACGGCGAGCTCGCCGCGGTCGAGGTACCCGTCCATCTGGGCGCGGAGCTCCGCCTCGGACTCCGGGGCGTCCTCGACGCGCATGAGCCGGCCGGCGGTCGCCCACTCGCGGACGTACGCGTCGGCACCGCCGGGGATCGGGCCGCCCCAGCGCTGCGCGGCCCGGAGGAACGCGTCGGTGAAGGCGAGATGCACCCAGCGGGCCAGGTCGGGGTCGTTCGCCGTGTAGTCGCGTGCGATGCCGTGGCCGTCGACGTACTGGCCGCGCACCCGCTCGTGCAGGCGCAGCACCCACTCGCTCGCACCGCGGGCGGTCGCGGTGT
This sequence comes from Curtobacterium sp. JUb34, assembly GCF_003755065.1. Lineage (NCBI taxonomy): Bacteria > Bacillati > Actinomycetota > Actinomycetes > Micrococcales > Microbacteriaceae > Curtobacterium > Curtobacterium sp. JUb34. The sequence goes on along the minus strand of NZ_RJVH01000003.1, from coordinate 340,975 downwards.
CGCCGTGCGAGACCGTGTAGATCCACCGGATGGTGCCGGCGAGTCGGCCGAACGGGTCCTCGCGGTAGCGGGAGTGGTCGGCGACTCCGGCGAGGGCACCCGGGTGCAGCGCCTGGACGAGGAGTGCGCGGACGCCGGCGACGATCGTCTGCTTGCCGCCGTGCACCGCCCACGTCGCGGAACCCGGGCCGAAGAAGCCCGCGTCGGTCCCGTCCTCGAGTTCGTCGATCCACTCCGGCTTGCTCGTCGCCCCACCGGTGAACGTGTCGTTGAGGCGGGAGCGGAAGGCATCGGAGACGGAGGGCATGGCGTCATCGTCCGTCCGTCCCCTGGGAGCGCGCCCGGCTTCGTGCACCCCGATGCTTCCCAGCGGGCGCGGGGGTGGCCCGCTAGGTTGGGACGCGTGAGCATCGACACGCCTCGTCCCTGGCTTGCCTCGTACGCCCCGGGGGTCCCGCACGACATCGAGGAACAGCACGGTTCCCTGATCGACCTGGTCGAGGAATCGGCACGACGGTTCCCGGGCAAGGTCGCGCTCGAGTTCTTCAAGCGGACCACCAGTTACGCGGACCTGCAGGAGCAGATCCTCCGCGCGGCGAACGGCCTCCGCAAGCTCGGCGTCGGTGCCGGCGACCGGGTGGCGATCGTGCTGCCGAACTGCCCGCAGCACATCGTGGCGTTCTACGCGGTCCTACGCCTCGGCGCGATCGTGGTCGAGCACAACCCGCTGTACACACCGCGCGAGCTCCGCCACCAGTTCGAGGACCACGGCGCGAAGGTCGCGATCGCCTGGGACAAGTCCGTCGCGACACTGCAGGACTTCCCGGCCGACGTGAAGGTCGACGCGATCGTGTCGGTCGACCTGACCCGCGCGATGCCCCGCAGCACCCGGCTCGCCCTGGCGCTGCCGGTGGCGAAGGCCCGCGAGTCCCGCGCGAAGCTCACCACCACGGTGCGCGGCACGACGAAGTGGGACGACCTGGTCGGCACCCGCAAGCTGTCGAAGCGGCACCCGCGGCCGTCCACCGACGACATCGCCCTGATCCAGTACACGTCGGGGACGACCGGTACGCCGAAGGGCGCCGTCCTGACGCACCGGAACCTGCTGGCCAACGCCGCGCAGGCACGCGCCTGGGTGCCGCAGATCCGACGCGGCGACAACGTCGTGTACGCGGTGCTGCCGATGTTCCACGCCTACGGCCTGACGCTGTGCCTGACCTTCGCGATGAGCATGGCCTCGCGGCTCGTGCTGTTCCCGACGTTCGACCCGGCACTCGTGCTCACTGCGATCAAGAAGCACCCGCCGACGTTCCTGCCGGCCGTCCCGCCGATCTACGCGCGGCTGCAGCACGCGGCCGACTCGGCGAAGGTGTCGCTCGAGGGCATCGAGATCGGCATCTCGGGCGCCATGCCGCTGTCGCAGGACATCGTCGAACCGTGGGAAGCGCGGACCGGCGGGTACCTGGTCGAGGGCTACGGGCTGTCCGAGTGCTCCCCCGTGCTGATGGCGAACCCGGTGTCCCCGGAGCGCCGCCTCGGGTCGATCGGTCTGCCGTTGTCCTCCACCGAGGCCCGCGTGGTCGACCCCGACGACGGCACGGTGCTCGGCGTCGACGAGCCCGGCGAACTGCAGGTCCGCGGCCCGCAGGTGTTCCGCGGCTACTGGGGCAAGGCCGAGGCCACCGACGAGGTGTTCACCCCCGACGGCTGGTTCCGCACCGGTGACATCGTGGCGATCGGCGCGGACGGCTACGTCCGGATCGTCGACCGCCTCAAGGAACTCATCATCACGGGTGGCTTCAACGTGTCGCCGTCCGAGGTCGAGGACGCCCTGCTGAAGCACCCCAGCGTCAAGGAGGTCGCGGTCGTCGGCATCACGCAGGGCGGCAACGAGCAGGTCGTGGCCGCCGTCGTGCCGAAGGACCCGTCGTCGTTCGATGCCGCGACCCTCCGGACGTGGGCGCGCGAGCAGCTGGCGGCGTACAAGGTGCCGCGCCGCGTCGTCGTGGTCGAGGACCTGCCGCGCTCGATGATCGGCAAGGTGCTGCGGCGGAAGGTGCGGGACCAGATCCTCGCCGACGACTGACGCGCGTCGGCGACCGCCGCGACCCGACGTGCGTCCGCGACCGCTGCGACCCGACGTGCGTCAGCACCCGCGACGCGCCGGCAGTGCCAGCACGGCGAGCCCGGCCACCACGAGCGCGATGCCGAGCCACCCCGTCGCGCCGAGGTGCTCCCCGACGACGAGCACGGCGAGCACCGCGGCCACCACGGGCTCGAGCAACGACACCAGTGTCGCGACCGAGGCCCCGACCGCCCGCAGCCCCACGGCGTACAGCGAGTGGCCGAGGACCGTCGGCACCAGGGCCAGGTACAGGAACACCGGCCAGTTGCCGCCGTCGCCGAGGAACGGTGCCCCGCCGACGACCACGAGCACGACGAGCGGCACGGCAGCGATGCCGAACCCGGCCCCGACGAGCCCGCGGCCGTTCGGCAGCCCCGCCGCGACGGCCTCGACGCCGGGGCCGCCCGGCACCGACACCGCCCCGGCCGCCGCGTGCAGTCCCCGCGCGACCGCCCACGAGTACAGCGCGTAGGTGAGCCCGGCGAGCAGCGCACTGGCGATCCCGAGCGCGAGCGCGCCACCGCCACCGTCGTGCTCGGACCGCGCCAGGGTCACGACGACCATGCCGGCCACGCTCACCAGCGTGGCGACGACCCACCTGCGGGTGACGGGCCTCCGGTCCGCTGCCCACTCGACGAGCCCCGCGAACACGGGTGACGACCCGATGGCGATGGTGGTGCCGAGGGCGACGCCCGCGTCGGCGAGCGCGGCGTAGAACGCCACCGCGTACAGGACGAGCGCGGTCGCGCCGAGCAGTGCCCACCCCCGGGTGCGGTGTTCGACGACGGCTCGGACCGTGCCGCGTCCGGCGACGGCGGCGAGCACGAGGCCACCGATCCCGAAGGTGACGGCGCCGAAGACGAAGGCGGGGACGCCCGGGGCGAAGTGCGTCGCGGTGCCCGTGGTCCCCCAGACCACCGCAGCGACGACGACCGCCGCGAGCCCACCGGCGGGCGCCGGGACAGGACGGGTGCCCGCGGACGCCGTCACGAGACGTGGATGGAGGGGCGGCGGTGCACGTCCGGCTCGGCTTCGCGCAGGACCTCGCGCGTGACGGGTGCGACGTCGCCGACGCCGGTGAACACGAAGCGCAGGGCGTTCCGGATCGGGCTGCCCTCGTTCCACTCGAAGTAGATGCTCGGGACGACCCCGGCGGTGTCGCGGATCGCGAGCAGTGTCGACGCGATGGTGTTCGGCACGTTGCCGGACCGGACCCGGAGCACACGGTGCCCGTGCACAACGTGCCCCTCGACCAGCAGGTCCTCTTCGAAGTCCGACGAGTCGGCGGGCAGGACCTCGAGGAACATCGTCGGCACGCGTGCCGGGATGCCGGAGTCCCGCCGCTCTTCGCGCCCCTTCGCCCGGTACGCCTCGGCGGTGCCGGCACCCGGCTCGTTCGCGATGATGCACACCGCGCTGAACTGGTCGGCGTCCGCCTCGACGAACTGCCGGGCGGTGGCGTCCAGCTCGATCGACGACGCACGGAGTTCGAACGAGCGGCGCACCCGCGAGACGAGCGACACCACGACGATGGCGATGATGAAGATCGCTGCGATCCGGACGCCGTCGGGCCGCTCGATGACGTTCGCGACCGTCGTGTAGACGAACACGACCGAGATGACGCCGAACGCGATGGTGCGCTTCTTCTGCTGCCTGCGGCGGGCCGAGAGGGTGACCGCGACCGCGGCGCTCGTGATCAGGACGAGCACGCCGGTGGCGTACGCCCCGCCCTGTGCGTCGACGTTCGCCCGGAAGACGATCGTGATCAGGAAGGCGATGAGCGTGAAGATGATGACGAGCGGCCGCGTCGCGCGCGCCCACTGCGGAGCCATGCCGTACCGGGGCAGGAACCGCGGCACCAGGTTGAGCAGGCCGGCCATCGCGCTCGCGCCGGCGAACCACAGGATCGCGACGGTCGAGAAGTCGTAGATCGACCCGAACACCCCGCCGAGGTACTGGTGCGCCAGGAAGGCCAGGGCACGGCCGTTCGCACCGCCGCCCGGCTGGAACTCGTGCTGCGGGATGAGGAACGTCGTGGCGATCGACGAGGTGATCAGGAACGAGCTCATGATGACGGCCGCGACGGTCAGGAGCCGCTTCGTGCCGCGGATCCGCCCTTCGGGCCGAGCACTCGTGTCGTCGGACGCGTCGCCGCGCACCTGCGGCATCACCGCGACGCCGGTCTCGAACCCGGACAGGCCGAGGGCGAGCTTCGGGAACACGACGAGCGCGATGCCGACCATGACGAGGGGGTTGCTGTGCTGGGCCGTGAGCCCGGACCACCAGTCACTGGCGACCATCGGGTGCTCGAACACGTGCCAGAGCGCGACCACCACGACGACGGCGTTGAGCGCGAGGAACACCGCGACGAGGCCGACGGCGATGCCGATCGCCTCCTTGAACCCGCGGAGGAACACCACGCCGAGCAACAGCAGCAGCGCGAGGGTGAGCGGGACGGGGATCTCGGTGAACCAGTGCGGCGTGTACGGGTTCTCGGCGATGTGCGCCGTGGCGTCCGCCGCCGACAGCGTCATCGTGATCATGAAGTCGGTGACGGCGAACCCGAGCAGCACGAGCACCAGGAGCTTGCCGGCCCACCACGGCAGGAGCTTCTCGAGCATCATGATCGATCCGGCGCCGCGGAAGCTGTCGCTCGCGACCCGGCGGTAGACGGGCAGCGCCCCGAACAGCGTGACGAGCACGAGGACGATGGTGGCGATCGGCGACAGCAGGCCGGCGGCGAGCGCCGCGATCGCCGGCTGGTACCCGAGGGTCGAGAAGTAGTCGACACCGGTCAGGCACATGACCCGCCACCACGGGTGGGTCTTCTCGACCTCGACCTGGTGCGGGCCCTGGTGGGACGCCCCCTGGTGGGCGCCCTGCAGCATCCAGCGGCGCAGTCGGGTGCTGCGGTCGAGGGGTGGCTCCGTGGCGTCGCGCTGGGCGGCCCGCTCGGCGTCTGTCGCGGTCACGTGGACGATGCTAAGCCGTCCGGGTGACGCACGCGCGCACCCGGACGGCCCCTGTGGACGACTGCTACTTCGCGCTGATCCTCGTGTACTTGTTGACCGCCCACGGCACGAACACGACGAGCATCACGGCGATCCCGATCAGCACCGTCACGATCGGGTGCTGCATCGTCCAGATGTCCGGCACCGGCGCGGACCCGACGTTGCCGAACAGCTCACGGGCCGCCTGCACGAGCGACGACACCGGGTTCCACTCCGCGAACACCCGCAGCACCAGCGGCAGCGTGTCGCTCGGCACGAAGGCGTTCGAGATGAACGTCAGCGGGAACAGGATCATGAACGAGGCGTTGTTGATGACCTCCGGCGTCTTGACGCTCATGCCGAGCAGCGCCATCACCCAGCTGAACGCGTAGCTGAACAGCAGCAGCAGGGCGATGCCGGCCAGGAACTCGAGCGGCGACGAGTTCACCCGCCACCCGACGGCCAGCCCGGTGAGCATCATGATCGCCATCGAGATCGAGTTGAGCACGAGGTCGGAGTTGGTCCGGCCGACGAGCACCGCGGACGCCGACATCGGCAGCGTGCGGAACCGGTCGATCAGGCCCTCCTTCAGGTCCTGCGCCATCGCCGAACCCGAGAACGTGGCCCCGAACACGACGGTCTGGGCGAAGATCCCGGCCATCAGGAACTGCGTGTAGTCGGTGCCCTCGACCGCGATTGCGCCGCCGTAGACCTGGCTGAACAGCAGGACGAACATGATCGGCTGCAGCACCGCGAACACGAGCATGTCCGGCGACCGCTTGAGCTTGATGAGGTTCCGTTTGGTGACGGTCCAGCCGTCCTCGAACCAGATGGCGATCGGTGAGGTGACGACGACGGGCAGTTGCCGACCCGGCGCGATGGTCGTGGCGGTCATCGGGCCGTCTCCTTCTGCTTCGTGGCGGCGGCTTCGTCGGCCTCGTCCTCCGTCGCGGCGTGGCCGGTGAGCCGCAGGAACACGTCGTCCAGGGTCGGTCGCCGCATGCCCGCGTCGTGGAGCTCGATGCCGGCGTCGCCGAGGTCGGCGAGCACTCGTTGCAGGGCGGCGGGCCCGGCCTCGACCGCGATGGCGTGGGTGCGGCCGTCGCCCGACGCCTCGACGTCGCCGACGCCGTAGCGGCGCAGGACGGTCGTCACGGCGTCGCCGTCGGTCTCGTCCACCAGGGTCACGACGACCCGGTGGCCGCCGACCTGCGCCTTGAGGTGGTCGGCGGTGCCCTCGGCGATGACCCGGCCGTCGTCGATCACCGCGATGTCGTCGGCGAGCCGGTCGGCCTCTTCCAGGTACTGGGTGGTGAGCAGGACGGTCGCGCCCTCGGCGACCAGGTTCTCGATGATCCCCCAGAGCGCGAGCCGGCTGCGGGGGTCGAGGCCCGTGGTCGGCTCGTCGAGGAACAGCACGCGCGGGTTCATCACGAGCGCGCCGGCGAGGTCGATGCGTCGCCGCATGCCGCCGGAGAAGCCCTTCACCGGACGGTCCCCGGCTTCGGCGAGGTCGAACACGTCGATCAGCTCCCGAGCGCGCTCGCGGGACGTCTTCCGGCCCAGGTGGTAGAGCCGTCCGATCATCTCGAGGTTCTCGAACCCGGTCAGGTTCTCGTCGACGGCGGCGTACTGCCCGGACACCCCGATCGACCGCCGGGTCGCCTGCGGGTCGGCGATCACGTCGATGCCGTCGATCGACGCCGTGCCGGAGTCGGGCGTGATGAGGGTGGTGAGGACCTTCACGGTCGTGGTCTTGCCCGACCCGTTCGGCCCGAGCAGTGCCTTCACGGTGCCCTGCGGCACCGACAGGTCGAGTCCGGCCAGTGCGTGCACCGGCCCGGACTTCGACTTGTACGTCTTGGTCAGCCCGGAGGCTTCGATGATGGCCATGTCGCTCCTTCGTCGGACACGGTGGGTACCCGGGGCCCGGTGGAGCGACGGACGTCACTCAGACGTCGAAGTCACCGCCACCGAAGTCGCTGAAGCCACCGCCGAAGTCGGATCCGCTGTCGCCCCAGCCCGCACTCTCGAACCCGCCGCCGTCGGTCGCGCCACCGTCGGACGCACCGGCATCGCCGGATTCAGCACCAGTGTCCTCCGAACCGCCGTCACCCGCAGCGTCAGTACCGCCATCGAACGATCCCGGGTCCGGCAGGAAGGCGCTCATGATCGCCGAACCGATGACGTAGCCGGCCACCGTCCCGAGGATCGAGGCACCGATCATGCTCCCGAACGACGGCCCGCCGCGCTGGCCACCGAAGCGTCCCGCGCCCCCGCCGACACCGCCGAGCGACCGCTCCATGAAGCCCGGCTGGCGGATCTCGGACCGTGTCGCCGACTGCGCGAGCGAACGGGGGTCGTCGCCACGAGGGGCCTCGCCGGGGGGTGCCGTGCGGGTGAACTCGTCGTAGACCATGCGGCGCTGCTCGTCGGTCAGCTTCGCGAACGCCTCGGCGTGCACCTCTTCGATGCGCTCCGGCGGTGCCGTCCGGAGCAGGTAGCGGTACCGCTCCACCGCGCGCTCGTCGTCGGTCGTCGCCCCCTGCTGCTGCTGTGCGGGTGCACCACCCCACTGCGGCACGCCGTACTGCGCGCCCGGCTGCTGCCCGGCCGGTGTCCCCGTCGGAGCGGGCTGGTGGTACGACTGCTGGCCGTACCGGTAGCCCTGCTGCTGCGGCTGCCCCCACTGGTTCTGCTGCGCGTCGTACTGCTGCGCGTCACCATTTCGGTCGCGGTCCGGACGTCCGAGCAGGCGGTCGAGGAATCCCATGGTCGATGCTCCTTCGGGTGCACGGTCGATCCGGTCGGACCGGCCGTGGACTGCCACCCTATGGAGCGGGGTCGGCCGCTGACTGAGCGCCCGCTCAGAGTCAGCCGAGCGCCGTCCCGTGCCCGAGTCCGCACCGTGCCCACCTGTACAACCCGTGCCGGCTTGCCAGCACCGTGCGCGTCTCCAGCGCCGCACCCAGCGGCCAACCCCGCACCAGAACGCAGGCCCCGCACCGTGCGCCGGCCACACCTGCCGCGCGCACGCGCCGGCTCACCCCGCGGCGAGCGCCGCCGTCCACACCGCGTGCAGCTCGTCCGCCGCTCCGGGGTGCGCCACCAGGAACGGCTCGCCCACGGGCGGGAAGCCCTCGACCGGGCCGGAGCGCGTCAGCACGATCCCGCCGGCCTCGTGCACGAGCAGCACGGCGGCCCCGTGGTCGACCGGGTTGAACGCCGACACGCACCCGCCGATCCCCCGGCCGGCCGCGACCTGCGCGATGGTCAGCGTGCCGGAGCCCTGCACCCGCAGCGTGCACGACCGGTCGGCCAGGGAGTCGAGGAACACCCCGAACCCGGGCCACGGCCGGTGCCCGTCGAGTTCGGTGCCGACGACCGCCCCGGCGAGCGGGCGTGGGGTGTCGTCCAGCCGCAGCGGCCGGTCGCGCAGGGTCGCACCGCGCCCGCGCCGCGCCTCGAGGACCTCGCCCCGCCACGGATCGGCCACGACCCCGACGAGCGGGCGTCCTCCGCGGGTCAGGCAGAGCGACATCGACGTCCACGGCACCCCGTTCGCCAGGTTCGTGGTGCCGTCGACGGGGTCCAGGTACCAGCGGTGCCGGTCACCGGGCGCGTCGCCGTACTCCTCGCCGGTGAACCCGTGCGTCGGGAACACCATCCGCACGCGGGAGCGGACGTGCTGCTCGACCAGGCGGTCCACGTCGGTGACGAGGTCGGCGGGGTTCGCCTTGGTCCGCACCTCGCTGACGGGGTGTTCGCGGGTGAACGCGATGACCTCGTGCGCGATGCGGTGCGCCAGGGCCTGGGCGCGCGAGGCGACCTCGGTCTCGGTCGGCTCGCGGTCCCGTTCCGGCCAGCCGTCCCGCTCCGCCGAGGACAGCGCTGCGCCGATCGCGCCGACGTCGTTCGTGGTGATCGAGTCGACGCCGAGCCGTGCCGCCCACAGCGCGGGTTCGGCCTCGTCGACGGTCCAGACGGCGACCCGCAGCCCGAGGGCGTGCGCGACCTCGATCGTCCGCGGCGTGAGGAACGCGATGTCGAGGTTCAGGGTCGACGGGGTCAGGGCATCGAGGTCGGCCGGGGCGGGCGGGTCGAGCGACTCCCACGCGAGCCACACGTCGGCGTCGGGCAGCACCGAGCGGACCGCGGCCATGGCGGCCGGCGCACCGCACCACGCCACGGTGGTGGACGCGGTGGAACCCGCGACGGTCCGGGCCGCGACGAGCCCGTCGGCGGGGTCCGTCAGGTCGACCAGCAGCACCGAGCGGCAGCCGTCGAGACGTTCGAGCGCGGCGTCGAGCCGCGGGATCCGGTCGAGCCCGTTGCCGAGCCGGGCGACGTCGCACCAGGCGACGTCGGACACCCGCCGGGCGTCGCCCCACATCCGCCCGAGGGTCTCGTCGTGCAGCAGGACGGCGACGTCGTCGGCCGTGCGACGGACGTCGACCTCGATGACCTCCGCGCCGAGCGCCTCGGCGACCGCGATGGCGGGCAGGGTGTTCTCCCGCCGGACGCGCGGCGCACCGCGGTGGGCGACGAGCCGTGGCGGACGCACGCCGGGCCTCCCGGTCGGGTCGGACGGGACCGACCCGTGACCGGCGGCCGGCGCGGCGGACGCAGGAGCAGACGCTGCTGCCGACGCGGCGGGGACGGCGCGGTCGGTGACCGGCACGGCGCCGCTCATCGGGTGCCCTCGAGCAGTGCACCGTCGCGGTAGACGAGCACCGCGCCGAGCCGGACCCCGGTCTCGGTGCCGACCGCCGGGGGTGCTCCGGTGACGAAGGCGCGGAGCTCGGCACCGTCGGTGGTGAGCACGACCTCGGCGAAGTGGCCGCGCATGAGGACACGGGCGACGGTGGCGCGGATCGGTGCGTCGTCGGTGAGGACGACCTGCTCGGGGCGGATCAGCACGGTGTCGGCCGCGGTCGGGCTGACGGACGTGCCGGCGAGGAACCGGCCGGAGACGACGCTCGTCGACCCGATGAACGACGCGACGAACCCGGTGGCGGGGCGGGCGTACAGCTCGGTCGGCGTCGCGATCTGCTCGATGCGTCCGTCGTGCATGACGGCGATCCGGTCGGAGATGCTGAGCGCTTCGTCCTGGTCGTGCGTGACGATCACGGTCGTGATGCCGAGGCGCTGCTGGATGCGCCGGATCTCGTCGCGGACGCTCACGCGGAGCTTGGCGTCGAGGTTGGACAGCGGCTCGTCGAGGAGCAGGACGTCGGGCTCCTGCACGATCGCGCGGGCGAGGGCGACGCGCTGCTGCTCGCCGCCCGAGATCGCGGTCGGCTTCGAGCCGGCGTGGTGGCTCAGGCCGACGAGTTCGAGCGCGTCCCGCACCCGGTCCGCCGCCTGCCGCTTCGGGACCCGTCGGGTCCGCAGCGGGAACGCGACGTTCTGCGTCACCGTCATGTGCGGCCACAGCGCGTAGTTCTGGAACACCATCGCGCTCGGTCGGCGCTCGGGGCCGGCCGACGTGACGTCGCGGTCCCCCATCGTCACGACGCCGCCGTCGGCGGGCAGGAATCCGGCGACCATGCGGAGCGTCGTCGTCTTGCCGCACCCGGACGGCCCGAGGAGCGAGACGAGCTCGCCCTTCGCGACGTCGAGGTCGATGCCCGCGACCACGTCGCGTCCGCCGAGTGTCTTGCGCAGCCCGCGGACGGTGAGTCCGCCGGCGCGGCTGCGGTCGGTCCTGCTGTCGTCGACCGGGAGGCCCGGTGCGCGTTCCGCGACGAGCGTTGCATCCGTCATCTGGTCGCCTTTCGTGCTGGTGTGGGTCATCGGGGTCTGTCGCTTCATCGGATCTGGAAGCCGTCCGCGAGGCGGCCGCCCATGATGTGCTTCCGGGCGAGCAGCAGCAGGACCACGGACGGGATGCTCAGCGCGATCGCGAACACCGCCGAGACCTGCCGCGGGGAGTTGAGGACGAGCGAGTACATCGCCGTCGGCATGGTCATGTAGGTCGGAGCGCCGACGAGGTACGTGCCCTGCGCCTCGTCGAAGGACGCCAGGAACGACATCACCATCGCGACGAGGATCCCCGGCCACGCGATCGGGAACGTGACCCGCCAGAACGTGCGCCAGCGGCTCGCCCCCGCGTCACGGGCCGCTTCCTCGAGGGACCGGGGGACGGCCGAGAACGCGGCGGCGGGCAGCCACGTCATGAACACCACACAGCCCAGGACGTGCACGATCAGGATGCCCGTGACCGTGTTCATCAGGTTCAGTGCGGTGAACATCGCCGACATCGTGACGAAGAGGCCCATCTTCGGGAACGCGTTCGTGGCGAACAGCCCGACGAGCACGAGCCGCCGCCCCGGGAACTCGATGCGGCTGATCGCCCAGGCGGCCGGCAGACAGACCACCGCGGCGATGAGGACGGTCAGCGGGGCGAGGACGAGCGAGTTCTGGACGGCGACCGCCAGGCTGCGGTCCTCGAACACGGTGCCCCACCACTGCAGGGTCCAGCCGTCGGGCAGCAGGTTCGGGTAGGTCCACGTCGTGGCGAAGGCACGAGCGGCCAGCCAGACGAGCGGCCCGAGGACGAAGACGGCCAACACGATCGCGGTCGCCCAGACGAGGGCGATGCCGGTCAGACGCTTGATCACTGCTGCTCCTGCTGCTTCTTGTCGAGCTCGCCCGCGTTCGAGCGGACCGTCGAGCGGAGGTAGAAGATGCTCGCGGCTGCCGCGAAGGCGAACACGATGAACGCCATCGCCGTCGACTGCTGCGGACGGTTGTAGGCCTGGAAGTACTTCGAGATGTCGACGCCGAGCATCGTCGGCGCGTTCGGACCGGTGAAGTACGGCACCGTGAACGACCCGAGGACCCCGATCACGGTGAACGTCGTCGCGATGACGAGCGGGGTGGCCGCCATCGGCAGGAGCACCTGCCAGACCACCCGCCAGGTGCTCGCGCCGGCGTCCTTCGCGGCCTCGACCAGGGCGTCCGGGGTGCCCTGCAGCGCCCCGGCGATCATCAGCACCGCGAACGGCAGGCTGGTCCAGACGCTGCCGAACACCACGGCGACGAGGGTGTAGCCCCACACCGGGACGTCCAGGCCGAACTGGGCACCGAGGCTGCGGAGGAAGCCCTGCGCATCGGTGAACGTCAGGACCGACCAGCTCGCGATGACCACCGGCACGAAGAGCGGGACCACCGCGAGGACGCTGAGGCTCTTGCCGAGGATCCCACCGCGGAGCCGGAGGACCACGGCCACCGCCACGGCGAGCGCCACGGTCAGGCCGGTGGACAGCGCGGTGACCCCGAGCGTCGCGACGAGGTCACGCAGGAACGTGGCGTTGCCGAGCAGTGCGCCGTACACCGCGAACGAGAACCCGTGAACGGTGTCGCCGCCGATGTCGGCGAGTGCCTGGTTCAGGCCGCCGGTGAACCCGAGGCTGAAGAGGGCGGCGTTCACCACCGGGACGCCGACGAACAGGACCACGACGAGCACGGGCGCCGCGACGAGCGCGAGGCCCTGCCAGCGTCGGCGGCGGGCCAGGCGCTCCTGTGTCGTGCGCTCGCTGGCGGGCTGCGCCGTGCCGTGGGCGGAGGGCGGGACGGGCGGGAGGCCCATGGCGGAGTCGCCACGGGCCTCCCGGTCGGTCGCCGGGCCGTCCTGGACGGTCTGGGTCACTGCGGGACCTTCGCGTCCCACGCGGCGTTCATGTCGGCGGCGAAGTCGCTCTGGAACCCGAGGCGGAGCTGCGACGGGTTCGCGTCGGCGAACTGCTCGGCGACCGACTCCGGCAGGCTGTCGAGCGGGATGACCGGGTAGCCGGAGACGGCGCTCGCGACGAGCTGCTGCCCCTTCGCGCTGAGCACGAAGTCGGCGAGCTGCTCGGCTGCCGCCTTCTTGGCCTTCGGCTCGGTCTTGGGGATGCCGAGGAAGCTCGCGCTGCCGGTGAACGACGGGTCGGTGATCTGGATCGCCTTGACGGTCTTCGGGATCACGCCGGTCTTCTGCGAGGTGATGAACTGGTCGCTCCAGACCGGTGCCATCGCGATCTGGCCACTGCCGAGCAGCTGCACGACCTGGTCGTTGCCGTTCGGGTAGACGCCCTTCTGGTACGTCGACGGGCCCAGGTCCTTCAGGGCGGCGAAGCCCTTGTCCCACTTCGACTCGAGCGACTTGTCGTACGTCGTCTGCATCGTCTCCTGCTCGGCGGGCGTGAGGTACTTCGCGAGCACCGTGGCGACGAACGAGCCGCCCGAGCCGCCCGACGACGGGGAGTTGTAGGCGAACTGGCCCGGGTTCGCTTTGATCCAGGCGAGCAGGTCGTCGAGGGTCTTCGGCGGGTCCGTCACCTTCTTCGAGTCGTAGGCGAGCAGGACGCTCGAGGCGCGGTACGGGATCGCGCTGTCGCCACCCTGCTGCTTCGTGGCCTCGGGGACGTTCTTCAGGTTCGGGATCGTGCTGTCGCTGACCGTGCTGAGCAGCCCGGCCTTGCCCGCGGTGGAGACGAACCCGGCGTCGACGAGGTCGTACGCGACGGACTTGCCGGCCTTGACCGCGGTGGCGAGTTTGGCCTGGGTCTGCGCATCGTGCTCGCCGTGCAGGTCGATGCTCGTGCTGACGTGGATCTTCGGGTGCACCTTCTCGAAGGCGGGGATGAGCGACTTGTCCCAGAGGTCCTGGACGTTCGTGTCGCCGCTGATGAACACCGTGAGGTTCGTGGTGCCGCCGCTCGTGTCTGCGGCGTTCGAGGCGTTGGCGCTCTGGACGCAGCCGGACAGTGCGACGGTCGCGGCCGCTGCGATGGCGAGGCCGGTGAGGACTCGGGTCTTCACGTCGATGATCTCCCTGTTCCGTGGGGGTAGTGCGGGGTGGGGGTGGGGGTAGTGCGGGAACGTTCCCGCACCGGGGTCGAGTGTGGCGCTGCCGGGTGAACGCCGGGTGCCGCGGGCGTCGCCGTCGGGTGAACTCCGGGGTGCGGGGTCGGGGTGCGGGGTCGGGGTGCGGGGTCGGGGCTCGCTCTGGTGCGAGGTCGGCGTCGGCGGCGTCGGCGTCACGCCCGCACCGTGCCGACCTCGCCACCTGGTGCGAGGTTGCCCGCCCCGTGCCCGCCTACAAGCTCGCACCAAGCGGGCAACGCACCCCCGACCGACGAAAGGCGCACGGTGCGAAGTCAGCCGGACCCACGGATGACCTCGCACCGAGCTGACTTCCCTTTCCCGACCGCGCGACTTCGCACCGTGCGCCGTGCGCAACGCCGGAACAACGCCGCACGGTGCGATCTCGGGCGGTCTCAGCGCGACATCCGCACGCCAGCCTGACGGAGCTTCGTTCGCAGGGTCCATTCGTTCCGCAGGTCGGACCAGGTCAGCCGGAGCACGATCCGGACCTCGGGGAACGCGCGGAGACGGTCCTCCCGGATCTTCTCGTCGATCAGCGCTTCCTCCGGGGTGCGCCCGCGCAGGTACTCACTGCGCTGGTACTTCACGGCACCGTCGAACTCCACCACCACCCCGGACTCCGGGAACCAGAAGTCCACGACGATGTCGGGCTCGCCCGCCGTCCGGAACCGGTGTTGGAGGACAGGTGGCGGCGTGCCGAACTGGTCGAACCGGGCGCGGGCGTAGGACTCCCCCGGTGAGTCCGATGCGGCATCGGCGAAGTCGACGGCCCGCAGTGCTCGCCGCCGGCCCTTCTGCCCTCGCCGCTCGACAGCCGACCGGACCGGGTCCCGCTCGACCGCACGGCGGAGGAGCGAGTCGAGGGCGACGACCGCGTCGCTGAAGGGCAGCGTGAGCGCGAGGTCCGTCGCCAGCCGGTCCAGCCCGCACAGCACCAACCCGTCCGGTGTCGTCACTGCTCTTCGGTTCCGATCGGGGTCGAGGTCCGCATGCACGATGAAGGTCGCGTTCGTGGTCCGCCGGTCGGCGCCGCCCGAGGTCACGTGGATCCGCGTCGGTGGAGGGGTGAGGAGCGGCACGCCGAACACCACGGCCGCGGACACGTGGGACACCAGGTCTCCTGGCCGGATGCGATCGGCGAACGAGCGCACGCGGACGTGGTGCTGCTCGGTGGTTCGGAGTGCTGCCCATCCGGCGGCCTCCGCGTACAGACCGCGTGCGACCCGGGTGAGCTCTCCTGCCGCCGCCCGTCGTCTGATGGCGTCGGACTCGTCCGGCCGTTGCGCTGATGTTCGGTACGTGAGGACTTCGGGGACCGGTGCGAGCTTCAGGTTCATCGACATGTCCCGATGGTCGAGAACCCACCGGACGACCGCAGCTCCGGACTCGAGCCCTGTGGACGGATCACCGCACTCTTGCCATGTGGAGGGATGAGTCCCACCACCGGAGGCTGCGAGACTGTTCGGGTGAACACACGCACCTGGGGTTGGCTCGCAGCGGTCATCGACGTCGTGCTCATCGTCGTCTTCGCACTCATCGGGCGTTCGTCGCACGGTGAAGCCAACACGGCGCTGGCACTATGGACCACCGCGTACCCGTTCCTGGCGGGCTGGGCGATCGGGTACGTGACGAGCGGAGCCTGGGCCCGGCCGCTGCGCTTCTGGCCGACCGGCGTCGTGGTCTGGATCCTCACGGTCTTCGTCGGTCTGGCGATCCGTGTCGCCACCGGCCAGGGCGACGTCGACGGCAACCCGCTGCCGATCTCGTTCGTCATCGTCGCCACGATCGTGCTTGGGGTGTTCCTGCTCGGCTGGCGCGCGATCGCCCGCGGTGTGCTCCGGTTCACCTCGTCGCGGTCGCGGCAGGACGCTGCAGCGACCGACGCGTGAACGGCAGCCGCGGTTCCCAACCGACCATCCTCGACGTCGCCGCACGTGCGGGAGTCTCGAAGTCGGCGGTGAGCCGTGTCCTCTCGGGCACGGGGCGGTTCTCGGACGAGACCCGTGAGCGCGTCGAACGCGCAGCAGCCGAACTCGGGTACGTCGCGAACGCCATGGCGCGCGGACTCGTCAGCGGTCGGACGCACACCATCGGCATGCTCGTGCGCGACGCCTCGTCGATGGTCTACACCGCCCTGCACGCCGTGATGGAGCGCCGCGCATCCGAGCTCGGTTACCGGGTCGTCACCACGACGGGCGTCGGCCGGGTCGAGGACGAGAAGTCCGCCCTCGCGGCCCTCGTCTCGATGCGCGTCGACGGACTGGTCGTGTGCAGCGGCCTCATGCCGTCCGCCGACATCGCCGAGTTCGCACCACGCATCGCCACCGTCGTCGCCGGTCGGCCCGAGCTGCACCCGGCACTCTCGAGCGTCTACTGCGACGAGGTCGACGGTGGTGCGACCATCGCGAACGCCGTCGCCGACGCCGGCCACAGCACGGTCGTGGTGCTCACCGTCCCGATCGACAACGCGATCACCCAGCACGCGCGATCGTCGGCGATGGTCGAGCGGCTCCGGGCGCGCGGTGTCCGCGTCATCGACATCGACGCGAGCTTCGTGCGGCCACCCGACGACTTGGCCGCCGACCTGGTGGACGCAGTGCAGGAGTCGGACGTCACCGCGGTGATGTGCCCGACCGACCGGCTCATGCTCGACGTGTGCGAGGCGCTCGCACGCCGCGGTGTCCGGGTCCCGCACGATCTGTCGGTCACCGGGTTCGACGGCGTGTACCCCCTCGCGAGCGACTGGATCGGGTTCACGACCCTCCAGCAACCCATCGAGCGCATCGGCCGCGAGGCGATCGACCTGGTCATCGGCCGGATCGACGACCCGACGCGGGCCGTCGAGCACCGCTCACTGCGGGGCACGGTCGTGCCCGGTCGCACGCTGCTCCCCCGCTGAGCGACGCACCGCGCACGGTGTGAGCTTCGCCGCCCCGTGCAGGTTCAGCGAGACACGCACGGTGCAGCCTCGGATGGACGGTGCCAGCTTCACGGCCCCGAGCGAGGTTCCCGAGTTCTGCACGGTGCGAGCTTCGCCGGACCGTGCAGCAGTGGCGGCTCGGTGCGGCGTCACAAGGGCGCACCGAGCGGGCAACCTCGCACGGACCGACGGACTCCGCGCGGTGCGGGCTTCGCCGCCACCACGCCACCACGCCGCCTCGCACCGAACGCCCGCCCCGCCCACCCCGCGCCTCAGAACAAGCCCGAGCGCGGCCCCTCGTCCGGACCGTCGAACCCGCGGAACATGTCCGACACGAGCGCCTCGATCTGCGGCTCCACCAGGCGCTCGACGGCCTCGGCGATGCGCGGCCGGTGGTCGATGAGCGCCAGGCAGACCGCGGTGCCGGTCGAGCGGGCGCACTCGTCGGACAACTCGATCTCGTGCCGGAGCGCCGCCTTGGCCTCGTCGGACAGCGGCTCCCGCGGCGTCTGCTCCCCCGCGCCGGTGCCGGCCAGCTCGCCGAGCGTGAACAGGAACGGTGACCCCGGCGACGGCTCCGGGTCCACGTCCAGCCCCTGGAACTCCGGCGACAGCCCCTCGGCCGGCTGGTACCCCGCGTGCCGCTTCCGGGCCGCCGCGCGCTCGAGCTCACGCTGCAGCAGCGGCAAGTTCTTGGCCGTGTAGTCGTCGACGGCGTCCTCGACGATCGTCGAGATCCGCCCGATCAGCGCGTGCTGGACGGCATGCGGCACGTCGGGCCCGAACCCCGCGGCCGCGGCGATCGGGGACCCGGTGCACTTCCGGCAGATGCGCGTGCGCGGGCGGGCGGTCCCGATCTGCCAGCGCGGCAACCAGCGCAGCCACAGGTCGACCGCGCCCCGCACGCGACCGTCGATGCCGTCCATCCCTCAACAGTAGGCCTGGAGGCACGGATCACCCCCGGCACACCGCGCCGGTCGGGCAATCCGCCGGTTCTCAGGCCTTCGGTTCCGTCACGAAGTCGATGAGCTCCTCGACGCGGCCGAGCAGCTGCGGCTCGAGATCGGCGAAGGTCCGCACCTGCCCGAGGATCCGCTGCCACGCCCGGGCGATGTCGGCCTGCTCGGCGTGCGGCCACCCGAGCGCCTGGCAGATGCCCTTCTTCCACTCGATCGACCGCGGGATCGTCGGCCACGCCTGCAGTCCGACGCGGGCCGGCTTGACCGACTGCCAGACGTCGACGAACGGGTGGCCGACGACGAGCACGTGCGCTCCCCACTTGCCGCGCATCACGGCGTCGGCGAAGCGGGACTCCTTCGACCCGTGCACCAGGTGGTCGACGAGCACGCCGACGCGACGGTCGCGCGTCGGCTGGAACTCGTCGAGGACGTCGGCCAGGTTGTCGACGCCGGAGAGCTCCTCGACGACGACGCCCTCGACGCGCAGGTCGGCTCCCCAGACCTTCTCGACGAGCTCGGCGTCGTGCTTGCCCTCGACCATGATGCGGGAGGGCAGGGCCACCCGAGCTCGCTGCGACTCCACCGCGAACGATCCGGACGCGGTGCGGAGGCGACCGCCGTCGGACGCGTGCTTGACCGCCGGAGCCGCCCCGGGCCTCCTGTCCGGTGGTGCAGCTGCGGCAGACCGGCCGACCGGCGCCTGCGGACGGCCCAGCGTGACGAGCTCGCCCTCGAGCAGGAACTGCCCGGTGAACGGGAACGAGCGGGTGCGGCCCTTCCAGTCCTCGAGCGCGATGTTGCCCGCTTCGAGCCCCACGACGGCACCCGCCCACCCGGAGTCCGGGTCCTCGAGCACCATGTCGCGTTCGAGCGGCACCTGCCGCACCTTCTTCACCCCGCGGGAGCGCCAGTCTCCCGAGAGCACGTCCCCGCCGTACCGGTCGTCGTCCACCCGCACGAGGGTACTGTCGACGTCGGCCCGGACGACGTCGACCGCGCCGACTCCCCACCATCTCGACGGAAGGCCTCCCGTGCGCGCAGCGATCATCCACGCCCCGAACGACATCCGCGTCGAGGAGCGCGACCGCCCCTCGGTCCTGACCCCGAAGGACGTCGTCGTCAAGGTCGTCGCGGCGTGCGTGTGCGGTTCCGACCTCTGGCCCTACCGGGGCGTGACCGAGACGAAGCGGCCACGGCCGATCGGGCACGAACTCGTCGGCGAGGTCGTCGCCGTCGGGGACGAGGTCACCGACCTGCACGAGGGCGACTTCGTCATCTCCCCCTTCACCATGAACGACGGCACCTGCCAGGCCTGCCGCCACGGCATGACCAGTGGCTGCGACCACCTGTCCGGCTTCGGCGGGAAGGACGCGTACGGCGACCCGGTCGGCGGCGCCCAGGCCGAGTACGTCCGCATCCCGGACGCGTCCGCAACGCTCGTCGCGGTCCCCGGCCCGGTCGACCCCGCACTCGTGCCGTCCCTGCTGACCCTGTCCGACGTCTTCTCCACCGGGCACCACGCCGCGGTGTCGGCAGCGGTCGGCCCCGGCAAGACCGTCGTCGTGGTCGGCGACGGCGCGGTCGGCCTGTCCGCCGTGCTCGCGTCGAAGCGACTGGGCGCCGAGCGCATCATCGCGATGAGCCGGCACGCCGACCGCCAGGCGCTCGCTCGCGAGTTCGGCGCGACGGACATCGTGTCTTCCCGTGGTGAGGAGGGCGTCGCGGCGATCCGCGAGCTGCTCGGCGGCGACCTGGCCGACTGCGCGGTGGAGGCCGTCGGCACCGAGGAGAGCATGGACCAGGCGCTGCACTCGGTGCGTGCGGGCGGCAACCTCGGTTTCGTCGGGGTGCCGCACGGCGTGCCGACGATCGGCACCCGGTACCTCTTCGACACGAACATCGCGATCGCGGGCGGGATGGCGCCGGCACGGAAGTACATCCCGGAGCTGCTGCCCGACGTCCTGTCGGGTGCGATCGACCCGGGCCGGGTGTTCGACCTCGAACTGCCGCTCGACGAGGCCGCCGAGGCGTACCGGGCGATGGACGAGCGTCGGGCGATCAAGGTGCTGCTGCGGCCGTAGGCGCCGGTCGCCAGCCGGCGTCGGGCGCGCGTCGGGCGCGCGTCGGCCGCGCGCCCGGCGTGCATCCGACGGGTGGCACGTTTCGCGCAGCAGAACGCGTGTTTCGAATCGGTAAACAAACCTTTCAGTAAAGAAGGTTGTCCGTTACAGTCCTCGACATGACCACTCGAGGACGCACCCCCGGCCAGCCCGGGCTGCTGCGCGTCCTGAACGACCGCGCAGCGCTCGAGCTGCTGCTCGACGACGGCCCGCTCACCCGCAACGAGATCGCACAGCGCACCGGCCTCAGCAAGCCCACCGCCGCAGAGATCATCCGCCGGCTCGAGTCGGCCGACCTCATCCGCCAGGCCGGCACCGACACCCAGGCCGGACGCCGCGGGCCGAGCGCCGTCGTGTACGAAGCCATCACCGACCGCGACCTCGGGGTCGCCGTCGACGTCCAGCTCGTCGACGTCCGGTCGACCGTGGTGGACGCCGCTGGTCGCACCTTCCCGGTCGCCACGCACCGGATGTCCGAGGCCGAGGTGCGCTCCCCCGGCGCCGACATCGTCGCCGCCGCGATCTCCCGCGCAGCCGCCGCGGCCGGTGTGGACCCCGAGCTCGTCACCGCCGTCGCGGTGGGCGTGCAGGCGAGTGTCGACCACGCCACCGACACCCTGATCTTCACCGACGGCCTGCCCGGCTGGCCCCGCGAGCAGGTGAGCGCGACCCTGTCCGCCGACCTCGGGGTCCACGTGGTCGTCGAGAACGACGCCAACCTCGCCGCCATCGCCGAACGCAACATGGGGGCCGGTCGGGCTCCCGGGTCGTTCGCGCTCTTCTGGATGGCCGAGGGCCTCGGCATGGCCCTCGACCTGCACGGCCACCTGCACACCGGCGCGTCCGGTGCCGCGGGTGAGATCGGTTACCTCAGCGTGCCTGCCGACGCACGCTCCATCGACCCGACGGCCACGATCGTCGCGGACCTCATCTCCGAGCCCGCGATCATCGCCCTGGCCGCCGAGCACGGGATCACGGCACCGGACGGCACCGCAGCCGACTGGCGCCAGGTGCTCCCGCAGCTGCCTGGCCTGCCCGAGCAGCACCCCTTCACCGTCGCCCTCGGCGAGCGCGTCGGGCACAACGTGCTCCCCGCTCTCGCCGTGGCCGATCCCGAGACGGTCGTGCTGCACGGCCCGACCGGGATCGCCGGTGGGCCCGCCCTGGCCGCCGCCGTGACCGCCTGGCTCCGGACCCGCTCACGCTGGTCCACCGCCGTGGTCGCGCCCGGCGTCCCCGACACCCCCGTCCTGCACGGTGCGCGACACGTCCTGATCGACGTCGTCCGCACCGCGCTCGCAGACCGACTCGAGCGCATCAGTGACGATGCCCCGACGCCGGACCCCGCCGAGCGCCCCTGAGCCGTTCCACCCGCACCACTCGAGGCACCATCACCCAGCCCTGTCACAGGGCTCTTCGTCGCGCCCGGAATCCTCGGCGCGCCGGAGCGAGACCAGAGAGCGAGTACCGCATTGTCCCTCCCCGAACCGAACGTCCCGCGCCGCCGGGCGTTCCGCCGCATCGCCACCGCCACGGCCGTCGCCGCCGTCGGCGCCCTCGTCGTCGCCGGCTGCAGCTCCGGCAGCAGCGCCGACTCGATCGAGAAGAGCGCCCCGAAGGAACTCAAGGGCACCGTGTCCCTGTGGCACTTCTTCACCGGCCGTGAAGCCGGCGTGGTGAAGACCGCCGTCGAGGGCTTCGAGAAGGCCAACCCCGACGTCACCGTCGACATCCACGCCGGCCAGGACGACGAGAAGCTGCAGAAGGCGATCTCGTCCGGCCAGAACATCGACGTGGGCCTGTCGTACTCGACCGCCATCGTGGGCAGCTTCTGCTCCTCGGGTGCCTTCCGTGACCTCTCGCCCTACATCAAGCGTGACAAGGTCGACCTGTCGGACATCCCGAAGGCCGTGCAGTCGTACACGCAGTACAAGGGCACCCGGTGCACGCTGCCTGCCCTCGCCGACGTCAGTGCGCTCATGTACAACAAGCCGCTGCTCGAGAAGGCCGGGATCGACTCCCCGCCGAAGACGCTGGACGAGCTCAAGACGGACGCGCTGAAGCTGACGACGTACAACGCCGACGGATCGATCAAGCAGCTCGGCTTCAACCCGCTCATCGACTTCTACGAGAACTCCCCCGAGCACTGGGCGCCGATGGTCGACGGCTCGTGGTTGGACGAGGACGGCAACAGCGTGATCGGCACGTCCGACGCGTGGAAGCAGCTCATCACCTGGCAGAAGGGCTTCGTCGACGAGATCGGCTACGACAAGCTCAAGGCCTTCACGTCCGGCCTCGGGCAGGAGTTCGCCGCGGACAACGCGTTCCAGACCGGGCAGGTCGCGATGCAGATCGACGGCGAGTACCGCACGGCGTTCATCAAGGACCAGAAGCCGGACCTGGACTACGGCACGTCGCCGACCCCGGTGATGGACGGCCTCGGCAACTACGGCTCGACGTACATCGCGGGCAACGTCGCGGGCATCGCGAAGGGCTCCAAGAACCCGGAGCTGTCGTGGGCACTCCTGAAGTACCTGTCGACGAACACCGACGCACAGGTCACGCTGGGCAACGGACTGAAGAACATCCCGACGCTCACCTCGGCGCTGGAGTCCCCCGACCTCGAGGTCGACGAGAACTACAAGACCTTCGTCGACGTCGCGGGCAACGCGGACACCATGACCTCGCCCGGCACCGCCGACGGCGCCGCCTACATCGGCACCTTCACGAAGTTCTGGCAGGCGTACCAGCAGAAGGGCGGCGACCTCGACGCCAAGCTCGAGAAGCTCGACTCGGACATCGACAACGCCAACCAGCTGGCTGGTCCGTGATGAGCGTCACCACCAAGACGACCGGCCGGGAGGCGCGGCTCGCCCGCGCCGCCCGGCCCACGGGCTCGACGGGGTCCGGTCCGGTGCCCCCGACGGCTCCGCGACGTCGGCCCCGCTCCGCCGAGTCCCGACGCCGACTCGTCGCCCTGACGATGCTCGCGCCGGCCCTGGCGGGCCTGGTGATCTTCTTCGCCTACCCACTCGTCGCGTCGATCTTCTACTCGTTCACGCGCTACAACCAGCTGCAGGAGCCCGAGTTCGTCGGGCTGCTGAACTACAGGTTCCTGTTCACGCAGGACCCGCAGATCGGCCCCGCGGTCGTCAACACGCTGTGGTTCGTCGTCATCCTGGTGCCGGTCCGCATCGTGTGCGGGCTGCTGGTGGCCGGGCTGCTGTCACGGGCCCGCACCGCCACGGGCTTCTGGCGGACGCTCTTCTACCTGCCCGCGCTGGTCCCGCCGGTCGCGAGCGTCGTGGCGTTCGTGTTCCTGTTCAACCCGGGCACCGGGCCGGTGAACCAGATCCTGCGGGTCTTCGGCATCGACGGCCCACTCTGGTTCAACGACCCGGCGTGGTCGAAGCCGTCGCTCGTGATCCTGGGCGTCTGGGTGATGGGCGACATCATGATCATCTTCCTGGCGTCCCTGCTCGACGTGCCGCGCGACCTGTACGAGGCCGCGTCGCTCGACGGCGCGAACGGCGTCCAGCAGGTCCGGCACATCACGCTGCCGACGATCGCCCCGGTGATCGGCTTCGCCGCCGTGACGGGGGTGATCGCGGCCCTGCAGTACTTCACCGAGGCCGCGGTGGCGTCCGGGGTCGCGTCCGGCAAGGCGACGATCGGTGGCGGGACCGCCGCCCAGCTCGGCTACCCGGGCACGTCGCTGCTCACGTACACCGAGCTGCTCTACCAGCACGGGTTCGCGAACTTCCAGTTCGGCTACGCGTCCGCCATGGCCGTGGTCCTGTTCGTGATCACCGCGGTGGTGCTCGTCTTCACGATGCGCCGCATCTCCGTCTTCCGTCCCGAGGAGTCCTGATGACCGCCGTCTCCCAGTCCCCGCTCGCCCGGGCGCCACGGGGTCCAGCTCCCCGCACCGGCAGGCCGCGTGGTCGCACCCTGGTCTGGATCGCCGAGCACGCTGCCCTGGTGGCCCTCGGCGTGCTGACCATCGCCCCGATCGTGTTCGTGGTCTTGACCTCGCTGATGTCGAGCAACCAGGCACTCACGGCGTCGATCGTTCCCCGGCCGCTCGACTTCTCGAACTACGCGCGGGTGTTCACCGAACTGCCGCTCACGCAGTGGTTCGGCAACTCGTCGATGTACGCCGTCCTCGCCACCGCGTTCATGCTCGTCAGCTCGGTACCGGCGGCGTACGCGCTCGCCCAGATCAAGTTCAGGGGCGCGAACCTCATCTTCACGGTGATCATCGTCGCGATGCTCCTGCCCCCGCAGGTCACCGCGGTGCCGGTCTACGTGATGTGGTCGCACCTGCACCTGACCGGCACCCTGTGGCCGCTCATCCTGCCGAACCTGCTCGGCGACGCGTTCAGCATCTTCCTGCTCCGCCAGTTCTTCATGACCATCCCGAAGGAGTACGGCGACGCCGCCCGCATGGACGGCTGCAGCGAGTGGGGCGTGCTCTGGCGCGTGGTCGTCCCGATGGCCCGCCCGGGCATCGCGTCGGCGGCGATCTTCATGTTCTTCCACTCGTGGAACGACTACTACGGCCCGCTCCTGTACGCGTCCGAGAACCAGGCCGCCTGGCCGGTGGCGTACGGGCTCGCCACGTTCCGCGGACAGCACGGCACCGACTGGTCGATGACGATGGCGATGACCGTCGTCGTCATGGTCCCCGTCGTCATCATCTTCTTCTTCGCACAGAAGGCATTCGTCGAGGGCATCGCGCTCACCGGCGTGAAGGGATAGCAGCTCCAGTGAAACTCACAGTCGTCGGTGGCGGATCCACCTACACCCCCGAACTCGTGGACGGCTTCGCCCGGCTCCGCGACCAGCTCCCCATCGACGAGCTCTGGCTCGTCGACCCCGACCCGGTGCGCCGCGAACTCGTCGGCGGCGTCGCCAGGCGGATGTTCGCGCACGCCGGGCACCCGGGCACGATCCACGTCACCGACGACGTCGTCGCCGGGGTCACCGACGCCGATGCCGTCATGTTCCAGCTCCGCATCGGCGGGCAGGCCGCACGGCAACAGGACGAGACGTGGCCGCACGAAGCCTGCTGCATCGGGCAGGAGACCACCGGTCCCGGCGGCTTCGCGAAGGCGCTCCGCACCGTGCCCGTGGTGCTGGAGTACGCCGAACTCGTCCGCAAGCACGCCAAGCCGGACGCCTGGATCGTCGACTTCACCAACCCCGTCGGCATCGTCACCCGCGCCCTGCTCGAAGCCGGGCACCGCGCCGTCGGCCTGTGCAACGTCGCGATCGGGTTCCAGCGACGCTTCGCGAAGGAGTTCGGCGTCGCCCCCGACCACGTGCGACTCGACCACGTCGGCCTGAACCACCTGACGTGGGAGCGCGGCGTCCACGTCACGGGCGCGGACGGCGTCGAACGCGACGTGATGGCGGACCTGCTCGCCGAGTCGGACGGCGCCCTCGACCGGACGGCGGACAGCGTGCACATGCACCCGGACCTCCTGCGCCTGCAGCACGCGATCCCCTCGTACTACCTGCGGTACTTCTACAGCCACGACATCGTGCTGCAGGAGCAGCTGCACGAACCCACCCGCGCCGAGGCCGTCATGGAGACCGAGCGTGCCCTGCTCGCGAAGTACGCCGACGAGTCCGTCGTGACAAAGCCCGCCGAACTCGAGCAGCGCGGTGGCGCCTACTACTCCGAGGCGGCGATCGACGTGCTGTCCTCGATCCTCGGCGACCGCGGCGACGTGCAGGTGCTCAACGTGCGCAACGACGGCACGTTCCCGTTCCTGCCGGACGACCACGTCATCGAGGTGCCGTCCCGCGTCACCCGCCAGGCCATCACGCCGCTTCCGGTCTCCCCACTCGCCCCGGACATGGTCGGTCTCGTGTCGCACGTCGCCGGGTACGAGCGCCTCGCGCTCGACGCCGCGGTGCACGGCGGCCGCGACCGGGTGCTCCGCGCGATGTGGGCGCACCCGCTCGTGGGGCAGGTCGACAAGGCGGAGAAGCTCACCGACCTGCTCCTGGCCGCGAACGCGGAACACATCCCGTGGGCGCGATCGGAGCAGGTGACGTGGGCGGGCTGAGCCGGACCGGCGAGGCGGGCCCGGCGCGAGCCTCCCGTCCGCCCGCTCCGGTCCCACCGGACGCGACCGACGTCGTGCTCGCCGTCGACGGTGGCGGGAGCAAGACGGACGTCGTCGCGATCGCGCTCGACGGGACGATCGTCGGGCACGCGCGCGGTCCGGGCTCGAACCCGCAGACCCGCGGGTGGGACCTCGCCGGGCCGATACTCGACGACGTCCGTGCACGGGTGGTGGGTGAGCTGGGCGACCGGCGCATCCGCACGACGCACGTGTACCTGGCCGGGCTCGACCTGCACGACGAGCTCGTCGCGGCGACCGCGGCCCTCGCGCACTGGGCCGAGGACGGCGGCGAGCCGCACGTCCTGGACAACGACCTGTTCGCACTGCTGCGGGCCGGCACCCTGTCCCCCGACGCGGCGGCCGTGGTGTGCGGCACCGGGATCAACGCCCTCGCGGTGCGGGCCGACGGCACGACCGCACGGTTCCCGGCCATCGGCGACGTCTCCGGTGACTGGGGCGGTGGTGCGTGGCTCGGCAACCGGGCGCTCTGGCACGCGGCCCGGGCCGACGACGGCCGCGGTCCGGCGACGGCGCTGGTCGATGCGGTGCCGGCGGCGGTCGGCCTCCGCAGCGTCCGCGAGGTCACCGAGGCCGTCCACTTCGGACGCCTCGACCAACGCGTGTTCAACCGGCTCTGCCCGGTGCTGTTCGAGGTGGCCGGAGCCGGCGACGTCGTGGCCCGGAGCGTCGTGGAGCGTCAGGCGGAGGAGATCGTCCTGCTCGCCGCGGTCGCACTCGAGCGGTTGGGCCTCGGCGGTTCGGCGGCCGAGCCGGTACCCGTCGTGCTCGGCGGTGGGGTGCTCGCTGCTCGCCACCCGTTGCTCGTGGACGGTGTCGTCGACGGGCTCGCTGCCCGGGTCCCCGGAGCGGTGCCGACCTGGGTCACCGACCCCCCGGTGCTCGGTGCGGGCTTGGCGGCGCTGGAGTCGGTCGGTGCCGACGACGCCGCGCTCGAGCGGTACCGCGTCGCCGTGCGCTCCCGCGCGTTCGCGAGCACGACCGCGCTGATCCGCTGACGCGCTGCGACCGGCCGGAGTGCTGTGACCGGCCGGGGCGCTGCGCGATCCCCTCGCGAAAGCGACAGTCTGCCGCCGAACATTCGCGGCAGACTGTCGCTCTCGCGGCACAGACCGCGCGCGCCCGCGCGCGCGCCCGCGCGCGGCACCGCCCTACGCGCGCGCCAGCATCCCGAGCGTGTCGACGACGCGGTTCGAGAAGCCCCACTCGTTGTCGTACCAGGCGACGACCTTCACGTGCCGGCCCTCGTCGACGCGGGTGAGCAGCGAGTCGAAAACGCTCGACTCCGGCCGCCCCGTGATGTCCGTCGACACGAGCGGGTCCGCGGTGAACGCCAGGACCCCGGCGAGCGGCCCGGCGGCTGCCGCCCGGTAGGCCTCGTTGACCTCGTCCACGGTCACGTCCCGCGAGACGACGGTGTTCAGTTCGACGATCGACCCGACGGGTACCGGCACGCGGATGGCGTCACCGGACAACTTGCCCTCTAGCCGCGGCAGCACCAGCCCGATGGCCTTGGCGGCCCCGGTCGTCGTCGGCACGATGTTCACCCCGGCGGCGCGTGCTCGACGCAGGTCCCGGTGCGGCCCGTCCTGCAGGTTCTGCTCCTGCGTGTACGCGTGCACGGTGGTCATGAACCCGTGCTCGATCCCTGCCAGGTCGTCGAGCACCGACGCCAGGGGTGCGAGCGCGTTGGTCGTGCACGACGCGTTCGAGATCACCGTGTGCGCGGCCGGGTCGAACGTGTCCGTGTTCACGCCGTACGCGATGGTGGCGTCCGCGCCCGTTGCGGGTGCACTGATGAGGACGCGACGGGCTCCTGCGGTCAGGTGTCCCGCCGCTGCGTCGCGCGCGGTGAACCGGCCGGTCGACTCGAGCACGACCTCGACGCCGAGGTCGCCCCAAGGGATCTCCGACGGCTCACGCGAGGCCAGGACACGGACACGGCGGCCGTCGATGACGAGCGTGTCCCCGTCGACCTCGACGGTCCCGTCGAACGGGCCGAGTGCGGAGTCGTACCGGAACAGGTGCGCGAGCGTGTCGGGGGCGGTCAGGTCGTTGACGGCGACGACCTCGAGGTCGTCGCCGCCCCGTGCGAGCAGGGCGCGGAGCGTGTTGCGGCCGATACGGCCGAAGCCGTTGATGGCGATGCGGGTCATGTGGAGTTCCTTTCGTTCCGTGCTCCATGCTCACGGGCCGGGAGGCACGGCTCCAGTGGCAGGGAAGCCAGCGTTCGAAAGGATGTCGCCACCACGGCCGACGGCGCGGTCAGTCCTGGAACGTCCGTCGGTACTCGGTGGGCGACGTCCCGAGGATCCGCCGGAAGTGCGTCCGCAGGTTCGCGTCGGAGCCGAGGCCCGCCCGTTCGGCCACCTGGTCGATGCCGAGGTCCGACTGCTCCAGGAGTTCCCGGGCGAGGTCCACGCGCGCCCGCAGCACCCACTGCATCGGCGTGTACCCGGTGTCCTCCACGAACCGGCGCGAGAACGTCCGTGCCGACACCGTGGCGTTCCGTGCGAGCGCCTCGAGCGTCAGCGGCTCGGCGAGGTGCCGGAGCGCCCATTCCCGGGTGTCCGCGAACACGTCCCCGAGCGGCTCGGGCACGCTGCGCGGCACGTACTGGGCCTGGCCGCCGCTGCGGTACGGGGCGCTGACGAGCCGTCGGGCGACGTGGTTCGACAGCGCCACGCCGTGGTCCTGCCGAACGATGTGCAGGCACAGGTCGATCCCGCTCGCGGCTCCCGCGCTGGTCAGCACCGAGCCCGCGTCGACGAACAGCACGTCCTCGTCGACGTCCACCTCGGGGTACCGCTCACGGAGCACCCGCGTGTAGTGCCAGTGCGTCGTCGCCCGGCGTCCGTCGAGCAGCCCGGCGGCCGCGAGCGCGAACGCCCCGGTGGAGATCGCCGCGATGCGGACGCCGCGGTCGTGCGCCCGCGCCAGTGCCGCGACGACGTCGGCCGGCGGCGCCGAGTCCGACGGTCGGCGGTAGCCGGGCACGAAGACGGTCTCGGCCCAGTCCAGTGCCTCCAGCCCGTCGTCAACCGCGTAGGCCAAGCCGTCGCCGCCGGTGATCCGACCGGCCCGGGGCCCGCACACCCGCACCTCGTAGGGCATGCTCGGCCGGTTCGAGAACACCTGCGCGGGGATCCCGACGTCGAGCGGTTTCGCGCCGTCGAGCACGAGGACCGCGACGCGGTGCAGTGCGGACGCAGCCATGCCGTCGACGCTAGCGGACGCGATCGCCCGGCTGGCGGAGCCGCCCTGAGCGTCAGGCGTCGCGGACCGCCAGCACCCGGTGCGGCGATGCCCGTTCCGCCCGCCACCCGCTCGGCAACGTGTCCCGCAGCTCCGCCAGGGTGAAGGACCGGCGGATCGACCGCAGACCGTCGACCCGGACGAAGGTCCCAGCGGACACCAACGGCGACGCCAGCGCGTAGGCGCGGTAGGCCTCCCGCGACCGACGGATGTCCGAGTGCACGCAGCGGCCCGACGCCAACGCAGCGGAGTCGGCGAGGAAGCCCGTCCGCTCGTCGTCTCCCAGGTGGTGCAGCACGTGGTTCGACACGACGACGTCGAACCGCTCCCCCGCCGCCACCAGGTCACCGCTCGACTGCTGCCGGAAGCTGACGCCCCGCGGTGCCCGTCGGTTCGCGGCCTCGATCGCCCGCGGGTCCGGGTCGACCCCGACGACCTCGACGTCGAACCCGTCGCTCGCCGCCCACCGCACGACGGCCCGGGCCAGGTCGCCGCCACCGCACCCGAGGTCGAGCACCCGTCCGCGGCCGGTGACCGGCAGGGCCGGCACGACGTGCGTCCGCCACGCCGATCGCCACCCGCTCACCAGGGCGTTGACGAGCGCGAACCGCCGGAAGGTGCGCGCCAGCGCGCGCGGATCGCAGTCCGGGTCGTCCATGAGCTCGGTCAGGTCGAGCGCACGGGTGCGCAGGTCGAGGACCGGGAGGCCCGTGGAGCCGCCGTCGGGACGGCTCACGTGTGCACCATGGTCAGTCGCGCGCTCTCGACGGTGAGTCCGGGGCCGAAGGCGAGCGCCACCACGGGTGCCCCGTCCGGGACGCCGGCGTCGACGGCTTCGCGGAGCACGAACAGCACGGTCGCACTCGACATGTTCCCGTGGTCGCGCAGGACCGTGCGGCTCGCAGCGATCGCCGCGTCCGGCAGGTCGAGCGCCTGCTGGGTCCGGTCGAGGATCGCGCGGCCGCCAGGGTGCACGGCCCACACCGGCACGTCGGCGGCGGGACCGTCGAGCAGCGACGCGACGGCTTCGGCGACGCTCGTGCCGACGAGCTTGGGCACGGCGGTGCTCAGGACCATCTCGAAGCCCTCGTCGCCGATGTTCCACGCCATCTCGCCGGCGCTCTCGGGCACGACGGCGGTGGCGAACGCGTCGAGGCGCAGGCCGGGACCGTCGGCGGTGACGACGGCGGCCGCGGCGCCGTCGCCGAAGACGCTGTTGGCGACGATCTGGTCGGGGTCGTCGCTCGCGCGGACGTGCAGGGTGCAGAGTTCGGCGCAGACGACCAGCACGACGGCGCCCGGGTCCGCCTCGGCGAACGCGGCGGCGATCCGCAGGGCCGGGAACGCCGCACAGCAGCCCATGAACCCGATGTGGTGGCGGAAGACGGCGCGCGGCAGCCCGAGCGCGGTCACGATGTCCAGGTCCGGACCGGGTTGCGTGAAGCCCGTGCACGACACCGTGACGACGTGCGTGACCGAGGCCGCGTTCACGTCCGCACGGTCGAGGGCGTCACGAGCGGCGTCGACGAACAGCGCCGGTGCGAGCTCGCGGTACCGGTCGTTGCGGGTGCCGGTCGACGGCGAGTGGAGGGCGCCGTCCGCGTCACGGAAGGCGCCCGCAGGTCGTTCGCGGTCGAGCTCGTCCAGCACGGTGTGCCGGTGGTCGACCGCCGAGGCGTCGAAGGCTGCGGGGACGAGCCGCCGACCGAGACGACCGAGCTCGGGCTGCGCGGCGAAGAGATCCCGCACCGCAGCCTGCTCGAGCGTCGTCTCCGGGACGGCGGTTCCGATGGCGCGGATCGTTGCGGACACGACTCATCCTGTCACCGGGTCGCTGACGCGTCCCCAGGATCGACGGGAGGCGCGGTGCCAGCCGGCACCGCGCCTCCCGTCCGTCAACGGATCCCGTCTACGACTGCTGCGCGCGCTCCAGCACCAGCTCGCGCACGCGGGCGGCGTCCGCCTGGCCCTTCATGGCCTTCATGACGGCGCCGATGATGGCGCCGGCGGCCTGGACCTTGCCGTCCTGGATCTTGGCGAGCACGTCGGGCTGCGCGGCGAGCGCCTCGTCGACCGCGGCGGTGAGCGCCGAGTCGTCGGACACGACCTTGAGCCCGCGGGCCTCGACGACCTGGGCCGGCGAACCCTCGCCGGCGATGACGCCCTCGAGTACCTGGCGGGCCAGGCGGTCGGTCAGGTCACCGGACTCGACGAGCGCGATGACCTCGGCGACGTGCTGCGGCGACACGAGGTCGCCGGGCTCGGCGTCCTGCGCGTTCGCGACGCGGCTGATCTCACCGGTCCACCACTTGCGGGCGGCCTGCGGCGCAGCTCCGGCGGCGACGGTGCCCTCGACCTGGTCGAGCAGCCCGCCGTTCACGACGTCCTGGAACTCCAGGTCGGCGAAGACCCACTCGCCCTTGAGACGACGGCGGCGAGCCACCGGCGCCTCGGGCAGGGACGCGCGGAGTTCCTCGACGACCGCGGGGTCCGGCACGACCGGCAGCAGGTCGGGCTCGGGGAAGTAGCGGTAGTCGTCGGCGTCCGACTTCGGACGGCCGGCCGACGTGCGGCCGGTGTCCTCGTGCCAGTGGCGGGTCTCCTGCGTGATGGTGCCGCCGTCGGCCAGGATCGCGGCCTGGCGCTGGATCTCGTAGCGGATCGCACGCTCGACGGCACGGAACGAGTTGACGTTCTTCGTCTCGGTGCGGGTGCCGAGCTTCTCCTGGCCGCGGGGGCGCAGCGAGATGTTGGCGTCGCAGCGCAGGTTGCCGCGTTCCATGCGGGCCTCGGAGACCCCGAGTGCCCGGACGAGGTCGCGGATGACCTGCACGTACGCGGCACCGAGCTCGGGAGCGCGGTGCTCGGCGCCGAAGATCGGCTTCGTGACGATCTCGACCAGGGGCACCCCGGCGCGGTTGTAGTCGACGAGCGAGTACTCGGCGCCCTGGATGCGGCCGGTGGCACCGCCGACGTGCGTCAGCTTGCCGGCGTCCTCTTCCATGTGGGCGCGCTCGATCGGCACGTTGAAGATCGTGCCGTCCGCCAGTTCGACCTCGACTTCGCCCTCGAACGCGATGGGCTCGTCGAACTGCGAGACCTGGTAGTTCTTGGGGTTGTCCGGGTAGAAGTAGTTCTTCCGGGCGAACCGCGACGACTCGGCGATCGAGCAGCCGAGCGCGAGCCCGAGCTGGATCGAGTACCGCACGGCCTGCGCGTTCACGACCGGCAGCGACCCGGGCAGCCCGAGGTCGACCGGCGTCACGTTCGTGTTCGGCTCGCCACCGAAGAAGTTCGGTGCGTCCGAGAACATCTTGGTCTTCGTCGCGAGCTCGACGTGCACCTCGAAGCCGAGCACCGGCTCGTAGCGCTCCAGTGCCTCGTCGAAGTCCATGAGCGCGTCCTTCTGCGCCATCAGATCACACCTTCCTGCGCAGCCGACTGCTGACTCTGGTCGAGGTCCGGGATCCGGTCGATGAGCGGGGCACCCCACTGCTGCTCGAGCAGACGCTCGAGCGCCGCACCGTAGCGGTACAGGCGGGCGTCCTCGCGCTGCGGGGCCATGAGCTGCACGCCGACGGGCAGGCCGTCCTCGGGCGCCAGGCCGTTCGGGATGCTCATGCCGGGCACGCCCGCCAGGTTCGCCGGGATCGTGGTGAGGTCGTTGAGGTACATCGCGAGCGGGTCGTCGATGCGCTCACCGATCGGGAACGCGGTCGTCGGGGCCGACGGGCTGATGAGCAGGTCGACCTGTTCGAAGGCGGCCTGGAAGTCCCGCTGCACGAGCGTGCGGACCTTCTGCGCCGAGCCGTAGTACGCGTCGTAGTACCCGGCACTCAGGGCGTAGGTGCCGAGGATGATGCGACGCTTCACCTCGGGCCCGAACCCGGCTTCGCGCGTGGCGGCCATGACGTCCTCGACGGTGGCACCGTTCTCGGGCGTGACCCGGAGGCCGAAGCGCACCGAGTCGAACTTCGCCAGGTTCGACGAGGCCTCGGCCGGCAGGATCAGGTAGTAGGCGCTGATCGCGTAGGCGAAGGACGGGGCGTCGATCTCGACGACGACCGCACCGGCCGACTCGAGCAGGGCGACGGTCTCCTGGAAGCGCTGGGTGACCCCGGCCTGGAAGCCGTCGCCACCGGCGAGCTCCTTGACCACACCGACGCGCAGGCCGCGCAGCGTGTCCGCCTGCAGCCCTTCGCGAGCGGCGGCGGCCATCGACGGCCACGCGTCGGGGATCGAGGTGGAGTCGCGCGGGTCGTGCCCGCCGATGACGTCGTGCAGGAGCGCGGCGTCGAGGACGGTGCGCGCGACCGGGCCGATCTGGTCGAGGCTGGACGCCAGGGCGATCGCGCCGTAGCGGCTCACCCCGCCGTAGGTCGGCTTCACGCCGACGGTGCCGGTGACGGCTCCCGGCTGGCGGATCGAGCCGCCGGTGTCGGAACCGAGCGCGATGGGTGCCTCGTGCGCGGCGACGGCAGCGGCCGAGCCACCGCCGGAGCCGCCGGGAATGCGGTCGAGGTCCCACGGGTTGTGGGTCGGACCGTACGCCGAGAACTCGGTGGTCGAGCCCATCGCGAACTCGTCCATGTTGGTCTTGCCGAGCGGCACGAGGCCGGCGGCACGGAGCTTGGCGACCGGGGTGGCGTCGTACGGCGGCACCCAGCCCTCGAGGATCTTCGAGCCCGAGGTCGTCGGCATGTCCTGCGTGCACAGGACGTCCTTGATCGCGATCGGGACACCGGCGAGGGGCCCGAGGTCGTCGCCGGCCGAACGGCGCGAGTCGATCGACTTCGCGACCGCGATGGCGTTCTGGTTGACGTGCAGGAAGGCGTGCACGTCGCCGTCGACGGCGGCGATGCGGTCGAGGTGGGCCTGCGTGGCCTCGACGCTCGAGACGTCGCGTGCCACGAGGGCGTCGGCGAGCGCTGCGGCGCTCATGCGCGTGATGTCGCTCACTGTTCTTCTCCCAGGATCGCGGTCACTCGGAACCGTTCGCCGTCGGAGTCGGGCGCCCCGGAGAGCGCCTGCTCCTGTGTCAGCGTCTGGCCGACGACGTCGGGTCGGGTGACGTTGCCGAGCGGCACGGGGTGGCTCGTCAGCGGGACGTCGTCGGTCGCGACCTCGGCGACCTTGGCGACGCTCTCGACGATGTGCGACAGCTCCCCGGTCAGCTTCTCGATCTCGTCGGGCGTGAGTGCGATACGCGCGAGGTTCGCCAGGTGCGCGACCTGCTCGCTCGTGATGTCAGGCATGGTGCTCCGTCGATCGGTTCGTGGGATGTCCGACAGTCTATTGGCCCGAGCAGTCACTGCCCGTTCTGGTCGCCCGCTGCCGGAGCCGCCGTGGCGGCGGGAGCCGCCGGTGCTGCCGGAGTGGAAGGAGCAGTCGGCTGCGTCGGCGTGGTCGGCGTCGTCTGGTCACCCTGTGAGTCCCCCTGTCCAGACGAGGATCCCGAGGACGACTGCGAGGACTGCGACTGCGACGAGTGGCTGGCCTGCCCGATCATCGCCTGGCTCGGAGCGGGCAGCGCGTCCCCACCGACCGTCTGGTCCAGGTACGCCATCATCGACTTCCCGACGCCGAACTTCGCGCTGTACCCGGTGGTCCCCTGCAGGAAGGGCCAGTTCGCCAGGCTCACGTTCCCCTGCACGTTGCCGATCCAGGTGGCGTTCGTGTACTTCGTCGACGACGCCACGAGCCAGTTCTGCACGTCGCCGTCGGTCGTGCCGGTCTTCGCGAACTTCGGCACGCTGTCGCCCGGGTTCGCGCTGGCGGCGGTGCCCGAGCCCGACAGCACACCCTGCAGCGCGTAGTCAACGGTGCCGGCTACGTCCGCCGAGACGCCCTGCGTGCAGGACGACGGCGTCGGGGTGATCTTGGTGCCGTCCGACTCGGTGACCGAGTCGATGGCGGTCGGCGTGCAGACGACACCGCCGTTCGCGAAGCCCGCGTACGCCTCGGCGAGGTCGATCGGCGACAGCTCGTTGACGCCGAGGATCGACGAGGGGGTCTGCCCGAGGGCGCCGCCGTCGGCGCGGTGGATCCCCATCGACTGGGCGAGCTGCGCGATCCTGCAGAGGTCGAGCTGCTTGCCCATCGCGCCGAAGGCGGTGTTGATCGACTCGACGGTGGCGGCCTGCACGGTCATCGACGCCGGCACGGACTCGGCGTTCGCGACGGGCCACGTCCCGCCACTGACGTTCTGGCAGGAGTTGGTGAACTCCGAGTTCTGGAAGGTGTGCTCGGTGGTCGACACCGATTCGGACAGGGTGTGGCCGGTCGCGAGCCACTCGGCCAGGGTGAACACCTTGTAGGTGGACCCCGTCTGGAACCCGCCGGAGTTGCCGTACCCGGAGTCCGCGCTGTAGTTCACCGCGGTCGACCCCGCTGCGGCGTTGTCCCCCTGCGTGTACGACGTGTTCTGCACCATCGACATGATGCGTCCGGTGCCGGGCTCGACGGTGACGTTCGAGCCGCCGACGTCGACGCCGGCCATCGTGGACGGCACGTAGGTCGACAGCGCGGTCTGCGCCTGGCTCTGCAGGTCGAGGTCGAGCGAGGTGTGGATCTGCAGGCCCTTGGTGTCGAGGGTCGCGATGCGTGCCGCGGCGGTCTTGCCGAACGCCGGGTCCTGCAGCACCTGGTCGCGGACGTAGTCGCAGAAGTAGCCGGCGTCAGCGTTCGTCGCCGCCGTCGAGCAGCCGTTCGCGGTCTCGGTGATCCTCGGCGTGACCGGCGTCGCGATCGCCTTCGTCATCGCCGCCTTCGTGATCGACCCGTGCGCCTGCATCCGGCGGAGCACGTAGTCCCGGCGCTCCTTCGTCAGCGCGTACCCGTTGGCCGAGCCGTTGTCCTTGTCGCTCGGTACGTCGATGCGCAGGTTCGACGGGTTGTTGAGGATCGCCACGAGCGTCGCCGACTGCACGAGCGACAGGTCCTTCGCGTGCACCCCGAAGTAGTACTCGGCACCGGCCTCGGCGCCGTAGACCCGGCCGCCCAGCCCGACGATGTTCAAGTACCCGGTCAGGATGTCGTCCTTCGAGTACTTCTTGTTGACGGCGATCGCGTACCGCATCTCCTGCAGCTTCCGCTGCGGCGTGACGCCGGCCGCGTCCTGGTAGCAGGCCTCCACCTTCTTCGCCGTGGCGGCCTGGTCCTTGCCGGTGAGTTCCTCGCACTGCTGCACGAGGACGTTCTTGACGTACTGCTGGGTGATGCTCGACCCGCCCTGGACGTCGCCGCCGACGACGGTCGCGGCGACGCCGCGCAGCGTGCCGAGGACGTCGATGCCGCCCTCGTCGTAGTACCGGGGGTCCTCGGTGTCGATCGCGGCCTGCTTGAGCGTGTCCGCCATCTGGTCGGCCGTGACGTTCGTCCGGTTCTCGGCGTAGAACGACGCGATCTTGACCTGCTTGCCGCCCTTCGTCGCGTACACCGACGAGACCTGCTGCGGCGTCTGCACGTCGAGGTAGCTCGGCAGGTCCTCGAAGAACGCGACCGCTCCGGAGGTGCTCTCACCCGCGACGGCGACCGCCGGTGTCACCGCGACGGCGACGAGCATGCCGGCGAGCACGGACATCACCACGAACATCAGGAGAGCACCAGGCCATCGCACCACACGCATGCCCCGAACCGTAGGGAGGCGGGCTGTACTGGTTCTGCCGTGGAACCGACTGAGGCTGCGCCGTCGCTCAGGTTGCCGCTCAGGCACCACCCGACGCGGGTCGCGATCCGCGCGCGGTCGCGGATCCGGCCGGGAGGCCCGGCGCACGCCCGGCACGTCGGCCACCGGTCACGATCCGGTCACGCCCAGGGCCGCACCGCGTCAGTCGCGCGGCTGCAGGTCCTGTGGACGGACCAGGTACATGTCGATCGACGCCCCGACGACGCCGTCGCCACCGGTGCTGCCACGTCGGACCTGCTCGCGGACGAGGTCGCCGCGGCCGACGCCGATCAGGGCGACGTCGTGCAGCGACGCGGTCCCGGGCTTGAGGTAGTCGTTGTGCCCGACCGGACGGCGGAACAGGTCGCCGGCGGCCAGCGCGTCGGCCCCGCCGGCCAGGTCCATCACGGTGGCGCCGAAGGACGCACCGCCGGGATCCGTGCCGTAGTACCCGGACCCCGCGATCGGGTCGCTGTGCGCGACGCCGACGAACACCTCGTCCGAGGCGACGGCCAGCTCCGCCGACGACCGGACGTCGCTGCCCGGCGACCCGAGGACGGTGAGGGTGTCGGCGCTCATCCGTCCGGAGGCGAGCGCCATGAGCGCCATGGTCGACCCGTAGGAGTGCGCCACGATGTTCAGCCGGGGCTGGTCGCCGTCGCGGATCTGCCGCAGACCGTCGACGGTGCGCTCGAGTCGCTGTGCTCCGGTGTCGGCGAGGCTGAGCGACATGATGTTCGACAGGTCGGGCGTGCGGTAGCCCATCCACGCCACGACGGCGACGCCGGACCCGTCACCGGAGCCACCGGCCGCCAGCGGTGCGAGGGTCGCCTGCTCGCTCGCCAGGTCGTTGGCGGTGTTCGTGAAGTCGGCCATCTGCCCCGTCACGGTGAAGAACATCCCGGGCACGATGACGGTGACGTCCGCCGCCGTGTCGAGGTCGCCGATGCTGATCGCCGCTCGTCCCGCTGCCCGGGTGTCGAGCGTGACGAGGAACCGCTGCGGGTCACCGGGCTCGCGCCGCAGCGAGTCCCGTACCTGTCCGAGCATCGCGGCGTGGGCGGCACTCGTGTCGTGGTCGGCGAGGCCGCTGGCCAGGGTCGACCGGTTCGCCCGGTCGCGCACGGCGTAGGGCACGCCCTCGAGGTTGCCGACGATCGACGGCGCGTGCGCCAGGAGCGTGTCCTGTTCGCCGGCGTCGAGCCCCGCCCACCACTGCGCGACGACGGCCGCGGCGGGCGGGTCGTCCTGTGCGGTCGCCACCACGCGTCGGTCGTCCGCGGCACGGCGCAGGTCACCGGCGCCGAGGGTGCGGAGGTCGTCGAGGAAGGCGCGTCCATGCGCGGTCGCGACCGCGTCGACGTCGATCTGTCCCCCGGTCATGACCGGCTGGGGCACCGAGTCTCGTTCGGAGACCAGCGCGACCGTCACGGTGGCCGTGGCGTCGGACGGAGGCGCGACGGGGGCCTCGATCACTCCGAGCGAGTGCATCGAGGCGGTGAGCAGAGCCGCGGCGATGAGCAGCAATCGGGTCTCCCCCTGGAAGGCCGTCCCGCCGTCCCCCTGCAGACGACGGGTGATGCTCTGTCGAGTGTAAGGAGAAAGCCCGAGGATCGGTCATGCGCGTTGCAACTTGTCCCCCGAACTGGGTGCGTCGGACGGCGCGCCGCGGCGTGCGGACACGTCGACGGCGTGCTCGCGGTCGGGCTCAGCCCTCGGCCGTGGTCTCCTCGGGTTCGGGGAGCGCGCTCGGGCCCTGGGTCACGAGCAGGTGGAACTGCTCGGCGTCGATGATCCGGAGGCCCAGCTGCTCGGCCTTCGTGAGCTTCGAACCGGCCCCGGGGCCCGCGGCCACGAAGTCGGTCTTCTTGCTCACGCTCGACGCCGCCTTGCCCCCGGCGGTGATGATCGCCTCCAGCGCACCTTCTCGTGTGTACCCCTCGAGCGATCCGGTGGCCACGACCGTGACACCGCTCAGGACACCGCCCTCGACCGCAGCACCGCCGGGGCCGGGGTGGTCCGGCGTGGTGAACTGCACTCCCGCCGCCGTCCAGCGGTCGATGATCTCGCGGTGCCAGTCGACCTCGAACCACGCGAGCAGGGCGTCGGCGATGATCCCGCCGACACCGTCGACCGCGGCGAGCTCCTCGCGCGAGGCGGCGCGGATCCGGTCGAGGGAACCGAAGTGGTTCGCGAGCGCCCGCGCCGCGACCGGTCCGACGTGGCGGATGCTCAGCCCGACCATGATGCGCCAGAGCGGTTTCGTCTTGGCCGCGTCGATGTTCGCGAGCATCTCGAACGCGTTCTTGGACGGGTAGCGGCTCGGCTCGCCGGTGTAGTCGGCACCGCGGGCGTCGGCGTCGAACGGCGGGTCGGTCTTCTTGCGCGCCCGGCTGAACGGGGTCACGCGCTTCGGTGCGCCGGCGTCGTCGACCTTCTCCATGCCGGTCTCGGCGTCGCGCACGATCACCTCGATCGGGACGATGTCCTGCATCGTCAGGTCGAACAGCCCGGCCTCGGTCACGAGCGGCGGGGTCTCCGGGTGCAGCGGCTGCGTGAGCGCTGCGGCTGCGACCTCGCCGAGGCCCTCGATGTCGAGCGAGCCGCGCGAGGCGATGTGCTCCACACGACCGCGGACCTGCGCCGGGCAGCTCTTCGCGTTCGGGCAGCGGAGGTCGATGTCGCCTTCCTTCGCGGGGGCGAGCTCGGTCCCGCACTCCGGGCAGTGCGTCGGCATCACGAACTCGCGCTCCGTGCCGTCGCGCAGGTCGACGACCGGCCCGAGGACCTCGGGGATGACGTCGCCGGCCTTCCGCAGCACGACGGTGTCGCCGATCAGGACGCCCTTCGCCTTGACGACCTGCTGGTTGTGCAGGGTGGCCTGGCGCACGACCGAGCCGGCCACCTCGGCCGGGGCCATCACGGCGAACGGCGTCGCACGACCGGTGCGGCCGACACTCACCACGATGTCGGTGAGCGTCGTGTGGACCTCTTCCGGCGGGTACTTGTACGCGATCGCCCACCGGGGTGCCCGTGACGTCGAGCCGAGTTCCTCGTGCAGGGCGAGGTCGTCGACCTTGATCACGACGCCGTCGATCTGGTGCTCGACCGAGGCGCGGCGGTCACCCGTCGAGCGGACGAAGGCGTTCACCTCGTCGATGGTGTCGAAGACCCGGTAGTGGCTGCTCGTCGGCAGCCCCCACGTCTCGAGCAGCTCGTACACCTCGGACTGCGAGCGGACGTCGGTCTCCTGCTCGAGTTCGCGCACGGGCCACGCGCCGATGCCGTGTACGAGCATCCGCAACCGCCGGAGCCGGTCGACCATGAGCGCGCGCTTCGCCTCGGACTTGCCCTCTTCCTTCTGGCGGAGGGACCCGGCGGCGGCGTTGCGCGGGTTGGCGAAGACCCGCTCCCCCGCCTCGCGCTGGTTCGCGTTGAGCTCGTCGAACTCGGCGACCGGGAAGAAGATCTCGCCGCGGACCTCGACCAGGGGCGGGTGGCCGGTGCCCGACAGGCGGTCCGGGATCGTGCCCATCGTCCGGACGTTGCCGGTGACGTCCTCGCCGACCACGCCGTCGCCGCGGGTGGCCGCCGACACCAGCCGGCCGTGCTCGTAGCGCAGGTTGATGGCAAGGCCGTCGATCTTCAGCTCGGTCAGGAAGCGGACGCGCTCGGCACCGGCGTCGCGCTGCACCTTGACGGCCCACTCGGTGAGCTCGTCAGGGCTGAACACGTTGTCGAGCG
Source organism: Curtobacterium sp. JUb34 (assembly GCF_003755065.1). NCBI lineage: Bacteria > Bacillati > Actinomycetota > Actinomycetes > Micrococcales > Microbacteriaceae > Curtobacterium > Curtobacterium sp. JUb34. The sequence goes on along the minus strand of NZ_RJVH01000003.1, from coordinate 300,167 downwards.
AGAGCATGCGCTCGGCGTGCTCGACCGGCGCGAACTGCGTGGTCTGCGCCTGGCCGCCGACGGTCTGGGTCGGGCTGTCCTCGGTCAGGAGCTCCGGGAAGCGCTGCTCGATCGCGTCGAGCCGCCGGACCAGCACGTCGTAGTCGGCGTCGGCTTCCGGCGAACCGTTCTCGCCCTGGTAGTAGGCCTGTCGCAGCTCGTTGATGCGTGCCCGCAGCCGGTCGACCTCGCGCCCGGCCTGGGCGGCGTCGAGCCCGTCGGGGTCGATGGTCTCGAACGTGGCGTCGGTCTCGCTCATGCCATCAGTTCTACCGCCTGCCACCGACGCGGCGTGCAGCGAGCCCGCCGCCCGGGAGCGGCGTTCTCAGGCGCCGACGGGGACGGCGCTGACGGTGCTGTCGATCGTGCACTGTCCGAGCACCCGCGTGCCGACGTAGACCACGGCCGTCTGCCCGGGAGCGACCCCGTGCAGCGGCTCGTCGACGTCGATCACGAGCACGTCGTCCTGCACCCGCGCGGTCGCGGGCACCGGGTCGGCGTGCGCGCGGATCTGCACGTCGCAGGCGAACGGCGTCGCCGGGTCGGCCGGGGCCGTCCCGGCCCAGGTGAAGCGCGAGCCCGACATCGACGTGACGGCGAGGGCTTCCTTCGGGCCGACCACGACGGTGTTGTCCTTCGGGCGGATCTCGAGCACGAAGCGCGGCTTGCCGTCCGGCGCCGGGCGACCGAGGGCCAGGCCCCGTCGCTGACCGACGGTGTAGCCGGTCGCGCCCTCGTGCGAGCCGACGACCGTGCCGTCACGCTCGACGACCTCGCCGGGCGCGGTGCCGACGCGGTCCGCCAGCCAGCCGCGGGTGTCGCCGTCCGGGATGAAGCAGATGTCGTACGAGTCCGGCTTCTGCGCGACCGTCAGGCCACGCTCGGCGGCCTCGGCCCGGACCTCGTCCTTCGACGGGGTCGCCCCGAGCGGGAACATCGCGTGCTGCAGCTGCTCGGCGGTCAGGACCCCGAGCACGTAGGACTGGTCCTTCGCCCACGCGGCCGACCGGTGCAGTTCGCGCGAGCCGTCCGGTCCGGTGACGATCGAGGCGTAGTGCCCGGTCGCGACGGCGTCGAAGCCCAGGGCCAGGGCCTTCTCGAGCAGGGCGGCGAACTTGATGCGCTCGTTGCACCGCATGCAGGGGTTCGGGGTGCGGCCGGCCTGGTACTCGGCGACGAAGTCGTCGACGACGTCCTCCTTGAACCGGGCCGAGAAGTCCCACACGTAGTACGGGATGCCGAGGGCCGCAGCGGCGCGCTGGGCGTCCATCGAGTCCTCGATCGTGCAGCACCCGCGGCTGCCGGTGCGGAGCGTGCCCGGCATCCGGCTCAACGCCAGGTGCACCCCGACCACGTCGTGCCCGGCGTCGACCGCCCGGGCAGCAGCCACCGCCGAGTCGACCCCACCGCTCATCGCCGCCAGAACACGCATGCCTCCAGGGTAACCCGCCGACGAAGCGGTACCGCTGGCGTACCGTTGTCGTGCGATGGCCACGACGGGGAACGACTCATTCGACTTCCGGTCCGTCCTGTTGTCCGGGTTCCTGCCGGCGGCACTCTTCGCGATCGGCGAGGGCGCGATCATCCCGATCATCCCGATCGCCGCCGACTCCCTCGGTGCGACCCTGGCGTTCGCGGGCTTCGTCGCGTCGCTCATCCTGGTCGGCGAGCTCATCGGCGACGTGCCGTCCGGCATCGTCGTCGCCCGGATCGGCGAGCGGAACGCCATGATCGGCGCAGCCCTGGTGTCGGTCGGCGGACTCGTCGTCTGCACGACCGCGACGAACGCCTGGGTGCTGGCGCTCGGGGTGTTCCTGGTCGGTGTCTCGACCGCGGTGTTCGCACTGGCCCGGCACGCCTACATGACCACGGCGATCCCCGTCCGCATCCGCGCTCGGGCGCTCTCGAGCCTGGGCGGGGTGTTCCGCTTCGGGTACTTCGTCGGGCCGTTCCTCGCCGCCGGCGTGATCCACCTGACCGGCACCACCGCCAGCGCCTTCTGGATCCACGTCGTGTGCTGCCTGGCGGCGGCGACCGTGCTCCTGGTGCTGCGCGACCCGGCGACGGGCGCACGCGGTCTGCGGATGCCGCCACGGGCCTCCCGGTCGGGGTCCGACGCGACCGGCGTGACGGAGCCGTCCACCGACACCGGAGCGGTCTTCGTCGAGAAGGAGGCGCACGGGCTCTTCCGCACCATCCGCGCGAACGGCGCCGTCCTGCTGCGGCTCGGCAGCGGCGCCGCGCTCATCGGCGCCATGCGTGCCGGACGCCAGGTGATCCTGCCGCTCTGGGCGGTGAGCGTCGGGCTCGACGACTCGACGGCGGCACTGGTCATCGGCATCGCCGGCGCCGTCGACTTCGCGCTGTTCTACACGAGCGGCCAGATCATGGACCGTTGGGGCCGCTTGGCGAGTGCCCTCCCCTGCATGCTCGGGCTGAGCATCAGCTACTTCCTGCTCGCCTGGAGCGGGCACCTCGACGCCCGCGTCGGCTGGTTCGTCGGCATCGCGATGGGCATGTCCCTCGCGAACGGCGTGGGCTCCGGCATCCTGATGACGCTCGGCGCGGACCTCGCCCCACGCGACGACCCGGCGCCCTTCCTCGGAGCCTGGCGGTTCACCGGCGACTTCGGGTCGGCCGCGGCACCGCTCGTGATCTCGGGGGTGACGGCCGTCGCGACGATCGCGGTGGCCAGCGGCGTGATGGGCGTGCTCGGCCTGATCGGCGCCGGCGTGCTGCTGCGCTACGTCCCCCGGTACCTGCCGCGGCAGCTGCGCTGACGCGCGCTGCGCACGGGGCGCGGCCGGCGCACCGTGCGCGTTCCGCGACTCCGTGCGAGGTTCCCCGCTTCGTGCGCGCCCACTGCGGCGCACGGAGCGGGCAACTCCGCACCGGGTGACGACCGGCGCACCGTGCGCACGTGCGCACCACCGCCCGGGAGGCCCCACGCACCCCCGCCACGAACGTCGCACCGTGTCGACACGGTCACCCACAATGCCGCTGGTCGCTTCGTGCGCGCCGACTGCGGCGCACGGAGCGGGGAACCCCGCCCCCGGTGACGACCGGCGCACCGTGCGAACGCACCGACGTCCGCCGAGCAGGGACCGCTCGGTAGACTGCCGCTGCTCGCGGGAGTGGTGGAATCGGTAGACACGCAGGATTTAGGTTCCTGTGCCCCAGGCGTGAGGGTTCGAGTCCCTCCTTCCGCACGGACCGTTGCGTGCTCGCGCATCTCATACCGCCGAGGGACGTCCGCGACATCGGCGAACGGTACCCTCGTCGTGCGGGTGACCCTCCCGTCACCGCATCTGCACGACCGGAAGAGACATGCACTCCGTCGCACTCGCCCTGATCCCATGGCTGGATCCGCAGTACATCCTCGACCACTTCGGGGCCGTCGCCGTGCTCGTCGTGTGTGCGATCGTCTTCGCCGAGACCGGTCTGCTGATCGGCTTCATCTTCCCGGGCGACAGCCTGCTCGTCATCACCGGCCTCTTCGCGTTCGACCGCGGCGGTGAGATCGGCGGCATCCCGATCTGGGTCGCGGCACTGATGATCGGCGCCGCGGCGTTCCTCGGCGGGGAGCTCGGCTACTTCATCGGCAAGAAGGCCGGTCCGCCGATCTTCGAGCGCAAGGAGAGCGGACTGTTCTCCAAGGCCAACGTCGAGCGGACCAACGCGTTCTTCCACCGGTTCGGCCCGCTCGCGGTGATCCTGGCGCGCTTCGTGCCGGTCGTCCGCACCTTCGCCCCGATCGCCGCCGGCGTCGGCCGCATGGACTACAAGAAGTACTCGCTCTACAACGCGATCGGCGCCGTCGTCTGGGGTGTCGGCGTGACGTTCCTCGGGTACTTCATCGGCCACATCCCGTTCGTCGCCCACATCGTGCGCGAGTACATCGACATCATCCTGCTCGCCGCCGTCCTGGTGACCGTCGTGCCGATGGCGCTGACCTACATCCGGAACGCCCGCAAGGCGAAGAAGCACGAGCACCAGGCCGAGTCGCCGGCCGTCGACCCGCAGCTGTAGCCGGACCGAACACGACAGGCCCACACCGTTCGGTGTGGGCCTGTCGTGTTCGCAGGTCGGCGGTTCAGAGCCCGAAGTGCTCCCGCACGATCGGCGCGATGCCGCGGAACGCCTTGCTGCGGTGCGAGAGCGCGTTCTTCTCCTCGCGGGTGAGCTCGGCCGACGAGCGGTCGGCGTCGTCCGGCCGGAACACCGGGTCGTAGCCGTGTCCGCCGTCGCCGACGGGTTCGGTCAGCACCTCGCCGTTCCACACCGCCTCGACGACGTGCTCGAACCCGTCGGGCGTCACGAACGCGGCAGCGCACACGAAGGCGGCGGTGCGCTCCACGACGCCCTCGAGGTTCTGCAGCAGCAGCGCGATGTTGTCGGCGTCCGACCGGGTGCCCGCGTAGCGCGCCGAGTGGATGCCCGGGGCACCGTCGAGCGCGTCGACCGCGATGCCGGAGTCGTCGGCGAGCGCCGGCAGCCCGGTGTGGGCGACCGCCGCACGGGCCTTGATCAGGGCGTTCGCGGCGTAGGTGTCGCCGTCCTCGACCGGTTCGGGGCCGTCGTAGCCGACGAGCTCGACGCCCTCGCCCAGCGCCGACCCGAGGATCTCGCGCAGCTCGACGACCTTGCCCTGGTTGTGGGTGGCGAGCACCACCTCGCGGGACGTCACGCCAGGCCCAGGGCCGAACGCTGGATCGCCGCGAGCGACTGGTTGCCGGCCAGGCCCAGGTCGAGCAGGACGTTCAGCTCGTCGCGGTCGAACGGCGCGTGCTCCGCGGTGCCCTGCACCTCGATGAACTTCCCCGACCCGGTCGTGACGATGTTCATGTCGGTGTCGGCGGCGGAGTCCTCGGTGTACGCCAGGTCGAGCATCGGCTCGCCCGTGACGATGCCGACCGAGATCGCCTGCACGCTGTCGGTGAGCGGGGTGGCCTTCTTCGCGATGAAGCCCTTGCCGCGGCCCCACTCGATTGCGTCGACCATCGCCACGTAGGCGCCGGTGATCGACGCCGTGCGGGTGCCCCCGTCGGCCTGCAGCACGTCGCAGTCGATGACCAGGGTGTTCTCACCGAGGGCCTTCGTGTCGACCACGGCGCGGAGTGAACGCCCGATCAGCCGGGAGATCTCGTGGGTGCGTCCGCCGACCTTGCCCTTGATCGACTCGCGCTGCATGCGCTCGTTCGTCGAGCGCGGCAGCATCGAGTACTCGGCGGTGACCCAGCCGGTGCCCTTGCCGGCGAGCCAGCGGGGCACGCCGTTCGTGAACGAGGCGGTGCAGAGCACCTTGGTGTTGCCGAACGAGATGAGCGCGCTGCCCTCGGCCTGCGTGCTCCAGCCCCGCTCGATGGTGACGGGGCGGTGTTCCTCGGCCTGGCGGCCGTCGATGCGGGTGGTCATGGTGTCCTTTCGGTCCGGCCGGGAGGCGCGGTGCGGTTCGACGGAGCGGGCGGCGGCGAGCGGCTGGTCGCCGCTCAGGCCCGCCCACGGGGCAGCGTGATGGCGCCGGTCTCGAGGTGGCCGACGCGGACGATCTCGGGGCCGAGGAACCGGCGGGCGAGCCGCAGGAACCCGTCCTCGTCGTCGCCGGTCGACTCGAACGAGTACGTCGGAGCGGTCGTGGTGGTGCGTTCGAGGCCGTGCTCGACGAGCCGGCGGTAGACGTCGCTCGCGGTCTCCTCGGCACTCGACACCAGGGTGACGTCCGGGCCCATCACGTACTGGATGGCGGCGGACATCAGCGGGTAGTGGGTGCAGCCGAGCACGAGCGTGTCGACGTCGGCGGTGCGGATCGGGTCGAGGTACCCGGCGGCGACCTCGCGCAGTTCCGGTGACGAGGTGTCCCCCGCCTCGACGAACTCGACGAACCGCGGGCACGCCGCCAGGGTCAGGGTGACGTCCGAGGCCACCGCGAAGGCGTCCTCGTAGGCGCGCGACGCGATGGTGCCGACCGTGCCGATGACGCCGATGCGCCCGGTCCTGGTCTGCTTCACGGCGGCGCGGGCGGCGGGCTGGATGACCTCGACCACCGGGATGCCGTACGCCTGCTCGTACCGTTCGCGGGCGTCGCGGAGCACGGCGGACGACGCCGTGTTGCAGGCGATGACGAGGGCCTTGACGCCCTGTTCGACCAGGTCGTCCATCACCTCGAGCGCGTAGCGGCGGACGTCGGCGATGGGCTTCGGGCCGTACGGCGAGTGCAGGGTGTCGCCGACGTACCGGATGCTCTCGCGCGGCAGCTGGTCGATGATCGCGCGGGCCACCGTGAGCCCGCCGACCCCGCTGTCGAAGACTCCGATCGGTGCATCCGTCACGGTGACCAGCGTACCGACGCACGCTGCGGACGTCGGGACCGGCCACCTGCGCGCCGTGGGCCGCGCGCCCGAGCCCATCCGGGCCTCCCCACCGGCACGCCACTAGTGTCGACAGCGTGACCAGCGCGCTCCTGACGGACCAGTACGAACTCACCATGGTCGACGCGGCCCTGAAGGACGGGACCGCCCACCGGCGCTGCGTCTTCGAGGTGTTCGCCCGGCGGCTGCCCGACGGCCGCCGGTACGGCGTGGCCGCCGGCCTCGGGCGGTTCCTGACCGCCCTCGGCGACTTCCGCTTCGGCGACGACGAGATCGGGTTCCTGCGCGACCGCGGGGTCATCGACGCGGGCACCGCGTCGTTCCTCGCCGACTACCGCTTCACCGGCGACGTCCGGGCGTACCGCGAGGGCGAGGTGTACTTCCCGAACTCCCCCATCCTGCAGATCGAGGGCACGTTCGCCGAGGCCGTCGTGCTCGAGACGCTCGCCCTGGCGGTGTTCAACGCCGACTCCGCCATCGCCTCGGCGGCCGCCCGCATGGTCTCCGCCGCCGACGGCCGCCCGCTCGCCGAGATGGGTTCGCGCCGCACCGGCGAGTGGAACGCCGTCGCAGCCGCGCGAGCCGCCTACATCGCCGGCTTCGGCGCGACGAGCAACCTCGAGGCCGGCCGCACCTGGGGCATCCCGACGATGGGCACGGCCGCGCACGCGTTCACCCTGCTGCACGACTCCGAGGAAGCGGCGTTCCGTTCGCAGCTCGACGCCCTCGGCAACGGCACGACCCTGCTCGTCGACACGTACGACATCGAGCAGGCCGTCGAGACCGCCGTCCGGCTGACCGACGGCAAGCTCGGCGGTGTCCGGATCGACAGCGGCGACCTGCCGTCCGTCGTCGCGGCGGTCCGGGCGCAGCTCGACCGCCTCGGCGCGACGGGCACGAAGATCACCGTCACGAACGACCTGGACGAGTACACGATCGCCGCGCTCCGGGCCGCCCCGGTCGACTCGTACGGCGTCGGCACCTCGGTCGTCTCCGGCTCCGGACACCCCGCGGCCGGCATGGTCTTCAAGCTCGTGGCGCACCAGTCCACCGACGGCGACGACTGGGTCGCCGTGGCGAAGAAGTCGGCTGACAAGGCCTCGATCGGCGGGCGGAAGGAAGCCGGGCGTCGCCTGCGCAACGGTGTCGCCACGGCCGAGGTCGTGCTGACCGCCGGGCAGGTCGGCCCCGACGAGCGCCCCCTGCTCGTGCCCGTCGTCACCGGCGGCGAGGTGGACCCGGCGTTCCTCGGGGTGCAGGGCGTCGAAGCCGCTCGGGCGCACCACGAGCGTGCCAAGGCCGAGCTGCCCGCGGACGCCGCGCGCATCGGTCGCGGCGACCCCGCGATCCCGACCCTGGTGATCTGAGCGGGCTGCGGCTGCGGCTGCGGCTGCGCATCGCTTGGTGAGCAGAAATGGTCGGGTCCCCGCAGGCGACCCGACCATTTCTGCTCACGATGCGCGGGCTGCGTCTACTCGGCCTTCATCTTCTCGTAGATGGCCTTGCAGTCCGGGCAGACCGGGAACTTCTCCGGGTCGCGGCCCGGGATCCACTTCTTGCCGCACAGTGCCTTGACCGGCTTGCCGGACATCGCCGACTGCAGGATCTTGTCCTTCTTGACGTAGTGCGAGAACCGCTCGTGGTCGCCGGGTTCGATCGCTTCGTCTTCGAGGAGCTTCTCGAGCTCCCGGTCCATCACGTCGAGGCCGCCGCCTGGTTCCGTCATGCTCATGGGTCCAGGGTACGACGGTCTGCGCGCGGGCGCGCTGCGCTCTCTGCGCGTGCTCCGGAACGCTAGTTGCGCTGCGCCGCCGCCAGCAGGTCCGGTCCGCGTCGGTCGAACAGCCGACCACCCGCGACGATCCCGGTGACGAGCACGACCGCGCCGACCCCGATGCCGACGGAGAGCGTCAGCATCGACCACGGCTCGGCGCCGCGGACGAAGGCGAGCACCGCGAGCCACGCGGCCGGGACGGTGCAGAGCACGATGCCGATCACCATCATCGACTGCGCGACCGTCGCCGTCACCCCGGCGGCCTGCGGCTGCTGGAACGGGTGGTCCCCCGGCCGCACGGTCGGGTAGGGCAGCAGGACGGACACGACGCTCGACAGCCCGAGTCCGGACAGCAGCGCGCTGGCGCTCACGCCGATCAGGAGCGGGAACGCCGTCCAGTCGGCGAACAACCAGGCGGACAGCGCCGAGCCGGCCACGATCGCCGGCGCACCGACGACGAGCACCGGGACGACGCGGCCCAGTCGGTCGCTCCACCCGGGAGCCCCGGAGGCGACGTGCAGCCACACCGCGGTGTTGTCGTACGAGACGTCGTTGTGCGGCAGGAACCCGGCGATCAGCGCCATCAGCGGCAACGGCACGAGCGCCGTCCAGTGCCACGGCACGCCGGCGACCCCGAGCGGGATGACGACGAGCGGGACGAACAGGATGATCAGGTACGAGGTGCGGTACCGCGGGTCGCGGACCCAGTAGGTCAGGGCGCGGGCGGCGACGGCGGCGACCGGGGTCGACCCGAGCCGGTCGAACCAGCCGAGCCCCTGGTACCGCCGGGTCCGGGTGCGACCGTCGACGGTGTCGAGCGCGCGACCGACGAGCGCCCACCACGCCCAGGTCAGCAGGGCGACGACGGCGATCGCGACGAGCAGCTTGAGGAACCCGGTCCCGACGTGGCCGCTGGCGACCTCGGCGGGCACGGCCCAGGCGGCGCCCCACGGCGTCCACCCGGCGACGTCCGCGACGCGCTGCATCTCGGCGCCCTCGGGGTCGAGCCAGTCGACGCGGAGCAGCAGCGACACCGTCGGGATCGCGAGCACGATGATGACGAGCGCGACGAGCCAACCGGCGTCACGGGACCGGTGCGGACCGATCAGCCGCGAGCCGACGGTGCAGCACACGCGGACCAGGAGCGCGCAGGTGGCGATCGCCAGCAGCCCGCCGACGACCGCGAGCACTCCGGTACCGGCGTCCCGCGCCCAGACCACGGACTGTGCGACCGCCACGACGACGACCCCGATGACGGGGATGCCGATCAGCCCGGCGAGGACGAGGCCGACCGCGAGCGTGCGTCGGCCGATGCCGAACACCGCGAAGCGCCGCGGGTCGAGCTGGTCGCTCCGGCCGACCACGAGCGGGACGACGGTGAACGCGAACGTGATGAGCGTGCCGACCGGCACGGTGACCGCTCGGGCCGTGTCGGGGTCCGCCGACCGCAGTGCGACCGTCTGCGTCGCGACGAAGACGGCGGCGAGGAGTCCGACGAGACTGCCGAGCACGACGAACACGGACCGGCGGGCGCTGCCGCGGACCTCGCCCGCGAGCAGGTCGGCCCTCAGCCGGAGAAGCTGTGCAACCATTCCATGCTCTCTGCCACGACGCGGCCGCCCGCGAGTTCGACGAACTTGTCCTCGAGGCTCTTGCGGCCGCGCACCTGGGCCATCGTGCCCGAGGCGAGCACCTTGCCGCCGACGATGATGGCGACGGAGTCGCACGTGCGCTGGACGAGCTCCATGGAGTGGCTGGAGAGCACGACCGTGCCGCCACCGCGCGTGTACCGGCGCAGGATGTCGGTGATGGTCGCGGCACTCACGGGGTCGACCGACTCGAACGGTTCGTCGAGCACGAGGACCCGCGGCGAGTGGATGAGGGTGGCGGCGAGGGCGATCTTCTTCGCCATGCCCACCGAGTAGTCGGCGACCTGGCGGCCGAGTGCCTCGCCGAGCCCGAACGCCTCGGCCAGGTCGGTGCTGCGCTCGCGCGCGGTGGCACCGTCGAGGCCGCGCAGGGTGGCCGAGTAGTAGAGCAGCTGCGCGCCGGTGAGTCGGTCGAACAGCCGCAGGCGGTCCGGCAGCACGCCGAGGCTCCGCTTGGCGGCCGTGGGGTCGGCCCAGACGTCGTGGTCGAGGACGGTGACGGAACCGGCGTCGGGACGCAGCAGTCCGGTGATCATCGACAGGGTGGTCGTCTTGCCGGCGCCGTTGGGGCCGACCACGCCGAAGATCGAGCCCTGACGGATCTCGAGGTCGACCTCGTCGACGGCGAGCGTCTGCCCGTACCGCTTGACGAGGCCGTTCGCGGCGAGCACGACGGGCTGCTGCTTCTGCGGGGCCTTCGGCGCAGTGGCCCGGGGGGCGCGCTTCTTGGCGGCGGGGCCGGTCGCGGAGCCCGCCTCCGCTGCGCCCGTCTCCGGTGCATCCGCCTCGTGCGCGGCGGTCACCGGTGCGTCCCCGGTCGCGTTCGTCGCGGACGTCGCGTCGCTCGCGGTCGGACCGGGAGGCACGGTGCCGGTCGCGCCGTCGGCCTTCGCCGGTCGCTTGGTGCGCTGCTTCGTGGTGCGCGCCTTGGCGGGTCGGGCGCCGGTGGTGGTCGTCGGGGCCGCTGCCGCGGCACGCGCCGCCGGACCGGGTGCGGCAGCCGACTCCGGCTCGGTGGTCGTGGGGTCGGTGGTCGTGGTGTCGGTGGCCGTGCTGTCGTCGGTCATCTCGTCATCAACGGAGGCGTCGCGCGCATCCGGTTCCCCCATGTCGTCGTCGTCGGCGTCGTCCCCCGCCGCGGCGTCACGCTCGTCGGCGTCGCTCGCTTCGGTCATCCAGGCAGCGTCGGTCGTGGCGTACACGTCCTCGTTGTCTGCTCCGGCGGCCATCGCCCAACCGTACCAACGCTCTCCGGACAGCGGGGAACGGCATGCTCCAGTGTCACGAAATGAGTACGAAGCGCCGCTGACCTACCCCTTGAGCGGGTGTTTCCGTATCATTCACCAGGGCACGAAGGAGTGTTCACCACTTGGAAACCTGCTCCGGCGGGCTCTCCGACACCGCACAGCGGCAGGCCCGACGGGCCCGCGGCGTCTGGTTCTCGGCGAACTCGGACGTTCCGCGAGCAGACTCGACGAGGCCCGCCCGTGCCCCAGGGCGCGCGGGCGGACACCAGAAGGGACCAGCATGACCACGCAGATCGTGATCCTCGCAGCGGGGATGGGGAGCCGTCTCGGCCGCAGCCTGCCGAAGCCGCTCACGGAGCTCAGTGACGGCCGCACCATCATGCAGCAGCAGTTCGACAACATCCGCGCCGCGTTCGGTTCGAGCGCCCGCGTGACGATCGTCGTCGGCTACAAGTCGGAGCACATCGTCGAGGCCTTCCCCGACGCGTCCTTCGTCTACAACGAGTCCTACGACTCCACCAACACCTCGAAGAGCCTGCTCCGCGCCCTCAAGGCGACCGGCAAGAGCGGTGTCCTCTGGATGAACGGCGACGTGGTCTTCGACCCGATGGCGCTCGTCCGTGCGGCCGACATGATCGACGAGGACCACTCGTTCGTCAGCGTCAACACCGACAAGGTCTCCGACGAAGAGGTCAAGTACACCGTCGACGCCGAGGGCTTCATCCACAAGCTCTCCAAGCAGGTCGTCGGTGGGCTCGGCGAAGCCGTCGGCATCAACTACGTCTCGGCGAACGACAAGCAGGCGCTCATCCGCCAGCTCGGGCGCGTCGACGACCAGGAGTACTTCGAGGGCGGCATCGAGGCTGCCATCGCCGAGGACGGGCTACGCTGGTCCCCGATCGACATCTCCGACCTGTACGCGGTCGAGATCGACTTCGCCGAGGACCTCGAGCGCGCGAACAACCTGTTCGCCTGAACCTCCGTCAGGACCCCTTCGGCGGTTCCGCCCGAAGGGAAACCGTGACCACAGCGAGCGCGCCGACCGTGACCGCGGCTGCCGCACCAGCGGCGACCCGGAGCGCCGGTCGGCGCTATCGTCATGCCCTCTGGTTGCTGACCGTCCGCGACCTGCGGGTCCGGTACTCGACCTCGGCGCTCGGCTACGTCTGGTCGATCCTCGACCCGCTCGTCATGTCGGCGATCTACTGGTTCGTCTTCACCCAGGTGTTCCACCGTGGTTCCGTCGGCGAAGACCCGTACATCGTCTTCCTGCTCTCCGCACTGCTGCCGTGGATGTGGTTCACGGGCGGCGTCTCGGACTCCACGCGGGCGTTCATCAAGGAGTCGAAGCTCATCCGCTCGACGACGATCCCCCGCACCATCTGGGTCGCGCGGATCGACGCGTCGAAGGGCATCGAGTTCCTGCTGAGCCTGCCGGTGCTGGCCGCGTTCGCGATCGCGACCGGTGCGCACCTGCACTGGCAGGTCGTCTTCTTCCCGTTGGCGATCGTGCTGCAGTGTGCGCTCGTGTACGGCCTCGGCCTGATCGTCGCCCCGCTCGTCGTCTTCTTCCGCGACCTCGAGCGCGCGACCAAGCTCGTCCTGCGGTTCCTGTTCTACGCATCGCCGATCATCTACGGCACGAACGCGCTGCCCGACGCCCTGCGCCCCATCGCCGCGGTCAACCCGCTCACCGGCATCTTCGGGATGTACCGGGCGGCGTTCTTCCCGAGCCAGCTCGACTGGTTGGAGGTCGGCGCATCGGTGGTCATCACGGGCATCGTCCTGGTGATCGGCTTCGCGGTCTTCCGCCGGAGCGAACACCGCGTGCTGAAGGAGCTGTGATGACCGCCACCGACCAGACCCGACGCACCGAGACCGTCGCCCCGGTGATCTCCGTGCGCGACGCCGGCATCTGCTTCAAGCGCAACCGGCGGGCGAGCCGCAACTTCAAGGACCTCTTCGCCGGACGAGGACGCCGCAAGCGCGCCGACGAGTTCTGGGCCCTCCGCAACGTGTCGTTCGACGTCCGCCCCGGAGAGGCGATCGGCGTCGTCGGGCGGAACGGTCAGGGCAAGTCCACGCTCCTGAAGCTCGTGGCCCAGGTGATGCTGCCGGACGAGGGACGGGTCGACGTCGGCGCCGGTGTCGCACCGCTCATCGAGATCACCGGTGGCTTCGTCGGCGACCTGTCCGTCCGCGACAACGTCTACCTCACCGCCGGCCTGCACGGCATGTCGCGTGCCGAGATCCGCGCCGCCTTCGACGAGATCATCGCGTTCGCCGAGATCGCGGACTTCGTCGACACCCCGTACAAGCACCTGTCGAGCGGCATGAAGGTACGCATCGCCTTCGCGGTCATCTCGCGGCTCGACGAACCCGTCATCCTGGTGGACGAGGTCCTCGCCGTCGGCGACAAGGCCTTCCGCGAGAAGTGCTACAAGCGGATCGAGGAGCTCCTGGCCGGCGGCCGGACGCTGTTCTTCGTGTCCCACAGCGACAAGGACCTGCGCCGCTTCTGCGACCGCGGCCTGTACCTCGACAAGGGCCGGCTGCAGCTCGACGGCACCATCGAGGAAGCCCTGGCGCAGTACTCGGCCGACTACGGCGTCTGAACGGCTGGGGCACTCCCCCTCCACAACCCGGGCACCACGCTCCCCCTCCACAGCGACGGGGCCCGCGCGCCACACCAGGGCCCCACCGTCGGACCCTCCCCCTACCGTTCCACCCATGCACCACCCAGCACCCGCGTACGCCGTCCCGTTCACCATCGACCGCTCGCAGGCCCCGCGCCGTTACGACCTCGTCAACACCGGGGACGAACCGGTCGACGGACTCACCCTCACGCACCTGGGCACCGGCTACAGCCCACCACTGGCGGTCCGCCGGCTCGAGCCCGGTCGACACCTGTCCGTCGCCGTCTTCGGCGCCGATCCGCAGGACACCGGCGTCGTCATCGTCCGCTGGCGTCGCCCGGACCGGTCCGAGTACCTCTGGCGGATGTCACTCGTCGGCCCCGGCCTGCACCCGTGACCACGTCGAGACGGGGGTCAGCGCTCTCCGCGCTCGGCGGCGACGGTGCGCCAGCGCTCGAGCAACCACTCGACGGCGGCGTGGAACCGGGCCGTCGCGGCGCCGGGCGTGGTGTCGCCGAAGTACTGCGCCACCCAGTGCTGCAGCTTGGCGAGCTCGGCGGCGTCGCCCACGGCTGCGTCGATCCGTGCGAGCACCGACGACGCATCGCCCGCGGTCAGCCAGTTCGCGTCGCTCAGGTACCCGCGCTCGTCGACGTCGGCCTCCGGCGACACCGGCCGGGTCACGATGAGCGGCTTGCCGACCGCCAGTCGGTCGTAGATCATCGCGCTGATGTCGGTGATCGCCACGTCGGCGTCCGCCAGCTGCCAGCCGAGTTCCCCGCCGGTGTCGTGGACGTGGTGGGCGGACGGGTCGGCCGTGTTCGCCGCCGTGATCGCCGCGACGATGCGCTCGTGCGCGGCGCGGTAGGTCGGCTCGAGCACGCCGCTCCGCGGGTGGGGTCGGTACACCAGGCGGTGCCGGGGCGATGCGAGCACCTGCTCGGCGATGGTGGTGCCGTGGGACGCGATCGACCCGTAGGCAGCGGCGCCCCGGTCGCCCTCCCACGTCGGCGCGTACAGCACGACGGTGCGTTCGTCGTCGGGGTAGGGGGCAGCGCCGGCGAAGTGGTCGGCCTGGGGACGACCGATCGCGATGGTCCTGGCGTCGAGGTCGTAGTCCCACAGGGCCTCGGCGAGCCGACCACGCGCGGCGTCACCCGCGATCAACGCGTAGTCGTACGCCTTGAACTGGTTCGTCGTCATGTACATCTTGTCGCTCTCGCCGTGGTTGACGAAGACGTGCCACATGCGCCCGTACCGCATCATCTGGAAGTTGCGGGCGTTCTGGTTGACGTACAGCACCACCTTCGGCGCCTGCGTCTCGACGAAGTGCTCGAGGTCGACGACCTGGCGGGCGTACACGGCGGGGACGGGCGACTCGTCGATCAGCGTCGTCATCGTGCCGGGGCTGCGCGCGATGATCGCGACCGGGTGGGTCTTCGCCAGTTCGGCCAGCGGTGCGTACCACTGGCGCACCTGGTACATGTTCACGGGGCCGTCGGCGAAGTACACCGCGATCTCGATCGTGCCGGGTGCCGGCACCGCGACCGAGGGCAGACGACGCGCGAGTTCGCGGCGGCTCCGGCGCGAGGCGAGCAGCCGCTGGGCCAGGCGCACTGCGGTCCGCAGGTCACTGGTGATCGGCATGCTCTGTCTCCCGTTCTGCGGTGGCGGTGGCGGTGTGGGTCGGGGTGGTCAGACGACCGGCGGGCGGCCGGCGATGGTCATCCGTGCGACCGTCAGCCAGCTCATCGGCCGGGTCGGTCCGCAGTCGGTGGTCCAGCCCTCGCGGATCCCGGCGAACCACGTCGCCAGGCGTCGCGGGTGCCGCCACCAGCGTGCGACCTGGATCACGGCCCACGAGCCGACGTACAGCGGCCGGAGCGGCGCCGGCAGGTTCCGTCGGGCCAACCAGACGCGGTTGCGGGCGTTCAGGCGGTAGTACTCGGTGTGCCGCGCCGGGTCGATGGCCGGGTGGTGGGCGACCAGGTCGCCCGCGTACCAGGCACGTCGACCGGCGTCCCACACCCGCCACGCGAGCTCGATGCCCTCGTGGGCGTAGAAGTACTCGGCACCCCAGCCACCGACGACCCGGTAGACGTCCATCGGCAGCACCACGGCGCCCTCCCACACCGAGAACACCGGCGACGAGTGGTCCGGCTCACCCTTGCGGATGCGCGGGACCCAGCGACGCGGGTTCGCGGCGCCGGTCGGGTCGACCACGCGTGGCTGGAGCAGTCCGAGCGAGGGGTCGCGCTCGAACCGGGCGACGGCGTCCTGCAGGAACGTCACCGACGGGATCGAGGCGTCGTCGTCCAGGAAGAACACGTAGTCCCCGTCGACGATCTCCGCGCCGGCGTTCCGTCCGGCCGGGATCCCGAGGTTCTCCGGCAGCGCCAGCGTCCGGACCCCGTCCGGCAGACCGGTCGGCTCCCAGCCGTTGCCGACGCAGACCACGTCGAGCTCGACGCCCTGCTGCGCGAGCACACTGTCGAGCCCGCGGCGGAGGTCCTCCGGCCGGGTGCCCTGCGACAGGCTCACGACGGCGACGCGCGGCCGCCCACGGTGCTGCGGGACCGCATGGCGACGCACCGTCCCCGGCGTCACCGGGTCTGCGGTCTCCGCGTCGTCGGTCATGCCTTGACCCGCTTCGACGCGATGATCGCCAGGAAGTGCCCGACGGTCGCCAGCACGGCGAGGGGCAGCAGCGCACCGACCAGGATCCGGCTGGCGAGCGTGTCGCCGATCGCCAGTCCGATGAGCGCGAACAGGAACGCCAGCATGCTCAGCTCGACCGAGTGGTACAGGCGGTGGAACGGCAGGAACCGGGCCAGGCGGCGCAGCGAGGCGAGCTTCCGGCCGGACGGCGCCGTCGAGGCGTCGCGTCGGTCGACGAGCTTGTCGAGCCCCGCGTTCGCGCGGGCGACGTGCACCATGTCGTTGAGTGCCTTGTTCAGAACGATGACCAGACCGAGGGCGCAACCGATCGTCGTCCACATCCAGTCGGCGCCGTGGATCGGCCAGGTGGCCGCACGGATGCCCAGCGCGACCGGGATCAGCCCCTCGGTCGTGTAGTGCCCGACCTTGTCCAGGAACACCCCGGCGGGCGACCGGGTGCCACGCCACCGGGCGACCTCGCCGTCGCAGCAGTCCACGAGCATCTGCAGCTGCCCGAGCACCAGGGCGAGCGCTGCGCCCCAGATGCCCGGGATGAGCAGGGCCGCGGCGATGCTCCACCCGACCAGGATCATCAGACCGGTCACCTGGTTCGCGCTGACGCGGGTCTTCAGCAGCACCCAGGTCAGGTACGGCGAGACGTCGCGCAGGTACAGCGACGCCGTCCAGTGCTCGGCGTTGGCGCGGGCACGGACCTCGTCCGGCTGGGCGACGGCCCGCAGCTCGGCGATCGACGTCGGGCGTGCGGATCCGCGGCCGGGGGTGGCGTGGTCGGTCATGCGTGTCACCGTCCGGTGTGGGTGGTCAACTGGGAGGTGCGGGTGAGGAACCCGATGACGAAACCGAGCCCCCAACCCACGTGGATGCAGGGCAGCACCACGAGCAACCAGAGGAAGGTCGCCACCCCGGACCGACGCGCGACGGCGACCGACCCGACGATGACGAAGAGCAGGTACACGGCGGGCACGGCGAACCCGAGCAGTGCCCAGGCGACCGGGCTGCCGAGGGCCGCACCGATGATGCCGACGATGCCGGCGAGGATCCCGACGGCCATCGCCGCGACCATCGCCGGTGGCACGAAGTACCGCAGGCCGTTGTTCGCGGGGAACCGGCGGGCGAGTTCCCCGCGCCACAACCCGGTCGCGACGAACTGCCGCACCAGGCGCTTCAGGCTCGGTCGCGGGCGGTAGGTGACGACCAGCTCGGGGGTGAACCAGACGGTGCCGCCGGTCTGGCGCAGGCGTCGGTTGAGCTCCCAGTCCTGACCACGCTTGATGCCCTCGTCGAACAGGCCGACCTCGAACAGGCGGTCGCGACGGAACACGCCGAGGTACGCCGTCTCGGCGGGGCCAGCGGTCCCGCCGACGTGGTGCGGGGTCCCGCCGAGCCCGACGCGGCTGCCGTACGCCAGCGCGACGGCCCGCTCGAACGGGCTGCGGCCCTCGGCGCGCATGATGCCGCCGACGTTGTCCGCGCCGGACTCGAGCAGGGTGCGGACGGCGATGCGCGTGTAGTCCGGCGGCAGGACCGAGTGTGCGTCGACACGGACCACGACGGGGTGCACCGACGCCCGGATCGCGACGTTCAGACCCGCCGGTGTGGACCCGACCGGGTTGTCGATCGCCCGGATGCGCGGATCGGCCGCACTCATCTCGGCGACGAGCTCGTTCGTGCCGTCGATCGAGGGGCCGAGCGCGAGGATGACCTCGAACACGCCGGAGTAGTCCTGGTCGAGCAGGCTGGCGACCGCAGCGCGGACCTCGGTGACCTCGTTGAGCACGGGCATCACGTACGAGACGCCCGGCAGGGGCTGTCCGTCTGTCTGCATGCGTACCTCGGGGTGCTGGCTGGGTGCACGGGACGCACCGGGGCGGTGCCGCCCCGCAGAGCGACCATGAGCCTATCAAGACCCGAACCCGGAACCTGCGGTGCGCCCGCGACGCGGCCCGCAGACGGACGGGAGGCCCGGCGCACGTCGTGCACCGGGCCTCCCGTCCTGTCCGTGGTGGCGTCAGCCCTTGCTGTCGTACGTGCCCAGGGTCACGTCCGCCTCGTGGGACTGGCCGTTCCGGATGTAGCTGATCGTCGTCGACGCGCCGCCCGCGAAGTAGCGGACCTGCGCCGTCAGGTCGGTCGCGTCGGAGACGGTCGCCGAACCGATCTTCGTGACGACGTCGCCCTTCTGCAGACCGGCCTTCGCGGCCGCCCCGCCGGACGAGACCGACTTGATGAGGGCACCCATCTGGGTCGCGCTCGCGTCTTCGGATGCATCGCCCACGGTCGCGCCGAGCAGACCGTGCGTGGCCGAGCCCTTGTCCTTGATCTCGTTCGCGACGCGCTCCACCAGGTTCGACGGGATCGAGAAGCCCACGCCGATGCTGCCGGCCGCCGAGTCCGACGACGACGAGCTGCCGGCCGACGCGATCGCGACGTTGATGCCGATCAGCTTGCCCTTCGCGTCGAGCAGCGCACCACCGGAGTTGCCGGGGTTGATCGACGCGTCGGTCTGGATGACCGGCAGCGAGACCGTCGTGTTCGCGGACGAGCTGCTGCCGTTGTCGCCGTTGCCCCAGAAGTCGAAGGGACCGCTGCCGCCGTTGCCGCCCTCGTTGGAGTCGCCGCCCTCGCTGGGAGCGCTCGACGTGACCTGGATGCTGCGGTTCAGGGTCGAGACGATGCCGTCCGTGACCGTGTTCGACAGGCCCAGGGGCGCACCGATCGCGACCGCGGTGTCACCGACGTTGAGCTTCGACGAGTCGGCGAACTCCATCGGCTTGAGGTCGGTCGCGTCGATCTTGATGACGGCGAGGTCGACCGTGGGGTCGGTGCCGATGAGCTTGCCCGCGTAGATCTTGCCGTTCGAGGTCGTCACCGTGATGCGGCCGTTCGAGCTGTCGCCGTCGAGCGTCACCACGTGGGTGTTCGTGACGATGTAGCCGTCCTTGCTCATCACGACGCCCGAGCCGGTCCCGGCCTCGCTGCTCGCCGACACGTTGATCGTCACGACCGACGGTGTCGCCTGTGCCGCGACCGCGGTGACGACGGTCGCGGAGTCGTAGTCGTTCACCGTCAGGTTGCCGCCCTGCGACGATCCGGGCGACGAGGTGACCGTGCCACCCTGCGACGACCCGGCGAGCCAGCCGGCACCGCCGCCGACCAGACCTGCCACGACCAGTCCGGCGATGATCGGCAGGACGAGCTTGCTGCGGCCCGAGCGGGTGCCGGCGGCGGTCGAGGCCGCGCCGGAGGCACTGTCGTCGAAGTAGTGGCCGTTGCGCTGGTTCGCGCCGTCGACGTCGCCGAAGGCGCTCGTGGCGGACTGCGGCGCCTGCGCCGATGCGGTCGCGTACTCCGACGAGGACGCGGGGGCCGCGGCGGAGGCCGGCTGGGCGTACTCGCCGTACCGGGGCTGACCCGCGGTCGGCTGCTGGCCGTACTGCGGCTGCTGGTTCTGGCCGTACGGGGACTGCTGGCCGTACTGGCTCTGCTGGTTCTGCTGGTTCTGGCCGTACTGCGACTGCTGGCCGTACTGGCTCTGCTGGCCGTACTGCGACTGCTGGCCGTACTGGCTCTGCTGGCCGTACTGCGACTGCTGGCCGTACGGGCTCGTCTGGTCGGCCGCAGGCTGCTGCCCGTACTGGGACGCCTGCCCGTACGGCGAGGTCTGCTGTCCGTAGCCGGTCTGCTGCTGGCCGGGGCCGCGCTGCTGGTCACCGGAGAGCGTCGGGTACGGAGCCGTGTAGCGGTCCGTGGGGTGGTCGGTCGCCGACGGGATCACATCGGTGTGGTCGGCGCTTGTGGCGTCGTCGGACGGAGCCGTGTGCGGCGTTGCGGCGTCGGACCGCTCGGCGTCGTTGAACTGCTCGGAGTCGTTCGGCATCGACGTGTTCCCCTTCGTGGCCGCTGCGGCGGCGTCCTCGCTGGCGGCAGGCGATGCCGCATCGTCCGGACGGCGTTCGTCGCCCTGCCCGTTGGGCGTGGTGTCGGTCATGCTGGACGTGCTCCTTTCAAGCTCGTGCAGTCTGTCGCAACCACCTGAGCGGTGCTTCTGGCGACGCTGGAAGCATCCTCTGCCGATCTTATGCGTGGGCTGTGGGTCCGTCCCCGGATCGCCGTCGGACGGCCAGCTAGGTTGGGGTCCGTTCAGCGCGACACGTCGTCGCCGTCACCGGAGGGAACCACATGCGGCAGGCAGGACCCTGGTTGCGAGCAGCCGAGGGAGCGATGCTCCTGGGACCGGACGGCATCCCCGCGCCCACCGTCTTCGCCGAGATGAGCGCCCTCGCCGCGAGCACCGGAGCGATCAACCTCGGGCAGGGCTTCCCGGACCAGGACGGCCCCGCCGAGGTGCTCGAGGCCGCGGTCCGCGCCATCCGGGACGGCGTCAACCAGTACCCGCCCGGACGCGGGACGGCCGACCTCCGCACCGCCGTGGCCGAGCACCAGCAGCGGTGGTACGGCCTCGACGTCGATCCCGAGCGCCAGGTCCTGGTCACCGCCGGCGCCACCGAGGCCCTCGCGGCGACGCTCCTCGCCCTGGTCGAACCGGGCGACGAGGTCATCACGTTCGAACCGTTCTACGACGCCTACGGCGCGCTCGTCCGGCTCGCGGGCGGCACCCACGTCACGGTGCCCCTCACGGCCCCCGACTTCCTGCCGGACGAGGACACCCTGCGGGCCGCGTTCACCGACCGCACCCGTGTCGTCCTCGTCAACACGCCGCACAACCCGACCGGCAGGGTCCTGCCCGACGAGGTCCTGCGCACGATCGTGGAACTCGCGACCCGGTACGACGCCGTGATCGTCACCGACGAGGTCTACGAGCACCTGACGTTCACCGTCCCGCACACGCCCATGGCCACCCTGCCCGGAGCCGCCGAACGGACGGTGTCGATCTCGAGCGCCGGCAAGACCTTCAGCACGACCGGGTGGAAGATCGGGTGGCTGACCGCTCCCCCGACGCTCGTCGACGCGATCACGACGGTGAAGCAGTACCTGACCTTCGTCAACGGGGCGCCGTTCCAGCCGGCCGTCGCCGTGGGACTGCGGTTGCCCGACGCCGTCTTCGCCGGGATCGCCGCCGAACTCGCCGCCAAACACGAACTGCTCGCCTCGGGGCTCCGGTCAGCGGGCTTCGACGTGATGCGCCCGGACGGCGGGTACTTCGTGATCGCCGACACCGCGCCGCTCGGGTACGACGACGCGCGGGCCTTCTGTCTGGAGTTGCCCGCACTCGCCGGGGTCGTCGGCGTGCCGGTGTCGGCGTTCGTCCGACCGGACCACGCCGCGGGCTACCGGTCGCTCGTGCGGTTCGCGTTCTGCAAGCGGCGCTCGGTCCTCGAGGACGCCGCTGACCGCCTGGCACGCCTCCACGCGCCGTCCTGAGCCCGATCCCGCCACCGGCGCAGCCGCGACCACGCACCGGACGGGACGCACGCGTCAGGGGCGAGCCGCGCCTCCGGGCAGGGCGCGCAGCGCGACGTCGTACCGCCGGAGTGCCAGCGACGGGTTGACCTGCCGGACCGCCGCGGTCACGGCGGTGTCGACGGTCGCGACGAGTGCGCCGGGTGTGGACCCGGCGGCGGCGACCGCGACGCCGGAGGGGTCGAGCACCACCGAGGCGCCGATGCCGATCGGCGGCGTCTGGCCGACGCCGACGACCCACACGGTGTTCTCGATCGCCCGCGCCGTGAGCAGCGTCCGCCAGTGGTGTTCCTTGCCCGGGCCGCGCACCCACTCGGCCGGCAGCACGACGACGTCGGCCGCACCGTGCTCCGGTGCGGCCAGCCGCCGGGTGACCTCGGGGAAGCGCAGGTCGTAACAGGTCTCGAGTCCGATGCGGACGCCCTCGAGCTCGAAGACCGGCAGCTGCTCCGGATCGCCGGACTCGATGCGGTCGGACTCCCGCGACCCGAAGGCGTCGTAGAGGTGCACCTTCCGGTACGTCGCCGCGAGCTCGCCGGTGGGGAGCACCGCCACCAGGGTGTTGCGGAAGCGCGCGGGGCCCGCCGTGGTCGCCGCGCCCGTCGTCGCTGCTTCTGTCGTCGCTGCTTCTGTCGTCGCTGCTTCTGTCGTCTCGGCGATCCCGACGACCAGGGCGACACCGGTGTCGCGGGCGATGTCCTGCAGCCCGGACACGAAGGGGCCGTCGAGCGGTTGCGCTGCGGCGACGAACCGGTCGTCGATCTCGGCCGTGAAGTACGACGAGTACTCCGGCGTGACGAGCAGGGCCGCTCCCCGCGCGGCGGCGTCGACGGCCGCGGCCCGGACGGTCTCGAGGTTCGCGGCGCTGTCGTCCGCGGGAGCGAACTGCGCGGCGGCGATCGTGAGGGTGCCCATCCGCCGAGCGTACCGGCGCGCCGCGGCGCACCGCGGCGCGCTCCCGCGTGCACGAGTCCGGAAACGAGGAAAGCCCCGGTCCTTTCGGACCGGGGCTTTCGTGTGACGCTTGGTTGCGGGGGCAGGATTTGAACCTACGACCTCTGGGTTATGAGCCCAGCGAGCTACCGAACTGCTCCACCCCGCGGCACGTTGAATAGCCTACACACGGTCGTGGCGGGGCACAAATCGTGTGCCCCGCCACGGCGTGTCAGCTGCCGTCTTCGGCTGCGGTCGCGGCCTCGATCGCCTCTTGCAGGCGCTTGTCGGCCTCGGCCGCGGCGACCAGGTCGTTGTCGGCGTAGGCCTGCTGGCGGTCCTGCAGGGCGTCGTTCGCGTCGGACAGCGCCTGCTGCAGCGCGTCGTTGCCCGTGGCACCCGATCCGCTCGTACCGCCCGTCGAACCGGACCCCGTGTCGGAGTCGGAGCCGGAGCCGGACGAACCCGAATCCGAATCCGACGAGCCGGATCCACTCCCCGAGCCGCTGGCATCGGAATCGCCGGCAGCAGCACCGGAGTCACCGCCGAACAGCGAGTTGAGCGCCTCGTCGAGGGTGTCCTCGAACGCGATCTTGTCGCCGAACGCGACCAGCACCTTCTGCAGCAGCGGGTACGAGCCGCTCGACGTCGACTGGACGTACACGGGCTGCACGTACAGGAAGCCGCCGCCGACCGGCAGCGTGAGCAGGTTGCCCTGCTTCACCGTCGAGTTGCCGCGCTTCAGGATGTTCAGCTCCTGCGACACCGTGGTGTCCGAGTTGAACAGGTTCTGCACCTGCGCCGGGCCCGGGATGTTGTCGGTCTTCGGCATCGTCAACAACGTGAGCTTGCCGTAGCCCGACGCCTTCTTGCCCTTGCCCGCACCTCCCGCGTCGGAGTCGGCCGCCAGGTACCCCGTCAGGACGTTGCGGTTGTTCGCGCCGGCGGACTGCTGCGGGATGTAGGTCGTGTACAGGTTGTACGCGGTCTCCTGCCCCGGCACCTTCATCGTCAGGTAGTACGGGTCCTGCAGGTTCGCCTTGCTCGCGGTCGTCGTCTGCGCGCCCAGGGCGTTCGTGGTCGTCGACGTGTCCGCCGCGCTCGCGTCGCTGTCCGTCCCACCGGTCGTGGTGGGCTCCTGCGGCGTGTTCCACGCGTCGTCACCCGAGTAGAACGAGTTCGCGTTCGTCACGTGGTACGTGCCGAGGATCGACCGCTGCACCTTGAAGAGGTCCGTCGGGTACCGGACGTGGTCCAGCAGCTCGGCGCTCATGCTCGACACCGACTTGACCGACGTCGGGAAGATCTTCTCCCAGGTCTTCAGCACCGGGTCCTTGGTGTCCCACGCGTAGAGGGTCACCTTGCCCGTGTAGGCGTCGACCGTGGCCTTCACCGAGTTGCGGATGTAGTTCACCTGGTCGGTGCGGTACGCCGAGGACTCCGAACCGGCGATGCTGTCCGACAGGCTCTGGCTCTGCGAGTACGGGTAGGCGTCGCTCGTCGTGTAGCCGTCCACGACCCACTGGATGCGGTGGTCGACGATCGCCGGGTAGGCGTCGCTGTCGACCGTCAGGTACGGAGCCACCTTCTGCACACGCGTGATCGGGTCGCGGTCGTAGAGGATCTGGGAGTCCTTGTTGACGGCGTCCGACAGCAGGACCTGCTCCGACTGGAACTTCGCCGCGTAGACGAGTCGGTTGAAGAAGTTGCCCACACTCGGTCCGCCGTCGCCGGAGTACGTCGTGGTGGCGTTCCCGCCGTTGTCGTCGTCGGACCCGGAGGGGTAGTCGAGCTCGACGTCCTTCGAGCCCTTCGGGGCGCCGACGATCGAGTACGCCGGCGAGGTCTCACCGAAGTACACGCGCTGCTGGAAGTCCCCCAGCGCACCGTTCGACGGGATGCCCGACTCGAGGAACACCGGCTTGCCGTCGCTCGCACGCTGGTTGCCGAAGGCCGCGGTCACGCCGTAGCCGTGGGTGTACACGAACGCCCGGTTGTACTGGGTGTTCGCGGCCGAGCTCAGCCCGTCGAGGTCGATGTCGCGCACCGCGATGACGGTGTCCTCGGTCTCGCCCTTGACGTCGTAACGGTCGACGTCGAGCTCGTCCGGGAACTGGTAGTACTGCCGGTACTGCTGCAGCTGGCTGAAGGTGTCGGAGACGATCTTTGGGTCGATGAGGCGGATGTTCGCCGTCGTCTGGGCGTCCTGCGCGAGGGCGCCGGAGCTGGCCTCGGTCGTGGCGTCGTAGTTCTGTTCCTTGACGTCGGAGACACCGTAGGCGTCACGCGTGGCCTTGATGTTCCGCTCGATGTACGCGGACTCGTACGTGCGCTCCGAGGGCTTGACCTGCAGGCGCTGGACGATCCAGGGGTAGATGCCCCCGATGACGATCGCGGCGACGAGCAGCAGCCCGGTCCCGACGATCGAGATGCGCCAGCGGCCGATGATCGCCGTGACGATGAACAGGATCGCGACGATCGCGGCGATGCCCGCCATGATCTCGCGGCCCGGGATGACCGCGTTCACCTCGGTGTACTGGGCACCGGTGATGAGCGAGTTCGACTTCGTGAGCGCCGCGTACTGGTCGAGCCAGAGGCTCACGGCCTGCAGCGCGATGTAGAGCGCTGCGGTGACGGCGAGCTGGATGCGCGCGGCACGCGAGATGCGGACTTCACGTCCCCCGAAGCGCAGCGCGCCGTACAGGTAGCAGGCAGCGAGGGCGGCGAGGCCGGCGATCAGCACCACGGCCGACGAGTACGCCACGATCGAGCGCCAGAACGGCAGCTCGAAGACGTAGAAGCCGATGTCGAGGCCGAACTGCGGGTCCGTCTTGCCGAACGGCGTCCGGTTGAAGTACTCGAGCACCATGCTCCAGCGCCCCGAGGTCGACAACCCGGCGAAGATGCCGAGCACCACCGGGATGCCGATCATGACGGCGCGACGCAGCGGCTCGATGACCTGCTGGTACCGGTCCAGCTGCGAGTTGAGCTTCGCGTAGACCGGGCGGTACCGGAAGGCCAGCCCGATGCTCAGGAAGACCGGCACCGCCATGCCGAGGAAGCCCGCCAGGAACATCAGGGTCCCTGCGATCCACCGCGTCGTGAGGACCTGCTGGAACCCGAGCTGCGCGAACCACGCGTAGTCCGTGTACAGGCTGGCGAAGATGAAGAAGCCGATCACCAGTGCGGCCAGCACGATGATCGTGACCACGATCGGGACCCGCGGCGAACGCCGCCCCGAGGTGGACGAGGTTGTCGTCACTTGATGTGCTCCAGACGTGTCGGACCGGCGGGCCCGGCTCGCGGCGGGCCGTCAGTGCACTGATCCTATTGGACCGGGCGGAGTGTGAAACTGTGCGAGGACTCAGGAAACCGGTCAGGAACCGCAGCGGGCGAGCTTCGCGGTGCTCTTCCCGTCGGCGATGGTCTGCAGGTCGGTGACGGCTTGGTCGAGCGTCGACACCTTGTAGACGTCGAGCCCGTCCGGCACGTGCCCGACGACCTCGTCGCAGTTGTCGGCCGGGGCGAGGAACACCGTCGCGCCCGCCTCCCGTGCCCCGTAGAGCTTCTGCCGGATGCCGCCGATGGCCCCGACCTCGCCGTCTGCGGTGATCGTGCCCGTGCCCGCGACGTGCTTGCCGCCGTTGAGCTTGCCGGGCGTGATCTCGTCGATGATCCCGAGCGCGAACATCATGCCGGCCGAGGGGCCGCCGACGTCCTGCAGCGTGATCGAGACGTCGAACGGGAAGTCGTACTTCTCGGTGACGCCGACGCCCAGGAGCGCGGTGCCCTGCTCGTCGCGCGGGGTCACCCGGACGTCCTTCGTCGCACCGTCGCGCTCGATGGTGACGGTCGCCGGGGTCGACGTGCCGTGCTTCGCGACGAGTTCGCGCAGCGAGGTGGCGTCGGCGTTCGTCGTGAGCGAGGTGCCGTCGAAGGCCGTGATGACGTCGCCCTTCTCGATCGGACCGTCGGCAGCCGAGCCGGGCTGCACGGTGCCGACCTCGAGTTCGGTCGGCAGGTCGTTCCCCTGCTGGATCAGCGCCGCGGCCACGGCGGACTGCTGCGACGCCTGCATGTCGGCGGAGTCCTGCTGGTTGACCTGCTCGGTCGTGGTGCCGGTCGGGTAGATCGCCTCGACCGGGATCACGGCCTCGGACTTCGTGAAGATCGCGCGGACGACGCTGGTCCACGACGGACGGTTCGTCGCGTCGCCCTGGATGCCGACCGTCAGCATGTCGAGCGCCCCGGCGGTGGGGTAGGTCTCGTGCCCGGAGACCTGGATCAGCTTGACGTCCTTCGCGTCCTTGCCCGTCCCCTGCTCCTGCGTCCCGATGGTGTTGTAGACCGGTCCGGGGACCTCGATCAGGTACGGACTCGGCAGCACGCTCGCGAGGATGCCCAGCACCACTGCCCCGATCACGAACGCCCACCCGACGGTCCTGGCACGCGAACGACGACGGGGCGCGGGGGCGAAGAGGGTCACGCGGGGTCCTTCCAGGGGCGGTCGCCGGGCCTGGCGGCGGGGCGGTCGTCCTCGCCGTACGGCGGGACTGTTCGCCCTCGGCGCAGCGGTTCGGGCGTTCCCACGGGGGCATCCCAGGTGCGGCCCCGTGAGCAGCGATTAGCGTAGTCGGCATGCCTGATGAACCACAGCCGGGGCCGGACGACGACTTCCAGGAGATGCTGCGCAAGCTGCTCTCGGGCGAGGGCCAGATCGACCCGTCGCAGCTCGCCGGGGCGGCTGGCCTGCCGAACGACCCGGCCTTCGTCGCGAACCTCATGAGCCAGCTGCAGCGTGCCGCGCAGTCCGGCGGGGACGGCATCGACTTCTCCGCGACCGCCGAGCGCGCGACCGCGATCGCCCGCGAGGGCGGCCACGCCGTCGACCCGGTGGCCTCGCAGGCGGCCGACCAGGCGTTCCAGGTCGCGGCGCTCTGGCTGGACGAGGTCACGACGGTCGCCGAGCTCACCGCCACCCCGAGCCTCTACACGCGTGAGCAGTGGGCGAAGGCGACGGTGCCGGTGTGGACCCAGATCGCCGAGCCCGTGGCGTTCAGCATCGCCGACGCACTGACCGAGGCCATCGACCAGCGGGCTCCCGAAGAGCTCAAGGCGATGCTCGGCGACGTCTCGAAGGCGATGCGCGGCGTCGGCGGTGCGCTGTTCGCCATCCAGCTGGGCCAGGTCGTCGGCCAGCTGTCGAAGGAGGTCGTCTCCGGCGGCGACGTCGGCGTGCCCCTGCTGGACGAGCAGGTCGCTGCACTCCTGCCGCAGAACGTGGCGGAGTTCGCCGAGGGACTCGACGTCTCCGAGGACGAGGTCCGCATCTACCTGGCGGTCCGGGAACTCGCCCACGCGCGACTCTTCCGCTCCGCGCGGTGGCTGCGTCTGCACATCATCTCGTCGATCACGGACTACGCGCGGGGCATCCACATCCCGTTCGACCGCGTCGAGGAGCTCGCGGCGGACATCGACCCGACCAACCAGGAGCAGCTGCGGGACGCGCTCGCCTCCGGTGCGCTCATCCCGCCGAGGACGCCCGAGCAGGACGCCGCGCTGGCACGACTCGAGACCATGCTCGCCCTCGTCGAGGGCTGGGTCGACACGGTGACCGCCGCCGCCACCGTCCGGCTGCCGAAGAGCGGCGCCATCGCCGAGATGGTCCGCCGTCGCCGGGCGGCCGGCGGGCCCGCCGAGTCGGCCTTCGCGACGCTCGTCGGCCTCGAGCTGCGCCCCCGCCGTCTGCGCGAGGCCGCCGCGATGTGGCAGCGGGTCACGGACGAGCTCGGCGCCGAGCAGCGTGATGCCCTCTGGTCGCACTTCGACCTGGTGCCCACGTCCGACGACGTCGACGCACCGGACGCCCTGGTCGCCCGGCTGCGGAACCCTGCGCAGACGGAAGAGGACGACGCGTTCGACAAGGCACTCGAGGACCTGCTCAACGACGCCACCGGTTCCCGCCCGCACGAGGACGAGTCCGGTCGGATCGACGACGGCGCCCCGGGCACCGACGACAGCGGGACGGGCACCGACGAGACCGGCACCGACGAGACCGGCACCGACGGGGACCACCCCGGCGACCAGCCCCGCTGACGCCGCCACCGACGAGTTCTCCACAGATCCACCTCATGACCCCACGCCTGCCCCCGACTCGGGCAGCGTGGGGTCATGGGCATCCGCATCGATCCGACACTCGAGTTCGTCTGGCGCGACCCGGCCACGGTGCAGCTCGGGGTCGATCCGCCCCGTGCCGTCGTCGCCGTCCCGACGACGGGCGAAGAGCGGTTCCTCAGCGCCCTCCGGCGTGAGACGGGGCGCGAGGCCCTGAGCGGCCTCGCCGTCACGTCGGGCTGCCCACCGGACGTCGCCGCGCGGGTGCTCGGTGCGGCGTCCCCCGCGGTGATCGACGTCCTGCCCGAACCGCTCGAACGGATCGAGGTCCACGGGTCCGGTGGGCTCGCGGACACGATCGCGGCCCACTTGTCCGGTGAGGGCGTGACCGTCGCCCGGACGTCGTCCCCGCGGGGCGGCCCGGTCGTCCTGCCGGAGCACGAGCCCCGGCTCGCCGTGGTGGTCGCCGACCACGTCGTCGACCCGGCGCTCCGCGCCGCCTGGACCCGCAGGGGCGTGCCGCACCTGGCGGTCGTGGTGGGCGACGGACGCATCCGCCTCGGGCCGTTCGTCGTGCCGGGGGCCGGCCCGTGCCTCCAGTGCGCGGAGTTCGCTCGCGTGGACGACGACCCGGCGTGGCCGGCGATCGCGTCGCAGCTGTGGGGACGACCGCCGTCGCCCCTGTCACCCTGGCGGACCGCCGCGGTGGCCGCTGCCACGACCCGACTGCTCGTGCAGCGCCTGCCCCTGCGGACGCAACGCGCCGACCCCGACCAGGTGGTCTTCGACCGCGACGACCTGGCCGTCAGCCGGTGGTCGGTGCCGCTCCATCCGCGGTGCGCGTGCCGAGCGCTGCCAGGAACCGACTCGGAGCACGGGCTCCCCCACGTGTGGAGCCCTGTCGCGACCACGTGATGGTCACGGTTCGCCGAGCACGGGTGAGTCCGACGTAGAACAGGCGTCGTTCCTCGTCGACCTCGGTGTCGGTGGTGGCGTGGGAGATCGGCAGGAGCCCCTCGGCGGCGCCGGCGATCACGACGTTGGGCCACTCCAGGCCCTTCGACGAGTGCAGGGTCGCCAGGGTGACGGCGTCGACCTCGGGCTCGTGGTGGGTCGCCGCACGGTCCACCAGGTCCTGGGTGAACTGCTGCATGGTCGTGCCGGCGGGGGCGTCCTCGGCCAGGCCCATGATCGCCTGCAGGGCTTCCCACTGGTCACGGACGGCGCCCGTGCCCTCGGGCGCGGTCGGCGTCCACCCGCTGACCTGCAGCACGAGACGGACACGGCGGGTCAGTTCGTCGTCGGTCTGCCGGATCGCTTCACCGCGCATGTGGTGCACCGCGAGCTTCACCTCGGGGCGGTTGAAGAAGCGCGTGCCACCCTGCACGCGGTAGGGGATGCCGTTGCGGCCCAGCGCGGACTCGAGCGCCGCGGACTGCGCGCCGACGCGGAACAGCACCGCGCAGTCGCCGTACTTCGCCCCCGCGGCGACGAGTTCCGCGATCCGCCGGGCGATGGTCTGCGCCTCGTCGCCGTCGTGCACACACGGCACCACGACGGGGTCGGGTCCGGGTTCCTGGGTCTGGGCGACCAGGTCGAGGGCGCCCGGCTGTCCGCGCATCAGCGCGTTGGCGGCGTGCACGACCTCGCGGGTGGAGCGGTAGTTCCGTTCGAGTCGCAGGACCGAGCCGCGCGGGAACTCCGAGCCGAACCCGAGCAGGTAGTCGCTCGAGGCACCGGCGAACGAGTAGATCGTCTGGCTGGCGTCACCGA
Organism: Curtobacterium sp. JUb34; assembly: GCF_003755065.1. Classification (NCBI taxonomy): domain Bacteria; kingdom Bacillati; phylum Actinomycetota; class Actinomycetes; order Micrococcales; family Microbacteriaceae; genus Curtobacterium; species Curtobacterium sp. JUb34. Next base: position 269,534 of record NZ_RJVH01000003.1, on the reverse strand, counting down.
CGACGCACAGGTCGTCGCGGCCGCCGAGCCAGGCGCGCAGCAGGTCGTGCTGCACGGGCGAGACGTCCTGGTACTCGTCGACGACGAAGAACCGGTACTGCTGCCGCACGTACGACGCCACCCGCGGCTCCGACTCCACCATGCCGAGGGTGGCGAGCAGGACGTCCTCGAAGTCGAGCTGTCGGCGGTCGTCCTTGAGGCGTTCGTACGCCTTCATCAGGTCGATCACCCGGCGCGGCGAGGTGTCACGCGGCATGACGCGTTCGGCGGCGGCGGCCTCGTACTCCTCGAGCGAGAGCATCTGCACCTTGCGCCACTCGACCTCGGCGGCCAGGTCGCGCAGCACCGGTGTGTCGACCGACATGCCGACGGTGTCGGCGGCGTGCGCGATCATCCGCCCCTTGGACTCGACGATCTTCGGAGCGTGCCCGCCGACGGTGTCCGGCCAGAAGTAGCTGAGCTGCGCCATCGCCGCGGCGTGGAAGGTGCGGGCCTGCACCGTCCCGGCGCCGAGCGAGCGGAGCCGCGATCGCAGCTCACCGGCGGCGCGGGTGGTGAACGTCAGCGCGAGGACGTGGTTCGGCGCGTAGGTGCCGGTCGCGACCCCGTAGGCGATGCGGTGGGTGATCGCCCGGGTCTTGCCGGTGCCGGCTCCCGCCAGCACCGCGACGGGGCCGAGCAGGGTCCGGGCGACGGTGCGCTGCTCCGCGTCGAGGGCGGCGAGCAGTTCATCGGGTGACGGCGGACGGACCTCGGCGGGAACACCCGGACCGGCGGAACCGGCCGGACCGGCGGAACCGGCCGGACCGGCGGAACCGGCCGAACCGGCCGAACCGGCGCCAGCCGACACCGGCCCACGACCAGCGTTGCTCACGGCAGGTCCAGGGGCCCGCCGTACCACTCCTCGATGATGGCGCGGGCGATCGACGTCCGGCCGGGCAGCAGCAGGGTGTCCCCCGCGCGCTCCCGGATGTCCTCGCGCGAGAACCAGCGCACGTCGAGGATCTCGACGCCGTCGGGCCGCGCCGTCGACGGGTCGCCGTCCACCGCGCGGGCGCGGAAGCCGACCATCAGCGACGCGGGGAACGGCCACGGCTGCGAGCCGAGGTACTCGGGCTCCTCGACGTGCACGCCGGACTCCTCGAAGACCTCGCGGCGGACGGCGTCCTCGAGCGACTCGCCCGGTTCGACGAACCCGGCGAGCAGCGAGTAGCGGTTCGCGTCCCACGCCGCGTTCGAGCCGAGCAGGATGCGGTCGTCGGCGTCGACGACCCCGACGATGATGGCGGCGTCGGTGCGCGGGAAGTGCTCGTGCCCCTCGGGGTCGCGGCGGACCCAGCCGCCGGTCACGACGTCGGTCGCCGACCCGGTGCGGGGCGAGAAGCCGTGGACGGCGTGCCAGTTCGCCATCGCCACCGCCTCGACGGCCAGGCCCTGGTCGCGCGGGGACAGCTCGGTGCCGAACATGCGCAGGCTCTCCCACGCGTCGTCGGACGGCTCGATGGCCGCCGCGGTGCCGTCGTCGACGAGGGCGGCGACGAAGCGGGTGCCGGCGGGAGCGTCGGCAGCATCGGCGACCGCGCGGCCGAGGTACAGGGTCACGGTTCCGGCCGGGACCTCGGACGCGGTGACGAAGCGCAGGGTGCCGTCGGCGTTCCGGAGCATCTCGGACCCGTGCACCGGCAGGTACCGGGTCGCGGGGTCCTCACGCAGGACCCGGTCGAGGTCCGGCGTCGAGCGGAACTCGGCGTCGCGGTCGAGTTCGTTGCGGGACAGCGGGAGCCGGGAGGCGAACTCGACGGTCACGGCAGAGGGCTCCTCGGTTCAGGTGCAGGGACGGCCTGCGGGCATGGCGTGCTGGGAAGGCTTCGGGAACAGCGTGGCGTGCACCGGTGCAGGCGCCGCGCACCTACCCTGAGGGGCATGGCGGGATCCCAGTTCACTCTAGCCGCGTTGGCGACGACGGCCGTGCCCGGTCTCCTCGTCACGGGCACGCGCACGCTCGGCTCGGCCGCGGCCGGCGACTACGAGTCGGCTCTCCTCCGCGACGCCGACGGCGTCGAGACGGTCATCCGACGTCCCCGGAACCAGCGGGCGGAAGCCCGGCAGTCGGCCGACCTCGTCGCGATCCGTGCGCTGAGCGCCGGGATCCGTACGCGCCTCCCGTTCGGGGTCGCCGAGTACCGCGGACAGGCGCCGATCGGATCGACCCGCGCCATCGTCACGACCCGCCTGCCGGGCGCGCACCCGACGCTCGCGTCGCTCGCCGAGCGGCCGGAGCTCGCCACCAGTGTCGGCCGCGCCGTCGCCGCGATCCACCAGCTGCCCACGAGCTTCGTCTCCGACGCCGGCCTGCCGTCGCTCACCCCGTTCGAGGTGCTGCGTTCCGCCGTGTCCGTGATGGACCGCGCCGTCGCCACCAAGCTCGTGCCCGCCGCGCTGGTCGAACGGTGGGAGGGCGCCGCGCGCGACCAGCAGCTGTGGCAGTTCACCCCCACCGTCGTGCACGGCTCGATCGGCACCGGCGTCCTGCTCGTCGACGGCGATGCCGTCAGCGGCATCCTCGACTGGGGCGAGCTCCGGCTGGGCGACCCGGCGAAGGACCTCGCCTGGGTGCTCGCCGGCCGACGCGACGCCTTCGACACCGTCCTGAGCGCCTACGAGGCGAACGGCGGCGGACGCGACCGCCAGCTCGCCCAGCGAGCTCGTGTGCACCACGAACTCGAGACGGCGCACTGGCTGCTGCACGGCGTGCAGGCGAAGAGCACCGAGGTCGTCGACGACGCGGTCGCGATGATGCACCGACTGGTGGACGCGGTGCACGCGCCGAGCGCGGAGCCGCTGCAGTCGGTGTCCCCCGAGACGATGGAGATCGGCGAGGTCGAGCAGCTGCTGTCGTCGACCGAACGCCGCCACGGCTGACGCCGCCCGCGCGCAGAGCGGTCCACGCCGGTCGCGTGGGTCGCGGTGCACGCAACCGTCTGGAGGCCCGGTGCCGATCCGGCGGACCCGCTCCGGGCCTCCGGTGCGTCGCCGGACGGGCGCGGGGCGCTCCGCCGAGCGGTCGCGTCCGCCGGTCAGCTGATCGCGGCCGTCCAGGCCCGCTCGAGTCCGGCGCGGTCCAGCAGCTCGGTCGGACGCACCTCGAGGTCGTCCGCGACGAAGTAGAACACCGCGTCGACCTGGTCGAGCGGCCGTCCGGTGAACTCGGCGTACGCCACCCGGTACAGGGCGAGCTGCAGGGTCCGGCGGGCCAGGTCGTCGGCACCGGACGGCGCCTTGCCCGTCTTCCAGTCCACGACCTCGGCCCGCCCGTCGATCTCGTAGACGGCGTCGAGCTTGCAGACGACGCTGTGCCCGAGGAACGGGATGTGGATCTCCCGCTCGACCTCCACCGGTGTGCGACCGGCCCACCGGGAGCGCGCGAAGGTCGCCTGGAAGTCGGCCAGCCGTCGGGCGTCGTCGTCCGTGACCACGGCGTCGGGCGAGGCGTCCACCAGGTCGTCGGCGTCGAGGTCGAGCTCGTCGCCCCACACGTCGAGGGTCTCGAGCGACCCGCCCGTCCGGGCGCGTTGCTCGACCCACTGGTGGAACAGCGTGCCGAGCCGTGTCGCGCGGTACGGACGCTCCGGCATCGGCCGACGCAGGCGCTCGGCCACCTTGTCCGGCTCGGTCAGGTAGTCCTTGAAGCCGGAGGCCGGCACACGGTGCGGGACCACGACCGCGTGCTTCGCGTTCCGGGTCGCGCGTCGTTCGGCGAGCAGCAGGTCGATGTCGGCGGCGTACCGCCCGGAGGCGCCGGGGTTGGCGTTCCGCACCCGCTCGGCCGCCGCGAGCACCCGGGGCGCCCGCTGGCCGAACGGCACGTGCGGCCAGAGCTGCGTCGCACCGTCCTCGCCGAGGGGGTTCTCGTCGTGCACGGTGGTCTCCGGGATGGCGGTGTCGTCGACGACCCCGGCCTCGACCAGGTCGTGCAGGTACCGGCTCGGCTCCGTGGGGCGCACGCCGCCGGCCCAGAACGAGCCGGACACGAGCAGGTCGTGGCGGGCACGCGTCAGCGCGACGTACGTGAGTCGGCGTTCCTCGTCCTCGTTGCGGGCCTTCACCTGCTCCTTGAAGGCGTCGATCGCGGTCGTGACGTCCTTCTGGGTCTCCTGCCCGCGCCACGCCAGGTTCGGCAGCTCGGCGCCGTCCCCCCGGAACTCGTACGGCAGACGGCCGAAGCCGAGCCACCCGGACGAACCTTCCTGCGGGCGCGCCGGCAGTCCGCCCTCGACCATGCGCGGCACGGCGACGGCGTCCCACTCGAGGCCCTTCGATCCGTGGATCGTCAGGATCTGGACCGTGCCCGCTTCGGGTTCCTCGGAGCGCGGGCCCATGTCGTCACGACGGGCCGCGGCGTCGATCCACCCCAGGAAGGACCCGAGGTCGGCGCGGTCGTCGGTGGACACGAACCCGGCGAGTTCGTCGATGAAGGCGTCGAGGTACGCCCCGCTGCCCTGCTCGTGCGCCGCGACCTCGATGTCGAGCCGCATCTCCTGCACCACGAGCGTCACGAAGTCGACCAGGTCGCTGCCGGCCCGCGACCGCAGCATCGCGAGCTGCGCGCCGAGCGCCCGCATCCGGCTGCGACCGGCGGGCGTGATGCCCTCGAGCGCACCGTGGTCGTCCGGCGCCGTCGCCACGAAGTCCAGGGCGTCGACGATCGAGCCGTGCTCCCCCGCAGCGACCGAGGCGCGGAAGGCCGCCGTCAGTTCGTCGTCGAGGCGCTGCTGGGTGTGGTCGCGCTGGAACAGCCAGCGCGCGAGGTGGTGCAGGGCGACGACGTCCGCCGCGCCCACCCGCCACCGGGCGCCCGCGAGCAACCGGATGAGGTCGTTGCCGGCGGCCGGGTCGTGCAGCACCCGCAGGCAGGCGACGAGGTCCACGATCTCGGGGCGCTGCAGCAGGCCGCCGGTCCCGAGCACGTGGAAGGGCACCGCGCGCGCACCGAGTGCAGCGGTGAACGACGCCAGGTCCTTGCGGGCACGGAGCAGCAGGGCCATCGACCCGGTCGGGTTCCGCTTCCGGTGGTCCTGGAACCACGCGGCGACCTCGTCGGCCTCTTCCGGCAGGGTCTCCGGGAACACCGCACGGACCGTCCCGGTGTCGGCGCCGGGTCGCGGTGACAGGCGCTCGACGTCGACCTCGGACGCTTCGGACAGCGGCGCCACGATCGCGTTCGCCCCCGCGAGGACGTCGACCGGGTTCCGCCAGCTCGTCGACAGCGCGAACGTGACGGGCCGCGCCGCGTCCGGCTCGGTCCCCCCGAAGTCGCGTGGGAAGCGGGCGAGGTTCGCGGCGCTCGCACCGCGGAACCCGTAGATCGACTGGTGCGGATCGCCCACTGCCATCACCGAGTGCCCGCGGAACAGCCGGGCGAGGAACCGGGTCTGCACCACCGAGGTGTCCTGGTACTCGTCGAGCAGCACGACGCCGAACCGCTGCCGCAGGTCCGTGACCACGCGCGGCGCGGACTCGGCCGCGGCGAGCGCCAGCGCGATCTGGTCGGAGAACTCGACGAAGCCCCGGTCGACCTTCTGCCGCCGGAACTCCGCGACCAGGTCGGCGAGGGGTTCGAGTGCACCGATCGCGGCGACGGCGTCGGTGATCGCCTTGTACGGCTTGCCCCGGTTGCCGGGCAGCTCGAGCAGGTCGGAGAACTCGACGGCGAAACGACGGAGGTCCTCGGGTTCGACGAGGTGCTCGGACGTCGCACCGGCGAGCGCCACCACGGCCGCGGTGAGGGTGTCGACGTCGCGGTCGAGTCCGGCCAGCCGGTCGTCACGCGCGGCCACCACGACGCGGCGGGCCAGCTGCCAGGCGGAGGGCTCGGTCAGGACCTGGGACTCGCCGTCGCGGCCGACGAGCAGGGCGTTCTCGCGGAAGACGGCGTTCGCAAACGCGTTGTAGGTCGACACCGTCGGCGCTTCGAAGGCGTCGCCCGGGGTGATCAGGCCGACGTCCTCGAGCGCACGGATGCGGTCGTTGATGCGGACCGAGAGCTCGCCGGCGGCCTTGCGGGTGAACGTCAGGCCGAGGACCTCGTCGGGGCGGACGAGGCCGTTCGCCAGGAGCCAGACCACGCGCGACGCCATCGTCTCGGTCTTGCCGCTGCCGGCGCCGGCGACGACCAGGGCGGGGGCGAGCGGGGACTCGATGACGGCGCGCTGCTGCGCGGTCGGGCGAGGACGGCCGAGGGCGTCGGCGATGGCGTCGGCGCCGTGCCGGATCGCGGGCGCGACAGTCCCTGCCGTGTCGGTCACGTCGGTCGTGTCGGTCACGTCGGTCGTGTCGGTCGTGTCGGTCGTGTCGGTCGTGTCGGTCACCAGGTCACCTCCGCGACCACGTGGATGCGGCACTCGACGCCGGTCCGGGCCTTCTCGCAGTGGTCGTCCACGTTCGCCAGGAACGTGCGCCCGGCCATGCCGCGCGCGACCCCGTGCAGGCGCTCCCGGTAGGCGTCGCGCGCCTCGGCATCGAATGCGTGCTGGGTCCGCTCCGAGTAGGCGTGCCCACCGCGCGGGTTCTGCACGAACACCAGTCGGGCGTCCGTCATCACCGAGCCGGCCGGCACCCCCTCGACCGCGCCGTCCTCGACCGCCAGTTGGTAGGCGCCGAGCTGCGGGTGCTCCGGCATGTCGCTCTTCTCGCTCGGCATCGACCGGCCGGTCTTCAGGTCCACCACGCTGACGCGGCCCTCGGGGTCGACCTCGATGCGGTCGATGCTGCCGCGCATCCGGGCGGGGCCGGTGACCAGGGCGAACGAGGTCTCGGCGCCGAGCAGTCGGCGGCCGGCCCCGGCGAAGGTCCGCAGGTAGTCGCTGAGTCCCTCGATCATCCGCCGGGTGCGCGCGCGTTCACGGTCGGCGACCCACGGCGACTCGAAGGTCAGTTCGTCCCACCGGGCCTCGACCCGCTCCCACAGCGACTCGACGTCGATCTCGGTCGCGTGCTCCATGGCCTCGTGCACGATCGTGCCGATCCCCATGGCCGGGCTCGGTGCGCCGCCGCCGAAGGTCTGCACGAACCAGTGCACGGGGCACTCCTCGAACGTGCCGATGCGCGACGGCGAGACGGACACGGTCGGCGCGACGGGTTCACCGCCCTCGACCTCGGGGGCCGGATCGGCGTCGAGGTCGACCAGGGGCTCGTCGGTGGTCGGTTCGGCGAGGCCGTACCAGTCGTCCGGTGCGGCGCCGGGAACCTCGGCCTCGGCGAGGCGGGCCAGTGCCGAGGCGGCCTCGTGGTCGCCGGACAGCACCACCCGTCGGCGCAGTGAGCCGGCCAGCCCCCGCAGGGACAGTGGGTGCACGGTCGGCTGCCGGTCCGGCGGCACCGGCACCAGCCGGACGAACGGCGACGGGGACTCGTCGTCGTTGGCGACGGTGCCGATCACGACCTGTGTGGTGGCGCGGGAGACGGCACGGGCGAACAGGCGGAGTTCGTCGGCGACGACGGCGGCCCGGTCGTCGATCGGCGAGCGCTCGACGCCCGATGCCGCCCGGACCAGCCCGTCAGGGTCGAGCAGGCTGCCGCGCACCCGGGTGTTCGGCCACACGCCGTCCTGCAGGCCGAGCACCACGACGACGTCGCACTCGAGGCCGATCGTCGCCGAGGGGGTGAGCACCCGGACGCGGCCGGCCGTGCGGTCGGGGCCGATGGAGTCCTCGGGCAGGTCGGCGCCGAGCAGGTCGTCGACGAACACCCGGGCCGGGGCGTCCGGGGTGCGTTCGACGAACCGCTTGGCGGCGGTGAACAGGCCGACGACGGCGTCGAGGTGCCGGTCCGCCTCGCCCGCTCCGACCCCGCCGGCCGCGGACTGCCCACCCCACGACTTCGCGAGGCCGCTGCGCTCCCAGAGCCCCCAGAGGATCTCCTCGATGCTCGACCCGGCCTCGGCGTCGGCGTGCGCCTGCACCAGGCTGCGCGCGAGTCGGGTCGCCCGCCTGGCGAAGCCGGCGTCGAGGGTGGCCAGACGTTCCGGGGCGCCGAGCGCGTCGATCAGGAGCTCGTCGGCGGTGCGGGTGCCGTCCCCGGCGAGTTCCTCGCGCCGCAGGGCGAGTCGGAGCCGGCGCATCGCCAGGGTGTCCAGGCCACCGAGCGGGCCGGTGGCGAACGCCGTGGCCAGGGCGGCGTCGAGCGGCAGCACCCCGAGGGCGACCGCTGCGGCGTCGAGCAGCGCGCGCGCTGCCGAGTCATCACGCGGACGGACGGGCGCGGCGCCGGCGGTCGCCGGGACCTCGGCCACCGAGAGGGCACGCACGAGCTCGGGGATGGCGGCGCCGCTGCGGGTGACGACGGCCATCCGGTGCCACGGCACACCGTCGAGCAGGCGGTGCTCGCGGAGCCGTCGGGCGATGGCGACGAGCAGCGCCGACCGGCTCGCGGCCTCGAGGTGCACGACGGCGTCGGCTCGGGCGTCCTCGTCGCTCGCCGTCGCCGCGCGCTGCCGACCGGCCGCCGCCGTGCCGATGCGCCCCGTGATCCCCGAGACCAGCGACCGGATCGGCGCGGGGTACCGGTGCACGGTGCCCAGGACGAGTTCGTCGACCCGGTCCACGCCGAGTCGGACCGCCAGGCGACCGAGCACGTCCGGTTCGGCGCCGCGGAACGCCGAGGCGGCGATGTCCGGGTCACCGAACGCGACGACCTGCACGCCGGACCGGGCGAGCGCGCCGAGCAGCGCCACCTCGCCCTCGACGAGTTCCTGGGTGTCGTCGACCACGATCAGCCCGAGGGCCGCGATGCTCGCCGGCAGCTCCCCCCGCAGCACGGCGGCGGTGGCGAACGCGACGAGCTCACCGGAGTCGAGGCTGGTCGCACGGAACGCCGTGACCGACGCCCGGTACTCGTCGACGAAGTCGCCGACGGCCCGCCACTCGGGTCGACCGCCCTCGTCGGCGAGCTCGCGCATGTCCTCGGGTTCGACACCCGCCGCCACCGCACGCATCATGACGTCGCGCAGCGCGGTCCGGAACCCGGCGCGCTCGCGCACCACCGCGGTGATCGGCTCGGGCCAGTCCGGACCGGTACGGTCGAGCTCGTGGCCGGCGAGCAGGTCGGCGATGATGCGGTCCTGCTCACCACCGGTGAGCAGCGTCGGCGCCTCCTGCCCCTGGACGGCGGCGGCGTGCGCGACGATCTGGAAGGCCAGCGAGTTCACGGTCCGGGCGAGCGCACCCGGCACGACGCGGTCGACGGCGGCCGCGAGTCGGTCACGCAGCGCGGTGGCAGCGGTCCGCGCCGAGGTCAGCGCGAGCACCGTGGCGTGCCCGTCGGGACTGATCGCGTCCGGTCGGTGCAACCGGTCGGCGACGAGCCGGGCGAGCGTCGTCGTCTTGCCCGTGCCGGGCGCCCCGATGACCGCCGCGTGTCGACCGTCCGGCAACGCGAGCACGGCCGCCTGGGACGGGTCGTCGACCAGGGCACGTGCGACGCCGGCGTCTGCGGGAGCTGGCGTCAGCGTGGTCTGCGGCACGCTCGTACGGTACCCACGACCGCCGACACCACCCGGTCGGGCGCGGGCGCGGCGTGCACCCCGGCCGTCGAGTGCGCCCGCGGCGAACGTCCGATGTCCTCCGGGACGGCTCGGATACGCTGTGCTCGTGGACATCAAGATCGGCATCATCAACAGCCCGCGCGAGATCGCGTTCGAGACCGCCCAGACCGCCGACGAGATCGAGAAGGCCGTGTCGGAGGCCCTCGCGTCGAAGGCGACGCACCTGTCGCTCCAGGACGAGAAGGGCCGCCGCTTCATCGTGCCGGTCGCCGCCCTGGCGTACGTCGAGGTCGGCGCGGAAGAGGCACGCCGCATCGGCTTCGTCGCCTGACGACGTGGAACTGCTCTTCGCCGTCCTCGGCGGCCTGATCATCGGCGGGATCGCGCACGTGGTCCTGCCGTGGCGCGCCAGTCGTGGCGTCCTGATCGGGCCCGCCGTGGGCGGCATCGCCGCTGCCGTCCTGTGGGAGGCACTGACCTGGGCCGGCTGGCAGTACGACGCCACCTGGATCTGGGTGGTGGCCCTGGTCGGTGCGGGCGTCGTCGCCCTCGTCGTCGAGTGGCTGCTCGGGACGCGCCGCGACAAGAGCGACGTCGAGTACTACGAACGACTCAAGGCCCGCGGGGCCTAGGCCGTCAGGCCGAGCGCGTCCATCCGGCGTGTGTGCGCGGCGATGAGCTCCGTCCAGACCGGCTCCAGCCGCTCCTGGTCCTCACGCGCGTGCGACGCCAGGGCCGACCGCGCCACCAGCAGGGTGTCCCCGACGAGCCGTCGGCCCCACATCGCCAGGCGCGAACCGACCTCGGGGTCGTCCTCGATCCGGGCGGTCAGTTCCTCGACGACCGCGGGTTCCTCACGCGCGTCGAACACGGAGCGCAGCCGTTGCCGCACGTCGTTCGGCAGCGAGCGCAGCAGGTTGCCGAACAGGTCGTTCAGGATGCCGGCCGTGACGTAGCCGGTCAGCATCGACTCGTACCAGTCGGCACCGCTCGTGCGTTCGAGGAACCGGTCGATCGCCTCGCGGTGCGGCGCCATCAGAGCCGCCGGGTCCGAACCGTTGCGCTCGATCTCGGCGACGATGGTGCGGTGCCGGTCGAGGGCCGTCGTCGCGAGCACGCCGGTCACCAGGCGACCGGACAGCGTCGGCGCCGAAGCACCGGCGCGACCCATCGTCTCGTAGACGGAGAGCTGCAGGTACGCGGCCTGGCCCAGGTACACGTCCAGCTCCGGGGTGACGTCGTCGAGCGCCAGGCGCTTGACCTGGGCTGCGCCTCGCGGGTTCCGCGACGCGAGCCACGCTGCTGCGAGCTGCGCCGCGCGCTTCCGGTTCCACCACGACACCACCCGGAGAGCATAGCGGGAACCGCCTCGCGCCCCGCTCCACCCGCCCATCGGTAGACTGGCCGGGACTTCCACCAGAACTAAGGTGATTCTTTGACTTTCGCAGACCTCTCCATCGAGCAGGACATCGTCGACGCGCTCGCGGGCAAGGGCATCCTCGAGCCCTTCCCGATCCAGCAGCAGACGATCCCGCTCGCCCTCACCGGCCAGGACATCATCGGCCAGGCCAAGACCGGTACCGGCAAGACCTTCGGGTTCGGCCTCCCCCTCATCCAGCGTCTCGGGGCCGACCCGGCACCCGGCGTCAAGGCACTCGTCGTCGTCCCGACCCGCGAGCTCGCGGTCCAGGTGACCGAGGACCTCGAGGTCGCCACCTCGAACCGCCCGACCACCATCGCGGCGATCTACGGCGGCAAGGCGTACGAGGGCCAGATCGAGCAGCTCAAGGCCGGCGCCCAGATCGTCGTCGGCACGCCCGGGCGACTCATCGACCTGCAGCGCCAGCGGCTCCTCGACCTGTCCCACGTGCAGGAAGTCGTCCTCGACGAGGCCGACCGCATGCTCGACCTGGGCTTCCTGTCGGACATCGAGCGCATCTTCCAGGCCATCCCCGAGGTGCGGCACACGATGCTGTTCTCGGCGACGATGCCCGCGCCGATCGTCGCCCTCGCCCGCCGGTTCATGAGCCGTCCGGTGCACATCCGGGCGACCGACCCGGACGAGGGCCTCATGCAGGCCAACATCAAGCACCTCATCTACCGCGCGCACTCCCTGGACAAGGACGAGGTCATCGCCCGCATCCTCCAGGCCGAGGGCCGCGGCAAGACCGTGATCTTCACCCGCACCAAGCGCGCGGCGGCGAAGCTCGTCGAGGAGCTCAAGGACCGCGGGTTCAACGCCGCGGCGGTGCACGGCGACCTCAACCAGGAGCAGCGCGAGCGCGCGATGGCCGCCTTCAAGGCCGGCAAGCGCGACGTGCTCATCGCCACCGACGTCGCCGCCCGCGGCATCGACGTGGACGACGTCACGCACGTCATCAACCACACGATCCCGGACGACCCGGACACGTACCTGCACCGCGCCGGCCGCACCGGCCGTGCGGGCAAGACCGGCATCGCGGTCACGTTCGTCGACTGGGACGACCTGCACAAGTGGACGCTGATCGACAAGGCCCTCGAGTTCGGCATCCCCGAGCCCGTCGAGACCTACTCGTCGTCGCCGCACCTGTTCGAGGAGCTCGACATCCCGAAGGGCACCAAGGGCCGTCTGCCCGGTGCCTCGTCGCACGCAGCGTCGGCGGGTGCCCCTGCCGAGAAGCGCAGCAGCGACCGTCCGGCCTCCGGTCCGCGTGACGCCTCGCGTTCGCGGTCGCGCAGCCGCACCCGGTCAGGAGGCGCGGAGCAGCCCGCCTCGCAGGCCTCTGCCTCCGAGTCCGCGGCTCCGACCTCCGCGCCCACCGACGACACGTCGGCCACCGAGGGTGGGACCACCGACGGCGCCGCGAAGCGTCGTCGCCGTCGCCGCCGTCGCGGTGCCGGCACCGGCGATGCCTCGGCGACCGCCTCGGCACCGCAGGGTTCGTCGGACGGCGAGTAGCGCCTCCAGTCCGAAGGGTCCGTCGCTGACGCGACGGGCCCTTCGTCGTCTCCACCCGCCGACTGCGCCCGCGAAAGCGACAGATCGCCGCGAACCGTCGGCGGGAATCTGTCGCTTTCGCGGATCGGTCAGGCCGCGCCGCGCGAGATCTGTCGCTTCGGTGAGACGGCGCGACGGGTCAGGACTGCGTCAGGACAGGCGTGAGCCGGGGCCGACCACGGGTGCGCTGCCGGTGGCCTCGGACAGGATGGTGTCGAACGCGGCCCGAGCGGTGCGGTGCTCGCCGAGCCGGTTCGGCTTGCCGGTGCCGTGGTAGTCGCTCGAGCCGGTGACGAACAGGCCGTAGCGCGACGCCCAGTCGAGCAGGGTGCGTTTGCCGTGCGCGAGGTTCTCGCGGTGGTCGACCTCGAGCCCGCCGAGCCCCGCGTCGACGAGGTCGCGGAGCATCGGCTCGTCGATGACGATCCCCCGCGACGACGCCGCCGGGTGCGCGATGACCGGCACGCCGCCGGCCTGTCGGATGAGTTCGACACCGCGCAGGGGCGACGGCGCCTCGTGCGGTTCGTAGTAGCCGGACGCCGGGTGCAGGATGCCGCGGAACGCCGCGCTCCGGTCGGACTCGAGGCCCCGGGCGACGAGCGCGTCGGCGATGTGCGGGCGGCCGATGGTGGCCCCGGGACTCGCCTGCGCCAGCACGTCGGCCCAGGTGATCGGGTGGTCCTCACCGATGCGGTCGACCATGCGGTGTGCACGCGAGAGGCGGCCGTCGCGGATGCGGTCGGTCTCCTCGACCAGGCCGGGGTCCTGCGGATCGACCAGGTAGCCGAGGACGTGCACGCTGCGGAAGCCGATGCGCGTGCTCAGCTCGAGACCCGGCAGGAGCGTCAACGGCAGCGCACGTGCGGACTCCGACGCGTCGGCCCAGCCGGCGGTCGTGTCGTGGTCGGTCAGCGCGACGGCGTCCAGGCCGGCGGCCGCGGCCGCTCGGACGAGCTCCGCGGGTCGCTCGGTGCCGTCGGAGACACTCGAGTGCGCGTGCAGGTCGATGAACGGGTCGGGCACGTCGACAATGCTATCCACAGGTGCGGGGCCGCAGAGGACGCCGGGGCAGCGCGGTGCGATGATGGAGCCATGGCCGACACGACTCCCCGCGCGACGAGCAACCGTTCCACGACCCCCGGGTCCTCGACCTTCAAGGACTTCATCGGGTCCCAGTGGGCCGACCGTGAGCAGACGATCCCCGCGCCCCGCGAGCAGGCCGCCTTCGCCGCCGAGCGTCGTGCGCGCATCTCCGAGCTGCACCCGGGCCGCACGATCGTGGTCCCCGCCGGCCAGGCCAAGGTCCGCTCGAACGACTGCGACTACCCGTTCCGCCCGCACTCCACGTTCGCCCACCTGACCGGGTGGGGCACCGACACGGTCGTCGGTTCCGTCCTCGTGATGACGCCGAACGGCTCCGGGCACGACGCCACGCTCTACTTCCGCGCCACGGCCGGTCGTGAGTCGGAAGAGTTCTACGCGAACCCGGAGATCGGCGAGTTCTGGGTCGGCCCGCGTCCCTCGCTCGACGCCGTCGCCGCCGACCTCGGGCTGGCCACGGCCGACCTCGGTGCCTTCCCGGCCGTCGCCGACGGGCTCGACGCCTCGGCGCTGCTGGTGCGCGAGGCCGACGACGACCTGACCCGCACCCTCGACGCACGACTCGGCAGCGCCGTCGGCGGCGCGCCGGAGACCGACGACGCACCGGCCACCGACGACGTCCTCGCCCGTGACCTGTCCGAGCAGCGCCTGGTGAAGGACGCGTACGAGATCAACGAGCTCCGCAAGGCCGTCGACGCCACGAAGCACGGCTTCGACGACGTCATCGCCGACTTCGACGCCGTCCTCGCGCATCCTCGCGGTGAACGCATCGTCGAGGGCACCTTCAACCGCCGGGCCCGCGCCGACGGCAACACGGTCGGCTACGACACCATCGCCGCCTCGGGCCACCACGCCTGCATCCTGCACTGGACCCGGAACGACGGTGCCGTCCAGCCGGGTGACCTGATCCTCATCGACGCCGGGGTCGAGGTCGACTCGTTCTACACGGCCGACATCACCCGCACCCTGCCGGTCAGCGGCACGTTCTCCCCCGTCCAGCGCATGGTCTACGACGCCGTGCTCGAGGCGGCGGACGCCGCGTTCGCGATCGTCAAGCCGGGCATCACGTTCCGCCAGGTGCACGCCACCGCGATGGAGGTCATCGCCCGCAAGACCGCCGAGTGGGGCTTCCTGCCGGTCTCGGCAGCAGCATCCCTCGAGCCGGACAACCAGTTCCACCGCCGCTACATGGTGCACGGCACGAGCCACCACCTCGGCCTCGACGTGCACGACTGCGCGAAGGCCCGTCGCGAGATGTACATCGACGGCGTCGTGCAGCCCGGCATGGTGTTCACGATCGAGCCCGGCCTGTACTTCCAGCAGGACGACCTGACCGTGCCCGAGGAGTTCCGCGGCATCGGCGTCCGGATCGAGGACGACATCCTGGTCACCGAGGACGGCGCCGAGAACCTGTCGGTCGGCATCCCCCGGACCCCCTCGGAAGTGGAGGGGTGGATCGCCCGCTCCGGCCGCTAGCCTGAGCGGGTGACGACGCCCGACGCCTCCACCGACGCACGCACGCCGCAGTTCTCGATCGAGGTCGAGCACTTCGACTCCCCGGACGCGCAGCGACTCCGTGCCGCGCAGCGTCTGGAGATCGACCGCGCCTACGGCGGCGACACCGAACCCGGTGAGAAGCCGACGGCCGACTCCATCGCGGTGTTCTTCGTGGCGCGCGACGAGGCGGGCACCCCTCTGGCGTGCGGCGGTCTCCGGGTCGTCGCCGACGGCATCACCGAGATCAAGCGGATGTACGTCCGGCCGGAGTCCCGCGGCTCGGGTGTGGCAGCCGCGCTGCTGCGCCGGCTCGAAGAGGCCGCGCTCGACCTCGGGTCACCCGCGCTCGTGCTCGAGACGGGGAACGAGCAGAAGCGCGCCGTCGGGTTCTACGAGCGCGAGGGCTTCACGCGCATCGCCAACTTCGGCCCGTACGTCGGTGCCCCGCTGTCGATCTGCTACTCGAAGGTCTTGTAGGACCCAGCCGGCAGACCCGGGGGTCGCAGGGGTCAGGCGCGCTCGTCGTCCTTCGGGGACGACGCGGACGACGGGGACGACGCGGACGACGGTGCCGACGGTGCCGACGGCGTCGCACCGGGCACCCGCTCGCCGTACTGCGGCGGGTCCTGCGGACGACGCTCGGGGATCGCCGGCCCGCCCGAGGTGGGTCGGTCGGCGGGGGCGGCAGCTGCCGGGTCCGCGTTCTCCCCGTACCGGGGCCCGTCGTTCGTGCCGTACCGCGGCGGGGCGGTGGGCGCATCCGGCTGCCCGCCGGGGGCCGACGTGCCGGACTGCTGCGGGCCTCCCGGCTGCTGGTGGGGTGTGGCGTGTCCGCCGTACGGCGACTGCTGCGGCGGGGCGGGACGCCACGGCTGCTGTCCCTGCACGGGCGCACCGGGAGCGCCCTGCTGGGGCTGCTCGTTCCAGTGCGTGGACGGCGTCGCGCCGTGCTCGCCGAGGATCCGCTGCGCCTGGCCGGTCAGCTGCGGGTTGACGACGATCTGGTAGTTCGTGGCGAGCACCTGGTGGACGCTCGTGAAGTCGCGCTGGCGCTTGGTGATCGCGAACGAGACGATGCCGTAGAGCATGCCGAACGCGGCGCCGATGATCGCTGCGGCGAGGATCAGGCCGCCGGCGCTCGGCGAGAACAGGGTGAGCACGATGCCGAAGAAGATGCCGAGCCAGAGCCCGGACAGCGCTCCGGCGATCGCCGCACGGCCGTAGGTCATCTTGCCGGTGACGCGCTCGACGGTCTTCAGGTCGTTGCCCACGATCGAGAGCTGGTTGACCGGGAAGTCGGCGTCGGCGAGCTTCGCCACGACGCGCTGGGCGTCGGGGTAGCTGTCGTACGTGCCGAGGACGTCGCCCTTGGGCAGCGTCGGGAAGGCCTGGGCGGTCCTGCCGGCGAAGGGACTCTGATTGCTCACACAGCCATCATTCACCGCACACCTTGCAATCGCACGTGCACCGCCGGGGAAGCGCCACCACGCACACCGACTACGCTGGGTCGGGTGAGCGCCACGAAGGTCTTCGTCGCCCGCCTCGCCGGGTGCTCCGTCTTCGACCCCGCGGGCGACCGCGTGGGCAAGGTCCGGGACGTCCTGGTGGTCTACCGCCGGGCCGATCCCCCGCACGTCGTGGGGTTGATCGTCGAGGTGCCGGGCAAGCGCCGCATCTTCGTCAGCGTCGGGCGCATCACCTCGATCGGTGCCGGCCAGGTGATCACCACCGGGCTCGTCAACATGCGCCGCTTCGAGCAGCGCGGCGGCGAGGTCCGGGTGATCGCCGAGATGCTCGGCCGCAAGGTGCTCATCAAGAACCAGCGGATCCGCGCCACCATCGAGGACGTCGCGATCGAGGACCGCGGGCAGGGCGACTGGGAGGTCGCGCAGCTCTTCCTCCGCAAGCCGAAGACCACGCCGTCGCCGTTCGGCAAGGGCCCGACGACGTTCGCGACGTGGAACGAGGTCACCGAGGACGAGCTCCCCGGCGAGGCCCAGTCCGCCGAGCACGTCATCGCCGCGTACTCCGACCTCGTGCCCGCCGACCTGGCGAGCACCCTCCTCGACCTGCCGGAGGAACGCCGGTTCGAGGTCGCCGAGGAACTCCCGGACGACCGGCTCGCCGACGTGCTCGAGGAGATGCCCGACCAGGAGCGCGTCGAGATCCTGTCGCGGCTCGAGGACGCCCGCGCGGCGGACGTGCTCGACCAGATGCAGCCCGACGACGCCGCCGACGTGCTCGCGCAGTTCTCCGACGAACGGAGCGAGGCGCTCCTGCAGCTCATGGAGCCGGAGGAGGCGCAGGACGTCCGCATGCTCCTGGAGTACGAGCCGGACACCGCCGGTGGTCTGATGACCACCGAGCCCGTCATCGTCTCCGCCGACGCGACCGTCGCCGAGGGGCTCGCGCTCGTCCGCCGCCACGACCTCGCCCCGGTGCTCGGTGCCGCGGTGTGCGTCACGCTGCCGCCGTACGAGCCGCCGACCGGCCGGTTCCTCGGGCTGGTGCACTTCCAGCGCATGCTCCGCTACCCGCCGAACGAACGGCTCGGCACGCTCATCGACCAGCAGACCGAACCGGTCCGGGTCGACGCGAGCGCCGCCGAGGTCACCCGCGTGATGGCGACCTACAACCTGCTGTCCGTCCCCGTGGTCGACGACGCCCACCGCCTCGTCGGGGTGGTGACGATCGACGATGTCCTCGACCACGTCCTGCCGGACGACTGGCGAAGTCAGGGCGAGGGGGAACCCTCACCGCTTCCACGCCAACGCCCGCGCAAGACACCCGTGACGACGGGAAGGAGGACCACCCGTGGCCCGAACGGATGAGAACCGTCGCGATCGCGAGCGCTCCGACGTCCGCCTCGACTCCCCGAAGGGCATGCGCACGCGCGTGCTCCCGACCCGCCGTCGCGGCGGACGCGGTGACACGTTCGGTCGCGCGACCGAGGGCATCGCACGTGGCATGGGCACGCCGTGGTTCCTCATCGGCCTCACCCTGTTCTGCGTGGTCTGGATGGGCTACAACACCCTCGCGCCGAAGCCGTGGCAGTTCGACTCGGCAGCGATCGGCTTCACCGCGCTGACCCTGGTGCTGTCGCTCCAGGCCTCGTACGCCGCGCCGCTCATCCTGCTCGCGCAGAACCGGCAGGACGACCGCGACCGCGTGCAGTTCGAGCAGGACCGGCAGCGCGCCGAGCGGAACCTGGCGGACACCGAGTACCTGGCGCGCGAGGTCGTCGCGCTCCGGCTGGCGATGCGCGACATGGCGTCCAAGGACTTCATCCGCGCCGAACTCCGGTCGCTGCTCGAGGAACTCGACCGGCGCGACGCCGACGACGCCGGGTACGCGAACGAGCCCGGCAGCTCCACCCGTGGCTGACGCGGCTCCCGCCGACGAGCAGCTGGGCACGGCGGTCCTCGCTGCGCTCGGCCGCGTGATCGACCCCGAGATCCGTCGGCCCGTCACGGAGCTCGACATGATCCGCGGGGTGGACGTGCAGCCAGGAGGCGCGGTGCGCGTCGACCTGCAGCTCACGATCGCGGGGTGCCCCGCCGCCGACACCATCGAGCGCGACGTGCGCGTCGCCGCCGGTTCCGTGGACGGGGTGTCGTCGGTCGAGGTCGACGTCTCGGTGATGGCCCCCGCGACGCGTGCCGCGCTCACCGAGCGCCTGCGCGCCGGACGGCCGAACGGCATCCAGTTCACGGCGGACTCGCTCACCCGGGTCATCGCCGTGACGAGCGGCAAGGGCGGTGTCGGCAAGTCGACGGTCACCGCCAACCTCGCCGTCGCGCTCGCCCGACGGGGCCTGCGGGTCGGGATCGTCGACGTCGACGTGCACGGCTTCAGCATCCCCGGGCTGATGGGGCTCACCGACGAGCACGGCGTCGCGCCACGTCCGACCCGCGTGGACAGCATGATCCTGCCGCCCGTCGCCCACGACGTGAAGGTCGTGTCGATCGGCATGTTCGTCGACGACGCCTCCACCGCGGTGTCCTGGCGCGGCCCGATGCTGCACCGCACCGTGAACCAGTTCCTGACCGACGTGTTCTTCGGTGACCTGGACGTCCTCCTGCTCGACCTGCCGCCCGGCACCGGCGACGTCGCGATCTCGGTCGGCCAGCTGCTCCCGCACGCCGAGGTCCTCGTCGTCACGACTCCCCAGGCCGCCGCAGCCGACGTCGCCGAGCGCAGCGGGATCGTCGCTCGGCAGACCGGCCAGCGGGTGATCGGGGTCATCGAGAACATGGCCGGGCTCGTGCAGCCCGACGGCTCGGTCCTGCACCTGTTCGGCGAGGGCGGCGGCGCCGAGACCGCGGCCCGGCTGTCCCGTGGCCAGGACACCCCCGTCCCGGTGCTCGGCAGCGTGCCGTTGTCCGTGCCGCTGCGCGAGGGCGGGGACACCGGCCTGCCGGTCGTGCTCGCCGCGCCGGAGGACCCCGCGGCCGTCGCACTCGCCGCGATCGCCGACGGCATCACGACCATGGGGCGCGGACTGGCCGGACGGAAGCTCGGTCTGTCGCTGTCCTAGGCTCGTTGCCATGAGCATGGATCACGTCAGCGTCGACTGGGACCGCGCCCGCGACACGAACCGGGCGAACTGGGACGACCGGGTCCCCATCCACGAGGGTGCCTACGCGATCGACGAACTGACCGACCCGACGCACCGCTCCGACGTCGTGCGCGACGACCTGCCGGCGCTGACGCCCTGGCTGCCGAACGGATCGCTCGCCGGCCTGGACGTCTGCCACCTGCAGTGCCACATCGGCACCGACACCGTGTCGCTCGCCCGAGAGGGCGCCCGGCTCACCGGGGTCGACTTCTCCCCCGCGGCGCTCGCCTCCGCCGCCGGCCTCGCGACGCGGCTCGGCCTCGACATCACCTGGGTGGAGACCGACGTGCTCGACGCCCGCGCCGCGGTCACCGGCGACTTCGACGTCGTCTACACGAGCATCGGGACGATCACCTGGCTCCCCGACCTGGACCGCTGGGCCGCACAGGTCGCCGGCCTGCTGCGCCCGGGCGGGGTGTTCTTCATCCGCGACGGCCACCCCGCGCTCTACGCCCTCGACGAGACCGCCGACGAACTCGTCACCCGGTACCGCTACTTCCCGGACGGCACCGCGCAGCAGTGGGACGACGCCGGGACCTACGCCGGCGACGGCACCGTCGCGAACACCCGGACGTTCGAGTGGCCGCACCCGCTGTCCGAGATCGTGAACGCCCTGCTCGGCGCCGGACTCCGACTCCGCCGCCTGGACGAAGGGCGCACCCTGCCCTGGCGCTTCAGTCCCCGCATGGAGGACACCGGCGACGGTTCGTGGGCGTGGCCGGACGTCGATCGTGACCGGATCCCGCTGACCTACACGATCGTCGCCACCCGCGACTGACGGCTCGGGCATCCGCCCGTCCACCTGACGCACGCCTGTACGTTCGTTCATGGACAGGTCGTTCCACCCCGGAGCATTATGCAAGGGCATTGCACAATGCCCTTGCGGAATGTGACCGTCAGGGCTCCACCCGTCGGACGAGGACGTCCGGCCGAGGACAGGAGAACCGTGTGAACCAGAACACCCGCGTGCGATCGGGCCTCGTGGCCACCATCGCCGCCGTCATCGTCGCCGGAGGCTCGCTCGCAGCAGCGCCAGCCCTCGCCGCGACGACCTGCGCCACCGCCTGGAGCGCCGGCACCGCCTACAACGGCGGAGCCACCGTCAGCGAGAACGGAACGAACTACACCGCGAACTGGTGGACGCAGGGCGACGACCCGGCGACCCACTCGGGGGCGACGGGCAGCGGCCAGCCGTGGACCTCCGCCGGGGCCTGCACCGGTTCCGGCGGCGGCACCACGCCGCCCGGTGGGGGGACGACGACCCCGGGCACTGGCGGGAGCGGCGGAACCGCCAAGGGACTGGTGTTCAGCCCGTACAAGGACATCACCGTGAACCTCGACTGGAACACGAACGTCATGAACACCGCCGTCACCGGCACCCGCATCCCGGTCGTCGGGTCGAGCAACAGCCTCGTGTCCACCCGCGAGCCCGGTCTCAAGGCGATCACCCTCGCCTTCGCGACCGGCACGTGCGGCAGCGAGAACTGGGGCGGTGTCGCGGCGGATGCCTTCGCGAACGCCAACATCCCGAAGCTCGACGCCGCCGGGGTGGACTACATCGTGAGCACCGGCGGCGCGGCGGGCTCGTTCAAGTGTTCTGGCGCGGCGCTGCAGAGCTTCATCGCCCGGTACGCCACCCCGCACATGATCGGCGTCGACTTCGACATCGAGAGCGGCCAGTCCGCCACGGACGTGCAGAACCTGGTGAGCGCTGCTGCCCTCGCCCAGGCGAAGTACCCCGGCATGCGCTTCTCGTTCACGCTCGCGACCCTGGCCGCCAGCGACGGCTCGTACGGCGGGCTGAACAGCACCGGCGACGCCACCGTGAAGGCGATCAAGGCGTCGACCCTGACGAACTACACGATCAACCTCATGACGATGGACTTCGGCCGCGCGACCGCCGCGAACTGCGTGCTCTCCGGCTCCACCTGCCAGATGGGCAAGTCGGCGATCCAGGCCGTCACGAACCTGCAGCACACGTACGGCATCGCGTCGTCGAAGATCGAGGTCACCCCGATGATCGGCGTCAACGACACCACCGACGAGGTCTTCACCCTCGCCGACGTCGACACCCTGTCCGCTTACGCGAAGGCGAACGGCCTCGCCGGGATCCACTCCTGGTCGCTCGACCGGGACACGCCCTGCGCCTCGACCACGGCGTCGCCGACCTGCAGCTCCGTCCCGAGCGCACCGGCGCTCGCCTGGACGGACCGGTTCCTCGCCGACCTGCGGTAGCCGACATGCAGTAGTCGTCACCACACGGACGACGGGAGGCCCGGTGCCAGCTGGCACCGGGCCTCCCGTCCGCCGTGTGGTCACGTGACGGGCGTCAGGTCGCTTCCGCGTCGAAGGGTGGCGCTTCCCCCACGGCCAGTGGCACGACGGGAGCCGTCGCGCGCACCTTGGACGCGGTCACCTGCGCGGTCTGGACCGCTGCGGCGCTGCTGGCGCCGCCGGAGTCGAGGAGTGCATCGCGGATGATCCGGCGGGGGTCGTACTGTCGCGGGTCGAGCTTCTGCCACTCGATGTCGTCGAACTCGGGGCCCATCTCGTCGCGCATCCGCTCCTTCGCGGTGTCGGCGAACCGGCGGACGGCCTTCACGAACTCGGCCAGTTTCTGGGCGTACATCGGCAGGCGCTGGGGCCCGAGCAAGAGCACGGCAATGATCCCGATGATCAGGATCTTGTCGAGCGGGATGTTCACGTGAGCGAGCCTAACCCGTGCGGCTCGGATGCACCCCTAGAGTTGTCATCCGAACGGAGTGTGCGTGTCAGAGAAAGAGTCGAACTGGAAGTTCGCCGAGGACATCGTCTCGGAGTCCGAGGCGATCGCCCGCGCTCGTGAGCACTCCCTGGAGCTCGGTGTCGAGGCGATCTCGCCCGCGATCGGCGCACAGATCGGCGTCATCGCCGCAGCGTCCCGAGCCACGAGCATCATCGAGATCGGGACGGGCCTGGGAGTCTCCGGGCTGTACCTGCTCGGCGGCGCGCCGGACGCGACCCTGACCACGATCGACGTCGAGGTCGACCACCAGCAGTTCGCCCGTGACGCCTACATCAGTGCCGGCACCGCCCCCGCCCGGATCCGGCTCATCCCGGGCCGCGCGAACCAGGTGCTCCCCCGGATGAACGAGGCGTCGTACGACGTCGTCCTGGTCGACGCCGACCCCGAGCACGTCATCGAGTACGTCGAACACGGACTGCGGCTCGCGCGCCTCGGCGGGACCGTCCTGGTGCCGCACGCGCTGTGGCGCGGACGTGTGGCCGATCCCGTCAAGCGGGACCGGGCGACCACCGACTTCCGGCTGCTGCTCACCGAGGTGTCGACGTCGGGCGCGGTGCGGAGTGCGCTCTCGCCGGCGGGCGACGGTCTGCTGCAGCTGACGAAGGTCACCGCGTAGCGCACGCTGCGTCATCCTGACCGTCGGTCACTCGAGGTGCCGGAGGTACCGCTCGGGTGATTCGAGGAACGAGCGCTGGTTGCGCACCAGGTCGAGCTCTTCCCACTCGGTGCGCCGGAACCCCCACTCGCCGACCTCGTGGATCGTCGCGCCCGGGAACGCCGCCAGCACCGGCGAGTGCGTCGAGAGCACGACCTGTCCCACCCCGCTGTCGACGATCGACCGCAACAGCGCGATGAGCGTCAGGCACCCGGAGAAGGACAACGCCGACTCGGGTTCGTCGAGGATCCAGAGCCCCGGCCACTGCGCGCGGTCGATGACGAAGTCGAGGAACGCCTCCCCGTGGCTGCGTTCGTGGAACACCGGCTCCGGGCGGGAGTGGTTCGGGTGGTCCTCGAGGTAGGTGAAGAAGCCGTGCATGGTCTCGGCGCGCAGGAAGAAGCCACCGCGGGGCGCACCGAAGTCACGGCGGAGGACGATGTGCTCCCACAGGTCCGACTCGGACGGGCGCGTCGAGTGGTTCGCCAGGGTGGAGCCGCCCTCCGGGGACATCCCGAAGCGGAGCGCGATGGCCTCGATCAGAGTCGACTTGCCGACACCGTTGTCGCCGACGAACACCGTCACGGGGTCGAGGTC
The DNA here is from genome assembly GCF_003755065.1 of Curtobacterium sp. JUb34. Lineage (NCBI taxonomy): Bacteria > Bacillati > Actinomycetota > Actinomycetes > Micrococcales > Microbacteriaceae > Curtobacterium > Curtobacterium sp. JUb34. The sequence continues at coordinate 245,763 of NZ_RJVH01000003.1, read as the reverse complement.
GAGCCCCTCGTCGAGCAGCTGCCGCACCGGGGGCAGCGTCGCCGGCCAGACGTCGCGCGGCATCGGGTCCGGGTCGCGGTACTCCTCGACGCGGCGGATCGGCATGTGGGTCCTCGACACGAGGCCATCCTGCCGGACGCAGACGACGGGCCCGGCGCGTACACGCTCCGGGCCCGTCGTTCTGGTGCTTTCGACTACTAGGCCGAGACGACCTCAGCGAGTGCGTCATGGAGTTCCTTGGCCTCGGCATCGTTGACCGAGACGACCAGGCGGCCTCCTCCTTCGAGCGGAACCCGCACGATGATGAGTCGACCCTCCTTAACAGCCTCCATCGGCCCGTCACCGGTCCTCGGCTTCATGGCTGCCATCAGATGTCCCCTTTCGTGCAGTACATGCCCGCTCATTATCTCGTATTGATGGGGCAACTGCGAAACCGCCCAGGTTGGGGGTGTCGGATCGGCGGATCTTCGCGGGTTGCGTTCGTAACCTTGGCGGATGCCGAACATCCGCTCCACGCGCCGTCAGTCCCCCAGCGGACGACCCGAGCGGACCGCGCGGCCCGACGACGCCGTGCCCGCCGGCCTGCGGATCGGCGCGGCGTTCACCTGGCGCATCCTCGTCGTGGGTGCCGGGCTCGCGGTCCTCGTGGCCCTGGTCGTGCTGCTGCAGGACATCGTGGTGCCGTTCCTCATCGCGCTGCTGGTCTGCGCGCTGCTCATGCCGATGTCGTCGTTCCTGCAGCGGCACCGGTGGCCGAAGTGGACGGCGGTGCTGTCGAGCCTGGTGGCCCTGGTGCTGGCACTCGGCGGGCTCGCGCTGCTCGTCACCGAGCAGGTGCGGTCCGACCTTCCGTCCCTCGAACGCCGACTCCACCACAGCGTGCAGTCGCTTCGGACCCTGCTCGACAGTGAGCCGTTCGGGATCACGGCGAAGGACGTCGACGGATGGGTGTCGAACGGCTTCGACTACCTGCAGGCGCACGCCTCGACGATCCTGTCCGGGTTCCAGGCCGCCGGCACCGGCGCCGTGCACGTGCTCGAGGGGCTGTTCATCATCGTGTTCACGACGCTGTTCGTGCTCATCGACGGTCCGCGCATCTGGGGCTGGGTCGTCCGGCTCTTCCCGCGCCGTGCCCGCGCGCGCATCGACGTCGCCGGGCATGCCGGATGGAAGACCCTGACGAGCTTCATCCGGGTCCAGCTGGTGGTCGCCGTCACCGACGCCCTCGGCGTGACCATCGGCGCGCTCGCCCTGCAGATCCCCCTGGCGATCCCCATCGGCGTCATCGTGTTCTTCGGTGCGTTCGTCCCCGTCGTCGGCGCGATCGTCGCCGGTGCGGTCGCGGTGCTCATCGCCCTGGTGTTCAACGGGTGGGTACCCGCGCTCGTGATGCTCGGGATCGTGGTCGTGGTGCAGCAGCTCGAGAGCCACGTGCTGCACCCGTTCCTGACGGGCACCGCCGTGAAGGTGCACCCGCTCGGGGTCGTCCTCGGGGTCACGGCGGGCACGACCATCGCCGGGGTCGTCGGCGCGTTCTTCGCCGTGCCGTTCATCGCCACCGTCAACGCGATGGTCGTGGCGGCGGCGAACTGGCGGCCGGGTGACCCCGAACCGATGTCAGCGACGGTACCGAAGCGCGAGCGGAGCGGCCCCGCTGCACGACTCCTGGCCCGCGCCCAGGCTCGGGAGCGCCGCGCCGATCACGGCGGGGTCCAGTCGTAGCCGTCGATCCACCAGCAGGAGTACAGCCAGACCCACTGCAGCCCGACGAAGGCCACCACGACGGCCACCCGGTACACGCGCGACCGCGGCAGCGCCACGATGCCGAGCAGCGGCGCGATCGGCATCAGAATCCGCCACGTGCTCGACTGCGGGAAGAACACGGCGAGCAGGTACACGACGTAGGCGATGCCCCAGAGCCGCAGCTCGATCCCGATCCGACGTGCCGCGGGCATGCAGACGAACGCCGCGAAGCCGACGACCACGACGGCCAGCAGGATCCCGCCGGCCGGCTGGTGGAACCACCAGCCGAAGCCCTGGATCCACGGCGCGAACGGCACGAGCTCCTGCCACCCGACGTACGACGACCGCCAGGCGAGCTCGGTGTCGGTGTACGCCTTCGGGACCCCCGTGACGGCCCAGGCGATCGCCGGCCACGCCAGGCCCACCAACCCGGACACCACCGCGACCACGGCGGGCGGCACGAGCCGGCGCAGGGTGAGCGGCTCCGACGACCGCACCCACGCGGGCCGGATCGCCCATGCGCCGACGAACAGGACGACGAGCAACGAGAAGGCGAGCCCGGTCGGCCGGGTCATGCCGAGCAGCAGCACGACGGGCAGCATCGTCCACCACCGCCGGTCGACCATGAGCAGGAGCGCGACGAGCAACAGGAACAGCCCCATCGACTCGGCGTACGCCACCTGGAACATCGCCGACACGGGCGCGACGCAGAACAGCACGGTGGCGAAGGTCGCCCGAGCCGGGTCGAGGAAGCGCCCCATCAGGCGGCGGAACACGAGCGCAGCGCCGAGTCCGGCGAGCAACGACACCGACACCGCGACGAGTTCGAACGACGCACCGGTCAGCAGCATGAGGCCGCGCACCAGGAACGGGTACGCCGGCATGAACGCCCACGCGTTCTCGGTCACGTGCCCCGCGGCGTCCACCGGCAGGGTCGACGGGTAGCCACCGGTCGCGATCACGCGGTACCAGGCGCCGTCCCAGACGGACGCGAACGACAGGTACCCCGGGTGCTGGACGGTGAACGAGTTCGCCGCCTGCACGCTCGCGAACGCCTGCATCATCAGTCCGGTGACGAACCGGGCGAGCACGTAGACGACCGTGATGCGGACCCACCACGGCACGACCCGGTACCGGGCGCGCCAGCGGGTGCGTGCAGGGGTCGGCCGGGAGACCCCGGCCGTCGTCAGGCCGTCAGCCACCGACGGAGGCCGGCCTCGACCGCGGTGATCTGCGCGACCGGGACCTGCTCGTCGTCGTGGTGGGCGAAGACGGGTTCACCCGGGCCGTAGTTGACCGCGGGCACCCCGAGCGCCGAGAACCGCGCGACGTCGGTCCAGCCGTACTTCGGACGGGGCTCCGGACCACCGACCGCGGCCACGAAGTCCTGCGCGAGCGGGGCGTCGAGGCCCGGTCGGGCCCCGGCGGCCAGGTCGACGATCGTGACCTCGTACCCGTCGAAGAGTTCGCGGATGTGTGCGACGGCCTCGTCGGCGGAGCGCGAGGGCGCAAAGCGGTAGTTCACGTGCACCATCGCCTCGTCCGGGATGATGTTGCCCGCGATGCCGCCGCTGATGCCGACGGCGTTCAGGCCCTCGCGGTACTCGAGCCCGTCGACCGTGACCGTGCGGGGCTCGTAGGCGGCCAGGGTCGCCAGGATCGGCGCCGTCTTGTGGATCGCGTTGTCGCCGATCCAGCTGCGGGCGCTGTGCGAACGCTTGCCGAACGTGCGGATCTCGGCGCGGAGGTTGCCGTTGCAGCCACCCTCGATCTGCGCGCCGGACGGCTCCCCCAGGATCGCGAAGTCGGCGGCCAGCAGCTCCGGACGGGTCCGGGCCAGACGACCGAGGCCGTTCAGCAGGTCGCTGACCTCCTCGTGGTCGTACCAGACCCACGTGACGTCGACGGAGGGCGCAACCAGGTCGTACGCGAGCTTGAGCTGGACCGCGCAGCCGGCCTTCATGTCCACGGTGCCGCGACCCCAGAGGATCTCGGTGCCGTCCTCGGCGGTGCGGAACTCGGTCGGCAGGTTGTCGTTGAGCGGCACGGTGTCGATGTGCCCGGCGATCACGACGCGGCGGTCGCGCCCGAGGTTCGTGCGTGCCACGATCGCGTCACCGTCGCGGATCACCTCGAGGTGCGACAGCGGCGTGAGCACCGCCTCGATCGCGTCGGCGAGGGCCTGCTCGTTCCCCGACACCGATTCGATGTCGCAGATGGCACGGGTGATGTCGATGGACGAGGCGGTGAGGTCGAGCTGCTCCGGCATGCGGTCACCTTATCGGCCGCCGCTTGCGTCGCGCTGGCCGACGGCACGGCGGTCCGGGAGGCACGGTGCCGGTCCGCAGCGTCCGTCCGGTCGGTCCGGTGCTCCCGTCCAGGGCGTCGGTACCCTGGTGCGGTGACCGACACGACCGCTGCCACCGACCCGACCGCCGCCGACCGCCCGACGCACGCCTGGGGCCACGGCCTCGCGACGATCGCCGCCGACGGCACGACGCTCGACACCTGGTACCCGGAGACGCACCTCGGCGCGCTGCCGACCGACGCGGAGTTCCCCGCCGAGCTGCAGGTGCACGTGGGCGACGACCCCCGCCGCGAGGTCCGGATCGAGGCCGTCACCACCGAGGTCACCATCGACGCCGCACCGACCAGCACCGAGGACGCGTACCTGCGCCTGCACCTGCTCAGCCACCTGCACGTGCGTCCGAACACCATCAACCTCGACGGGGTCTTCGGGTACCTGCCGATCGTCGCGTGGACGAACGCCGGACCGGTGCACCCGGAGTCCCTGACCCGCCTGCGCCCGTCGCTGCAGCGCGCGGGCATCGCCGTGCACGCCATCGACAAGTTCCCCCGCCTGCTGGACTACGTCGTGCCCGACCGCGTCCGCATCGGCGACGCCAACCGCGTCCGCCTCGGCGCGCACCTGGCACCGGGTACGACCGTCATGCACGAGGGCTTCGTGAACTTCAACGCCGGCACCCTCGGCGACGCCATGATCGAGGGCCGTGTCTCGCAGGGCGTCGTCGTCGGACACGGCACCGACATCGGCGGCGGGGCGTCCATCATGGGCACGCTCTCCGGCGGTGGCACGCACCGGGTCTCCCTCGGCGACCGCGCACTGCTCGGCGCGAACGCGGGCCTCGGCATCTCGCTCGGCGACGACTCCGTGATCGAGGCCGGCCTGTACGTCACAGCCGGCACGAAGGTCGTCCTGGTCGGCGCCGCCCCGAACCCGGACGGCACGCCGAAGACCGTCAAGGCGGCGGAGCTCTCCGGCGCCCCGAACGTCCTGTTCCGCCGCAACAGCCTGTCCGGTGCGGTCGAGGCCCTGCAGCGCGCGGGCGAGGGCATCCAGCTCAACACCGCGCTGCACGCGTAGGCCGACCCCACCGCGAAAGCGACAGGACCCCGCGAACCGTTCGCGGGGTCCTGTCGCTCTCGCGGAGTGGAGCGTGCGTCAGCGCGCAGGGAGATCCCGCTTCGGGGCACCCACGTAGAGCTGCTGCGGGCGACCGATCTTGTTGAGCGGGTCGTTGTTCAGCTCGCGCCACTGCGCGATCCAGCCGGGCAGCCGGCCGATCGCGAACAGCACCGTGAACATGCGCGGCGGGAAGCCCATCGCCTTGTAGATGATGCCGGTGTAGAAGTCGACGTTCGGGTAGAGCTTGCGGTCGATGAAGTACTGGTCGCTCAGCGCGATCTGCTCGAGCTCCTTCGCGATGTCGAGCAGGTCGTCCTGCACGCCGAGGGACTCGAGGACCTCGTCCGCCGACTCCTTGACGAGCTTCGCGCGGGGGTCGTAGTTCTTGTAGACGCGGTGTCCGAAGCCCATGAGCTTCACGCCGCGCTCCTTGTTCTTCACCCGCTCGACGAAGCGCTGCACGGGCTCGCCGGAGTCCTTGATCTGCTGCAGCATCTCGAGCACGGCCTCGTTCGCGCCGCCGTGCAGCGGGCCGTACAGGGCGTTGATGCCGGCGGAGATCGACGCGAACATGTTCGCCTTCGTCGAGCCGACCATGCGCACCGTCGCCGTGGAGGCGTTCTGCTCGTGGTCCTCGTGCAGGATGAGGAGCCGGTCGAGGGCCTTCGACAGCACCGGGTTCGGCTGGTACGTCTCGGCCATGGTGCCGAAGTTCAGGCGCAGGAAGTTGTCGACGAACGACAGGCCGTTGTCCGGGTACAGGAACGCCTGGCCGATGGACTTCTTGTGCGCGTAGGCGGCGATCACCGGCAGCTTCGCGAGCAGCCGCACGGTCTGCAGCTCGACCTTCTCCGGGTCGTCGACGTCCATGTCGTCCTCGTAGTACGTCGACAGGGCACTGACGGCGCTGGACAGCACGGACATCGGGTGCGCCGAGTGCGGGAGGGCGTCGAACAGGCGACGGAGGTCCTCGTGCAGCAGGGTGTGACGACGGATGCGGGCGTCGAAGTCGGCGAGCTCGGACTCGCTGGGCAGCTCGCCGTAGATCAGGAGCCACGCGACCTCGAGGAACGTGCAGTTCGACGCGACCTGGTCGATCGGGTAGCCGCGGTACCGCAGGATGCCCTGGTCGCCGTCGATGTAGGTGATGGCGCTCTTGGTGGACCCGGTGTTCACGAACCCGTAGTCGAGCGTGTTCATGCCGGTCTGCTTCTTGAACGTCGAGATGTCCATCGTGGACGCGCCGTCGACGCTCGGCAGGATCGGGAACTCCGCGCTGCCGCCCGGGTACGTCAGCGTCGCGGTCTCGCCCGTCTGTTCGGCGGCGGGACTCACGGGCACGGGCGTCGTGGGCGGTGTGGCCGTCTTCTGAGCGTCGTTGGCAGTGTCAGTCACGATGACAGCCTAATCGCGGCGTCTGTCGCTCGTGCACACCTCGGAGGTCACGACTTGGTGGGAACCACCGATTGCGCTCCGGGCTGGGCGGTGCCGAGCCGTCGGCTGCTGGCGAGCCGCTGTGCCGCAGCTGCGATGCGCTCGTCGGTCGCCGTCAGGGCCACCCGGACGTGCTCTCCCCCGGCCACACCGTAGAACGTGCCCGGCGCGACGAGGATCCCGCGGTCGGCCAGCCACGACACGGTGTCGAGCGCGGGTTCGCCGCGGGTCGCCCACAGGTACAGCCCGGCCTCGCTGTGGTCGATGCGGAAGCCGGCGCCCTCGAGTGCCCGTCGGAGCATGTTCCGGCGCGCACGGTAGCGGGCCTTCTGCTGCTGCACGTGGGTCTGGTCCGCGAGCGCCACGACCATGGCTTCCTGCACGGGCAGGGGCGGCATGAGCCCGGCGTGCTTCCGGACGGCGAGCACGTCGGCCAGGATCTCGGCGTCACCGGCGACGAAGGCCGCGCGGTACCCGGCCAGGTTCGACTGCTTCGACAGCGAGTACACGCTGAGCACGCCGTCGACCGAGTCGCCGACGACACGGGGGTCGAGGATCGTCGGGGTCGGGGTGGTCGCGTACTCCGGGTCCCATCCGAGCTCGGCGTAGCACTCGTCGCCGACGATCACGGCGCCGAGCTCGCGGGCCCGGGCGACCGCGACGCGCAGGTCGTCGATCGAGAGCACGCGGCCGTCGGGGTTGCCGGGCGAGTTCAGCCACACCAGCTTCGTCGTCGACGGCCACGCCGCCGGGTCGTCCGAGGCGAGCGCGTCCGCGCCGACCAGGGCGGCCCCGAGTTCGTAGGTCGGGTAGGCGGCCGCCGGGAACACCACGGTGTCGCCGGTGCCGATGCCGAGCCAGAGCGCCAGACCGGCGATGAACTCCTTCGAGCCGATCGTCGGCAGCGTGTGCGCCTCGGTCAGGGTCACCCCGTGCCGGCGGCCGTACCAGTCGGCGATGGCCTGCCGCAGCGCCGGGGTGCCGGCGACCTGCGGGTAGGCGTGCGCGTCGGTGGCGTCGGCGAGTGCCCGTCGGACGACCTCGGGCGTCGGGTCGACGGGCGAACCGACGCTCAGGTCGACGATGCCGCCCTCGTACTCCGCCGCACGTTGCTTGAACGGGACGAGCTGGTCCCAGGGGAAGTCGGGCAGGTCGAGCGCCACGTGCGTGTCCGGCTCAGCCGCGGGGCGGTTCGGCCATGATGACCGGGTGGTCCTTGTGGATCACACCGACCTTCGCGGCACCACCGGGCGAGCCGACCTCTTGGAAGAACTCGACGTTGGCCTTGTAGTAGTCGGCCCACTCGTCGGGCAGGTCGTCCTCGTAGTAGATGGCCTCGACCGGGCAGACCGGCTCGCACGCACCACAGTCGACGCACTCGTCGGGGTGGATGTACAGCGACCGGTCGCCCTCGTAGATGCAGTCGACGGGGCATTCGTCGATGCAGGCGCGGTCCTTGACGTCGACACAGGGCTGGGCGATCACGTAGGTCACGGTTCGGGTGCTCCCTTCGACGAGCGGGTTCGAGTCTACTCGCGGCCCGGGGCCGTCCGGGACCGCAGCCCCGACAGGTCCGGCCACGCGAGCACCAGGGCGGCGATGACGGCGGGTGCGAACGTCCAGACGTACCCGGCGGCGTTCGCCAGCACGAGCGGCGAGCCCTGCCCACCGACCGAGACGAGCACCTGCGTGGCGACGAGGATGCCGATGCCGATCGCGGCGACCATGGCCCGCGACCGGTACAGCAGCCGGATGCCCACCGTGAGCCCGACCACGAGCAGCGTGGTGATCACCATGCCGATCGGGAACGCGGCGGCACCGATGGTCTGCTGGTGCGTCACCGTGCCGAGCCCACCGGTGACGAGCCCGAGCACGAGCGCGACGGCGACCGCCGCGACCTTGCCCTGGCCGGACATCTCGGCGTAGGTCTGCGGTGCCGGGGGCTGCGGGTCGGCGTCGTGCCGGAAGGCCTCGACCGCGGGGGCGTGCTGGCGGACGCCGTGCGGCATCACCCACGACAGCGCCGTCGGGTCGGCTGGGTCCACCGGGTCGACCGTCACCTGCGAGCGGTACTGCTCGACGGCGGCGCGCACCTTCGCCCGCACCGGCAGGACGTCGACGGTGACGTCGGCGTCTCCGTCGTCCGGGGCGACGATCATCGAGAACGCGACCTCCTCCGCCCGGGCTGCGTACCGGGCCGCGTGGTGCACGCGCACGTGGTCGGGGTGTCCGTACCCGCCGTCGTCGGCGTAGCTCACGACCGCGTCCGCCCCGGTGGAGCGGATCGCGGCACGGACGTCGTCGACGACCTCGCCGAGGTCGGCGGCGGTCAGCGAGTCGGCGGGGGCGTCGTCGGCGGCGGTCGCCCGGCCGTCCGGTCCCCACTGCATGCCGGAGTCGACGTACCGGCGTTCCGGCAGGTCGGTCGGACGCGCCCCGCGACCGCCGAGCCACAGGTGCACGGGGCCGCCGAGGGCCGCGAGCGCCGCGTCGATCTCGGTCTCGCGGTGCGCGGCGACGCGCTGCGCGTCACCGGCGAGGGGCGCGAGCCGCTCGGTGAGCATCTCGCCGCGCTCACCACGGGTCGCCGTCAACACGGTGACCTCGGCGCCGAGCTCGAGCAGGGTGGCGATCGTCCCACCGGACGACAGGGTCTCGTCGTCGGGGTGGGCGTGCACGAACAGGACGCGCTCGGGGCGCGTGACGGAGGCCTTCGACATCGCCCCCAAGGGTACGGGACTAGCGGGCCGTGACGATGTAGGTCGCGGTGACGCCGTCGTCGCCGTCCGAGAACGTGAGCACGACGCGGTACCCGTCGCTGCGGAACATCCCGAACGCACTCGACGAGTCGGCGCGCTTCGCCGACTCGGTGTACCCGGCGTCGGCGAGCTGCTGGGCAGCGGCGGTGAAGTCGTCGACCGACCCGGCACGCACCTGCACGACCCACCCGGAGCCGTTCGGACCCGCTCCCCCGCCGAGCACCGTGCCGTCGACGAGCGGCACGTCGGACGACGGGAAGCCGTCGGGTACCTTGCCGTCGGAGGTCACGTTCGCGCCCTTGAGCGCGGTGTCGAGCGCGCCGTCGATGCCGCCCGCGACCGAGGACATGCCGTCCTGGATCGCCTTGCCGTCGATGCCGGCGACGCCGTCCGCGACCGTCGAGGCGACCGAGGACCCGAGGTCCGTCGCCTGCTCGACGGCGTCGGACGAGCAGCCGGTGAGTCCGGCCAGGGCGATGCCGGCGGCGACGGCGGCGATCAGCGGGGTACGGAGGGAACGCATGCGCCGACGGTAACGGGTGAGCCGGGAGGCACGGCGCGAGTTGGCTGTGAACGTCCTGTCCCCGGGACGGTCACCCGCGCGGCGGGGCCGCCCCGCGCCTCCCGTCCGCCCTTCGCGCCCGTCGCGCGTCCTTGGCCGGAACGGGCGTACCTGGTCCTTCGTTTCGACCAGGTACGCCCGTTCCCGCTTCCTACTGCCCGCGCAATGGGAAGGAAGCGTCAGGCGACGTAGGCGCGCGTCGCGGCGACCAAAGCGTCGACGCCCACCGGGATCGCGGTCTCGGCCTGCGGGGCGTAGAACGGCGAGTGGTTGCTCGGGATGTCCTCGCCACGGCGGAACAGCTCCGGGTCGGTGATGCCCGTGAACCAGTACACGAGCGGGACACCCGCCGCCGTCGCGAGCTGACCGACGTCCTCCGACGCCATCGCCAAGCCGATCTCGAGCTCGCGCGCTCCCGGCACGGCAGCGCTCACGGCCGCGAGCACCCGAGCGGCGGATTCGGCGTCGTTCACCGTCACCTCGGCACCCGGCGACCGCACGATCGTCGGCTCGGGGAGGCCACCAGCGTCGCTCTCCGCCCGGACGATCCGCTCGATCGACGCGATGATCCGAGCGCGGGTCTCCTCGTTGCGGGCACGCGTCGAGATCTCGATGACGGCCTGGTCGGGGATGATGTTGGCGCGGGTGCCGGCGTGGAAGCTGCCGACGGTGACGACCCCGGCGTCGCTCGGCGAGACCTCGCGCGACACGACGGTCTGCAGCCGGACGACGGCGGACGCGGCGGTGACGACCGGGTCGAGGGACGCCTGCGGTGCGGAACCGTGGGCCCCGCGGCCGTTGAACGTGACCGTCAGTCGGTCGCTCGACGCCATCACCGGACCGGAACCGATCGCGACGATGCCGACGGGCGCAGGAGCGGAGTGCTGACCGAGCACCACGTCGGGCTTCGGGAACCGGTCGACCAGGCCGTCCTCGACCATCGCGCGGGCGCCGGAGATGACCTCCTCCGCCGGCTGGAAGACCGCCACGACCGTGCCGTGCCAGTCGTCCGTGGTCGCCGCCAGGCGCTCGAGCGTGCCGAGCAGCCAGGTGACGTGGATGTCGTGGCCGCAGGCGTGCATCGTCGGGACGTCGTTGCCGTCCTCGTCGGTACCGCGGTGCTGGCTGGCGTAGGGCAGACCCGTGCGCTCCTGGACCGGCAGGCCGTCCATGTCGGCGCGGAGCCACACCACCGGGCCCTCGCCGTTCGCCAGCACGCCGACGACCCCGGTGCCGCCGACGCCGGTGGTCACCTCGATGCCACCGATCTCGGCGAGCCGGTCGGCCACGATGCCCGCGGTGCGGTGCTCCTGGAAACCGAGCTCGGGGTGGGCGTGCAGGTCCTGGTACAGCGAGAGGAGGTCGAGAGTCACGGCATCCACCGTAACCCCCGACCTCCTCAGGTCGTGCTCTTGCTGACGCGACGCGTCGCTTGCTGCTTACGCGTCCTGACGCTTCAGGCGGGCGTACGAGCGCTGGCGGGCCTGCGCGTCGAGCTCGACCTTGCGGATGCGGACGACGGCCGGGGTGACCTCGACGCACTCGTCCTCGCGTGCGAACTCCAGGCACTCCTCGAGGGAGAGCTGGCGCGACGGCGTCATCGACTCGAAGGAGTCGGCGTTCGCCGAACGCATGTTCGTGAGCTTCTTCTCCTTCGTGATGTTGACGTCCATGTCGTCGGCGCGCGAGTTCTCACCGATGACCATGCCCTCGTAGACCTCTTCGGTGGGGTTGACGAAGAACGTCATCCGCTCCTGCAGGTTCGTGATGGCGAACGGCGTGACGACACCCGAGCGGTCGGACACGATCGAGCCGTTGATGCGGGTCTGGATCGGGCCGGCCCACTCGTCGTAGCCGTGCGAGATCGCGTTGGCGATGCCGGTGCCGCGGGTCTCGGTCAGGAACGACGTGCGGAAGCCGATCAGGCCACGCGACGGGACGATGAACTCCATGCGCACCCAGCCGGTGCCGTGGTTCGTCATGTTCTCCATGCGGCCCTTGCGCGCCGCCATGAGCTGCGTGATCGCGCCGAGGTACTCCTCCGGCGTGTCGATCGTCATGTGCTCGTACGGCTCCTGCAGCTTGCCGTTCTCGTCACGCTTCGTGACGACCTGCGGCTTGCCGACGGTGAGCTCGAAGCCCTCACGACGCATCTGCTCGACCAGGATGGCGAGCGCGAGCTCACCACGGCCCTGGACCTCCCAGGCATCGGGGCGACCGATGTCGAGGACCTTGAGCGAGACGTTGCCGATGAGCTCGCGGTCGAGGCGCTCCTTGACCATGCGGGCGGTCAGCTTGTGGCCCTTGACCTTGCCGACGAGCGGGCTGGTGTTCGTGCCGATCGTCATCGAGATCGCCGGGTCGTCGACCGTGATGGTCGGCAGCGGACGGACGTCCTCGGGGTCGGTCAGCGTCTCACCGATGGTGATCGTGTCGAAGCCGGCGACGGCGACGATGTCACCGGGGCCCGCCGACTCGGCGGGGTAGCGCTCGAGCGCCTTGGTGATGAGGAGCTCGGTGATGCGGGCGTTCGCGACGGTGCCGTCGTGCTTGACCCACGCGACCGTCTGGCCCTTCTTCATCGTGCCGTGGAAGATGCGCAGCAGCGCGAGGCGACCGAGGAACGGCGACGCGTCGAGGTTGGTGACGTGGGCCTGCAGCGGGTGCTGGTCGTCGTACTTCGGCGCGGGGACGTGCTGCAGGATCGCCTCGAACAGCGGCTCGAGGTCGTCGTTGTCGGGCAGCGAACCGTCGGCCGGCTTGTTGCGCGACGCGGCACCGGCACGGCCCGAGGCGTAGACCACGGGGACGTCGAGGATCGCGTCGAGGTCGAGGTCGTCGACCTCGTCCGACAGGTCGGACGCCAGGCCGAGGAGCAGGTCCTGCGACTCGGAGACGACCTCGCCGATGCGGGAGTCGGGGCGGTCCGTCTTGTTGACGAGCAGGATCACCGGGAGCTTGGCGGCGAGCGCCTTGCGGAGCACGAAGCGCGTCTGGGGCAGCGGGCCCTCGGACGCGTCGACCAGCAGCACGACGCCGTCGACCATGGACAGGCCGCGCTCGACCTCGCCACCGAAGTCGGCGTGACCCGGGGTGTCGATCACGTTGATGGTGATGGGGCCGTCCGCGCCGAACTCGGTCGCGTGCTTGCCGTTGTAGAGCACCGACGTGTTCTTCGCGAGGATCGTGATGCCCTTCTCGCGCTCGAGGTCGTTCGAGTCCATCATGCGGTCTTCGCCCTCGAAGTGGGCGTCGAACGAGTTGGTCTGCGTGAGCATCGCGTCGACGAGGGTGGTCTTGCCGTGGTCGACGTGTGCCACGATGGCGACGTTGCGCAGGTCGGACCGGGTGGCGAGCGCCATACAGGACATCCTTCAATTTCTGGGAGAGTGTCGGGCCAGTGATTTGACAGCACCGCACCCGTGGGCAGAACGCCCGACACGCCAGTCTACCGGTAGTTCGCAACCGACAGGAGTACTCCGCATGAGCCGACGGCGAACGTGGGTCGAGATCACGATCGTGCTGCTCCTGTCGCTCGGTGCCAGCGCGCTGTACTCGATCCTGCAGATCATCGACGACCTGTCGCAGACGACCGCGCTCGGTGAGCAGTCGACGGCGCTCAACACCTCGTCGACGACGGTGCAGTACGTCGACCTGGCCCGGCAGTTGCTCGGCATCGCGGTGGACCTGGCGCCGGTCGCGCTGGTCTGCTTCCTGCTGTGGAGCACCTCGCGCCCGCACCTGGCCCGGCTCGGCATCGACCGCTTCCGCGTGAAGCCCGACCTGGGCGGCCCGGCGCTCATCGCACTCTGCATCGGGATCCCGGGGCTCGCCCTCTACTTCGCCGGGCGCGCCCTCGGCATCACGGTGGACGTCGACCCGGCCGCCCTGAACTCCTACTGGTGGACGGTGCCGGTCCTGCTGCTGTCGGCGATCCGCTCCGGCCTGCAGGAAGAGGTGATCGTGATCGGGTACCTCTACGCCCGGCTCGGTGACCTCGGGTGGGGCCGATGGCAGGTGATCCTGTCGACGGCACTGCTGCGCGGCAGCTACCACCTGTACCAGGGCTTCGGTGCGTTCGTCGGCAACGCCGTGATGGGCGTCGTGTTCGGCTGGATCTACACGAAGTGGGGCCGACTGATGCCCCTGATCGTCACGCACTGCCTGCTCGACGCCGCGGTGTTCATCGGCTACCCCTGGGTCGCGAACGCGTTCCCCCAGCTGTTCTCCTAGACGCACCCCTACCGTGAGCACATGAGCATCCCCGAGGTCGGCGAGTCCGCGCCGACGTTCACCCTGCCGGGCATGATCGTCCGCGACGGGGTACGGACCGACGACGAGTACGACCTGTCGTCGGAGATCGGCCGGACCGTGGTGCTCGCCTTCTACCCCGGCGACGCGACGGCCGTGTGCACCGCACAGCTCTGCAGCTACCAGGCCGAGCTCGACGAGTTCGACGACCTCGGCGCCGTGGTGTGGGGCATCAGCCCGCAGGCCCTCAACTCGCACGAGACGTTCGCGCGCGGTTCCTCGCTCACGTTCCCCCTGCTGAGCGACACCGCCGGCTCGGTGATCCGCGACTACGGCGTGCGTGCGCCGGGGATCGGACTGCGCCGGTCGGTGTTCGTGATCGGCCCGGACGGGGTCGTGCGCTGGCGGCACGTCGGCCTGGTCGGCCTCCGGTTCCCGAAGGCCGAGACGATCCGCGAACAGATCGAACTGCTCGTCTCGTGACCGGATCCCGCGACTGACGCCGTTCCCGGCGTGGGGGTTTCCCGAATCCGTCGCCATGGGGTATTGACACCCGAACTGGGGGCGACGACCATTGTCCGCACGAGAGGTCCGAACAGGATCTGCCTCCCCGGGGAATCGGGTCGTCCGGAGATACGCGCTGGTGTGTCACACCCGCTCCCCGGGCGTTCCCGGGGAGGCATCTCGTAACCTCGTCCGGTGCACACCACCATCGTCGCCCCGGGTCTTCGCCGCCTCGCCCTCGTCCTCTGGGTCGTCGCGGTGGCGCTCGTCCCCCTGGCGCTGCTCGGTGGCAGTAACCCCTGGCTCGTGCCGGTCCCGAGCATCTGCATCGCGTTCGTGGCGTGGGCCGCGCTCTGGCGTCCGCGCATCGAGCTGACGCCCGAGCACCTGCGGATCGTGGACGTCCGCCGCACCAGCACCTACACGTGGTCGCGCGTCACCGAGGTGCGCACCAAGTACGGCATCGAGGTCGTCTCGAGCGAGGGCGTCCGCCGCGTGTGGATCGCGACCCGCCCGACCGCGCGGCTCACCGCGCAGGTCCAGGGCCGACCGGGAGGCCCGGATCACCTCGACGTCGACGCTGCGGCCGCGCTGGTGCTGGCCCTCGTGCCCGCACCGGCACCGCAGGACGGCCCGCCTCCGGCGACCGTCGTCGCGGCGCCGATCACCCACCGGGTGCACGGGTGGACGATCCTGGCGTTCGTCGTGCTCGGGATCGCGGCGTCGCTCGCCGCGGCCCGGCTGTAGATCCCGACGCCCACTCCCCCGCCGACGCAGAACGACACCCCCGACGTCGTGCGACGTCGGGGGTGTCGTTGCGGGTCGTGCGACCGCGGGACTACTTGGTGTAGCCCACGTCCTGCCACTTGACCGAGTACTGCTGGAACTGCGCGGGCCCGTAGTTCACGAGGTCCTTGCGGACACCCCAGGCGTACGGCTCGGCAAACAGCGGGATGGTGCCGGCGACGGCGACGATCTTCTTGTCGATCGCCTGCGCGTCCTTGATGCGGGCATCGGGGTCGAGCTCGGCGTTCGCCTTGTCCCATGCCGCGCCGAGCGAGTCGTCCGTCACACCGGTGTAGTTCTGGCCGGCGTCGGCGGGGTAGTAGATCGACTTGAGCGACGAGATCGGGAACGGCGTGCCCTGCCACGCGAAGTACGTGGCGTCGAAGTCACGGCCGTCGGTGGTGATGTACTTCGTGAAGAAGTCGTCCGAGGGCACGGTGTCGATCGTGACCTTGAAGCCGGCGAGCTTCGTCTGCTGCTGCACGAGCTGCGCGACGTTCGCCGAGTTCGGGTTGTCCGACGGGATCACGAAGCGGACGTCGAGTTCCTTGCCGCCCTTGGTCGCGTAGCCGTCCGAACCGACCTTCCAGCCAGCGTCCTCGAGCTTCGACTTCGCCTTGTCGGTGCTGTAGCCGTAGACACTCGACACGTCGTCCTGGTAGCCCTCCTGGCCGGGCAGGTACGTCAGGTTGTTGAGCACGTCACCCGGGCTCTTCACCGGCGACAGGATCGCCTGGGCGAGGACCTTGCGGTTGATGGACTGCGCGAACGCCTGGCGGACGTCCTGGTCCTTGAAGACGTCGGAGGTGCCGTTCAGCGTGATCTGCCGCTGCGTGGTGCCGAGGGAGCGCTCGATCTTCGAGTCCGAACGAGAGTTCGCCGTCTTGAGGTTGTCGGCGCTGCCGTTCAGGTTGAACGCGTCGAGTTCCTTGTTGCCGTACGCCTGCGCGACACCGTCACGCGAGACCGTCTTGAAGACGATGGTGTCGAGCTTGCCCTCGTCGCCCCACCACTTCGGGTTCTTCTCGAAGGTGAGGACGCCGCCGTTGGCGTCGAAGGACTTCACGATGTACGGGCCACCGGAGACGTAGGTCTTGCCGTCAGCGGCGTACGGACCCTTGGCCCAGGCCGTGTTGAAGTGCTCGGGGGTGTCGACGGCCCAGTACGGGTAGATGGAGCCGAGGACGCTCGCCCAGTCGGCGTTCGTCTTCGAGAACGTCATGATGACGTCGCGCTCGTCCGAGCCCTGCTTGACCGAGTCGACGTCCTCCCACACGTTGGTGGCGAGGGGCGCGAAGGCCTTGTTCGTGCCGTTCAGCGCCTTCCAGTTGGCGATGACGTCCTTCGCGCTGATCGGGGTGCCGTCGGACCACACGGCCTTCGGGTTGATCTTGATCTCGACGGTCTGGGGCGAGTCCTTGGTCAGCTCGACCGAGGTCGCGAAGTCCTTGTTCGCCTCCCACTCACCGTTCTCCTTGAACTGGATGAAGCTCGGCAGGTAGGTCCCGGAGATCGCCTGGTCGTCGACGGTACCGGAGTCGAGGTTGTTGATCTGGAAGTTCGCCGGTGCGGTGTCGATCGGCAGGGTGATCGACCCGCCGTCCTTGACGTCCGCGCGGTCCGCGACGGTCCAGCCGGTCGACTTCAGCGACGACTCGGCGACTGCGGAGCTGCTGTTGCCCGCCTGTCCACCGCCGGAGCAGCCGGCCAGCACGACGGCCGCAGCCGCAGCGGTGGCCAGCACGGCGATGCCCTTGATCCTCTTTCGCATGGCGAGGATTCCCTTTCGTTGTGGTTCGCGCTCTTCGCGCTGGAACGCGACGACCCCCGCCGCCACGCCTGTTGGTTGAGAACCCTAGTCACATCCGAAGGCACCACAAGGGTTGATGTGGGGAATCGAAACATGCTCGTAACGAATGTTGCATAGCGTCACTTCCGATGTCCCACCCGCCCGCCGCGAACGGCTAACCTGTCGCCACCGACAACGCCGTCCGGACGGATGGCCGCACCCCACGAGGTCCCAGTACATGCTTGCCTTCATCGCAAAGCGGATCGTCAACTACATCGTCCTGACGATCGTGGCGACGACCCTCGGTTACATCCTCGCCAGCACCACGCTGAACCCGGCTGCCCGGTTCCTGGGCCGCAACCCGGCCGTACCGCAGGGCACGATCGACGCGTCCCTGCGGAAGCTCGGCGCAGATCCGGACACCCCGCTGATCGTCCGGACGTGGACCTGGTGGTCGAACCTCGTCACGCACGGGTCGCTCGGCATGAGCACGCGCGGCACCGAGGTCACGGCCGACATCGTCGCCCGCTCCGGGACGAGCCTGCGTTTGCTGGTCATCGGCACCCTGCTCGGCGCGATCCTCGGGGTGCTGCTCGGCGTGTGGAACGCCGTCCGCCAGTACCGCACGTCGGACCAGGTCTCGACGTACCTGTCGTTCGCGGTGCTCGCCACCCCGACCTTCGTCATCGCCGTCGTCCTGATGATCCTGGCGACCGCGATGAACCAGGGCCTCGGCACCCAGGTGATCCGGTTCACGGGTGAGTACACGCCGGGCGTGAACGGGTTCTTCCCGGTGCTCGGCGACCGGCTGATCCACCTGCTGTTACCCACGATCTCGCTGACCATCGGCGCCGTCGCCACGTACTCGCGGTACCAGCGCTCCGCGATGCTCGACGTGCTGTCGAACGACTTCATCCGCACCGCGCGCTCGAAGGGCCGGACGCGCGGATCGGCCATCATGCGCCACGGCGTCCGCGTCGCCCTCATCCCGATGTCGACGTTCTTCGCGTACTCGTTCGGGCTGATCCTGACCGGCGCGAGCATCACCGAGCTGGTCTTCAGCTGGCACGGCATGGGCGAGTACTTCGTCCAGGGCATCACCAACAACGACATCAACGCGGCATCGGGCACGATCCTCTTCACGGCGATCCTCGTGCTCATCGCAGGAACCCTCGCGGACCTGCTCTACGCCGCGCTCGACCCGCGAGTGAGGGTGTGACCCGTGTCTGTTCTCGACCCGACAACCACGACCACCGCCGGTGACCCCGGTGACGGCAACGCCGGTGTCCCGGCGCACGTCATCGAGGTCAAGGGCGGCCGCACGCCGCTCTGGCGCAAGGTGTTCGGCACCTGGCGCGCCCGCATCGGTGGTGGCGCGCTGCTGCTCATCCTGCTGTGGGCCTTCGTCGGCCCGCACCTGTACCACTGGAACGCCGTCGACTCCGACGGTCTGGCGTTCGGCATGCCGCCGAGCGCGGCGCACTGGTTCGGCACGAACGACATCGGCCAGGACATCTACGCGCAGACGCTCGTCGGCCTGCAGAAGTCGCTGCTCATCGGCCTCATCGCCGGTCCGGCCGCGACGCTGATCGCCGGCATCGTGGGTGCGATCGCCGGCTACTTCGGTGGCACGGTCGACCGCGTGCTCGTGTGGGTCATCGACCTGCTGCTCGTGATCCCGTCGTTCTACGCGCTCGTCCTCCTCAGCCCGGTGTTCAAGAACCTGACGTGGGTGGCGCTCATCGTGGGCCTCGCGGTGTTCAGCTGGATGGTCATGGCCCGGGTCATCCGCGGCCAGACGATGTCCCTGCGCGAACGCGACTACGTCAAGGCCGCCCGGTTCATGGGGGTGCCGGCGTTCACGATCATCCGACGGCACATCCTGCCGAACGTGGCGTCCCTGCTCATCATCGACGCGACGCTCGGCGTCGGGGCCGCGATCCTGGCGGAGAGCTCGCTGAGCTTCTTCGGCTTCGGCATCCAGATCCCCGACGTCTCGCTCGGCACCCTGCTCGCCGCGGGCAGCCAGTCCGCCGTCACCCGCCCGTGGCTGTTCGTCCTGCCCGCCGCGACCCTCGTCGCGACCGTGCTCTCGACCAGCCTGCTCGGCGACGCCCTGCGCGACGCCATCGACCCCACCTCCGGAGCCAACCGTGACTGAGCCGCTGCTGACCGTGTCCGACCTGTCGGTCACGTTCAACCCGAAGACCAAGCCCGTCTACGCCGTCCGCGGGGTCGACTACACGGTGGCCCCCGGCGAGTTCCTCGGGATCGTCGGCGAGTCGGGCTCGGGCAAGTCGGTGTCCTCGATGGCCGTGATGGGCCTGCTCCCGTCGTCGGCCCAGGTCGAGGGCAGCATCCGCTTCGACGGTCAGGAGCTCCTCGGCAAGAACGACCGTGAGATGTCCCGCCTGCGCGGCGGCGACATCGCGATGGTGTTCCAGGACCCGCTGTCCGCCCTGACGCCCGTGTACACGATCGGCCAGCAGATCGTCGAGGGGCTGCGACTGCACGACCGCTCCCTCACCCAGCACGCCGCCCGCACCCGCGCTGAGGAACTCCTGCGCGTCGTCGGCATCCCGAACCCCGCACGACGCCTCGACGCGTTCCCGCACGAGTTCTCCGGCGGCATGCGCCAGCGCGCGATGATCGCCATCGCCATCGCGAACGACCCGAAGCTGATCATCGCCGACGAGCCGACCACCGCGCTCGACGTCACGATCCAGGCGCAGATCCTCGACGTGCTGCAGACGGCGAAGGACATGACCGGCGCAGCCGTCGTGCTCATCACGCACGACCTCGGGGTCGTCGCCGGCAACGCCGACCGCGTCGCCGTGATGTACGCGGGCCGCATCGTCGAGACGGCACCGGTCGAGCCGCTCTTCCGCGAGCCGGTCATGCCATACACGATCGGGCTCCTCCGGTCGATGCCGAACATGACGGCGGCCCGCACCGAACGGCTCGTCCCGCTCGAGGGCCGCCCGCCCCTGCTCACGCAGAAGCCGACCGGCTGCCCGTTCGCCGACCGCTGCCCCGCCGTGATCGACGCCTGCCGCGACGGCGAACCGGCGCTCATCGCCCCGACCATCACGCAGGCCGGTACCGGCGCCATCACGAACGCCGGCGGTGACACGGTCGCCGACATCGCCACCGGCGCCGCGGTCTCCGCGCCCGCCGTGCTCGTCGACCACACCGCCGCGTGCATCCGTCGCGACGAGATCGCCGCCGGCACCCTCGAACGGTCGGAGATCTTCCCCCGGCCCGACGACGTCCCCGAGGCGACGATCGACCACGGCGACGACGTCGTGCTCGAGCTCACCGACGTCGTCAAGACGTTCCCGCTCACCAAGGGCGCGCTCTTCCGCCGGCAGATCGGCGAGGTGCACGCGGTCGACGGCATCTCGTTGACGCTCAAGCGCGGGCAGGTGCTCGGGCTGGTCGGCGAGTCCGGCTGCGGCAAGACCACCACGATCATGGAGATCCTCGAGCTCGCCGGCGCCCAGCAGGGCACCATCCGGGTGAACGGCGTCGACACCGCGTCGCTGTCGAAGAAGGACCGCCTGGCGATCCGTCGCGACATCCAGGTCGTGTTCCAGGACCCGATGGCGTCGATCGACCCCCGGCTCGACATCGGTTCGGTGATCGGTGAGCCGCTGACGGTGCACGGCGTCGCGAAGGACGAGATCCGGCGACGGGTCCGCGAGGTCCTCGAACTCGTCGGGCTCGAGCCGAGCTACATCGACCGGTACCCGCACGAGTTCTCCGGTGGCCAGCGGCAGCGCATCGGCATCGCCCGCGCGCTCATCGTCGAGCCGAAGATCCTGGTGCTCGACGAGCCGGTGTCCGCGCTCGACGTCTCGGTGCAGGCGGGTGTCATCAACCTGCTCGAGGACCTGAAGCACCGCCTCGGCCTGTCGTACCTGTTCGTCGCCCACGACCTGTCCGTCGTCCGGCACATCGCCGACGACGTCGCGGTCATGTACCTCGGGCGCATCGTCGAGTACGGCGACGGCGACAAGGTGTTCTCCGACCCGCAGCACCCCTACACGCGGGCCCTGCTGTCGGCCGTGCCGGTGCCGGACCCGTCCGCCGAGGCCGCCCGCGGTCGGATCCTGCTCGACGGCGACCTGCCCTCCCCCACCGAGCGCATCGACGGCTGCCGGTTCCGCACCCGCTGCCCGCTCTACCAGCTGCTCGACGAGGGCCGGCAGGAGCAGTGCCGCACGGTGGACCCGCGCCTGCAGGACGTGCACGGCCGCGGCGTCGCCTGCATCCAGACCGACCAGGAGCACCTGCTCACCGAGCGCGTCGGCGCGGTCGTCTGAGGACGCTGGTCACGTGGTGGACGTGACCAGCAGACGGACGGGAGGCCCGGTACCAGCTGGTACCGGGCCTCCCGTCCGTCGTGTCGTCGCGATCGCGAGCCGCGTCAGGCTCCCAGCCACAGGCTGAGCAGCGAGACCACGAGGAGCGCCAGGGCGACCGACCCGACGACCACGGCGGGGCGGTCCCAGCCACGCACGACGTCGCTGTCCGCGGCGACCTCACGCCGCTCCGCCCAGCGGTCGAGCAGCACGACCATCTCGTCCGGCTGGCGCAGCACCGCACGCTCACCGCGCCGGGCCGGTTTCGGCCGGGGCAGTGACGGGCCGCCCCAGCACTGCAGGCGACGGCCGGCGACCGTCTCGATGACGATCTGCCAGCGGAGCGTGACGTCCGCGACCGCGTGCCACGGCACCACCGTGCGGCGGAGCGGGTTGACGACGGTGACGGCCGTGTCGTCAATGCGGATGCACGGTCGGTAGGTGAGCACCCACAGGACCCAGACCAGCACGGCGATCGGACCGACGGCGTCGAGCACGACGATCCAGCTGCCGCGTACCGCCGCGTCGACCAGCAGGAAGAGGCCCAGGACGGCGACGAGGCCGGCCGCCACGGCGCCTCCGCGACCAGCGCGGAGGACGACGGGACGACCGGCCTCGTTCGTGGTATCCAGCAGGATCAGCGTCCGAACTCGAACCCGGCGCCGGGGATGGCGGCCAGGAGGTCCTTCGTGTACTGCTCCTTCGGGGCGGCGAAGACCTCGTCGGTCGTCGCCTTCTCGACGATCTTGCCCTGGCGCATGACGCACACGTTGTCCGCGACCAGGCGGACGACCGCGAGGTCGTGCGTGATGAACAGGTACGTCAGGCCGAGTTCGGTCTGCAGTTCCGTCAGCAGGTCGAGGATCTGCCCCTGCACGAGCACGTCGAGCGCGGACACCGCCTCGTCGAGGACGATGACCTCCGG
The DNA here is from genome assembly GCF_003755065.1 of Curtobacterium sp. JUb34. Taxonomy (NCBI): domain Bacteria; kingdom Bacillati; phylum Actinomycetota; class Actinomycetes; order Micrococcales; family Microbacteriaceae; genus Curtobacterium; species Curtobacterium sp. JUb34. The sequence goes on along the minus strand of NZ_RJVH01000003.1, from coordinate 223,219 downwards.
CTTGAGCGCGAGCGCGCGGGCGACGGCGATGCGCTGCCGCTGCCCACCGGAGAGCTCGTTCGGGTAGCGGTTGACCATCGACTTCGGCAGCGCGACCTGGTCGAGCAGCTCGAGCACGCGGGCCCGACGCGATGCCTTGTCGCCCACCTTGTGCGTGGAGAGCGGCTCGGCGATCGTGTTCCCGACGTTGTACATCGGGTCCAGGGAGCCGTACGGGTCCTGGAACACCGGCTGCACGCGGCGGCGGAAGTCGAAGAGGTCCTTGCCCTTCAGCGCGCCGATGTCGATGCCGTCGAACTGCACGGTGCCGCTCGTGATGCTCTCGAGCTGCAGCACCAGCTTGGCGACGGTCGACTTGCCCGAACCGGACTCGCCGACGAGCGCCGTGGTGGTGCCCTTCGGGATCGCGAAGGACACGTCGTCGACGGCCTTGAGCTCGCGGGTGGCGAGGCTCTTGCCGCGCAGCTTGTAGACCTTCTCGAGGTTCTTCACCACGATGAGGTCCTCGGCGGGACGGTGCTCGCGCTCCTGCGCCCGGGCGATGAGCTCGGCGTCGTCGCTGCCGGCGTCGGCGATCTCGACCCGCTCGTGCTGCACCTTCGACTGGATGCGGCGGCTCGCGAGCGAGGGCGCCGCGGCGACGAGGCGCTGCGTGTACGGGTGCTGCGGGTTGGCCAGGATCTCCTTCGAGGGACCGGCCTCGACGACCTGGCCCTTGTACATCACGACGAGCTTCTCGGCCCGCTCGGCGGCGAGGCCGAGGTCGTGCGTGATGAACAGCACCGAGGTGCCGAAGTCGCGGGTCAGGCTCTCGAGGTGGTCGAGGATGACCCGCTGGACGGTGACGTCGAGCGCACTCGTCGGCTCGTCGGCGATGAGCAGCTGCGGGCGGCTCGACAGACCGATGCCGATGAGCACGCGCTGCCGCATGCCGCCGGAGAACTCGTGCGGGTACTGCTTGAGACGGTTCGAGGCGTCGCCGAGGCCCGCCTCCTTCAGGACCTCGATCGCACGGTCGCGGACGGCCTTCTTGCCGGTGGCCATGCCGTTCGCACGGATCGCCTCCTCGACCTGGAAGCCGATCGACCACAGCGGGTTGAGGTTCGACATGGGGTCCTGCGGGACGTAGCCGATCTCCTTCCCGCGGATCTCGGACATCTCCTTGTCGCTCAGCCCGACGAGCTCACGCCCGTTGAACTTGATCGACCCGCCCGTGACCTGGCCGGTGCCGGGCAGCAGCTTGATGATCGCCTGGGCGCTCGTCGACTTGCCGGAGCCCGACTCGCCGACGATCGCGAGGCGCTCGCCCTGCTCGAGGGTGAGGTCCACGCTCCGCACGGCCTGCACGAGACCGGACTGCGTCTTGAACCCGACCTGCAGGTCGCGGATCTCGAGCAGCGGGGCTCCGCCGGCGTTGGTGCGTCGGCCGGTGGGGTTGGTCAGCGTCTCGCTCATCGGCGGGCCCTCGCCTTCGGGTCGAGCGCGTCGCGCACCACGTCACCGAGGAGCAGGAACGCGAGCACGGTGATGGACAGCGCGGCCGACGGCCAGAAGATCGTCGACGGGTTGGTGCGGATCGACGTCTGCGCCGTTCCGATGTCGAGACCCCAGCTGAGGGCCGACGGCGGCAGTCCGATGCCGAGGAACGACAGGGTCGCCTCCGCCACGATGAACGTGCCGAGCGACACGGTCGCGACCACGATGACCGGGGCCAGCGAGTTCGGGATGACGTGGCGCACGAGCGTCTTGAACCGGCTGACGCCGAGGGCCGCCGACGCCATGACGTAGTCGGCCTGCTTGGCGCTCAGCACGGCGCCACGCATGATGCGGGCGATCTGCGGCCATGCGAACGCCGCGAGCACGAGCGCGACGGTGATCGCGTTCCGCGCGGGAATGACCGACATGATCACGATCGCACCGAGCACGGTGGGGATCGAGAAGAAGATGTCACCGATGCGGGACACGATCGTGTCGAGCCAGCCGCCGTAGAAGCCGGCCAGCGCGCCGATCACGATGCCGACGAGCGACACCAGGACCGTCGCGACGATGCCGACGATGAGCGAGTTCTGGGCGCCCCAGATCACGCGGGCGTAGACGTCGGAGCCCTGACGCGTGAAGCCGAGGATGTGCCCGGCCTCGGGTCCGCCGTCGCTGTTGTCGAGGTTCGACGCACGCGGGTCGACGTGGGCGAAGAGGCCCGGGAAGACCGCGACGACGATGATCAGCAGGATCAGGATCGAGGAGATCCAGAACGTCGGGCGGGTCCGCATGGACTCCCAGGCGTCGGTCCAGAGGGAACGGGTCTTCTCGTCCTCGTTGACCTGGTCGATCGCCTGCAGGGGCGTTTCCTCGAGCGGGGCGACGAAGTGCGTCGCCGAGCGGGGTGCGGCGTTACTTGGCATAGCGGATCCTCGGGTCCAGGACGGCGTAGAGCAGGTCCACCAGGAGGTTGGCGAGCATGAAGATGATGACCATCACGGCGACGAAGGAGACCACCGTCGGGCCCTCGCCGAGCTTGACGGCGCGGAACACCGTGCCGCCGACACCGTTGATGTTGAAGATGCCCTCGGTCACGATCGCGCCGACCATCAGGTTGCCGATGTCGACACCCAGGTAGGTCACCACGGGGATGAGCGAGTTCCGGAAGATGTGCACGCCGACGACGCGACGACGGGGCAGGCCCTTCGCGGTCGCGGTGCGCACGAAGTCCGCCGTGGTGTTCTCGGCCACGCTCGCGCGGGTGAGCCGCACGATGTAGGCGAAGGACACCGACGCGAGCACGATCGCCGGCAGGACGAGCTCGTCCCACGGCGCTTGTCCGGACACCGTGACCCGGAACAACCCGAGCTTGATGCCGAACACGTACTGCAGCACGAACCCGACGACGAAGGTCGGCACCGAGATGAGCAGGAGCGACACGACGAGCGCGGTGGCGTCGAACAGCTTGCCCTTGCGCAGACCGGCGATGACGCCGACGACGATGCCGGCGACGGCCTCGAACACGAGCGCGAGGATCGCCAGGCGCGCGGTGATCGGGAACGCCGAGGCGAGCTGCTGGCTGACCGGCAGGCCCGAGTAGGTCACGCCGAGGTCGCCGCGGAACACGCCGCCGATCCAGAGCAGGTACTGGACGATGAACGGCTTGTCCAGGTTGTACTGCTGGCGCAGGGTCTCGATGACCTGCGGCGACGGCTGGCGGTCGCCGAACAGCGCTGCGATGGGGTCGCCGGGCAGCGAGAACACCATGAAGTAGATGAGGAACGTGGCCCCGAAGAACACGGGGATGAGTTGCAGGAGGCGCTTGCCGAGGTACCAGAGCATCAGATCCCTGCCCGGTCCGGAGCGATGTCGATCAGGTTCATTGTGGTGAGGGGTGGACGTTCCGAGGGTCGGCACGGATGTCCGGCACGGGCGGCGGCGCCCGATGTGGTGGGGGAAGGTGTTGCCGCCGAGGTACGGGGGTTCGGGGACCTGTGCGGTCCCCGAACCCCCGTCCGGTGGTCGCGAGGCAGGATACCTGCTCGCGCTTTGGTCTCTGGGAGACCTAGATCAGTTCTTGACCTCGATGTCGTAGTACAGCGGCACCGAGTTCCAACCGAACTTCACGTTGGACACGTTGTCCGCGTTCCAGACACCGGTGACGTTCGAGTACCAGAGCGGGATCTCCGGGAGGTCCTTGAACAGGAGCTCCTGGGCCTGGTCGAAGGCCTTGTTGCCCTCTTCGACCGTGGCGGCCGAACGGCCCTCGGCGAGCAGCTCGTTGTATTCCTTGGAGTCGTACCGCGAGTAGTTGTTCGACGAGCCCTCACCCATGGTCGGGCCGAGGAAGTTGTACAGCGACGGGTAGTCGGCCTGCCAACCGGTGCGGCTGCCGCCCGTGAGCTTGTCGTTCGTCTGGAGGTCCAGGGCTTCCTGGAACGTCGGGATCGCGTTGCCCTCGGCCTTGATGCCGAGCGTGTTCGAGATCGAGTTCGTGACCGCGGTCACCCACGCCTCGTGCCCACCGTCGGCGTTGTACGTGATGGTGAGGGTGTCGTCGTACTTCGAGATCTTGTCGGCCTCGGCCCAGAGCTTCTTGGCCTCGGACTCGTTGTAGTCCAGGACGTCGGAGCCGTCGAGGTCGTCGTTCCAGCCCGCGATGACCGGCGACGTGAAGTCCTTCGCCGGGGTGCGCGTGCCGTCGAAGATCTTGTCGGTGATCTGCTTGCGGTTGATGGCCATCGAGACGGCCTCACGACGCAGCGTGCCTTCCTCGCCCTTCCAGTGGTCGAGGTAGTACGGCAGGTAGATCGCCTGGAAGATGGCGGCCGGCTGGTTGACGTTCGAGTCCGGGAAGTCGGACTTGTAGGTCTTGAAGGCGCTGTCCGGCACGGCGTCGAGGACGTCGAGGTTGCCGCCCTGCGCGTCGGAGTACGCGGTGTCCTGCGAGGCGTAGAACGTGATCGTCAGACCACCGTTCTTCGGCTTGCGCTTGCCCTCGTAGTCCTTGTTGGTGACGAGCTTGATGGACTGGTTGTGCGTCCAGGCCTTCTTGCCGTCGAGCTTGTACGGACCGTTGCCGATCGGGTTCTCACCGAACGCCTTGGTGTCGTCGTAGAACGAGGACGGCAGCGGCACGAAGGCCGAGTAGCCGAGCGACAGCGGGAAGTCCGACTGGGCCGACTTCAGCGTGACGGTGAACTCGTCGTCGTCGACGACCTTGAGGCCCGTGAGCTCCGAGTCCTTGTCGGCGTTGTAGCCCTCGATGTTCTCGAAGAAGTAGCTGGCGCCCTGGGCGTTCGACTTCTGGGCTGCCCAGTTCCACGCCTTGGTGAACGACTCGGCCGTGACCTTCTCGCCGTTCGTGAAGGTGTAGTTGGTGTTCAGCGTGATGTCGAACGTCTTCGAGTCATCGGTGTCGATGCTCTTGGCGACCTCGTTGACCGGCTTGCCGTCGGCGTCGTACGAGACGAGGCCTTCGAAGAGCGAGTCGATGATCTTGCCGCCACCGGTCTCGGTGGTGTTCGACGGGATCAGCGGGTTCTGGGGTTCGCTGCCGTTGGTGGTGACGATCCCGGACGCGTTCGCCGAGCCCGAGCCACCCCCGTCGGAGCTGTTGCTGGAGCAGGCGGTCAGGGCGAGTGCTGTGGCCCCGAGCACGGCGAGGGCGGAAAGCCCGGCGCGCTTCTTGATCAAGGTTCCTCCTGGTGCATGGGACGCGCAGGGCACAGCGGTGTCGCCCGGGCGCGTTTGACATCTGCACTGTAGGCAAGGTGGACAGCAGCCTCCAAACCCTGGAGCGAACGGTTACAAGCCGGTAACCAACTTGCACGATCCTTGCGAGAAAATGCAAGATTCGCGCGCTCGCTGAACGCCCTCGCGCTTTTGTTGCATCTGCATGAAATTCGTTGCACTGCGACACAGTTCTGTGCAAGGAGCACCTGTCACGAGTCCCCCTCAGGACCCGGGCATCCACCCTCCACCAGCCGTACCGTGAACACGTGCTCGCGAACGACATCCCCCATCTCCACGTCCCCTCCTCCCCCACCGTGAGCGGTGATCCCGGGAACACCGGAGCGGCCTTCGTCGCGGTCTCCCGTCCGGACCTCGAGCAGGATGCCTCCCGCAGCACCATCGAGCGCGTGACCGCTGCGGGCGCGGTCCGCTGGACCTCCGGCGACCGCGACTCGTCACCGGTCCTGTCCCCGGACGGGCGCGCGCTCGCGTTCCTCCGGTCGGTCGAGGACGACCGCGGGGTCGCGCACCCGCAGCTCGCCGTGGCACCGGTGCACGGCGGCGAGGCCCACATCGTCACCGCCCTGCCGCTCGGCGCCGGCGACCCGGTCTGGTCGCCCGACTCGACGCGGGTCGCGGTCACCGCACGCTTCCCCGAACCGGGCCGCTACGGCTCGACGGTCCCCGGTGCCGACCGTCGTCCGGCACCGAACGCCGAGGCACCCCGGCTCGTCTCCCGGCTCGACTTCCACGTCGACGGCACCGGGTACCTGCTCGACAAGCTGCAGCAGATCGTGGTCGTCGACGTCACCGACCCCGCCGCGGCGCCGGTGGACGCCCCGCTGACGAGTGCGCCGTGCTCGGTCTCCGCTCCGGCCTGGTACCCCGACGGCGGCGCGCTCCTCGTCGTGGCCCCGCGTGACCTCGGTGCACGAGAGACCCACGACGACGACCTGTACCGCGTCGACGCGTCCGACGGCACGATGACGCTCGCGATCCGGACCGAGGGCTCCGTCAGCGCGATCGCGACGGCCCCGGACGGCACCGTGTACTACATCGGGGCGTCGCACCTCGACGGCCGCCTGGTCGCCGAACCCGAGGGCCTCTGGGTCGCGGCGCACGGCTCCGATCCGATCCGACTGACCGCACGGGCAACGGTCGACGTCACCGGAACGCCGGTGCTCCACCGCGGAGACGTCCTCGTCGCGGTGCTCGACCGCGGGACCGTCACCGTGCGTCGTGTCCCCGCCGGAACGACGGCGCCGCTCCAGCTCGACGAGCTCGGGGTCGTCCTCGGGGGCCGTCTGGTCGTCTCGGGCTTCGACGTCGACGGGGACGTCCTGGTCGCCACGGCGGCCACGACGGACTCGCCCGGCGAGGTGCACGTGGTCGACCTCGCGGCATCCGACGATGCGTTGCCGACGGTCATCACCGACTACGCGGCTCCGCTCCGGTCGGAGGCGTCCGCCCCCGGTGTCCGCCGCATCGAGGAGCTCACCGGCGCCGCTGCCGACGGCACCCCGGTGCACGGCTGGGTCGTCCTGCCCGAGGGCGACGGCCCGCACCCCGTCCTCCGGGTGGTGCACGGCGGACCGTTCGGCCAGGACACCTGGGCGTTCTTCGACGAGGCGCAGGTGTACGCCAGTGCCGGGTACGCCGTCGTCATCGGCAACCCGCGCGGGTCTGCCGGCTACGGCCTCGACCACGGCCGCGCGGTCATCGGTGCGATGGGCACCGTCGACGTCGACGACGTACTCGCCCTGCTCGACGCGGCGCTCGAGCGCCCCGACCTCGACGCGGCCCGCGTCGGCATCATGGGCGGCTCGTACGGCGGGTTCATGACGAGCTGGGTCGCCGCCCACCACGGTGACCGGTTCGTCGCCGCGTGGAGCGAACGCGCCGTGAACGCGTGGGACTCGTTCGCGGGCAGCTCCGACATCGGCTGGTACTTCGCCGACGCCTACGTCGGCGCCGACCCCGAGGAGCAGCGTCGCCGGAGCCCGCTGACGTACGCCGCGCAGGTCACGATCCCGTTCATGGTCGCGCACTCGGAAGCGGACTGGCGCTGCCCGATCGAGCAGGGGCAGCGCCAGTTCGTCGCGCTCCGGCGCGCCGGGGTCGACGCGTCGTTCCTCGTGTTCCCGGGCGAGGGCCACGAACTCTCCCGCTCCGGCTCGCCGTGGCACCGCGTGCAGCGGTTCGAGCACGTCCTCGCGTGGTGGGCGGAGCACCTGCCCGTCACGCCGGTCGCGTGACCTGACCGAGGGATGACGGGAGGCCCGTGGCGGATCCGCCACGGGCCTCCCGTCGTCTCGGTGGTGCGTCGAGGACGCGGGTCGCTACGCGAACGCCTCCACCGGCGGGCACGCGCACACCAGGTTGCGGTCGCCGTACGCCTGGTCGATCCGGCGCACCGGCGGCCAGTACTTGCGGCCGCTGATGCCGGGCAGCGGGTAGACGGCCTGCTCGCGGGTGTAGGCGTGCGCCCACTCCCCCGAGATCACCGACGACGCCGTGTGCGGGGCGTGCACGAGCGGGTTGTCGTCCGCCGGCCACTCCCCGCGCTCGACCGCCGCGGCCTCGGCCCGGATCGCGAGCATGGCGTCGACGAAGCGGTCGAGCTCGGCCAGGTCCTCGCTCTCCGTCGGCTCCACCATCAGGGTGCCGGCGACCGGGAACGACATGGTCGGGGCGTGGAAGCCGTAGTCGACCAGACGCTTCGCGACGTCGTCCACGGTGATGCCGGTGGTGTCGCGCAGGGGCCGCAGGTCGAGGATGCACTCGTGCGCCACGAGCCCGTCGTCGCCCGTGTAGAGCACCGGGAACGCGTCGCGCAGTCGTGCCGCGATGTAGTTCGCTCCGAGCACGGCGGCTTCGGTCGCACGGGTGAGGCCCTCGAGCCCCATCATCCGGACGTAGGTCCAGGTGATGGGCAGGATGCTCGGGCTGCCGTACGGGGCCGCGCTGACCGGGCCACCGGCGTGCGCCAGTCGGCCGTCGGCGTCGGCCGCGGTCGAGCCGGGCCGGCGGTCGGCCTGCTGCGCGAACGGGTGCCCCGGCAGGTAGGGCGCGAGGTGCGCCTTCGCCGCCACCGGACCGACACCCGGTCCGCCGCCGCCGTGCGGGATGCAGAAGGTCTTGTGCAGGTTGAGGTGCGAGACGTCGCCGCCGAAGTCGCCGAAGCGGGCGTGGCCGAGCAGCGCGTTGAGGTTCGCGCCGTCGACGTAGACCTGGCCGCCGGCGTCGTGCACGGCGTCGCAGATCTCGCGGATGTCGTGCTCGTACACGCCGTGGGTCGACGGGTACGTGATCATCAGCGCCGCGAGGATGTCGGCGTGCTGTTCCGTCTTCGCGCGGAGGTCGGCGAGGTCGACGTTGCCGTTCTCGTCGCACGCGACCACGACGACCTTCATGCCGGCGAGGACCGCCGACGCGGCGTTCGTGCCGTGCGCGCTCGACGGGATCAGGCAGACGGTGCGCTCGGCGTCGCCGTTGGCCTGGTGGTACCCGCGGATCGCGAGGAGCCCGGCGAGCTCGCCCTGGCTGCCGGCGTTCGGCTGCAGGGACACGGTGTCGTACCCGGTGACCTCGGCCAGCCAGGACTCCAGGTCACCGATCATGTCGAGGTAGCCCTCGACGTCGCCGCGCGGCGCGAACGGGTGGATGTTCGCGAACTCCGGCCACGTCACGGCCGCCATCTCGGTCGCGGCGTTGAGCTTCATCGTGCAGCTGCCGAGCGGGATCATGCCACGGTCGAGCGCGTAGTCCTTGTCCGCCAGGTGCTTCAGGTACCGCATCATGCGGGTCTCGCTGCGGTGTGCGCTGAACACGGGGTGCGTCAGGTACTCGCTCTCGCGCTGCAGCCCGGCCGGGAGGCCCGTGGCCGCGTCACGCACGGCAGCCTCGGTCGCGGGGACGGTCACGTCCACGGCCCCGAACACGCCCGCCAGTCGTGCGACGTCGTCGGGCGTGGTCGTCTCGTCGACGGAGAGCTGGAACACGTCCTCGTCCACCCGGTGCAGCAGGAAGTCCGCGTCCTGCGCTGCGGCGACGACCGCCCCGGCGCGACCGGTGGCCCGCAGGGTGAGCGTGTCGAAGTACGCGTCGTGCACCACCTGGAGGCCGGCGTCACGGGCGACCGCGGCGAGCGCCGACGTCGTCCGGGCGACCCGGTTCGCGATGAACCGCAGCCCCTCGGGTCCGTGGTACACGGCGTACATCGAGGCCATGACGGCGAGCAGGACCTGCGCGGTGCAGATGTTGCTCGTCGCCTTCTCGCGGCGGATGTGCTGCTCGCGGGTCTGCAGGCTGAGGCGGTAGGCCATCGCACCGTCGGCGTCGAAGGACACCCCGACCAGGCGTCCGGGCAGTTGGCGCTCGAGTCCGGCGCGGACGGCGAGGTACCCGGCGTGCGGGCCGCCGAAGCCGAGCGGGACGCCGAAGCGCTGGCTCGTGCCCACGGCGACGTCGGCGCCGAGGTCGCCGGGGCTGGCGAGCAGGGTCATGGCGAGCAGGTCGGCCGCGACGACGGCGATGCCGCCCCCGGCGTGCACGCGCTCGATGATCGACGACGGGTCGACGATCCGGCCGGAGGCACCGGGGTACTGCACGATCACGCCGAAGGCGCCGTCGAGCTGCTCGTCGGTCGGTCCGGCGACGGGGTCGAACGCACGCAGCGTGATGCCGACGGCGTCCGCGCGGTGGTCGAGCAGCGCGCGGGTCTGCGGCAGCAGGTCGTCGTCGACGAGGAACGCGTCGCCCTTCACCTTGGACGCGCGCCGGGCGAGGAGCATGCCCTCGACCACGGCGGTGCCTTCGTCGAGCATGGAGGCACCGGCGGTGGCCATGCCCGTCAGGTCGGAGACCATCGTCTGGAAGTTGATGAGCGCTTCGAGCCGGCCCTGGGAGATCTCCGGCTGGTACGGCGTGTAGGCCGTGTACCAGCTCGGGTTCTCGAGCACGTTCCGCTGGATCACCGCGGGCGTGTGGGTGCCGTGGTAGCCGAGGCCGATCATGGCGCGGCGGACGGTGTTGCGTCCGGCCTTCGCCCGCAGTTCGGCGAGTGCCTCGGTCTCACCGACGGCGGCGGGGATCACCGAGTCGGTGACGGGTGCCGCGTGGATCGACTCGGGGATCGCGGCGCGGACCAGGGCGTCGAGCGACGTCTGGCCGATCGTGTCGAGCATGGTCTGCTGGTCGGCCGGGGTGGTGCCGATGTGGCGGTCGGCGAAGGAGGTCTGCAGGTTCTGGAACACCTGCTGGTCGTCGGGGCCGGTCATGCGATGGACGCCCGGTACGCGTCGTGGTCCATCAGGTCCTCGGGGAACGAGGTGCCCTCGACCTTGATCTTCACGAGCCAACCCGTGCCGAACGGGTCCTGGTTGACGGTGTCGGGGGCATCGACCACGGCGTCGTTGACCGCGATGACCTCGCCCTCGATCGGCGCGAAGAGCTCGCCGACGCTCTTGGTGGACTCGATCTCGCCGATCTGCGCGCCGGCGGTGGTGGCGGTGCCGACGGCGGGGAGTTCGACGTAGACGACGTCACCGAGCTGCTCGGCGGCGTGGTCGGTGATGCCGACGGTGACGGTGTCGCCCTCGACGAGGAGCCACTCGTGGTCGGCCGTGTACTGGAGTGCGGTCTGGTCGGTCATGACATCAGCCTTTCGAGGCGCGGCGGTAGAAGGGGAACGCGGTGACGGTGCTGGGGATGGCCGTCCCGCGGACGTCGATGTGCAGGAGTTGTCCCTCGGCGGCGAGCGCCGGGTCCACGAAGGCCATCGCGACCGGGTGGCCGAGCGTCGGCGAGAGGGCACCCGAGGTGACGGTGCCGACGACCGTGCCGTCGTGCACGACGTCGTAGCCGGCACGTGGGGCGCGGCGCCCCTCGGTGACGAGCCCGACGAGCACGCGGGCGTCGTCCGTCGGCGCGACACCGGCCGCGCCGACGAAGTCGCCGGTCTTCGCGACCACGCGGCCGAGTCCGGCCTGGGCGGGGCGCACGTCGGTGCTGAGCTCGTGCCCGTACAGCGGCATGCCGGCCTCGAGCCGAAGGGTGTCGCGTGCAGCGAGTCCGGCGGGGACGACACCGCGGTCGGCGCCGGCCTCGAGCAGCGCGTCCCAGATCGCCGGGGCGACCTCGGGGGCGCAGTACAGCTCGAAGCCGTCCTCGCCGGTGTAGCCGGTGCGGGCGACGAGCACCTCGGAGCCGTCGAACACGGCGTGCAGGGCGCGGTAGTAGCCGAGGTCGTCGAGGGGGCTCTCCGGCTGCAGGCGGTCGGCGACGACGAGGGCGTCGAGCGTGCCGGCGGCCGCTGGGCCCTGGATCGCGACGAGTGCGGTGCTGTCCGAGTCGTCCGACACCGCGACGTCGAAGCCGTCGGTGCGCTCGGACAGCGCGGCGACGGCGACCTCGCGGTTCGAGGCGTTCGCGACGACGAGGAACACGTCGTCGTCGGTGCGGTACACGACGAGGTCGTCGAGGATCCCGCCGTCCTCGGCGAGCAGCAGGGAGTACTTCGCGCGGCCGAGCGGCATCGCGCCGAAGGAGCCGGCGAGCGCGTGGTCGAGGAAGGCGACCGCGTCCGGACCGGTCACCCCGATCTCGGCCATGTGCGACAGGTCGAAGACCCCGGCCGACTGTCGGACGGCGTGGTGCTCGGCGAGGTCGGACGAGTAGCGCACGGGCATGCGGTACCCGGCGAAGTCGGTGAAGGTCGCACCGGCGGCTTCGTGCGCGGGTTCGAGCGGGGACGAACGCAGTGGCGTCGGACTCATGGCGGAGTTCTCCTGGCATCAGCAGGACCCGGCGACGATCGCCGGGTGGAACTCCCCCTCTGTCATGGGCCTGAGAGTTTCACCGCGGCCCGTGAGGTCCGGCGGCTTTCACCGTGGGCGAGACGACTGAGCGTCTGCTTTTCAGAGTGGCCTGTCCGCTGCGGTGTGGGACCTGAGAGATTGACGGGGGGATTGCTCCTTCGGTGCCGTGCGTGCGCCCGAGGGCACGATGTGCCCATGGGCACGATGTACCCGTTGGCACTGCACGGCGTCTCCCGCGACGGATGAGCGGCCGGTGTGTTCAGTTGTCCGCGCCGAGCATACCGAGACCGCGTTACGAACGTGTGTCGCGTGCCGGCCTTCGACATCTCGTAGAATGCGGGGATGGCCGGACAGCGATCACGCCCCAGGGGGCAGCTCGAGCAAGCGGTGCTCGACGCGCTCCGCTCCGTGACCGACGGCCTGACCGCCCGCCAGGTGCTCGACGCCTTCCCGGAGCCCCGTCCGGCACTGACCACGGTGCTCACCGTCCTCGACCGGCTCGGCCGCAAGGGGCAGGTGGAGCGGCAGGAGCACGACGACGCCCCGCTGAGCTTCCGCGCCGTGCACAGTCGCGACGAGCAGACCGCGTCCCTCATGTCGAGTGCGCTCGCCGCCTCGGCCGACCGTGAAGCAGCCTTGCTGCAGTTCACCGGCTCGCTCGCCTCCGACGACCTCGAGGCCCTGCGCCGCGCCCTCGACGCCCGCGCACGTTCCTGACCGGGGTCGCTCCGTGGTCGTCGCCGGCATCGCGCTCATCGTCCTCGCCCTGTTGGTGGTCGTGTTCGCCCCGAGGGTGCTGACCCGGTCCGCCTGGACCATCGACCGCCCGCGCACCGCCCTGGTGTGCTGGTCGCTCGCGGTGCTGCTCGGCGTCGTCGGGTTCGTCGCCGGCATCGCCCTCGTCGTGCTCGCCGACCGCCCGCTCACCGACCTCCTGGGCGGCGACGGCTCCCCCACCCACGGCTTCAACGTCGGCGTCGCACTGCTCGCGGTCATCGCGTTCGTGGTCGCCGTCCGCGTCCGCCCCGGGCCCGAGCACGAGGCCGTCCGCCAGGCCATGCGCTCCGGCGTCGCGCCGCACCGCGAGATCGACGGCACCCCGGTGGCCGTCGTCGACGCGGACCACGCCCTGGCCTGCGCGGTGCCCGGACGGAGCGGCGGTGTGCTGGTCAGCACCGGCTTGGCAGACCGGTTGCGGACGGACGAACTGGAGGCCGTGGTCGCCCACGAGCGCGCCCACCTGACCCAGCACCACGCGGCGGCCGTCGCGGTCGCCGAATCGATCGAGCGTGCGGTCCCGTGGGTGCCCGGTGCGCGCGCCATGGCGCGTTCGACGCGCGTCCTCGTGGAGTTCGCCGCCGACGACGCCGCGGCCCGACGCGTCGGACGCGACGCCCTGCGCCGGGCCGTCCTGGTGGCGGACGAGAGCAGCGCGCTCGGGGCGATCCGGGCCTCCCGTCTCTCCTGAGCGAGCACGTGTCGGAGGCGAGGCATATGGTGATCGGACCGTGAAGCCACTGACCGAAGCCGACATCCGATCCTCGTTCGTCAACGCCACCCCCGACGAGCTCGAGCAGCTGCCGATCCCCGGCCTGCACGAGATGCTCTGGGACGAGCGCGAGTTCCTGGGCTGGCGCGACCCGCAGGCCGCCCGCCGTGGGTACATCGTGTCCTGGATCGACGACCGCCCCGTGGGCATCATCGTCCGGTCCGCGGGCGGCTCCCTCCGCGCCGGCATCGCCGCGATGTGCTCGTTCTGCCACTCCCCGCAGCCGGCGACGCAGGTGCGGCTGTTCTCGGCGCCCCGTGCGGGCGAGGCCGGGCGCAACGGCAACACCATCGGCACCTACATCTGCGAGGACCTCGGGTGCTCGATGCTCATCCGCACCGCGCCCCCGCACCTCAACCCGCCGGCGACCATCGCGATGCGCGGCGCCTCGCTGCTGCAGCGCGTGCAGAACTTCACCGCGGACATCATGAAGTCGGCGTGAGCCGCTTCGGCACCGCCCGCTGGGCCGTCGTCGAGGAGCTCGGCGACGGACGCTGGCGGTTGACCCTTCGCGACGAGGCCGACGACGAGCTCGGTGCGTTCGGCCTCGGGGTCGAGGGGCCGTGGGACCCGGACGTCGAACCCCACGTCGGGTTCGTGCTCGTGCAGCTCGGGCTGACCCTGCGGGGTGCACGGCCGTGGCACGTCGACGAGCTCGGCGACCACCGGGCACCCGTGCTCGCACTCGGCTGAGCGGAGCGCTTCCCGCCGGGCGTCGCTCAGTCGGCGTCGCTCAGTCGGCTTCGACGAAGTTCCGCAGGATCTCGCGGTCGTCGTCGGCGCGCATCGCCCACGACAACTCGCTGCGGTGATCGCTGTCGGTCAGCGGCAACAGCACGACGGTGTCCGGTGCGGCGAGCGCTGCGCTCTCCGGAGCGACGGTCACGCCGAGTCCCGCGCCCACCAGGTGCAGGACGGTGGCCCAGGTCGTGGCCTCCTGCACGACCACGGGTCGTCGACCGCCGGCGGTGACCGGTGCGAGGTTGCGCTCGGTCGCGAGCGAACCGGCCACGGCGGGGAAGAACACGAACGGCTCGTCCACGAGCTCGGTGCCGCGGATGGCTCGACGATCGGCGAGCCGGTGTCCGCGTGGGACCGCAGCGACGAACGCCTCGGTCCGGAACGGCAGCAGCCGCACGGCGGGGTCCGGATCCGGGTCGCGCACGACGGCCAGGTCGAGCTCGCCCCGCACGATCCGGGCGAGGAGCGTCGACGAGTAGCCCTCGGTCAGGTCCACCCGGACCAGGGGGTACCGGTCACGGAACGCCTGCACCCGCTCGATCGGACCGAGGGGCAGCGCCGAGACGACGAACCCGACGTCGAGCCGGCCGGCCTCGCCCCGACCGACCCGGACCGTCTCGTCCAGGTCGCGGCGTACCTGCCCGAGCAACGACCGCGCACGCCCCAGCAGCGCCTGGCCGGCGGCGGTGAGGGCGACGCTACGGCTCGTGCGGACGAACAGGTCGACGCCGAGTTCGCGTTCGGTGCGGCGGATCTGCTGGGACAGTGCGGGCTGCGCGATGCGAAGGCGCTCGGCAGCTCGGCCGAAGTGCAGTTCGTCGGCCACTGCGAGGAACGCACGGAGCTGGCGGAGGTCGACGTCCGGATCCCGATCCATGCATGCAGCGTATCGATCGACACGAACGAGTATTGGACGTGACCCCATCCGAGTTCGAGGATGGAGCTATGCCCGAAGCGACCTCCACCGTCATCATCGCCGACCTCGCCACCCCCGCCGACGCCGAGGCGTTCCGCGTCCTGAACGAGGCCTGGATCACGCAGTTCTTCGCGCTCGAGGACGAGGACCGCAAGTTCCTCGGCGACCCCGTCGGTCACGTCGTCGAACCCGGCGGGGCCGTCTTCGTCGCGCGGCTCGACGACCAGGTGATCGGGTGCATCGGCATCGTGCCGACGACCCCGGGGGTGTTCGAGCTCGTGAAGATGGCCGTCGCGCCCGGTCATCAGGGGCACGGCACCGGTCGGAAGCTCATCGCCGCTGCACTCGACCGCGCCCGGGAGCTCGGCGCGCAGCGGATCGACCTCGAGAGCAACGCGCAGTTGGCCAGCGCCGTGCACCTGTACGAGGCGTTCGGCTTCCGCCACCTGCGCGCCGACGAGCTCGTGCCGAGCCCCTACGTCCGCGCCGACGTGCACATGACGCTCGAGCTGCGCTGACGTTCGAGCTGCACTGACGGCAGACCGGCCCGCTTCGGTACGCTCGCGGCATGGCGACGTACGAGGTGCAGGCGGTCCGTGAGCGCGGCGCGTGGCAGGTGTTCATCGACGGCTTCATGGTGACCGAGGTCGACCGCTGGCCGGCTGTCGGCTTCGTGGCCCGCGAGATCCTGGCGATGGACCGCACCGACGACCTGCAGATCCGTGTGGTCGGGCGCAACCAGTACATCGACTGACCCGGTCAGCGAGCGGCGGCGACCAACTGCTGTGCTCGCTGGTGCGACACGTGGAGCAGTGGCCCGATCTCACGCACCGTGAGTCCGGACTCGTGCAGGACCAGCGCCGCAGCGGCCGTCTCCTTCGCCGCTTCGATGCGCGCTCGCTCGGATTCCTCGCGGAGCGCCACCGCACGGTCCAGGTGTGCCTGCGCCGCTTGGGGCATCGCCACCTCGACGACGAGCTCGAACGACTCCGGATCGCGGTCGTCGTTCATCAGCGAGAGCCAGTCGCGGGCCATGAGCTCGATCTCACGCTCGCGCTTTGCCTGCGTCCGGACGACTCCGTCGATCCAGATCACCCAGTACTTCTTGCCGCGCTCTGCGCGCACCGTGTGTCGGCTCATCGTCGCCCATCTCCTTGTCGGTCGCAGTCACAGAGAATGCCGCGCACCGTCATCTCCTCCACCTCTCGGTGCCTCGGAACGACGATCGTGTTCCGACCGAAGCGGAACAGGTCGTGCTTCCCGCCATGCCGGTGGAACACGAATTCGACACCGTTCTCGTCAGCCTTCCGAGCGAGCCTGCGGAGCAACTCCGTGCGCTTCACCGTAGTTGGCCAACCATTACTAGGCAAACTTGCCTATCGCGGTTGGACAGAAACGGCTCGTAGCGCTGCATGTCCCGACTGTGGCGACCCGCGGGCTGCGGTTCAGGAGTAGCGACGTGATCTGTGGACAGGCTCCAGCCGGGGCGAATTGTGGAGGAACGGCCGGTCGCACTCGCGCCGGGGAGACGCCACCATGGACCGCATGAGCACCACCACGTTCGACGACCTGATCGCGATCGGCGAAGCCGCCGACGTCACCGGCTGGGACTTCTCGTGGCTCGACGGCCGCGCCACCGAGGAACGCCCGCCGTGGGGCTACGCGAAGATGCTCGGCGAGCGACTCGGTCGCCTCGCCGGGGTCCCCGGCACCGCCAGCCTCGACGTGCAGACCGGCGGTGGCGAGGTCCTCGCCGAAGCGCCCGCGTTCCCGGCCACCGCGGTCGCGACGGAGTCCTGGGCGCCGAACGTCGCCACTGCCACGCGACTCCTGCACCCGCGCGGCGTGGTCGTCGTCGCCGACCCGGACGAGCCGCCGCTGCCCTTCGCGGACGGCGCCTTCGACCTCGTGACGAGCCGGCACCCGGCTGCGATCCACTGGGACGAGCTCGCCCGGGTCCTCGCACCCGGGGGCACGTACTTCGCCCAGCACGTCGGCCCGGCGAGCGTGTTCGAGCTGATCGAGTTCTTCCTCGGCCCGAAGCCCGTCGAGCGACGCGGGCGGCACCACGACGACGAGGCCGACGCAGCACGTGCCGCCGGCCTGGAGATCGTCGAGCTGCGGACGGCGCGGACCCGGATCGAGATCCACGACGTCGCCGCGGTCGTCTACCTGCTCCGCAAGGTGATCTGGTGGGTGCCCGACTTCACCGTCGAGCGGTACCGCGACCGCCTGCTCGACCTGCACGAGCTGATCCAGCGGGACGGACCGTTCGTGGCGCACTCGACGCGCCATCTCATCGAGGCGCGCCGACCCGTCTGAGTCGACCCGGGCCTCCTGGATGCACCACCGTCACGCACTCACGCGACGTGCCAGACCAGCCCCTCCTGCGCACTCGACGGGTACGCCGAGGCGATGCGGAACACGGCCTCGCGCAGCGTCTCCGGTGAGCACGCCAGGTTGAGGCGCACGAACCCACGCCCCTCGCTCCCGAACCCGAGTCCGGAGTTCAGGGCGACGTAGGCGTTCTCACGCAGTGGTACGGCCGGGTCGTCACCGAGCCCGATCCCGCGGAAGTCGAGCCACGCCAGGTACCCGGCGCGCGGCCGTGTGTAGACGACACCGGGCAGGTGCTCGGCGAGGAGCTTCGCGAGCAGCCGGTCGTTGGCCACGATCCGGGACACCACCTCGTCGAGCCAGGTGGTCCCGACGGTGAACGCCGCCAGGTTCGCGTGCAGCCCGAGGATGCTCGTGCGGCAGGCGACCTCCTCCCACAGGGTGTCGAGGAGCGCGCCGGTGCGGTCGTCTCCGGCGACGATGATCGAGCACTTCACGCCCGCGAGGTTCCACCCCTTGCTCGCCGAGGTCACACAGACGCTGCGGGCTCCGACGGGCTCGGCGACGGCCGCGAACGGGGTGAACTGCACGCCCGGGTGGGTCAGCGGGGCGTGGATCTCGTCGCTGATGACGAGCACGTCGTACTTCGCCGCCAGTTCGGCGATCGCGAGCAGGTCGGCGCGGTCGTGCACGAGGCCGACGGGGTTGTGCGGGTTGCAGAGCAGGAAGACACCGACCCCGCTCGCGAAGGCCCGCTCGAGTCCCTCGAGGTCGAGCCGGTACTGCCCCCACTGCTCGAGCAGCGGGACCTCTTCGACCTGACATCGGGCCTCGTCGACGAGCTCGAAGAACGGCGGGTACACCGGCGGCGTGATCGCGACGCGACCGCCGTCGGGCAGCGCGAGCCGGAGCGACTCGACGATCCCGACGCTGACGTCGGTGGCCAGGTGGATCCGGGACGGGTCGATCTCCCAGCCCCAGCGGTCGAGGGCGAACTGTGCGAACGCCGGTGCGAGCGGCCCGGGTCCGTCCAAGTAGCCGAGGTCCGACTGCGACACGCGTTCGATCAGGGCCTGCCGGATCTCGGGCGCGACGTCGTGGTCCATCTCGGCGACGAACAGCGGCAGCACGTCGGGTGCGTACCGCGTCCACTTGATGCTCGTCCGGACCCCGCGGAGCGTGCCGACCGGGTCCTGCTCGTCGCTCGCCATGCGTCCCAGCATGCCCCTGCCGGGAGGCCCGGCGCGACTCCCGACGTCATCCCACGTCGTCTTCGGGTGGGCTCGCGGCCGGGAGCCGCCCCGCCTCGGGCCCCAGCGCCTAATGCGAGCCGGCTGGGTTCAGGGGCGAGACGGCCAAGCGCCTACTGACTGCAAGTACTCCGTGGCATCGGCATCCTCCCGGAATTCCAAGAGCGCCCCGACCTTCTGCAAGAGGACCTCGCGCACCTCTGCTGGAGTAGCGAAGAAGAACTCCTTGCGGGAATTGGCCTGATTCAGTGCCCGGGCCGCGAAGTGCCGGTGGAGCTGTGTCTCCAGGGTGACGGCGTCCTCGGAGAAGTAGATCGTGTGCACGTCGAATCGGAACGGCACTGAGGCTCCGCTCAGTTCGCTCACACGATCCAGAGGCTCGAGTCGTCGAGTCAAACCGATCTTGACGACGTCCGGACCGAATGCGCCCCTGTTCGAGATCACGTAGACGTAACCCGCCCGGATGTTGGCAGCACGGAAGTCGTTCTGAGCGATGGCGTCATCGATGGCGAGCAGGCGATGTTCGAGGTCCGCGTCACTCTGCCCACTGCGGTGTAGCTGCGCGAGAGTCTGTTGAATGAGCGCGCGTTCTTTGTCGAGTCGCTCACGCTCGGCGTCGAGCTCCTGCTGAACGCGCCGCTCCTCACGGAGCTGCGCTCGCTCGTCGCGCTCCCGTTCACGCTCTTCCTGCTTCTTCATCAGCCAGTCAGCCGTGAGTTCGATTTCTTCTTCGCGAAGTAAGTGGAACGCGGGAGCGATCCGCATCTCCATCATCGAACCGAGCTTCGCAATGGCATCGCGTGACTTCTCGAGTCGGCGCTTCGCTGTCTCCGCATTTCCCGCACGAAGTGATCGGATTGAGTTGTCAGCTTCGGCGTTGTACGCGCGGAGCATCAGCTTTGACAGATCATCGGTCATCTTCCGTCCCTTCGCGAGGGAGTTGTCGAAGGTGAACATGTTCGAGCGTTCGATCGCCCGACCGGAGCGGACGAGACCGGCGATCCGTGTCTCGATGTCCTTCAACCGTTCTTTGTAGGCGGCCGCATCTTCGAGGGGATGATGGTAACGGTAGATACCGACCTCTTGGAGGACCCGCTCATCATCAAGCGGCACAACTTGTTCGTCGGGGCCCGAGTTGAGGGCAGCACGGAGGTCCCGAATCGTGGCTTCGAGCGAATGGATCTTCTCGTCGCGGGACTCCCCGTCGGCTTTCAGGCGTGCCGAGCGGCGCTCGCGGACAACAGCCGTGCTCGCAGGTTCTGCAGGACTCGGAAGCGAGGGTTGACCGGACGGTGCATGAGCATCTGGCGACGGAGCCGGATCACCTTCTCCGAGCCACAATTCCCACCCCTCAGGAGGGGTGGGCCAGTCGGCGGGAGGGGTCCAAGACGGGGGCGGCGTCCATCCCACCGGCACCGCAGGCCAGCCCGGAGGCGGGTTGAACCGACGTCCAACGTTCACGAGCGGCGCACCCCGCCGGGGTCAACGACGACGAGTCCAGCAGGATTCTTCGAGGTAGCTGCTCCGAGGAGTTCCAGTGTCGCCGAGGGCACAACCCCCGTGAGGTCGAACGCCGTGAACTGGTCCCGTGAGGCGCTCACGGCGACGAGCGGAAAGAAGCGATCCAGGCCGGTCGCGGGGTCTTTCGTCGCCGGTCCGACCTGCAGTGCCACCGTCTGGATGATGCCGCGGCGATCTGCTTCGAACACCTCGTGCAGCGTCCGCAGTGCGACCTGCGCCAACGCGTCGCCGTACCGCTCGTTGATGTCTTTCTTCGTTGCGGGGCTGCCGACGATCTCGTCGTTGGCCTTCACCCAGCGATAACTCTTGACGGCCGGGACCGCGTCCGGCGCCGGAGTCACCGCCCGGATGAGCGCCTCGGACGTACTTCCATCGAACTCAGCCTGGTGCGTCACCTCGAAGGCGTCCGGGTACACGGAGTTTGCCAGCACGATGTCGACGTACTCTTCGACAGCCTCGGTAACGCCGTAGCCGAGTCCGGCGATCAGCGCGTCGATCTCACCGTTGTGCTCCGCAACCTCAGCCTCGCGAAGTCGGCATTCAGCGTTGTAGCGCTCTCGCTCAGCGCCGAGGAGTTCCACCCGACGCTGTTCGATCTCGTTGTGCTGCCGGTCCGCTTGAGCCTGCCGTTCAGGCAAGGAGGCACGGAGTGCCTCCCACTCAGCAGACGCGGCCTGGAAACCGGCCCACCACTCTTGCTTCAGCTGATCGTGCTTCTTCTTCTTTCCGAACATCCCCTTCGGGGCCGGCGGTTCCTGCCACACCGGCTGCGGCGGCAGAACAAGGGGAAGCGGACGGGGGCGCGGAATCTCGAGATCTGGGTGCGGGAACGGCGGGTGGTTTGCCGTGCGCTTGAGCTCTTCGAGATCGACGTGGTCGTCAACGTCGAGCGTTGCAGCGAGGAGGCTCGCAATGGCTTCGTTGATCGCTTGGACCTCTGCGTTCAGCTCATCGGCCTCTGCCTTGCGCGCCTCACCGTAGGCAGCCTGCGCCTCGCGTTCGAGGCGCTTTCTTTCCGCGTCAGTGGCGCGAGCGGCAGCAGCATTCGCACGCTCCGCCTGCGCACGAGCGCGCTCCACCGCAGCGACGGCCGCCGCTTGCTGGCGCACTACCGCCGCTTGCTGTCGCTGCGCTCGAGCAGCGTTTGCTTCCGCGACCCGCTGTTGGTGTTGGATCTCCGCGAAGAATCCGCGCTTCCGTGCCACTGGTGGACCTCCCAAGGTGCTGACAACGGAAGCCTATCCATGACTGAAACTTCATCTACGGCATGACGCGAGCTCCTCTCGGTCTCCGCGTTGTCCGGTTGATCGGTCCAGCTTCGCTGACCGCTCGGCGCTGCCCGCCCCGTCGGCCTACTGTCGGTCCCATGAGCACGAGCACCGCCGACAAGGCCACCACCCTCAAGCAGCTGCACGAAGCCCCGGAGATCCTCCGCGTCGTGAACGTGTGGGACGCGATCACCGCGAAGGTCGTCAGCGACCTGCCCGGTACGAAGGCGATCGCGACCGCCGGACACTCGATCGCCGCGTCGTACGGGTACGAGGACGGCGGGATGCCCCTCGACCTCGCACTGTCGGGCGCCGCGATCGTGGCCGCCGCGACCGACCTGCCGGTCACCGCGGACCTCGACGACGGGTACGAGGACCCCGCTGAGACCATCCGGAGCGCGATCGGCTCCGGCATCGTCGGCGCCAACGTCGAGGACCGCCTGCGCCCCTTCGACGAGGCCGTCGCCCGGGTCGCCGCGATCACCGCCGCTGCCCAGGCCGAGGGCGTCGACTTCCAGCTGAACGCCCGCACCGACGCGATCGCCCGCGGCGGCGACCGTCCGATCGACGAGAGCATCGCGGACGCCATCGCGCGCGGCAAGGCGTTCCTCGACAACGGCGCGGCACTCGTCTTCGTGCCCGGCGCGATCGACCGTGGCGTCGTGGAGCAGCTCGTCGACGGCCTCGGCCGCGGCAAGCTGTCGGTCATCGGTCTGCCGGGTGCCCTGCCCGCCGCCGAGTACGAAGCACTCGGCGTCGCCCGCATCTCCTACGGTCCGCTCACGCAGCGCGTCGCGCTGCGCGCGCTCCGCGACCTCGCGACCGACCTGTACGCCGACGGCGTCGTGCCGGAGGACACTCCGACCCTGAACTGACGGAGCAGACGGACGGGAGGCCCGTGGCGGTGTCGCCACGGGCCTCCCGTCCATCCTGTGGTCGCGTCACGCGACCCGCTCAGCTCAGCCGAGCGCCGGGTACAGCGCGGGGGTGGTGCGCGCCGTCGTCTCCTGCTCGAAGGCGTAGCCGAGGCCGATCAGCGTGCTCTCGTCGAACGAGCGACCGAGGAACTCGAGGTTCACGCCGGCGCCGGTGATCGTGCCGTCGGCCGCGGTCGCCTGCCCCATCGGGACGGTGATCGCCGGCATGCCGGTGTTCGGGCTCAGACGCATGTTCGTCGACTGCGTGCCGTACGGCGTGCCCGACGGGTAGATCAGCGAGTCGAGGTCCTGGTCGTCGAGCATCTGCGTGACGAGCTGCTTGCCGGTGGCGAGCTGGGTCGTGTGCGAACCCGTGGGCCCGGCCCACGCCTGGTACTGCGCGTCGGTGATCAGGTCGCGGGACTCGTAGGTCGACTTGCGGCTCGGCACGTACTCGCCCGAGGCCAGGATGCCCTGCAGCGACCGGGCGGTCACGTCGGGGTCGAGGTGCTTCGCGACGTACTCGTCCAGGTCGTGCTTGAACTCGTTCGTGCTGCCGCTGCCCTCGGACAGGACCCGGTTGAACGCCGTCGTCGCGGTGATCGGGACGACGGTCGCGCCGGCCGCCTCGAGCTTCGCGACGGACGCGTCGAACAGCCGCTTGGCCGTGGCGTTCGTGCCGACCATGCTCGTGACGTAGCCGATGCGGGCGCCCTCGAGCGAGTCGGCGTCGAGCGAGGACGTGTACGAGGTGGGCACCTTGCCGGACTGCGCGCTCGTGACGGGGTCCGCGGCGTCCACACCGGTGACGGCGTCGAGCGCGACGGCCGCGTCGGTCACCGACCGGGCGATGGGCCCGCCGGTGTCCTGCGACAGCGCGAGCGGGATGATGCCGTCGCGGCTGGCCAGGCCGACCGTCGGGCGGATACCGACGAGCTGGTTGTACGTCGACGGGATGCGGATCGAGCCGCCCGTGTCGGTGCCGAACCCGATGCCGGCGAGGTTCGCCGCGATCGCCGCACCGGTACCACCGCTGGAGCCACCGGCGGTCTGCGCCGTGTTGTACGGGCTGGCGACCAGCAACGACGAACCGGCGGGCTGGTTCGACGAGAACTCCGAGACGAAGCCGTAGGCGAACTCATCGAGGCTGGCCTTGGCGAGGATCACCGCACCGGCACCGCGCAGTCCGGCGACCATGGTGGCGTCGGTGTCGGTCTGGTTGTCGTCCCAGCAGCCGCAGCCACCCGTGGTCGGCATGTCCTTCGTGTCGTAGTTGTCCTTCACCGCGATCGGCACACCGAGCAGCATGCTCGTCATGCCGTGCTCGGCACGCTCGGCGTCCGCCGTCTTCGCGGCAGCGAGGGCCTCGGCGTTCGTCGTGACGATCGAGTTGAGCGCGCGGCCGGTCGACGCGGTGTCGACCTTGGTGCGGTCGTACGCGGCGATGCGGTCGAGGTAGTCCTGCGTGATGGCGACCGAGGTGGTGACCCCGGCGTTCATGGCGGCCTGCATGTCGATGGTGGACGCCTCGACGAGCGTGAACGGGCCGTCGTCGTAGATCATCCGCTGGGACAGCGCCGCGAGGTCCGCGACGGTGATCGTGCCGTCGGCGTTGGTGTCCGCGGCGCTGACCGTCGCCCAGTCGGTACTCGCGGTCGTCGCACCGAGGTGGTCGGTGAGCACCGCGAGGTCGGACTTCGTGACCTGGTCGTCGCCGGTCAGGTCGAGGTCCGTGTAGTACGGCGCGAGCATCGCGGCGGGGCTGGCGTCCACGGGTGCCGGAGCGGCTGCTGCCGTGATCGCCGGGGTCGCGGCGAGGACGGTGCCGACGAGGGCGATGAGCGAGGCGCCGGCGACGGCGGTGCGCTTCCGGCTGGTCGTGGGCGTTGCCGCGACCTGCTTGCTTGCGGCCGGCTTCTTGGCGGTCATTCGGCTGCTCCGGTGCGCTCGCGGCGGGCGCGGCGCGCACGCATGGTGATCAGGGTCCCGCCGGCGGCGAGGAGGGCCAGCGATGCGGCGATCCACGGGGCGACGTCGGCGCCGGTCCAGGCGAGTTCACCGCCGGTCGGACGGTCGCCACCCGCTGCGGCCACGGCGGTGGCGCCGTTGGTCGGGTCGGAGGGGTCGCTCGGGCCGGCCGTGGCCGTCGGGTCGGGGTCGCCCGCGCCGGAGCCCGGGTCGGCCGTGGCGGTGGCGCCCGGGGTGGGCGTGGCCGTCGGGGTGGGCGTCGGCGTGGCCGTCGCCGCTGCAGCGATCGAGATCGAGGTGCTCGCCGGGTCGGTCAGGGTCGTCGAGGTGCCGTCGGAGCCGACGAGCGTGATGCTCGTGATCGCCAGGTCGACGCTGCCCACTGCGGTCGGCGTCAGGCTGATCGACGCGCCGAGGTCGCCACTGAGCGCCGGGGAGGTCCCGAGGCGGGTGTGCACGACCGTCAGGGCGTCGCCGTCCTGCTCGACACTGTCGAAGCCGCCGTCGGGACCGGTGACGCTGTCGTCGACGTACGCCACGGAGTCCGCGTCGGCGTCGAGCGTGATCTCGTACGCGTAGACGTCGGTCGTCGCCGGGATCGTCAGGTCGACGTCGAACGCGGTGCCGACGGTCGCGGTGGTGGGGGCGTCGATGGTCGCGGTCGTCGCGGTCGGCGCTGCCTGTGCCGGTGCGGCGGTCAGGGCGGCGAGGCCGATCGCCCCGGCGGCGACGAGTGTCGAGGACACGATCGTCGCGCGGGGGCGCAGCCGGAGGCGGTGCTGCATGGGTGCAGGTCCTTCGGGAGGAGGTCGGGTGCTGAGCGGGTACTCAGTGATCCGAAAGCTAACGGTGCGCTGTTTCCGGCTCGGGCCCGGCACGTTTCCGCGTCGTTACGGCTCCGCCGCACCGCTACTGTCGTGCCATGTCGCTCGACGTCGAAGCCCTGCTCACCCCGCCCTCCCCCGTCGCCGCACGGGCGTTGGACGTCGTCCGCACCTGGTCCTCCCCCGCGCTGGTGAACCACTGCCTGCGCTCGTGGGCGTGGGCGGTCCTGCTCGCCCCGACCGTCGACCTCGAGCCCGACCGCGAGCTGCTCTTCGTCGCCACGATGCTGCACGACCTCGGCGTGACACCGTCGTTCGACGCCCACGCCGTGCCGTTCGAAGACGCCGGCGGCGCCGTGGGCTCCGTCTTCGCCCTCGGCGCCGGATGGGACGCAGCCCGCGCGCGACGCGTCGGTGAGGTCATCGAGCGGCACATGTGGACCTCCGTCGACCCCGCGATGGACGTGGAGGGGCACCTGCTCGAGGTCGCCACCTCGCTCGACGTCTCCGGTGCCGGGTTCTCCCGGTGGTCCACCGACGACCTGCACGCCGTCGCCACCGCACTGCCCCGCCTCGGGTTCTCCGGCTCGTTCGACGAGCTCATCCACGCGCAGGCTTCGCGCAAGCCGGCCTCCGCCGCTGCACGACTCGACGGCTCCGGGAACGTGGCTGCCGGTGGCGCCCGTTGGGACGCGTTCCTGGTGTCCTGAACCGTCTTCACGGCCGTCGCTGGACTTCTTCGCTTCGAGTGCGTATAGTTCTTGGTTGGTGCACTGCCGCGAACCCATCTGACTCGCGCACACCATCGTCTCGACACCGACTCACCCGAGTCGCATTCCAAGCGAGACCACCGCTCGATCCGAACGGATCAGCAGCACGTTGAAACTCGACGTGCGCGCCCCGCACTCGATGCGTCGTGCCGGACTGAGACGTCCGCCGACACCGAGTCGCCCTGGCGCCGAATGACCAGGAAGTACAGCACCATGACCAGCAACGAACGAATCACCGTGTTCGGGACCGCACTCGCGGCCCCGACGATCACCCCCGACCGCATCGCCGAGTTCCCCGTGCGCGACGACCGCTCGCAGCGCGAGTACCTCGTGCGCATCGCGGCCGACGACCTGCAGACCTTCGTCACCCGCGGCACCCGTCTGGACGCCGTCGGCGAGGCCGGCTGGACCGTCCCGGGCCGCTCCTGGGCGGGCGAGGCCAGCCGCACCCTGCTGCAGGCTCAGTCCGTGCAGGCGGGCGAGATGGCTCTCGCGGCCTAGGTCCCACCAGTACGAACGCGAAGCGCCGCCGGGCTGCCCGGCGGCGCTTCGTCGTGCGTGGGGCCGTCCGTGCGACGGTCACGCACCTCGACGGGCCGCAGCCACGACCTGTGACGCCGCCCCGAGTACCCCCGGCACGATCGCAGCGAACGCCCCGACCGTGTGACCGGCGAGATGAGAATCGCTCCCGCGATGAGCGCTCCGACGGTGAGTACCTGCGCACCGATGACACCCGTCAGGACGGCGACTGCCTCCGCTCTGCTCAGACGCTCGACGGCGTCAGCAGCGACCGCTTCGGAGCGGAGGTGGCAGTCGATCATCCGCTCGGCCGCTCCCGGAACGAGCCGCTCGTACTCGGCCAGGACGCGCGGAGACGCTACCGGTCCACTGAACATCTCCGTTGCAGCGATGTTGAGGACGTTGGCGTCCGCCTCTCCTCGGCTGCCGTTCGCCGTGCCGCTGACGCCCGCTTCTCGTTCAACAGCTCCCGCATCGCCCGCGCTCGGGAGCTGTCCCCCGTGAACCCGACGTACAGGCCGTGCATCACCGCAGTCTTCACCAGAGTCGCCGTCATAGCCCATGCCCTGCCCTTCATCACCGGTTCGTGGTGACCAGGGTCGATCAGCGTTGCCTGCCGTACCAAACATTTTGCATACACGGGGGCTTCGCGACGTCAGTACTCGCCCTTCACCACGAAGAACGAGCCGCGGATCGTGCCGGCGAGCTTCGACTTCTGCCGCGCGAACTTGAACTTGTCGGCGAGTTCCTCGGGCACGTCCATGCCGTCGGACAGCTTGAAGCCGACGGCGCGCTTGCCGCCCGGCTCGAGCGTGTACAGGACGTTGATCGCCAGGCCGGACTCGTAGAACACGTACGTCCAGCGCACGCCGTCGACGAGCGCCTCCGTGGCCTCGAGCGGTGGTGACGCGATGACCAGCCCGCGCTCCTCCTCGAGCACCCGTCGCACGTAGGCGACCAGATCCGGAACATCAGCCGCGGCGTGCGTGGTGAACACGTGGTCGTACTTGTTCGCGAAGTACCGCGCCTCGTTGGCCCGGAGCCCGGCGAGTGCGTCGGCGACCGGCGAGGACTCCAGACCCACCGTGGACACGTTCACGAAGTCGACGACGTACGACATGGGGGCCTCCTCGGGCGCTCGGACGGTCTGAATCTAGCCCCCACCACGCGCTGGCCGGTCCTGGATGCTCAGTTGATCCGCTCGAACACCATGGTCGCCTGCAGCCTGTCTCCGCCACCGAAGCCAGTACTGCCCGACGAAGCCGTCGTGATCGTGTGGAGCCGGTAGCCGAGCGCAGCCTGCGCGTTGATCGCCTTCTCCAGCTCCGTGAGGTTGCCGGACCCCGTCCCGAAGAACTTCTCCCGCAGGACCACCTGGAGGACGACGTAGCTCATGCCGTTCTGCGCCGGCCGAGGCTGTCCGCCCGCCGCGGCTTCCGCTTGGATACGGCCGATCACCCCACCGATACCAGGCGCGCCCGGGGCCTCCGGCTGTACCTGCTCGGTCCACGCGGAACCGTCCCACCACCGCATGGTGCCGGAACCGTCGTCGTACCAACCTGCCTGTGGGTTCGTCATGGGCTCATCCTGGCGCATGCACGGCGAGGTCAGTTGTTGAACCGGAACTCCACCACGTCGCCGTCCTGCATGACGTAGTCCTTGCCCTCGATCCGGGCCTTGCCGGCAGCGCGGGCCTCGGCGATGGAGCCGGTCTCGACCAGGTCGTCGAACGAGATGACCTCGGCCTTGATGAAGCCCTTCTCGAAGTCGGTGTGGATGACGCCGGCAGCCTGGGGTGCCTTCCACCCCTTGCCGATCGTCCATGCGCGGGCTTCCTTCGGACCGGCCGTCAGGTAGGTCTGCAGCCCTAGGGTGTCGAAGCCGATGCGGGCGAGCTGGTCGAGTCCCGACTCGGTCTGGCCGGTCGACTCGAGCAGTTCGGCGGCGTCGGCGGGGTCGAGGTCGATGAGCTCCGACTCGACCTGGGCGTCGAGGAACACGGCCTGGGCCGGGGCGACGAGCGCGGCCAGTTCGGCCTTGCGGGCGTCGTCGGTCAGGATCGCCTCGTCGACGTTGAACACGAAGATGAAGGGCTTGGCCGACAGGAGTCCGAGCTCGGCGATCGGCGCGAGGTCGATCTTCGTCGCGGACAGCAGGGTGCCCTGCTCGAGCGCGGCACGGGCCTCGCGAGCGGTCTCGAGCACGATCGGCTCGGCCTGCTTGAGCTTCACGGTCTTCTCGTACCGCGGGAGCGCCTTGTCGATCGTCTCCATGTCGGCGAGGATCAGCTCGGTGTTGATGACCTCGAGGTCGTCCTTCGGGGACACCTTGTTCGCCACGTGCACGACGTCGTCGTCGGTGAAGCCGCGGACGACCTGCGCGATGGCGTCGGCCTCGCGGATGTTGGCGAGGAACTTGTTGCCCAGGCCTTCGCCTTCGCTCGCACCCTTGACGATGCCGGCGATGTCGACGAACGACACCGGCGCGGGCACGGTCTTCTCCGAGTGGAAGAGCTCAGCGAGCTGGTCGAGCCGCGAGTCGGGCAGGTTCACCACCCCGACGTTCGGCTCGATCGTCGCGAACGGGTAGTTCGCGGCGAGGACCTGGTTCTTGGTCAGGGCGTTGAACAGGGTCGACTTGCCGACGTTCGGGAGACCGACGATTCCGATGGTGAGAGCCACGGAAGAAGAGCCTACCGGCGGCGGCCTGTCGGAGCCGACCCGGGCCTCCAGTCCGTCCGTCAGTCCAGCGGTGGCGACCCGCCCAGCGTGATCAGCCACAGGATCGCGGCGAGGATGCCGCGGGCCGATCCGGTGGCCACGATCGCGGCGGCGGCGCCGGCAGCGACGAGCGCAGTGGCCAACCCGACGGCACGCCGCGTGGTGTGCGGTGCTGCGTCGACGCGCTCCGCCTGCGCCAGCAGCTCGTCCATGTCCCGCGGTTCCCCCATGTCCTGAACCTAGTCCGGCTGCTGCTGGGAGGCCAGGGCGACCACGTGACGCTCGACGACGTCGAAGACGTCGGCCTGCAGCCGTTGCGAGCGCCGCCAGTCGCCGGCCACCTGCAGCGAGTGGTCGGCACGGTCGACGGTCTGGAGGCGCGCAGCAGTCCCCGAGACCCGCTCGGGCCGCCACATGGTGTCGTCTCCACCCCCGATCGCGTCGTGCGCGTCGGTGGCGGCGGCGAGCGCCGTGGCCACGTCGTCGTTCGTGAGGACCGGCGTGAGCCAGACCCCGGGGACGTCGTTCCGGATCGCCCACGGCAGGGCGAAGCACCCGAACGACTTCGCGATGACCAGGTCGGGTAGGCGATCGTCCAGCGCGGCCTCGATCGCGGCCTCGACGAACGCCACCGGGTCGGCCCCGGCGTCGTCGTCGATGGTCCAGGCCGGTGCGACGACCTCGCATCCGGCCGCCGAGGCGATGGCCTGTGACCACCACAGCAACGGTGCCTGTTGCCCGTAGCCGGCCCCGGCGAGTACCAGCACGAGCGGCCGACCGTCTCCGTCGTTCCCCATGCGCGCACGCTACCGCGCGGAACGCGCCACGACGGCTTCTGGCAGCGTGGTCACCGTCGTCCGGACCGGGCGACGGAACAGGAGGACGTCGATGTGGTTCGAACGCGACGAGCGCGGTGTGCACTCGGTGGGCATGGGAGCGCCGGGGCTGCGGCAGCGCTTCGCACCGGAGGCCCTCGCCGCCCTCGAGCAGGCCTCTCGCGCTGAGCTCGAGCAGCTGCACGACGCGATGGCCGAGCTCGAGGCCGACGTCCTGGTCGTCTACGACCCCGAGGACGACACGATCGACTACGCCGAGGAGGACCGGTTCCGCGGGATCCCGCTCCCCCGCGACTCTGGGTTCCCGGTCGTCACCGGCGACCTGACCGCCGGACTCACCGAACACGTCCAGAGCCTGCCGCTGCGGTGCGACTGGACGGCGTCGCGGTGGCGTTCGAGATGGTGGGCACGGTGCTCGCGCCGTACTGGAAGCGCGAGCGTGCGCGTCGGACGGCGACCTGGCGCGCGACGGCACGACGTCGGCGCAGCGGTTCCCGGTCGGCACGCCGCCGCTGAGCGTCCGGCCGCAACGCCGAGGCGGCTTCCGGCGATGTCGGCGCCCCGTGCGACGATCGGAACCGTGCCGTTGAACTTCACCGCGATCGACTTCGAGACCGCGAACAGCTCGCCCGCCAGTGCGTGCTCCGTCGGACTCGTCAAGGTCCGCGCGGGCCGGGTCGTCGACCGGGCGTCGTGGTTCATCCGCCCGCCCCTCGGACACGACGCGTTCCTCGAGTGGAACACCCGGATCCACGGGATCGTCGCCGAGGACGTCGTCCGGGCGAAGACGTGGGAGCAGCAGTACCCCGACCTCGTCGCCTTCGCCGAGGGTGACGTCCTGGTGGCGCACAACGCCCGGTTCGACATGGGCGTCATCGCCGGTGGGTGTTCCGCGACCGGCATCGACCTCGCCGAACACCACTCGATGTGCTCGCTCGCGGTCGCCCGCAAGACCTACACACTCGACTCCTACCGGCTGCCGGTCGCAGCGATGGCCGCCGGGTTCGAGGGCTTCCAGCACCACGACGCCGCCGCCGATGCCGAGGCATGTGCTGCGATCGTCATCCACGCTGCCGGCCACCACGGCACCGACACGGTCGAGGCCCTGGGTGCGGCGACCCGGGTGACGATCGCCCCGGTCCGGGCCCGCGCCGAGAAGCCGAAGTCGTCGACGCCGCAGCCGCGGCTGTCGAACCGCCCGATGGTCTTCGCCGACTGAGCCCAACGCGAGCGTGGGACGGTCTCGAGCCGACACCCGTTGTCCGGTGCTCGGGGCGCCGATACCCCGGTGGTATTGTCACGACATTGCCGTCGGCACCGACGCCGGCACCCAGCACGTGTGAAGGACCGCGATGACCAACGAAGGCCAGCTGCCGTCCGACCTGTTCATGGACCTGGACCGGTCGGGTCCCATGCCCCTCTACTTCCAGGTGGCCTCGCGCATCGAGGAGTCGATCCGCTCCGGCGTGATGCCACCCGGCGCCCGTCTCGAGAACGAGATCGCGCTCGGTGAGCGACTCGGACTGTCCCGCCCGACGATCCGTCGGGCGATCCAGGACCTCGTCGACAAGGGGCTGCTCGTCCGCCGCCGCGGCATCGGCACGCAGGTCGTGCACGGCCCGGTGACCCGCAAGGTCGAGCTCACGAGCCTGTACGACGACCTGGCGCAGGGGTCACAGGCCCCGGCGACGAAGCTCCTCGAGCGCAACGACGTGCCGGCTCCGGACGACGTCGCAGCCGCGCTGAGCGTCGAGCCCGGCACGACCGTGGCGCACATCCGCCGCGTGCGGTTCGCCGAGGACGTCCCGATGGCGATCCTCGAGAACTACCTGCCGCCGGAGTTCCTCGAGATCACCGACCAGGATCTGCAGGACCACGGGCTGTACCAGCTGCTCCGCGGTCGGGGTGTGACGATGCGGGTGGCGAAGCAGCGGATCGGTGCCCGCGCGGTCACCGACGAAGAGGCCGGTCTGCTCGAGATCGAGGACGGTGACCCGGTCCTGACGATGAGCCGCACCGCGTACGACGCCTCGGGCCGCGCGGTCGAGTACGGCGTGCACTGCTACCGCCCCGACCGCTACTCGTTCGAGGTCACCCTCGTCGACAAGTAGGCGGTTCGCGCTGACCGCGTGACGTCGAGGTTCCACGAACCGCCGCACGCGCGACGCCGAGGTTCCACGGATGGCCGCTGAACGCCTCGAGATGCCGAGATTTCGGAACCTCGGGGCGGACGGACGGGACGAGCGGGCTCGCCCAGGCGCTCAGGCGAGCGAGGGCACGCCGAGCTCGCCCGTCACGTACTGCGCACGTCCGAAGCCGAACGACCAGTCCTGCGGGCCGTTCTCGACGTAGCCGATGAAGACATCCTCGGACGCGACACCGATCGCCGCCAGGGCGTCGTGGATGGCCGCGTACAGCGTCGTCTTCGCCTCGTCGGTGCGCCCGCGCTGCGTGAAGACCTGGATGACGATGACACCCTCGGTGCGCTCGAACCCCAGGCCGGCGTCCTCGGCGATGATCTGCTGCGCCGGGTGCTCGGTGATCACCTGGAACCGGTCACGCACGGGGATCGCGTACACGTCGACGATGGCCTGGTGGATGGCGTCGGCGATGGCGCGCACCGCCTGCGGCGTGCGGCCGGTGGCGAGGTCGATACGGACGAGCGGCATGGTGCCTCCTGCTGTTCGGGACTTTGTCCTGACAAACTAACATGGATCGAGAGCCGACAACAGAGAGACGGGAGGCGCGGTGCCAGCTGGCACCGCGCCTCCCGTCCGTCGTCCGCGACCGTCTAGAGCACGGGGGTCGCCGCCGCGTACGTGAGCGGCCCGTCGACGCGCGCGACGTCGTGCCACGCACCGTCGGCGAGGGACGCCTCCGCCGCCTCGACGATGGACGCTGCGGCCAGTCCGTCGGCGACGGACGGGGCGAGCTGCTCCCTGCGACGGACGCTCGCGATGAACTGGGCGGCCTCGATCGTCTTCAGGTCGTCGTAGCCCATGGCCGTACCGGCGCCGGGCTGGAAGCGCGCGAACTCGCCGTCACCCGCGGCGACGTAGTGCGTGGCGTAGCCGTCCACCTCGTGCCCGTCGAGGTACACCTCGAGCTCGTTGAGACGCTGGAAGTCCCACCGCACCGAGCCCTTGGTGCCGTAGATCTCGAGCGTGTACTCGGCGTGCGGTCCCCGCATGACACGGCTCGAGTCCATGGTGCCGACGGCGCCGTCCTCGAAGCGGAAGAGCAGGGCGGCGTAGTCCTCGTTCTCGACGCGGCCGAGCGCACCGGTGGCTGCGGCGCTCCGGTCGACGATGCCCGCGGCCGGCTTCGGGCGCTCCTGGATGAAGGTCTCGGCGAGGGCGCTCACGCTGGCGATCCGACCGACGACGTACTGCGCCAGGTCGAGGCCGTGCGAGAGCAGGTCGCCGAGCACGCCCGAACCGGCACGCTCCCGCTCGAAGCGCCAGGTCAGCGGCGCCGCGGGGTCGGACGAGTAGTCGGCGAGCAGCGAACCCCGCACGTTCGTGATCCGACCGAGGCGGCCGCTGCGGACGAGTTCCCGCGCCCGCTCGATCGCCGGCGCGTGCCGGTAGTTGAACCCGACGCTCGTGATGACGCCTGCGCGCTGCACGGCCTCGTGGATCTCGCGTGAGTCGCTGGCGTAGCGGCCCATCGGCTTCTCGATCCAGAACGGCTTGCCCGCTTCGGCAGCAGCGACCGCCATCTCGCGGTGCAGGAAGTTCGGCGAGCAGATCGAGACGACGTCGACGGCCGGGTCGGCGAGGACCTCGTGGTAGTCGGCGACGGCCCGCTCGTAGCCCAGGCGGGTGACGGCCTGGTCGCGAGCGGCCTCGATCGGGTCCGCGGCGACGACGAGCCGGGGGTGCACGCCGAGCTCGGGGAAGTGGTCCGGCAGGGCGCGGTAGGCCCGCGAGTGCAGCCGCCCCATCCAGCCGACCGAGATGAGGCCGACGCCGATGGTGTCCGGCACGGCTGCGTCCGTCGACGTCATGCGGCGGGGACGATGATGTCGCGGACCAGGGCGTCGAGCTGCGCGTCGGCGTCGAGGAACTGGCGCAGGGTGGTCACCGTGGCACCGAACCGGTCGAACTCGTCGATCGTCATGCCGTCGACGTCGTAGCCGCGCGCGAACTCAGGGGTCGCGGCACGCAGGGCTGCGATGACGTCGGCCGGCACCTCGTCGTGGATGGCGTCCGGACGGAACGGGAACGCGTTCGCGTTGATGTCCTTCGACCACTGGAACGGCGGGGAGACGACGAGGTCGCCGCCCTGGAACTCCGACCACTGCAGCGCGTTGCGGAAGGCGGCGACGAGCACGCGCGACCGGAAACCACGCTCCTGGAACACGCGGTAGGCGTTCTTCACCGCGGCGACGCCGGCCCACTCGAGGATGCCGGGGTCGACCAGGACGTGGTCGCGCTTGACGACGGTCTTCAGCCAGTCGTCGAACCGGCCGGCCATCAGCGTGACGACGTGGCCGAACTCCTGGTCGGGCAGCCCGTCGGCGGCACGACGGTCGAGCGCGCGCTCGATGGCCTCGCCGACGGCCACGACCTGCGGCACCGTGAAGGACACGGTCGCGTTGATCGAGACACCGCGGTACGCGGCCTCCTCGATCGCGGCGATGCCGACCTTGGTGGCGGGGATCTTCACGATGATGTTCGGGGCGAGCTGCGAGAACCGCACGGCCTGCTCGACCAGGGCGTCCGCGTCGCGGTGGAACCGCGGGTCGGTCTGCATCGACAGGCGACCGTTGCGGCCGCCGGACGCCTCGAACGCGGGCAGCAGCTGCTCGGCCGCGGCGATGGAGAGCTCCTCGACGGCCTTCCAACCGATCCAGGATTCCCCCGCCGTCGGATGCTCGGCGGCGATCTCGCGGATGCGCGGCACCCAGGTCTCCGGGTCCTGCTTGATGCACGTGTACGCGATCACCGGGTTGCAGGTCGCCCCGACGGCGCCGTACTCGTGGATCGCGGTCGACAGCTCGCGCGGGTCGGCGGAGTCGTTCCACAGGGCGGTCACGGTCTGCGACGCGGCCTGCAGCGTGACGGGTCGGGTGTCGGCGCCGGTGGGCGTCGTGGTCTCGAGGGTGTCGGTCATCGTGTGAGTCCCTTCTTGATCGTGTCGAGCTGGAAGCGCGAGACCTGGTCGGCGTTCTCGTCCTCCGCGAAGACGCTCGACACCGCCACGGTGTCCTCGCGCGCCGTGAAGCCGACCCGGTCGAGGGCGGCCCAGAAGGCGTCGAAGTCGACGTCCGCCTGCCCGACCGGCAGGTGCTGGTGCACCCGGACCGGGTTGCCGGGCGGGTTCGTGATGTAGCGCAGCCCGTGCGACCGGTGGTGGTCGTAGGCGTCGGCGACGTGCACGAGCTGCAGGGAGTCGCCCGCGGCGTCGATGATCTCGTCCATGTTGCCGCCGTAGTGGAACGTGTGGCAGGCGACGTAGACGAAGCCGATGCTCTTCGAGTTCAGGCCACGGATCACCCGGAGTGCCTCGAGCCCGTCCTCGACGAAGTCGTCGGGGTGCGGGTCGATCAGGACCCGGATGCCGGAGTCCTCGATGATCGGCAGCAGTTCCTCCATCGCCCAGTGGAACTGGTCCTCGGACTCCTCGGCGCGCTCGGGGCGGCCGGAGAACTCCGTGTTGATCGTGTCCACGCCGAGGCGCTTCGTGATCTCGATGACCCGCTTCCACTTCTTGACGGCGGCCTCGCGGGCCTCCTTGTCCGGACCGGCCCAGCGCAGGACGGGCAGGACCGATGCGACCTGCACCCCGGCCGTCGTGCACGCCGCGGCGAACGCGTCGACGAGGTCGTCGTCGGCCGTCGGGTGCCGGTAGAACGGGATGAAGTCCTTGTGCGGGGTGAGCTGCAGGTACTCGTAGCCGAGGTCGGCGACCTTCTGCGGGAACTCCAGCAGCGACAGGTCGTGGTGGTACGGCGTGGGGTCGAGTGCGATCTTCGGCATCGATCAGGCCGTCTCGTAGAAGGCGGGCTTCGCGGTCGCGTACGTGATCGGTTCGAGCGCACCGGACTGCTGCGCACGCACGGCGACCTCGGCGACGACCGACGCCGTGTACCCGTCCCAGGCGCTCGGCCCGTCGATCCCACCGGCCCGCGCGGCGTCGACCCAACGCTGCACCTCTTCGTCGTAGGCGGCACCGAAGCGCTCGACGAACGTCGGGGTGACTCCTTGACCGGAGACGCCCTGCGACACGAGGTTCAACGAGGTCTCGCGGCCGATGTAGGCGACCCCGGACTCGAACACCGCGTCGGTCGTGACCTGGTAGCCGAACTGGGCGTTCACGTTGATCTCGACGATCGCCATGGTGCCGGACTCGGTGGTGAACAGCACGAACTGCGGCTCGGGCAGGTCGGCCGGCGCGAGCGAGTTCTTGCGGGGCTTCTTGACCTCGACGCTCGTGATCGCCTCGCCCGTGATGAACGGGATGATGTCGATCTCGTGGATCACCGAGTCGTGGATGAGCATCGACTCGCTGAAGTTCGGCGGTGTGGTCGGGTTGCGGTGCGCGTGGTGCAGCGCGAGCAGGGCGCCGCTGGCACCGGACTCCCGCAGGGCACGCAGCTCCTGGTACCCCTTGTCGAAGCGGCGCATGAAGCCGACCTGGATCTTCGGGCGGTCGGCGTGCTGCTGCTCGAGCTCGACGATCCGCAGGGAGTCCTCGGCCGACGTGGTGAGCGGCTTCTCGCACAGGACGGCCAGGCCGCGCTCGAGCGCCGGCACCAGGACCGGCTCGTGCAGGAAGCCCGGCGTCGCGACGATGACGGCGTCGATCGCGGTGGCGTCGAGTGCTTCCTCGAACGACGCCGCGGTGATCGCGCCGGGCGCCTTCGCCGCGGCGGCGGTCGCGCGGCCGCTGTCGGGGTCGACGATGGCGACGACGTCGGCGCCGGCGATGGTCGAGGTGATGCGACGGATGTGGTCGCTGCCCATGGCGCCCGCGCCGACGACGGCGACGCGGAGGTTGTCAGTGGTGCTCATGGCGGTGCTCCTGGGGTAGATGACGCTGCGTGGACGGCTGTTGGTGGCCGGTCAGGACACGCGGGCGGCGGACGTGGAACCGAAGATGTGCTGGAACGTGCGCTCGGCGATCGGGCCGGGGGCGTCGACCGAGCAGCCGTACATGTCCTGCTCGACGATGCCGAAGACGTCCGGGTTGATCTTCGCGACGGCCTCGATGATCGGGGCGAGTTCCGGGGTACCGCGCGGCGGCTCGGTCATGATGCCCTGCGACACGGCGGTGGCGAACGGCACGTCGTTCTTCAGCACGTCGAACAGCAGGTCGGTGTCGACCTGCTTGAGGTGCAGGTACCCGATGCGCTCCGGGTGCGCGGCGATGAGCTTGAGGTTGTCGCCGCCGTAGTACGCGAAGTGGCCGGTGTCGAGGCAGAGGTTCGTGTACTCCGGGTTCGTCACCTCGAGGAACCGCACGGTCTCCTTGTAGGTGCCGACGTGGCTGTCAGCGTGCGTGTGGAACTGCTGGTGGACGCCGTACTCCTCGAGCAGCGCCTTGCCGAGCTGGTCGTGCCCCTTGCCGAGGCGGTCCCACTGCTCGTCGGTCAGGGTGCGCGACTCGAGTACCTCTTCCGTGGCGTCCGAGCGCCACAGGTCCGGGATCGTCACGAGGTGCTGGGCGCCGAGCTTGGCCGCCAGACCCGCGACCGCCACGGCCTGGTCCCAGGCGCGCTGGAACTGGTCCTCGCCCTTGTGGAACCCGGTGAACACGGTGCCGGCGGAGAGCTTCAGCCCGCGCGACTCGAGCTCGTCGGACAGCTGCGACGGGTCGGTCGGCAGGTAGCCGTACGGTCCGAGCTCGATCCACTCGTACCCGGCGGCGGCCGCCTCGTCGAGGAAGCGCTTCCACGGCACCTGGTTCGGGTCGTCGGGGAACCAGACGCCCCACGAGTCGGGGGCGGTGCCGATCCGGATGGCGTCGGTTGCGGTGGCGGTGTCGGTCATGACGTCGTCGTCTGCTCTCTGGGTGTGGTGCGTGTGGTGGACGGTGGTGCTCAGCCGAGCAGCGGGCGCTGGGCGGCGACCTGCTGCTCGTACTCGGCGCGGGCGGTCTGCGTGCTCGACAGCGTCGAGGTCTGCGCGACCGGCACGTCCCACCAGCCGTCGCCCTCGGGGGCGTAGACCAGCGGGTCCGAGTTGATGTGCACGAGGGTGGTGTGGTCGTTCGCCTTCGCCTGACGCAGCGCGGCCTTGAGGTCCTCGATGCTGTCCGGGCCGGGCTGGACCTCGATCACGTCGACGCCGTACGACCGCGCGTTCGCCGCGAGGTCGACGGGCAGCGGGTCGCCGTTGTCGAACGACTGCGTCTCGTCCAGGTAGCGGTACTTCGTGCCGTAGCGCTCGGACCCGACGGTCTCGGACAGGTGCCCGATCGACGCGTACCCGTGGTTCTGGATGAGTACCACGATGATCTTGATGCCCTCGGCCACGGCGGTGACGAGCTCGGTGTGCAGCATGAGGTAGCTGCCGTCGCCGACCATGACGATCGCGTCGCGGTCCGGGGCGCCACGACGGACGCCGATGCCGCCGGCGATCTCGTAGCCCATGCACGAGAACGCGTACTCGACGTGGTAGCCGAGGGCGTCCCGCACGCGCCAGAGCTTGTGCAGGTCGCCGGGCAGCGAGCCGGCCGCCTGGATGACGACGTCGCGGGGGTCGGACACCGACTGCACGGCGCCGATGATCTCCGGCTGGCCGGGCAGGTCCGCGCCGGACGGCGCGAACGCGCCGTCGACGGCGGCGTCCCACGCGGCCTTCAGCGAGGCGATCTCCGCAGCGTAGGCGGCGTCGACGACGTACGCGGGCTCTGCGGGTGACGACCCGGTCGACGTGAGTGCCGCGGTCAACGCGACCAGGGCCTCCCGGGCATCCGCGATCAGCGGCAGCTGCGAACCGTGCTTGTAGGCGTCGAACGCGGCCACGTTGACGTTCACGAACGTGACGTCCGGGTTCTGGAACGCGGTCCGCGACGCGGTCGTGAAGTCGCTGTAGCGCGTCCCGATCCCGATCACGACGTCCGCCTGCGCGGCGACCGCGTTCGCGGCGGCCGTGCCGGTCGCGCCGATGCCACCGAGGGACTGCGGGTGGTCCCAGACGAGCGATCCGCCGCCGGCCTGCGAGGTGCCGACCGGGATGCCGGTCGCTTCGACGAAGGCGGCGAGCTCGTGCTCCGCGCCGGAGTACAGCACGCCACCGCCCGCGACGATGACGGGGCGCTTCGCCGCCCGGATCGCGGCGACCGCACGCGCCAGCGGCCCGTGCTCGGGCAGCGGACGGCGGATGTGCCACTCGCGCGGCTGCAGGAACGCGACGGGGACGTCGAACTCCTCGGCCTGCACGTCCTCCGGCAGGGCGATCGTCACGGCACCGGTCTCCGCCGGGTCGGTCAGCACCCGCATCGCCGCGAGGGCGATCGAGAACAGCTGCTCGGGCCGCTCGACACGGTCGAAGTAGCGCGACAGCGGACGGAACGCGTCGGTCACCTGCAGGGAGGTGTCGTGCGGCAGTTCGATCTGCTGGAGCACCGGGTCGGTGGTCCGCGTGGCGAACGTGTCCGACGGCAGCAGCAGTGCGGGCAGGCGGTTCGTCGTCGCGAGTGCGGCGGCGGTGAGCATGTTCGCGGCACCCGGACCGACCGACGCCGTCGCGGCGAAGGTCGCACGGCGGCGGTGCATGCGGGCGAAGCCGACGGCCTCGTGCACCATCGCCTGCTCGTTGCGGGCCTGGTGGTACGGCAGCAGTCCGGGCTGCTCGACGTGGAGCTGCTTGATGGCCTGTCCGACGCCGGCGACGTTGCCGTGCCCGAAGATGCCGAAGATGCCCGGGATGGTGCGTTCGCGGACGTCGCCGTCGACGGTCCACTGGTTGGCCAGGAACTCGACGAGTGCCTGGCCGACGGTCATCCGGCGCGTGGTGGTGATCACGCCTGCTTCCTTTCGTAGGGCAGGCGCGGATCGAGCTGCTCGCTCGCCCATGCCTGGCGGACCCAGCCGTGCGCCGGGTCGTCGGTGATGTTCCAGACGCGCTCCGGGTCGGGCCCGGCCATCACGTTGAGGTAGTACATGTCGTAGCCGGGGGCGGCGACGGCGGGGCCGTGCCACCCGTGCGGGACGAGCGCGACGTCGCCGGTGCGGACTTCGCGGAACTCGTCGATCGGACGGTCGTCCGAGGCGTAGGTCCGGTGCAGCGCGAAGGGATCGGCGCTGGCCGGAGCGGAGAGGCCGCGTGCGACCGCGGACTCGTAGTAGTAGATCTCCTCGAGGTTCGACTCCTCGCCGGGCACGTTCGTGTCGTGCTTGTGCGGCGGGTACGACGACCAGTTGCCGGCCGGCGTGATCACCTCGCACACGATGAACTTCACGGCGTCGAGGGCGGCCGGGGTGCCGAAGTTGTGCACCTGCCGGCTGGACTGCCCGGCACCGCGGAGCTCGACCGGCACGTCCTGCCGGGCCACGTACGTGGTCGGCTTGACGGTGTCTGTGGGCGCCTCGGCGACCGCGAACCGGCCGCTGCCGGTGATCGTCGCCGCTGAGCCGGACCCTAGGTACAGGACGTCGGTGGGACCCTCGAACACGCTCGCGCGCCCCTGCAGGGCCTGCTCGCCGTCACCGGCGGCGCCCGCGTAGGTCACGTGGAACGCCCCGGCGAGCGGCACGACGATGCGCTCCACGGCGTCGGCCGGGAGGCGCAGCTCGCGTGTGCCGGTCGGGTCGCTGTCCGTCAGGGTGCCGGTCCGGAGCCCGGTGTGCGTCCATCCTGCGATGCGACCGTCGACGACGTCGGTCCAGCCCGCCTCGGGCCGGGAGCCCGCCGGGATGAACCACTGGTCGTGCTCGTGCTGTTCGTTCGCCATGCTGCGGCTCAGTTGTTCGACGGGAAGCCGAGGTTGATGCCGCCGTGCGACGGGTCGAGCCAACGGCTCGTGATCGCCTTCTGGCGGGTGAAGAAGCTCACGCCGTCGGCGCCGTACGCCTTGTGGTCACCGAACAGCGAGTTCTTCCAGCCGCCGAACGAGTAGTACGCGACCGGCACGGGGATCGGGACGTTGATGCCGATCATGCCGACCTGCACGTCGCGCTGGAAGCGACGCGCGGCGCCGCCGTCGTTGGTGAAGATGGCGGTCCCGTTGCCGTACGCACCCGAGTTGATGAGCTCGAGGCCCTCTTCGTACGTGGCGACGCGGACGACGCTGAGCACCGGGCCGAAGATCTCCTCGGTGTAGACGCGGCTCGTGGTGGGGACCTGGTCGATCAGCGTCGGGCCCAGCCAGAAGCCGTTCTCGTCGCCGTCGGGTCGGACGGTGCGGCCGTCCACCACAACCACCGCACCGTCCTGCTCTGCGACCTCGATGTACGAGGCGACCTTGTCACGGTGCTGCTTCGTGACGAGCGGGCCCATGTCGCACCCGCGACGACCGTCGCCGATGCGCAGGGTCGCCGCGCGGTCCGTGATCTTCTGGATGAGCTCGTCGGCCACCGGCTCGACGGCGACGACGACCGAGATCGCCATGCAGCGCTCACCGGCGGATCCGAAGCCCGCGTTGATGGCGTTGTCGGCGACCAGGTCGAGGTCCGCGTCCGGCAGCACGAGCATGTGGTTCTTCGCGCCGCCGAGGGCCTGCACGCGCTTGCCGTGCTTCGTGCCGGTCTCGTAGACGTACTGCGCGATCGGCGTGGAACCGACGAACGAGATCGACTCGACGTCCGGGCTGGTCAGCAGCCCGTCGACGGAGAGCTTGTCGCCGTTGAGCACGTTGAAGACGCCGTCGGGCAGACCGGCCTCGGTGAACTTCTCGGCGAGCCAGATGGCGGCGCTCGGGTCCTTCTCGGACGGCTTCAGCACGACGGTGTTGCCCGCCGCGATCGCGATCGGCAGGAACCACAGCGGCACCATCGCCGGGAAGTTGAACGGGCTGATGATGCCCACGACACCGAGCGGCTGCCGGATCGAGTAGACGTCGATGCCGGTCGAGACCTGGTCGGAGAACTCGCCCTTCATCAGGCTCGGGATGTTCGTGGCGAGCTCCACGACCTCCTGCCCACGGGCGATCTCGCCCAGGGCGTCGTCGATGACCTTGCCGTGCTCGCTCGTGATGATCTCGGCGAGCTCGCCCTTGTCGCGGTTCAGGATCTCGCGGAACGAGAACAGGATCTGCTGGCGCTTGGTGAGCGACAGGTTGCTCCACGCCGGGAACGCCGCCTTGGCGCTCGCGATGGCGGCCTGGACCTCGTCCTCGTTCGCCAGGGCGACCTGCTTCGTCGCGATGCCCAGTGCCGGGTCGTACACGGGGGCGCTGTTGCCCGACGCGGACTCGACGTGCTTGCCGCCGATCCAGTGGCCGACGGTGGTGGTGGCGGTCTCCGTGGTGGTCATGCGTTGCTTCCTTCGAGTGTGGTGGTTGCTGCGTGCGTGGCGCCGGCGCTGCCGGTGTGGACGAGACCCGCGGCCACGTCGACCGCGGTGGCGACGTCGCCGTCCGGCGGGTAGAGCAGGGTGCGGCCGACGACCAGGCCGCGTACGCCGGGGAGCGCGAGGGCGTCGGCCCACTTGGCGTAGGTCTCGAGCGGTTTGCTCGACGGGTCGCCCCCGAGCAGGAGCGTCGGCAGCGTCGTCGCCGCCATCACCCGCTCCATGTCGTCGACGACCGGGATCTTCAGCCAGCTGTAGGCGCTGGACTCCCCCAGGCCCGCGGCGATCGCCATCGAGGTGATGACGGCGTCGGCGGTCAGGTCGTTCACCACCCGGCCGTCCTGCCACGCGGACATGAACGGCTCGAGCATGATCGGCAGCTGGAGTGCGGCGGACTCGCTGACCGCACGGGCCGTGGCCTCGAGCGTCGGTGCCGTGCCCGCGTCCTCGAGGGCGATGCGCACGAGGAGCTTGGCGAAGTCGAGCCCGGAGTCCTTGATGGCCTGTGCCGAGTACGCCGTGTAGCGGTCGTCCATCTCGAACGTCGCCCCGCGCAGTCCGCCGCGGTTCATCGACCCGACGACGACCTTGCCGTCGAGGGCGCCGAGCAGTGCCAGGTCCTCGAGGATGTCGGGCGTGCCGAGCACCCCGTCGACGCCGGGGCGGCCGAGCGCCGTGACGAGCCGCTCGAGCAGGTCGTAGCGGTCGGCCATCGCGGACTCGTCGTTCCGGACCGCCAGGGCACCGCGTGCCGGGTGGTCCGCGGCGACGATGAAGAGCTTGCCGTCGTCGGCGAGCAGGGAGCGCTTGTGCCGAGCGTCGAGCACGGACCGCACCAGTTCGGGCTGTCCGGCGCGGATGTCCCGGAGGCGCTGGAAGT
Source organism: Curtobacterium sp. JUb34 (assembly GCF_003755065.1). Lineage (NCBI taxonomy): Bacteria > Bacillati > Actinomycetota > Actinomycetes > Micrococcales > Microbacteriaceae > Curtobacterium > Curtobacterium sp. JUb34. The sequence goes on along the minus strand of NZ_RJVH01000003.1, from coordinate 179,710 downwards.
CAGCGGGGCTGATCTCAGGCATGGGTCTTCTCCTCGGTGCTCGTGTGGTTGGTGCCGTCAGCGGGGTTGCTGGCGATGAACGCCTCGATCTCGTCGCTCGTGGGCATCGCCGTCGAGCACTCGAACCGCGTCGCGACGATGGCGCCGGCGGCGTTGCAGAACGCGAGGATCCGCTCGAGGCCCCAGCCCTGCAGCAGGCCGTGGGTCAGCGCGCCGCCGAAGCCGTCGCCCGAGCCGAGCCCGTTGACGACGTCGATGTGGTGCGGGCGGAACTCGACGAACTCGTCGCGGGTCTTCGCCAGCACGCCCTTGGGGCCCTGCTTGACGATGGCGATCTCGACCCCGCGCTCGAGCAGGGCGTCGGCGGCGCGGACCGGGTCGGTCTCTCCGACGGCGACCTCGCACTCCTCGCGGTTGCCGACGGCGACCGTGGCGTGTTCGAGGGCGACGGCGACCTCGCGCGTCGCGGCCTCGGGGCTCGACCAGAACATCGAGCGGTAGTCCAGGTCCAACACGGTGTGGGTCTTCGTGCTGTTCTGCGCGGCGGAACGCGCTTCGTACGCGACGTGGTGCGCCTGGCGGCTCGGCTCTTCGCTCAGGCCGGTCACCGTCGTCCAGAAGATCTTCGCCCGCTCGATCTCGTGCAGCGGCAGGGACTTCGCCGTGATCATCAGGTCCGGCGCCTTCGGTGCCCGGTAGAAGTACAGCGGGAAGTCGTCCGGCGGGAAGATCTCGCAGAACGCGACGGGGGTGTTCAGCCCCTCGACCGTCTCGACGAAGGCGTTCGCGACGCCGAACTCCGGCAGGGTGCGGGCGATGTACCGGCCGAACGGGTCGTTGCCCGTCCGGGTGATGACCGCGGCATCGGCACCGTGGCGCGCTGCGGCGATGGCGACGTTGGTCGCGCTGCCGCCGACGGACTTCGAGAAGGTCGAGACGTCCTCGAGCGGGCCGGTCTGCTGCGGGTAGATGTCGACGCTGACGCGTCCCATCGTGATCACGTCGTAGGCGTGGGGAGCGTGGTTCGTCATGCGACGTGGTGGACCTTCCGTGCGGCTTCATCGGCGGACGATCACGACTGTACACCGTGTTTGCCCTAATGTCATGACATGGTTTCCCGGGACCGGTTCCGCCGGCCCGGTGGTCGCGTCGGTGTGCCGGGAGGCGCGGTGTCGGTGGGCCGGGAGGCCCGGTGTCGGTGGGTTCTGCCAGGGTCACGACATGCAGATCCTCGCCCTGGTCATCGGTCTCGTGATCGGCATCGCCGTCGGTGCGGTCGTCGCCTGGTCGCTCGCGCGGTCGCGCGCCGGCGTCGACGCCGCGGCGGCGCGCGCGAGCGCCGAGGCACTCCGCACGCGGCTCGACGAGGTCCGCCGCGACGCCGAGGAGCGTCTCGACGCACAGGACGCCCAGTACCGCCGACAGGTCGACTCCCTCGAACGTCGTGCCGCCGAGCTCGAGCACCTCGTGCAGCGGATGCACGGCGCCGACTCGGCCCGGAACCAGAACGAGTCGAAGGTGCTGTCCGCGCTCAGCCCCGTTGCCCAGACCCTCGACGTGATGCGCACGAAGATCGCCGAGCTCGAGCAGTCCCGCAGCGAGCAGTACGGCGCGCTGTCGGCGCAGCTTCGGTCGGCCGCCGAGTCCGAGGAACGTCTGCGTGCCACGGCCGACACCCTGGCCAGCGCCCTGTCGTCGAACAGCACCCGCGGCGTGTGGGGCGAGACGCAGCTGCGCAACGTGGTCGAGGCCGCCGGGTTGCTCGAGCGGGTCGACTTCGACGTGCAGTCGTCGGTCACCACCTCGTCCGGCACCGCTCGACCCGACATGGTCGTGCACCTGCCCGGCGGCAAGACCATCGCCGTCGACGCCAAGGTGCCGTTCAGCGCCTACCTGCAGGCCGCCGAGATCCCGGCGACCGCCACCGGAGCCGAGGGGGCTCGACGCGACCAGCTCATCGCCCAACACGTCAAGGCGCTCCGCGCACACGTCGACGCCCTGGCCGCGCGCGAGTACTGGACCGGTTACGACGCCTCCCCCGAGCTCACCGTCGCCTTCATCCCGTCCGAGTCACTCATCTCGAGCGCCCTCGCCGCCGACCCCGGCCTGCTCGACCACGCCTTCCGCAAGCGCATCGCCCTCGCCTCACCCGTGACCCTGTGGTCCGTGCTGAAGACCGTGGCGTTCTCGTGGCAGCAGGACGTCGTCTCGCAAGAAGCGCACGAGCTCTTCCGCGTCTCACGCGAGCTCTACGGCCGGCTGTCCACGATGGCGGGGCACGTCGACAAGCTCGGGCGTTCGATCCGGGGCTCCGTCGTCGACTACAACCGGTTCGTGGGGTCGCTCGAGCGGCAGGTGCTGCCGAGTGCACGGCGGTTGTCGCTGCTCGACGAGTCGAAGGTCATCGCGGACCCCGCGTCGATCGAGGACGAGCCGCGGTTGCTCACGGCGCCGGAGCTGGTGGGGGCGGTCGACGAGGACTGACCGTCGGCTCGCTACGATCGTTCGTCATGGGGGAAGCACTGCAGAACCATCCCGGCGACCGCGAGTTCCCGGTCCGTCCACGCTGGCGGCACCGGGCGATGGTCGCCAAGGCGCGGAAGCAGACCGGGCGGCGACGAGACCGCGCCGCAGCATGGATCATCATGGCGATCGCGATCGTCGCGTTCTTCGCCGTGCTCCTGATCTCGATCCTCGCACCGTACGACGTCCGGCAGCACTTCGGGAACGGCATCCAAGCGGTGTGGCGCTGCTTCTTGGTCGCCATCGTCGTGTGGTTCGTGTTGACCTTCATCACCTCGCTCCGTGACATCGGGCTGCCGGTGCGGGAACAGCGGCGGTACCGTGAGCGCACCGGCGCTCGCGAGCTGCCCGCCCGCCGGCTGCAGCAGCTGGCGCTCACCTCGTTCGGCGACTTCCACGAGGGCTGGTGGCCGGCGTCCCTCGCCCCGTACGGTGCGCGGGTCGAACTCGGCGGCGAGTACCTGCAGGACGCCACACGTTCTCCCTTCGTGACGATTCCCCTGCCGCCCGTGACCTTTCTGCGCCGCGAACTCGATGAGGCGTACAAGATCGCCAGCGGGCGGGACGGACAGGCCTTCGCCGTCGACCTGCTCGGTCCGAAGAGCGTGTCGTGGCAGTTCCTCGCGTTGAGCCGTTCCGCCGAGGGCGAGGCTCGGCTCACTCGGCTGTCCTCGCTGCTCGGCACCGATCCCTGGGCGGGGTCGAACCTGCTCGACCGCCGAGCGGACCGCCCGCCGAAGCTGCTCTGGTCGATGGACGTCAAGAACGCCGTCACCGCCGTCCGAGGTGCGTACGCCGCGGGGCTCCTGAGCGAGGACGATGCCTGGGCGTCGATCGACCTGGTCTCCGACGTCGCGTTCACCCTGTTCGACTCGTGGGACGACTACTTCGACAACCTGCGCGCCGCCTACGCCCTGGTCTACGACGAGCTCAAGAAGGTGCAGGATTTCGATGCCGGGCGGCGTGAGCTCTTTGCCTCGAACTGACCGGTCACGCGGCTGCCGTGGCCTGCGTCGCCGGGGGCGCTGTTGCCCCGGACCGTCAGCGACCCGCTGTGGGCGGACGAGGACGACGCGTCGGTTTCCTGACCGCGACCGGATCCTCCTCGGGGCGACGGCTCATGCGTCGGAGTACCCGGGGAGCGCGCGGACGGCCTCGGCGTTGCGGTCCCACACGTGTTCTTTCGCGACGAGAAGGCCATCGGTCATTCTGCCTGGCCAGCTGACGAATCAGATGAGGGGGTTACCCTCGAGGACCTTCTTCGACAACGCTTCCCAATCACCAAAACCCGGCGTGTTCGCCCAGTTCGGCTCGACGTCAACTCCGTGGAACTGCTCCAGGTCTTTTGTCTGTTTGGAGTGATCGATCCGCGTGCGCTGCCCCTCGCCGTTCGGAGACAGGTGCAATTGATTGGAGAACAGGGGCTTGTTGGCCAGTGCACGTTCCTTCGGTCTGAAGTCATCAGGTTCGGGGAAGATCTTGTAGATCACTTCGCTGAGGAACAGCCGTCCGCCCCACCGGTTCGAATACGTGGCAAGGGTCACATTGCGATTGTTTGCGTCCCAAACGAACACTTGGAAAGCTGGCCCGTCGATGGCAATTCCGCCCCGAGGCGTGACCTCCATGGTCCAGGACGGTACAGCGGATGCGGGATCGATTTCAAAGCCGCCGTCGTCCCGCCTCACGAAGGTGCCGACGCTCGGTTCGGCGGGGACCACAGTGAACCAGTCCATCTGGTCATCCTGATGCTGGTGCCAACGCCCGCGACACTCTTGCTCGCTCAGGAATCCTCTCGGATCCGGCGTCCGGGTGAAGTGATTCCACTTCTGCATGTAGAGGTATCCGTGCTCGATCACGGGTTCCTCAATTGTCCTCGAGTTCTCGGCTCTACCGAATCTGAACATCAATCACCCTCGGCATTGAAAGAAGCACCGCGCCAATGTGCGTCAGCCCGCGCTGGGGGAAAGTTTCTGGGCACATATCGAGCGCCGACGCCATCCACGCTCTTGTCAAGCCGTAGTTCAGTCAATTGAATGCCTCTAGATCATTCACGCCGTCTGCCTCCGCTCGAGCTTAGCCGCACGATCGAGCACCTTGATCAACGGCTTCGGCGCCAGGAACGCTCGTGCCAGCCCTTGAGCGGTGAAGCCGTCTGCACCGACCAACCTGGCCTTCGCTCCGGCACTCAGCATTGCACTGGCGCCAGCCACCGCGTCGTCCACAGAGACCGGATGTGGGTTCGATCGATTCGGTCGCACGGGGAGAGAACGTCGTACGAGCAGTCGGAGCGGGGAGCTTCGGGGGTCGTGAGACCCATCTGGATTCGCTTTCAACCAATTCGCGCCTTGCGACTTTATCCGACCCTCAGCGCCCCCAGCGTTCTGGGCTCGGCGTGGCCACGCTTCGTGAAGCGTTCAACCTCTTTTGCCGTCAACGATTGATGAGGTTCGTGTACTCGGCCCCTGCACCGGAAAATCAGTGTGAGACTTGGCAGATCGTCGGATCAATTCAGATTGGCGCTTGATCAGTTCCTGCCTTGCCCTGCTACCCGACCAACGGTCAACGGAATCCCGAGCAATCGCAAAGAGTTCCAGCTAAGAACTCTGCGGGTGGACCCTCGACCGTCACCTCGTTCTCCTCCGCTCGAGCCGGAATTGGCTTCACCGAGACCGACTGATGACCCGCTGGCCCCGTTCCTCTATTTGTGATTCAACCGATGTGTTCGTTTGAAGAGCAAAACAGGCACTGCCGTCTTTTGGTACAACAAAGGGGCCATTTCCAGCTAGGCTAAACAATGGGTTTTGTGTCTCGTAATACTCTCGACTGTTGTACAGAACGATCCACCAATCGTCGGTCTCGATCCATCCCCTATCCCAACTAAGGTCTTCGTCAGCGCGCACTTCCGTCGCAAATTCGTCCTGAGCATCCTTCAGAGTTCGCATGCAAGATCACCGTGTCTTGAGTAGGAAGAGTTGATCGAAGTTCTCCAACTTGGCAAACGTTCCTGACTGTCCGTCGAGAAACGCAACGCCATTCCGATCATGCTGGCCGACTGGATCGGTACCCGCCCTGGTCCCAAAGACAACGCCACGAGCCCCCTCACCAGAGGAGTTCCACTTCCACTCGTGTAGCTGGGGCAGGCACGTCTTTCTGCGCTGTCGCACTGTCCGGCCTCGAGCAACCCACCGCACGCCAGAGCAAAGCGCAGCACACGGTCAGTGACGAGTCGGTGAACGGCGGCATCTAGCGATGACGCCACCGGCGTCGAGCCGTCTGGTAGGCCATTTCGGATGTGGTCCGGAGGGTCCCTCCTCTTACAGGAGATCGAGCGGCAGGAAGGGCGATTTCATCTCAACGAGGTGCATGTCGGTCGCTTTCGCGATCGCCGGCAGTTCCAGCGCCCAATACCCGACGAATCCCGCACCGTAGCTGTCGCCCGGGGCGACTGCTTCCAGCGACCCCATCCAATCCATCGGTTTCATCCGTGATGGCCAGTCTGCGAGATACGTCTCGATGGCATGGCTGGCTTCGACTGGCTGCTCGAGCGCCGTGAGCAGGGGCCGCGCGAACCTCGGCGTCGAATGCTTGTTCTGATCCCAGGAGTGCTGAAGTCCGGTCGCGGACGCAAGCGCCGAGAACAGCGGGTCCGCCCCCTGCCGAACCACCGTCTCGAGGACCGTCCGCGCATGAGTCGTCCGGCCACAGCCCATCGTGATGCCGAGAAGCCGCAGCACACTGATGTAGTACTCGTTTCCGTCGCCGAGGCTGGGCGACGGCTTCTGGTCGGAGGACGCTAGGTCGACCCACGTGCAGTACGCATCCGCCACCGATTCAGCGACATCTCCGATGACGTCCAGGCCGACGCCCGCGGAGTACTGCGCGGCCAGGTAGCGGAGGCCCATGTGCCACTCGCCACGAACGGCGCTCAAGCGCTTCGTGGGATCGGTTGCTCGCTGCGCGGCAGCCTTGCGTCCTTCCCAATTGGTCGAGGTCACCTCGATGGCGCTCTGCCAGTATCGCGCATCGAACTCGGCGGCCCGCTGCCGGAGTGCAGTCTTGCGCCGGAAAAGCGGCATCAGGGGATCACCTTTCCACCCGTATCGACCATGAATCGTGTTGAACCTCCATCATGTCCGACGACGACGACACTTCGGGGGAGCTTTCCCTCGTCGAGCAGCTTCTGGATCGCGTCGAAGTGGCGCTCGTCCACGGCTCGTTCCAAACGAGTCAGGGCATCCCGCCCCGCTGGAGAGTCGATCCACTGATCACTCAGCTGACGCCCGCTCAGTTTCGTGTTCTTCAACAGGCTGTTCGGAGCAGCATCATCGTGCTTCGAGAACTTCGCCTCGCCGATCTCGTACTCGCCGGTCTTCTTGTTGAAGTAGACACCGTCGAGCCCGTTGGCACTGGTGCTGCCCTTCGTGTCGATCCGGTCGAAGCCGGAGCGAGCGTAGAGGTCGTGCATCTGCTGCTCTCCGAAGGCAGCCTTCTCGTCCTTGGTCGCGGTCCGTGCCAGGGTCCGCCCGTTCGGGTTGACCCTGACGCCGAGGGGTAGTTCGACCCGACGCCCGAACGGAACGGCAGACTTGGCCTTCCCGATGACCGATCTTCCCGCGGCGAGGACCCGGCCGCCTGCGCGAGAGATCCCACCCATGCCTCTCGCGTACTTGCCCAAACTCGCCAACCGCCCCAGTGCGCCGGCTGCGGGGACGCAGTCGAGCAGGGAGAACGCGAGGTCCCACCCGTCGGCTTCGCCCTTGCTCATCTTGTACAACGTGTCCGCCAACACCACGAGCGCGATCGCCGCGATGATCAACGTCCACGGCCCAGGGATGATCATCGCGATGATCCCACCCACCGCCACGACGACCTTCGCCACCGACACGATGGTCTCCCACGCCTCGGACCCGAAGATCTTGTCCCACGTGGACTGCTTCCCGAGCCCCGCGTCAGCAGCTTCACCGATCTTCGTCGCGGTCCGCTGCTCCGCGTCCTGCCATTCACCCTTCGCATCCGCCACGAGCCGCTTCGCCGCATCGATCCGCGACTGCGCCGCCGAGATGTCCCCCTGCGCCGAGCTCACGGACCCCTGCGCGACGGAGGCGTTGTCGGACGCTGCCCGCAACTGCGCCGGCGAGGGCACGTCCACCCCGTCCGGCACGTCGGAACCGGCCGGGTACTCGTCCGCGACCTTCGACAGGTCCTTCGACGCCGCCTGGTAGTGCGACAGGTTCGACTGCGCGTCGGAGAGTCGGTCCTGCGCCGCGGCGAGGTCCCCGGTGGCGTCTTTCGCGTCCGCCAACGCACCATCGGCCCGGTACTGGGTGTCATCGACCGTGTCCGCCCACCCCGACAACGCCGTCGCGGCAGCCTCGTACGAATCGACGAGCTTGGTCAGGTCCGACGGGGTGTCCTCGATCGCGTCGACGAAGACGTCGGCGGCTTCACCTTCCCAGTCGGTCAGCCACCCGGACCCCTTGACGGAGTTCAGCCGGGTCGAGGCGTCATCGGCTGCGTCGGAGATGCGCTGGTACTCCCGCGACATCATCCGGAGCGTCGACGGATCACCCTTGACCGGGTCGTCACCCTGATCGACGACGTCCCACCCCGACGGTCGCCCCATCATTCCTCCCCAGGTCCGATCTCTCGCGCCGTTGTCCACAAGCACGCGAGTGTGACCATATCAGGGGGCAGCGACGGGGACGAGTGCCACCGACCGGGGTCGACCCGTCAGAGGGCCGCGCGGACCGACTCGAGATCCGGGAACCCGCGGAGCCGGTAGCGCGTCGGGCGGACCTCGAGTTCCTCGATCAACCCGGACGCCAGCTCCCGCAGCCGACCGAACGGCACGGGCTGCGTCTGCCCGTCGAGGGTCACGAGCACGATCGTGTCGACCGCGGCGACGACGGTCTCGACGTCCTCGGTCCACGACGAGTACGAGAAGGCCGGGTCGTCCTCGGCGAGCCGGGCGACCGAGACCGCACCGACGTGGACGTCCTCGCCCCGCCGGTCGAACGACTCCTGCAGGGCGTCCTGCTGCAGGTTCGCGGCGGTCGACGTCCAGAGCGCGCGGATCGTCCGGAGCTCGCCGTCGAGTGACGGGTGCTCGAACCGGACCCACCCGTCACCGCGCAGCACCATGGGCGGTCCACTCAGGACCTCGCCCTCGTCGTCGGCCAGGATCTGCTGGGCGACACCGGCCGCGACCTGGAGCCCGTCCTCGTCCTGGTCGCCGGTGACGATGAACGTCGTCGGCGCAACCGGGAAGACCACTGCGCTGCCGCGGAACTCGATCCCCTGGAACGCCTGCGGTGCGAGCACGAGCACCACGGCGAGGTCGGGGTCCTGGATGACGATCGTGCCGGGCTGGATCACCGCCACGTCGCCTCCGGCCTGCTCCTGCGCGGCGGCGACGGCTGCACACAGGACGTCGTCGTCCGCCCAGCCCATCTCGGCGAGCGCCGGCGCGGTGAGGATCGCGCCGTCCTCGTCCGCCAGGATCACGCCGAGGTCGGGCGCCACCGGCACGACGTGCGGCAGCCGGTCGGCCGTGCCGTCCGCCTCCGCGTGCAGCGTGCGGATGCCCGCGGTGTCCAGTCCGACGATCCGTGCCGTTGTCGCAGTCATGCGTCGAGCCTACGCAAGGGCTCGTACAACGGGGCGCCGCCGGAAGACCGGCGACGCCCCGAAGCGGCGGACGATCGTCCGGCCTAGAACCACTTCTCCGCACGGTGGTCCGCCTGGATGCGGCGGATCGTGTTCGAGCGCGAGCGGAGCACGAGCGAGTCGGTGTGGATGACGCCGCGCGAACGACGGACACCGTCGACCAGGACGCCGTCGGTGACGCCGGTGGCGACGAAGAACGTGTTGTCACCCGTGACCAGGTCGTCCTGGTCGAGGACCTTGTCCAGGTCGTGGCCGGCGGCGATGGCGCGCTCGCGCTCCTCGTCGTCCTTCGGCTGGAGCTTGCCGAGGATCACGCCGCCGAGCGCCTTGATCGCGCACGCCGTGATGATGCCCTCGGGGGTGCCGCCGACACCGACGCACATGTCGATGGTCGAGCCGGGCAGGGCGGCGGCGATGCCACCGGCGACGTCACCGTCGAGCAGCAGTCGCGTGCCGGCACCGGTCGCGCGGATGGCGCGGATCAGCTCGTCGTGGCGCGGGCGGTCGAGCACGGCGACGACCATGTCCTCGAGGTCCTTGCCCTTGGCCTTCGCCAGCGCGCGGATGTTGTCACCGATCGGCTTCTCGAGGTCCAGGACACCGCGGCCCTCGGGGCCGGCGGCGATCTTGTCCATGTAGAAGACGGCGGAGGGGTCGTACATCGAGCCACGGTCCGAGACGGCCATGACGGAGATGGCGTTCTGGCGGCCGGCGGCGGTGAGCGAGGTGCCGTCGATGGGGTCGACCGCGATGTCGCATGCCGGGCCGTGACCGTTGCCGACGTGCTCGCCGTTGTAGAGCATCGGGGCGTTGTCCTTCTCGCCCTCGCCGATGACGACGACACCGTCGAAGTTCACCGTGCCGAGGAACTTGCGCATCGCGTCGACCGCGGCGCCGTCGGCGAGGTTCTTCTCACCACGCCCGACCCACGGCTGCGCACGGATCGCGGCGGCCTCCGTCGCACGCACGAGCTCGAGCGCGAGGTTGCGGTCGGGCTGGAGGAACAGGGAGCCGGTCTCAGTCGTGGGAGTCACGACCCGAGCCTACCGACCGGCGGCCGACCGACGGTCCGGACACCGGGCCCGTGCACGCATGTGCACGCCGGACGTGAGCCGACCGCGTAACCCGGACCGCGCCTCCAGAGCTTCTGACTACGATCGGCGGGGACATCACCGAAGTCGAAGGAGATCCACGTGCCCATCGCAACGCCGGAACAGTACGCCGAGATGATCGAACGCGCGAAGGCGGGCAAGTTCGCGTACCCCGCGGTCAACGTGTCCTCGTCGCAGACCATCAACGCGGTCCTCCAGGGCCTGCAGGAGTCCGGCTCGGACGGCATCCTCCAGGTCACGACGGGCGGTGCCGACTACTTCGCCGGCCACACCATCAAGAACCGCGCAGCTGGTGCCCTCGCGATGGCGAAGTTCGCCCACGAGGTCGCCAAGAACTACGACATCACGGTCGCGCTGCACACCGACCACTGCCCGAAGGACGCCCTCGACGGCTTCGTCCTGCCGCTCATCGCGGCGAGCGAGGAAGAGGTCCGGCAGGGTCGCAACCCGATCTTCCAGTCGCACATGTGGGACGGTTCGGCCGTGCCGCTCGACGAGAACATCGAGATCGCGAAGACCATGATCGAGAAGACGCGGAACATCAACGCGATCCTCGAGGTCGAGATCGGCGTCGTCGGCGGCGAAGAGGACGGCGTCGAGCACGAGGGCACGAACGACGCGCTCTACACGACCCCGAACGACGTCGAGAAGGTCGTCGACGCGCTCGGCCTCGGCGACAAGGGCCGCTGGATCGCGGCGCTCACCTTCGGCAACGTGCACGGCGTCTACAAGCCGGGCAACGTCAAGCTCCGCCCCGAGCTGCTCGGCGAGATCCAGGCCTCGGTCGCGGCGAAGCACGGCACCGGCGAGAACCCCCTCGACCTCGTCTTCCACGGCGGCTCCGGCTCGACCGACGACGAGATCCACGAGGCCGTCCGCAACGGCGTCATCAAGATGAACATCGACACGGACACGCAGTACGCGTTCACCCGCTCGATCGCCGACTCGATGTTCCGGAACTACGAGGGCGTCCTGAAGATCGACGGCGAGGTCGGCAACAAGAAGCAGTACGACCCCCGCGCCTGGGGCAAGGTCGCCGAGTCCGCCATGGCGGCTCGCGTGGGCGAGGCCGCGAAGGTGCTCGGCTCCGCCGGTCACACCAAGGGCTGACACCGGGAGCAACTGCCGGGAGGAACGGGGCGCGTCCGACGGACGCGCCCCGTTCTGCGTCCGGTCACCTCCACCGCCGTGCCACGATGGGCGGGTGACCGTCGACGCCATCGCCTCCGAGTTCGCCCAGTTCGTCACCGAGTCGCCCACCGCGTTCCACGCGGCAGCGGCCTCCCGTGACCGCCTCGTCGCAGCCGGGTTCACCGAGCTGTCCGAGCTCGACGCCTGGCCGACCGAACCCGGCGCGTACGTGGTGGTCCGCGACGGCGCGGTGATCGCGTGGCGACTGCCGGAGGGTGCGTCGGCGACGACCCCGTTCCGGATCCTCGGCGCCCACACCGACTCCCCCGGCTTCCGCGTGAAGCCGAACCCCGGCGTCCGCACCGGGGGCTGGGAGCAGCTCAACGTGGAGGTCTACGGCGGCGCGCTCCTGTCCACCTGGTTCGACCGTGACCTCCGCATCGCCGGCCGGGTCGTCGACGCCGACGGCAGCGTCCGACTCGTCAGCACCGACGCCGTCGCCCGCATCCCGAACCTCGCCATCCACCTCGACCGCGGGGTGAACGACGGCAAGGAGATCGATCGCCAGCGCCACACGCTGCCGATCGTCGGGGTCGACGGCGACGCCGGTGGGACCTCGGTCGTGGAGTGGCTGCGCGCCCGCCTCGGTGACGATGCCGTGTCGTGGGACCTCTTCCTCGCCGACACCCAGACCCCCGCCCGCATCGGCATCGAGCGCGAGTTCCTGGCCTCGGGCCGGATGGACAACCTGACGAGCGTGCACGCCGGACTCCGCGGCATCGTGGACGCCCCGGTCGACGGCGACCACATCCCCGTGTTCGCCGCGTTCGACCACGAGGAGATCGGTTCCTCGACCCCGTCCGGGGCCGGTGGTCCGTTCCTCGAGGACGTCCTCGGCCGCGTGCAGGAGGGCCTCGGTGCCACCCGCTCCGAAGCCGCCCGGGCGTTCCGCGCCTCGTGGTTGCTGTCGAGCGACGCCGGCCACCTGGTGCACCCGAACCAGCCGGAGAAGCACGACCCGACGAACCGTCCACGCCCCGGTGCCGGCCCGCTGCTGAAGATCAGCGCGAACCAGCGCTACATGACCGAGGCGAAGGGCGAGGCCGTCTGGGCCGCCGCGTGCGACACGGCCGGGGTGCCGTGGCAGCCGTTCGTCAACGTGAACACGATCCCCGGCGGCTCGACCATCGGTCCGATCGCGGCGACCCGGCTCGGGATCCCGACGATCGACATCGGCGTCGGGCTGCTGTCGATGCACTCGATCCGCGAGCTCGTGCACGTCGAGGACCTGGCGTCACTGCACGGCGCCGTCGCGGCGTTCCTGGCTGGCTGAGCCCTGGCTGGCTGAACCCGGCTGGCTGCGGTCAGGCGCCGGTCTGGCGCATCATGAACTCGACGAACTGCGGGTCCTGGAACACCACGACGACGAACGCGATGGTGCTCACGAACGTGGCGACGACCGCGCCGACGATCGGTACCCAGAACGTGCGCTTCCGTGCCCGGAGCCGGCGGATCGACCACCACGCCACGAGCGCGAACACCACGACGTTCGTGATCGCGCCGATGACGGCGGCACCGCTCAGCGCGCTCGGGTCGTTCAGCGCCGTGTACTGCGTCTCGAGGGTCCGCCGGACCGTCGAAGCGACGTTGGTCACGGCGAGCGACTGCACGACGGAGATGAGCCCGAAGGCGAGCAGACCGACCGTCAGGACGAAGTCGGCGGGGGTACGGCCGAACCGACTCGTCGCCACCGAACGCTGCGGCCCGCCCGGGGTCGGGTCGTCGACTGCGCCGGGTCGGCCCGGAGGCACGGTGCCGGTCGGCGCGCCGGCACCGGACCGGTACGCGGTCGCGCCGTCCCGCCCGGCCTGGCTCGCTGCCTGCTGGCGGCGGTCGCGCTCCTGCTGCTCGCGCTCCTGTCGTTCCCGTTCGACCAGGACCGGGTTGACCCACCCCTCGGGCGCGTACTCGCCGTAGGCGGGGGCGGGTCGGCCGTGGACCCGGCCGCTCGCGGCACCGTCGGCCGTCGTCGGGGACGTGTCCCGGGCCTCCTGGCCGGCTGCCGCCGTGTCGTCGACGTGACCCGGCTCGCGTCGCGGCACCGAGCCCCACCCGTCCGCGCCGCTCATGCCCGACGCCCGCCGAGCGCGCGCGTCGGGTTGCCCGACGCGTCGGTGCGGAGCTCCTTGGGGAGCGAGAACATCAGGTCTTCGTGTGCGGTCACGACTTCTTCCACGGCGCCGTACCCGGCGTCGGCGAGCTGTTCGAGGACTTCGGCGACGAGCTCTTCGGGGACCGAGGCGCCGCTCGTGACGCCGACGGTGGCGACGCCGTCCAGCCACTCCTGGCGGATCTCCTCCGCGTAGTCGACGCGGTGCGCGGCCTTCGCGCCGTGCTCCAACGCGACCTCGACCAGGCGGACGCTGTTCGACGAGTTGGCGGAGCCGACCACGATCACCAGGTCGGTGCCCGGTGCGACCTTCTTGATCGCGACCTGGCGGTTCTGGGTGGCGTAGCAGATGTCGTCCGACGGCGGGTTCGCGATCGTGGGGTACTTCTCGCGCAGCAGGCGGACGGTCTCCATCGTCTCGTCGACGCTCAACGTGGTCTGCGACAGCCAGACCAGGTTGTCGGGGTCGGGGACGTCGAGCGCGGCGACGTCGTCCGGTCCGTTGACCAGGATCGTGCGGTCGGGGGCGTGGCCCATGGTGCCCTCGACCTCTTCGTGGCCGGTGTGCCCGATGAGGATGATGGTGCGCTCGGCCTTGGCGAAGCGGGTGGCCTCGCGGTGGACCTTGGTGACCAGGGGGCAGGTGGCGTCGATGGCGTGCAGGTCGCGTTCGGCAGCCCCCGCCACGACGGCCGGTGAGACGCCGTGGGCGCTGAAGACGACGTGTGACCCACGCGGGACCTCGGCGACGTCGTCGACGAAGACCGCGCCGCGCTGCTCGAGGGTCGACACGACGTGGACGTTGTGGACGATCTGCTTGCGGACGTAGACGGGCTCGCCGTACTGCTCGAGCGCCTTCTCGACCGCCACGACCGCCCGGTCGACCCCGGCGCAGTAGCCGCGCGGGGCTGCGAGCAGCACCTTCTTCGGACCGGCGACCGGCTCGTCCCGCAGGCGCCCACGCGCCGCGTGCACACGCGGCGGGGCGAGCGGGACCGTGTGGCCGTTGGTGATCGTCACGTCCCCGATGATAGGTGAGCGGGACGCGCGCGACCTGGGCGCGGGCACCATCCGTGGAGATCCCGCCGCTCGCCCGCTGTCACCGGTGTCGGGCACGATGGACGTCCCGCACGAGAAGGAGCGACATGGCGATCGAACAAGGCCCGCCGACGGCCGACAACCCGTGGCCGGTCGCACTCCTGGGCGCGAAGCTCCGCGACTGGATCGACCGGCTCGGTACCGCGTGGATCGAGGGCGAGATCACGCAGTGGAACGTCGCCGGCGGCAACGTGTACGGCAAGCTCAAGGACGTCGAGGTCGACGCCACGGTGTCGTTCTCGATCTGGTCGAGCGTGCGCTCCCGGGTGCCGGCGGACATCAAGCAGGGCGACCGGGTCGTCGCGGCCGTCAAGCCGAACTACTGGGTCAAGGGCGGCTCGCTGACCATGCAGGTCGTCGAGATGAAGCACGTCGGCCTCGGTGACCTGCTCGAACGACTCGAACGCCTGCGCCGCACCCTGGGCGAAGAGGGCCTGTTCGACCCCGCACGCAAGAAGCGCCTGCCGTTCCTGCCGCACCGCATCGGCCTGATCACGGGCAAGGACTCCGACGCCGAGAAGGACGTCAAGCGCAACGCGCAGCTCCGGTGGCCGCAGGTCGAGTTCCGCACCGTCCACACCGCGGTGCAGGGTGAGCGCACCGTCGGCGAGGTCACGGCGGCGATCCTCGAGCTCGACGCCGACCCGACGGTGGACGTCATCATCATCGCCCGCGGCGGCGGCGACTTCCAGAACCTGCTCGGCTTCAGCGACGAAGGGCTCGTCCGCGCAGCCGCAGCGGCGAGCACCCCGATCGTGTCGGCCATCGGGCACGAGGCCGACCGTCCGATTCTCGACGAGGTCGCGGACCTCCGTGCCTCCACCCCGACCGACGCCGCCAAGCGCGTCGTGCCGGACGTCGCGGAAGAGCTCGCGAACGTCCGGCAGGCCCGCGCCCGCATCGGCCTGCGGTTGTCGCAGACGCTCGCGGTCGAGGCCGACCGGATCGCGGCACTCCGCTCGCGGCCCGCGCTCGCGTCCACCGCGTGGCTCGTCGACACCCGTGCGGAGGAAGTCGCGCGCGACCTCTCCCGGTCGCGGGAGCTGCTCGACCGCCGGCTCGAGCGGGGACACTCCGAGGTCGGGCACCTGACCGCCAGGCTCCGGGCGCTCTCGCCGCGGGACACCCTGCGTCGTGGCTACGCGATCGTGCAGCGGGCCGACGGCGGCGTGGTGCGGTCGTCCGACGACCTGTCCGGGCAGACGCCGGTGCACGTCACGCTCGGCGCGGGGACGGCGACCGGGACGCTCGAGCCGGACGGGCCGGGTCCGGACGGCTCGGGGTCGGGGTCGGGGTCGGCCGCCTGACGCGTCGGGGTCACCACCCGCGGTCGCGCAGCCAGGTCGTCGCCAGCGTGCTCCACACCTCGGCCGGCCCGAGCCCTTCGGCCAGCCCGATGCCGTGCACCCCGCGCTCGAACACGTGCAGGTCGAACGGCACCCCGTGTCGCGCCAGCGCGTGTGCGTAGGACAGCGAGTGCGTCACCGGCACGTGCTCGTCCTCGGCCGTGTGCCACAGGAACGTCGGCGGGGTCCGGTCGTCGACGAGCAGGTCCGCGTCCACCGCCGACCGCTCGCGGACGCTCGCGCCCGGTCCGAGCAGGTTGTCGGTGCTGCCGACGTGCGGGTGGTCCGTCATCGACGTCACCGGGTAGCAGAGCACCGTCAGGTCGGGTCGGTCGTCGACGTCCGACACGGCGCGCTCCGCCGGCGTCGGTGCGTTCGAGACGAGGGCCGCCAGGTGCCCGCCCGCCGACGACCCGATCACGACGATCCGCGGATCGGACGGGAGGCCCGCCCAGCGTCCGGCACGCAGGTCGCGGACGAGCGCGCGGGTCGCCACCACGGCGTCCGGGTGGCGGTGCGGGGCGAGCGGGTACGCGAACACGACCGCGTCGATGCCGATCCCGTTGAGCCAGCGGGCGTACCCCTCCCCCTCGTGCGGAGCGTGCATGCCGTACCCGCCGCCGGGCAGGACGACCGCGAGCGCGGGGCGGCCCGCCCGTCCGCCGCGCTCCGCTCCGGATCCTGCTTCCGGTGCCGGGTACCAGTCCACGCCCTCGGGGAGATCAACCATGGCGCGACCCTACCGGCCGGTGTTCTCCCCAGGCGCAGCGGGCGGGACCGTGCGTCGGTGGACGCTCGGTAGGATCGGGTCGTGCCATCCCAGCAGGAACCCGAGCAGACCGACGTCCAGTCGCTTAGCTACGAAGCCGCCCGCGACGAACTCGTGCGCGTCGTGAGCGAGCTCGAACAGGGCTCCGCGACCCTCGAGCGCTCGCTGTCGCTCTGGGAGCGCGGCGAGGCCCTCGCCGCGCGCTGCGAAGAGTGGCTCGTGGGCGCCCGTGCACGGCTCGACGCGGCGCGCGCGGCCAGCAGCGCCGAGGACGGCTCCGCCCGATGACCGATGCGAACGGTCGTCCGATCGTCGCCGAGCTCGGTCGCCCCGAGACGGCGGAGGAGACCTGGGCGCGCAAGGACGCCGCACGGACCGCTCGCCGCCAGCACCAGACCGCCTTCAACCTCGTGATCGCGCTCATCGCGTCGCTCGGCATCGTCCTGTTCCTCGTCGCCGTGGTCGTGCGGCCGAACACCACGGTCGACCGCACCGTCGACTACCAGCAGATCGCGGCCGACGCCCACGTCGGGGACATCACCCTGGCCGCCCCCGACCTGCCGAGCGGCTTCACGTCGAACCGCGCCGACTTCTCCGACAAGGCCTCGGACGACGTTGACGTCTGGACCGTCGGGTTCGTGACGCCGGACAAGCAGTACCTCAGCCTGCAGCAGGGCATCGACGCCAACGGCTCGTGGGTGTCGAACCAGCTCGACCAGCGCCCGTCCACCGGCACCCGCGTGATCGACGGCACGAAGTGGACCGTCTACGACCGACGGGACGAAGGCTCCGACGCCGGCAACCACGCGTACTCGCTCGTGTCGACGTTCGGCGCGAACACCGTCGTGCTCTCCGGCACCGCCGACGACTCGTCGTACCGCACCGTGGCGAAGGCCGTCGCCGAGCAGTTCGCCCGGTAACGACCGCCGGACGCCGCACCGCCGGACACCCCCGCAACCCGACACCGCCCGACCCGATCCGAGGAGCCCCATGCCCGACCGCGCCGCCTCCACCCCGTCCGACGCCCTGCGCCTGCTCGTCGACGGCAACGCCCGCTTCGCCGCCGACAAGCGCCGCATGGGCCGCACGGACCCCGACCGTCGCACCGAGCTCCAGGGCTCGCAGTCGCCGTTCGCGACCGTCCTCGGCTGCTCCGACTCGCGCGTGCCGTTCGAGCACGTGTTCGACGCGGGCATCGGCGACCTCTTCGCCATCCGCAACGCCGGGCAGATCGTCGACGACGTCGTGCTCGGGTCGATCGAGTTCGCGGTCGTCGCGCTCGGCACCCCGCTCGTCGTCGTCCTGCGCCACACCCGGTGCGGTGCCGTCGCCGCCGCCCGCTCGGGTGAGCCCGTCCCCGCGCCGCACCTGCAGGCCCTGGTGGACGCGATCGCCCCGAGCGTCGAGAAGGTCCGCGCCACCGACGCCGAGCTCCCGCAGGAGGCGATCGGCGCCGCCCACCTCGAAGCCACGCTGCGCCAGGTGCTCGAGCGCTCCGGTGCGGTCTCCGACGCGATCGCCGAGGGCCGGCTGGCCGTGGTCGGCGCGACTTACGACCTCGGCACGGGCGAGGTCACCATCGACACGGTCGTCGGCAACGCCTGACGCCCCCTCGGCGCCGCACCCGCACGTCCCCACACCCGACGCACCGGTACAGTCGAACGCGACGCCCGGCGCCGGTTCCGTGACCCACGGAGACCTCGTGCGCCGGCGCAGTCCCCCGACGCGACCGCGTCCGGCGAGCACCCCAGGAAGGACCACGACGACGTGACCGACACCACCGAGACCGAGTTCCGCATCGAGCACGACACCATGGGCGAGGTGCGGGTGCCGAAGTCGGCCCTGTACCGCGCCCAGACCCAGCGTGCGGTCGAGAACTTCCCCATCTCGGGCACCGGGCTCGAGTCGGCGCAGATCATCGCGCTCGCACGCATCAAGCGCGCGGCGGCGCTCGTCAACGGCGAACTCGGCATCGTCGAGCCCGCCGTCGCTGACGCCATCGCCGGCGCGGCGGACCTGGTCATCGGTGGGCAGCACCACGACCAGTTCCCCGTCGACGTCTACCAGACCGGCAGCGGCACGTCGTCGAACATGAACATGAACGAGGTCCTGGCAACCCTGGCGTCGGAGATCGGCGGCACCGCGGTGCACCCGAACGACC
Organism: Curtobacterium sp. JUb34; assembly: GCF_003755065.1. Taxonomy (NCBI): domain Bacteria; kingdom Bacillati; phylum Actinomycetota; class Actinomycetes; order Micrococcales; family Microbacteriaceae; genus Curtobacterium; species Curtobacterium sp. JUb34. Next base: position 160,734 of record NZ_RJVH01000003.1, on the reverse strand, counting down.
ACGTCAACGCCTCGCAGTCCTCGAACGACGTGTTCCCGACCTCGGTGCACGTCGCCGTGACCGAGGCCCTGCTCCGCACGCTCGTGCCGTCGCTCGAGCACCTCGCCGAATCGCTCGAGGCCAAGGCGACGCTGTGGGCCGACGCCGTGAAGTCGGGCCGCACGCACCTGATGGACGCCACCCCGGTCACCCTCGGGCAGGAGTTCGGCGGCTACGCGCGCCAGATCCGCCTGGGCATCGAGCGGGTGACCGCGACGCTGCCCCGCGTCGCCGAGGTCCCGCTCGGCGGCACCGCCGTCGGCACCGGCATCAACACCCCGAAGGGCTTCCCGCAGCGGGTCATCGCCCAGCTCGCGGCGGACACCGACCTGCCGATCACCGAGGCCGTCGACCACTTCGAGGCCCAGGGTGCGCGCGATGCCCTGGTCGAGGCCTCCGGGGCGCTCAAGGTGCTCGCGGTCAGCCTGACGAAGATCAACAACGACCTGCGCTGGATGGGCTCCGGTCCGAACACCGGGCTCGGCGAACTGCACATCCCCGACCTGCAGCCGGGCTCGTCGATCATGCCCGGCAAGGTCAACCCGGTCATCCCCGAGGCGACCCTGATGGTCGGCGCGCGGGTCATCGGCAACGACGCCACCATCGCCTGGGCGGGTGCGTCCGGTTCGTTCGAGCTCAACGTCGCGATCCCCGTGATGGGTACGGCCCTGCTCGAGTCGATCCGACTGCTGGCGAACAGCTCGCGGGTGCTGGCCGACAAGACCATCGACGGCCTGCAGGCGAACCTCGAGCGCGCCCGGGCCTTCGCTGAGTCCTCGCCGTCCATCGTCACCCCGCTCAACCGGGTCATCGGCTACGAGGCCGCCGCGAAGGTGGCGAAGTACGCCGTCGCCGAGGGCATCACCGTCCGGCAGGCGGTCGTGGCGCTCGGCCACGTCGAGCGTGGCGAGGTCACCGAGGAGCAGCTCGACGCGGCACTGGACGTCCTGTCCATGACCCACCCGAACTGACCCCTCCGCCTCAGCGCTGACGCCTCAGCGCTGACGCCTCCGAGCTGACCCCTCCGCCGAAGCGACAGATCTCCGCGAACCGCTCGCGGAGATCTGTCGCTTTCACGAGGGGTTTGCCGGGCGCTACACCAGGTCGGGCGAGTCCAGCAGGTCCGTCACGAGGGCGGCGATGGCGGAGCGCTCCGACCGGGTCAGCGTGACATGGGCGAACAGGGGGTGGCCCTTGAGCCGCTCGATGACGCTCGCGATGCCGTCGTGGCGGCCGACCCGCAGGTTGTCGCGCTGCGCGACGTCGTGGGTGAGCACGACGCGGGAGTTCTGCCCGATGCGGGAGAGCATCGTCAGCAGCACGTTCCGTTCGAGCGACTGGGCCTCGTCGACGATCACGAACGCGTCGTGCAGGGACCGACCGCGGATGTGCGTGAGCGGCAGCACCTCGATCAGCCCGCGTTCGACGACCTCGTCGAGGACGTTGTCGGACACCACCGAACCGAGGGTGTCGTAGACCGCCTGTGCCCACGGGTTCATCTTCTCGCCGGCGTCACCCGGCAGGAATCCGAGGTCTTGGCCGCCGACGGCGTACAGCGGCCGGAACACCATGATCTTCTTGTGCTGCTGCCGTTCGAGCACCGCTTCGAGCCCGGCGCAGAGGGCGAGCGCCGACTTGCCGGTGCCCGCACTGCCACCCAGGGACACGATGCCGATCTCGGAGTCGAGCAGCGCGTCGATCGCGAGGCGCTGCTCGGCGGACCGGCCGCGCAGCCCGAACACCTCGCGGTCGCCGCGCACCAGCGCCACGGAGCCGGCGGTGTGCACGCGGCCGAGGGCCGAACCGCGCTCGGAGTGGATGACGACGCCGGTGTTGACCGGCACGCCGTCGAGCTGGACGGACCGGATCTCCTCCTTCTCGTACAGGTCGGCCATCTGCTCGCCGGACACCTGCAGGTCGGCGATGCCGGTGTAGCCGGAGTCGACCGCGAGCTCGGCGCGGTACTCCTCCGCCGCCATGCCGATCGAGGATGCCTTGACGCGTAGGGGCAGGTCCTTCGAGACGACGACGACGTCGAGCCCGTCGTTCTGCAGGTTCGAGGCGACGGCGAGGATGCGGGAGTCGTTGTCGCCGAGCTGCAGCCCGGACGGCAGGACGGACTGGTTGGAGTGGTTCAGCTCGACGCGGAACGAACCGCCGTCACCGAGCGCGATCGGGAAGTCGAGCCGTTCGTGTTCGATGCGCATCTCGTCGAGCAGCCGCAGGGCCTGCCGTGCGAAGTACCCGATCTCCGGGTCGTTGCGCTTCGACTCGAGTTCGCTGACGACCACCACGGGCAGGACGACCGCGTGCTCGGCGAAGCGGAACAACGCCCGCGGATCGCTGAGGAGCACCGATGTGTCGAGCACGTACGTGCGCTGGGCGACCGACGTGGACGAGTCCGCGGTGGGCTGGTGCTGGGTTCCGCGAGAGACGTTCTGAGAGGTCACGACCACTCCATCCCCGGGCCGCGAGCAGCCCGGTCCATGTCCTCGAACGCGGCCGTGGAGCGGGTCCCGAAGCACCGACTGTGGCCGCTTCGATCGGGCGCGGTGCCCGATGGGGACAACGTACGTCCGGCCTCCGACACCCCGCCAGCGACACGCGGTCCCCGGCGTTACGGTCACGTGAACAACCCGGCGTTCTGCACGTCCACACCCGCGAAAGCGACAGATCTCCGCGAACCGTTCGCGGAGATCTGTCGCTCTGGCGGAACTCTGCTACTGCAGCGTGGCGTACGAGACGCAGGCGTCCCGGAACATGTCGAGCGTCTCGTCGGTGGTCGACGCGAACACCGACACCCGCGCGACGCCGAGCCGCGTGGTCGCGGTCACGCCGTGGTTGTGCAGCGCCGCGGACAGCGCCGTCAGGCGCCCTTCGGCCGGCCGCAGCACGACGATGCCGGCGCGCTCGCGCGGGTCGCGACTGGACTCGACCTCGAGCCCGAACTCGTCCGCGATCGCGAACACGCGCTCGACGCGCTCGGTCACGCGCTCCTGCACGGCGGCGACACCGACGGCGGTCAGTCGGTCCAGCGACACCGCCAGGCGGGCCTGCGCGATCGGGTCGATGCGGGTCATCTGGTACCCGGCGGCACCGGGGCGCACGGCGGGGACGTCGACGGGCCAGCCGGTGGTGCCGTGCGGGCCCGACAGCGCCGGACGCAGGCGGTTCAGGGCACGGTCGCTGAAGGCGGTGAAGCCCGTGCCCCAGCCGGCGTGCAGCCACTTCTGGCCGCCCGTCGCGACGACGTCCGCGATCTCGTACGGGGCGTCGACGACCCCGAAGCCCTGGATCGCGTCGAGGATCAGCAGGCGGTCGCCGATGACCTCGCGGATGCCGGCGAGGTCGGCCAGGTAGCCGGTGCGCCAGTCGACCAGCGAGACCGCCACGGCCGTCACGTCGTCGGTCAGGCGCTCCTGGATGAGCGAGGGGGTCATCCACCCGGCGCCGGACTCGATGACGACGGGCTGGACCCGGCCGCCGGTCGCCGAGGCGGCGCTCGCCAGCGCGAGCGGCAGCGACGGGTACTCGTCCGCCGACACCAACACCCCGCCGGTCAGGCCGAAGGCGGTGTGCAGCAGGCCGGGGGTGGTGGCGGTCTGCGAGACGACCTGGTCCTCGCGGCGACCGACCAACCGGGCGGCGACCGTGCGGACGCGGGCGTCCTGCTCGTCGAGCGTCTCCATGGCGCCGAAGCGCATGTGCTCCTGGATCGTACCGAGCACGCGCTGCTCCTCGAGCACGGCGGTCTGCACGGGGCCGAACGCAGCGTGGTCGAGGTAGCCGGGGTCTTCGGAGAAGCCGGCGGCGTACTCGTCGATGTTCACAGGTGGTGCACCTTTCGCGGGGTGGAACCCTGTGAGCCTACTGGGACGGGGCTGCCGTGGCCGAACCGACGCGGGACGTGGCCAGCGCGTCAGCAGCCTGGGCGACGTCCGTCGGTCAGCCGCCGAAGCGTCGCGACCGGAGCCCGAAGTCGCGGACGGCGCGCAGGAAGTCGACCTCGCGCAGGTCGGGGTAGAGCGCCTCGACGAAGTAGAACTCGCTGTGTGCGCTCTGCCACAGCATGAAGTCGGACAACCGCTGCTCGCCCGAGGTCCGGATCACCAGGTCGGGGTCGGGCTGGCCCTGGGTGTACAGGTGGTCGCCGATGAGCTCGGGGGTCAGGACCTCGGCCAGGGTGTCGATCGTGCCGCCGCCCGCGCCGTGCGATTCCACGATGCTCCGCATGGCGTCGGCGATCTCACGGCGTCCGCCGTACCCGACGGCCAGGTTGATGTGGAGGCCGGTGCGGCCGGCGGTGCGCTCCTCGGCCCGGGCGAGCGCGGACACGAGCGAGTCGGGCAGGCCTTCGTTCGACCCGACGTGCTGGACGCGCCAGTCCGTGGTGTCGGCCAGGACCCCGGCCAGGTCGCCGATGATCCCGACGAGCTCGCTGAGTTCCGCTCCGGCACGCCCGGTCAGGTTGTCGGCGGAGAGCAGGTACAGCGTCACGACCTCGATGCCGAGCTCGTCGCACCAGGTCAGGAACTCGGGGATCTTCGCGGCGCCGGCGCGGTGGCCGTGTGCGGCGGACTCGAGCCCGAGCTGCTTCGCCCACCGACGGTTGCCGTCGACGATCATGGCGACGTGCTTGGGCTTCGCGCTGCCCTCGATCTGGCGGCGGATGCGGCTCTGGTAGGCGCGGTAGAGGATCCCTCGTCCTGCCCATCCCACCCTGCCGGTCACGCACCGAGCGTAGTGCACCGTCGGTCGGAGCGTCCCGAGTGCGGCTCCCCCGGAACTCGTGGCATCCGTTCGGGCGCGGGGCTTACAGTCGCACCATGCAGGACGAGCACGAGACCGCCACCCTCCCCCACGTCCCGTTCACCGAAGAGGCCGCGACGACCACGGAGGACACCCGCCCCGCCTGGCGCGGCTGGATCCACCTCGGCGCGTTCCCGTTCGCCGTCGCGATGGGCATCGTCCTCATCGCCCTTGCCGACAGCACGGCGGCGAAGGTCGGCAGCGCGGTGTTCATGGCGACGTCGCTGGCCATGTTCGGGGTCTCCGCGACGTACCACCGGTTCCCGTGGGGGCCGACCGTCAAGGCGGTGCTCAAGCGCATCGACCACACGAACATCCTGCTGCTCATCGCCGGTACCTACACGCCGATCGCCATCTGCGCCCTGCCGCACACCCTGATGGTGGTCGTGCTCTGGGTGATGTGGTCCGGGGCGGCGCTCGGGATCGCCTTCCGGGTGCTCTGGATCAACGCGCCGCGGTGGCTGTACGTGCCGATCTACCTGGTGCTCGGGTGCGCGGCGCTCGGGCTGCTGCCGCAGTTCTTCGCGGCGAGCGTGCCGATGACGGTGCTCGTGCTGTCCGGCGGCGTCGCCTACATCATCGGGGCGCTGGTCTACGGCTTCAAGCGGCCGAACCCGGTCCCCACCCAGTTCGGCTTCCACGAGGTGTTCCACGCTCTGACGGTGGTGGCCTTCGGCGCGCAGTGGGTCGGCGTGCTCATCGTCGCCCTGGACCCGGTGCGCTGACCGTCCGTCGCACGTTCCTTCCCAGAACGGGTGCGATGCCTCGTCGTTCCGGGCGTACTCACCCGGAACTTCGGACCAGGTACGCCCGATTCGACCAGGAACGCCCGGTTCCGGCGGGTGCGCTAGCGCGTCAACCGCGCTCGGTGTCGTCCCCGACGTCGGCTCGGCCGTCCTCCGCCGCACGCCGCTCCGACTCGTCCGTCGCCGGACCGTCGACCGCGGTGCCGTTCGCTTCCGCCTCGAGACGCTCGCGGATCTCCGACCGGTAGCGCGTCCGCCGGATGCGTCGGGTCATGTCGACGACCAGGACGATCGTCGCGACGGCCACGAGCGCGATGGCGATGAAGCCGACGACACCCGGGGTGACGTTCACGTCCGGTACGACGCTGGGGCTGGGACTGGGGGTGGCGGCGAGTGCCGCCGCGATGGAGCTCACGGGGTCGGTTCCTTGTCGGCTGGGATCCCGGCGAACAGGTCGGTCTCCGGGAGCTCGGTCGGCACGCGGGCCTCCACGAGCTGGTAGTCCTCGGTCGGCCACACCGTGGCCAGGAGGTCGTTCGGCCAGTAGAAGAACGCGCTGTCCGGCGCCACCTGGCTGGCGTGGGCACGGAGCGCGGCGTCGCGGTGGTCGAAGTACTCGTGCACGTCGACGTGCGTGGTGGCGAGGTCCGGTCGGTCGGCGAACCGCTCGACCCACTCGCGCAGCTGTTCGATCGCGGGGCTGTCCGGGTCGCGCTCCTGCAGCGCCTCGAAGATCGTGCTGAAGCGTCGCGGGTTCATCGTGCGCTCGTAGTAGAGCTTCGCGATCGACCACGGTTCGCCGGCGCCGGGGTACGCAGCGGGGTCCGCCGCGGCGGTCCAGGCGGCGACGGACACCTCGTGCGTGCGGATGTGGTCGGGGTGCGGGTAGCCGCCGTTCTCGTCGTAGGTGACGAGCACGTGCGGGCGGAAGCGTCGGATGACCCGGACGAGCGCCTCGGTGCTGTACTCGAGCGGCACGGTCGAGAAGGTGCCGGGTCGGACGGTCTCACCCTTGTCGGCGTCGGGCAGACCGGAGTCGTGGTAGCCGAGCCACAGGTGGTCGACGCCGAGGGCTGCCTGCGCGGCGGCCATCTCCGTGCGGCGGTACCCGGCCATGTCGCGGTGCGCACGGCTGGTCGCCGGCTCGCCGAGCTGGTCGTTCAGGATGTCGCCGGCCTCACCGCCCGTGCAGGACACGACGAGCACCTCGTGCCCCTCGGCCACGTACTTCGCCGCGGTCGCCGCCCCCTTGCTCGACTCGTCGTCGGGGTGGGCGTGGACGGCCAGCAAGCGGTACGGCACAGGACTTCCTCACGTGTGGTGAGCGTGGGCGAGCGGGGACGGGAAGTGCACAGCGACGCGTGAACTACCCTGGGATCAGGATAATCACCCCGGGAGCCCCGAACTGTCCGAACAGCACCACGCCGCCACCCTCGACGACCGCTACGGCCGCACCCCGGCCCGCGCGCGCCGCAGCAAGGCCGTCGCGATCGTCGCCGCGATCGCCGTCGTCGTGGTCTTCGCCGCCTGGGTGATCTGGGCGGGTCTGGACCAGTCCGACCGCGGCCTGACCGACGACGTCGTGGGGTACGAGGTCCTCTCCCAGCACAGCACGGTCGTGCACTCGCAGGTCTCCGTCGACCCGGGGGTCCGCGCGAAGTGCGCCGTCCAGGTCCTCGACAAGAGCTACTCGATCGTGGGTTGGAAGGAGATCACCCTCGCCCCGTCCGAGCAGCGCACGCGCAGCGTCAGCACCGAGGTGACGACGACGACCCGTGGCGTCACCGGCTTGATCCACGACTGCTGGATTCCCTAGACTGACCGGATTCGCCTCTCGAGACCGACCACTCGGCCGGTCTCGTTTTTTCATGGTCGAAGGGACAGAAGATGAGCAACGACACGCAGGTCACCTGGCTGACCCAGGAGGCGCACGACCGTCTCCAGGCGGAGCTCGACGAGCTGAGCGGCGAGGGCCGTGCCGAGATCGCGCGCCGCATCGAGGCCGCTCGCGAAGAGGGCGACCTCAAGGAGAACGGCGGCTACCACGCCGCCAAGGACGAGCAGGGCAAGATCGAGGCGCGCATCCGCGTCCTCACGAACCTCCTCAAGCACGCCACCGTCAGCGAAGCCGTCTTCGACGGCACGGTCGAGCCCGGCACGGTCGTCACCGCCGTCATCGCGGGCGACGAGTCGACCTTCCTGGTCGGTAGCCGCGAGATCGTCGCCGAGGGCTCCGACCTGACGGTCTACAGCCCGGTCAGCCCCGTCGGCGCTGCGATCGTCGGCCTCAAGGCCGGCGACAAGGCCACCTACACGGCGCCGAACGGCAAGGAGATCGCGGTCGAGGTCGTCAAGATCGAGCGCTACGAGCCGTAGACCCAGCCCACTGCAGACGGGAGGCCCGTGGCGACACCGCCATGGGCCTCCCGTCTGTCCGCCGGTCGCGTCCACGGCCCGCGTCGACTCGCAACGACACCACCGCCGTCGTACGACAGCGACGCTGTCGCTCCCCAGCGGCCGCAACGGTTGCACGCGCGCAAGAACGACGTCCTCGATGTCGCACGACGTCGACGTTGTCGCACCGCCCGTCGGCGCGGGGCTAGTGCTCGAGGAGCTCCGGGCGGAAGCCGACCTCGTGCAGGCGCTGGATGACCTCCTGCGCGTGTTCGGGGCCGCGGGCCTCGATCGACAGGTCGAGGGCGACCTCGTTGATGACCAGGCCCTGTCCGTGGCGGGTGTGCAGGACCTCGACCACGTTCGCACCGGCGTCCGAGATCACCTGCGCGACCCGTGCGAGCTGGCCCGGACGGTCCGGCAGCATGATGCGGATGCCGATGTACCGTGACGCGGCGACCAGACCGCGGGTGATCACGCGCTCCATCATGAGCGGGTCGATGTTGCCGCCGCTCAGCAGCACGACGGTGCGCCCGGTGTCGCGGACGGCACCCGACATGATGGCGGCGACGCCGACGGCGCCGGCAGCCTCGACCACGAGCTTGGCGCGCTCGAGCAGCACGAGCAGGGCTCGGGCGGTGTCGTCGTCGGAGACCGTGACGATGTCGTCGACCAGGTCGCGGATGATCGGGAAGTTCAGGTCACCGGGGCGGGCGACCGCGATGCCGTCGGAGATGGTCGGCTTCGTCGTGATGGTGACGGGTTCGCCGGCGCGGATCGACGACGGGTAGGCGGCGGCGTTCTCGGCCTGCACCCCGATGACCTTGATCGGGCGTCCGAGCCGCTCGGCCATGCCCTTGACCGCGAGGGCGATGCCGGAGATCACACCGCCACCGCCGATCGGCACGACGACGGTGTCGACGTCGGGCACCTGGTCGATGATCTCGAGACCGAGGGTGCCCTGACCGGCGATGACGGCCGGGTGGTCGAACGGCGGGATGAAGACCGCTCCGGTGTGCGCGGCGAAGTCCTTCGCGGCGCTCAGCGCTTCCTCCACCGAGTGGCCGCGCAGCACGACCTCGGCACCGTAGTGGCGGGTGGCCTGCAGCTTCGGCAGCGCGACGCCGACCGGGGTGAAGATCGTCGCCGGGATGCCGAGCTCGCGTGCGGCGAGGGCGACGCCCTGGGCGTGGTTGCCGGCGCTGGCGGCGACGACGCCCTTGGCGCGCTGTTCCGCGGACAGGGTCGACAGACGGTTGTACGCGCCGCGGACCTTGTACGCACCGGTGCGCTGCAGGTTCTCGCACTTCAGGTGCACGGGCGACCCGAGCAGTTCGGCCAGGAACTGCGAGGTCTCCATCGGGGTGACGCGCGCGACGCCCGAGATGGTCTCCCGTGCCGTCTCGATGTCCGCGAGGGTGGGGATCGCGGCGAGCGTGTGCTGGGAGGCGCTGGTGTCGGTCACTCCCCCATCATCGTCGTTCCGGGCGTCTGCGGCGAACCCGTGACACGAGGGATCGTGCAGCGTCAGCCTGCCGTTCCCTTGACCGCGGTCGGCTGCTCGTCGCTGCCGGGCTTCGGGACGTCACCGCGGCGCTCCCGCAGCTTCAGGATCCGGCGCCGACGCTTCGTCCGGACGTTCTCGTCGTGCGCCTCCTGCTTGGCCTCGCGCACGTGGTCGGAGTCCATCGTCTTCCAGCGGCCGCTCGAGATCGTCGTGACCATCGAGTTCACGGTCGCGATGAGCGGGACGGCGAAGAACGCGCCCGCGATGCCCGCCAGGCCCGAGGCCGCGGTGACCCCGAGGACGACGGCGAGCGGGTGCACCTTGACGGCGCTGCCCATGACGAGCGGCTGCAGGATGTGCCCCTCGACCTGCTGCACGATGAGGATGACGACGAGCATCCAGACCGCGGCCACCCAGCCGTTGAACACCAGGGCGACGAAGACCGCCAGGAACCCGGTGACGATCGCACCGACGACCGGGATGAACGACCCGAGGAAGACGAACACGGCGATCGGCACGACGAGCGGCAGCTGCAGGATCGCGGCGCCGATGCCGATGCCGACGGCGTCGACGAACGCGACGAAGATCTGCACGCGGATGAAGCTCGTCAGCGTCGTCCACCCCGCAACACCCGCGCCGTCGATCGCGCTGCGGGCGTTCTTCGGGAAGAGCCGGACCGTCCAGCGCCAGACGTTCTTGCCGTCGATGAGCAGGAAGATCACCGTGAAGATGACGATGAACAACCCGGTGAGGATGTGCGTCAGCGACGACCCCGCGCTGGCCACTCCGGACAGGATCGAACCGGAGTTGCTCTGCAGCCAGTCGGTCGCCTGGTTGAGGTAGGAGTTCAGGTCCTTCTGGCTGATGCCGAGCCCGGACCCGAGCACGAAGTCGCGGATGTTGTCGTACTGCGACAGCGTGCGGTCGCGGAGCGACGGGTACGCGGCGGCGATCTGGTCGACGACGAGCCAGATGAGCGCCCCGACGGCGGCGAGTCCCCCGACCAGGCTGACGATGACGGCGACCCACTTCGGCACGTGGTGTCGCTGCATCCAGTTCGACAGCGGGACCAGGAGCGCGGCGACCACGATGCCGATGAGGAACGGGATGAGGATCTCGCTGAAGAGCGTCACCAGGTAGATGACCACCGCGACGACGCCCACCACGACGAGGATGCGCCACGACCACGCACCGGCGATCCGCATTCCGGGAGGCACCGCGTCATCGACGACGACGGGATCGGTGTGCGGTGTCTTCTTGCCCCAGGCCATGGGCCGATCCTAGCGATGCGCTCGACGTCGCGTTCCAGATACGGCATACGTTCCGACGCCGTGCTGTCGGCAGGGTTCGGTAGCGTCGGCGCATGGTCAGGTCCTCGCTCTCCGCTGCCGAAGCCCGCCGCGTCGCCCTCGCCGCGCAGGGGTTCGGTCGGCCGCCGGCGACGGACGTCACGACGCGCGCGGTGAACGCCGCCTTCGCCCGCCTCGGGCTGCTGCAGATCGACTCCGTGAACGTGTTCGAACGCAGCCACTACCTGCCGCTCTTCGCACGCCTGGGGGCGTACGACCGGTCCACGCTCGACCGGCTGACCCTCGGTCGGTCCGGCCCGTACACCGAGTACTGGGCGCACGAGGCCGCCCTCATCCCGCGCGACGACCTGCGGCTGTTCCGCTGGCGGATGGACGCCCTGCGGCAGCGCGACGCCGGCCCGACCCGGATCGACGGCGTCACCCGCACCGCCGAGGTCCGACGCGAGCTGCACGCGCTGCTGCGTGCCGAGGGGCCGATGCGTGCCAGCGCGGTCGAGCACGAGTCGAACGTGCGCCGTGGACCGTGGTGGGGCTGGAGCGACGTGAAGACCGGGCTCGAGCAGATGTTCCGCTGGGGCGAGACCGTGAGCGCCGGGCGGTCGGGGTTCGAGCGCGCGTACGCCCTGCCCGAGCAGGTCCTGCCGGCCGGCTTCCTCGAGACGGCGCCACCGCGCGCCCACGCCGTCCTCGACCTCGTGCGGCACGCCACCCGCGCCCTCGGCGTCGGCACCCGCGCGGACATCGCCGACTACTACCGGCTGCGGTCGGACGACACCGCGGCCGCCATCGCGGAGCTGACCGCCGCCGGCGAGCTCCAGCCCGTGCGGGTCGAGGGCTGGGGCGAGCGGGCCTGGCTCCACCCCGACGCCCGGGTGCCCCGACAGCTCACCGCCGACGCCGTGCTCAGCCCGTTCGACCCGGTCGTGTGGTTCCGCCGCCGGGCGGAGCGCATGTACGGGTTTCACTACCGGATCGAGATCTACACACCGGCGCCGAAGCGGGTCTTCGGGTACTACGTGCTCCCCGTGCTGCAGGACGACCGGCTCGTCGGCCGGGTCGACCTGAAGAGCGACCGGCAGCGGGGCGTGCTTCGGGTCCGGACCGCGTGGCAGGAACCCGGCGAGCACCTCGATGCCGAGCGGCTGGCCGAGACCCTCCGACGCACCGCCGCGTGGCAGGGACTCGACGCCATCGAGGTCACCGATCGGGGCACGGCCGCGGCGGCCGTCGCCGGCGCGCTCGGCCTCCCGCTGGTCCCCCACGAGGCCGTGGACGACGCCGATCCCCCGGAACCCGCCGAGCAACTCGACGCAGCGGAGGCCTGACCGGCGTCAGAAGCGGTCGGCGTTCGCCCGCAACCGCGCGATGCGGTCCGGCAGCGGCGGGTGCGTGGAGAACAGCCGGTCCATCACACCGGGGCGCATCGGGTCGGCGATCCACAGGTGGGCCATCGACGAGTTCTGCGTCTGCATCGGGCGACCGTACGCGCCGAGCTTCTCGAGCGCCCGTGCGAGTCCCTCCGGATGGCGGGTCGTCATCGCACCGGTGGCGTCGGCGAGGTACTCGCGCTGCCGGGACACGGCGGCCTGCACACCCGCTGCGGCGATCGGCGCGACGACGACGGCCACGATGCCGGCGATGAGCAGCACGGGATTCGCGCCGCCGCCGTTGTCGGAGTTGCGGTTCCGGCCGCCGGACAGGCCGCTGAAGATCGAGATGCGCAGGAGCACGTCGGCGATCAGGCCGACGGCCACCACCAACCCGAACACCATCGTCGAGACCCGGATGTCGTAGTTCCTGACGTGGCCGAGCTCGTGGGCCATCACGCCCTGCAGCTCCTGGTCGTCCATGATCTGCAGCAGCCCGGTCGTCGCGGCCACCACGGCGTGCTCGGGATCACGCCCGGTGGCGAAGGCGTTCGGCGACGGGTCCTGGATGACGTAGACCCGAGGCATCGGCATGCCGGTCGAGATCGCCAGGTTCTCGACCGTCCGCCAGAGCCGCGGTTCGGAGGTGCGGTCGATCTCGATGCCGCCGGCGATGGCGGTCGCCTGCCGAGCGGCGAAGAAGTACTGCAGCACCGCGTAGCCCAGGGCGACCGCGAGGACGATGACGCCGATCGAGACGTTCCCGGCCAGGTAGCCGCCCAGGAACCCGAGCGCGCCGATGATCAGCAGGAAGACCAGGACGATGACGACGGTGTTGCGCTTGTTCCGCGCGATGGCGCTGTACACGGCAGCTGCGGGACTGGGGTCAGAACTGGACGCGCGGCGGCTCGGCGATCGCTGCCGGCTCGGCCGTCTCGAAGAACGTCGCCTCGGCGAAGCCCCGCCGCTTGGCGAACGTGGAGTTCGGGAAGACCCGGATCTTCGTGTTCAGCTCGCGCACGCCGCCGTTGTAGAAGCGCCGGGCGGACTGGATCTTGTCCTCGGTGTCGACGAGCTCGGTCTGCAGCTGCAGGAAGTTCTGGCTCGACTGCAGCTGCGGGTACCCCTCGGCGACCGCGAACACGCTCTTCAGCGCCTTCTGCATGTGCCCCTCGGCCGCGGAGGCCGTCCCGGCGTCTCCGGCCGTGAGGGTCTCCGAGCGCGCCTTGGTGACGTCGTCGAAGACGGCCTTCTCGTGGGTGGCGTACCCCTTGACCGTGTCGACGATGGTCGGGATGAGGTCGGCACGCCGCTTCAGCTGCACCGAGATGTCGCTCCAGGCCTCGTCCACCCGGACCTTGAGCGTGACGAGGGAGTTGTACGTCACCCAGAGGTAGATCCCGATGATGACCAGGATCACCACCACCACTCCGACGACGATCAGCGTCGTGACGAGTCCGGTGTCCATGTGGGGGTGCTCCTTCTCGCGTTCGGATCCGCGGTGCTGCGTGGCCTGAACGGCCGTCGTGAAGTCTACCGACGCGTGCGCGGTGCTCCCGTCGACCGCCAGGGTTCACGGGCGATTCCCGAGTCATGCACACCGGGCATTCGGGCTGACGGACGATCCGAGCCGGATGCCCGACATCATCCGCGAGGTGTATTGACCCGGCGGCCCACATCACGTGGGATGGACTCGGTGAGCACGCGCGGGGACAACGTGGACGACCGGGCCGTCGGGGGCGACGGCCCTCGTCGTCGTACCCGGTTCGTCGCACTCGCCTCGGCCACGGCGGTCCTCGCCGCAGCACTGCTGGCAGCGGCAGCCGCCCCCGCGTTCGCCGTCGCCGGCGCCGGCGCCGCGGACACCGAGCGCACCAGCGCCGCGACCACCGCGACCCCGCAGCCGGGCGAGCTCGTGGGCCCGCCGAGCAGCGGCCGCCCCGGCACCCCGACTCCCCCGCCCGCGTCCACCGGGCGACCTCCCGTCGCGCCGACCATCGCCGACCCGGGGGACGTCACGAGCAGCACCGCCCGGTTCCACGGCACCGGCACCCCGGCGCACGTGGTCCGCGTCACCGGCCCGGCGTCCACCGGGTCGGCCGGGTGCTCCGCGCAGGTGCAGGCGAACGGGTCGTGGGCCTGCCTGGGCACGGTGCGGTCGGGCCCCCAGCAGGTCTTCACGGTGCGTGACGTCACGACCCCGACCCAGCCGTCCGCGAGCGCTCCGGCGTCCGACGTCATCGTGCCGCCGACCGTCGCGTCCGACCACCCGACCAGCGGCGCACTGTCGGGCACCGGCTACCCCGGGTCCACCGTGCTCCTGTCGGTCTCCGGGTCGTCGTCGCAGCAGAGCGCCCCGGTCGGACCGGACGGTCGGTGGGTGGCCTCGCTCGCGCTGCGGTCCGACGCCACCGTCACGGTCACCGCGTCGCAGACCGCGAGCACGGCGCACGGCTACCGCTCCGACCTGCGCAGTGCGTCCTCGACCCCGGTGCGGGTCACCGTCGACCGCACCGCGCCGTCGGTTCCGCGGATCACGGCGCCCGACGACGGCGACCGCATCGGTTCGCGTGCCACGCTCGTCCGCGGCACCGGCGAGCCCGGCGCCGACGTGACCGTGTACGTCGACCGAGCACCGGTCTGCCGGGCCGCGGTGGCTGCGAACGGGTCCTGGTCCTGTTCGACCGCCGGGTCGCAGCTCCGGTCCGGCGGTCACGACCTCACCGCGACGCAACACGACGCCGCGGGCAACTACTCGCGGTCGTCCGCTGCCGTGCGGGTCACGGTGTGGTCGACGTCGGGCACCCCCACCGGGACGCCCGGCACCGACGGGGACGCACCCACGAACGGCACCGGCACCACGACCACGCCCGGCGACGGCCAGGAGCCCGGTGACACCGGCACCCCTGGCGGGCACGAGAACGGAAACGGCACCGGCAGCGGGACCGGCACCGGCACGAACGGGAACGGCGGCGGCGACGACGGCAGCGGCGGATCCGACGGCAGCGGTGGGTCCGGATCGGCGGCCGGACCCGGCGACGGCACCACGACGAGCGGCACCAGCGCACCCGGCGCGGCGGGCCCCGGCGGCGGCCACACCGACTGGTCCGGCCCCGCGGGCGACTGGACCGCAGCCACCGCCTACGACCGCACCGTGCCGACGATCCAGGCCGCGTTCTCGTGGCGGACCGTGCTCATCGCCACGGCCGTCGCCGCGGGCTTCCTCCTGCTCGTCGCCGCGCCCCTCGCCCTCGTCGCCGCGGCGGCCCGCGGTCGCATCCGGTCGCCCTTCGCCGGCCTGCTCGGGCGGAACCGCTCGCGTTCGGACCGCTCGGGAACGGACGACGTCCTGCCGACGTGGGTGTCGATCACGATCGCGGTGACCGTGGCCGCCCTCTGCACGCTGTTGGGCGTGGGCGTCTCGCTCGAGGCCCGCTACGTCCGCCTCGCGATCGCCGTGCTGCTCGGGACCACGGTGCTCACCGCCGCCGTGGTGCTCGTGACCCGGTGGGCGGCCGGACCCGACCACCGCGCTGTGGGCTTCCGGGTGTCCCCGTGGCTGGTGCTCGCGGCGCTGATCGCGTGCGGCATCACGCGGGCCGCCGACCTCTCCCCCGCCCTGATCGTCGGGGTGGTGCTCGTGCCGTCGGGTCGCCCCGACCTGGACACCGGAGCGCTGCGCCTCGGCTCGGCGATCGCCGCGGGTGCCCGGAGCGCGACCTGGCGGACGGTCGCCCTGCTCGCACTCGCGGCCTCCGGCTGGGTGCTGCACAGCCTGACCGCCGGCGGGGGCTTCTGGCACGCGCTGACGTCGGAGTTCGCCATCACCCTGTGCGTGGGCGGGGTCGGAGCCGTCATCGCGACGCTGCTGCCGTTCGCCGGGTCCGCCGGCAGCGCGCTCCTCGCGGCCTCACGCGGCCGGTACGTCGCGCTGGCCGTCGTCGCGGTCGCGCTCACCGCCGCGGTCTACTCGGGCCCGACGGGGACGCACGTGTCGCCGGTGCTGCTCGGCGCGGTCGGCGCGGCCTGCGTGGCGGGCGCGATCGGGGCCTGGTTCTGGGCGCGCACCACGCGACCGGACGCGCGCGCCTGACCCGCACCGGGCCTCCCGTCCGCCGTCCCCGCGCGGCGGATACAGTGACGAACGGTGCGTGACGCGCCGCTCGACCGCCCCAGGGAGCGATGATGACCGAGACCCGATCCGACTACGACCCGACGCGCTTCCGTGAGGTGTTCGAGGGCAGCTTCACGTACGCGAACGGCTTCGCGCGGAACACCCACCGCTTCGCGGGCCGCCCTGCGCTGCGCGAGCCGGACACGGGTCGGTCGTGGACGTACGCGGAGCTCGGCGACGCCGTCGACCGCATCGGCGGGTGGCTCGTCCGGCACGGCGCCGGCCGCGGTTCGGTCGTGATGGTCGAACTGTTCAACTCCCCCGAGTTCGCGATGCTCTACCTGGCGTGCCACCGCATCGGTGCGGTGTTCTCCCCCACGAACTTCCGGCTCGCGCCGGACGAGGTCGCCTTCATCATCGAGGACTCCGCACCGGTGGTGCTGGTGCACGACGCCAGCCGCACCGCCGAGATCGCCCGCGCACTCGAGACCTCGCCGCACCGTCCCGACCACCTGGTCGTCGTCGGTGGCGACGACCAGGCCGCACGCGACGACCAACACACGCACGACGCGCACGACGACCAGCCCGCACGCGGTGCGCGCGTCGCGTTCACCGCCCTCCTCGCCGCCGACCCGGTCACACCCGCCGAGCTCGCGGCCACCGAGCCCCGCAGCGCCTACGACGAGACCACTCGGCTCTACACCTCCGGCACCACGGGACGACCGAAGCCGGTGCCCCTGCCGAGCCTGGTCGAGGTGCTCAGCGCCCACGACGTCGTGATGCACTTCCCGCTCAGCCCGTTCGACAAGACCCTCAACATGTCGCCGCTGTTCCACCGGGGCGGCCTGTACTCGGGCGGTCCGAACCCGGTGTTCTACGTCGGTGCCGAGCTCACGACCCTGCGCCACTTCGACGCCGAGCGGGTGCTCGACCTGGTCGAGTCCGAGCGGCTGACGTTCCTGATCGGCGCACCCCCGAACCTGGTGCAGCTCGCGAACGCGCAGGAGGCGCGGCCCCGCGACCTGTCGTCGTTGCACGGCATCGTCACGATGGGCGCACCGCTCGACCGCGCTGCCGCACTCCGCTACCAGGAGCTCCTGTCCCCGCGGATCTTCAACGGGTACGGCACGACCGAGACCTTCTGGAACACGTTCCTGCGTCCCGAGGACTTCCCCGACGGCGCCGGCTCCACCGGACGTGCGTCGACGGACGACGACGTCGCCGTGGTGCGGGTCTACGAGGACCGCCTGGCCGACCCGACCGACACCGTGCCGAAGGACGGATCCGAGATCGGCGAGTTCGCGGTCCGGACCGTCAAGTCCGGCTACTCGTACCGCAACCCGGGGCTCGAGGCCGAGAAGTTCGCGAACGGCTGGTTCTACCCCGGAGACCTCGCGACGTGGGACGAGCACGAACGGGTGACGATCGTCGGCCGCAAGGACGACATGATCATCTCCGGCGGCGAGAACGTGCACCCCGTGCAGGTCGAGGCCGCGCTGCAGGAGCACCCGGGCGTCGCCGACTCGATCGTCGTCGGGATCCCGGAGGACCGCTGGGGCGAGGTCGTCACGGCGTACGTGGTCCGTGCCGCGGGACGACTTCCGGACGACGACGACGCCGCCGCTGCCGAACTCGAGGAGTGGACGGGCTCGCACCCCGGGCTCGCCCGCTACAAGCGGCCGCGGCGGTACCGGTTCGTCGACGAGCTGCCGTACAACGCCACGGGCAAGAAGGTGCACTACCTCGCGAAGGCGACGGCAGCGGAGGACCAGGCGGCGGGCCGGCTGATCGAGCCGTAGCGGGCTCTGCAGGTGAGCGGCGTCGGACGGGAGGCCCGTGGCGGCCCCGCCCCGCGCCTCCGGGCCGTCAGGCGGTCGCGTCCACCCCGCGGCTCGGCGCGTTCCGGGCGAACAGGCCCGGCAGCAGCCCGCCGATCTTGGTCCCGATGCACAGGCTGACGAAGGTCGCCAGGGGTGTCGCGAGGGACTCGGGGTCGAACGTCGCCACCGCCACCAGGCCGACCGTCCCCGGCACGAGCAGCAGGAACGCCGGGAAGAACGACACCGTCGCCGGGATCGCCGGCACGAGCCGCTCGAGCAACCGCGTCGCGACGAACAGCAGGGCCGCCGTCGCCCCCGTCGCGACGACGCTCCCCCACACCGGCGTCGTCCCGCTCACCAGGGCGTAGGCGGTGACCATGACCGCCACCGACACGAGCGTCAGCCGCCAGCCCGACCGGAACACC
This sequence comes from Curtobacterium sp. JUb34, assembly GCF_003755065.1. Lineage (NCBI taxonomy): Bacteria > Bacillati > Actinomycetota > Actinomycetes > Micrococcales > Microbacteriaceae > Curtobacterium > Curtobacterium sp. JUb34. Next base: position 142,203 of record NZ_RJVH01000003.1, on the reverse strand, counting down.
AGGCCGAGTCCGACCGCCAGGACCACCACGGCCACCCACGACACCCAGTAGGACGGGACGGACTCCCACCCCGCCAGGTCCGTGCCGACGCCGGCGACCTCGCCGACGAGCGCCGCCGAGGACGGGTCGACGTGCAGCCCGGTCAGTGCGCTGCCCGAGGCGATGCCCGCGGCCATGAACCCGAGCATGATGAGCCCCTGGACGAGCCGCGAGGACCCGGTGACGATGTCGGCCGCGGTGAGCTCGAGCAGCGCGTTGGTGATGAGGGCGCCGGGGACGAAGACCGCCACCGGCGCGCACACGGCGAAGAGCGGGACCTGCTCGAACCCGGTGGTGGCGGCGACGAGCCCGACGATGGCGGTCGACGCGAAGGCGGCCAGGAACGGGATGATCGCGACGGCCTCGCGGAAGCGGCGGAGCAGCAGGCCGATGACGCCGACGAGCGCACCGACCAGGAGCGCGAGCAGGATCGCCCACCACGGGCACCGGAAGACGACGGCGAGCCCGGCGGAGGTCAGCGCGTTGCCGAGGATCCAGGGCAGTGCGGGCGGCGGGACGGTACCGGCGCGGATGGCCCGGACCCGCGCGGGGATCTCGGCGAGGGCGATGGAACCGCTCTCCAGCCCGAGCACGACCCGGTTCGCGCGTGCGGCCTGGCGGGAGGACAGTTCGACGCCCTCGGCGTTGACGATGGTGGCGGCGCCCGTCGAGACCTCGCTCACCATCACGAGCGCCGGCAGGACCCCGATCGCCAGGGTCGGTCCGACGCCAGCGGCGTCGCGGGCCTTCTCGAGCGCCGAGCGGACGTCGGTGACGGAGCTGCCCGCATCGAGCAGCAGCGCACCCAGCGTGCCGAGGAGCATGCCGACGGGGACGGTCTCGCCGTCGACGACCTCGACGTGGGCCTCGGGCCGACGGAGGGCGTTCTGCAGGTTCGCGAGTGCGCTTCCGAGTCCGACCACGCAGGCGATCGTACTGGCAGCGACGCGCTGGGCGAGTCGCGTGGTACCCCCGGTGGGACTCGAACCCACAACTCAGCGATTTTAAGTCGCGTGCCTCTACCGATTGGGCCACGGGGGCGGGCCGCAACAGCCTACCGACGCCCTCGACGACGAGAGGCGGCCACCCCGAAGGGTGACCGCCTCTGGCGTGCTGTTGCCGGGACTACTTGGCGTCGGCCGGGGCCTTCACGGGCTCGGCCTCGTTCGAGACGTCCTCGGCGGGCTCGCCGTACGCCGGGCCGGCGGCACCGGCGGGCTTGCCCTCCTCCGGAGCGGTCGTGGGCTTCGCGGCCTCGACCGGGGCGGCGGGTGCCTCGGCGGCGGGCTTCGGACGGGACGCGAACGCCTCGAACGCAGCGCGCGGGGTCTCACGGTCGTCGAGCGACGCGATGTCGCGACCGAGGAAGAAGCCACCGACCCAGTCGCCGATGACGCGCCACTTGCGCTCCCACGACGGCATCGCCATGCCGTGGTAGCCGCGGTGCGCGCCCCACGCCAGGAAGCCCTTCATGGCGAACTTGCCGGACTGGAACACACCGATGCCGAGACCGAGACCCGCGACGGCGCCGAGGTTCTCGTGCTTGTAGTCGGTCGTGGCCTCGCCGCGGATCGTCGCGACCAGGTTCTTCGCGAGCTGCTTCGCCTGACGGACGGCGTGCTGGGCGTTCGGCACGCAGAAGCCGCCGACGCCACCACCGGTGAGGTCCGGCACGGCCGCGACGTCACCGCAGGCCCATGCGTCCGCGATCACGCCGTTGTCGTCGACGACGCGCAGGTCGGGCTGCACGCGGATGCGCCCGCGCTGCTCGAGCGGGAAGTCGGTGCCCTTGACCATCGGGTTCGCCATGACACCGGCGGTCCAGATGATGAGGTCGGACTCGATCTTCTCGATCGCGCCGTCGCTCGTCTTGAGCTCGCAGACGCCACCGACGGCCGAGGCCAGCTGGGTCTCGAGGTGCACGTTCGCACCGCGCTGCGCCAGGTTCTTGAGCACCCAGTGCGAGGTCTCGAGCGAGACCTCGGGCATGATGCGGCCCATCGCCTCGACCAGGTGGAAGCGGGTCTCGTCGAAGGACAGCTGCGGGTAGCTCTTCAGCAGGTCGGTGACGAAGGAGCGGAGCTCGGCGAAGACCTCGATGCCGGCGAAGCCGCCACCGACGACGACGACGGTCAGCAGGCGGTCACGCTCGGGACCGGCGGGAAGGTTCGCCGCCTTGTGGAAGTTCGTGAGGATCTTGTCGCGGATCGCCGCGGCTTCCTCGATCGTCTTGAGGCCGATGGCCTCGTCCGCGACGCCCGGGATCGGGAACGTGCGGGACACCGCGCCGGCGGTCATGACGATCTGGTCGTAGGACTCCTCCCACGCCTCGCCCTCGGCCGGGGTGATCGTGGCGGTCTTCGTCGCGTGGTCGACCTTGGTGACCTTCGCGGTGACGACGCGGGTGTTCTTGAGGTGACGGCGGTGCGAGACGACCGCGTGACGCGGCTCGATCGAACCGGCGGCGACCTCGGGCAGGAACGGCTGGTACGTCATGTACGGCAGCGGGTCCACCATGACGACCTCGGCTTCGCCCTGGCGAAGGTGCTTCTCGAGCTTCCATGCGGTGTAGAAACCGGCGTAACCGCCGCCGACGACGAGGATCTTGGGCACGGGGGATGATCTCCTTGGATGGGGGTTTCGGAGTCGAGTCAGACTTCGCCGCCACCCGCCCCGACTCCAGCGTCTGCACCGTCATCATACGCCCGGCACTCACACCGGGAGGGCGACCAGTCCGCGCGCTCGAGCGCGAGGTCGCCGATGGGGTTGACGCCGGGTCCGGCGGCGAGGGCGTGACCGACGAGGGCGTGCAGGCACTTCACACGGGTGGGCATGCCACCGGCGCTGATGCCGACGATCTCGTCGACGTGCTCGATCGACTCGCGATCGGCCAGGTAGGACTCGTGGGCCGCGAGGTACGCGGCCGCAGTGGTGTCGTCCTCGAGCAGTGCTGCCAGCTCCGGCATCACCTGGTTGGCCTCGAGGGTGCTGACCGCGGCGGTGGCCGCGGGGTGGCACAGGTAGTAGAACGTCGGGAACGGGGTGCCGTTCGACAGTCGGGGCTTCGTGGAGACGACCGTGGGGTTGCCACAGACGCACCGTGCCGCGATCCCGATGACGTCGCGTGCCGGTCGGCCGAGCTGCGCCGACACGACCTGGACGTCGCGGTCGGAGGGCGGGTCGAAGGGAGGGGTCGTCACGGGAACGTGAGCCTACCGGAGACCCGGTGCCCCGCGCACCGTCGTGCCGGACGGGTGCCGGGCGCTACTTGCTCTCGCCGGTGCCCGAGACGTCCGGGGCCACCAGGTCGGCCGCGGTCTCGTCGGTGAGCCCGGACTGCAGCACCGAGGAGAGCATCGCCTGCACCCAGTCCACCTTCGGCGTCTGGACCTTCGTGCTGACCGGCGTACCGGAATCCGTCGTCGGCACGGTCTCGGTCGTGCGGTTCTCGGCGCCCATCACGAGGTAGCTCTCCTCGCCCGGGTACACGTAGAGCAGGCGGTCGCGTGCCTGCGCCTCGATGTAGGCGGGGTCGTCCCAGCGGGCGACGTCCTTCTTCTTCTGCGTGACGTCGGCCTTCTGGCTCGCCACCTCGCGCTGCTGCTGGGCGATCTGCTCCTGCTGCTGGATGAGCGTGCGGAGCGACGGCGCGAGCACCACGACGAAGAGCACGATGATCGCGAGCATCAGCAGACTGAAGCCGGAGAAGTGGATCGAGCGGTACCAGGGCTGCGCCGACGTGCTGCCGTCGGGCATCGCCACGGGGACGCGGCGGACGCGGGGCTTCTGGCTGGGCACGATCCGACGATAACCCGACCGACGTGGTGGGCGCGCTCGGCACGCGGCCGTTCGGCGCCCTCTCAGCGTCTCGCCGACGTCCACACACGACGAGACGCCGTCCTCTCAGAGGAGGACGGCGTCTCGGTGGTGCAGGGACTGCTGAGCGGCTGGCTACAGCGACGCGGCGCGCGGGAAGGCCGAGCGACCGGCGTACACCGCGGCGTCGCCGAGCTCTTCCTCGATGCGGAGGAGCTGGTTGTACTTGGCGACGCGGTCCGAACGGGCCGGTGCGCCGGTCTTGATCTGACCACCGTCGACCGCGACCGCGATGTCCGCGATCGTGGTGTCCTCGGTCTCACCCGAGCGGTGCGACAGGATCGAGGTGAGGCCGTGGCGGTGCGCGAGCGACACCGCGTCGAGGGTCTCGGTGAGCGTGCCGATCTGGTTGACCTTCACCAGGATCGAGTTCGCGGCCTTCTCGTCGATGCCCCGCTGCAGGCGCTTCGGGTTGGTGACGAACAGGTCGTCGCCGACGATCTGGACCTTGTCGCCGAGCTCGGCGGTCAGGTGCGACCAGCCCTCCCAGTCGTCCTCGGCCAGCGGGTCCTCGATGGTGACGAGCGGGTAGTTCGCGACGAGGTCGGCGAAGTACGCGGTGAACTCCTGGCTCGAGAGCTGCTTGCCCTCGAACGAGTACTTGCCGTCGTGGAAGAACTCGGTGGACGCGACGTCGAGGCCGACGGCGATGTCCTTGCCCGGGGTGTAGCCGGCCTTCTCGATCGCGGTCAGCAGGAAGTCGAGCGCTGCACGGTTCGATGCGAGCTCCGGCGCGAAGCCGCCCTCGTCGCCGAGGCCGGTCGCGAGGCCCTGCTTCTTCAGCTCGCCCTTGAGGGCGTGGTAGGTCTCGACGCCCCACCGGAGCGCTTCGGAGAACGACTCGGCGCCGTAGGGCACGAGGAAGAACTCCTGGATGTCGACGTTGGTGTCCGCGTGGGCACCACCGTTGACGACGTTCATCAGCGGGACGGGCAGCGTGTGCGCGTTCGGGCCGCCGAGGTAGCGGAACAGCGGCAGGTCGGCCGAGTCGGCAGCGGCACGGGCCACGGCGAGCGAGGCACCGAGGATCGAGTTCGCGCCGAGGCGGGACTTGTTCTCGGTTCCGTCGAGCTCGATGAGCGCGGCGTCGACGAGGCGCTGGTCGGTGGCGTCGAAGCCCTCGAGCGCCGGGCCGATCTCGTCGAGGACGGCGTCGACGGCCTTGAGCACGCCCTTGCCGCCGTAGCGCGAGGCATCGCCGTCGCGGAGTTCGTACGCCTCGAACGCGCCGGTGGAAGCACCGGAGGGGACGAGCGCGCGGGACACGACGCCGTCGTCGAGGAGGACCTCGACCTCGACCGTCGGGTTGCCTCGGGAATCGAGGACTTCGCGTGCGCCTACGGCATCGATCAGGGCCACGGGGTACTCCCTACACATTGGTTGTGGTGTTTGCGGGACCGATCCTAGCGAGCCGAGGTGAACACGACGTCGACCGTGACGCCCGGTGTGGACGACTCAGTCGAGCGGGCGGAACTCCACACCCTCGAGCGACGTCGTGTCGGCGCCGACGGTGGCGAAGGCGGAGAACCCCTGTGCGGCCAGACCGGCGAGCAGGTTCTTCGTGTTCTTGGTGCGCCGTTCGAGCCGTACGCGTCGGTGCGACCCGAGCGCCTCGGTCTTCAGGGCCGCGAGCCGCACGGGGTCGACGTCCTTGTCGTAGACGAGCACCACGGCGTCGGACTCCGCGGACTCCGGGAGTGTCACGAGGTCGACCAGGCGCTCGAAGCCCAGCGAGAAGCCGACTGCGGGGACGTCCTGGCCGAGGAAGCGGCCGATCATGCCGTCGTACCGACCGCCACCGCCCAGGCTGTAGCCGAAGTCGGGGTGCGCGACCTCGAAGATCGTGCCGGTGTAGTAGCCCATCCCGCGCACGAGCGTCGGGTCGAAGCGGAGGTCGACCCCGGGCAGGGCCTCGCGCAGGCGCAACAGGTCGGCGAACGCCTCGGAGTCGAGCCACGCGGCGCCCTCGACCGAGGTCCAGTCCGCGGCCTCGAGCGCGCGGATCGTGTCCTCGAGCCCCGGCAGCTCCTGCCCGACGGTGCTGCGGAGTTCGGCGGCGACGCCGTCCGGGCCGATCTTGTCGAGCTTGTCGATCGTGATGAGCGCGCGGTCGGCGGCAGCCGGGTCGGCGATGCCCCACGACGCCAGCAAGGTCAGCAGGATCCGCCGGTCGTTGATGCGGATCGTGGTGCCGGTCACGCCGAGTGCGTCGAGGGCGGCGGTCGTGGCGCGGATGAGCTCGATCTCGGCCAGCTGTCCGGGCTCCCCGAGGATGTCGATGTCGCACTGCACGAACTGGCGGTAGCGCCCCTTCTGCGGACGCTCGGCGCGCCAGACCGGCGCGATCTGCACCGATCGGAACACCGACGGCAGCTCGGCACGGTGCGAGGCGTAGAACCGGGCGAGCGGCACGGTCAGGTCGAAGCGGAGCCCGAGGTCGGCGAGGTCGAGCGGGGCCTGGGCCGCCTGCAGGTCCTCGGTGCTGAGCCCGCGCTTCATGACCGCGAACGCCAGCTTCTCGTTGTCACCGCCGAGCCCGGAGTGCAGGCGCGCGGCGTCCTCGACCACCGGGGTCTCGATCTCGTCGAACCCGTACCGGGAGTAGACGTCGCGGACGACACCGAGCACGTGCTCGCGTCGGGCCTTGTCCGCGGGGAGGAAGTCACGCATGCCACGGGGTGCCGTCACGGTCGTCGCCATGCGGTCAAGTCTGGCAGATGCGCATCACCGGGTTGCGCGGCATGCGTTCTACTGGCATACTGCATTCAGTGCCTCGGTTCGGAGCGTGCCTGATCCACTCTCCGGACCGATCGCGTGGGCACCGTGCTGCAGTGTGCCCCGCGACTCGAGCGGGTTCTGCGTGCACATCTCTCCCTGGGGGTGTGCCCACCCGCTCACGGGCGCCCTCCTTTTTCGGGTTAGGAGGGCGCCCTTCTCTTTTCGGGTGCGCGCACGCTGCGGCTCCCGCGCACGCACGCTGCGGCTCCCCGCACCCTCACTCCGCGGCGCGGCCGGCGTCCTCGAGCGCAGCGACCGCGGCGCGGAGACTCGCGACCGGGTCGATCCCGTCCCGCACCGCTCCGGCGACTTCTTCCAGCATCGCGATCCCCCACGCCGGGTCCACCACCCCCGCACCGTCGGCCGGCGCCGGGGACCCGACCGATGCCCGAGCGGTCTCCGTTCCGGATGCCGCAGCGGCCGTGGCGGACGGGTCACGGGCCTCCCGGTCGGCGGCCACGACGGACGCGACGGCCGCGACGGCCGCACCGTGCTCGTCCAGGCGCTCCAGCAGCTTGACGGCCCGTTCCAGCGGCGGCATCGCGCGCGGGACCCCGTCCAGCACACTCGTCCGGGCCGACTTCTCGGCCGCCTTCGCCGCGCGCCACACCCGGACGACGTCGTCGACGGTGTCCGCGGTCTCGTCGCCGAACACGTGCGGGTGCCGACGGACCATCTTGTCGCGGACCCCGGCGGCGACGTCCTCGAGGGTGAACTCCCCCGCGCGTTCGGCGATCCCGGCGTGCAGGACGACCTGGTACAGGACGTCGCCGAGCTCCTCGCGGACGTCGTCGGGGTCGCCGTCGTCGATGGCGTCGACCAGTTCGTAGGACTCCTCGACCGCGTACCGCGCGAGCGTGGCGTGGGTCTGCGCACGGTTCCAGACGCAGCCCCCGTCCTCGGCGAGCAGGCGGTCGACGACGGTGACGAGGTCCGGTACGGCGGTCATCGCGCCATCGTCTCACCCACGTATGCTGGTCGTGGTGTGTCGGGAAGTCTGGTCGACGGACACTCACCCGACCCCTCGAGACGGAGATCCATGTCGTCCCTCGTCCGCTCCCCCCGCTTCAGCGCCATCGCGCTCCTGACCGCCGCCGTGCTCGGCCTGGTCGTCGCGAACTCGCCCGTCGGCCCCGGCCTCGAACGCCTGCTCGACGCGCACCCGCCGCTGGGCGCCGTCGGCCTCGACCTGTCGATCGCGCACTGGGTCAGCGACGGCCTGCTCGCGGTCTTCTTCCTGCTCGTCGCGATCGAGCTGAAGCAGGAGCTCGTCGACGGTGAGCTGTCGAACCCGAAGACCGCGATCGTGCCGGCCATCGCGGCGGTCGGCGGCGTGCTCGTCCCGGCCGGGGTGTTCCTGCTGGTGACCGCGGGTACCCCGTACACGCACGGCTGGCCGATCCCGACGGCGACGGACATCGCGTTCGCCCTCGGTGTCCTGGCGATGTTCGGTCGTGGGCTGCCGAGCGGCATCCGCGTGTTCCTGCTCGCACTCGCGGTGCTCGACGACCTCATCGCGATCATCATCATCGCCGTCGTGTTCGCGCACGACACCGACTTCGCGGCCCTCGGCGGTGCGGTCGTCGCACTGGCCGTGTTCTGGGTGCTCGGCCGGATGCTCCGACCGGGGCGCAGTGGCCAGACACTCCTGATCGTGGCGATGGTCCTGGTCGGACTCGTCACCTGGTGGCTCGTCTACCACTCCGGCGTGCACGCCACCATCGCCGGCGTCGCGCTCGGCCTCGTGCTGCCCCGCCGACCGGGCCACACCCTGCACGAGCACGTCGAGCCGTGGTCGAACGCGATCGTGCTGCCGGTGTTCGCGTTCGTCTCGGCCGCGGTCGTCATCCCCTCGGTCGGCATCAGCGAACTGTCCCCCACGTTCTGGGCGGTCGTCATCGCGCTGCCGGTCGGCAAGGTCATCGGCATCACGCTGTTCGGCGTCGTCGCCACGCGGCTCTTCCGGTCACCGGGGCGGTCCTCGTTGTCCTTCTTCTCGATCATCACCGTCGGGGTGCTCGGCGGGATCGGGTTCACGGTCTCCCTGCTCATGAACGAGCTGGCGTTCGCCCGCAACGAGGAGGTCCTCGACGAGGGCGTCCTCGCCGTGCTCGTCGGGTCCGGCATCGCCATCGTCGCGTCGGCGGTCGTCGTCACGCTGCGGGCGCGGGCGTACCGCGCGCGCCGCGAGCTGTCCGAGGCCGAGGACACCGAGTAGCGGGCCGCGGGCCCTGGCGCGGTTCGACCCGGAACGACGTTCTCGTTGTCGTACGACATCGAGAACGTCGTTCCGGGTCGAAGATCGCCGCCCCCTACGCGGCCGGCGCCTCCGCCGGCGTCGTCGCGCCGTAGACCGCGGTCAGGATGCTCTCGACCCACCGGATCAGGGCGTCGTCCGGCAGCGCCTGGTCGTGCGGACGCGGCATCGGGATGCTCGCCGCGTTCTGCTGCGGGAACCACTTCGCGCCCGGGAACATCCGCTTGAGCCGCACCTGCGACGAGTCGGCGAGCTCCTTGCCCGCGACGCGCAGGTTCGACCCCATGACGACCACGTCGGACAGGCCGACCTGCTGCGCCATGCGACGGAGCCTGGAGACCTCGACCAGCGTCTGCACGGCCTGCGGTGGCTGCCCGTACCGGTCGGTGAGCTCGTCGAGCACCATGTCGATGGCGTCCTGCTGCGCCGTCGGGGCCGAGGCCGCGGACAGCTTCTGGTACGCCTCGAGCCGGAGCCGCTCGGACTCGACGTAGTCCTCGGGGATGTGCGCGTCGACCGGGATCTCGAGCCGCAGCTCGGTCTGCCCCTCGGCCACGTCGCCGCGGAACTGCGAGACCGCCTCGCCGATCATCCGGAGGTACAGGTCGAACCCGACGCCCGCGATGTGCCCGGACTGCTCGCCACCGAGCAGGTTGCCGGCACCACGGATCTCGAGGTCCTTCATGGCGACCTGCATGCCCGCGCCGAGCTCGTTGTTCGCCGCGATCGTCTCGAGGCGGTCCTGCGCGGTCTCGGACAGGGGCTTCTCGGAGTCGTACAGGAAGTACGCGTACCCGCGCTCCCGCCCACGGCCGACACGACCGCGCAGCTGGTGGAGCTGGGACAGCCCGTACTTGTCGGCCTTGTCGATGATGAGCGTGTTCGCGTTCGCGATGTCGAGCCCGGTCTCGATGATCGTCGTCGACACGAGGACGTCGAACCGACGCTCCCAGAAGTCGACCATGACCTGCTCGAGGGTGCTCTCGGACATCTGCCCGTGCGCCACGGCGATGCGGGCGTCCGGCACGATCTCGGCCAGGTGCGCGGCGACGCCCTGGATGTCCTTCACGCGGTTGTGCACGTAGAACACCTGGCCCTCGCGCAGGAGTTCGCGGCGGATCGCGGCGGCCACCTGCAGGTCCGACTGCGGCCCGACGAAGGTCAGGATGGGGTGGCGGTCCTCTGGTGGGGTGGCCAGGGTCGACATCTCGCGGATGCCGGTGACGGCCATCTCGAGCGACCGCGGGATCGGGGTCGCCGACATGGCCAGGACGTCGACGTTCGTCTTGAACTTCTTGAGCTGGTCCTTGTGCTCGACGCCGAACCGCTGTTCCTCGTCGATGATGACGAGGCCGACGTCCTTGAAGGTGATGCCCTGCGACAGGATCCGGTGGGTCGCGATGACGATGTCGACGGTCCCGTCGGCGAGCCCGGCGATGGTCTCCTTGGACTCCTTCTCGGACTGGAACCGGCTCAGGGCGCGCAGGTGCACGGGGAACCCGGCGAAGCGCTCCTGGAACGTCTCCATGTGCTGGCGGACGAGCAGCGTCGTCGGCACGAGCATGACGACCTGCTTGCCGTCCTGCACCGCCTTGAACGCGGCGCGGATCGCGACCTCGGTCTTGCCGTAGCCGACGTCGCCGGAGAGCAGGCGGTCCATCGGGATCGGCCGCTCCATGTCCCGCTTGATCTCGTCGATGGTGGTGAGCTGGTCGGCGGTCTCGGCGAACGGGAAGGCCTCTTCCAGCTCGCGCTGCCACGGGGTGTCCGGCCCGAACGCGTGCCCCTTCGACGCCATCCGCGCCGAGTACAGCTTGACCAGGTCGACCGCGATGTCGCGGACGGCCTTGCGGGCCTTCGACTTGGCGGCGGACCAGTCCGAGCCACCCATCTTCGACAGGCTCGGGGACTCGCCGCCGACGTACCGCGACAGCTGATCGAGCTGGTCGGTCGGCACGAAGAGCTTGTCGCCCGGGTAGTTCCGCTTCGACGGCGCGTACTCGAGCACGAGGTACTCGCGCTGCGTCTTCACCGCGTTGCGGCCGCCGCTGGAGACCTCGCGGCTGACGAGCTCGACGAACTTGCCGATGCCGTGCGTCGCGTGCACGACCACGTCGCCCGGCTTGAGCTGCAGCGGGTCGACCACGTTCTTGCGGCGGCTCGCCAGCTTCTTGACGGTGCGCGCGCCCTGCTGGACGCTCCGACCGTAGAACTCCGCCTCGCTGAGGACCACGATGCGCGGATCCGGGATGGCGAAGCCGTGCTCGACGGTGGCGGTCGTGACGATGGCGACACCCGGCTCGGGAGGCGCGGGCAGGGCTTCGGCGCGGGCTGCGACCCCGGCGTCGGCGAGGACCTGCACCGCCCGTTCGACCAGCCCCTGGCCCTGGGCGGTCACCACGACCGCCCACCCGTCATCGGTGAGCGCCTTGACGTGCGCGATCGCGCCGTCGGCACTGCCCGCGAAGCTCGGCACCGCCTCGGCGCGGACGCGGATGTACTCCCCCGCCTCGGCTGCCGCCTCGGCGTCGGTGAGCACGCGCGCGGTGTCGCCTTCGTCGAGCCCGGAGTCGAACGGCGACACCGTCCACCAGGTGCGCTGCCCACGGGTGTTCTTGAGCTGCTGCACCGTCAGGAAGTTGCCGGCGTCGAGGTCGATGGGTGCCTGCGCCCCGGCGACCGCGGCGCTCCAGGCGGCCTGCAGGAACTCGGTGTTCGTCTCGGCCAGGCTGTTCGCGCGGCCGTTCACCCGCTCGGGCGAGAACACCGCGATGGTGGCGGTCTCGGGCAGGTACGACGTCATCGGCACGAGGTCCTGCACGAGCGCCGGGGCGAGGGACTCCATGCCCTCGACCGGGATCCCCTCGGCGATCTTCGCCAACATCTGCGACAGGTTGGGGAACTCGTGGAGCATCTCGCGCGCCCGCTGCCGGACGTCGTCGCTGAGCAGGAGTTCGCGCGAGGCGGTGAGCTCGACCGAGCCGAGGTCGTCCTCGGTGGTGCGCTGGTCGGCGACCGAGAACGCCTTGATCGCCTCGATCTCGTCGCCGAAGAAGTCGACGCGGACGGGGTGGTCGGCCGTGGGCGGGAAGACGTCGAGGATGCCGCCGCGCACCGCGAACTCACCGCGCCGGGTGACGAGGTCGACCCGGGCGTACGCCATGTCGACGAGCTTCGCGGCGATCGCGGCCAGGTCGTTGCCGCGCGAGTCGGTCCGGAGCAGGACGGGGGCGAGCGAGGTCAGGTTGGCCGCGATCGGCTGCAGGGCGGCACGGACGCTCGCCACGACGATGGTGGTGCGGCGGTCGGCGACGTCGGCGGCGGACCACGACGCGAGTCGGCGCAGGGTCGCGATCCGGGTCCCGACGGTCTGCGCACTCGGGCTGAGGCGTTCGTGCGGCAGGGTCTCCCACGCCGGGAACTCGAGGACGTCGGCGTCGGGGACGTAACTGCCGAGGGCGTCGCGGACGGCTTCGGCCTCACGCCCGGTCGCCGTGATGACGAGCACGCACTGCGGGCCGTTCCGTTCGGCGACCAGCGCCCCGAGCAGCGGGACCCGCAGGCCGTCGACGACCGAGAAGTCGGCGTCACGAGGCGCGGCGCGGAGCACGCGATCGAACGCGGAGGCGCGCGAGAGCGCAGGGATGATGCCCGAGATCGTCACTCAGGAGATGGTACCGGCCCCCACCGACACCGCCCGCGTGGTGCGCGACGGGCGAACACGGCCGGGATCGGCCGGTGCCGTCAGGACGGCGCGTGCACGCGCTGCTGCGCGGCGACGAGCCCGAGCTCGGCGATCGCCTCGACCGCGTCCGCGGCGTCGGCCAGCAGGATCGGGAGCGACTTCTTCTCGGCTGCGGAGAAGTCACGCAGCACGTAGTCGGCCGGGTCCTGACGGCCGGGCGGACGACCGATGCCGACCCGCACGCGCGAGAACTCGTTCGTACCGGTCGCCTTGATGATGTCGCGGAGGCCGTTGTGGCCGCCGTGCCCACCGCTGCCCTTGAGCCGGACGGTGTCGAACGGCAGGTCGAGCTCGTCGTGCACGACGACCAGATCGGCCGGGGTGGCGCTGTAGAACCCGAGCACCGACGACACCGGGCCGCCCGACGTGTTCATGAACGAACCGGGCTTCGCCAGCACGAACCGCGGGCCGCCGGGCACCAGGCGCCCTTCGGCGACCTGGTTCGGCGTCTTGTGCTTCTTGAACGTCGCGCCCATGCGGGACGCGAGTTCGTCGAGGACCATCCGGCCGACGTTGTGGCGGTTGCCGGCGTAGTCGGGCCCGGGGTTCCCGAGTCCGACCACGACCAGTGTTCGATCCGCCACAGCGTCGACCAGATGCCTTCGAAGGGGTGTTACTCGGAAACGGGCTCGGAGCCGCCCTCGGCACCGGCTTCGGCGCCGGCCTCGGCCGAGGCCTCGTCCGCAGCGTCGTCGTCGGCGGTGCCACGCGGGGTGACGATCTGCACGACGAGTGCCTCGGGGTCGGTCTCGAGCTCGGCACCCTCGGGGAGGGTCAGCTCGGACGCGACGATCTGCTTGCCGTCCTCGAGGCCCTCGACATCGACGACGACGTGCTCCGGGATGTCGGTCGCGAGGACCAGCAGGGAGACGGTGTTCAGGTCCTGCACGTGGATCGTGCCGGAGAAGGACTCGCCCTCGATGACGACGGGCACGTCGACCGTGACCTTCTCGCCGCGGCGCAGGACCACGAGGTCGATGTGCTCGATGATCTGGCGCACCGGGTCACGCTGGACGTCCTTGACGAGGGCGAGCTGGGCCGCACCCTCGATGTCGAGGTCGACGACCGCGTTGGCGGTACGGACGAGCAGCATGGTCTCGTGACCGGGCAGCGAGATGTGCTTCGGCTCGGTGCCGTGGCCGTAGACGACCGCGGGGATCTTGTCGGCGGCGCGGAGCTTGCGCGCTGCACCCTTGCCGAACTTGGTGCGGACGTCCGCTGCGAGCTTCGTGTAGTCGGCCATGGTGCCTCCTGGTCTCGGGGGTCGACACCGGCGGTCCGGCATCGTGGGGGTCTGTGGTGTTGCAACTCGAACGCGTGCACGCGTGAGGAACGTTCCCTGCTGGGCCGGGTCTCCCACCGCGTCGATCACGGCCGCTGTCGCGGCCCTCGCCGAAGTCAATCACCGACTCTACCAGCACCCGCCGGGCGTGTCGTGCCTCAGTGCCCGGCGGCCACCGCTTCCTTCGGCACTCTGAGGAACGAGAGCACCACGAAGGCGAGGACGTAGAGGCCGACGAACGTCCAGACCACCCCACCGGGCCCGCCCCACGGCAGGACGGCGCTGACCACGGCGTTGCCGAGGAAGGTCGCACCGCCGGCCGCCGTCGCGTACATGGCCATCGCGGCGCCGCGGCGCTCCTCGCCGGCGAAGGCGGGGACGATCGCACCCATCGGCGTGAACCCGGCGAGCATGATGCCGAAGACCGTCCCCGCGGCGGTGGCGAGCCAGAAGCCCCACTCGGAACCGGCGGGCACCAGGTGCGGGACGTACCACCAGGCCAGCAGCCCGATGGCCGAGGCGCCGATGCCGAACCACTTGACGGTGCGGATCCAGCCGATGCGGTCACCGAGGGCGCCGAAGAAGGCGTTGAACAGGATGTTGCCGGCGTAGACGATCACCGTCATCGTCAGCCACTTCGACTGCCCCCACCCGAGCTCGGTGCCGATGACCGCCGGCATGATCACGAACATGCCGAACTCGGGCGCCGTGTTGACGAGCCGGATCAGGACGGCGAGCAGGACCTTGGGGCGCGTGATGCAGACCTCGATGCCGCTGGCGATGACCCGTGCGGCGGAGTGCGAGCGCGGGGCGATGCGGCCGAGTCCGGTCTGCTCGTGGACACCGAACCGGACGATCACCCAGCCGGCCGCGACCAGCACGAGCGACAGGGCCATCGACCACGTCTCCCCCGTGTGGCCGCCGCCGAACGCGGGGATGCTGCCGATCGCGATGAGCGAGCCGAGCGTCGGCAGGCCACCGGTGAAGACGACGTAGAACCAGCCGACGGCGGTGGCGTTCCGCTCACGTGCGACGGTGTGGTTCACCCAGCAGAGGAACGAGAAGGCGAACAGCGGGAACCCGAGTCCGCGCAGGAAGTACGTCAGGGCGATGAGACCGACCGACCCGGTGGGCAGCGCCGCGAGGAACGCGACCTGGAACACCACCCACAGGACGGCGCCGATCGTCATGACGCGGCGGGGCCCCCACAGCTCGGAGAGCACACCGGCGAAGTACGAGGCCAACAGGACGGCGACGCCGTAGATGCCGATGACCATCGCTGCAGTGTCCGTGCCGCCGGAGCCGAGCGCCGCGGCGATGTGCGGCGCGATGAAGTTCGACTCGATGCCGTCGCCCGTCATGAAGACGAGGACGCCGAGGAAGCCCCACCGCAGTGGGTGCGGGATGCCGAGGCGGGCGACGAGGCCCTCGCGCCCGACGGCAGGTGCCGGTGGCGTGGAGCCAGGTGGTGCGGTCGCGACGCGGTTCGGCGGGGTCAGGGTCGTGGTGCGTTCGGTGCGGGGTTCCGACATGTGTCGTCTCTCGTGGAGGGGCCCCGGAGTGCTCGACCCGGCATCGCGGCATGTCTCCGGGGTGCGCCGCGCGCCACGCTCCCGACCACCCGCGCAGTGGCTGCGGGCGATCGGGGCGTCGGCGATGATGCGAGTCCTGTACCCGGGGCGCCCCGTGCTGATGCGGAGACGGCTCCCGGCGGACCATCGCCGGCCCGAAGCATGGTGCCCGAGATTAGACCGCTCCAACGCCTCTCGTCAAGGACGACAACTGTTGTGTAACGATCCGGGCAGTGGAGCGTGCGCGGAGGGCGTTCCCGGCGTACTGGAGTCAGCGACCGAGGCTGCGCCGGTGCTCCTGCGCGGCCGCCAGCAGCTCGCGGGCGTCGTTGCTCGCAGCCTCGGCTGCGTCACGAGCACGTTCGAGGGCCTCGGTCTCCGCGGCCGCCCGGTCGAGTTCGCGGTGCAGGTCGGCCCGGCGTTCCTCGGCCGCCTCGAGGTCCGCCTCCGCGGCGTCGAGCGCCGCATCGGCGTCCCGCGACTCGCTCCGGGCGGCGGTCTCCGCCTGGCGCGCGGCCTTCCGGTCGGCGGCCGGGTCACGCTCCGGCTCCGGCTCGGCGTCCGGCTCCGGTCGGTCCGGTGGTGCGGTCTCCGTCGACCGGGAGGCACGGCTCGCCTTCCGCGCGCCCCTCGCCCGGGTGATCGGGATGGGTGGGGCATCGCTGCCGGACCAGGCGTCCGGCACCGCGTCCGGGTCCGCGAGCGCCCCGTCCAGGTCGACCGCGTCGAACCCCACGCTCTCCAACGGCGTCACGAGCAGCCCCGAGCGCACGGCGGCTCCGGCGTGGGGGTCGGCCATCGCGGCCTCGATCGTCGCGCGCACCTGGTCGAGCACGGCCGACGTCGCGGGGTGTCCGGCGTCCGAGGCGAGGTCGGCCCCGGCCTGCGCCAGGGCCTCGATCACCTCGGAGCGTTGCTGTCGGAGCGTCCGGATCTCGCGGGGGTCGGCGTCGGCCTGGGCCTTGCGGAGGGCTGGCCCGAGGTCGACCGCGTCGTCGAGGGCGCCGTCGTGCGCGAGCAGGTCCACGACCCACGCTGCCGGTGCGGGCTTCCGGAGCTTCCCGATCGCCGCCGCCAGGTCGCGGTCGTCCTTCCGCACCGCGCGCTGGCGGGCCGTGCGCTCGGCGACGAAGTCCCCCGGCGCGACGAGCAGCAGCTCCCTGGCGACGTCCGCGAACTCCATGCCCCCAGCTTGCCCGCTACCAGTCGTGGACGGTGCCGTCGGCCAGGCGGTTGAACGGCAGGTAGGCCTGCTCGTACGGGTACTTGCCGGCCTCGTCGACGTCGAGGCTGACCCCGAGGCCGGGCTCGTCACCGGGGTGCAGGTAGCCGTCCGTGAAGGTGAAGGTCTGCTGGAACACCTGGTTCGTCTGCGGCCCGTGCTGCATGTACTCCTGGATGCCGAAGTTGTGGATCGCCATCCCGAGGTGCATCTGCGCGGCGAGGCCGACGGGCGAGATGTCGGTCGGCCCGTGGAACCCGGACTTGATCTGGTACATCGCGGCGTAGTCCATCGTCTTCCTGAGCGGGGAGATGCCTCCCATGTGCGTGACGGCCCCGCGGACGTAGTCGATGAGCTGGTCGCGGATGATGTCCTTGAAGTCCCAGATGGTGTTGAAGACCTCGCCGATCGCGAGCGGTGTGGTGGTGTGCTGCCGGACGAGCTTCAGGGCTTCCTGGTTCTCGGCCGGGGTGCAGTCCTCGAGCCAGAACAGGTCGTACGGCTCGAGCGACTTGCCGAGCTTCGCGGCCTGCAGCGGGGTCATCCGGTGGTGGCCGTCGTGCAGCAGCGGCAGTTCGGGTCCGAACTCGTTGCGCACGGCTTCGAACACGGTGGGCACGTGGCGCAGGTAGGCGCGGGTGTCCCAGTCCTCCATGGCGGGGAAGGCGCCGCGCTGCGCCGGCTCGAAGTCGTACCGGACGCCCTCGTTGCCCTCGGTGGTCTTGTTCGAGGCGATGCCGTAGATGCTCTCGAGGCCCGGGACGCCGGTCTGCACGCGGATCGAGCGGTAGCCCTCCTCCTGGTGTTCGCGGATCGAGTCGAACAGTTCGGGGAGTTCCTTGCCCGAGGCGTGCCCGTACGCCATCAGCCCGGTGCGCGAGGCCCCGCCGAGCAGCTGGTACAGCGGCATGCCGGCGACCTTGGCCTTGATGTCCCAGAGCGCCATGTCGACGGATGCGATGGCGGCCATCGTGACGGGGCCGCGGCGCCAGTACGACGAGCGGTAGAGGAACTGCCAGGCGTCCTCGATGCGGCTGGCGTCGCGGCCGATCAGCAGCGGCACGACGTGCTCGGACAGGTAGGCGGCGACGCCGAGCTCGCGGCCGTTCAACGTCGCGTCGCCGAGGCCGGTGACGCCGTCGGCGGTCGTGATCTTCAGCGTCACGAAGTTCCGGTTCGGGCTGGTGACGATGACCTCGGCGCGCTCGATGAGCTGGCCGCGGTCGGCCGACGCCCACGTGTCCGGACGCCCGGAGGTCTGCCCGGTCGCCGCGCCGGTGTCGGCGGCGTCCGGCACCGGGGCCGCGGGGTTCGTGGTGGTGTCGGTCATGCGTGGACTCCTTCGTCGGTGCTGCTGGTGGTGCGTGCGGCGGTGCTCGCCGCCCGGATGTCGTCGGCCGCCGCCGTGATCGCGTCGACCACGGCGGTGGTGTCGAGGTCGGGGGCGATGCCGCGCAGCACGTCGTGCACGTCCGAGTCTGCCCCGGGGGCTCCGTCGTCGTCCACGAGGTCCGGCTGCGTCGTGACGTGGAGCCACCACGCTGCGATCGCCGTCGCGGCGCCGGGCCCGATGCCCGCGGACGGGTCGCGCTCGAGCCGGTGCCGCACGACGTCGACGACCCGGACGGGCAGCTTCTGCGACCCGCCGGAGGCGATCTGCCGCAGGGTGTGCCGGATGCGGGGGTTCGCGAACCGGTCCACCAGGGCGGCGCGGGCGGCGGCGACCTCGTCGGCGGGCAGCGGCAGTTCGCGGGCGGCCTCGTCCCACAGCTGCTCGACGGCGGCCCGGCACACCGGGTCGTCCATCGCCGCGGCGACGGTCTCGTGCCCGCGCTGGAGCCCGAGGTACGCGAGCAGCGAGTGCGAGCCGTTCAGCAGCCAGAGCTTCCGCTGCTCGTACGGGGTGACGTCGTCGACGATGCGCACGCCGGCGGTCTCCCACGCGGGCCGGTCGATGCCGTCGAAGCGGTCCTCGAGCACCCACTCCGCGAACGGCTCGGTGACCACCGGCACCCGGTCCCCGGCGAGCGCTCCCGGCAGGGCGGCGAGGCCCGCGACGTCGGCGTCGGTGGTCGCGGGGGTGATCCGGTCCACCATCGACGACGGGAACGCGACGTTCGCCTCGATCCACGCGCACAGGTCGGGGTCCGTGGTGGCACCCAGCACGGCCTCGCGCAGCACCGCGCCGTTGTGCGTCAGGTTGTCGAGGCTGACCAGTGCGATGCGCCCGCCGCCGGCCGTCCGACGGGCGTCGAGCCCCGCGACCAACCGGGCCGGGACATCGGACCCGGACCGGTAGCCCTGCTCGGTGACCGTCAGCGTGACGATGGTCGTCGCCGGCGACGCGACCACGTGCCTCCAGGCCGTGTCGTCGCTGCCCGCGTGGGCGGCCACGATCGTGTCGACCACCTCGGCGTCGTCGCCGGACGCGGCGCGGGTGACCAGCGTGTACCGGCAGTCCTGCGCGGCCAACGCGTCGGCCGCGGCGGGCGAGCGGCCGGTGAAGGCGGTGATGCCCCACGGCTCCCCCGTGGTGTGGGCCGTGTACCAGGCGAGGTGGGCGCGCGCGAACGCACCCGCCCCCAGGTGGACGATGCCCGGTCGGCGGTCGGTCATGCCGACACCGGCACGAGGGACCGCAGGTACGCCAGGTTGTCGGCGGTGCGGGCCTCGAGCGGCAGGTCGGTGGAGAAGTCCTCGATGGTGACCCAGCCGTCGTAGCCGACCTGGCGGAGGGCGTCGAGGTACTCGGAGACGGACGCCTGGCCGGTGCGCAACGGTGCCCACTCGTGCTGCCAGATCGTGCTGCCGTCGGCCCGGGTGTCGCCGGTGTCGACCCAGCGTGCGTTCTTCACGTGGGCGTGGGCGAGGTAGGGGCCGAGGAGCTCGAAGGCGGCGAGGTGGTCCTCGTACCCCTCGATGACCAGGTTGCCGAGGTCGTGGATGACCCCGACGTGCTCCGGGTCGAGGCCGTCGACGAGTCGCAGCGCCGCCGAGGCCGAGGGGGTGATGGTCATGTGGTGGAGCTCGACGAGCGCCTTGACGCCGAGCTCGGTCGCCCGGGTCACCGCCCACTCGAGGTCGGCGCGGGTGCGGTCGAAGATCTGCCCGTACGTCTCGCCGGTGCGTTCCTTCTCCTGCCGGTACACCGGCATCGAGACCCGCACCTGCCGGGCGCCGAGCTCGCTCGTGACGCGGAGCATCGTCTCGACACCCTCGTGGTCCGACGCCTGCTGGTACCCGCCGATGCCGGAGTACTCGAGGCCGGCGGCGTCGGTGATCCGGGCGATCTCGCCGACCTGGTCCTGGATGCCGGTGAACTGCCACGTCGAGGCGTTGCCGGCCCAGAACGAGCGACCGGCGGGCACGACGGTGCCGTCCGCGGGGCGGTCGTCGACGATGCGCCACTCGACGCCGTCCCAGCCCTGCTCGGCCAGCGTCGAAGCGGCCTGCGACGGGGACCAGTCGGGGGTGGACGCGGTGAACACGGAGAACTTCATCGGGTGGCTCCTTCGGTCGCGGTGTCGGACGTTGCTGCAGCGCCCACCCCGGGCACCACGTCGTCGTACTTCCCGTCGATCACGTCGTCGATCCGGACGGGCTGCCCGAGCGTCGCGCTGACGTAGAGCCCGCGGACGGTGGCGAGCGACACGAGGGCCGCGTCGACGGTCACGCCGGGCTCGCGGCCCTCGCGGATCGCGGCGACGATGTCGGTGTACTGCCGACCGTGGCCGGCGGCGAAGTGGTCGGGCTCGGCGGGGCCGCCGACGACGTGCTCCGGCGGGACGACGTCGTCCTTCTGGTCGACGGCGCCCGCGACCGCCGACGCGTTCGCGGTGGTCGACGCGGACTCGAGGGTGGCGGCGTCGGGTGCGATGTGGAAGTAGGCCAGGCGGTCGTCGTCGACGATCGCGGACCCGTGGGTGCCGTACACGGCGTAGCGGGCGGAGAGCCCCGGGTACGCGGCGGTCGTGCAGTGGATGACGCCGAGCGCGCCGCCGGCGAACCGGACGGTGGCGACGGCGGTGTCCTCGACCTCGATGCGGTCGTGCGCGAGCAGCCCGGTCTGCGCCGAGATCTCGACCGGACGGCCGAGCGCCCAGACGAGCAGGTCGACGGTGTGCACGCCCTGGTTCATGACCGCGCCGCCGCCGTCGAGCGCCCAGGTGCCGCGCCAGTCGCCGGAGTCGTAGTAGCCCTGTGACCGGTACCAGGCCACGCTCGCCAGGCCCGAGGTCACGGTGCCGAACCCGCCGTCGTGGGCGGCCGAGGCGACGGCGGCCGAGGCCGGGTCGAACCGGTGCTGGCTGATGACGCTCGTGACCAGGCCACGGTCGCGGGCCGCCGCGGCGAGCGCGGCGATCTGCCGGGCTCGGGGCATCGTGGTGTCGAGGGGCTTCTCGATGACGACGTGCTTGCCGGCGGCCAGGGCGGCCTCGGCGAGCTGCACGTGCATGCCGGACGGCGAGCAGATCGCGACGACGTCGATGTCGGTCTGCTCGATCGCCTCCTCGATGGTGGACGTCGTGATGGGGCGGGTGACGCCCATCGCCTCGATCTCGTCGGCGGCGCTCGTGGCGGCCGCCGGGATCGCGTCGACGAGGGCGACGACCTGCAGGTCCGGGTGGTGGACGGCGACCTTGGCGTGGTGGCGTCCGATGACGCCGGCGCCGACGACTGCCAACTTCAGTGGGGTGGTCATCGCAGGGTGACTCCGATCTGGTCGGTGAGGGTGCGGAGGGCACGACCGGCGCGACCGAAGGCCGCGGGGCCGGAGAACCCGCCGAGGGAGGTGAAGTCGCTGAGGTGCGGCTCGAGCGAGGCGTAGCCGGAGTACCCGGCGTCGCGCAGCGCGGTGAGGGTCTGGAGCAGCTCGCCGTCGCCCTCGCCGGCGGGGACCACCGACGAGTCGGCGGCGAGGGCGTCCTTGACCTGCAGATAATCGACGTAGGGCGCGAGCTGCGCCCACCCGTCGGTGAACGGCTTGACGCCGCACTGCACGTAGTTCGCGTTGTCCCAGGCCAGGCGGAGTGCCGGGGACCCGACGCTCTCGACGAGGTCGAGCACGCGCGCGGGGACGTCGCCGTAGATGTCCTTCTCGTTCTCGTGCAGCAGGGTCACGCCCTCGCGCTCGGCGAGGTCGGCCAGGGCGCGCATCCGGACGAGGACGTCGTCGCGGACGTCCTCGGGCTGCCGGCCTTCGAAGTAGAACGAGAAGATCCGGATGTTCGTGGTGCCGAGGGCGTGCGCGGCGGCGATCGCGCGGCCGAGCCGTCCGACCTCGTGCTCGACGGGCTCGTCGACGGAGACCTTGCCGATCGGTGAGGCGATGGCGGACACGGTCTGTCCGCGCTCCTCGAGCAGGCGGTGCAGTCCGGCGAGCTGGTCCTCGTCGAGGTCGACGACGTTCACGCCCCAGGCGCTGCGGACCTCGATGGCGCTCGCGCCGAGCGCCTGCAGAACCGCGACCTGGACGACGGGGTCCGCGTCGATCTCGTCGCCGAAACCGGAGAGTTCCCACGTGGGCTGGTCGGTCATGGTGTCCTTTCGTGTCGGACGGGAGGCACGTGGCGGGGCCGCCACGGGCCTCCAGTCCGGTTCTGGGTTGCGGTGACTGCCGCGCTCACTTGACGGAACCGGCCGTCAGACCGCCCACCAGGTAGCGCTGGAAGATGAGGTACAGGGCGACGACCGGCACCGCGCAGACGATCGAGGCGGCCATCATCTGGCCGTAGATCGGGACCGCGCCGCCCTCCTGCGTGGTGCCGAGCACCTGCAGGACCACGGCCACCGTCCTGGTGTTCGGGGTCGTCATGATCGTGGAGAACAGGACGTCGTTCCAGCCGAGCAGGAAGGCGAAGATCGCGGAGACGACGATGCCGGGCCACGACAGCGGCAGGACGATCTTCGTCAGGATCTTGGTGCTCGAGGCGCCGTCGATGCGCGCCGCTTCCTCGAGTTCCTTCGGCAGGCCACGCAGGTAGGTGACCATCACCCAGGTCGAGAACGGCAGGGCGAACGTCAGGTAGGTGACGAACAAGCCCCAGCGGGTGCCGATGATCTGCACGCCCGTGGCGCTGGCGATGTTCGAGAAGACGACGAACACGGGCAGCAGCAGGAGCGTGCCGGGGATCGACTGCAGCGCGAGGAGCCCGCGCAGGATGGTCAGGCGCCCGAGGAACCGGAATCGGACCAGCACGTAGGCGGTGGACACGGCGAGCGCGGCACTCGCGATGGCGACCGCGCCGGCGGTGAGCATCGAGTTGACCAGCCCCTCGCCGAGCGCGACCGTCGACCAGATCTCGACGTAGTTCGACAGCGTGAACTCGGACGGGAAGTACTCGCCACGGGCGACCGCGACGTCCGAGTTCACCGATCCGAACAGGATGTACAGGACCGGGACGGCGATGAACGCGATGATGACGGCGATCACCACGATCAGCAGCCAGCGGGGCAGGAGCCGGGTGACGTCGGTGTCGTACGGACGCTTGCTCCGTCTCCCGCCGCTGCTGGTCGTGATGCTCTCGGTGAGCGTCGCGGTGGGGCGGGTGCGGGTGCTGAAGGACGTGCTCGGGGTGGTCATGCGCGTGCTCCGTCGATGTCGGCGGCGGTCGGGGCGGCGGCGAGCGTCGCGCGGTCGGCGCGACGCTGCTTCCGGTTGGGGCCGGCGTCGTCACCGGTGTCGAGCTTCACGGCCCGCAGGTAGACGAACAGCGGGATGGCGACGATCACGAGCGAGCAGATCGCCATGGCCGCGGACAGGCCGAAGCGGAACGACTGGAAGCTCGCGATGTACGTCAGGACGGGCATGACCTCGACGCTCGACGGCAGCGGGATGCCGAACAGCACGAACGGCAGCGTGAAGTTGTTGATGTTGTGCAGGATCGAGATGATCACCGCGAGGCTGAGCGGCCCGCGCAGGTACGGGAAGATGATGTAGCGGAGCTTCGCCCACCAGGTCACGCCGTCGAGCGCGGCGGCCTCGTGCACCTCGTTGTCCACCGCCTGCAGTCCGGCCAAGGACAGCAGGTAGACGAACGGCCAGCTCGTCCAGATCATCACGCCGGCGAGCGCCCAGTACGACGCGGAGCCGTTCAACCAGAGCACGTCGGTGTGCAGGATCGAGTTCACGACGCCCTGCGGCTGCAGCATCGTGCGGAAGAACGTGCCGACGACGAACGCGGGCAGCACGTAGGGGATCAGGTAGATCGACCGGACGAGGCCGCGCCCCGGGAACCGGTTCTGCGTCGAGATCGCGGCCGCGACACCGATCGGGACGGTGACCGCCGTGACGAGCACGGACAGCGACACCGAGATCCAGATCGAGTGGAGCAGGGGTGAGTTCGTGAAGGCCTCGGTGAAGTTCGCGAAGCCGACGAAGGGGGCGCTGAACCACTGCCGCAGCGTGTACTGGTCCAGGTCGAGCATCGCGATGAAGAAGCCCACCAGGAGCGGCACCACGATGACGGCGAGCATGAGGACGCCGCCGGGGATGAGCATCCAGAGCGGACGCTCCTTCTTGTACAGGGGCGTCTTGCCGGCCGGGCGCACGGGCCGCGGCGGCGCCGCGTCGGTGCGGGGCCGGGTCTGCGTGCTGGTCATCACAGACCTCCGTTCTTCTGACGGTCGAGGGTGGACTGGGCGTCGCGTTGCGCTGCTTCGAGTCGCGCACGGAGCTGGTCGTCGGTGACCTCGCCGCCCTTGAGTGACGGGATCGACTGCACGACGACGTCGACCAGGGCGAGCTGGATGTCGGACCAGGCGCCGGTGAACGCGGTGGGCTTCGACAGGCGGCCGGCGTCGATGATCGGCTTGAGCTGTGGGTTGTCGGCCGCGAGCTGTGCGGCGGCGTCGGCGTTCGTCGGCAGGTTGCCGAACAGGTCGTAGTACTCGAGCTGGGCCTTCGGGGCGCTGAGCTGCTTGACGAAGTCGAACGAGAGGTCCTGCTTCGTGCCGTAGTCGGCCACGACCCAGTTGTCGCCGGACAGGATGCTCGCGGCCTCGATGCCGTCGGCGGGGCGTTCGCTCGCGCCCGGTGGGACGGTGGGGAGCAGGGCGAACTCGTACTTCCCGTCGACCTTCGTGTCCGTGAAGGAGTTGATCGCGGTGGTGGTCGTCATCGGGAAGAACGCGGCCTTGCCCTCGGTGAACTGCGCGAGGGCCTGCGCGTTGTTCCAGCCGATCGCGGCCTTGTCGACGACGCCGTCCTTCGTGACCCAGTCGAAGTAGGTCCGGTACGCGTTCGCGACGGCGTCGCTGTCGATCTCGGCCTTCGAGCCGTCGACGATGGTGTTGCCGGCGTTCTGCGCCATGCCCCACACGAACTTCCACGGGTCGAAGCCGTCGGCGTAGGCGATCGCCATGCCGTGGCGGCCGTCACCGGTGGTGGCCTTCGCGTCCTCGGTGAGTTCGTCCCACGTGGTCGGCATGTCGGTGATGCCGGCCTTCGCGAGCAGGTCCTTGTTGACGGCCATGACGAACGGGCGGCTGGCGAAGGGGATCCCGATCTGCTGCGAGTCGCTCGGACCCGAGATGCCGAACGAGGCCGGGTCGAACTGGTCCTTGCCGCCGATGGCCTTCCACTCCTTCGACCCCATCTCGACGAAGGCGCCGGTGGCGTACGCGGTCGGGGTGAACGTGGTGCCGATGGCGTACACGTCGGGGCCCTGACCGGAGATGACGCTGGTCTGGATCGCGGTCAGTTCCTCCTGCGCGGACGAGTAGGTCTCCCACTGGATGTCCGCGCCGGTGGTGCGCTTGAACTCGGCAGCGGTGTCCTGCTGCCACTGCTTGCGCTCCTTTGGGTACGTGGTGTCCGCGCCCATCATCACGCGGAGGGTGTTCGGGTCGTCGCCGCTGCCGTTCACGACGGCGCAGCCCTGCAGGGAGAGAGCGGTGAGGGCGATCACCGCGACGGCACCGACGAGGGTGCGGGGCTTGAGCCGTGTCCTGTTCATCCGGGGGTTTCCTCCTCGAGACCTCCTCCGGGCGGCGCTGCCCGGTGGCACCACTGTTCCGCCGTTGGCAACATCCGGCAACCGGTTGCCACTTGTTGCCAGACGCGAATACGTTCGGCCTCGTGAGCAGCACAGACACGGACGTCGGCGACGCCTCCGGCGCGGGTTTCAGCGCCGCCCGACGCGTGACCATCCGGGACATCGCCGACGCGACCGGCGTGGCACCGTCGACCGTGTCCCGCGCACTCTCGCTCCCCGACCGCGTGAACCACAGCACGCAGGAACGCATCCAGCGGGCGGCCCGCGAACTCGGCTACGTCGCCAACTCGCAGGCACGCGCCCTGACCTCCGGTCGCACCCGCGCCGTGGCCGTGCTCGTCTCCGACATCACGAACCCGTTCTACTTCGACGTCATCCGCGGCACGCAGCACCAGCTCGCCGGTGCCGGCTGGACGCAGTTGCTCGTCGACACCGAGGAGTCCGCCGACGCCGAACTCGCCACCCTGAGCGCGATCGGCGCGAAGGCCGACGGCGTCGTCCTCACCGCGTCCCGCCTGTCCGACGCGCAGATCGCCCGGTTCGCCGAGCGCATCCCGCTCGTCGTCGTGAACCGCCGCCCCGCCGGGGTGCCCTCGGTGCTCATCGACACCCCCGGCGGCGTCGAGCAGGCGGTGCAGCACCTCGTCTCCCTCGGACACCGCGACGTCCTCTACGTCGCCGGTCCGGACAGCTCGTGGTCGAACGAACGCCGGTGGAAGGCGCTCGTCCGCGTCGCGAAGCGCCTCGGCGTCCGCGTCGCACGCATCGGGCCGCACGCGCCCTTCGTCGACTCCGGAGCCGCTGCCGCCGACGCCGCCGTGCACGCCGGGGCCACCGCCTGCATCGCCTTCAACGACCTGATCGCCATCGGGATGCTCGCGCGGCTGCGGGAACGGGGCGTCCGCGTCCCCGAGGACCTGAGCATCGTCGGCTGCGACGACATCTTCGGCGCCGACTTCTGCAACCCGCCGCTCACCACGATGACCTCGCCGATCGAACGGGCCGGCCGGGTCGCGATCCGGATGCTGCTCGGCCGCCTCGGCGCTATCCCCGCCGACGAGCTGCCCGGTGAGCACATGACCGGCGCCGTCGCGCTGCCCACGCACCTGACCGTCCGGGAGTCGACGGGTCCCGCGCCCGCCTGACGCCGGCGCTCGCCCGCAGCACCCGCCGTCCCCGCCGTCCCCGCCGTCCCCGCCGTCCCCGCCGTCCCCGCCGTCCCCGAAGGAGTCGATGATGACCCAGACCAGCACCGCCACCCGTCTCGCCCCGCACCCCGACCGGCTGCTCCCCGCCGACCCCGGTGCACGCCGGGTGGCACGGACCGTCTACGACACGGTCAAGGACGCGCCGATCATCTCTCCCCACGGCCACGTCGACGCGGCGCTCATCGCCGCGGACCAGCCGTTCAGCGACCCGGCGTCGCTGCTCATCACGCCCGACCACTACGTGCTCCGGTTGCTGCACGCGAACGGGGTGGACCTGGCCGCGCTGGGACGCGCCGACCTGTCCGCGACCGGCACCGTGCCTCCCGAACCGGACGGCCGTGCCGTCTGGCGGAACCTGGCGGACCACTGGGACGACTTCCTCGGCACCCCCGTGCGCTACTGGTTCGAGACCGAGCTGCACGACGTCTTCGGGCTGACGGAGCAGCCGTCAGCGGCGAACGCCGACGCCCAGTACGACCACATCGCCGGCCTGCTGGCGTCGCCCGCCTTCCGCCCGCGCGCCCTGTTCGACACCTTCGGCATCGAGGTCCTCGCCACCACCGACGGCCCGGCCGACGACCTCGCCGCGCACGCGCAGCTCGCCGCCGACCCCACGTTCACCGGCCGGGTGGTCCCCACGTTCCGCGCGGACGCCGTGTTCGACCCCACCCGGCCGGACTGGAGGCCCGTGGTCGATGCCGTCGGACAGGCCGCCGGCATCGACACGGGGACGCACGCAGGGCTGTTGGCAGCACTGCGCGCACGTCGCCAGTACTTCATCGACCACGGCGCGACCGCCACGGACACGGGGGTGCTCGACGCGGGCTCCGCTCCCCTGTCGTCCGCCGAGCGGGAACGCATCCACGCGGCGGCACGGCGCGACCCGTCGTCGCTCACCGAGGCCGAGGCGACGGCGTACCGGCACGACATGCTCTTCCGCTGGGCCGAGATGAGCGTCGAGGACGGCCTCGTCATGCAGCTGCACCCCGGCGTGATCCGGAACCACCACACGCCGACGCTCGAGCGGTTCGGACCGGACACCGGCCACGACCTGCCCGCCGTCGGCTCGTTCACCACGCCCCTGCGGCCGTTGCTCGAGGCCTTCGGGACCGCCCCGGGCTTCCACCTCGTGCTGTTCACCGTCGACGAGACCGTGTTCTCGCGCGAGATCGGTCCGCTCGCCGGCTTCTACCCCGCCGTGTACGCCGGTGCACCGTGGTGGTTCATCGACACCCCGGCGGCGATCGGCCGCTACCGCTCCGCGATCACCGACTCGGCGTCGTTCACGAAGACCTCGGGCTTCATCGACGACACCCGGGCGTACTGCTCCATCCCCGCGCGGCACGACATGGCGCGGCGGGCGGATGCGGCGTACCTGGCGTCGCTCGTCGTGACGCACGAGATCTCCGAGGAGGACGCGGTCCGTACGGCGGGGCGCATCGTGTCCGACATCCCGCGGGCGACGTTCAAGCTGTAGCGGTGCGGGCCCGGTCCGTGACGCTGCGGACGCGTTCCAGCGCGGAACGGATCTCGGCTTCGGCGGTCTCGGCGTCGGGCGCCCACCGGCACTCGAGCGAGACGGCGCCCCGGTACCCGCCGTCGTGCACGGCGGCGAGGAACTCGCGCCAGACGTCGTCGACGCGCCGGGTGGCCGTCGGTCCGGGTCACTGAGGTGGACGTGCCCGATCCGGTCGCCACCGGCGCCGGTACGGTCGGACGATGGACCTCGACGTCACCGCTGCGTACGGCGACCGTGCCGGCGAGTACGCCGAGCTCCTCGGATCGATGTCGGCCGTCCATGACGAGGACAGAACACAGGTCGAGGCCTGGGCGTCCGGATCCGGCACTCGCATCCTCGACGCAGGGTGCGGGCCGGGGCACTGGGCCGCACACCTGGCGGATCGTGGACACGCGGTGATCGGCATCGACGCGGTCGCACCCTTCGTTGAACACGCACGACGCGCGCACGACGGCGTCGACTTCCGCCTGGGCGCGATCGAGTCCACCGGTCTCGACGACGGCAGCGTCGACGGGGTGCTCGCCTGGTACTCCGTGATCCACCACGATCCGTCCTGCGTCGGCGAGGTCTTCGCCGAGTTCCGCAGGGTGCTCCGGCCGGGCGGCGGACTGCTGGTCGGGTTCTTCGATGGGCCCGCGATCGAGTCCTTCGACCACGCGGTCGTCACGGCGTACCGGTGGCCGACGAGCGCGCTGGCGGAGGTCCTCGACGACCACGGATTCGACGTGGTGGACGTCCGGTTTCGGGTCGATCCGGGACAGCGGCCGCACGCTGCCATCCGCGCGACGCGGCGGTGAGGCGCCTCAGCCGGAAGTGACCAACAGCGCCGCAAGGATCGTCGTCACCGTGGCGTCGACCGAACCATCGATGGAGACGTCGACGGCGGCCTCGTCGGGCTGCGGCCGTTCGAGCGTCGCGAACTGGGAGTCGAGCAGCGACGACGGCATGTACTCGTGCTGCCGGTGCGCCTGCCGCTCGGCGATGAGGTCGTGCGAGCCGTCCAGGAACGCGATGACGAGGCCGGGCGCCGACTGCCGGAGCCGGTCGCGGTAGACGCGCTTGAGTGCCGAGTTGGCCATCACGCAGCGGCTCCTGGACGCCTCGACGGCCGCGATCTTCGCGGCGCAGGCGTCGAGCCAGGGCCAGCGGTCGTCGTCGGTCAACGGGATGCCCTGCCGCATCTTCTCCTTGTTCGCGGCCGGGTGCAGGTCGTCGGCGTCGACGAACACGGTCGGTTGGCCCTGCTCGGCGAGCGCGTCGGCGAGCGCCTGCCCGATCGTGGACTTGCCGGAACCGGAGACGCCCATGACGAGGACGGGTGGGAGGACAGCGGTGTCGGTCATCCCTCCACAGTATTGACGGGGTGAACAGTGGTCCCCAGTTGCCGTAACACCCGTGCGGTCCCAGGGCGCCGACCGTAGGTTGGTCTCACGTCCGGACGAAGGAGACGACGTGGCAGACAGCACTGGTCAGGCGAACATCGGGGTCATCGGCCTCGCCGTCATGGGGTCGAACCTCGCACGCAACCTCGCGTCGCGTGAGGGCAACACGGTCGCGGTGTACAACCGCACCTACGCCCGCACCGAAGAACTCATCAAGGAGCACGGCGATGCCGGCTTCATCGCGTCCGAGGACATCGACGGCTTCGTGGCCTCGCTCTCGAAGCCGCGCACGGCGATCATCATGGTGCAGGCCGGCAAGGGCACCGACGCGGTGATCTCGCAGCTCGCCGAGAAGTTCGAGGAAGGCGACATCATCGTCGACGGCGGCAACGCCAACTTCCACGACACGATCCGGCGTGAGCACGACCTGCGCGAGAAGGGTCTCAACTTCGTCGGCACGGGCATCTCCGGTGGTGAAGAGGGCGCGCTCAAGGGTCCGTCGATCATGCCCGGCGGCTCGAAGGAAGCCTGGGAGACCCTCGGGCCGATCCTGAAGTCGATCGCGGCGGTCGCCGAGGGCGAGCCCTGTGTGACCCACATCGGCACCGACGGCGCCGGGCACTTCGTGAAGATGGTGCACAACGGCATCGAGTACGCCGACATGCAGCTCATCGCCGAGTCCTACGACCTGCTCCGCCGCGTCGGGGGGCTCTCCGTCGAGGACCTGGTCAAGGTGTTCCAGGAGTGGAACGGCGGCGACCTCGAGTCCTACCTCATCGAGATCACCGTCGAGGTCCTGAAGCAGCGCGACGCCGACTCGGGCAAGCCGCTCGTCGACGTCATCCGCGACGAAGCGGGTTCCAAGGGCACCGGCGTGTGGACCGTGCAGAACGCGGTCGGTCTCGGCATCCCGGTCTCCGGCATCGGCGAAGCGGTGTTCGCCCGCGCGGTGTCGTCGAAGCCGTCGCAGCGTGCCGCCGTGCGGCAGGCGTTCCCGGACCGGCCCGACATCGCCGAGGTCCCCGACGGCTTCGAGGACGACGTCCGTGCGGCGCTCTACGCCTCCAAGGTCGTCGCCTACGCGCAGGGCTTCGACCTGATCATCGCCGGGGCCAAGGAGTACGGCTGGGACATCAACCTCGGCAACGTGGCGAAGATCTGGCGCGGTGGCTGCATCATCCGCGCGCAGTTCCTCAACCGCATCGTCGAGGCGTACGACAAGAACCCGGAGCTCGAGTCGCTGCTGGTGGACCCGTACTTCGCGAACGCCGTGCAGGAGGGCGAAGCCGCCTGGCGTCGCATCGTCGGGATCGCCGCCGCGTCGGGGATCCCCGCTCCGGGCTTCTCGTCAGCGCTGTCGTACTTCGACTCGCTCGCGTCCGAGCGGCTGCCCGCCTCGCTGATCCAGGGGCAGCGCGACTTCTTCGGGGCGCACACGTACCAGCGCATCGACAAGGACGGCACCTTCCACACGCTGTGGTCCGACGACGACCGCCGTGAGGTCGACCAGGAACCGTCCACCCACTAGACCGCGGCACGACCGCACCCTCGAAGGGCCCCGCCGATCGTCGGGGCCCTTCCCACGTCCGACCGCGATCGGCTCGGTTCAGGCGACGATGCGCTCGCGCGCGAGGTCGGCGACGAGCCGGTCCAACCGCGGTCCGCGGCCGAGCAGTCGACGGGCGCCGGGAGCGGTCCGCACGAAGAAGGTCGCGACCGCGGGGGTGTCGTCCGGCCGGACGTAGTGGATCGCGACCGCGCACGCCCGTCGACCGTCGGCGCGGTCGCCGTCTCCGTGGACGTCCTCGATCCCGACGTGCACGACCCGGCTCCACCGGATCACGAGCAACCGTGTGGCCTTGCGGTCCTCGAGTTCCCACAGCGACGCCTCGGTCGCCCCGAACGCCCAGGTCACCCTTGGTCCGAGGCTCGCCTCCGGCCGGACCTCGGCGATCGCGTCACGCAGTTCGGTCGTCGGAGCCGCCGGAACGAGCCAGACAGTGGGGTCGATGCGGCGGATTGCGAGAGCGAGGGCCTCGTCGGCGTGTCGGCGTCGCACCGCAGCGGCGCGGACGACCGCGACCACGATGACCGTGACGCCCAGCGCGATCGCGCCGAACTCGACGATCCCGAACCACGACAGATCGACCTCGGGCGCCGTGGAGACGACGACGACCCGTGCGGTGACGAGCGCCGCCCAGATGCCGACGATCACCCACCGCAACGTGGACAGCCGCTGCGCGGCCGACATCGGCGTGCGCTCGGGGCGGCGGGCGCGACCGGGGCGCGGAACGGGATCTGGACGCCTCGGCACACCCCGATCCTCGCACGGCCCGATCGGCAGGTGCTGGCCGGGGTCGGTGAACGCCCGGGGAACCGCACGCACAGGCCACGAGCGGGCGGGCGACCTACGCTCGGGCGGTGACCACCGAACGCACCACGGACGTCCCGACGCCGGGCGACCCATCGACGGACCAGCACACGGCCGGTGTCCCGCTGCGCCGGCCCGCGGTCCTCGCTGCGGCCGTCGGACTCGTGGCTGCCGCGGCCTTCCTCGGGATCGCCGAGTTCGGCGCGCTGCTCCTCGGTGGTGCCGGCAGCCCGCTGGTGGCCGTCGGTTCGGCCGTGATCGACCTCGCACCCGCGGGCGCCAAGAACCTGATGGTCGCCCTGTTCGGCACCGGCGACAAGGTCGCGCTCTTCGTGCTCATGACCGTCCTGGTCGCCGCGATCAGCGCCGGCGCCGGGGTCCTCGAGCGCGCTCGTCCGCCCTTCGGAGCACTCGTCTTCGCCGTCGGCGGGGTGCTCGCATTGATCGCGGTCAGCACCCGTTCCGGCAGCGGCACGTTCGACGGCGCCCCGACCGTCTTCGGCGTCGCCGCCGCCGTGATCACCCTGCGGCTGCTGCTGCGTCGGCTCCGGCGCTGGGAGGCCGCCGCAGCCGTCCCGTCGGCGTCACCGCGACCTGCCTCGGCCGAGCGCCGCGCGTTCCTGGTCTGGGGCGTCGCGACCGCAGCGGTGGCGGTCGTGGTGGGCACTGCCTCCAGGGTGGGGTCGTCCGCGATGCAGGCGGTCGCCGCTGCTCGACGAGCCGTCCGCTTGCCCGCGGCGGCGACGCCCGCACCGGCGGTGCCGGGCGGTGCCTCGCTCGACGTCGACGGGATCACGCCGTACGTCACGCCGAACGCCGACTTCTACCGGATCGACACCGCGCTGCGCGTCCCCTCGATCGACCCGGCCGACTGGAGCCTGCGCATCCACGGCGCCGTCGAGCACGAGGTGACGCTGACGTGGGACGAACTGCTGGCACTGCCGCTCGAAGAGCACATGGCCACCCTGAGCTGCGTGTCGAACGAGGTCGGTGGTGACCTGATCGGCAACGCGCTCTGGCTCGGGTACCCGATCCGGGAGCTCCTGGCCCGCGCGAAGCCGACCGGGGACGCTGACATGGTGCTGTCCCGCAGCATCGACGGGTTCACCGCCGGGACGCCGCTCGACGTGCTGCAGGACGAGGGCACGGATGCTCTGCTCGCCATCGGGATGAACGGGGAACCACTGCCGACCGAGCACGGGTTCCCCGCGCGGATGGTCGTGCCCGGGCTGTTCGGCTACGTGTCGGCGACGAAGTGGGTCACCGAGATGGAGGTCACGCGCTTCGCCGACGCGCAGGGCTACTGGACGCCGCGCGGCTGGTCGGAACGCGGGCCCGTGAAGCTCGAGTCCCGCATCGACACCCCGCGGAACGGGACGACCGTCACGGTCGGCGAGCAGGTCGCCATCGCGGGGGTCGCCTGGCAGCCGCACACCGGGGTGAAGGCCGTGCAGGTCCGCGTCGGTTCAGGAGCGTGGCAGCAGGCGGAGCTCGCCGAGTCGGTGTCGGCGGACACCTGGCGCCAGTGGGTGCTGCGGTGGACACCGAC
The DNA here is from genome assembly GCF_003755065.1 of Curtobacterium sp. JUb34. Taxonomy (NCBI): domain Bacteria; kingdom Bacillati; phylum Actinomycetota; class Actinomycetes; order Micrococcales; family Microbacteriaceae; genus Curtobacterium; species Curtobacterium sp. JUb34. The sequence continues at coordinate 108,408 of NZ_RJVH01000003.1, read as the reverse complement.
CGCCGGGTCGCACCGGATCGAGGTCCGCGCGGTGAGCGCCGACGGCGAGGTCCAGACGAGCGTCGAGCGGCCGCCAGCGCCGAACGGTGCGACGGGGTGGGCCACGGTGACGGTGGACGCGAAGTAGGTCGGGGCGGGGGGCGTGCGACCCGGCGTCTGCGTGTTGCCGAGGTTCCGAAATCTCGGCATGTCGAGCGTTCGAACGGCCATCTGTGCGACCTCGGCGAACCTGAGCGGCGTGTCGCGGCCCCTGAGCGAGCGAGCCGGCAGCGCGGATCGCTCGTCGGGTCAGGCGGGGAGCGTCGCGACGACGCAGGTGCCGTCGACCTGGTCGTCCCGCTCGACCACGGCCGTGAACCCTGCGGCCACGAACGCCGTGACCGACGCATCTGCCTGCGCCACGGACACCTCGATCACGACGGAGCCACCGGTGCGCAACCACTCCCCCGCTCCCGCGGCGATCCGCCGGTGCAGGTCCAGGCCGTCCGCCCCACCGTCGAGCGCGACACGGTGCTCGTGCTCCCGCGCTTCGACCGGCATCATCGCGATCGATGCCGTCGGGACGTAGGGGGCGTTCACCGCGACGACGTCGACCGCGCCACGGAACCGATCCGGCAGCGGCGCGAACAGGTCACCGGCGACGACGATCCCACGGTCGCCGATGTTCTCGGCCGCGACGTCGACGGCGTCCGGGTCGATGTCCGTGGCCACGAGGTCGAGTGCGCCGACCCGGCCGAACAACGCCACCGAGATCGCGCCGGCGCCGCAGCACAGATCGACCACGCGGTCGTAGCGCTGCAGCCGACGCGCGGCCTGCTCGACGACGACGGCCGTGCGGGCACGCGGCACGAAGACCCCGGGGGTCACCCGGATGCGGTGTCCGTCGAAGGCGGCCCACCCGAGCACGTACTCGAGCGGCTCACCGGCCAGGCGACGCTGGACGAGCGAGCGCAGCCGGACGGGTTCACCGGCTCCGGACTCGAGCAGCAGGTCGGCTTCGTCCTCGGCGAAGACGCTCCCCGCGGCCCGGAGTCGGGCCGCGAGGGCGTCACGCGCGGGATGGGTCAAGCGGCGCCGTCGAACATCGACGTGACGGAACCGTCGTCGAAGACCTCGTGGATGGCGCGGGCCAGGAGCGGGGCGATCGGCAGGATCTCGAGACGGTCCCAACGCTTCTCGACCGGCACCGGCAGGGTGTCGGTCACGACGACGCGGTCGATGAACTCGCTCTGCAGCAGCTCGGTGGCCGGGTCGGAGAACACGGCGTGCGTCGCGGCGACGACGACGCCGATCGCGCCGGCCTCCTTCAGCGCCTCGGCAGCCTTGGCGATCGTGCGCCCGGTGTCGATCAGGTCGTCGACGAGCAGGCACCAGCGGCCGGAGACGTCGCCGACGATCTCGTGCACCGTGACCTGGTTCGGGACCAGCGGGTCGCGGCGCTTGTGGATGATGGCGAGGGGCGCACCGAGCTTCTCGGACCAGATGTCGGCGACGCGGACGCGGCCCATGTCCGGGGACACGACCGTCAGGATCGACGGGTCGAGGATCTCCTTGAAGTGCTCGAGCAGCACCGGCATGGCGAAGAGGTGGTCCACCGGGCCGTCGAAGAAGCCCTGGATCTGAGCGGCGTGCAGGTCGACGCTCATGATCCGGTGCGCGCCGGCGGCCTTGAACAGGTCGGCGACGAGGCGGGCCGAGATCGGCTCGCGACCGCGGCCCTTCTTGTCCTGACGGGCGTACGGGTAGAAGGGCGCGACGACGGTGATGCGCTTGGCCGAGGCCCGCTTCAGCGCGTCGACGATGATGAGCTGCTCCATGAGCCACTCGTTGATCGGTGCCGTGTGCGACTGGATGACGAACGCGTCGCATCCGCGGACCGACTCGTCGAACCGGACGTACAACTCACCGTTCGCGAAGGTCCGGGCGTCGGTGGGGACCAGGTCGACGCCGAGTTCCTCTGCGATCTCGGCGGAGAGCGCCGGGTGTGCTCGCCCCGAGACGAGGACGAGTCGTTTCTGGCCGGTTGTCTTGATTCCGGACAAGTGCGGTGCTCACTCCCTGACCCGTGTGGGGTCGATGTCGACGACCGGTGGTCGCCAGGATCTATTCGCCGTTCGCGTGCCGAGCAGCCTCGGCCGCCGGTGTGCCGGGTCGGTGTTCCTCGACCCATCCGTCGGTGTTGCGCTGTGGGGCGTAGCTGATCGCGAGCGATCCGGCCGGGACGTCCTTGCGGACCGTCGTTCCGGCACCCGTGTACGCGCCGTCACCAATCCTAACCGGGGCGACGAAGACGTTGTGCGAGCCGGTGCGGACGTTCGAGCCGACCTCGGTGCGGTGCTTGTGCACGCCGTCGTAGTTCGCGGTGATCGTGTTCGCGCCGATGTTCGAGTCCTCGCCCACCTCGGCGTCGCCGATGTAGGACAGGTGCGGGACCTTGCTGCCACGGCCGATCTTCGCGTTCTTCGTCTCCACGAAGGTGCCGATCTTGCCCTGATCGCCGAGGATCGTGCCCGGACGCAGGTACGCGAACGGCCCCACCGAGGCGCCGTCGCCGATGACCGCGAGGGTGGCGTCGACCCGGTTCACCGTCGCCCCGGCACCGACCTCGGTGTCGCGCAGCGTGGTGTCCGGCCCGACCACGGCACCGGTAGCGATCGCGGTCGCACCGAGGAGCTGGGTGCCGGGCAGGATCTCGGCGTCCGCCTCGATCGAGACGTCGAGGTCGATCCAGGTGGTCGCCGGGTCCTGCACGGTGACGCCGGCGAGCTGGTGCCGGCGGACGATGCGGGCGTTGAGCTCGCGTGCGGCATCGGAGAGCTGCGCGCGGTCGTTGATGCCGGCGACGAGCCACGAGTCCGTCAGGGTGACCACGTCGATGCGCCCACCTCGGTCGCTGATCAGCGCGGGAGCGTCGGTGATGTACTTCTCGCCCTGCGCGTTCGCCGTGGTGAGCGACGGCAGGACCGCGCGGAGGTGCGTCACGTCGAACGCGTAGATGCCCGCGTTCGCCTCGGCGATGGCCAGCTGTTCGGCCGTCGCGTCCTTGTGCTCGACGACCCCGATGAACGCGCCGTCGGCGTCACGCACGATCCGTCCGAGGCCGGTCGGGTCCGGGGCGATCGCACTGACGAAGGTCGCCCCGTTGCCGCCGCGGGCGTGCGCGTCGGCGAGCAGGCGGAGCGACGCCGCGTCGAGCAACGGGACGTCGCCGGAGAGCACCACGACGGCACCGTCGAAGTCGGCTGGGAGCGCCTGGACCGCGACCTCGACCGCGCGACCGGTACCGGGGACGTCGTCCTGGTCGACGACGATGGCGTCGGGCGCGCGCTCGGTGATCTCCGCCGCGACGAGGTCACGCTCGTGCCGGACGACCACCGCGACGTGTTCCGGCCCGAGGGACGACGCCGTCCGCAGGACGTGGGCGATGAGCGGCAGCCCGGCGAGCCGGTGCAGCACCTTGGGGGTGGACGACTTCATGCGCGTGCCCTGCCCGGCGGCGAGGACGACGACGGCGATGCGCTGGTCGGTCATGGGTCCATCCTGGCGCACCCGCGCTGTGGAGTCCGGTGGAACCTCGGCGCTGTGCACAACGATGCGCACAACCGCAGCGGTGCAGGGAGAGGCACCGAGCCTCCTGGCCGCACCGGTGCAGGGAGAGGCACCGAGCCTCCTGGCCGCCCCGAACGCGAGCCGACCCGAGCCGAGCCGACGTTCCTTCCCAGAACGGCCGCGATGGAAAACGGAAACGGGCGTACCGGGTCGAAAGAACTGACCAGGTACGCCCGAATACACCAGCGACGCCCGAAACGCCCAGCCCAGCCCAACCCACCTACGCGCGCAGCGTCCGGGGCTCGGGCTTCACGAACGCCATGAGCACCAGCCCCGCGACGAGCACCACCACGATCCCGAGGATGCCGAAGCGCGTCGAGCCGCCGATCGTCACGGCGACGCCGAACAGCGCCGGCGCCAGGAACGACGCCGCCCGGCCGGTGGTGGCGTAGAGGCCGAAGAGCTCGCCTTCGCGGCCGGGGGTCGCCAGCCGCGCCAGGTACGCCCGCGACGACGACTGCACGGGTCCGACGAAGAGCGCCAGGGTGAGCCCGAGCACCCAGAACCACTCGGTTCGCGTGCCCGCGGCGAGCACGCCGAGTCCGCAGGCGGCGAGGCCGATCAGCGACACCATGATGAGCGCACGCGAGCCGAACCGGTCGTCGAGCCGTCCGGACACGAAGGTGGCGACGCCCGCGACGACGTTCGCGGCGATGGCGAACACGATGACCTGCGATGCGCTGAAGCCGAACACCTGCGCGGCGATGATGCCGCCGAACGTGAAGACCGCGCCGACACCGTCGCGGAAGACCGCGCTGGCGAGCAGGAACGCCAGCACGTTGCGCCGTTCGCGCCAGAGCCGGGCGATGTCACGCCCCAGGTCGCGGTAGGCGCCGAGCACGCCACCGGTCCCGCGCGGATCGGGCGCGGCCTCTGGCACCACGATGAAGAGCGGGATCGAGCTGACCGCGAGCCACACGGCGGCGATGCCGATCGCGACGCGGACGTCCCACTGCCCGGTCGCGACGGTTGCGGGCAGCTGCAGGAGCCCGCCGACGACACCGTCGCCCCGGAAGTCCTGGATGCAGAGGACGAGCAGCACCACGAGCAGCACGATGCCGCCGAAGTAGCCGGCGGCCCACCCGATCGCGGAGACCCGTCCGGTCCGTTCCCCCGACGCGATCTGCCCGATCATGGCGTTGTAGCCGACGCTCGCGATCTCGTACGCGACCGTGCCGATGCCGAGCAACGCGGCGCCGAGCACCAGGTACGGCTGGCTCGGCGCGACGAACACCATGCCGCCGATGGACAGGACGATGCCGATCGTGGCGATGAGGACGGACCGGCGCCGGTGCCCGGACGAGTCCGCCAGACGCCCGATCGCCGGGGCGACGAGCGCGACGACGATGCCGGCGATCGTCAGCGCCGTGGAGACCACGGCGGCGTTGTGGGCGAGCTCGCGCTCCACGAAGGCCTTGCCGGTGGCGGAGGTGTCGGCCACCCGCGCCGGGTCGACGAACGCCCGGCTCGCCAGGTACGTGCTGAACACGAAGGTGGTGACGACCGCGTTGAACGCGGCGGAACCCCAGTCCCAGAGCGCCCAGGAGACGAGCGCGCGCCGGTCGGTGCGCTGCGGCACGACGGCGGCCGGTGAAGCGGTCATGCGCGAACCGTAGCGCGTCCCGGTGACGCGGCGGTGGCCCCGTTCCGGGTCACGTGCCGGACGGGAGGCGCGGGGCGGCCTGGCCACGCGCCTCCCGGCGGCACCGTGCCCGCGTCCGCACCCCGCGTGCACCTCCGCGGGGTCGCTCGCTCTGGTGCGAGGTTCCGCGCTCCGTGCGAGGTCTGCGCGCCGTCACGGAGTACGGAACCTCGCACCGGACGACGCGCAGCCTGCTCAGGCGGGCACGCCGCCGGGGTAGACGACGGACTTGAGGGACTCCGGGTCGGTGTCGCTCTCGAGGGCTTCGCGGACCTCGTCGAGCCCGAACCGACCGGTGACGAGCGAGTCCAGGTCGACCTGCCCGGACGCGACCAGGCCGATCGCGACCGGCCACGTGCCGGTGTAGCGGAAGATCCCGGTGACGGTGACTTCGAGGTTCTGGATGTGCTCGACCGGCAGCGTCATCTCGGAGTTGCCGAGCCCCACGAGCACCGCAGCGCCGGCCGGCCCGACGGCCTTGATGCCGTCGGACACGGCGCGGGGCGCACCGCTGGCGTCGATGAAGGCGTCGACCGGAGCGATGTCGGACGCGACGGACACCGTGGTCGGGTCGACGACCTCGGTGGCGCCGTACTGCAGCGCACGCTCCCGGCGCTCGGGGACGAGGTCGCTGACGACGATCCGGGTCGCACCGAACGCCCGCGCTGCCTGTGCGCAGATGATGCCGATCGGACCGGCACCCGCGATCAGCACCGAGGAGCCGGGGACGATGCCGGCCTTCCGGACCGCGGCGATGCCGACCGACAGGGGTTCGAGCAGGGCGCCGGCCTCGAACGAGACGGAGTCGGGCAGGACGTGCGCGAACTCGGCCTCGATGGTGACGAACTCGGCGAAGGCCCCGTCGACCGGGGGCGTCGCGTAGAAGCGCATGTGCGGGCAGAGGTTGTAGCAGCCGGCGAGGCACTGCGCGCACCGGTGGCACGGACGCTGGGGTTCGACGGCGACGCGCTCACCGACGCGAGCGGGGTCCACGCCCTCGCCGACGGCGGTGATCGTGCCGGACAGCTCGTGACCGAGGACGAGGGGCTCCTCGACGACGAAGTCCCCGATGCGGCCGTGCCGGTAGTAGTGCACGTCGGAGCCGCACACCCCGACCGCGGCGACCCGGACGAGGACGTCGCCGGGCTCGACCGCGGGGACGGGGCGGTCCTCGACGGTCAGGTCCTGGGTGCCGAGCAGCACGCTGGTGCGCTGGCGCTGGATGGAGGTCATGGGGTTCTCGCTTCCTCGGCCGCGTCGTCGCGGTCGGACGTGGGGGTGGTGGTGGCAACCGCGGTGGTCACGGTGCCCGGGTCGTGGAGCAGGTCGCGGAAGCCGATCTCGGCGGCTCCGTGCACGAGGACGTCCCTGCCCAGTGCAGCCGGGACGATGCGCAGCCGATCGGCCGTGCCCGCCATCGACTGCGCACGGACGGCGGTGACGATCCGGTCGCCGACGTGGTCGAGCAGTACTCCGAGGAACCCGCCGAGCACGACGACCTCGGGGTTGACGGTGTGGATCGCGTTGCGGAGCGCGGTGGCGAGGGCACCGACCTGCCGGTCCACGACGCGTTCGGTCGCGGGGTCGTCGGCGGCGAGCGCTCCGGCCAACGCGGCGAGGTCGTCGGGGGCCGTCCCGGCGACGGTGGTGAGGGCGTCACGCGAGGCCTCCGTCTCGAGGCACCCGACGGCTCCGCAGTGGCAGCGGATGCCGTTCGCCGCGACGAACGTGTGGCCGAGCTCGCCGGCGTACCCGTCGGCGCCGCTGAGCGGCCGTCCGCCGGAGATGACCCCGCCACCGATGCCGCTCGCGCCGCCGTTGAGGTACACGAGGTCGTCGACGCCCCGTCCGCTGCCGGCGAGGCGTTCGGCCCAGGCCCCGAGGTTCGCGTCGTTGGCGGCACGGACCGGCAGTCCCGTGCGGTCGGCGAGCGGAGCTGCGAATGGTTCGTCGTGCCAGCCGAGGTGCGGCGCGTACTGGACGCTGCCGTCCTCGGCGCGGACCGTCCCGGGGACGGCGACGCCCACCCCGACGAGCCGCAGCCGCCCCGGGGCGGGCGCGGGCCCGGTGCCTGTGCCGGTGGTCTCGGCGCCGGTGGTCTCGGCGCCGGTCACTCGGACCTGATCGAGGAGCCGGGCGACGACGTCGACGGCCTCGGCAGCGGAGGGTGGGCGGACCTGCGCCTCGACCTGCCGCCGCCGGACGGTGCCGTCGAGCCCGACGAGGGCCACCTCGACGGCGTCGATCTCGACCGTGACGGCAGCGGCCACCACGTCTGCCGAAGCCCGCACGATCGGGCTCGGGCGACCGACCCCGGATCCAGCCGACCCGGCGGGCGGTGGGCCTTCGTGCACCAGCCCGAGCTCGACCAGCTCACCGACGAGTGCGAGGGTCGTGGACCGGTTCAACCCGGTGCGGCGGGTGATCTCGGCGCGTGCGATCGGGCCGTCCTCGTGCACCAGGCGGAGGATGCGCGCGGCGTTGCTCGGCGCCGGGGTGTGTGCCGGGCCCGTCGTGCGGTCGTGTTCCGTCACGGAGTTTCCCAGGACGTCCGCGATGGGAAGCGGGATCGGGCATACCTGGTCGGAACAAACGACCAGGTATGCCCGAGATCACCAGGTACGCCCGGAACGACCCCGCCGCCGCGCTCGCGCACGCTCACGCGCGCGACCGCGAGAACGCGGCGTCGAACGCGGCCGACGGCGGCGCGATCGTGCCGAGCTGCCGGACGACCGCCAGCGCCTCCGGGCCGCCGACGAGCCGGTCCATGCCGGCGTCCTCCCACTCGACGCTGGTCGGTCCGGTGTAGCCGATGTGGTTCAGCACGCGGAACACCCGCTCCCACGGCACGTCACCGTGTCCGGCGGTGACGAAGTCCCACCCGCGTCGGGGGTCGCCCCACGGCAGGTGCGACCCGAGCCGGCCGTTGCGTCCGTCGAGCTGCTTCACCGACTCCTTGCAGTGCACGTGGTAGACGCGGTCGGCGAAGTCGAGCAGGAACGCGGCGGGATCGAGGTCCTGCCAGACGAAGTGGGACGGGTCGAAGTTGAAGCCGAACGCCGGCCGGTCCGCGAAGAGCTCCAGCGTGCGACGAGCGGTCCAGTAGTCGTAGGCGATCTCGGACGGGTGCACCTCGAGCGCGAAGCGGACGCCCACCTCTTCGAAGACGTCGATGATCGGCGACCAGCGGTCGTGGAAGTCCTGGTACCCGGCGTCGATCATGGACGGGGGCACGGGTGGGAACCCGGCGACGGTCTTCCAGATCGACGAGCCGGAGAACCCGGTGACGGTGTCCACCCCGAGTGCCGCGGCGGCACGGGCGGTCCACTGCAGTTCCTCGGCCGCGCGCTGCCGCACGCCCTCGGGGTCGCCGTCGCCCCAGACGTGCGGCGGCAGGATGTCCTCGTGCCGCTGGTCGATGGGGTCGTCGCACACGGCCTGGCCGACCAGGTGGTTCGCGATGGTCCACACCTGCAGTCCGTTGCGTTCCAGGATCGCCCTGCGGTCCGCGACGTACGAGGGGTCCGTCGCGGCGCGCCGGACGTCCAGGTGGTCGCCCCAGCAGGCGATCTCGAGTCCGTCGTACCCCCAGTCGCCGGCGAGCCGGGCGACCTCCTCGAAGGGCAGGTCGGCCCACTGTCCGGTGAACAGCGTGACCGGCCGGGAGGCCCGGGTCGGCTCCGTCTGGTCGCTCGCGTCCGTCGTCGTCATCGTCGTCGTCCTTCCGTGCGGTGGTCGGGGTCCGTCACCAGGATCCGGGGGTGGACCCGGCGGGGACGGTGGCGGGTCGGTCGACGCGCGAGTGCACGTCGACGACCGTGTGGTCGCGGGCGGCGGCCGAGACGGCCTCCATGACCTCGAGCACGTGGAACGCGAGGTCGCCGGAGGCTCGGTGCGGCCGGTCCGTCGCGATCGCGTGGGCCATGTCGGCGAGGCCGTAGCCGCGACCGGCGTCGGCGTACCCGGCGGCGACGGGCAGCTCGCGCCACGCGCGGTCGTCCGCGGTGGCGATCGACACCGGGTCCGAGAACCGGTTGGGATCCGGGACGCCGAGGGTGCCGGCCGTGCCGTACACCTCGAAGAGCGGCGCGCGGGTGGCCCAGACCTCGAACGAGACGGTGACGGTCGAGACCACACCGTTCTCGTGTTCGAGGATCGCGACCACGTGTGTGTCGATGTCGACCGGGATCGACGTGCCGGCGTTCGGGCCGGTCGCGATCGTCCGCTCGCGAGTGGAACGCGTGGCGCTGCCGCTCACCCGGACGACCGGCCCGAAGAACGTGACGAGGCTGGTCAGGTAGTAGGGGCCCATGTCGAGCAGCGGTCCGCCACCGGGCTGGTAGTAGAACGCGGGTGCCGGGTGCCAGAGCTCGTGGCCGGGGGCGCTCCAGGCGACGGCCGCGCCGACCGGGGTGCCGATCAGCCCGTCGTCGAGGGCGGCCCGAGCGGTCTGGATGCCGGTGCCGAGCACGGTGTCCGGGGCACTGCCGACCCGGAGGCCCGCGGCCCGGGCGGCATCGAGCACCGGTTCGGCCTCGGCCGTGGACATCGCCAGGGGCTTCTCGCCGTAGACGTGCTTGCCGGCGGCGAGCGCCCGGGTCGCGACGTCGGCGTGGGCGGCGGGGATCGTGAGGTTGAGCACGACGTCGACGTCGTCGGCTGCGAGCAGCTCGTCGACGCTCGTGCCGCGCACGCCCTGTGCGGCGCCGACCGTCTGCGCCCGGTCGACGTCGAGGTCGGCGACCGCCACGAGCGACAGCCCGGGCAGCGCCGGGAAGTGCTCGAAGTACTGCTGGCTGATCACGCCGACCCCGACGACGCCGACCCGCAGTGCTCGTTCGTTCATCGTGCTGCCCACAGGAGTCCCCGTTCGATGATGGTGCGGAGTGGCTGCGACTCGACGACCTCGAGGCGGTGTCCGGGCGCCGAGACGAACACGCGGCCCTCGCCCCACTGCCGTGTCCAGATCGCCGGTGCGGTGACCGGTCGGTTCCAGGCGTCGAAGTCGCGCGCGTCCTGGGTGGTGGTCGCGAGGACGTCGTTGTACTCGTCGGACAGCACCCAGTACTGCTCGGTGACGAGGTCGAAGTCCTCGATGCCCTGCGTGATCGGGTGCGACCGGCCGAGGTCGGTGAGGTGCACCGTGTACGGGATGTAGTTGTCGGACTGTTCACCGACGCGCTCGTCGGGGTGCTTGCCGGCGTGGTGGGCGAACTGTCCGCCGACCATGTGCAGGTAGTCGGCGGTGTTCCGGAACGCGTCCGCGATGCCGCCGTGCCAGCCGGCCAGTCCGGCGCCGCCCAGGACCGCGCGCTGCAGCCCGGCGAACTCTTCGTCGGCGATGGTCGACATGGTGACGACCTGCACGATCAGGTCGACCTCGTCCATGACGGCGGCGTCTGCGTAGACGGCCGTCGAGTCCGACACCCGGACCGCGAACCCGTTCTCGCGCAGGAACGGGACGAACAGGTCGGTCGTCTCGACGGGCTGGTGGCCGTCCCATCCCCCGCGGACGACCAGGGCCAGGCGGGAGCCGTCGGCGGCGGTCACGAGGTCGCCGTCCAGCTGCTGCCGTCGGCGGCGCTGCGTTCGACGGCGTCGAGCACGCGCTGCACGTGCAGGCCGTCCTCGAACGAGGGCGACGGGTCGGTGCCGGACACGATCGCCTCGATGAAGTCCTTCACCTGGTGGCTGAAGGTGTGCTCGTAGCCGATGAGGTGTCCGGTGGGCCACCACGCCGCCATGTAGGGGTGCTCGGGTTCGGTGACCAGGATCCGGCGGAAGCCCTGCTCCCCCGCGGGGGCCGACGACTCGTACAACCGCAGTTCGTTCATGGACTCCAGGTCGAACTGGATCGCGCCCTCGGACCCGCTGATCTCGAGCGTCAGGCCGTTCTTCCGGCCGGTGGCGTAGCGCGTGGCCTCGAACGTGCCGATGGCTCCGTCGGCCGCGCCACCGCCGAGTCGGGCGGTGAAGAACGCGGCGTCGTCGACGGTGACCTGTCCGCGCTCGCTCGACGCGGTGCCGGAGAGCCCGACCCCCTCGGCCATCAGCGGACGTTCGGTCACGAAGGTCTCGAGGGTGCCGGACACGGTGGCGAGCGACGCACCGGTGACGTGCTCGACGAGGTCGATCGCGTGCGCGCCGATGTCGCCGAGCGCACCGGAGCCGGCCTGCTCCTTGTCGAGCCGCCAGGTCATCGGGCCGTCCTCGTCGGCGAGCCAGTCCTGCAGGTAGAGCGCGCGGACCTGGCGCACGGTGCCGATCCGGCCGTCCTGCACGAGCTGCCGGGCGAACGCGATGGCCGGCACGCGGCGGTAGCTGAACCCGACCATGGCACGGACCCCGTGCGACCGGGCGGCAGCGGCTGCGGCGGTCATCGCCTCGGCCTGTTCGACGGTGTTGGCGAGCGGCTTCTCGCACAGGACGTGCTTGCCGGCCTCGAGCGCGGCGATCGCGATCTCGACGTGCGACGAACCGGGCGACACGATGTCGACGACGTCGATGTCGGGGTCGGCCACGACGGCACGCCAGTCGGTCGACGCCGACTGCCAGCCGTACTGCGCACGGGCGGTCTCGGTGCGTTCCGGGTCGCGCCCGACGATCACCGCCATCTCGGGTTCGACCCCGAGGTCGAAGAACCTGGGGGCGGTCCGCCATGCCTGTGAGTGCGCGGCCCCCATGAAGCCGTGTCCCACCATGGCGATCCGCAGTCGTTCCTGTGCCATCCGCTCGCTCCTTTGCGATCACGTCCTTGCCACAGCCAACACTACCGCTTATGTTGGGCGCGGCAACATTTTGTTTCGACGACGAACGGTGACCACCATGGCAACGACGCCCACCCGTGCAGACAAGTTCTCCTTCGGTCTCTGGACCATCGGCTACAACGGCTCCGACCCCTTCGGCGGGCCCACCCGTCCGGCCCTCGACGTGGTCGAGGCGGTCGAGAAGCTCGACGAGCTCGGCGCCTACGGCCTGACCTTCCACGACGACGACCTGTTCGCGTTCGGTTCGACCGACGCCGAGCGGCAGACGCAGATCGACCGCCTCAAGGGTGCGCTCGACGCCACCGGCCTCATCGTGCCGATGGTGACGACGAACCTGTTCTCCGCCCCCGTGTTCAAGGACGGCGGCTTCACCTCGAACGACCGGCAGGTCCGCCGGTTCGCACTCCGCAAGGTCCTGCGCAACATCGACCTCGCCGCCGAGCTCGGTGCGTCGACCTTCGTGATGTGGGGCGGCCGCGAAGGCTCCGAGTACGACAGCGCGAAGGACGTGCAGGCCGCGCTCGAGCGGTACCGCGAGGCCGTCAACCTGCTCGCCGACTACGTCACCGACAAGGGCTACGGCATCCGCTTCGCCATCGAGCCGAAGCCGAACGAGCCCCGCGGCGACATCCTGCTGCCGACCCTCGGCCACGCGATCGCGTTCACCGAGACCCTCGAGCGCCCGGAGCTGTTCGGCATCAACCCCGAGGTCGGTCACGAGCAGATGGCGGGCCTGAACTTCACGGCCGGCATCGCCCAGGCGCTCTACCAGGGCAAGCTCTTCCACATCGACCTGAACGGCCAGCGCGGCATCAAGTACGACCAGGACCTGGTGTTCGGACACGGCGACCTGCAGAACGCGTTCTCGCTCGTCGACCTGCTCGAGCACGGTTCGCCGCAGGGCGGCCAGGCGTACGACGGCCCGCGCCACTTCGACTACAAGCCGAGCCGCACCGAGGACATCTCGGGCGTCTGGGACTCGGCCGCCGCGAACATGCGCATGTACCTGCTCCTCAAGGAGCGCGCACAGGCCTTCCGCGCCGACCCCGAGGTGCAGGCCGCGCTCGAGGCGTCGAAGGTCGGCGAGCTCAGCACGCCGACCCTGAACGACGGCGAGTCCTACGACGCCTTCCTGTCCGACCGCTCGGCGTACGAGGACTTCGACGCCGACGCGTACTTCGGCGGCAAGGGCTTCGGCTTCGTCCGGCTGCAGCAGCTCGCCATCGAGCACCTGCTCGGCGCGCGCTGACGGGCCGCGGGGATGACACAGCTCGTCGCCGGCGTCGACTCGTCGACCCAGTCCTGCAAGGTCACCGTCCGCGACGCCGCGACGGGCGCCGTCGTCCGTGAGGGGCGTGCGTCCCACCCGGACGGTACGTCCGTCGACCCCCGCCACTGGTGGGACGCCCTCGGCGCGGCGGTCGCCGACGCCGGCGGCCTCGACGACGTCGGTGCCGTCGCGATCGCCGGACAGCAGCACGGCATGGTCGCGCTCGACGCCGACGGCCGCGTGGTGCGCGACGCCCTGCTCTGGAACGACGTGCGCAGTGCGGACGCGGCCGCGCAGATGGTCGACGAGCTCGGACGGGAGTCCTGGGTCGCCCGGACGGGCCTGGTGCCGGTCGCGTCGTTCACCGGCACCAAGCTGCGGTGGCTCCGCGACGCCGAGCCGGACAACGCCGGTCGCGTCGCGGCCGTCGCGCTCCCCCACGACTGGTTGTCGTGGCGGCTGCGCGGGTACGGCCCGGCCGACGACAGTGCGCTCGGCCCCGACCTCGACGCCCTGGCGACGGACGCGTCCGACGCCAGCGGCACGGCGTACTGGGACCCGGTGCGCCGGGAGTACGACCCGGAGCTGTTCGAACTGGCGCTCGGCCGCCCGATGCGCGTCGCCGGGTCGGAGCCGGCCGCGGACACCGTCGTCGTGCCGCGCGTCGTGGCGCACGACGAGGCGATGGGGACGCTCACCGTCGACGTGACTCTTCCGAGCGGCCGGGCCGCACCGGCCGGCCTGCTCGTCGGCGCAGGACTCGGCGACAACGCCGGGGCGGCACTCGGCCTCGGGCTCGGCCCGGGCGACGTCGCGGTGTCCCTGGGGACCAGCGGAACGGTCTTCGGTGTCACCGGTACCGACGTCCTGGACCCGAGCGGGACCGTGGCGGGCTTCGCCGACGGAACCGGGTCGCGCCTCCCGATCGTCACGACGCTCAACGCGGCCCGCGTGCTCGAGGTGATCGGCGGCTTGCTCGGCGTCGACCACGACGCGCTCGGCGAGCTGGCGCTGCAGGCGCCCGCCGGGGCCGACGGCCTGGTCCTGGTGCCGTACTTCGTCGGCGAGCGCACGCCCAACCGGCCGGACGCGACCGCCTCGCTGCTCGGGATGACCCCGGGCACGACGGACCGACCGCACCTGGCGCGTGCCGCGGTGGAGGGCATGCTGTGCGCCCTGGCCGACGGGCTCGCCGCGGTCGAGGGCACCGGCGTGACCGTTTCGCGACTGCTGCTCATCGGCGGCGCGGCACGGAACGAAGCCGTCCGGACCGTCGCCGCGCAGGTGTTCGGGCGGGACGTGCTGATCCCGGAACCCGGCGAGTACGTGGCGTCCGGGGCCGCGCGGCAGGCAGCATGGGTGCTGACCGGCACACTGCCGTCGTGGGACACCGCGACGACGACCGTGCCGGCGGACCCGCACCCCGAGGTGCTCGAGCAGTACCGCGCCGCGACGCGCTGACCGAGGAGACCCATGGCACGCACCGACCTCCCGCTCGACGAACTCCGTCGGTACCGCCCCGCGGTCCGGCGACCGGCCGACTTCGACGCGTTCTGGGCGGACACGATCACCGCGGCCCGGGCGGCCGGAGCAGGGACGGCTCCCGTCCTCGCTCCGGCCGACACCCCGGTGACCGGACTCGTCGTCGAGGACCTGACGTTCCCGGGCTTCGCCGGCGACCCGGTGCGCGCCTGGGTCTCCCGTCCGCTCGCCGGTCGTGACACCGCGCTGCCCGTCGTCGTCGAGTTCCTCGGCTACGGCGGCGGCCGCGGGCGCCCCGGCGAACGGGTGCACTGGGCCCTCGCCGGGTACGTGCACGTCGTCATGGACACCCGTGGCCAGGGCAGCGGGTGGGCCGGCGGCGACACCCCCGACCCGCACGGCTCCGGACCGCACGCGAGCGGGTGGATGACGAGCGGCATCGGCTCCCCCGCCGACCACTACTACCGCCGCGTGTACACCGACGCCGTCCGCCTGGTCGACGCCGTGCGGACGCTGCCCGGTGTCGACCCGGCACGCATCGCCCTGACCGGCGGCAGCCAGGGCGGCGGCATCGCCATCGCCGCCGCCGCACTGGTCGAGGCCCACGTCGGACCGATCACCGCGGTGCTGCCCGACGTCGCGTTCCTGTGCGACTGGGAGGGCGGCACGGACGTCGCCGTCGGCGGCCCGTACCGGGAACTCGCGACCTACCTGTCCGTGCACCGCGACGCAGCCGAGACCGTGTGGGACACCGCGGCGTACTTCGACGGGGTGAACCACGCCGCCGGCATCACCGCACCGGCGCTGTTCTCCGTGGCCCTGATGGACGACGTCGTCCCACCGCGCACCACCTTCGCCGCCTTCAACGCGCTCGGGTCGGCTGACGCGCTCGGACCGGCCGACCGCTGGATCGAGGTGTACCCGTACAACGGGCACGAGGGCGGCGGCTTCCGGCAGTGGGAGCGGCAGGTGGCGTTCCTGCGCGCGCGGGCGTGACGGCAGCTCCGTGCTTCCGGTGCGGACACGCCTCCCGCGACCGTTCGCCGCTCCCGGGCCGCCGCGCTCGCCTGCCGCTCACTCGCTCGACACGCGCTCGATGCGCTCGAGACCGACCCGGCACCGGCCGACGTACTCGGCGTACAGGTCCGGCCGTCGGTCTCTCGCCCACCGGGTCACGTCGACGAGGTGCAGCGCCGTGAGCGACGCCAGCGTCGCGTGGCCAGCCGGGGTGGCCAGCCCGGCGGCAGCGGTGAACTCGTCGTACTCGGCCCGCGAGATCGTCCCGTCGACGAACGCCCACTCGAACACCCGACGAGCGTCGGTCCACGGTGACGGGCCGGTCTCGGCAGCACCCCAGTCGATGAGCACGGGCGCACGATCCGGTCCCCGTGCGATCAGGTTCCGCGGAGCCAGGTCGCCGTGCGCGAGTCCGAACGCGAAGCGCTCGGCGGCCAGCCGTTCGACGTGCCTCCGGAGCGCGCCGGCCGAGGCGTAGGCGCCGTCGTGGCGGAGTGGATCGTCCGCCACGAGCGCCGCGCTGTTGTAGACCAGGTGCGCCGACCACGCCTGGGCCAGGTCGGTGCCGAACCGGGTGTACAGCGACGACGGCGCCTCCCCCAGGTCGATCGAGGCGACGGTCCGCGCGGACGACCCGAGCCACGTCCAGGGGCGATCGATCGGCCGCGGGTCGGGTGCGACGTACTCGGACACGATGAAGGGGACGCCGTCCTGGACGCCGTGGTCGAGGGGACGAGCGACCGAGATGCCCGCTGCCGCAGCTGCCCGCGCGGCCCACGCCTCGACGGGGAACTCGTCCGAGCGCAGTGGATCGACGGGGAACCGCACGACGACGTCGGCACCGACCGCTCGGCGCACGCGGTACGTGTGGTTCACGGATCCGCCCGGCAGCCGTTCGGTCTGGCCGGCCGAGCTCCCGACGGCGCGCAGGACCGCGTCCAGTCGGTGGCGGTGGGTGTCGTCGTCGAGCACGCACCCATCATGGTCGTCGGGGTGTCACGCCCGCCGCATCGTGTCCCGGGGGTACTCGCCGTGCCGGTCGAGGTACGCGGCCGAGAACCGGCCGGCGTGGGCGAACCCCCACTGCCGGGCCACCTCGGCGATGCTCGTCGCCGCCGGGTCGGCGTGCAGGAGCTCGTCGCGCACCCGGTCGAGACGGACCCCGCGCAGGTAGCCGTTCGGGCTGACGCCGAGCTGCCGCTGGAACGCCTGCTGCAGTGCACGCAGACTCAGGGAGGCGACCTCGGCCAGGTCGGTGCTCGTGATCGGCAGGTGCGCGTGCTCGTGCACGTACTCCACGGCCCGGCGGATGTGCGCGTTGCGCGGGAGCAGGAGCTCGTCCGGCAGGGGGGCCGAGACGACCGGGTAGAGCTCGAGCAGGGCCAGCGCTCCCAGCCGGCCCATCTCCGCCTGCAGGAGCGGCGAGACCTGCCGGTCGAGCACGGTGTGCGAGATGAGCTTGACCGTGTTCCGCCACATCGTCACCGCGCGGTCGTCGGGCTGCACGGTGTGGTCGAGTTGCACCGCGCCCGAGGCCGCGCCGCGTTCGCCGGCGACCTCCTCGAGCGAAGCCCGGTTGATCTGGACGAGCCGCTGGTCGTAGTCCTGGTAGGTGAACGCGGCGCCGTCCTGCGGCCACAGCTGTGGTCGGCCGGGGGCGCTGACGAGGCGGTCGTCACCCTCGCCGATGAAGCCGGTGCCGCGGGTGATCCACTGCACCACGAAGTCGTCCGACGGGGTCATCACGCCGTCGAGGTGCCCGTCGAACCGGATCGCGCGCAACGTCATCGTGGTGTCGCCGACCGCCGAGTACCGGAACGTGAAGGGCTGCGCGGTGGTCTCGGCGCGCCACTCGGAGGCGTCGTACGCCCCGACCAGGAAGTCGCGTGCTTCGTCGACGTCAGCGGACCGGACGTCGTCCTGCACGCGCGCTCGTTCATCTGTCATCGGTTCACCGAGTGCAGTGTGACGGACCGGGGGCCAGCCGTCCGCGCCGCTGTCCGAGAAGCGCTCCCGACGGCCTCCTGCGCGTGGAACGGATGCTGGATCCGGTGCGGCGATGTCCGGATTCCGACCGACGGGCTGCGTCCGACATCCGCGATCCGCCGACTCCTCGGTCCTGGCGCACACGGCCGGTCCCGCTGCTCCTACGGTCGATTCATCCGGTGGCAACGGGCCGCGCAGGAGAACACGAGGACGACATGACCGCCCTGACCGCAATCCCGGTCCACCCCATCAGCGCACCGAGGCAGGCCTTCGAGTCGGTCTCGATGACGAGCCGACAGGACCGCCACCGCGGGACCTTCACGGAGCTCCGGGACCTCCAGCGTCAGCGCATGCTGCAGATCGCCGCGGTCAGCACCGGCATCGTCTCCGTGAGCGCCCTCGCTTCCGCCGCCGCCGTGCTCGGGCTCTCCGCGTGATCCGCGACGGCTCCGCGGTCGAGGACGTCCGCACCCAGGCCATCGACATGACAGCGCTCCTCGCAGAACAGGAACGTCTCGAAGCATGACGCTCCTCACACTCACGCCCCCGGTCGCCGAGACGCCCGCACAGCGCACCGCTTCCAAGGCCGCCGACGACCTCTTCACGGCGCACGGCGTGATCCCGGTCCGCTTCGAGGACGTCGCCGCCCACGCGGGCATGAGCGTGGACGAGCTGGCGTCCGCCTACCCGAGCAAGCAGGCCCTCGTCGTCGCGGTGCTGCGACGCTGGCACGGCGCCTGGCGTCGAGCCCTGGACCACATCGCCACGACCTCGGCGGATCCCCGCGACGAGATCCTCGGCATCTTCAGCTACCTGGAGGAGTGCTTCGCCGACGAGGGCTGGCGGGGCTGCGCGTTCATCAACGGACACGCCGAACTCGGCCGGCAGGACCCGGAGATCGCCGCGCTCGCCGCCGAGCACTTCCGCGACGTCGAGAGCCACCTCACGCTGCTCTGCACGCGCGCGGACATGCCGGCGCACATCGCCGAGACCCTGTCGTTGCTGGTCGAGGGCGCTCGGGTCGAATCAGCCGTGCAGGGCTCGGCGAAGCCCGCCCGGAGTGCGCGGCTCGGTGCGGCCATGCTCATGTCGGTGTTCGAGGAGCGCACGGCCTTCTGACCGCACGTATGATCCGGGGAACCACTCGTCACCGAAGACGGAGACCGGAATGACGCGCACCACCCCCACCGCCGCCGCTCACCACGGCGCCACACGACCGACCCGGGCCACCGCATCGGTCGCCGCGATCCTGGCCGAGTCCGCCGCGCGGTACCCGGACGACGTCGCCGTGATCGTCGGCGACCACCGCACCACCTACGCCGAGCTCTGGTCGGAGACCCTCGCCTACGCCGGAGCGCTCCGCGCCCGCGGGGTCACCGAGGGATCACGCGTGGCGATGCTCGTGCCGAACGTCGCCGACTTCGCCCGCGTCTACTACGCCACGCTCGCACTCGGGGCCGTCGTGGTCCCCGTGCACGCGCTGCTCAAGCGGCGCGAGATCGAGTACCTGCTGCAGGACAGCGGCGCGATGCTGCTCGTCTGCGCCGCTCCGCTGCTCGCCGAAGGTGCGGCCGGGGCCGAGCTCGCCGGCGTCGACGTCGTCACCGTCCTCGCACCGGCCGACCACGACGACCACGACGGCCCGGACCGCCTCGAGGCCCTCGCCGCGGCGGCCGAGCCCCTCGACACCTACGTCCCCCGCGACCCCTTCGACACGGCGACGATCCTGTACACGAGCGGAACCACCGGCAAGCCGAAGGGTGCAGAGGGCTCGCACTTCGCCCTGCTCGAACAGGTCAACACGAACCTGATGAGCACCTTCGACATGCACCGCGGGGACGTCCTGCTCGGCGCGCTCCCGCTGTTCCACACCTTCGGTCAGACCTGCACGATGAACACCGGGTTCCGCACCGGCGCCACCATCGTGATGCTCCCGAAGTTCGACGGCGATGCCGCGTTGTCGGCGATGGTCGAGCACGGCTGCGAGATCTTCATGGGCGTGCCGACGATGTACATGGCGCTGCTCGACGCCGCGACCCGCAACGACGCCCGCCCGACCCTGCGCTACGCGATCTCGGGCGGCGCCTCGTTGCCGTTGGCCGTGCTCGAACGGTTCCAGTCCGTGTTCGACGCGCCGATCCACGAGGGCTACGGCCTCACCGAGACCTCACCCGTCGCGACCTTCAACCACGTCGGCACCGCGCCGCGTCCCGGCACGATCGGCACACCGGTCTGGGGTGTCGACGTCGAGATCGCCGACCCCGCCACGCCCGACGCGATCGTGCTGCTGCCGCACGGCGAGATCGGCGAGCTCGTCATCCGCGGGCACAACCTGATGAACGGGTACCTGGACCGTCCGGCGGACACCGACGCGGCGATCGTCGACGGCTGGTTCCGCACCGGCGACCTGGGCACGAAGGACGACGACGGGTACCTGACGATCGTCGACCGCACGAAGGACATGATCATCCGCAACGGCTACAACGTGTACCCGCGGCAGGTCGAAGAGGTACTGGCGACGCACCCGGACGTCACCATGGCGGCGGTCTTCGGCGTGCCGCACGAACTGCACGGCCAGGAGATCGAGGCCGCCGTGGTGCTCCGCGCCGGCGCGACCGTCAGCGCCGACGAGCTCGTCCACTTCGTGTCGGACGAGATCGCGGCGTACAAGTTCCCGCGCGTCGTGCACGTGGTCGATGCCCTGCCCCTCGGGCCGAGCGGCAAGGTCCTGAAGCGGACCCTGGTCGACCGGTTCAGCGCACCGGTGGACGCGGCGGCCGCTCCGGCCTGAGACACTCGGCACGTGATCACCAGCCCGCGTTCCGTCCTCCTCGCCACCGTCCTGACAGCGGGGCTCGTCCTGACCGGCTGCGCCGGCCCGGCGAACGCGCGGTCCAGTACGCCCGACTGGTTCGACGTGACCGGCTTCCAGCCGGAGGGTGCCGACCCCGCGCTGATCGACACGAACGCCTCGGCGATGGACGTCGTCGGCGTCGACGGCCTGCTGCTGAGCCGGACCGGCGCGCGTGTCACGACGCCGTCCCGCGAAGCCAGGACGCAGCGCAACCGCGCGCACGCCCACGGTCTCGAGGCGCAGCTGCTCGTCAGCAACTACGCCGACGGCGACTTCAGCGAACCGATCGCGCGCCGGATGCTCCGATTCCCCGCCAACCGGTCCCACGTCGTCCGCGCACTCGCCACCGACGTGCGTTCCGGTGGGTGGGACTCGATCATGATCGACCTCGAGGCGTTGACCGCGGCGGACCGGCCCGGGTTGACGGCGTTCGCGCGGGAGCTCCGCACGGCGGTCGGTGACGACGTGCGGCTCGACATCGCCCTGTCCGCGTCGACGACCGCGGCCGGCTACGCACGCATGGGGTACGACGTCCGGGCACTCAGCGCCCCGCTGGACCACCTCACCCTGATGGCCTACGACCAGCACGGTCCGTGGGAGCCGAACGCTCCGGGCCCGGTCGGGTCGCTGCGCTGGGCGTCGAAGTCGGCCAGGGCTCTCGCCGCCCTCGCGCCCGCCGACCAGATCGTGCTCGGCGTCGCCGGGTACGGCTACCACTGGAAGGGGCCGCGGCCGGCGGGGCAGCTGTCCGACGACCAGGCCCGTCGCCGTGTCCGGAAGGCCCACGTCACCCCGACGTGGAACACCACGGTCGGCGAGTGGACCGCCACCCTGCCCAGCGGCGAGGTGCTGTGGTGGTCGGACGCGCGGTCGCTGCGTGAGCGCGTGGCCCTCGCCGAGCGACTCGGTCTGACCGGGGTGGCCGTCTGGTCCCTGGACCTCTCCGACACCCTCGGAGGTTGACTCGGTCGGCTAATGGTCTTAGCTTATAGCTAACACACTTAGCCATGGAGGCAGTCATGCTCGAACACCTGCGCACCGACGAAGGCACCATCGCGTACGACGTCAGCGGCGACGGCCCGCTCGTCGTCCTCGCACACGGCATGGGCGACAGCCGGCACGCCTACCGGTTCATCGTCCCCGAGCTCGTCGCCGCCGGCTACCGGGTGGCGAACGTCGACATCCGCGCGTGCGGCGACTCCAGCGCCGACTGGACGTCGTACCAGCGCGCCGACATCGCTCGCGACCTGATCGCCGTCGTCCGGCACCTCGGCGGCCCCGCGGTCATCGTCGGGCAGTCGATCAGCGGCGGAGCGGCCACCATCGCTGCCGCCGACGCCCCCGACGTCGTCGCCGGCATCGTCGAGCTGGCGCCGTTCACCCGCAAGCAGGCCCTCGACCTCGGCGGCCTGCTGCGGAACCGCCGACACCGCACGGGCACGTTCCAGCTCGCCAAGGTGATGGCGACCGGCAGCCTCGCCGGCTGGCTCGCCTACCTGGACATCGCCGTGCCGACGAAGCCGGTCGACTGGACCGAGGAGCGCGCACGCATCGAGTCGACGTTGCGCCAGCCGGAGCGGATGGCGGTCCTCCGCGCGATGACGAAGACCTCACCCGCCGACGCGGGCGCCCGACTGCCGGACGTCCGCTGCCCCGTCCTGGTGATCGAGGGCAGTGCCGACCCGGACTGGGCCGTCCCCCGCGCCGAGGGCGAGCGGGTCCTGGCCGACCTGCCCGACGGACTCGGCGAGCTGGCCGTCATCGTCGGCGCGGGCCACTACCCGCACACGGAGACCCCGACCGAGGTCCTCGCGCTCGTGATCCCGTTCCTCGGCCGCACCCTCGCGCCCGTCGGTGGCCACCGTGGCTAGGGCCGGGCTCGACCCCGCCGCCGTCACCACCGCGGCCGCCGAACTCGCCGACGAGATCGGACTCGCGCGGCTGAGCATGAGCGTCGTCGCCGAACGACTCGGCGTGAAGTCGCCGTCGCTGTACAAGCACGTCGACGGGCTCACCGACGTGACCCGCCGGATCGCCGTCCTCGCTGCGAACGAACTCGGCGACGACCTGCGCGACGCCATGCAGGGGCTCGCCGGCCGTGACGCCGTCGAGGCCGCGGCGCAGACCGTCCGCCGGTACGTGCAGCGGCACCCCGGCCGGTACGAGGCGACGGTCGGGATCCGTCCCACCGGTCCGGACGACCCGTTGGCCGTTGCCCTGGAGCGCACCCTCGCCTCCTTCGGAGCGGCGCTGCGCGGCTACGGACTCGACCCCGCCGACGAGGTGCACGCGCTCCGGTTGCTGCGCAGTGTCCTGCACGGCTTCGCGACCATCGAGACATCCGGTGGGTTCCAGATGCGCACTGACGTCGACGCGAGCTTCGGGTGGATCATCGCGTTCCTCGACCGGGGGTTCCGCGCGACGACCGCCCCCAGTCATGGTCACGATTCGGACTCTCCGTCGGTCTGAAGCGGTCACTGGCCCTACGATCCGAAGACGCCTGAGCTTTCTCGGCTGATCCACACGATCCGGCACCCGACCGGACACGATCCAGGGGGACCCGTGCGCCACAGCGCCTCCACCGTCCGACGCGCCTGCGCCGTCGGCACCACCGCAGCCCTCGTCGCGCTGACGACCGGCCTCGGCCTCGTCACCGCGACGGCCGCCCACGCCGAGCCGGCGACCGATCCGACGGCGTCGACCGCGACGTCCGCTCCCGCCGCGACCGACACCCCGGCTCCGACCGCGGACGAAGCGGCCGGACCGACGACCGACGCCCCGGCACCGAGTTCGGCCGAGACCGCACCGGCCGCCGAGACCGAAGCAACTCCCGAGCCGACCGCACCAGCGGTCGACGAGGCGCTCCCGGCCGCTCCGACCCCCACCGTCCCGACGCCCACCCCGACGGACGCACCGACCGCGCAGCAGGCCGTCGCCCCCGCCGTCACCATCACCGGTGACACGGAGGTCGGTGCCGTGGTCACCGCCGTCCCCACCGGTTTCGACGAGGACGGCGCGTTCCGGTACGTCTGGACCGAGGTCGGTTCCACCGCCGTGCTGGCGACGAGCGGCTCGTACACGATCGACGCCGCGCAGGCCGGGGAGCAGCTGACGGTCCAGGTCACCGGCGCCCTGTCGGACGGATCGACGGCGACCGTGTCCGCGACCTCGACCGCCGTCACCCAGGACCCGGTGTTCGTCGACGCCGCGGGCGAGCCGGTCACCGAAGGCACGGAGCAGGACGACGCCCTCCCCCTGCAGGCCACCGCCGGCGAGCCGTTCTC
The DNA here is from genome assembly GCF_003755065.1 of Curtobacterium sp. JUb34. NCBI lineage: Bacteria > Bacillati > Actinomycetota > Actinomycetes > Micrococcales > Microbacteriaceae > Curtobacterium > Curtobacterium sp. JUb34. Next base: position 84,497 of record NZ_RJVH01000003.1, on the reverse strand, counting down.
GTACACCTTCCGGGCGCAGGGCTCCCCCGCCCCGACGTACGAGCTCGCCTGGTACTCCGGCGACGATGACGGCGACGTCGTCATGACGAAGTCGCAGGCAGCGGCACTCGACGCGGGCAGCTCCAGCGGCCCCGGCTGGACGATCGGGTTCGGCTTCCAACCGGACGACACGGACGAGGAGTTCGGGCCGGAGATCCAGCTGCCCGACGGCATCACCTTCGACGCCGCCACCGGGGAGCTGAGCGGTACCGCGACGACGGCGTCCTGGTACGAGTTCGCGGTCACGGCCACGAGCGGCACCGAGTCGGTCACGCAGTACGTCGAGCTGACCGTCGACCCGGCCGCTGCGTTCGGCGTCCAGGTCTTCACCCTCGACGCGGAGTCGATCGACGCGCCGAAGAAGACGATGTGGATCATCGGCACGGACGGCACCGTCCTGACCGTGAAGCTCACCACCGACGAGGACGGCTCCTTCGGGGGTCTCGACGTCGTGGACGGTGGACGTCCGACGGTCGCACAAGGCGGAACACTCGTCGTCTCCGGCAACCTGGTCGACCGTTTCGGGAACCCGATCGACTTCGCCGACGAGGACGGCAACCCCGTCTGGACGCCGATCGTCACCTCGGACGTCGCCAGTGACGTGATCGCGCCCTACACCGAGTTCGACGCCGAGAGCGCTGTCGGCGTCACCTTCCCGCACGCCTCGACGCACACCCTGACCGTCGGCGGCGAGGGGCTGCAGAGCACCTCGTTCCCGGTCGACGTGCGCCCCACCGCACCGACGGTGCCGACCGTCGCGGTCGCGGGAGCGACCCCGACCACGGGGCAGCTCGCCTACACCGGCTCGGACGCCGTCGGCGCCCTGCCGTGGGCGGCCGGCCTCGTCCTGGTCGGCGCCGGCCTGCTCGGCGCACGCGCAGTGCGCCGTCGTCGCGCCGCGCTCTGATCCGACACCCCTGAGTGGCTGGAGCGCGGCCCGCTCCACGGTGACGCGCCAGCGTCACGCGGGCCGCGCCGACCGAGCCCGCGAGGGAGGAGTGCCAGCTGGCACCGCGCCTCCCGCCCGGAGATCCATGCTCTCGACCCTGCTCATCGACGTCCCGTGGCTCGCGTTCGGCGTGCTGATCGCGGTCATCGTCGTCGCGCCCGTCGTGGGCGTCTGGCTGGCGCGCTTGCCGCGGCTCACCGCCGTGCTGTTCGGCCTCGCCGTGGTCGTGACGCTCGCGCTCACCCTGTCGCCCGACGGCGCTCCCCGGACCGCCGTCACCTGCGCCGCCGGGCTGCCGTACCTGGCACCGACCGCGGTCGAGTCGACGGCCAACGTGCTGTTGTTCGTGCCGGTCGCGTTCCTGGCCGGGGTGCGGTGGCGGCGCCCGGTCCTCGCGGCGGTCGGCGCCAGCGCGTTCTCCGCCCTCATCGAGGTCGTCCAGGCGGTCGTCTCCGTGATCGGTCGGGCGTGCGACACGAGTGACTGGATCACGAACACCATCGGCGCCGTGGTCGGCGGAGTACTCGCTGCCGTCTCCGTGCAGTGGGCACGTCGGCGGGTGGCGCGGGCCGGCTGAACCGACCCTCGACTCAGCCCTTCGCGCCCTCCACGGCGATGTGGATGGCCTGCTGCATCCGGACCGAGACCTTCTTCGACATCGCGACGGTCGGGTGGGTGCCGTCGATCGTGCGGTTCGACGGCCATCCGCCGTTCAGCTGCCGGTCCGCCGCCCACGGATCGACGAACAGGTAGCCGTTGGTGAGCGCGTAGTTCTGCAGGTCACGGTTCAGGATCTCGCCCTGCTTGCGACGGTCGATGTGCTTCTTGCCGTACTTCGTGACGTTCGACGGAGCGATCGCCGCGATGACGACGTGCCGGGCCCCGACCTTGTGGACCACCTTGCCGATGTTCTGCGTGATCGTCGTGCTGCTGCGGGCGTAGCGGATGTCGTTCGTGCCGGCCATGACGACGAGCACGTCGGCGTCCCGTGCCGAGACGTTCGTCAGGATCCGTGGGACGGTGGCGCCACCGATCGCGGTTCCGCCGATGTTCGTGAGCGTCTTGTCGTTCAGCTGCCGCATCCACGAGCCGTCCATCGCGGTCAGCGAGTCTCCGGCGTACGTGACCGAGATCGTCGACGGCGTCGGCTTCGGCGTCGCCGTGGGCTTCGGCGTCGCGGTCGGCACCGTGGGCGCGGGCGTCGCGGTCGGCACCGCGGGCGCGGGCGTCTCGACCGGAGCCGATGTCGTCGGCGTGGCCGTCGGGGCCGCGATCGGCGACTCCACGGCGGTCGCGGTGTTCGGGATCGCGGCGAGCAGGACACCGGCGACGACGACGACCGAGGCGGTGGCGGCGATGAACGGCAGGCGGGAGGGGCGCTGGGGGTGCGGCAACGTGAGCTTTCGTCTCGGGTACGAACCCGATCAGCCTACGGGTCCCGAAGACGCGTCATCATCCCCAACGCGGGGGGCGGACGACGACCGCCACCCGGTCGCGCCGTCGCGAGCCGACGCCCCCTGTGGAACAGTGTGCCCATGCCCTTCGACGACGAAGCCCCGGGTCGCGTGCTCGCACCGGGCCAGACCTGCCGGATCCGGATCTGGCGCCGAGCCGATCGCAGCGTGACCACCGTGCACGAGTCCGCCGAGCGACTGTACGAGGCGCCGAACTGGACCGCCGACGGCCGGCTCGTCCTCAACGCCGACGGTGTCCTCTGGACGATGCCGGCCGACGGCGCCGCAGCTCCGGAGCGCGTCGCGATCGAGGGCGTCCCGCCCCTGAACAACGACCACGTGCTCGACCCCGACGGCGTCACCGTGTACGTCAGCGCGAACGACTTCCACATCTGGAGCGCCCCGCTCGCCGGGGGCCCTGCGACGCGGGTCACCGCGGACGACGGCGGCCTGCACTTCCTGCACGGTGTCAGCCCCGACGGCTCCGAACTCGCGTACGTCCGGCTCGATCCCTCCGGCGAGGATGTGTGGTCCTCGGGCACGATCCGGGTGATGGGCGTCGACGGCACCGCGGACCGGGCCGTGACGACCGAGCCCGCCGCCGCCGACGGCCCGGAGTGGACTCCGGACGGTGCGTGGATCCTGTTCAACACCGAGCAGTTCGAAGCGACGCCGGGACACGCGCAGATCGCTCGGGTCCGACCGGACGGCACCGGGATCGAGCAGCTCACCGTCGACGAGCACGTCAACTGGTTCCCGCACCCCGCCCCGACCGACGACGCCGCCGTCTACCTGTCGTTCCCGCCCGGCACCGAGGGGCACCCGGCCGACAAGCGCGTGCGGCTGCGCCTCGTCACCGGTGACGGATCCGTCAGCACCTGGGGACCCGAGGCCTGGCAGGCCGCCGAGACCATCGTCGAGCTCGACGGCGGGCAGGGCACGCTCAACGTCAACGGGTGGGCTCCCGACGGGTCTGCCTTCGCCTTCGTCGACTACCCCGCCTGATCACGCGGGGACGATTCCGCCGTCACGTCCGTCCACCGGCGTCCCCGGGTTCCGAAATCGTCGCATCTCGGGGCGCGCTGGGGCCGTCCGCGGAACCTCGGGGAACGTGAGCGGCGAGTCCTGGAACCTCGCGGATCGCGGACGGGACCGGATGACGGACGGGAGGCCCGGTGCCAGCTGGCACCGTGCCTCCCGTCCGCATCCGGTCGCGTCAGGGACGCGAGGCGAGGAACGCACGCAGGCCAGCGACGACCAGGTCGTGGTCCTCCATCGAGGACAGGCCGGAGGCCGTCATGGCCGCGACCACCCCGGCGCCGCGAACCCGGATCGGGAACGACCCTCCCGTCACGGCGTACTCCGCGCCGAGCCACCCGATCGCGGCGGGATCGACCCCGGCGGCGGACAACCGGGCATCGACGAGAGCACTCGACTGCTCCATCCGGAGCACGACCGCGGCCTTGCGGTCGATCCAGACGTGCTGGTCCGGGGTGATGCCCGGGGTCGCCGCGCGGAACAGCCCGAGGCCAGGACGCCGGATGTCGATGCCGACGGCGTGGCCGGCCTCGTGGGCGATGCCGCGGATCAGGGAGCCCAGCTCCCAGGCGTCGTCGTGGGTGAAGCCATCGAGCACGAAGTCGCGCTCCTGCTGTTCGAGGGTGGTGATGAGGTCGGACATCGTCGTCTCCTGCTCAGCCCGCGGCGATCTGCGCGCGGGCGGTGTCGACGGTCTCGAGGATCGAGATCGTCTCGTCGAGGGTGTGCAGCGGGGACTCCGTCCGCCCCTCGCCGACGAAGCGTGCCAGGGCGGTGGCCTCCCAGGCCAGGGCAGCGAAGCCCCGCAGCGGTGTCGGGTCCTGCCAGTGCAGGACGGGCGAACCGTGCGCTGCTGCCGAGATCGTGAAGGTCGTCGGGTTGTAGAACGGTCCGGCGAAGTCGATCGTGCCCTCGGTGCCGGCGATCGACGCGGTCGTGGGCGTCCGCGCGGCGATGGTCGTGTGCAGGACGGCCTGGGCGGCGCCGTGTTCGAGGACGAGCGAGCCGGAGGCGTCGACGCCGGACTCGGTCATCCAGCCCCGTGCCGTGACGCGGTCCGGGGACCCCAGCACCATCGAGGCGAACTGCACGGCGTAGATGCCGAGGTCGAGCAGCGCTCCCCCGCCGAGCTCCGGACGGAACAGCCGGTGGTCCGGGCCGAACGCGATCGCCTGGCCGTGGTCGGCGAGCACGCTGCGCACCTCGCCGAGCGCTCCGTCCGCCAGCAGGGTCCGGAGCACCGAGGCCTGCGGCAGGTAGCGGCTCCACATCGCCTCCATGGCGAACACGCCGGCTGCGCGGGCGGCATCGGCGACCGCACGCGCTTCGGCAGCGGTCACCGTGAAGGGCTTCTCGACCAGGACGTGCTTGCCGGCGGCGATCGCGGCGAGGGCGGTCGGCGCGTGGTCGCTCTGCGGCGTCGCGATGTACACGACGTCGACCTCGGATCGCGCCAGCAGTGCGTCGACGCTGCCGAGCGCCGTCTCGATCCCCCGCTCCGCGGCGAACCGTTCGGCCCGGTCGAGCGAACGTGAGGCCACCGCGACGACGCGTTGGGCGGTGTGGGCACCGAGGGCGTCGGCGAACTCACCGGCGATCCAGCCGGGACCGACGATGCCCCAACGCAGGGCGGGCTCGCCGGAGTCGGCGGTGAAGACGTCGGGCTCAGGCAGGGCGCTCGGGATCATGGTGGCGAGGTTAGCACGAGCCAAATCGACCTGTGATCGATGAGGAACGACATGGTCGACGTCGTGCGACGACCACGATGTCGTTCCGCGTCAGCGCGCGACGGACCCCGTCGACTCGCGCACCACGAGGCCGGTCGGTGTCGCGACCCGACGTCGCTCCCCACCGTTTCCCGAGGTGCGGTCGAGGACCGCAGCGAGCGCCGCATCGACCGTCGCCTCGACGTCCTGGTGCACCGACGTCAGGCGGTGGTAGCTGAGCGACGCGAGGTAACTGTCGTCGAAGCCGACCACCGACACCCGCCCCGGCACGTCGACCCCGTGCTGCGCGAAGACGGCGAGCAGGCCGGTGGCGCACTGGTCACCGCAACAGACCACGGCGGTGGGCAGGTCGTCGCGGGCGACGAGCATGCGAGCAGCCGCGGCGCCATCCTCTTCGCTGAAGCCGCTGGGGACGACGTCGGTCTCGGCTGCGAGTCCGGCGCCCTGCATCGCGTCGCGGTAGGCCGTCGCACGATCGAGGCCGACCAGCCCGTCCTCGCCACCGACGTAGGCGATGCGGCGGTGACCGAGACCGACCAGATGCTCGACCGCGGCGCGGAGTCCACCGGCCTCGTCCACGTGCACGTTGTCGGCGTACGGGGCGTCCGTCCACTCGCCGAGGAGCACGACCGGCACGAGGCGGCTCGCCTCCTCGAGCGCGGTCGCGTCGGGGTCGGGGTTGAACACGACGAGGGCCTCGACGCGTTCGCCGAGCAGGTCGGCCACCACCTGGTCCGTGGAGCGTTCTGCGCCGGCGGGCCCGAGGGCGACACCGAAGCCCTGCTCGGCGGCACGGGCGAAGAGCCGTTCGACGAACCGGACCTGGAACGGGTTGCGCATGCTGAAGACCGCACCGAGGAGCCGCGTGCGGCCTTCGCGGAGCAGCCGGGCCGAGGTGTGCGGGCGGTAGCCGAGCTCGGCCGCCGCCGCGAGGATCCGGTCGCGGGACTCCGCGCTCGGACCGGGCGCACCGCGGAGCACGAGCGAGACGAGCTGCCGGGACATCCCGACGTGCTCGGCGACGTCACGCATGGTCGGCAAGCGGCCGCCGGTGGGGCGCCGCTCCGGCAGGTCGTCGGTCCCCGTGGTCACCCGGCCAGTCTGGCACGGGCGAACGGCTCGACCGGGCGGCTAGGTTCGAGCCGTGCCGAGCCGTCGCCTCATCCACCACCTCGGGGTCTTCGCCAGCGACTTCGCCGCGAGCGAGGCGTTCTACACGGCGGCACTCGCGCCACTGGGGGTCGAGGCGGGCTACCGCACCGAGTCCGTCGCGGAGTACTGGACCACCGGCCAGGACACCCCGAGCGTCTCGCTCGAGACCGCACCCACGACGGCGGCGGTGACCCGTGGTCTGCACCTGGCGTTCGAGGCGGCGAGCCGCACCGAGGTCGATGCGTTCCACCGGGCGGCCGTCGCGTCCGGCGGACTCTCGCGCCACGAGCCTCGGTACTGGCCCGAGTACCGCGCCTACACGGCGTTCGTGAGCGACCCCGACGGCAACAACGTCGAGGCGCTCGTCAAGGAGCACTGACCGCGGCGACGCCGCCCGTCGGTTCCCTCAGCGTGTCTGCAGGCGACCGTTCGCCGACGCGGCGGCGTCGGTCATGCGTCGCAGGAACGCCAGGACGACCCGCGTCTCCTCAGGATCGGTGTCCCGCACCGTGGCGGCGATCTCGGCACCGGAGAACGCGAGGAACCGCCCGCTCTCGGCGCGCGCGGACTCGGTCGGCCGCAGGGTGACCCGCCGTCGGTCGGCGCTCTCGCGGTGCCGGGTGACGTGCCCGGCCCCTTCGAGGCGGTCGAGCAGTACCGACGTGGCGCCCGACGTCATGCCGATCCGCCGGGCCAACTGCGCCGGGGAGAGTGGCTCGCCGGCCTGGTCCGCCCACACGATCTGCCCGAGGGCGTTCGCGTCGGAACCGGGCAGACCGATCCACGACGACAGGTGGCGCTGGAGTTCGTCGAAGGTGACGGCCCAGTCGCGCAGCGCGTGCATGACGGCCACCTCGTCGTCGGACCACACCGTGGTGAGGGGGTCGATGTCGGGCATCCAGGTTCCTTTACTGTGCAGTTGCTTTACTGTAAAGCGTGACCTCACAGCACGCAGTGATCTCCGGAGCCAGCATCGCAGGCCTGTCCGCCGCCTGGTGGTTGCGCCACGTCGGGTGGCAGGTGACGGTGATCGAACGTGCGCCGTCCTTCCGCGACGGCGGGCAGAACGTCGACGTCCGCGGGGTCGCTCGCGAGGTGCTCGAGCGCATGGGCCTGGTCGACGCCGTCCGCGCACGCAACACGACCGAGACCGGGACGGTGATCGTCGATCGTGACGGCAACGTCCGGTCCGAGCTGCCCTCCGACGGCCCGGACGGTGCCACCGCCGAACTCGAGGTCCTGCGCGGCGACTTCGCCCAGGTGATCCTCGACGACCTGCCCGACGGCGTCAGCATCGTCTACGGCGAGACGATCCAGGACGTCGACGACCAGGCCGGCGGACGCCGGGCGACCGTGACCACCGGCGCCGGACGGGTGCTCGACGCCGACCTCGTGGTCATCGCCGAGGGCGTCCGCTCCCGGACCCGCGACCGGCTCTTCGCCGCGGAGGGCGAGGTCGACGAGCGGGACCTCGGGGTGACCATGGTCTTCGGGACGATCCCGCGCACGCCGTCCGACGACGACCGCTGGCGCTGGTACAACGCCGTCGGCGGGCGTCAGGTCCACCTGCGCCCGGACCCGTACGGCACGACGCGGGCGATCCTGGCCTACGCCGGCGGCGACGACCTGGTCGGCCGCTCGCGGTCGGAGGCCCTGGCGACACTGCGGACCCGCTACACCGACGCCGGCTGGCAGACCGAGCGCGTGCTCGACGGGTTCGACGGCTCGGACGACGTCTACCTGGACGAGCTGACCCAGATCCGGATGCCGCGCTGGCACCGCGGCCGCGTGTGCGTGATCGGCGATGCGGCCTGGTGCGTGACGCCGATGGGTGGCGGTGGCGCTTCGCTCGCCCTGACGAGCGGGTACGTGCTGGCGGCATCGGTCACGGCGGACGAGGACCTCGACCGCGCGCTCGACGCCTTCGACACGTGGATGCGCCCCCTGGTCGACAAGATCCAGGGCATCCCGAAGGGCATCGTGCACTTCGCGTACCCGCAGACCCGGCTCGGGCTCGCCGCCCGGGGTGTGGCGGACAAGGTGCTGCTGTCGGCGCTCTTCCGACCACTGGCAGCACGGCTGACCCGGGTCGCCGACAGCGATCGCCCCCTGCCGCCACTGCCCGAGACCCTGCAGCACGGTTCGCGGTAGCGCTGCCGGGGCGGGCGGGCCGTGCGACCTGATCCGTCTGCACGGTCCGCCGGCCCGCCAGCACGGCGTCAGATCATCCGACCTCCCACTCGACGACCCGCGGGTCGTCCATCGTCACCTCGTGCACCGGCCCCGTCACGTCGACCGTGGCGCGCTCCGTCGCGGAGCCGGGGACGGGGTGTCGGACCGGCCCGTCGCCGGACGAGACGATCCCGCCTGCCGGCACCGGGCCTCCCGGTCGTGACGCCGCCGCGTGGGACGCGACCCAGACCTGCACGGCACCGGGTTCGACGACCCGGCGCATGCGACGGTCGGTGAACGCGAACCGCTGGACGGGGACGCGGAAGCGGACCCGCGTGGACTCCCCCGCGGCGAGCGCGACGCGCGCGTAGCCGAGCAGCTGGACTTCGGGTCGGGTGACGCTGCCGTGCACGTCGTGGCCGTAGAGCTGGACGACGTCCTCGCCGTCGCGGGAACCGGTGTTGTGGACGGTCACGGACGCCTCGAACACGGCGTCGGAACGGACGGATGCGTCGACGACCAGGTCGTCGTACGCGAACGACGTGTAGCCGAGGCCGAAGCCGAACGGACGGACCGGGGTCGAGTCGGCGGCGGTGACGTCGGACGGGCCGCCGAGCCGCGGGTGCAGGTACGTGTACGGCTGCGCACCGGCGGCCCGCGGGAGCGAGACGGGCAGGCGGCCGGACGGCGAGGCGGCGCCGGTGAGCAGGTCGGCGATGGCGGTGCCGCCCTCCTCGCCGGGGAAGAAGGCCTGCACGACGGCGGCGGGACGGAGCGAGCCGTCGGCACCGTGGTCGGCCCCGGCGAGGCCGTCGCCGGCATCGGCCCCGGACCCGGCGACGCCGTCGCCGTCGAGCGCCCACCCGATCGCGTACGGCCGCCCGGTCAGCAGCACCATCACGGTGGGGGTGCCGGTGGCGACGACCGCCTCGACGAGCTCGCGCTGCACGCCGGGCAGGTCGAGCGACTCGGTGTCGTTCCCCTCGCCGACCGTGCCGCGGCCGAACAGTCCGGCCTGGTCGCCGACGACGACGACCGCGACGTCGGACGCGGCGGCCACGGCGACGGCGTCCTCGAACCCGGCACGGTCGGACCCGGTGACGGCGCAACCCGCGGCGAAGCGCACGGCGTCTTCGCCGAGAGCGTCGACCATCGCCTCGCGCACGGTCGGGATGGCGAAGCCGAGCGGCAGGTCGGGGTGCGAGGCGAGCACGTGGTTCGCGAAGGAGTAGCAGCCCTGCAGTGCCTCGGCGCGGTCGGCGTTCGGGCCGATGACGGCGACGGACGCACCGGCGCGCAGCGGCAGGACCGGCGCGGCGGTGCCGCGCGCGTCGTTCGACAACAGCACCAGCGACCGCGCCGCCAGCTGCTTCGCCAGCGACCGGTGCAGCGGGGTGTCCAGGTCGATCCCGGTCGGCGGTTCGTCCTCGAACGCCTGCGGGTCGAGCAGGCCCAGGCGCTCCTTCTGCCGCAGCACCCGCAGGACGGCGCGGTCGACCAGCGCCTCGTCGAGCAGTCCGGACCGGACCCGCTCGACGAGCGGCGCCAGGTACGCGTCACCCGTCGGCAGCTCGACGTCGATGCCGGCCTCGAGTGCCAGCGCCGCAGCCTCGCCACGATCGGCGGCGATGCCGTGCATGACCTCGAGGAACGCGACCGAGAAGTAGTCCGCGACGACGGTGCCGTCGAACCCGAGCTCGTCACGCAGCAGGCCGGTCAGCAGCTCGCCGTTCGCCGCGACGGGGACGCCGTCGATCTCGGCGTAGGAGTTCATGACGCTCCGGGCGCCACCGTCGCGCAGCGCCATCACGAACGGCGGCAGGTACACGTCGGCGACCTCGCGGGGTCCGGCGTGCACGGGCGCGTGGTTCCGCCCCGCCTGTGACCCCGAGTACCCGAGGAAGTGCTTGAGCGTCGCGTCGACGCCGGCCGACTGCAGGCCCCGCACGTAGGCGGTGCCGACGGTGCCGACCAGGTACGGGTCCTCGCCGATGCACTCGTCGACCCGACCCCAGCGGGGGTCGCGGACCACGTCGAGGACCGGCGCGAGTCCCTGGTGGACGCCGAGCTGCCGCATCGACGCGCCGATGGCGGCGCCGACCCGCTCGACCAGGTCCGGGTCGAAGGCCGCACCCCAGGCCAGCGGGGTGGGGAACGTCGCGGCCTTCCAGGCGGCGAGTCCGGTCAGGCACTCCTCGTGCACGAGCGCGGGGATCCCGAGTCGGGTCTCGCGCGTGAGTCGCCGCTGTTCCGCCCACAGCCACGCCGCGCGGTCGTCGGGTTCGACCGGTCGGGTGCCGTAGACGCGGGTGAACTGGCCGATGCCGTCGTGGGTGATGTCCGCCAGCGTGCGGACGTCGGCGGCCGCCGCCATCTCACCCTGCATGGGTGCGACGACGCCGTCCTGGTCGAGCCAGTAGCCGACGAGCTGCGCCGCCTTCTCGTCGAGGGTCATGGCGGCCAGCAGGATGGTCACGCGGTCGGGTCCGGCAGCGTCGGTCGCCCCGTGGTCGTCCTGGAGGCGCGGCTGGCTTCCGGTGGGCCGGGTCGCGTCCGTCGTCGTCACCCCTTCACCGCCCCGGTCAGCCCGCCGACGATGCGGCGTTGGAAGATGGTGAAGAACACCAGTGCCGGGATCATCGACATCGACGTGAACGCCAGCACCTTGGCCGTGTCGACCGAGTACTGCGACGAGAACGCCTGCACGCCGAGCGGCAGCGTGTAGCTCCCCTCGTTGTTCAGGATGAACAGCGGCAGGATGTAGCTGTTCCAGCTCGCGATGAACGCCAGGATGCCGACCGTGACGACGCCCGGCAGCGACAGCGGCACGACCATGCGGAAGAAGAACCCGAGGCGGCTGGCGCCGTCGATCGACGCCGCCTCTTCGAGCTCGTCCGGGATCGCCCGCAGGAACGGCACCAGGATGATGACCGTCGTCGGCAGGGCGAAGGCGATCTGCGGCAGGATCACGCCGGCCAGGCTGTTCGTCAGACCGAGGTCCTTCACGAGCAGGTACAGCGGCGTGATCGCGACGGTGATCGGGAACATCAGGCCGGCGGCGAACAGCGCGTACAGCGCACCGCGTCCGGCGAACCGGTAGCGGGCGAGCACGAAGCTCACCATGAGGCCGAGCACGACGACGCCCGCGGTGGTCGTCACGGCGCTGATCGTCGAGTTGGCGAGCTGCTGCCAGAAGATGCCGCTCGACAGCACCGAGCCGTAGTTGCCCAGCTCGAACGGTGCCGGCAGCCCGGCCGGGCTCGTGGTGATCTGCGAGTTCGTCCGGAAGCCGCCCAGCACGATGTACAGCACCGGGGCGAGGTTCGCGGCGACGAACAGGATCGCCACCAGGTAGGTGAGCGGGTTCGCACGGCCGATGGCGGCACTGGACCGTCGCTCCCGCGTGGCCCGCCGCCCGGGGGCGACGATGCTCGTGGTGGCCATCAGTTCTTCCTCTCGGTGAGTGCACCCGCGGTGTCGCGGCGGAGCACGAAGCGCTGGTAGATCAGGGCGACGGCGAGCGAGATCACGAACATGACCACGGCCACGGCGCTGCCGAAGCCGAAGTTGCCCGACGTGCGGCCGTTGGCGACCATGTACGTCGCCATCGTCGAGGTGCCGGCGGTCGACGAGATGTACTGCCCCCAGATGATGTAGACGAGGTCGAACAGCTGCAGTGAGCCGATGATCGACAGGAACGCCCAGATCCGGATGGTCGGGCCGAGCAGCGGCAGGGTGATCCGCCGCTGGATCTGCCAGTAGCCGGCGCCGTCGATGGCCGCCGCCTCGAAGAGTTCCTCGGGGATGCTCTGCAGGCCGGCCAGGAACAGGATCACCGCGAAGCCGATGTACTTCCACGAGATGATCACGAGCAGCGTCCAGATGGCGATGTCCGGGTTGGACAGCCAGTCCGCCCGCAGCCCGCCGAGCCCCATGCCCTGCAGCAGGTCGTTCACCGCACCGTTCGACTGCAGCATCAGGCTCCAGCCGGTGCCGACGATCACCTCGGAGATGACGTACGGCACGAACACGAGCACGCGGACGAGCCCGCGACCGTGCATCTTCTGGTTGAGCAGCAGCGCGAGCACGATGGCGATCGGCCCTTGCAGCACCAGCGACAGCACGACGATGAAGCCGTTGTGCATCAGGACCGCGTGGAACGCCTTGTCCTGGAAGATGATCAGGTAGTTCTGCAGCCCCACGAAGTCGGTGGGCGGGCCGTAGCCCTGCCACTTGAAGAACCCGTAGTAGGCGGCCAGCACCACGGGCAGGATCACGAAGGTGACGAAGACGATGACCGCGGGGCCGGCGAGCACCGCGATCTCGACGCGCTTCCGCCAGTCCGCGATGCGGCGCGTGGACCGCCGTCCGGCGGGGAGCGGCGTACCGCTCCCCGCCGGGGACGTCCCCGCGGCCGTGTCCGACCCGGTGGTCGGGGTCGTGCCGAGCGAGGTGTCGAGGGTCATGGTCAGCCCTTGGCCGCAGCCTGGTTGGTGGTCTCCACGATGTCCTTCGCGCTCCCCTTGCCGGCGAGCAGGTCGACGACGCTGGTGTTCAGCGCGTTGCCGACGTTCTGGCCGTACAGGGTGTCCAGGTACTGCGACACGAACGGGGCTTCCTGGTAGGCGGCGAGGGCCGACTTGAGGTAGTCCGCGTCGACGACCGACTGGGCCTCCTGGTTGACCGGGATGGCCTGGAACGCCGTGTAGTAGGCCTCCTGGTTGTCCTTCTGCACGATGAAGTTCAGGAAGTCCGTGCAGGCCTTCTTCGGGGCCTTCGCCGAGCAGGAGTTGCCGTCGACGCCACCCATCATCGACTTCGGGTCGCCCTTGCCACCGTCGATGGTCGGGAACGGGAACCAGCCGAGGTCGGCCAGCGGCTTGCCGTCCGGGGTGAGCGAGCTGATCACGCCCGGGTCCCATGCGCCCATGAGCTCCATGGCGGCCTTGTGGTTGGCCAGCAGACCGGCGGAGCTGCCGGCGCCCTGCTGCGCGGCGGTCGTCAGGAAGCCGTCGTTGAACGGCTTGGTCGCGGTGAAGTCCTCGAGCTGCTCGCCGGCCTTCGTCCAGCAGGCGTTGTCGAACTTCAGCGACTTCGCCGCGCCCTCGAGCGTCTTCTGGCTGCACTCGCGCAGCGCGAAGTTGTAGTACCAGTGCGCGGCGGGCCAGGCGTCCTTCGCGCCGACGGCGACCGGGTCGATGTCCTTGGCCTTGAGCTTCGTGATCGCGTCGTTCAGTTCGTCCATGGTCGTGGGCGTGCCCTCGATGCCGGCTTCCTTGAACAGGTCCTTCGAGTACCAGATGCCCTCGGGGAGCACGGCGCCCGGCATGGCGTAGGTGGCGCCGTTTTTCTCGTAGCCGGCGAAGGTCCCGGCGCTGATCGACTTCTTCGCGTCGGCGCTGATGGAGTCGGAGATGTCCATGAGCTGCCCGGCGGCGATCATCGCGTCCATCTTGCCGCCACCGCGCTGCAGGAAGACGTCCGGCCCGTCGCCCGAGTTGAGCGCGGTCTGCAGCTTGCCGTCCAGGTCCTCGTTCTGGATCGCCTGCGTCTTGATGGTGACGTTCGGGTACTTGTCCTCGAACGCCTTGACCGTCGAGGCCCAGTAGGCCTTGCCCGGTCCGGTGGTGGAGTTGTGCCAGAAGGTCATCGTGACCTTGCCGGTGCCGTCGTCGGCCGCGTTGCCGCCTGCCGAGCAGCCGGTGGCCACCAGTGCTGTCGCCCCGATCAGCGCGATGGCTGCCGCGGCACGGATCTTCCTCGTCATCGTGGAACTCCTCGTGTCGTCGTTGACATGCAGCGACATCCACTGCCGCTGCGGAGAGCGTGCCAGGTGCTCCTGCCGCTGTCAATCGATATCGATAACGTTTTCTAAGCCGTTTCGAGACCCACTTCAGCGGTACGGTGAGCACATGGACTCGGCTCTCGGCGCGCGTCCCGGTGCCGGCCGGGTGACGATCGGCGACGTCGCACGGGTCGCGGGGGTCTCGATCCCCACCGTGTCGAAGGTCATCAACCAACGTGACGGGGTCGCCGCGGCCACCATGATCCGCGTGCAGCAGGTCGTCGCGGACCTCGGCTACGAGACGTCCCTGGTCGCCCGGAGTCTCCGGAGCTCCCGCACCGGGGTCGTCGGGATCCTGGTGCCCGAGTTCGAGCCGTTCTCGACCGAGCTCCTGCGCGGCATCTCGAGTGCGACGACCGGCACCGGCTACGAGCTGCTCGCCTACGCCGGCCTGATGACGGGCGCCGACCGCCCCGGGTGGGAACGCCGGTCCTTGTCCCGCCTGTCCGGCACCCTCATCGACGGAGCCATCGTCGTCACCCCGACCACGGCACTGTCGAGCTCGTCGATCCCGGTCGTCGCGATCGACCCGCACACCGGCCCCGAGGGCCATGCGACGGTCGACGCCGACAACGAGGGTGGGGCGGTGCAGGCCGTCGAGCACCTGCTCGCGCTCGGGCACACCCGGATCGCGCACCTGCGGGGTCGCGCCGACCTGGCCTCCGCCCAGCTGCGCGAGGCCGGGTACCGCTCCGCCCTGACCGCCGCCGGGCTGACGATCGACGAGCGACTCGTCCGCGACGGCGACTACCAGGAGGAGCAGTCAGCCGCCGTCGCACGCGACCTGCTCGCGATGGACGACCGCCCGACCGCGGTGTTCGCCGCGAACGACTCGTCGGCGTTCGGCGTGCTGCGGGCCGCGGCGGAGCTCGACCTGCGGGTCCCCGAGGACCTGTCCGTGGTCGGGTTCGACGACGTCCCCCAGGCCTCGATCACGACCCCACCGCTCACGACCGTGTCGCAACCGTTGGCCGAGCTCGGGTCCCGCGCGGTCGACATGCTGCTCACGATGCTCCGTGGCGAGGCCGCGTCGGACCACGTCCGCCTGTCGACCACGCTGCGGGTGCGCTCCAGTACCGGTCCGGCACCGCGGGGCTGACCCCGGGTCAGCGGCGCAGGGTCTGCTTCGGGTACTCGCCGAAGCGTGCCGCGTAGGACGCCGAGAACCGGCCGAGGTGGGCGAACCCCCAGCGTCGGGCCACGTCGCCGATGACCCCGGCCTGCGGGTCGAGCTCGAGGAGCTCGCTGCGCACGCGGTCGAGGCGGACGTCCCGCAGGTACGTCAGCGGCGACACGTCGAACACCCGACGGAACGACTCCTGCACGGACCGCACGCTCAGGCCGGCCACCGCGGCGAGGTCGGCGATGGTCACCGTCTCGGACGCGTGCGCGTGCACGTACTCGACGGCGGCGCGCAGTCGGGCGTTCCGGGGCAGGGCCAGCTCCGTCGGCAGGTCGTCGAGCTGCGGCGGGAAGGTCTCGAGGAACGCGGCGATCGCGAGCGCCTTCGCTTCGGACCAGGTGTCCGAGTCCGGCCCGGCCACCCGGAGCGCGCGGGACAGCGACACGAGGGCACCCTGCCACCGACCGAACGCGGCACTGTCCGGTTCGCGCGTGTGGTCGAACCGCAACGGTCGGTCTCCCAGCCCGAGCCGTTCGCCGGCGAACCG
The DNA here is from genome assembly GCF_003755065.1 of Curtobacterium sp. JUb34. Taxonomy (NCBI): domain Bacteria; kingdom Bacillati; phylum Actinomycetota; class Actinomycetes; order Micrococcales; family Microbacteriaceae; genus Curtobacterium; species Curtobacterium sp. JUb34. The sequence goes on along the minus strand of NZ_RJVH01000003.1, from coordinate 68,451 downwards.
GTGCACGAGCTCCCGGTCGAGGTGCACCAGGCGCTGGTCGTGGTCCTCGGCGGCGAAGACGAACGCGGTGTCGCAGGGCAGCAGCGTCGGCACGTTCCGGCGCAGGTCGACCCGCTGCCCGCCGACGTCGAGGTGAGCGCTGCCGCTGGTCATCCAGGCGACGATGTAGTCGGTGCTGATCGGCATCGCACCGCGCAGGACCCCGCGCATCCGGGACCGGCGGATGCTGACCTCGGTGTCGCCGACCGCGGTGTAGCGGTAGAGGAACTCGTCGCCGGTTCGTTGGGCGGACCACTGCGCGGCGCCGTGCACCGTGGCCAGGTCGCGCGCCGCGGACTCCGGCTCCGTTCCGGACACCTCGAAGCGGACCGACTCGCTCGCACGCCCGCTGGTGTGCGGCGCCTCGAACAGGTCAGCCACGGCGCACCGTCGCCGGAGTCGCCACCCGGACCTGGCAGCGGGACTCGTTATGTGGATACGCTGATCCGGTGAGTGCGGCGTATGGTGCTGCGGACCCGATCCGTGCGAAGGGGGCGCTCCCGTGAGCGATCTCGACCTCGTCGCGGCACTGACCCGCCTCGAAGCAGCGGTGTCCGCACTGCGCACGCGACTGCGCGACCAGCTCGGCGTCTCGGGCAGCGACCTGACCGTGCTGCAGTTCGTGTCCCGCGCCGAAGAGGCCGACCGGACCGTCCGCGTCAAGGACCTCGCGAAGCACCTCGGCCTGACCGGGCCGGCGGTGACCGGCATGGTGGACCGACTCGAGCAGAGCGGGCACCTCAGTCGCGTGCCGAACCCGGCCGACGGACGGAGTCGCCACATCGAGCTGACCGAGACCGCCAGGCGCGACTACTCGGTCGCCATGGACGGCACGAACAAGCACCTGCACGAGCTGTTGGCCTCCTTCTCGGAACGGGACAGGGTCCGGTTCGTCCGGATCGTCGACCGCATCATCGCGGCCGTCGACCTCGGCGCCCCGAGCCCCTGAGGGCAGGGTACGGGCGGTCAGCATCCGGTCCGGGCGATTGTCCACCATGCGCAGTTAGGTAACGATGCTACCTATCTCGGGCGCGGACGGGCCCGAGGAGCGACACCGAGTTCGGCCCCACGACGGCACTGGCCAGGTCGATACGGGCCAGCCCGCCCGGCACCACGGCATCCGCGATCGACAGGCGGAGCGCGGTCTGCGTGTACCGCCCGGTCGTCGCGCGGCCGGCCGGGGGCGCGGCCGCGTCGAGGTCCTGCTGCACGTTGACACGGAGGGCGAGCACCCCGGGCAGGCGTGCGAGGACCGTCCCGAGTGCCCGGACGACCGGACCGCCGATCGTCGTCGTGAGCGTCGTGCCGAGCGTCCCCACGAGCGCGAACAACCGGGTCGTGAGCGTCCCCACCACCGCCTGGGTCAACGGGTTCACGAGCGAGGTGGCGAGGCCGGTGACCACGCCGAGCAGTCCGCCCAGGTCGAGTCCGAGCAGCGCGACCCCGACCGAGAGCTTCGTCTGCCCCGACATGAGCGCCGCGATGCCGGTGTCGACGCCGATCGACAGCGTCGCGATCTTCACACGGATGCCGAGCGCGAGCGGTGCGCTGAGGTCGGCCGCGAGGGCGATCCGGACGTGCAGGGACCCGAGTGCGGTCGTCAGCGCGGTCGTGATCTTCGCCGCCCAGGCATCCACCACCTGCCCGAGCCGGTCCGCCAGCGCGCCGAGGGTGACCGCGTCGAGCACCACCTCGTGGTTGGGCGGCAGGTCGTTGAGACCGTGCGCGTCGTCACCGAGCAGGTGCGCGAGGTCCACCCGCACGGACCCCTTCGACAGGTCGAGCGACAGCGTGCCGCCGGCGTCCTGCACGGGTTCGGCGAGCAGCGGCGCGACCGCGTCCGCCAGGTCCGGCCCGGTGATCTCGACCGTGCCGCCGATGGTGCCGAGCCCGAGGCTGCCGGTCAGCCCGCCGAGGACGCCGAGCACGCTCTGGTTGATCGTCCGGGCGAGGACCCCGTCCTTCCCACCGAGCGCGTCGACGGCGGCGTCGAGCTGCACCACGGTGTCGTCCACCGCCGTGACCAGCGCGCCGACGAGCGGGCTGTCCACACGGAGGTCCAGGCTCGCGATCCCGTAGTCCCGCTCGAGTCCGGCGGGACCGCTGTCGGCGGCGGCCCGCTCGACCGCGGTCCGCAGGTTCGTCGCGAGCGTGCGCTGGACGACCCCGCCCCACACCTCGTCGCTGATGGCGTCGCACCCGGCGAGCTGTGCGCTCGCACCGACCGCGCCGACGTCGAGCCCGACGTCGGTGACGTCCGCGATGCCCGGCAGCGCGCGGCTGAGCGTGATGGACGCCGGATCGGGGAGGTCGCCGGACGGGGTCGACGGCGTGACGAGCACGCCGCCGGAGTCCGCGACCAGGCCCGACGCCGCCACGGCCACACCCGTTCCCGACGCCGTCGCGACCTGGTTCACCGCGCCGGCCGAACCCGCTGGCAGCCCGAGGCCGAGGCCGGTGAGGTCGATGCCCGCCACGTCCCCGAGCAGGCCGACGTCGAGCGGGTTGCCGAACGCCTGTGTGAAGGGGCGGCCGCCGGTGCCGAGCTCGGGCGCGGTGGCGGGCTCGACGGACGCCGGCGCCGCCCCGGTCTTCGCGACGTCGACCCCGCGCACCGTCGCGACGTCGTCGAGGTCGACGCCGGCGATGCTCCCGCCCAGGAACCGGCTCGAGGCCGTCGACGTGTAGTCCGCGTCGGTTCCGCAGTCGAACGACGAGGTCCCGACGGCCCCGTTCGCCCACGCACGGTCCGTCCACGACGCGGTGCTCGGGACGGCTGTGGGCGTGACGAGTGCGGCCGCGACGACGATGCCCGTGACGACCGCGAGCCGGCCGCGACGCAGGTGCAGGGGGCGCCGGGTCACGACCGGCTCCGGGGACGTCGGAGTCGGAGCGCGACGCCGGCGAGGACGGCCGCGACCGCGACGAGCACCGGTCCCGCGAACCCGCCGCCCGTCATCGCGAGGACGACCGGACCGACACCACCGGCTTCGTCGCCGTCGCCGCGAGCGGGGCGCCCCGACACGGCCGGGTCGTCGCCGCGGGCGGTCACACCGACGCCCAGCTCGGCGGTCCAGGGTGCCGTGGTGGCGGCGTCGCCGAGCGTCAGCCGGACGAGCAGGTACGCCTCGCCGTCGCCGTCCGGGTCGGGCACACGGACGGACGGTGCGGTCGCCGCCCAGTCGGAGGCGGGGACGGCGTCGACGAGCGCTGCCTCCTGTCCGCCGCACGCGGGGTCACCGGACGGGTCGCGCCACGGCTGGTCGCACGTCTCCACCGACACGAGGACCCCGTCCGTACCGCCCGGCAGGCCGCCTCGTCCCAGGAGCCGCAGGTCGAGGGTGACCGGACCGGGTTCGTCGACGCGGGTCCGCACCTGCCACGTGACGTCCCCGCGGTCCCCCGCCCCGGGCAGCACGAGGGGCTCCGGACCGGTGTGCAGCACCAACCGGCCCGGCGTGCCGGTCTCGGCCACGGGCCTCCAGTCCGTCGACGCGACCGCCACCGCGGTCGTGCCGATGCCCGCCGCACCGACGAGCACGGCGGCGACGGCCGCGACGAGGGCGCGGGCGCGGTTCACGAGTCCTCCCGACGGGCCGGCCAGAACGCCCACACGACGAGCACGCCGACGACCGCGACCGCCAGCCCGCGTGCCGGGGCGCTCGTGACCACGACGAGCGCCGATCCCAGGCCGGGAGCGTGCGCCAGCACGAGGCCGACGTGCCGGACGACGTACGGGTCACGGTCGTCGGACGCGTTGTCGTCGCCCCGCAGGGTCAACGAGCGTGCGGCCGAGTCGCCCGGGACCCGGTCCACCGCCACGACCCGGTGCGTGACCGGCAGGCTCGACCCCGCGCGCGGCACCGTGACGACGTCCCCGTCGGCGACCGCGGCCGCGGGCACGCGGTGCGTGATGGCGAGCCCGCCGGCGGGGATCGTCGGGGCCATCGACCCGGTGGTGACGACGACGAACGACAGCCCGGTGATCGCGACGGCCGCCCAGGCGAGCACGCACGTGAGCCCGACCGCGCCGGCGACCGTCAGGACGACGGTGCGGACGCGGTCGGCGGGACGACGGGGCGGCGCCGTGCCCTCGTCGGAGGACGTCGGCGCGGTGGATCCGCGCACGGCCGCGCTCAGTCGGACTCGGCGGCGAACTGCCACGCGGGCGCGACCGTCCGCCCCTGGAGCGCGTCGACCGTGGTGCCCGCGGGCAGCGTCGGTGACTCCGGCAGCGAGACCTCGAAGCAGTACACCTGCGTCGACCCGCCGGCTGCGGCGAGGGGCCGCGCGACCGTCGCGGCAGCCGTGCCGAGCGGCCCGGACGCGACGCTCGTCCAGGGCACGTCGAACGCGGTGGCGTCGCACACGGCGGTGGTGTCCGTGATCGCGGCGACCCGGACCTGCAGGGCGTTCCACAGGACGTCGTCGGCGTCGGTGACCGCGACGCCCGCCGCGGGGACCGCTGCCCGGAGCACGAGGTCCCCGGCGATCGAGTCGGCGGTGGTGCGCAGGGCGACGGGTGCGTAGGTCGCCGTGCCCGGTGAGAGGGCCAGCGCATCGACCGTGAACCGGAGGGCCTGCCCCGGGTTCGTCTCGTCCGAGGTGAACCCCGCCGCGGTGAACGGTGCCGTCACGTTCTGCTCGACCTCGAACCCGGACGTGCCGACGCCGGGTCCGCCCGACCCGTCGCCGCCGAACACCCACTCGGTGTCCGTCCACGACGCGAGCGTGTACCCGGCTCCGCCGATGACGAGGACGCCACCGGCCGCGAGCGCGAGGACCCGGTTGCGACGCCGGGAGCGGCGAGCGGTGTCGTCCGCGGCGCGACGGCCGTGGTTCCGGGCGCGTGGGGGCGCGGTGCTGTCAGCCATGACGTGTCTCCTGATCCGTGACGCCGATCGGTGGCGGCCACGGTCGGGGTGGTTGGTCCCGGCCGTCGCCCTCGACGTCTGCTCCGATCCTGACGGACTATCCCTCAGGAATCAATGGCCGCGTCACCCCTTGACGGCGCCGGAGGTGAGCCCCGACACGATCGAGCGGCGGAACACCAGCACCAGGATCACGATCGGCACCGTGGCCGCGACGCTCGCCGCGAAGATCTGCGCGAAGGGCACCGTGAACTGCGTGCCGAACAACGCGATGCCGACCGGGATCGTCCGGAACGAGTTCTCGCTGTTGAACGTCAGCGCCATCAGGAACTCGCTCCACGACGCCGTGAACGTGAAGACACCGACCGTGAACAGGCCCGGCTTCGCCATCGGCAGGATCACGCTGAGCACGGTTCGCCAGGCTCCCGCTCCGTCGATCTCGGACGCCTCCTCGATCGTCGAGGGGATCCCGACCAGGTAGTTCCGCATGATCCAGATGGCGAACGGCAGGTTGAACGCGACGTACGGCACGATCAGCCCCGGGTACGAGTTGAGCAGTCCGAGGTTGCGCTCGAGCAGGTACAGCGGCGTCAGCACGGCGATCGCCGGGAACACCGAGAGCATGAGCAGCGACGTCATGATCGCCGTGCGCCCCCGGATGAACCGGCCGGCCAGCGCGTAGCCCGCCAGGAACGCCAGCGCGAGCACGATCACCGTGGTCGACACCGAGACGATGACGCTGTTGACCATGTACTGCCCGAGCGCGTTGTCGCGGAAGGCCACGACGAAGTTGTCGAACGTGATCGACCGCGGGAACGCGGTGGGCGGCGACTGCCCGATCTCCGACGCCGGCTTGAGCGACGTCGACACGAGCCAGTACAGCGGCAGCGCCGTGAGCACCGCGATGACGACACCGCTGACGTTGACGGTGTTGACCCACTTCCGCCAGCCCTTGCGCACACGTTGACGGGGCATCAGGCATCCCCTCCCTTCGCCTGGTTCCGGAACGCCCGGAGGAACAGCAGACACCCGGCCGCGACGATGATCGCGGTGGACGTCGCGATCGCCGCGCCCGGGCCGATGTTGATGTCCTGGAACAGGACCTTGTAGCCCATGATCGCGAGCGACTGGGTGGCGGTGCCCGGCCCGCCGTTCGTCAGCACGAACGGCAGGTCGAACACCCCGAAGGCCTGCAGGATGCGGAACAGCACCGCGATCGTCAGCGTCGGGGTGAGCTGCGGCAGCACCACCCGCCAGAACGTCTGCCAGGTGCTGGCGCCGTCGAGCTCGGCGGCCTCGTAGTGGTCCTCCGAGATCTGCACGAGCCCGGCGAGCAGGATGATCGCCACGAAGGGCGTCGTCTTCCAGATGTCCGCGACCATCAGGCCCGTGATCGCCGGGACGGGTTCGCCGAGGATCACCGGGGCGTCCCCGAACAAGCCGAAGAACCATGTCGCGACGCCGTAGGTGCTGTCGTAGACGTACTTCCACAGCTGCGCGTTCACGATGGTGACGAGCGACCACGGGATCAGCATCAGCGCGAGCATCCACCCGCGGGTGGCCCCGAGCCGCTCGAGCACCAGGGCGACGAGCATGCCGAGCACGAGCTCCACCGAGACGGTCACGACCGTGTAGAGCACCGTGAACCCGAGGGCCCGGTACCAGTCGGCGCTCTGCAGCAGGGCCGCGTAGTTGCCCAGTCCGAACGACTGGATCGTGAACCCCTCGTAGCCGACCTCCACGTCCGCGAAGCTCAGGACGATCGAGTAGACCACCGGGAAGATCGTCACCGCCGCGACGACCAGGAGCGCCGGGGCAGCGAATCCCCACGCACCGCGCGCGCGGATGCGGTCGAGCCGCGACCGTCCGCTCAGGCGGGGCGGCGGGTCGAGGCGAGCCGTGCCTCCCGGCCGCTCGTCCGACCGCGTGGCCGTGCCGGCGCTCACAGCGCCTCACCCTGCAGGGCGAGCGCGATGGCGGAGGCCATCGTGCTCGTACCGCCGTCGACGGACGCCTGGCCGCCGAGGATGCTGTTGCCGTTCTGGTACACGCCCTGCGAGACCTTCGGGTAGTACGCCGTCGACGTCGGACGGGGCACGAGCGTGATGCCGGCGGCGGTGTCGTAGGTGGGACGGTCCTGGCGCTTCGCGTCCTCGCTGACGAGCGATGCGCTGCGGGCCGGCAGGACGCCGCCCTCACGCGTCAGGAACTGCTGCGCCGTCTCGCTCGACATCCAGCGCGCGAAGGTCAGTGCCGCCGCGGGCTCCTGGGTGTGCGGGTTGATGTAGTTCCCCCACCCGCCGATCGTCGAGTGGTGCTCGTCCTGCCCGTCGAAGGTGGGACGGGCGGCGAGCCCGACCTTGCCCGCGACCTGGCTGTCCGGCCCGTTCGCGATCCCCCACGCGTACGACCAGTTGCGCAGGAACGCCGCGCGGCCGCCCGAGAAGGCGTCGTTCGTGTCCTGCTCCTGGTACGTCAGCGTGGCCCGGGGTGACGCACCCGACGTCACGAGGGAGCGCATGAACTCGAACGCGCGCTTGGTCTCGGAGCTCGTGGTCTCGGGTTTGGTCAGGTCGTCGTTGAGCAGCGAGCCCCCGGCGTCCGCGACGAACTCGGTGACGTTGCAGGTCAGCCCCTCGTAGACGTCGCCCTGGAACGCGAACCCGTAGCTGACGTCGCCGGTGTCGACGAGCTTCGCGGCGGTCTCGCGGACCTCCTCCCACGACCCCGGGACCTGCAGGGAGTGCTTGGCGAGCAGGTCCTTGCGGTACAGGAAGAACGACTCGTCGATGTAGAGCGGGAACATGTAGTACGTCCCGTCGACGCTCGCCGCCTGCCGCAGCCCCTCGGGGAACTGGTCGAAGAAGTCCGCCCCCACGAGCTCGTTCACCGGGGTGGCGAGCTTGTTCTTCGCGAACTGCCCGGGCCACGCGACGTCGCCGAGGTAGACGTCCGGCGTGCTGCTGCCCGCCGCGATCTGGGTCGTCAGGCTCGTCCGGTTGGTGTCGGTGTCGCTCGGGGCACTGACGATCCGGACGCGGATGTTCGGGTGCTCCTTCTGGAACTCGGCGATGAGCCGCCGGCGCAGGTCACCGCCGTCCTTCGAGGCGACCTGGCCGGCCCACCAGCTGATCGTCGCCGCACCCTCGGGCGGGTCGGTCGGCCAGTCCTGGACCAGCGTGCGCTCGGGGCGCGTGGAGCAACCCGCGAGGAGCAGCACCCCCGCTCCCCCGAGCAGGAACATCCTGCGGTCGATGGCCATCCGTCCTCCTCGACGTGTGGTGCTGCGAACCTGTGCAACCACACAACCAACGGACCCTGAGCGCCCGGTGGGTGGGGGCGCGCGGGGCGGGGCCGCTGCCGCTGCCGCTGTCGCTGTCGCTGACGCTGTCGCTGTCGCTGACGCTGCCGCTGCCGCGAAAGCGACACCCTGCCGCGGAACGTCCGCAGGGATCTGTCGCTTTCGCGGGTGGCGATGTGGGGCCGCGGGGCGGCGGCCTGGAGGCCCGTGGCGGGGTCGACCCGCGCCTCCAGTCCGGCAGGTGGTCGCGAAAGCGACAGAAAGCGCGCAGGTGCCCCATCGGTGCTGCGAGAGCGACAGTGTGCCGCGAACCGTTCGCGGAGATCTGTCGCTTTCGCGGATGGGGCCGGCGGGCGCCGGCGGGCGCCGGGAGGGGTCAGGCGGGGGCGGGAGCCGTGGACTCCGCGGACCGGAGCGTGCACGGCAGCAGGAAGTGCGGCAGGTCGTCGGACGTGCCGTCGAGCTGCTCGATCAGGGCGTCGGCGGCTCGGATCCCGAGCTCCTGACCGGGGGCGACCATCGTGGACAACCGCGGGTAGTGCTGGTCGGCGTTCGCCTCGGACGACGCGATGCTCAGGACGGAGACGTCCTCGGGGACCCGCCGTCCGGCGGTGTACAGCCCGACCAGCACACCGGCCGTGGAGTCGTCCTTCATCACGAGGACCGCGGTGACGTCGGGGTCGGCCGCGAGCAGGTCGCTCGTGGCCTGCCGCCCGCCGTCGCTGCCCGGCCCCGCGGTGACGACCGCTCCGGCCAGGCCGCGCTCGACGACGGCGCGCCGGAACGTCGACTCGACGCGCAGGTGCGGTGCGTAGCCGGCCATCGGGGTGCCGTCGAGGTCCTCGAGCACGAGTCCGAACCGCCGGTGTCCGAGTGCCTCGAGGTGGTCGAGGCTGTCCTCGATGGTCGTCTCGAAGTCGATGTCGACGAAGGGCAGCCCGCTGCTGTCGCGGGTCCGGCCGATCAGGGTGAACGGCACGCCGAGGTCGGTGAGGACCGCGACGCGGGGGTCGTCCATCCGCACCTCCATCAGGATGACGCCGTCCACGAGGCCGCCGGAGACGAGGTCGTCGAGGTCGTCGCCGGCGGGGTCCACCGGCCAGAGCACGAGGTGGTAGCCCCGCTCGGACGCACGCTCCGCCGCACTCATGAAGAACTGCGAGGTGGTCGGGCTGAAGCGGTTGCCGGTGGTCGGGAACAGCAGCGCGATGATCCGGGTCCGACGGCTCGCGAGCGCACGGGCGACGACGTTGCCGCGGAACTTCAGCTCGCGCATCGCGGTCTTCACCCGCGCGGTCGTGCCGGGGGTCACGTACTTCGTCCCGTTCACCACGAAGGACACGGTGGCGATCGAGACCCCCGCCCGATCGGCGACCTGCTGCATCGTGGCCATGCCGCCGATCCTAGCGCGCGGGAAGTCAGAAAAGCGCTTTACAGGTGAAGCGCTTATCTGTTAGCTTCTCGCCCCAGGAGCACAGCGACGATGACGTCAGCGGCCTCGTCGATGCGTGCCTGCCCCAGCATCCGTCAAGAGAAGAGCTCTGCAATGAAGCACAAGTTCACTTCCCCGTCGCGCCGGACGCGCGCCCTCGTCGGCGCGGTCGCCGTCGTCGCCACGATCCCCCTGGTCCTCACCGGCTGCTCCGGTTCCGGATCGGCCTCGTCGGGCGGCAGCAAGGCCCTGACGATCGAGGACTACTACGACGCGAACTACAACCCGGTCTACAAGCAGTGCGCGAAGGAGGTCGGCGCGACCGTCACGATCAACCACGTCGCCGGCGCCGGACTGATCTCGAAGGTGCTGCAGCAGGCATCCTCGAAGACGCTGCCCGACGTCCTCATGCTCGACAACCCCGACGTGCAGCAGATCGCGTCCTCGGGTGCCCTCTCCGACCTCAGCGACTACGGCCTGAGCGCCGAGGGCGACGTCCCCGGCGTCAAGGCGGCGAGCACCTACAAGGGCAAGCTCTACGGCCTGCAGTCGAACACGAACTCCATCGCGCTCTACTACAACAAGAAGCTGCTGGCGGACGCCGGCGTCGAGCCGCCCAAGACGTGGGACGAGCTCAAGGCCGCCGCGAAGAAGCTCACGAGCGGGTCCACCTACGGCTTCGCGATGAGCAACATCAACACGTACGAGGGCACCTGGCAGTTCCTGCCGTTCTTCTGGTCGAACGGCGGCGACGAGAAGGACATCGCCACACCGGAGGCCACCCAGGCCCTGCAGCTCGTCGAGGACCTGCAGGACGACGGCTCGATGTCCAAGAGCTCGATCAACTGGGCGCAGGCGGACGTCAACAACCAGTTCCTGGCCGGCAAGGCCGCGATGATGATCAACGGCCCCTGGCAGCTGCCGGCGCTCAACGAGAAGAAGGGCCTCGAGTTCGACAGCGTGCCGATCCCGACGCGCACGGGCGAGGCCACGGTCGCACCGCTCGGCGGCGAGGCGTTCACCGTCCCGCAGACCGGCGACAAGGACAAGATGCAGCTCGCCGGCAAGTTCGTCGGCTGCCTCCACACGCAGAAGATGCAGAAGACCCTGTCCGAGGTGAGCGGCAACGTGCCGACGAACCTCGAGGCCGGCGCCGCCTGGGCGAAGGACCACCCGCAGGTCGCGTCCTTCGTGACCACGGTGCAGACCGCCCGCGCCCGCACCGGTGAGCTCGGACCCGACTGGCCCAAGGCCGCCACGAAGATCTACACCGCCGTCCAGCTCGCCCTCACCGGCAAGGCCAGCCCCGAGGCAGCGCTCAAGCAGGCGCAGTCGCAGGAGCAGTAGTCAGTCGCACGAGCAGTGGGGAGCCGGCCGACCCGGTCGGCTCCCGCCGCGTGAGGAAAGGACCCCGGCGTGAGCGCCTCGACACAGACACGACCACGGACGATCCCGTCCGTGACGACACCCCGACCCGGGCAGCGACGAGCCCGGTTCCGATCCGGCGTGACCCGATGGCTCTTCGTGGTGCCAGCGGCGGTCTTCGTGGCCGTCTTCTTCGGCTACCCGGTGGTGAAGAACGTCGTCATGTCCTTCCAGGACTACACGACGGCGACCTTCTTCACCGGCGAGGCGCCGTGGGTGGGACTCGCCAACTACATCTCGGTGTTCCAGAGCTCGGTCTTCACGACGAGCCTCGTGAACACCGCCCTGTTCACGGCGGGCTCGATCGTCCTGCAGTTCGTCATCGGGCTGAGCCTCGCGCTGTTCTTCCGCCGGCACTTCCCGCTGTCCGGCTTCCTGCGGGGACTTCTGCTCCTGCCGTGGCTCCTGCCGCTCATCGCGTCGAGCGCGGTGTGGAAGTGGCTGCTCGACCAGGACAGCGGCGCGCTCAACCAGCTCCTCGGTGTGGTGGGCATCGCCCCGGTGCCGTGGCTGGTCAGCCCGAGCCTCGCGCTCATCGCCGTGATCGGCGTCAACGTCTGGCTCGGCATCCCGTTCAACACGACGATCCTGTACAGCGGTCTGCAGTCCGTGCCGCCGGAGCTGTACGAAGCCGGCTCGCTCGACGGTGCCACCGGGTTCAAGGCGTTCTGGTACATCACCTGGCCGAGCATCCGGTCGGTGGTCAGCGTCGTCGTCGTGCTCGGGGTCGTCTACACGTTGAAGGTCGTGGACATCATCCTCGGCCTGACCGGCGGCGGGCCGGCGAACTCGACCCAGACCCTCGCCACGAACGCGTACCACCAGTCGTTCATCAACTTCCAGTTCGGCATCGGAGCCGCGGTCAGCAACGTGCTCATCGTCGTCTCGTTCGTCTTCGCGATGGTCTACATCGCGATCTCCCGGAAGGCGGTCGACGAATGAGCGTCGGACTCGCGAACCAGACCGTCACCGCCACCCGCGCGATCACCACCAAGCGGAGCGCCCGGGCACCCCGGCCGCGCGGCTCGGTCAAGGGCCTCCCGTTCACGATCCTCGGCTGCGTGTTCCTGGCGATCATGGTGTTCCCCGTCTACTGGATGGTCAACACGAGCCTCCAAGCGACGTCCGGGGCCGCCACGGCGACGTGGTTCCCGTTCTCCCCGACCTTCGCCGGCTACGAGGCGGCGTTCGCCCAGCAGGGGCAGAACTTCCTGTCGAGCATGATCATCGGGCTCGGCACCGTCCTGCTGACGCTGGCCATCGCGACGCCCGCCGCCTACGGGCTCGCACGGTTCCGGATGCGCGGCGGCCGGGTGTTCCTGCTCGTGCTGCTCATCACCCAGATGATCCCGGCGATCGTCATCGCGAACGCGCTGTACACACTGTTCAACAACATCGGGCTGCTCAACAGCTACGTCGGGCTGATCCTGGCCGACAGTGCGGTCCAGGTGCCCTTCGCCATCCTGCTGATGCGGGCCTTCATGGAGTCGATCCCGCCGAGCCTGGTCGAGGCGGCCCTGGTCGACGGCGCCAGCGACTTCCGGGCGTTCGTCTCGATCGTGGTCCCGATCAGCCGGAACGCGATCGTCACCGCCGCGCTCTTCACGTTCCTCGGCGCGTGGGGCGACTTCCTCATCGCACTGACCCTGACGTCGACGACCTCGGTGCGACCGATCACGCTCGGCATCTACAACTACATCGGGTCGAACGTCACCGACTGGGGGCCCGTCATGGCCACCTCGGTGCTGGCGTCCCTGCCCGCTGCCGTCCTGCTGATCTTCGCGCAGAAGTACATCTCCGCTGGTGCCCTCGGCGGTGCCGTCAAGTGACGGCCCCGGACCGACGCCACCACGCATCCCAGCCAGAAAGGCACACCATGACCACCACCCCGCTGCGCATCACCGTCTGGGGCGAGAACGTCCACGAACAGGTCGAGCAGCACGTCGCCGAGCGCTACCCCGACGGCATGCACGGCGCGATCGCCGACGGCATCCGCGAGAACCTCCCCGGCGCCGTCGTCCGGACCGCCACCATGCAGGAGCCCGAGCACGGCCTGACCGACGAGGTCCTGGCCGCGACGGACGTCCTGACCTGGTGGGGGCACGCCGCGCACCAGGACGTCGACGACGCCGTGGTCGACCGGGTGCACAAGCACGTGCTGTCCGGCATGGGCCTGGTCGTCCTGCACTCCGGCCACTGGTCGAAGATCTTCGGCAAGCTGATGGGCACGACCTGCACCCTGCGGTGGCGGAGCGAGCACGACCAGGAACTCGTCTGGACCGTCAACCCGCAGCACCCGATCACCCGCGGCGTCCCGAACCCGATCGTCATCCCCGAGCAGGAGATGTACGGCGAGTACTTCGACGTGCCGACCCCCGACGAGCTCGTCTTCATCTCGGGCTTCACCGGCGGCGAGGTGTTCCGGAGCGGCATGACGTACCGCCGCGGCCTCGGGAAGATCTTCTACTTCTCCCCCGGCGACCAGGACTTCCCCGTGTACCACCACAAGGACGTCCGACGCGTGATCGCGAACGCCACCGAGTGGGCGCGGCCGGAGCGTGAGCGGGAGATCCCGACGCTGCGCCGTTACGACCTGGGCGAGTACTTCGACGGCCAGCACTACCGCGGCCCGTTCGACGACGCGCCCGTGGACGAGCACGCAGCCGACGCCGACGCGTCCGACCACGCCGGGGCGCAGGCGTGACCGCGCTGCGCGTCCTGCAGGTCGGGGCCGGGGGCATGGGCCGAGCCTGGCTCGGTACCGTCGCGGCCGACCCCGACGTCGAGCTGGTCGGCATCGTCGACCTCGACCTCGACGTCGCCCGGGCCGGGGCCGCGCACGCCGGCGACCCGTCGATCCCCGTCGGCACCGACCTGACCGTGCTCGCCGCGGAGACCGGCGCGCAGGCGGTGCTCGACATCACCGTCCCGGTCGCGCACCACCCCGTCACACTGCAGGCGCTGCACGCCGGACTCCCCGTGCTCGGCGAGAAGCCGGCAGCGCAGACCGTCGCCGAGGCACTCTCGCTCGCCGCGGCGGCCGAGGCCACCGGCAAGCTGTTCATGGTGTCGCAGTCACGCCGCTACAACGACCAGCTCGTCGCGTTCCGGCACCACGTGCGCGGCCTGGGTGGGATCGGCGGCCTGAGCACGCGGTTCGCCAAGGCTCCGCACTTCGGCGGCTTCCGCGAGCAGATGGACGACGTCCTGCTGCTCGACATGGCGATCCACGCGTTCGACTCCGCCCGCTACGTGCTCGAACGGGACCCGGTGTCGGTGTACTGCGAGTCCTGGAACCCGTCGTGGTCCTGGTACCGCGGCGACGCGGCCGCTGCGGCGGTCTTCGCCTTCGAGGACGACGTCCGCTACGTGTACGACGGCTCGTGGTGCGCGCCGGGTGCCGAGACCTCGTGGAACGGCGACTGGCGGGCCTCCGGCGCCACCGGCACCGCGCTGTGGGACGGCGACCACGACCCGTCCAGTGACCTCGACGGCACCGCTGGCGCACCGTCGCCCGCACCGAGCGTCGGGTACGAGATCGCCGGTGCGCTCACGTCGTTCGTGCACGCCGTGCGCTCCGGCGAGACCCCGGACGGCGAGGTGCACGGCAACGTCATGAGCCTCGCCATGGTCGAGGCGGCGATCGCCTCGACCCGGACCGGGCAGCGCATCGTCATCGACGAGGTGCTCGAGCGCGCGCACACCGAGGCACTCGCCGCCGAGCGGCACGACGCCGTCCGCGACCGCCTGGCGGCGTGGAGCTCGGTGCGCGAGGCCCTGCGCGCGTCCGTCCCCGCGTCGTAGGGCGCACGGCACACCCGCACGGCCCGCCCGCGCGGCTCGCCCGCGCGCGTTCCCCCGAGGTTCCGAAATCTCGGCATGTCGGCGTCCGTCAGACTCCCGATCGGAACCTCGGCGGACGTGAGCGGCGAGTCGCGGGACCGCGGCCGCTCGTGTCGAGCGCGGCGCGTGCGGTGGACGCGACCGAAGGACGGACGGGAGGCCCGTGGCGACGCCGCCACGGGCCTCCCGTCCGCCTTCCCCCACGACCAGGGCGCGGGCCCGGCGCGCGGTCACCCCGGCCAGGACTCCCACGACCACGACCCGCCTGCGCGCCGGTGGTAGGCGAGCCGGTTGCTCGCCGCGTCGGTCGCCCCGCGCCAGAACACCATCCGCACCGGTGTGAGTGCGAACCCCGCCCACGTGCTCGGCGGCCCGAGGTCCGTGCCCGCCCGTTCGCGGCCGAACGCCGACCAGGCCTCGCGGCGCCGAGCCGGTGTGTCCGCGGCGGACGCGTGGTCGTTGACCCACGCGAGGGCCTGCAGGTACGGCGTCCTGGCCGCGTAGGCCGAACGCGCCTCCTGGTCGGAGACGGGCGCCACGTCGCCGACCACGACGAGCTGGCGGGCGGCCTCCGGCCAGTGCAGGGTCACCGCGGCACGGGGCACCGCCGCGAGTTCGGCTGCCTTCCGGCTCCGCGAGTCGGTGTGGAAGTGCAGGCGTTCCCCGTCGAACAGGGAGAGCAGGACCGTCCGGGCGTCGGGGTAGCCGTCGAGCCCGACGGTCGAGAGGGTCATGGTCGGACCCGGAGCGTCGGCCGCGGCGGGGAGCCACGACGCCGCGAGGACCAACGGGTCCGTCGGCACGGGCGCATCGTCGACGCCGTCGGACGCCGGGGCGGGCGCGCCCGGGTCGGACACGCCCGCCCCGCGCGGCACGGTCACGAGACCGCAGCGTCGGCGGGGCGGGCCACCGCCGGACGGCTCACCGCCGGGTCGAACCGTGCGATCTCGTGCAGCGACGTCACGGCCTCGGCGACGGAGTGCTCCCACAGGACGGCACCGTACGACGCCGTCGCCCGGCTGGCATCGCCGACGACCCCGGGCGTCCCGAAGTCGTCGGACAACCACCCGAACGACACCGGGCCGCCGTTGAACGCGATCTTCTCGAAGCCGGCGATGTGCTCCGGCACCCAGCGTTCCGCGAGCGACATGTCGACCAGGTCGGGGCGCAGGTGCAGGATCATCGACGTCTCCGCCGCGCCGCCGTGGATCCCCAGCCCGAGCTCGTCCGCGTCCTCGCCGTCCGGTCCGGGGACACGGGCGAGGGTCGGCATGAGGAAGGTCTTCAACCCGTAGCGCTTCCGGATCTCACGCAGGGCAACCTGCAGCAGGGCGACGTTGCCGCCGTGCCCGTTGGCGAACACCAGGGTGCCGGCGCCGGTGAGGGCGACCGCGCGACCGATCTGCACGGCGGTGTCGAACATCGTGTCGCTGTCGAGCCACACCGTGCCGGGCGCCCAGCTGTGCTCGTCGGACTTCGTGAACGACAGTGTCGGGAGCTGCCAGACGTCCAGCCCCTCGGCGGCGGCCTGCTCGACCGCCGCCCCGCCGATGTGCTCGGCGAGCAGGTGGTCGGTCAGGAGCGGCAGGTGCGGGCCGTGGTGCTCGACGGCTCCGGTGGGCTGCACGACGATCGTGTCCGGCCCGAAGCCCGCAGCGACGGCCGGACCGGACAGTTCCGCGAGCCGACGCGAGCGGACCGTGCCGACCCCGGCGCTCACTTGCCGAACCCCGGGACGACGGGCTGCGCGGACGCGGTGGAGCCACCGCTGACCACGAGCGACGGGTCGATGACGTGCCCGGGGTTGAGCAGGCCCGCGGGATCGGTGCGCTGCTTCAGCGCCACGAGCTCCTCGACGCCGTGGTCGACGTAGTACTGGTGCGGGCTGTGCACCCGGACGCCGAGTTCGCGGAGCACCGGGTAGCCGGCGTAGACGTCCTCGGCACCGGTGTACGGCGCGGTGAGCATCCCGATCGGTCCGACGTGCGCGGCCTCGATGTGGAGCATGCCGCCGGGGTAGACGGCCTCGACCTCGGCGATCCGGTCGATGAGCGCCTCACCGCCGACCTCGACGTGGAAGTACTCGGTGTCGCTCGTGTTCCGCTTCAGCCACCAGATCGGGTGGTTGTACGACAGCATCGACACCTTCGTGGTCTGCTGCAGCCCCTCGCGGACGTCCAGCACCGCACCGCCGGCGGCTTCGATACGTGCCCGGGCCTCGTCGAGCACGACGTCGTCGATGATCGCTCGCAGGCTCGCACGGTCGTCGGGGACGGCCAGGTCGGACGGCAGCGTCGCGGCGATCTCGGCGCGGTCGGCGCTCACGAGCCGCGGCACCGGGTCGAGTCCGCGCAGCGTGCGGACGGCGACGAGCGCGTCCTCGAAGGTTGGGAACGCCGCGTAGACGGCACGCCACTCCTGCAGCGGCTCGAGCCGGACGGTGGCGCGGGCGATGACGCCCGCGGTGCCGTAGGTGTGCACGAACGGCTGCGCCTCGTCGCCCTCGACGTGCAGCAGTTCGTCGGCGCCGGGGAGCGCGACGTCGAGCGCCGTGACGAAGCCCTGCCAGTTCGACCCGTGCGCGATCGACCCGGTGCCGCCGGAACCGCCGGACAGGAAGCCGCCGATGGTCGACTGCGCGGTGGACGGGTACATCCAGAGCTGCTGGCCCGTGGCTGCGGCCGCCTGCTCCAGGGCGACCATGGACGCGCCGGCCTCGGCGGTGATCCAGCCGTCGCCGACCTCGACGACGGCGCGTGCCCGCGACGTGTCGAGGACCAGGCCGCCGTGCAGTGGGATGCCCTGGCCGTAGTTGCCGGTGCCCTTCCCGCGGGTGGTGACGGGGACGCCGTGCCGGACCGCGGCCTGCAGGGTGGCGGCGATGTCGTCGGCGCTGGCCGGCGACGCGACGAGGTCGGCGAGGCCGAGGGGCAGCTGCTCGCTGAGGATGGGACTCATGGTGGCCTCGTCGACGGAGGCGCGGGCCCGCGTGCGCTCGTCGGCGCTCACGCCGCGCTCGCCGAGCAGTGCGACGAGCTCGGCGCGCAGCGCCTCGACGGAGGTGGGGGTGACGGTGGTCATGCTCACTCCTGGTGGGTGGGTGGTGCGGGGACGACGGACTGGGCCCACGTCGCCGGTTCCGGTGCGACGCGCCAGCGGCGGACCGGCCGTGCCGGTGGGGAGAGGCGCGGGGCGGCGTGGCACCGCGCCTCCCGTCCGCTTGTTGGCCGGCTCCCGTTCGACGGGAGCCGACCGGTGTCAGGAACCCAGACCGATGGACTTGTCGAGGAACTCGTTCGTGTACAGGTCGGAGGGCTTCAGGCCGCTCTTGACGTCACCGGTGTCGGCGAAGACGGGCGTCGCCTTCGCGATGAAGTCCTCCATGCGCTGCTCGTCCATCGACCCGATGTAGCCGTCGGTGTCCTTCGCGAGGCCGAGCTCCACCATCTGCGCCGCGGCGAACGCGCCGACCTTCGAGTCGTACGTCCAGCCGTTGTTGTACTGCTGCACGAGCTTCGTGATGAGGTCGTTCGTGGCCCCCGGGGACTTCAGGTAGTCCACGTCGGCCTGCTGCATGACCGGCACGAGCTTCTGCAGGCACGGCTCGAGCTGCTCCAGGTCACCGGTGCGGACCGACATCGCCTCGGGGTAGGGGTTCCATCCCGTGCTCGAGACGAGCGCGTAGTCGACCTTCTTGCCCCAGGCCGCGACCTGGTTCTGGTAGATGTACGGCTCGGCGGTCGCGAAGCCCTGCTGCGCGTCCTTGCCGCCCGCGGACACGAACTTCGACGGGGTGCCGTCGTAGCTGCCGTCGAGGACCTTCTTCGGCAGGATGCCGGACTGCTCGAGGTAGGTCATGTACGCGGCACCGCTGAAGTAGCGGACGACGCCGCCGTCCTTCTCGAGGGCCGTGCCGAGGCTCTTGATGCTGTCGACCTTGGGGTACGTCTTCGGGTCCCACATGATCGACATCGGGGACTGGTCGTTCTCGGCGAACACCGCCGTGGTGGGCAGCTTGCCGGAGAACTGCACCTGCTCGTCCGTGGACATGTACCCGAGGGTGATGTCCTTGTCCTGGTACATCTGCGACGCGACCTTGGTGTACCCGATCGCCGGGCCGCCGGCACGGATCTCGAGCTTGACGCCGGTGCTCTTGCCGTTGGCGTAGAGGTCGCCGGTGACGGTCTTGCCGGAGGAGTCGATCACCGGGTCCGGGCCGAGCATCTGGTAGAGGTGGCCGTGCTCGCCCTCGGGGTTCCAGTCGGTCTGGACGACGACGGTCGCGGGGCACGTGCCGGAGAGGTCGACCTTCGGCCCGGAGGCGGTCGACGAGGTCGCGGCGGTCGTCCCGGTGCTGCCGGACGACCCCGCCGCACAGCCGGTGAGGGCGATGGCGGTGGCGGCGAGGGCGGCGGTGGCGACGCCGAGGCGGGAGGTGGTGCGCATGGAGGCTCCGTTCGTGGTGCGGGTCTCGTGGTGCTGTGGTGGGAAGGGGTGGTGTGGTTCGTCGGGGCGTGTCAGCTGAAGTCGTGCCAGCGGCCGACGGCCAGCCGGCCGATCAGGCCGAACACGAGGAAGACGGCGACGCCGTAGAGCGAGGCGATCAGGATGGTCGCGTACAGCTCGGGGCCCATCAGGCGCGATGCTGTCACCTGGATGAGGACGCCGAGACCGGGGTTGCCGCGCTGGAAGAACTGGTCGCCGACGATCGCCCCGATGACGCTCAGCCCGGCGGAGGTGCGCAGGCCGACGAAGATCGACGGCAGCGCGGCGGGGAACTGCAGCTTGACGAGCTGGGCGAACCGGCCGGCGCGCTGCAGCTGGAACAGCTCACGCTGCGCGCGGTCGGCGGACTGCAGCCCGAACAGCGTGTTCGACACCATCGGGAACAGCGCGATCATCACGGTGACGATCACGCGGCTGACGAACTCGTAGCCGAACAGGGCGCCGATGAGCGGCACGAGGGCGAGGATCGGCACGCACTGCAGCACCACGGCGTACGGGTAGAGCGAGTTCTCGAGCCACTTCGCCTGCGCCATCGCCATCGCCCAGACGACGCCGATCACGATCGCGAAGCCGAGGCCGGTGAGCGAGACGACGGTGGTGCGTCCGAGGGCGGACCAGAGGTCGGAGCCGAACGTGGACGGCGACCCGTCCGGCAGGGTCGGCGCGACGATCGCCTTCGCCACGAGGTGCGGGTACGGCACGAGGAAGGCCAGGCCGCGGACGTGGTCGTAGTACGCGGCTGCCGCGTACCAGATGCCGACGAGCACGGCGAGGACGACGACGGGCTGCCACCAGGCGATGCCGCGGCGAGCCCGAGGAGCGGCACGACGGGCGGCGGCCCGGACCGCGCGGGTCTCGGCGGCCTCCTGCAGGGTGACCATCAGCGGTGTCCTTCCCGGAGCGCGTGCGAGACCTCGCCGACCAGTTCGGCGAACTCGGGTGTGAATCGGATGTCGGGGTCGCGGGGCATCGGGAACGGCACGTCGAACCGGCCGACGATGCTGCCGGGGCGTCCGGACATCACGATCACCTCGGTGGAGAGGTACACGGCCTCGGACACGGAGTGCGTGATGAAGAGTCCGGCGAACTGCTGTTCGACGAACAGCCGGAGGAGCTCGTCGTTGAGGCGTTCGCGGGTGATCTCGTCGAGGGCGCCGAACGGCTCGTCGAACAGGAAGAGCTCCGGGTCGAGGGTGAGCGACCGGGCGAGCGAGACCCGCATCCGCATGCCGCCGGACAGCTGCTTCGGCAGGTTCGTCTCGAAGCCGTTCAGGCCGACGAGGTCGATGGCGTGAGCGGCCTTGGCGGCCCGCTCGACCTTCGACACGTGTCCGAGCTCGGCGAGCAGTTCGACGTTGCCCTGCACGGTGCGCCAGGGCAGGAGCGTGGCGTCCTGGAAGACGTAGCCGATGCGGTCGGCCGCGACACCGGCCGACCCGTCCGACGCGGTCTCGAGGCCGGAGGCGATGCGGAGCAGCGTGGACTTGCCGCAGCCGGACGGGCCGACGACCGAGACGAACTGGCCGCGGTCCACGGTGAGGTCGACGCCCTGCAGGGCGATGGTGCCGTTCGGGAAGGTCATCTCGACGTTGCGGAAGTCGAGCAGCGTGTCCGTCGTGGCGACGGGTGGCGGGGCGGTGGTGGTCACGATCACCTCGGGTTCTCGGTGCGGGCGGGCGGTGGGGTCAGGCGGGGACGGCGGCCGCGGCCGGTGCGGCGACGATCCGTCGCACCTCGGTGCGGGCGACGAGTCGCCCGCGGGACAGGACGATGCGGTCGGCGGGGGCGTTCGCGACGGCGTCGGTGACGCTCGTCGCGGCCACGGCGAGCAGGTCGGCGCGCCGCCCGGGGACGGGACCGGCGGCCGGGAGGCCCATCACGCTCCGGGCGGTGTCGCTCACCATCGCGTACGCCTGGTCCGGCGTGACGTGGCCGGCGGAGACGAGCAGCGATGCGGTCTCGAAGGCATCGCTCCGGCCGACCGGGTTGAAGGGGTCGCGGACGTTGTCCGCGCCGGCGGCGACGCGGACGCCGGCGTCGAGGAGCGCGTGGATGGCGGTCAGTCCCCGCGGCGTGGCGACCGGGTGCTGCCAGCCCTGCAGGTACAGGTTCGTGATCGGGAGCGTGATCACCCCGAGGTCGGCTGCGGCCACGTCGGCGACGACCTCGGCGAGTCGCTCCGGCCCCAGGGTGCCGAGCCGGACGCAGTGCCCGGCGGAGTACTGCCGGTCCCGCCGCAGCGAGCGGGACGCCCGGGCGTAGTGGTCGAGGGTCACCGGACCGTCGAGGCTCTCGTCGGCGTGCAGGTCGACCCCGATGCCCCGTCGGCGGGCGATGGCGAGGAGTCGGTCGACGTCGGCGAGGGGGTCCTCGGCGAGGTGCGGTGCGCCGCCGACCAGGTCCACGCCGAGGTCGAGCACCGCCTCGACGTGCTCGTCGGGGGCGAGCGGGCCGGCGAGGGCGACGAGCTCGATGTCCATCAGGCCGGCGAGTTCGTCGCGGACCTGCACGAGGGCACGGGCGCCGCGCAGGGCCTGCCCCGTGGTGGCGGGCCGGTCGGCCGCGCTGTGCCGGCCGCTGAGCACGTCGACGTGGCTCCGGACGGCCGTGGTGCCGGCGGCGAGCAGCGTGAGGGCGGCGGTCCGGGCACGGTCGGCGATGTCCTCGACGGTCATGGTCGTCGCGTGCGCGGTCCACGAGGCGATCGCGGCGCCGAGGTCCCCGAGCGGCGGCCGGATGGCGTCGGCGCTGAGGGCCTTGTCGAGGTGGGCGTGCGGTTCTGCCGGTGCGGTCAGGAGCAGCCGGCCGCCGAGGTCGATCGTCTCCTCCGCCGGTGCCGCGAGGGTGCCGGCCGGTGCCACGGTCGAGACGGTCGCGCCGTCGATCGCGACGTCGACCGAGCGGCCGTCCGGCAGCAGCGCGGAGCGCAGGAGGGCGATCGGGCGGAGCACTGACGAGTCCATCCGGAGCCTCTCGATCATGTGTGAGAATGTTGATCGCATCAACATCTCCGATGCTAGGGCTGCGGTGTTTCCCTCTCGTTTCGAGGCGGTTGCCGTGTGTGACGCCCGACCCGACGTCACCGGGAGCGGGAACGAGCGTTCCGTCCGACCGGTCGGGATGGCTCAACCGAGGACGAGAGGATTCCGCGTGAGCACCGGCACCACCACCGAGACCGACCGCGTCGTCGACGATCAGACCCAGCGGATCGGTGAACACATCCGTGCCCGCCGACGCGCCGCCCGACTGACGCTCGTCCAGGTCGCCGAGCTGACCGGTCTGTCGCACCCGTTCCTCAGCCAGGTCGAGCGCGGGCACTCCCGCGCCAGCATGGTCTCCCTCGAGAAGATCGCCACGGCGCTCGGGACGACCCAGGTCGAACTGCTCGCCGCCGGTGCCCCCGAGCGACCGGGGCACGACGTCCGCCTGCCCGAGGTGATCCGTGCCGGCGAGGGCGCCCGCGGACCGTTCTCGAGCGGCGAGGCCCGGCTGCTCGTGCACGCGGGCCCGCACGCGTTCGAGCCGCTGGAGTGGGTCGGCGACAACACGGACCTCGGCGAGTACTTCGAGCACCACGAGGACGAGTTCCTCACCGTGCTCGCCGGCCGCGTGCACCTCGACCTGCGCGGGCAGGAGCCACTCGACCTCGGACCCGGCGACTCGGCGTACTACCGCGGCGGCACCGGCCACCGGTGGTGCAGCGCGGACGGCACCCGCTTCCACATGATCGTGGTCAAGGAGACCCCGCGCGCCGGAGCGATCGCGTGAGCGCCGTGCCGGAGCGTCGGCGGCTGCGCGTCGCCGCTCGCCACCGGGTCGCCACCGACGTCGTCGCCCTCGACCTGGCCCCGGTCGACGGTCCGGCGTTGCCGGACTGGGAACCCGGAGCGCACGTCGACCTCGAGGTCTCCCCCGGGACCGAGCGGCAGTACTCGCTCGTCACGACGACGGTCGACGGGCACTGGCGCATCGCCGTGCTCCGCGAGCCAGACGGCCGCGGCGGATCGGTCGCCGTGCACGAGGGCCTGGCGGTCGGCGACGAGGTCGCGGTGGCCGGACCGCGGAACCACTTCGGCCACGACCCGGCACGCCCCGCGGTCTTCGTCGCCGGGGGCATCGGGATCACGCCGATCCGGTCGATGATCGCCGCCGCCGAACGCGCCGGAACCCCGTGGGAGCTCCACTACGCGGGGCGGTCCCGCGACCGCATGGCGTTCGTGCACGAGCTCGTCGCCGCGCACCCCGACCGGGTCGTCGTGGCCGCGGCCGACGAGGGCGTCCGGCTCGACGTCGACGCGCTCCTCGCCGCACCGCGCGACGCGGTCGTGTACTGCTGCGGGCCGCGCGGGCTCATGGACGCGGTCGAGGCCGCTGCCGCGCACTGGCCGGCGGGCAGCGTCCGCGTCGAGCGCTTCGAGGCCGCCGCGGACGTCGACGCCCCCGGCGAGGCCTTCGAGGTCGAGCTCACGGTCACCGGCGTCACCGTGACGGTCCCCGCCGACCGGACCCTGCTCGAGGTCGCGGAGGACGCCGGCGCATTCGTGCTCTCGTCCTGCCGGGAGGGCACGTGCGGCACCTGCGAGACCCCCGTGCTCGAGGGCGCGGTCGAGCACCGGGACACCGTGCTCAGCCCGGAGGAGCAGGCCGACGACCGCACCATGATGGTCTGCGTGTCCCGCGCCCGGCGCGGCTGCCCGCGACTGGTGCTGGAACTCTGACCGGACGGACTACGGACGCTCCGTGCCGTCGAGTGTGCCGCCGGTGAGCGCGGACAGGCGCTCCAGCCCCGCTTCGGCCACGAGCTGCCGAGCGAGCGGACGCGCCCGTTCGACCGCCTCACGTACGTCCACCCGAGTGACGTCGCCGTCCGCGACGCTCAGCTCCCCGTCCACCCAGACGTCGCGGACCTCGCGACTGCCGGCGACGAAGACCACCGCCTGGTAGGGGTCGTGGACGTTGGCGAGGGTCGGGGAGTCGCCGTCGAGGACGACCAGGTCCGCGCGCTTGCCCGGCTCCAGCGAACCGATCTCGTCCTCCATGCGCAGGGCACGGGCACCGCCGATCGTGCCCATCTCGAAGGCCTCGCGGGCGCTCATCGCGGTGGCCTGCAGGTCCCGCACCCGGGCGAGCAGCGCGGCCGTCTTCATCGCCTGCAGGAAGTCCTGGGAGTCGTTCGACGCCGGGCCGTCGACCCCGATGCCCACCGGGACCCCCAGCGCACGGAGCTCCGCGATCGGGGCGATGCCGCTGGCGAGGATCCCGTTCGCGACCGGGTTGTGGGCCACGCCGACGCCGTTGGCCGCGTACCGTTCCCGGTCCTCGCGGTCCACCCAGACGCTGTGCGCGGCGATCACCGGGACCTGGAACATGCCCGTCGCCTCGGCGTGCCCGATGGCCGTCCGTCCGGTGCGCTGCCGGGCCGCGGTGACCTCCTCGCGCACCTCGTGGAAGTGCACGTGCACGCCGTGGCCGCCGGCGACCGCGTAGTCGACGTGCTCCTGCCAGGTGTCGTCCGTGTACCGCCCGATCGACGAGACGCCGACCCGGAACGTGCTGTACCGGCTGGCGGCCGCGGCCTCGCGCAGGGCCTCGAACTCCTCCAGGATGGGCGTCGCGCCGAAGTCGCGGTCGACGTCGCCGGAACCGAACGACACGACCCCGCGCAGCCCGAGTTCCTCGAGCGCCTGCACCACACCGGGCGTCGCCGGTTCGTCCGGCACCGGGTCGGCGCAGAACATGTCGTTCGCCGTCGTCACCCCGCTCCGGAGCAGCTGGATGCCCTGCAGCACCGTGCCCGCGTGGGCCTTGTCCCGGGTCATCACCGGGTTGACGCGCCCGATCAACGCCGTGAGCCACTCCCACAGCGTGTACTGCGAACCGATCCCGGTGATGAGCCCCTCGCTGAAGTGGCCGTGGGTGTTCACGAAGCCGGGCGTGACGACGTCGTACGCACCGCCGCGGACCGGTGCGTCCGGGTGGGCCGCCGCGAGGTCGGCGTACGTGCCGACCGCGGCGATCCGGTCGCCGTCGAGGAGGACGGCTCCGTCGCGGATCGCGGCGGGCGTGGCGGCACCGTCGGGTGCTGCGGTGAGCACCCAGCCGGCGCGGATCAGGGTCTGCGTCATGGGGCGAACCTACGGTCCGCGTGTTCCCCGGGTGTTTCCGCCCGGTCACGGGCCGGAAACAGGGGACTGCTAGAAACACCACCATGCTGACCGTCACCGGTGCCCTCCGCGTCCTCGTCGACCCCCGGACCGAACGGGAGGGCGACGTCGTCGTCGACGACGGCAGCCGCCGCGCCACCACCCTCGACGCATCCGGGTGCGTCGTCACGGCCGGCCTCGTCAACGCGCACCACCACCTCCTCCAGACCGCGTTCCGCACCCTGCCCGGGACCCGCGGCGTGCCGATGGCGGCCTGGCTCCCGACCATGGCCGCGGCGTACGGACGGGTGGGGCACGACCCCGAGCTGTACGCACTGGCGGCGTCCGCCGGAGCCGCGGAGGGCCTCCTGTCCGGCGTCACGACGATCGCCGACCACCACCTGAACTGGCCCGCCGAGGCGACCACGGACGACACCGTCGCGCTCGCCGCGGCCACCGTGGACGCGGTCCGCGGGCTCGGCGGGCGACTCGTCTTCGTCCGCGGCTCGGCGCGGGACGACCCGGACCGCGCGGCGGCATCGGCGGACGCGATCGCGTCGCGGCTGCTGCACGACGACGCCGTCGGCGGCGTGGACCCGGACGGTGGGTTCCAGGTCGCCGTCGGCCCGGCGGGCGTGCACTCCGACGGCGAGGCGACCTTCCGGGCGCTCGGCGAGGTGGCGGCGCGGCGCGGACTCCGCCGGCGGACCCAGGCCAACGAACAGGTCGACACCGCGATCGCGCTCGATCGCTACGGCCGTCGTCCGCTCGACCTGCTCGAGGAGTGGGGGTGGCTCGCACCGGACGTCACGATCGCGCACCTCTGCGACGTCACCGACGACGAGATCGCCCGGCTCGCGGCAGCAGGCGTGACCGCCACGCACGCCCCCGGGTGCGACGTGCCGATGGGGTGGGGCATCGCTCCCGTCGCACGGCTCGCCGCGGCGGGGGTCCCGGTCGGCCTCGGCACGAGCGGCGGGGGCAGCAACGACGCCGGACACCTGCTCGCGGACGCCCGGCTGGCCATGCAGGTGTCGGCACTCGTCGGGCCGCAGCTGCCGGCGCGGCAGGTGCTCGGCGCGGCGACGGAGGGTTCCGCGGCGGGGCTCGGACGCCCGGAGCTCGGGCACCTCGGCGACGGGAGCGCGGGCGACCTGTGCGTGTGGGACGTCTCCGGGGTGGCGGACGCGGGCGTCGCCGACCCCGTCGCGGGACTGCTCTGGGCCGCTCCCGGGCGGCGGCCCCGACACGTCGTCGTGGGGGGACGCGTGGTGGTCCGCGACGGGGAGCTCGTCGCGGCGGACGAGCGGGAGATCGCGGCGCGACTGGCCGAGCGGTTGGCCCGGACACCCGCCGTCGTCTGACCGGATCGCGCGCCGCCGGCTCAGCTCGTGGACACCGCCCGGCGGTGGATGGGACCGGCACCGTCGACGAGCGCGCCGCCGTCGGCACCGGTCCGGACCGCGATCACCTCGGCCATGATCGCGACCGCCATCTCGGCCGGCGTCGTCGCACCGATGTCGAGCCCGATCGGGGACCGCAGCCGGTCGGTGTCCGGTGTCCCGAGCGCGCGCAGCTCCGCCATCCGGCGTGCGTTCGTCGTGCGGGAGCCCATCGCCCCGACGTACCCGGCACCACGTCGGAGCGCCGAGTCGACCACGGCGGCGTCGAACCGGTCGTCGTGCGAGAGCACCACGACGGCGGTGGTCGCGTCCACCGGCAACGCCTCGACCACACGCGTCGGCCAGCCCACGATGCGTTCGTCGGCGGCCGGGAAGCGCTCGTCGGTCAGGAACACCGGCCGCGGGTCGACGACCGTCACGGCGTAGCCGAGCACCGCGGCCGCGTTCGTGAGGGCCACGGCGAACTCGACCGCGCCCACCACGATGCACCGCGGCCGGACGTCGGCGCGCTCCACGAAGAGCCGGCCGCCGCAGCCGTCGGGGACGTGCACGACCGCGCCGAGCGTCGACGGGTCGAGCGAGAGGCCGAGCGACGTCGGCACCCCGGACGCCGCGCACCGGAGCGCGTCCACGACGTCGGCGTCGTCGGGACGGACGCGACGGACCAGGACCTCGACGCGACCGCCGCAGCGGAGCGCCGGTGCCCACATCGCGTCGACGTCGTCCGGGTCGTCGTCGAACCCGAAGCGTTCGAGGACCGCCTCGCCCGTCTCGAGGACCTGTTCCGCCGTGTCGAACAGCGCCCCCTCGACGCACCCGCCGGAGATGGTGCCGACGACCTGACCGCCGGGCAGGACGGCCATCGACGAGCCGACGCCGGTCGGCGCGCTGCCAGTCATCGCGACGGCCGTCGCGACGACCACGGGGTCCCCCGCGTCGAGGGCGGCCAGGAGGCGCGGCGCCAGTTCGAACATCACGCACCCCCGGCGTCGGTCGCGTCCTGGAGCATCGCCCACACCCGGTCGCGCGTCATCGGCAACCGGTGGGGGCGCACGCCGACGGCGTCGCGCACCGCGTTCGCGACGGCGGGCGCGACCGGGTTGTACGGCGCCTCGCTCATCGACTTCGCGCCGAGGGGGCCGAGCGGGTCGTGCGTGTCGGCGAAGCGCACCTCGGTGCGGGGCACGTCGGAGATCTTCGGCACCCGGTACGCCCGGAACGCGTCGGTCGTCACCCGACCGGTCTCGTCCAGCACGACCTCCTCGTACAGCGCCGAGCCGATCGCCTGCGCGGCGCCGCCCTCCACCTGGCCGCGGAGCTGCTCCGGGTTCAGGACGGTGCCGGCGTCCACCGCCTGCACGCTGTGCAGCACGCGGACCTCGCCCGTCGGCCGGTGCACCGCCACCCGGGCGCCGTGCACGGTGAACGCGAGCGACCGTGGCGTGCCGTCGTGGCTGCCGTGCGCGACGAGCGGGCCGCCGGCGAGCAACTCGGCGTGCCCGACGAGCTCCTCGCCGACGCGGACGCCGTCCGGCCCGACCGAGACCGCCGGCCCGAGCGGCCCCGACGCGGTCCGGGGTGTCCGGGCGGCGACGATCCCGAGGGCGCGCCCGGTCATGTCCTCCCGGAGCGCCTGTGCCGCGGCGTACAGCGCCTTGCCGGCGACGACGACCCCCGCGGACCCGAACGCCCCTGTGTCGTGCCGCGCCGCGTCGGTGTCCGACTGGTGCACGTCGACCCGGTCCGTGGTGGTGCCGAGGGCGGTGGCGACGAGCTGCGTGTGCACCGTCGTGGTCCCGTTGCCGAACTCGGCCGTGCCGACGCCGATGCGGTACCGGCCCTCAGTGGTGGCCTCGACCGACACGTGCGCGTGGTGCCCGCGCGGCGGCATCGTGGCGATCGCCGCGAGGGCGACCCCGGTGCCGAACGCCCAGTCCCCGGAGTCGTCCAGCGGCGGCCCGTCCATGCGTGGGACCTCGGGTACCGGCGCGCGGAGGGCGTCCTCCACCAGGTCGATGCACTGGTCGAGTCCGTAGCTGCCCTCCCAGCGCAGGTCGTCCTGCTCGTCCGGGTCCGTGACCACGAGGGGGTCTCCGGGGACCACGACGTTCCGCCGCCGCAGGTCGAGCGGGTCGATGCCGAGCTCCCGGGCGAGCTCGTCCATGGCGGACTCGATCGCGAACACGACCTGGCCGAGCCCGTACCCGCGGAACGCCCCGGACGGCAGGTTGTTCGTGTACACGGACTCCGCGTCCACGCGCTTCGACGGGCACCGGTAGACGGCGACGGACTCGCTGACGGAGTGGAACATGACCCCGATCCCGTGGTTGCCGTACGCGCCGGTGTCCATGGTCTGGTCGACGTGCAGTGCCGTCAGGTGTCCCGCGGCGTCGGCACCGAGCCGGACCCGCACGCGCATCGGGTGCCGGGTCGGGGCGATCGTGAACTCGTCACGCCGGCTGAACTCGTACTGCACCGCGCGACCGGTCCGCAGCACCGCGAGGGTGACCAGGTCCTCGGTCAGCAACTCCTGCTTCCCGCCGAACCCACCGCCGACGCGCTTCGCGACCACGCGGACACGGCTCGGGTCGAGGCCGAACACGTGCGCGATCTCGTCCCGCACCAGGAACGGGACCTGGGTCGCGGTCCGGAGCACGAGCCGCCCGTCCCGGTCGACGGACCCGCGGGTCGCGTGGGTCTCGAGCGCGGCGTGCGAGACGCGGCCCGTCGTCCAGGTGCCCTCGACGGTGGCCGCGGCCGTCGCCAGGGCCCCGTCGACGTCGCCCGTCTCGCCGTGCAGGGCGGCGACCACGTTGCGGCCCGGCTCGGCGATCCGATGCTCCTCCGTCGTCTTGTCGGCGTGCAGGAGCGGAGCGCCGACGGCACGGGCCGCGTCCGGGTCGTGCACGCTCGGCAGCACCTCGTAGCGCACCCGCACGAGGGCGCAGGCCTGCTCGGCGACCCGGACGCTGTCGGCGACGACGGCGGCCACGCGCTGCCCACGGAAACGGAGCACCCGGTCGAGCACCCGGGTGTCGTCCGGGTCGTCCAGGCGGGACTCGTGCCGACCCGTGGAGAACAGCACGCCGGGGTCGTCGTGGTGGGTGAGGACGGCGTGCACGCCCGGCAGGGCTTCGGCCTCCGCCGTGTCGATCGACACGATGCGGGCGTGCGGGTGCGGGCTGCCGAGGACCGCGAGGTGCAGCAGCCCCTCCGTCCGCCGCACGTCGAGCGTGTACTCCTCGCGTCCGGTCACGATCGCCATCGCGGCCGGGGCGGCGACCGACGTGCCGATCGCCTGACCGGCCGCCGCGCAGGCCGTGTTCGCGACCCCGTCCAGGGCGTCCTCGATCGCCCGGTACCCGGTGCACCGGCAGAGGTTGCCCTTCAACGCGCGGTGCCGGTCGGCCAGGGCGTCCTCGTCGAGCGTGGACGCCGTGACGACGTACCCGGCGGTGCAGAAGCCGCACTGGAAGCCCGGGGCCTCGGCGAACGCGCGCTGCACGGGGTGCGGGTCCTCCGGCGTGCCGAGCCCGGCCGCCGTGGTGACGGCACGACCCGCCATCCGGTGCGCCGGCGTGATGCAGGAGTGGACCGGCACACCGTCGACGAGCACCGAGCACGCACCGCAGTCGCCCGCGTCGCAGCCCTTCTTCACGGACGTCACCCCGTGCTCGCGGAGCAGGGTGCGGAGGACCTGACCGGGCTGCGGTTCGGCGTCCACCGTCGCGCCGTCGACCTCGAACCTCATGCCGCACCGCCCGTCGTCCCGAGCGCCTCGGCGACGAGCTCCGCCGCGAACCGCCGGGTCACCGCGCGCCGCCAGTCGGGGGAACCGTGCGGGTCGTCGTACCAGGCGTCGTGGGCCGCCAGCCGCGCATCGACCTCCGCGGCGGTCGGGACCCCTGGATGACGGAGCAGGAGCGGCCGCGGGGTCGCCCCGGTCACGACGAGGACGAATCCCGACGCCGACCACCGCGCCGTGACCAGCGCGCCGGTCCGGCCGTGCGGGCTGAGGGACACCCGGCGGAACCCGGTGCGTGCCACGAGGGCCGCTCGTGGCACGTCGAACGCCCGGATGACCTCACCCGGCGCGAGGTCGGTCGTCCGCGGCCCGGTGACCAGGTCCGCCACCGGGACCCGGCGCTCCCCGCCGTCCGGCGTCCAGACCTCCGCGATCGCGTCGAGCGTCACGAGCAGCGCGGTGATCGCCCCCGCCGGCAGGGCGACCGCGACGTTGCCGCCGACCGTCGCCTGGTTCCACACCTTGAACGACGCCAGCAACGCGTTGGCGCACCGGTCGACGAGCGGCCAGGCACGCCAGTCGTCCTCGGGCGCCACACGCAGCAGCGACGCGATCGTGCACGTCGCGGCGATCCGGAGTCCTCCGGCGCTGCGCTCGGTGTCGCGCCACCCCAGTGCCGTGAGGTCGACGAGCCCGGTCAGACCCGGCTGCTCCTCCGAGTACAGCCAGGTGCCGCCGGCGAGGGGATGCTCACCGGGACCGAAGGAGAGGTCGTCGCGGTGCGACGGTGTCCGCACGGTGCGGACGGAGACGAGGTCCATTGCAGGGTCCGATCGGGATGGGGGAACGGGTGTCGGTGGCGCCGTCGGACCGTCGTCCGTGCGCGATCATCCCGCGGTTCCACGCCGAGGACCGCCGGGGTGCGGATGTGTGCGCCACGGGGCCCTCCTCGATCGGGTGCGTCGTGGCCGCAACGCTATGGAACGGGTGTTTCCGTGTGGTTACGGGCGTTCGACGGCTGCGTCACGACCGGGCCGTGGCCGCTGGCGGAGGTCGTGACGTGTTCGACCCACCGCCGAAACACGCGGATGTCATCGTCGCCTCCATGGAGATCACCGACGTCCAGCCAGTCCCCACCACCACGACCGTCCGCCTCGGTGCGAACCAGTACGGCAAGGCCGAGGTCCGGCTCGTCCGGGTGACGCGCGACACCGACCGGCACGAGATCGAGGACCTCACCGTCACGACGCAGTTGCGCGGCGCGGCGCTCGCCGACTCGTACACCGAGGGCGACAACGCGAAGGTCGTCGCGACGGACACGCAGAAGAACACGGTCTACGCCTTCGCGAAGGAGCACGGGGTGGGGACGCCGGAGGAGTTCCTGCTGCGACTCGGCCGGCACTTCAGCACCGCCTTCGACTGGTACGACGGCTCCACCCTGTCCGCCGAGCAGCACACGTGGGAGCGGATCGTCGTCGACGGCCGGGAGCACGACCACTCGTTCGTCCGGGCCGGTCGCGGAACCCGCACGGCCGTGGTGCAGGTCGACGGCGACGACGTGCACGTGCTCGCCGGGGTCACCGACCTGACGGTCCTGAAGTCGACCGGCAGCGAGTTCCACGGGTTCCCGCGTGACGGCTACACGACGCTCGCTGAGACCGACGACCGGATCCTCGCGACCTCGGTGACGGCCCGCTGGCGGTACACGCCCGAGGCGGTGGCGGCGGGCATCGACTACGACGCCGTGTACGCCGGTGTCCTCGACCGCATGCTCGCGACGTTCGCCGAGCTGCACTCCCTGGCGCTCCAGCAGACCCTGTTCGCGATGGGCCGCTCGGCGATCGAGGCGTTCCCGGAGATCGCCGAGGTGCGGTTCTCGATGCCGAACAAACACCACTTCCTGGTCGACCTCGCACCGTTCGGCCTGGACAACCCCGGCGAGGTGTTCTTCGCCGCCGACCGGCCCTACGGCCTGATCTCCGGCACCGTCGTGCGCGACGGCGTCGCCGAGGCCCCTGCCGCGTGGACGTCGGTGCCGGCGTTCGTGTGACCGACGTGGTGGGCGTGCTGCTCGCCGCCGGTGCGGGGACGCGGATGGGGCGGCCGAAGGCGCTGGTCGCCGAGCCGGACGGCACCCCGTGGCTGCACCTCGGCGTCGACGCGCTCCTGCTCGGCGGCTGCGACCGGGTCGTCGTCGTCCTCGGTGCCGCCGCCGACCGGGCGCGGGCCCTCGTGCCCGCAGTGGACGGGGTCACCGTCGTCGTCGCGGACGACTGGGCAGCGGGGCCGGGCGCGTCGCTCGCCGTCGGGCTCGCGGCCGTCACCGGGCCGGCGACGGCCTGCGTCTCCCTGGTCGACCTGCCCGGCCTCCCCGCGACGGCCGTCCGGCGGGTGATCGGCGACGGCGACCACCCGACGGCGCTCCGCCGCGCGGTCCACCACGGCGTACCGGGACACCCGGTGGTCGTCGGCTCGGAGCACCGCCCCGCGCTGGTCGCCGCGCTGTCCCGCGACCCCGCGCACGGTGCCGGCCCGTGGCTGGCGTCGTCGGGCGCGGGACCCGTCGAGTGCGGCGACCTGTGGGACGGTCACGACCAGGACCACCCCGCCGTCCTGCACTGACCCCACAGCGTCAGCGCGGGATCACCGAGAACAGGAACCGCTTCCGCACCATGTACCAGGCCAACAGGATCAGCAGGGTGTGGGTCGCGAAGCCGATCCAGCCGTTGCCCCAGTCGACACCCGGGATCGACGCGATCGCCAGCGCGAAGAAGACCTGCCACACGAACACGTAGAGGCTCGCCTGCCCGATCGGGATCCAGAGCCACCCGATCGCCGCTGAGATCGGCTTCCAGAACACCGTCAGGATCGCGTACGACACGATCGCGAAGAACGCGATGTCGACCAGTCGGCCCCACTGCAGGTCCACCCGCTGGTACGCCGTGTTGTACAGGTCCTCGTACATCGACGCCGGGAACGGGACCGGTGTGAACCCGGCGTGGTTCGCCGCCCAGACGTACACCAGGAACGCCGCGTAGCCGCCGACGCCGATGCCGACCAGGACCTTGCCGAGCCGCCCGGTGAGCGCGCCGATGATCTGCCGTCGGTAGTACCCGAGCACGAGTCCGTGGGTGAACACGACCTGCCAGGTGAGCAGCGGGAAGACCGCCTCGAACTGCGAGTTCAGCGGGCGGAAGTCCGGGTTGAGCGCCTGGAACACGTACAACGCCCAGCTCACGACGAGCACCACCCACCAGAAGCCGCGGCGGATCAGCCAGAGCAGCGGCGGGATGAACAGGCTCAGCACCACGAACAGGCCCATGATGTTGAACGGCCAGGGGCCCATCTCGAGCAGCAGGAACTGCCGGATGGCGTACCACGGCGGCGGGTAGCCGAGCAGCTGCATGGCGTTCGGGTACAGGTCGTAGACCCGGCCCTCGGCGCCGACGCCGCCGGTGCCGGTGCCCCGGTCGGTGAACGTCGTGATCGCGTCGGTGTTCAGGAACGGGACGAAGCTCAGTGCGAAGACCACCGCGATCACCACGAGCGTGACGAGGTACTGCTTGCGCGCACGCTTCCACGCCCCGATCGCGGCCGCCCACTCGCCGAACTTCTTGATGGCGAACGGGTAGGTCATGCCGAGGACCATGCCGGACAGGAACACGAACATCTCGGCACCGGTGATCGCACCCACCGCGTGCAGGGTGAGGTACGAGTACGGTCCGCCGATCTCGATGTGTGTGATCACCACCGCCAGGATGATGAACCCGCGGAACAGGTCGAGCCGCAGGTCGCGCCCGGGCTTGCCGTCGTCGGGGTACCGCCACCCCGGCAGCAACCGTCCGAACAGGCCGCTCAGCAGGAACACCACCGCCAGGCCCACGGCGAGCCAGACGATCCACGCCATCTGGTCGCCGCCGGTGTCGTACTGCTGGTCGGTCGCGGCGTTGCCCTGCTGCGTGGTGACGCGGTCGGTGACCGGCCCGAACGCGAAGTGGTCACTGCGCTCGAGGTCAGTGCGGAACGAACCGGCGATGCCGGGCACGGCCGTGTCGCGCCAGTCGGCGACACGGTTGCCGGCCTCGGGCTCGCGACGGTTCGTCTCGACGAAGGTCACGCCCCGGATCAACGGGCGGTCCTGGACCGACGCGATCACCTGCCGCCACCAGCCCTGCTTGACCAGCAGCTCCGCGTCGCCCCGGCGGGTGTGGTCGTACAGCGCACCGGTGTCGAGCAGCATCGACCGGTCGCCGTCGACCGCGAACCGGTCGTAGAAGCTGTCGGCCTGCTGCTGCTCGTAGCCCCAGGTCTCGTCGAACCGGGACTCGACCTCACCGGGCTCCGGCACGTCGTTGCGGGTGAGGGGCACGTCGCGGCCGGCTGCTGCCGTCGACTTCCCCTTGCCGAAGGAGTACATCGACAGCCCGACCCAGTCGACCGACGCGTCGCCCGGCCAGTACGGCTCGTAGGGGTCGTCGGCCGCGGTCAGCGCGCCGTCACCGTCGGTGTCGAGCTTCGCGACGTCGGTCGCGGACAGGTCGTCCAGGCGCCCGGCGGACTCGCCGAACGGGTACCCGGCACCGTACGACGGCGACCAGACCATGAGCGCGTCGGAGTCGCCGCCGTGCACCGCGGTCGCGAGTGTCCGGAACGCCTGCACGAACTGCGTCGGCTGCTGCCCCCAGCGCACCCACGTGCCGTTCATCTGGGGCGCGAACCGGACGAGCACCTGGGTGTCGTACTGGTCGTGGACCTCCTGGAGCACGGTGTTGACGGCCCGGGCGTCGGCGACGTCGAGCGAGCGGAGCGACTGCCCCGGCTCGAGGCTGACGACGAGGACCGCGCCCTGCGTCGCCGCGGCACGCGTCGCGCGGAGGAGCTCCCGCCGGGCCGAGCGGTCGAGCGGGTAGTCGATCTCCACCCCGTACATGGACGGCGTCGCACCGAGTCGTCCCTCGTACCCCGCCGGGGAGTCGTCGCCCCAGTCGAGGTCCGGACCGAACCAGGCCGTCCCGCTCGCCGGCGCCGTCGCCGCGGCCGTGTGCACCGTCACCGCGGACGCCGGCAGTGCACCGCAGAGCAGGAGCGTCGCGATCGTGACGAGGACGGCGACCACCCGGGCCGCCAGCAGCCTCACCGTTCGCACACCAGGGTCCAGACGTTGTGCCCGTGCTCGTGTCGGTGCTCGAGCCGGTCGAGGGCGGCGATCGCGAGTGCCAGGCCGCGTCCGCTCTCCTGTTCGACGTCGGCCATCGTCACGGCGCTCAGGTCGATGTCCACCGGCAGCCCGTTGTCGGTGAGCTCCGCGGTCAGGGCGCGATCCGTCGACTCGAGCCGCACGGTGTACCGCCGACCGGTCGCCTGGTCGGCGCGTGTGGTGTGCTCGACGATGTTGGCGGCGACCTCGGCCAGGGCGGTCTCCAGGGCGAACCGGAGCCGGGCGTCGTCGATGCCGAGACCGTCCCACCATGCGGCGAACCGGTCCTGGACCTCGTCGAGCGACACGGGCGTCGCGGCGACGTCGAAGGTGGTCTCGGCGCTCACAGTGGTCCTCCGGCGGTGCTCGACTCGTGCTCTGACTGGGCTGCCGTGCCCGGGCCTCGGTAGAGCACGGCACGGATCACGATGCTGAAGATGAACAGGTCGAAGACGACCCACGCGGTGTTGACCAGCGGCGCGATGCCCGACGCCTGCCCGGTCAGGTACCGGATGCCGATCATGACGAGTGCGGCGACCAGGGCACCCATCGCGAAGAGCTGCGGCTTGACGAGGTCCCACCGCGGCTTCTGCTCGGTCTCGTCGCGCACCTTCGGTGTCACCCGGAACCCGAGCGGCTTGCCGCGGAACACGTTCTCGAACGCACTCGTCACCGCCTCGATCCACACCGGGAACAGCGCGAGCGAGTACTGCTGCCCACGCCAGGTCGGTCTGCCCGCGGCGACCACCCAGAACAACAGCTGGTTCAGCACGAGGAACGGGATCAGCCGGGCGAAGAAGTCGACGCTGTACGCCTGCACCGGCACGACGCCGAACGACAGGCACAGCACCGGCGCCGCGATGTAGACGATCGCCGCGAACCCGGACAGGTAGCTCCACATCGTGGAGAAGTACATCAGGCGCTGCCCCCAGGACAGTCCCTTCTGCACCAGTGGGTTCTCGCGGAAGAACACCTGCATGGTGCCCTGCGCCCAGCGGAGCCGCTGCACGAGCATGGTCGGCAGGTCCTCGGGTGCCAGGCCCTTCGCCAGGATCTCGTCGTGGTACGCCGACTTCCAGCCGAGCCCGTGCAGCCGCATGGCGGTGGCCATGTCCTCGGTCACCGAGATCGTGGCCAGCGGCATGATCGGCTGCGCCTCGTCGTCACGGTTGACGTCGAGTGCCCGGGCGAGGACGGCGATCGACTCGATGGCGGCCACGGGCGATGCGTCGCGGCGGCCGAGCACGTCGAGCGCAGCGTCGTCGAGACCGGCGAAGGTGTTCGCGTCGGTCGACATCGCCGCGAGTTCCTGCAGGTCGTTCCGCACCGACTCGAGGTCGGCGGCGGCGAACCGGAAGGCGATCGCGTCGATCCCGCGCTGGAACGCGTAGGTGACGTCGCCGAGCGGTTCGCCGGCCCGGACCTGGTCGCGGGCACGGTCGACGACGGCCTCGGCCTCGTCCAGGGCTCCGAGCACCCGCGGGTCCGTCTCGGTCTCGCGGGCGCGGGCCAGCAGCTTCCGTGCCGTCGTGATCGTGCGCTGCACCGACGCCTCGACCTCGACCACGTAGCGGGAGATGCCGAGCTGCATCAGGGCCTCGCGCCGCAGGATCGCGTTCGACCCGCAGAAGAACGCGGCGTTCCAGCCGTCCTTCGACTGCTGGATCGGGCCGTAGAACAGCGGCGCCTGGCTGCCGAGCAGGTCCTGTTCGGGGACGTTCTCGAACCACTGCGGCGTCTGCACGAGTGCCATCCGCGGGTCCTTGAAGTAGCCGAGCGTGCGGTCGAGGATCTCCGGCTCCGGCACCTGGTCGGCGTCGAGGATCAGCAGGAACTCGCCCTGGGTCGCGAGCAGGGCGTTGTTGAGGTTGCCGGCCTTGGCGTGCCGGGGCCGGTCGATCCAGTCGGCACCACGGGTGACGACGCCGATGCCGAGCGACTCGGCGGCCGCGCGCATCTCGGGGCGGTTGCCGTCGTCGAGGATCCAGGTCGCGTGCGGGTGCGTGATCGCCTTCGCCGCCCGGGCCGTGCGCACGACCATCTCGACGGGCTCGTTGTACGTGGTGATGAAGACGTCGACGGTGACGTCCGATGACGGCTTCGTCGGGGGTTCCCCGCGCTCGCGCAGCCGCCAGGCTCCGAAGGCGAACAGGAGCGAGTCGATGACGCTGTAGGTCTCGGCGAGGATGAGCGGCACGGCGATCCACCAGGAGTGCCAGTTCACCGAGGCGGCCCAGCGCCAGACGACGTAGTTCACCCCGGCGATCGAGGCCAGGAGCGCGACGGTGCGCACCGTGACGAGCCGTCGGCGGGCCGTGCCGGTGCTGAGCCGGCGGCGGTCCTGCCGGCTGACATCGAGCGCCGTCACCGGGTCGCTCCGGCTGCGGGGTCGCCGACCGTGCTGCGTCGCAAGGGTGCCTCCTGATCCGCGGACCCCGGCCGCAGCGCGCCCGGGTGTGGTCTCGTCCGGACGCAGACCCAGGGGTCGTCGTGCCGGCCGTCCGCTCCGGTCGTCGGGCACGACCTCGGCGTAGGGACCTGTCTACCGCAGCGACCGCCCCTCTGTCAGGCCCGGACTGCGAGTCGTGGACAACGGCCGGGGTCCACCCACCGTGCAGGTCAGAACGCGGCGGCGAACCCCAGGTCGTCGGCGAGGCGCGCGATCACCTGGTCGAAGTACGCGGCGCCGTCGGAGACGGAGCCCACGAAGTGGCCGAAGAGCTCGAACGAGATCGTGCCGAACACCGTCGACCACGCCATCAGGGTGCGGACGAGGACCTCGTCGGGCAGCGTGACGCCGAACGATCGCAGGGTGGCCGGGGCGTCCGCGACTGCGGGGCCGGCCGCCCCGGGAGCCGCCGTGGGCGCGGTGGGTGATCCGGGCCTCCCGTCCGCTCCCGGAGACGACGGGACGGGACCGTCGGACGCGACCGCATCGGCGACCACCCGTACCAGCGCGAGCGTCGTCCGCGCGGCGGGCGCGACCGTCTCGCGGGGCGCGGCGTAGCCCGGTACGGGCGACCCGAACAGCAGCGCGAAGTCCCCCGGGTGTGCGACGGACCACGCCCGGATCGCACGGCACGCGGCGACCCAGCGGGCGCCCGGCAACGGCCCGGCCGCGGCGTCGGCGGCCTCGACCGCTGCGCCGAGTTCGTCGTAGTCGACGATGAGCAGCGCCGTCAGCAGGTCGTCGCGGCTCGGGAAGTAGCGGTACACCGCTGACGAGACCATGCCGACGTCGCGGGCGACGGCGCGCAGGCTGAGCGCCGCCGGGCCCTCGTCGGTGAGGCGGGTGCGCGCGGCGGCGAGGATGTCCGCCCGGACCGTCTGCCGGGCGAGCTCGCGTGCTGTCGGTGCCATCCGGTCACCCTGCCACACGAGAGCACTGCACACAAACGAGAGCAGTGCTCTTGCTCTTTCGTGCTCCAGCGCGCATCCTGGTGGCGAGAGCACCGCTCTCGCTGACCGAACGGAAGCAGGGACCATGTCGCACAACCACCTCGTCATCGGCGCCGGCCCGGTGGGCCGCCACGTCGCCGCGCTGCTCGCCGAACGCGGCGAGCGCGTCACGGTCGTCACCCGCTCGGGTCGCGACACCGGCCTGTCGGGAGTCGGGCACGTCGCACTCGACGCCTCCGACGACGAGGCGCTCACCCGGGCGGCCGACGGCGCCGCCGTGCTCTACAACTGCGCGAACCCCGGCGACTACACGCAGTGGGAACGCACCTGGCCGCCGCTCGCCGCGTCGATGCTCAGCGCTGCCGAACGCACCGGCGCCGTGTACGCGATCACCGGCAACCTGTACCCGTACGGTCCGGTCGCCGGGCCGATGCGACCCGACACCCCGGACGCCGCCACCGACCACAAGGGGATCCTCCGCGCCCGGCTGTGGGCGGACGCCCTGGCGGCGCACCGCGCAGGACGTGTCCGCGCCGTCGAGGTCCGGGCCTCGGACTACGTCGGGCCGGGCATCGGGGCGAACGGGCACGTCACGCGGGTGCTGCCGGCCGCATTGCAGGGGAAGGCCGTGACGATGATCGGCAGGACCGACCTGCCGCACACCTTCACCGACGTGCTCGACGTCGCCAGGACCCTGGTGGCGGCAGCTTCGGACGAGCGCGCGCACGGCCGCACGTGGATGGTGCCGAGCAACGCTCCTCGTACCCAGCGGCAGGCGCTGACCGAGGTGCTGGCCGCCGCCGGCAGACCGCCCGTGCCCGTCCGACGGGTGCCCGCCGCCGCGATCCGTGCCCTCGGGCTCGTGTCGCCGATGATGCGGGAGCTCGCCGACATGACCTACCAGTGGACGGCGCCGTACGTGGTCGACGACGCCGAGAGCCGCACGTGGTTCGGCATCGAGCCGACCCCGTGGGACGAGGTGTGCCGCCGGACCGTTGCCGGGGTGTCGTGAGGGGTGGCGGGTTGTGGGGGTGGCGGCGGTGGGCGGTCTCGCTGGTGCCGGCTGCCGGGCGCCGAGTGCCGGGTGCCGGGTGCCGGGTGCCGGGTGCCGCTGAGGTTCCACAACACGCCGCCGGTGTGCCGCCGAGGTTCCACGGACCGGCCGAGGGAGCGCCGACACTCCAAGATTTCGGAACCTCGGGCCCGCCCGGCCCCGCACCCCGCACCCGCGACACAGGACGGGGTGGGACGCGCCGTTGCGTCCCACCCCGTCCTGCCTCGGTCTGCCGGTCAGATCACCAGCAGCCGCGAGTACTGCGCCGACGACAGCTGCTGGGCAGCCCCGCCGGAGGCCGGCACGCGCCAGAGCCCGGCCGAAGCTCCGCTGTCGACGTTGACGAAGACGTCGCCGTCGTCGGAGGCGGCGCCCGTGTTCGGCCCGCGCGACCCCGCCGTGATGCCGGAGACCGCCACGGTGGATTCCCCACCGGTGCCGACCACGAGCTTGTCCGGGATCGTGCGGTCGACCTTGCAGCCGGTCGGGCTGGTCGGGTACTCGGCGGGGGCGCTGCACCACTCGGCGGACTGCAGCAGCGAGAACCCGTCGGCGTTGGTGGCCGCGTACTCGAACGCCAGCCGGGGCTCGATCCGCGTCAGGGCCGTAGCGCCCGGCTTCAGCTGGTACCAGGCCCACGAACCGGCGGCACCGGGAGAACGGATGTCGACGTACACGTTGCCGTGCGAGTCGGCGAGGACCGCTGCGGGGTACCCGACGCCGGAGCTGCCGGGGAGGGTGATCGCCCGTGCGGTCATGCCGGTGCCCACGACGATCGGGGAGAACTGCGAACCGCCGACGGCGACGACCTTGCCGTCGGGAGTGACGGTCCAGAACCGCTGGCCGCTGCCCGTGGCAGTCAGGTCGAGCACGGTCGTCGCGGTGGAACTGCCGACGGGGAGCTTCTGCACCGCACCCGTCGCCGAGTCGATCCAGTACAGGTTGCCGGCGACGTCGGAGCGCAGGTCGGGGGTCAGGTGCAGCCCGGTCGCCAGCGTCCGCGTGGCACTGCCGTCGGCGGGGTGGAACAGGATCGAGGTCAGGTCCGCCGAGGGGGTGAACACGTCACCGACGTCGTCCGCGGCGAAGCCCGTCCCGTTCGCGGCGACGACCTTCCCGGTGCCGGAACCGTCCTCGGCGAACCGGACGACGTTGCCGGACGCGTCGAGGGCGAACAGCGACTGCGTCGTGTCGACCACGGACGGCGTGGTGTAGCGGACCAGGATGGTGCGGCCGGTCTTCTTCGCGCCGATCGCGCGCACCGAGAAGCGGTAGGTCGTCTTCGGCGTCAGGTCGCCGAAGCGGTCGGACCTCGCCTTCGCCGGCAGCCGGTCGACACCCTGGTCGGGCTGGTGCTGCGCGGGGGAAATCGTGACCTTCCAGCCGGTGACCTTCGCGCCGGACTTCGGGGGACCCCAGGTCACGGTCGCGCTGTCGCCGGCTCCGGTGACCCGGACGGCGGTCGGCGCGCCCGGCGCCGAGGACGAGGGGGCAGCCGTCGCCGGCGCCACTCCCCCGATGACGAGCGCCGCCGCTGCGGCGACGGTGATGAGTGCTCGGTACACGTTCGTTCCCCTGCCTTCCCCGCGGCTCCCTGCGTCACGGCTGCAGGTATCACAGCACCGCCAGGGCACCAGGGGAACCGATCCGGGCGTGATGTGCGGTTCCCCGCACCGCAAGATGCCGCACCGGCGTCTGGCGGGCCCGGGACCCGCGCCGACGACGGACGGGAGGCACGGTGCCAGCCGGCACCGTGCCTCCCGTCAGGATGGGGTCGCGTCCAGGACGCGGCTCGCGTCAGTAGCGCGGCTTGCGCTCCGGACGGTCGTCGCGGTCGCCACGCGGGGCGCGGTCGCGGTCCTCGTAACGACGGGCACCACCGCCACCACCACGGCGGTCGGGCTTGATCTCGATGAGCTTGCCGCTGATCCGGGTGTCGGTCAGACGGTCGAGCACGCCACCGTCCATGTCGGCCGGCAGCTCGACGATGGAGAAGTCCGGCTGGATGCGGATCGCGCCGAAGTCGTCGCGGCGCAGGCCGCCCTCGTTCGCGAGCGCGCCGACGATCTGACGCGGCTCGACGCGGTGCCGACGACCGACCTCGATGCGGTAGGCCGTCATGGGCTGCGAACGACGGGGGCCGCGGTCGCGGTCACCGCCACGGTCGCTGCGCGGGGCACGATCGTCGCGTCCGCCGCGGTCGTCGCGCTCGCCACGGCGGGCGTCGCGGTCCATCTGCGTGCGGAGGGCGTCGTCGGCTGCGGTCAGGAGCAGCGGCGAGTCGCCCTGCGCCACGACGGCGAGGGCGGCGGCGACGTCGTCCGAGGGGACGTCGTGGTGCTCGACGTAGTGGGCGATGACGTCGCGGAAGGCGGCGATGCGGCCCTGGTCCTCGAGCGCCGCGGTGATCGCGTCGTCGAAGCGGGTCAGACGCGTCTCGTTGACGTCGTCGATGGTCGGCAGCTGCATCTGCGTGAGCGGCTGCTTCGTGTGGCGCTCGATCGCGGAGAGCAGGCGACGCTCGCGGGGGGTGACGAAGCTGATCGAGTCACCCGAGCGACCGGCGCGACCGGTGCGGCCGATGCGGTGCACGTAGGACTCGATGTCGACCGGGATGTCGTAGTTCACGACGTGGGTGATGCGGTCGACGTCGAGGCCACGGGCGGCGACGTCGGTGGCGACCAGGATGTCGAGCTTGCCGGACTTCAGCTGGTTGACGGTCCGCTCGCGCTGGGCCTGGGCGACGTCACCGCTGATGGCGGCGGCGGCGTACCCACGGGCGCGGAGCTTCTCGGCCAGGGTCTCGGTCTCGCTCTTGGTGCGGACGAAGATGATCATGCCCTCGAAGTCCTCGACCTCGAGGATGCGGGTGAGCGCGTCGACCTTCTGCGGGTAGGAGACCATCAGGTAGCGCTGCGTGATGTTCGCGGCGGTCTTCGTCTTGGTCTTGACGGTGATCTCGGCCGGGTCCGTCAGGTACTGCTGCGAGATGCGGCGGATCTGCGCGGGCATCGTCGCCGAGAAGAGCGCGACCTGCTTGTCGTCGGGGGTGTCGGCGAGGATCGTCTCGACGTCCTCGGCGAAGCCCATCTTGAGCATCTCGTCGGCCTCGTCGAGCACGAGGTACTTCAGTTCGGACAGGTCGAGCGTGCCCTTCGCCAGGTGGTCCATGATGCGACCGGGGGTGCCGACGATGACGTCGACGCCACGGCGCAGGGCGGAGAGCTGCACGCCGTACGCCTGGCCGCCGTAGACGGGCAGGACGTGGACGTTCTTCATGTGGGACGCGAACTGCTCGAACGCCTCGCACACCTGCAGGGCGAGCTCACGCGTCGGCGACAGCACGAGCGCCTGGGGCTTCTTGCTGCCCGAGTCCATGCGGGACAGGATCGGCAGCGCGAAGGCCGCGGTCTTGCCGGTACCGGTCTGCGCCAGGCCGACGACGTCGCGCCCGGCGAGGAGCGTGGGGATGGTGGCTTCCTGGATGGCGGAAGGGGTCTCGTACCCGATGTCCTTGACGGCCTTGAGCACAGCGTCGCTCAGGCCGAGATCGGCGAAGGTCACCACGGGCCCCTCGTCGGTGGTCTCGGTGGTGGTGGCGGTGTCCGTGCTCATACACCAACGGTATCTCGAATGCACGCACCGCAGTGACCGGAGGGCAGGCGGACGGGAGGCACGGGGCGGGCCCGACCCGTGCCTCCCGTCCCGTCGCGGTCACGTCACGGGCGTGTGGTGCCGATCCCGAGGACCGCGTCGGCGCGGTCGTTCAGCCGCGTGAGCATCTCGGCGAGCGAGCGCAGCTCGTCCGAGGCGAACTCCTCGGTCAGGTCGTCGAAGACCTCGGCGCCGGCCGCGTCGAGCTGGTCGAGCAGTCGCTTGCCCGCGGGTGCGAGGGACACGAGTGTGGCGCGGCCGTCGGCGGGGTCCGGCGATCCGACCAGGTGCTCGGCGTCGATCAGCGACGCGACCCGGCGACTGATCACCGGGCGGGACAGGCCCGTCGCGTCCGCGATGGCGGTTGCCCGGACGGGTCCGTGACCGGCGACGGCCCGCAGGATCACGCGCGCCGTCGGGTCGAGTCCCCCGCTGGACTCGATGAGCGAGGAGCGCAGGGTCTGTCGGACCCACAGCCGGTCGAGCTGGGATCGCAGGAGTCGCTCGGCAGCGTGCCGGTCGTCGGACATGCGCTCAGCGTAGCGGCCACATTTAGTTGCTTGTCGGAAGCAACA
This sequence comes from Curtobacterium sp. JUb34, assembly GCF_003755065.1. Classification (NCBI taxonomy): domain Bacteria; kingdom Bacillati; phylum Actinomycetota; class Actinomycetes; order Micrococcales; family Microbacteriaceae; genus Curtobacterium; species Curtobacterium sp. JUb34. The sequence continues at coordinate 23,864 of NZ_RJVH01000003.1, read as the reverse complement.
GATGTATCGTTGCGCGGTCTGCAAAGTTACACAGCACGAAAAAGGAGTTCGATGACCGCCACCGCACCCGTCCAGGTGCAGCACGGTCGGCACAGCGCCGAGGCCCCAGCAGCCTCCGGCGGTACCGGCCAGCAGCCCCTGATGACCCACCGACAGATCCTCCTCGTGATCTACGGCCTGATGGCTGGCATGTTCCTGTCGTCCCTCGGCCAGACGGTGTTCGGCACGGCGATCCGCACCATCGGCGACGACCTGCACGGCCTCGACCAGCAGGCCTGGGTCACGACGGCCTACCTCATCACCTCGACGATCGCGACGCCGATCTACGGCAAGCTCTCCGACATCTTCGGCCGCCGTCCGCTCTACATCTTCGGCATCGTCGTGTTCATCCTCGGCGCCGTCCTGTCGTCGATGTCCACCTCGATGCTCATGCTCGCGGCCTTCCGTGCCGTGCAGGGCATCGGAGCCGGTGCGCTGATGTCGCTGCCGCTGGCGATCATGGGCGACATCCTCGCCCCGCGCGAACGTGCCAAGTACCAGGGCTACTTCCTCGCCGTGTTCGGCATCTCGTCCGTCATCGGCCCGCTCATCGGCGGCCTGCTCGCCGGCTCCTCCGAGATCCTGTGGATCACCGGGTGGCGCTGGGTCCTGCTGATCAACGTGCCGATCGGCGTCGCGGCGCTCCTCATGGTCATCGTCTTCCTGCACCTGCCGAAGGTGCACAGTGCCGACGACGCGAAGCCCAAGGTCGACTGGTGGGGCGCGACCGCCGTCATCGTCACCCTCGTGCCGCTCCTGCTCGTCGCCGAACAGGGCCGCATCTGGGGCTGGGGCTCCCCCGCCGCCATCGCCTGCTACGTCGTCGGTGTCGTCGGCCTGATCGGGCTGCTGCTCATCGAGTCGAAGATGGGCGACGCGGCGATCATCCCGCTCAAGCTGTTCCGCTCGGGCACGTTCTCGATGGCGACCGTCATCGGGTTCCTGGTCGGCTTCGCGATGTTCGGCGCGATGCTCACCATCCCGCTGTACCTGCAGATCGTCGTCGGGCTCACCCCGACCGAATCCGGCTTCGCCACCCTGCCGCTCGTCGGTGGTCTGATGATCGCCTCGATCACCTCGGGTCAGATCGTCGCCCGCGTCGGCCGCTACCGGATCTTCCCGGTCATCGGCACCGCGCTCGTGTCCGCCGGCTACGTCGTCCTGACCTTCATGTCGATCGACAAGCCGCTCTGGTTCCTGATGATCGGCATGTTCCTCATCGGCCTCGGCCTCGGCTCGGTCATGCAGTCGCTCACCCTGGCGTCGCAGGGCTCGGTGGAAGCCCGTGACATGGGCGTCGCCACGTCGTCCGCCACGTTCTTCCGCCAGATCGGTGGAACGCTCGGCACCGCCGTGCTGCTGTCCATCCTGTTCTCGGTGATGCCGGCGAACATCCTGACCGCGACCGCGAACGAGAAGGACCTCGGTCCGGCGCTCGACGCCGCGCTCAACCCGACCGTCGCCAGCGCGAAGGCGAACCAGGGCGCCATGGACAAGATCTGGACGCCCGTCGTCACCCCGCTGACGAAGACCGTGCAGTCGCAGCTCGACGCTGCCTCCGCGAAGGCGACGCAGGCCGCCGACGCCGCGGTCACCGAGCAGGTCACGGCAGCCGTGCAGCAGCAGGTCGCCGCCGGTGCGGTCCCCGCCGCCTCGGCCCAGTCCGTCATCGACCAGCAGGTCGCCGCGGAGACGCCGGCGGCCGAGCGGTCCGCGCTCGAGCAGGTCGCCGACCAGGCACACGCCAGCGTGCAGGACGGCACCGTGTCCGTCGACTGGTCGAACGCCTCGCAGCGCTCCTACTGGGTCGACGAGCTCACCCCGGAGCTCGCGAAGAAGATCGACGACGGCAACACCACGAGCGACAGCGCCACCAGCACGAACGACACCTCGTTCCTGACCGGTGCCGACAGCCGCCTGACCCGGCCGTTCATGGCGGGCTTCAACGCCTCGTCCGTGACGATCTACTGGGTCGGCCTCGGTGTGATCCTGCTCGCGTTCGTGCTCACCTGGTTCTTCCGGGTGCCGCCGCTGCGCCAGCGTTCCGCCCTGCAGGAGCGCGCCGACCTGTCCGCCGAGGCGCAGCTCGAGGCCGAGGCCGGTGCTGCCGCGGCCGACGCCGGCTCGTTCACCGGTCCGATGACCGGCTCCGTGCCGACCGGCTCGGTGCCCACCGGCTCGGGCTCGACCGGAACCACGCCGACGACCCGTCGGTGACCGACCGGGGCGTCCGTCCGTGCCCCCTTTCCGGGCGGGCGCCCCTCCCACCACCCAGACCACACCAGGAGTCCCCGTGATCACCACCCCGGCAGCGGCAACGGCAACGGAGCCGTGCACGCTGCGTGAACGGAAGAAGCAGCAGACCCGCCAGGCGTTGCACGACGCAGCGCTCACCCTGGTGTCGGCGCACGGACTCGACGGCGTCACGGTCGAGCAGATCTGCGCCGACGCCGACGTCTCCCCGCGCACGTTCTTCAACTACTTCTCGTCGAAGGCGCACGCCGCACTCGGTCTCGACTCGGTCGAGGTCCCGGAGCACTCCGCGGTGTGGTTCGCCGAGGCTCAGGGCGGCCTGGTCGACGACCTGTGCTCCCTGGTCGCTGCAACCGTTCCGCTCTCCCAGGACCGCCGGCGGATGAAGGAGCTGCTCGTGCTCCGGCCCGAGATGTCGTCGATGGTGATGCAGTGGATGGCCGAGTCACGCCAGTCGCTGCTCAGCGTCGTCGGCACCCGCACCGACGAGCAGACCGCACGCACGGCCGTGACGCTCGTGATGTCGGCGCTCAGCGAGGCTGCCCACCGCGACTCCGTGCGGAGCAACGACGAGCTCGCCGTGCGACTCCGGGCCGTGGTGCGCGAGATGGCGGCGCTGGCCGCCTGACGCTCCCGCGCCGGGCCGTTCCGCGTACTCGGTCGTTTCGGGCGTACCTGGCCAGAACTTCTGACCAGGTACGCCCGATTCCGCTTTCCACCGCACGCGTTCTGGGAAAGAACGCCGCGCCGCGGGACCGCCGGCTCAGGAGTGGGCGAGCGGATCGAGCTGCTCGGGGGTGACGTCGGCGGCCGCGGTGGAGCGACTGAGCGCCTCGGATTCCTCGTCGCGCGCGAGCAGCTCTCGACCCGCCGCGGTGCCGTGCTGGAACGCATCCGGCCCGACCAACAACCGGAGCGGCGGCTGGTCCATCTCGACGACCCGCAGCACGAGCTCCGCGACGAGGTCCGGGTCGCTGGCACCGATGGCTGTCCCCCCGTGCAGGCGGGCCGACGCGCCGACGGTCGACCGGTACTCGGGCCGGACCGGGGCCACCTGCATCGACGAACCGGCCCAGTCCGTCCGCATCCCGCCGGGCTCGAGGACGGTCACGCGGACGCCGAGGGGTTCGACCTCCTTCGCGAGCACGGACGAGAAGCCACCCACCGCCCACTTCGCCGTCTGGTAGGCGCCGAGGCCCGGCGTGGCCATGCGACCACCGACCGAGGAGACCTGCACGATGTGCCCGGAGCCCTGCGTGCGCATCACCGGCAGGGCGGCTTGCGTCAGGGCCACGACGCCGAACAGGTTCGTCTCGACCTGCGCACGGAAGTCTGCCGGCTCGACGTCCTCGATGCTCGCGAGGTTGGCGTACCCGGCGTTGTTCACGAGGACGTCGAGTCGCCCGAAGCGATCGACGGCGGTACGGACGGCCGCACGTGCTGCGGCCGGATCCGTGACGTCCAAGGGGACGCTGACGAGGGTCCCGCCCTCTGGGACGACCAGGTCGTCGAGTGCACGTGGGTCACGGACGCCGGCGACGACGTCGTGGCCGGCGTCGAGCGCGGCGCGGACGATGGATCGACCGAGGCCGCGGGAGGCGCCGGTGACGAGGAAGACGGACACGATGGTTCCTAACTGACTGGTTGGTTGATAGAAGTCATGGAACGCCATCCGCTCGCATTTGTCAACCACCCGGTTGATACGATGGCGAGTGTGCCGATGCCACGAGATGCCGACGCCACTCGCGCGAGACTCCTGCTCGCCGCGCGCGACGAGTTCGCTGCGGTCGGGATCGCGGGGGCCCGCGTCGATCGGATAGCGGCCGCCGCCGCGAGCAACAAGGCGCAGATCTACCACTACTTCACCAGCAAGGACGGCCTGTTCGACGCGGTCTTCGACGCCATGGTCGCCGAGACGCTGGACGAGGTGACGATCGATCCGGCGGACCTCCCCGAGTACGCCGGACGGTTGCACGACTCCTACGTCGGGCGGCCCTGGGTCCAACGGCTCGCGACGTGGTACCGACTCGAGCGCGGCGACACGCAGCACCCGATCGACGCGGTCGTTCGGAGCAACACGGCGAAGCTCCAGGCGATCGAGGGTGCACAGCGCGACGGCCTGCTCTCGACCGCGTTCGACGCGGCCGAACTGCTCGGCCTCGTGATCCACACGGCTGCGCTCTGGAGCGGCGCGACCCCCGAGTACGCCCGGCTCACGGCCAGCGCCTCGGCTGCCCGCCGCCGCGCGGTCGTCGTGCAGGCGGTGGCCGCGATCACCGCGGGCTGAGCCGCCGAGCGGGGCGGTGCCAGACGAGCGCGGCGTTCGCGGCGTCGCGGGCGAAGCGGAGCACCCGCAGCACCACGATGTCGTGGTCGCCGGCACGGTGGACGGCCTCGACCGAGCACTCCAACCACGAGTGCGCACCGTCGAGCAGCACGGCCCCCGACCCGGTGTCGACGTGCGGCACACCGACCAGTCGCTGCGCCCGGTCGCGGGAGGCCAGCTGCCGGGTCTGCTCGGCGTGCCCCTCGGCGAGGACCGAGATGCCGAGCACCGGCGCCGCCGCCAGGTCGGGCCAGGTCGTCGACGAGTGCTGCACGGCGATCGTCGCGAGCGGCGGGTCGTAGGAGACCCCGACGGTGAACGAGGTGGCCACCATGACGACCGGCGCGCCCGCCACCCGGGCGGCGATGGCCGCCACGACCGAGGGGATCTCGGCGATCGCCTCGCGGATGTCGAGCGGGTCGCCGACGAACTCGTGCTGCATGGGGGTTCCTTCGTTCAGGAGCGGGCGAGCAGGGAGCGGGCACGTCGTTCGTCGGCACGCATCGCGGCGACGAGGGCGTCGGGCCCGGGGAACGTGCGCTGCCGACGGAGCCGACGGCCGACGGTGAGCTCGACGGGGGTGCCGTACAGGTCGCCGTCGAAGTCGAGCACGTGGATCTCGACGGTGCGCGGCCGGTCGGCGAAGGTGCTGTTGCTGCCGATCGACACGAGGGCCTCGCGCGTGCCGGGCCACGTCGGTGCGGTCAGCCACCCGACGTAGACGCCGTCCGACGGCACCGTACGGCCGTCGTCGGGAAGCAGGTTGGCGGTCGGGAACCCGAGCCCGTGGCCGACGCCGGCGCCGTGCACGACCGCGCCGGTGAGGACGGCCGGCGCCCGTCTCGGCAGGGAGACCGCCGCCACGAACGCCCCGAGTGCCGCCAGCGCCAGGGCGCCGAGGGCGACCGCGTCGGTCGACACCGCGAGCAGCACGGCGGTGACGGTGCTGCCCAGGACGGCACCGAGCTGCTTCACGGTGTTGAACGTGCTCGACGCCGCACCGATGGTCGCCGGGCCGGCCCCGAGCACCGCCGCGAGCGAGAACGGGGACCAGACGAACGCGTTCGCGACCCCGAAGCCGGTGAACGCCGCCGCGACCGCCCAGAGCGGAGCCGACGTCCCGATGAGCACAGCGGTGAGCGTCACCGAGACGACGAGCAGGACGGCACCGGTGGTCGCCGTCGCTCGCGGGCCGGCGGTGTTCGTCGTGCGGCCGACGAACGGTGCGGCGGCCAGGCAGGCGATCCCCATCGGCACGAGCACCAGGGCGGCTGCGCCGGCACCGAGTCCGCGCCCGTCCTGCAGGTCGAGCATCAGCGGGATCGGGGCAGAGCCGACGCAGAACGACGCGGCGGTCGCTCCCCACGAGCCGGTGACGAACCCGCGGTCACGGAACAGCCCGAGCGGGACGAGTGCCCGGTCGCCCGCTCGGCGCTGCACGGTGAGCACGGCGGCGACGACGAGCGCGCCGAGGACCACCAGACCGACCCGCGGCAGGGGTGCGGCGAGCACTCCGTCACCGGTCCCCTGCACGCCGACGACCACCGCGAACACCCCGGCGGTCACCCCGACGACGGCGAGCACCGGCAGCGGCACCGCGATGCGTCGGGACACCGGCACGAAGCGGAGCACGGCGACGGCGGTGACGATGCCGACGGGGACGTTCACCAGGAAGACCGACGGCCACCCCCACGCCTCGACGAGCACGCCCCCGACGATCGGGCCGGCGACGGTCGCGGCACCACCGCCGGCGCTCCAGACGGCGAGCGCGACGGCGAGCCGCGGCGGGTCGAACAACGAACGGATGACGGTCAGGCACTGGGGCGTCAGCAGCGCGGCGCCGACGCCCTGCACGGCGCGCCAGACGACGAGCGCACCGATCCCCGGCGCGAACGCGCAGCCGACGGACGCGACGGTGAACACCGCGAGCCCGAGCAGGTAGACGCGGCGGTGGCCGAAGCGGTCGCCGAGCCGTCCGGCGACGAGGAGCGGCACCGCGAACGCGAACAGGTAGGCGCTGTTCACCCAGACCGACAGGGACGCGTCGGTGCCGAGGTCGCTGCCGATGTCCGGCAGTGCGACGGACACGATCGTGCTGTCGAGCAGCAGCATGAAGAAGCCGAGGCAGAGCCCGCCGAGCGCGAGCCACCGACGGGCCGGGGTCACCTCACACCGCCAGGTTCTCGCGGAGCGTCGACCCCGGGTACCGCGGCGCCAGGGCACCGCGGGCACGCAGTTCCGGCACGAGGAGCTCGCTCAGGTCGGCGAACCCGGTGGGCATGCCGAGCGGGCTGGACAGCATGTAGCCGCCGCGTCCGCCGGTGGCCGCGAAGTTCTCCTGCAGGGCGTCGGCGACCCCCGCGGCGTCGCCGACCAGCATGTGGTCGAGGCCCGTCGCGGCACGCCAGCCGTGTTCGAAGAAGTCGTCGCGGTCCATCGTGTGGTCCTCGCCGAACTCGGCGACCAGGCTGCCGACCAGGCCGGCCGGGCTCGCCTGCGCGGCGACGATCTCGTCGCGCAGCTCGCCGAGCCGGAACGTCTCCGGCAGCGTGGAGAAGTCGTAGCCGGCGTTGTGCGAGATGAAGGTGCCGACGGCCTCGCGGTTCCAGAACGACAGCAGCGCGTCGCGGCGGGCGGCGGCCTCGGCGTCGGTGGCCCCGACGATGACCTGGGTCGCCCAGAGGATCCCGACGCCGGACGGGTCCCGACCGGCGTCGGTGAGCGCTGCGTCGAGCGCGTTCCGGTGCCGGAGCTGTCCGGCGACGCTCGACCCGAACCCGAACACCAGGTCGGCGAAGGACGCACTGGCGGCGATGCCGCGCGGCGAGTTGCCGGCCTGCACCACCACGGGGTGCCGCTGCGGGCTCGGGACGCTCGCGAGCGGGCCACGGACCTTGAAGAAGCGGCCGTCGTGGTCGATGGGGTGCACCCCGGCCGGGTCGGCGAACCGTCCGGTCGAGCGGTCGCGGACGATCGCGTCGGGGGCGACGGAGTCCCAGAGCGCACGGCAGACGCCGATGAACTCCTCCATCCGTTCGTACCGCAGGTCGTGGTCGATGAGGTGGTCTGACCCGTAGTTCGCTGCGTCCGCACCACGCGACGAGGCGACGACGTTGAACGCCATCCGTCCGCCGGTGACGTGGTCGAGCGAGTTGAGCAGCCGGGCGACGGAGAAGGGGTGCGTGAACGTCGACGAGTAGGTGAGCCCGAACCCGATGTGCTCGGTGACGGTGGACATCGCGGCGATCACGGGCGACATGTCCTGCCGGGGCCACTGGATGCCCCACTCGACGGCCGGGTCGATGCTGCCGCGCCACGTGCTCGGCACACCGGACCCGTCGCCGAAGAACAGCATGTCGACGCCGGCACGTTCGGCCGTGCGGGCCACCTCCATGTACATGCGGACGTCGGGGAAGTCCTGGCCGACCCAGCTGCCGGCCGCGGCCCACCGCCCCTCGGTGTGGGTGAAGGACAGGTCGTAGGCCAGGTGCATGCCGCTCATCGGGCACCCACCGGCGAAGCGGACGCGGACGCGGGCACAGACGCAGACACAGACACAGACGCAGAGGCGGACTCGCGCCACAGCGCCACCGTCTCGTCGGCGTCGGTCACGACGCCCACGTTCAGGTCGATCAGGGTGAGCGCGGCGTCGTGCACGTCGGTGTCGTACGCGGCGGTGGCGTCCTGCGGGACCACCACGGGCCAGCCGAGCTGCATCGCGTCCTGCGCGGTGGCGAGGACGCAGCACTCGGTCGTGAGTCCCACGACGGTGACCCAGCCGATCCCGGCGGAGGTGAGCCGGGCCTCCAGGTCGGTGCCCAGGAACCCGCTGTACCCGCGCTTCACGACGCGGGTCTCACCGGGCGCTGGCGCCGTGCGGTACCACTCGGCGCCCTCCGTGCCGATCCGGCAGGGCTCGTCGTCCGGCATGGGTCCGTCCGGGTCGCCCCCGCGCAGCCACGTGCTGGAACGCCACGGCCGGGCCGGGTCGCTGCCGAGTTCGACCCAGACCACGGGGACGCCCGTCGCGCGGGCCTCGTCGACGAGCGAGCCGATGCGGGTGACGGCGGCGTCCACGGCGACGGACGCGCGGTCGTCGAGTCCGTACGGCGCGATCCGCGCCGGCTCACCGAAGTCGCGCTGCACGTCGACGACGACGAGCGCGGGGCGCGGACCACCGGCCGGCGAGCCGGCAGCCGGCGAACCGGCCGCCAGCGAACCGCCAACCGGCGAACCGGCAGCCAACGATCCCCCGTCCAGCAGCCTGACGAGCCGTGGGTCGCGACCCACGTCGACTCCCCCGGTCACCGGACGACCGCCGCGTCGTGCTGGCGGAGCGCGGGCAGGACGGTCTCACCGAACAGCACCATGTCCTGGTCGTACTCGGGGAAGATCAGCATCAGGCCGTCGAGCTCGCCCCGGTCGACGATGTACTCGATGTGCTCGGTGACGGTCTCGGCCGACCCGGCGACGTACGCGGTCTGGAACGCGTCCTCGCCAGCGGCACCGTCCGCCCACGCCCGTGCCTGCTCGGCGGGGACGCCCCACGACGCCCGCATCGAGGCCAGCGCCTGTCGGTCGACGCCGGCACCCCACTCGCGCACCTTCCGCTGGGCGGCGGCGTCGGTCTCGCCCTGGACCACCGTGAGCATCGAGTACGTGCGGCATTCGCGGCCCTCGGCGGCGGCGCGGTCGTGCACGTCGCGGGACAACTCGCGCATCTCGTCGAGGCTGTCCGCCGCCAGGAAGGCCCCGTCGGCGTGCTTCGCCTGGAACGCCCTGGCCGCCTCGGACTTGCCGGCACTGATGATGGTCGGGCGCGACACGGGGTGGGGGCGGGACTCGCACGCGTCGAGGTCGAAGTACGGCGTGTGCATCGTGACGCTGTCCTCGGTCCACAGGCGCGTGACCGCCTCGGTCCAGAGTTCCGTCATCCGATACCGGTCGGCGTGGCTGAGGGCCGCGTCCCAGATCCCGAACTGCTCGAACTCCGCCGCGTAGGCGCCGTTGACGATGTTCATGCCGGCCCGGCCGCCGGAGATGTCCTGCAGCGTCGTGTACATCTTGGCGGCGACCGCCGGGTTGTGGACGTTGGCGTGCATCGTCGCCCAGATCTTGACCCGCTCGGTGGCCTCGGCGATCCCGGCCATCATCGTCATCGACTCCAGGGACCGGCCCCAGTGGTCCGTGGAGCCGCCGAAGCCGCGCCACTTCGCCATCGACATCACGAAGTCCAGGCCGATCGTCTCGGCGTGCAGCGCCGCGCGCTTGTTCCAGGCGTAGGTCGCCTCGGGGTGGGGTGCCGTGGTGGAGAGCATCCACCCGCCGTTGCCGATCGGGAGGAAGATCCCGTACTCCTTCGCGGGCATCTCACGCCGCCTTTCTGGTCGTTGCGGAACACTCGGTGACGATGGGGCTCACGGTGCGGGCCACACGGTCTCGCCGTCCTTCGTGATGGCGTCGATGTACTCGTTCGTGAACCAGCTCTTCGCGTCGTCGGCGGTCACGGAGCGCTTGACGATGTCGAACTGGTGCAGCATGTCGACGAGCTTCGTCACGTTCTCCGGGTCGATGCCGCCGAGCGGCTGGTCCGGCGTCGGGTTGTCCGCGATGACCTTTGTCTCGGTCGTCCAGATCTTGGTGTTCTGGGCCGTGTCGTACGTGGCGCCGGACAGCTTCGCGGCGTACCCGACGCACTGCTTCGTCTTCGCCTCGCTCGCGGAGCAGAAGTCGTAGGCGTGCAGGGCTGCGCGCAGGACGTCCTCGACCGCGGTCGGGTGCGCCTTCGCGAACGCCGGGTTCACGGCCATGGCGCCGATCGACGAGGGGATGTCGTAGTCGACGGGCTGCCAGACGGTGACGTCGTCACCGGCGGCCTTGAGCAGGTTCGGCTCGTTCGACACGAAGCCGGTCAGCGCCTCGAGGCCGTTCTGCTTGCGGGGCAGGACGGACGGGTCGTAGCCCTCCTTCACCAGTGTGAGGGAGTCCCACTCCACACCGGCCTTCTCCATCATCGCCCGGACCGACGCGGGGACGTAGCCCTTGTGGCCGACGACCTGGCCGTCGAGCTGCGGCAGCTCCGTGATGTCCTCGTTCGTCATCAGGACGTCGAGGCCGGCGTTCGAGTACGACGAGATCCCGGTGATGTCGATGCCGTTCGCTCGGGCCTGGATGAGGTCCTGCTCGGCGACGGCGGACACGGTGGCCTGGCCGCTGGCGAGCAGCTTCGTGTTCTGCGCGGTGTCACCGGACCCCGGCTTCAGGGTCACGTCGAGGCAGAGGTCCTTGAAGTAGCCGAGCTCGTCCGCCGCGATGTACTCGAGGATCGACGCCGACGACTGGTACTGGTAGCCGGACAGGTAGGTGATCGTGCCGGCGTCCTTGTTCTCCTTGCACCGCTCGGCCGAGATCGCGCTGCCCTCGGACGAGGTGGTGCCGGCGCTCGAGCCGGTGCTGCAGCCGGTGAGCGCGAGGGCGACGACGGCGGTGGCGAGGGCCGCGAGTGCGGCCGTGGTGCGGCGCGTGGTGCGGTGCTGCATGGTGCTGTGCTGCATGGTCACTCCTGTGGGAAGGGATGGGTGGTGCAGGGCGGGGCGGTGCAGGGCAGGTGCGGGTGGGGCGGTGGGTCGGCTGGCGTCGGCCTGGAGGCGCGGCTGACGTCGCGCGGGCAGGCTCGCGCCGGCGGGTGGTGCGGCAGGGCCGCGGGGCGGCCGCGGGGTGCGGCCGAGGGGCCGCGCGTCAGTCGTTCGCGGTGCGGTGCCAGTGCAGGACGCGACGCTCGACGAGGGTGATGAGTCCGAGCAGGACGACACCCATCACCGCGAGGATCGCGATGGCGGCGTAGACGACGGCGAGCTGGTTCATCGACGACGCCGTGCTGATCACGGTGCCGAGTCCCCCGGTCGATCCCGAGGCGGAGAGCTCCGCGACGACCGCGCCGATGATCGACAGCGGGAACACGATCCGGAGGGCTGCGAACACGAACGGCAGGGCGTTCGGGATCCGCAGGTGCACGAGCATCTCGAACCGGGACGCGTCGATCGTCCGGTACACCTGCAGCACGGGTTGCGGCACGGACCGCAGCCCCGCGGCGGTGTTGATCAGGATCGGGAAGAAGCAGATGAGCGCCGTGATGACGAGCTTCGGCAGCGGCCCGAACCCGAACGCCACGACCAGGGCCGGGGCGATCGCGACGAGCGGCGTGACGTTCAGCACGATCGCGATCGGCATGACCGCGCGTCGGACGATCGGCAGCTCACTCGTCAGCACCGCGAGCACGAACGCGGCGAGGAACCCGATGGCCAGGCCGACGAGCGACTCCGCCAGGGTGATGCCGGCGTTCTGCAGGTAGTACGGCAGCTGCGTGGCGAGGGTCTCCCCCACCGCGGGCAGCGGCGGCAGCAGGTACGGCATGGCCGTCGCCCCGATCTGCCAGAGCACCGCCAGGACGGCGAGCATCACGACGAGGGGCAACCAGACGGTCGGTCGGAGCCAACCGGGCACGGATCGGCGGGCGGTGCGCCGCTCGGCGTCGGCCGTGGTGACGGTCGCGGCGGGCGTGGAGGTGGTGGTCGCGCTCATGGTCCCGTCTCCCTCAGGCCGCATCGGCCGTGCGCCAGGCACTGTGCAGGCGGGTCCGGACGAGGTCTTCGTACTCGTGGAACCGCTGCTCCTCGAACAGGCGTTGGTTGCGCGGGCGGGGCAGGTCGATGTCGATGACGTCGACGATCCGGCCGGGGCGCGGCGCCATCACGACGACGGTGTCCGACATCCGGACGGCCTCGGACACCGAGTGCGTCACGAAGAGGACCGTCGTGCGCAGCTCGTCCCACAGGTCGAGCAGCTGGTCCTGCAGGCTCTCGCGGGTGAACTCGTCGAGTGCCGAGAACGGCTCGTCCATCAGCAGCACGTCGGGGCGCAGCCCGAATGCCCGGACGATCGCGGCGCGCTGCTGCATGCCGCCGGACAGCTGCGCGGGGAGCTTGTCCATCGCTTCGCCGAGGCCCGCCATGCGCAGGAGCTCACGCATGTCCGGACCGGCACCGGTGCCGCGCTCCTCGAGGTCGTCGATGGCGGCACGACGTCGGCCGGCGCCGGGGTTCACGCGGGCGGCGAGGGAGACGTTCTGCAACACCGTGAGCCAGGGCAGCAGCGCCGGCGTCTGGGGGACGAGCCCGATGAGCTTCGCCGCGCACGCCTGCGCCGGGGTGACCCCGTGCACCCGGACGTCACCGCGGTCGGCGGGCTCGAGCCCGGCCACGAGCCGGAGCAGCGTCGACTTCCCGCAGCCGCTCGGGCCGATGAGCGACACGAACTTGCCGGGCTCGATCGTCAGCCGGGCGTCGTCGAGCGCGACCATGGCGCTCGGGCCGCTGCCGTAGACCTTGCGCACCGCGTCCACGCGGACCGCTGATGTGGTCATCCGTTCCTCCATACCGTCGGCGAGCACGCAGGCTCGATCTCGTATGGCGGAGAGCGTGCGTCGCGAGCTCGGGTGGTCTGCGACGCGGAAATCCGCTGCTGGTGACGAGGTTAGGGCGCCCGTGTTACGGCGTCGGACCACATGTGTTGCGAACGTGTGAACGCGTGCGACGGCTCAGCGCGGTGACGGTGCGGCGGTCTCGCCGTCCCAGACGAGCACCTCGACGCCGAGGTCCTCGGCGGCGACCGCGACCCACCCGGCGAGCGCCCTCGCCGCGGGCTCGGCGACGACGAGCACGGCACGCTCGACCCCGGGGACCGACCGCCGCAGCCACAGCAGCTTGAACAGGTCCGCCATCACCTTGTTGCGCCAGGCGGGCTTGTAGGCGCCCTGGTTCGCGACGAGCTGCACGACCACGCGGTCGGCGTCGTCGATGCCCTCGACCTCGACCCGGGCGCGGTCGAGGACGACCGTGCGCGGGCGGAGGACGAGTCCGAGAGCGACCCCGGTGTGTTCGAGCATCCGGCGTTCGACGGAGTCGGGGGCGAACCGGCCCCACTCGGAGCGCGCGACGGGGACCTCGGTCATGTCGGCAGTGTAGGCGGGCCAGCCGCTCCGGATCGACTGGCGCGTCAGACCGACCGCGCGGCCACCTCGAGGGCCTCGGCCGCTTCCCCGGCGCGCACGATGTCGCTGTCGCTGACCGACCGCGCGTTGTACTCGGCTTTGGTCTTCACCGCCAACAGCACCTCGAGGTGCTTCGCGACCGACTGTCCAGCAGCCGCACGCAGCACGGGTACCGCTTCGTCGTGTGCTCCCGATCGCGAGTACTCGCCGGTCCGAGCGACGCAGATCGCGTCAGCCGCGGCGATGCCGCTGAGGACGCACTGCGTGACGAAGGCGTTCGCGAACTGCGATCCGGCAGTGAAGACCCCTGCGTCACCGCCGAGCGCGCGGAGGGCCTCTGCAGCTTCGAGGAACTCCGTCGCCTTGGCGAGCCGGCCCCTCCGGAACGACTCGTCGCCCGGTGCGGTGGTGCCGATTCGCGGGGTCATCCAGTCAGGGTACGGAGCTTCCGGGACAGCCATCGACCATCGCCTGCGATGGGAATACCGTCTCGGGCAACCGATGCGAGGAGCGAGTCGGTGCCGTCGATCTCGTCCTCGTCGAAGAGGACCGGCCGCACGGCGTTCCCGGTCCACCGACCGGCCGCACGGCACAACGCGTGGATCTGGTCCTCTGCCTCCGCACGTCGGCCGTGCTCGACGATGAAGCAGACATCGAGGTCGCTGTCCGGCCCCATCTCACCACGGGCGCCGGATCCGAAGAGCGCGGCGTATCGGAGGGGGATCGATCGACAGCCCGATCGGAGTCGTTCGAGGAGCGCGCGCCGGAGATCGGCCAGAGCGGTGATCGCATCGGCGGCGAGGTGTTCCCGGTTCAGGCTGAACGACTTCGTCCGTCCGGTCCGGTGCCCGTCGACGACACCCTGCTCGACCAGCCGATCCGCACTGTTCCGGACCCCGGCGTACGACCGGTCCGGCACCAGGCTGCAGATGTCCGAGATCGTCATCGGTCCTGGCGCTCGTGCCAACACGGCGAGCACATCGCCGTCCACGGAGGTGGTCACCGTCGCGAAGGGGCTTTGCAACTGCATCGGAACCTCCGATCGAATACGAGTAGAAATCTACCACTTCTAGTAGATTTCTACTCGTATCTGAGCATTTTCCTCAAACGACCGACCACCCGCCGTCGCTCGGCAGCACGGCGCCGTTCACGTTGGCGGAGTCGTCGCTGAGCAGCCAGGTGATCGCCGCGGCGAGCTGCTCCGGCTGCGCCACCGGCGGGATCGCGACCTGCATGATGGGGCCGACCCGGCTGGCGGCGTACTCGCTGCGCATCGGCGCCTCGATGTTCGTCGCGACCGCGCCCGGCGCGACCGCGTTCGCCCGGATGCCCTGCGGCCCGTGGAAGAACGCCACGCTCTTGGTGAACCCGGCGATCGCGTGCTTCGACGCCGTGTACGCGGCGCCCGCGGCCGAGGCGCGGAGTGCGGCCTCCGACGCGACGTTCACGACGACGCCGCGACCGGCGGTGATCATGTGCGGCAGGACAGCGCGGGTGAGGCGCATCGGTCCGGTGACGTTGACGCTGAAGACGCGGTCCCAGGTGGCGTCGTCGACCTCGCTCGGCGGCAGGAAGGCGTCCATGATGCCGGCGACGTTCGCCAGTCCGTCGATGCGATCGCCCGCGGCGGCGATGAGTGCGTCGATCGTCTCGGTCGCGGCGACGTCCCCGACGACGGTCTCGACGTCGAAACCGTCGAGTTCGGAGCGGAGGGCGTCGAGCCGCTCGGCGACGACGTCGGTCGCGATCACGCGCCCGCCCTCGTTCGCGATGCGCGTCGCCGTGGCGCGTCCGATGCCGGAGCCCGCCCCGGTGACGATGATGGTCCTGCCGGTGAACCGTCCGGCGGTGGTGTCGGTCATGTCGTCTCCTCACTGAGAGGCGCTCGCTGCGCCACGATCGTTATAGCACTCAGTGCCGAAAGGACTCCATGAGCTCGACGAGCGACCGGGCGACGAGCGACCGCCCGACGGGACGCCCCCGCACGATCGACCCGGACGCGGTGTCTCTCGTGGCGCTGCGCCTGTTCGACGAGCAGGGCTTCGACGCCGTCTCGATGGACGACGTCGCCACGGCCGCCGGGGTGAGCCGTCGATCGTTGTTCCGGCTGTTCCCGAACAAGGCGGCACTCGTCTGGGGCGGGCTCGACGAGTTCGCCTCGCGGTTCGGTGACGCACTGCGGGAGCGGCCGTCGACGGAATCGTCGTCCGTCGCACTGCGCGCCGCGTACCGGATCGGCGCGACCTTCCCCGACGACGCCGTGGAGGTCACCCGCCACCGCCTCCGCGTCATCCGCGCGAACCCCTCACTCGAGCACGTCGGTGCAGCCACGGTCACGAGCCTGACCGACGCGATCGTCCGGTTCGTGGCCGAGCGGGACGGCGCGACGCCCGACGACCTCGCGGTGTCGGTGCGGGCACACGCCCTGGCGGCCGCCGCGAGCGCCGCCCTCACCTGGTGGGCGCTGCACGGCGACGGCCGTCCGGAGGACGTCGTGGACCGCGCGCTCGCGCTGCTCGCCTGAGACGCGCTCTGGACACGACCACCGGACGGACTGGAGGCCCGTGGCGGGCGTGCCACGGGCCTCCAGTCCGACACCCGGCCGGGTTCAGCCCATCGCGCGCTTCCCACGGACGTCGCGCGACAGCGCGTCGATGCGCGCCACCTCGTCGTCAGTGAGCCGCACCTCGGCGGCTGCGACGTTCTCGGCGACGCGTCCGGGGTTGCGCGATCCGGGGATCGGGACCAGGTCGGCGCGCTTCGCCAGGACCCAGGCCAACGCGAGCTGCGAGAGCGAGATGCCCTTCGCGTCGGCGATCTCGGTGAGTGCGGTGACGACGGCGACGTTCGCGTCGAAGTGCTCCGGCGCCCACCACTCGAGCTGCTGGCGGATGTCGTCGGCCGCGTACGCGCTCGCCGGCTGCACGGCACCGCTCAGGAAGCCGCGCGCCAGCGGCGAGTAGGCGACGACGCCGATGCCGAGCTCGTCGACGAGGGGGAAGAGCGCCTCGGACTCCCGCGAGAAGACGGAGTACTCGGTCTGGAACGCCGAGATCGGGTGGACCGCATGCGCCCGGCGGATCTGGTCGACATCGGTGTTCGACAGGCCGAGGTACCGGACCTTGCCGGCCTGCACGAACTCCTGCATCACGCCGACGACGTCCTCGATCGGGACGGCCGGGTCGTGGACGTGCTGGTAGAGCAGGTCGATCGAGTCGGTGCCGAGGTTCTGCAGGCTCGCGTCCACCACCTGGCGGATGTGCTCCGGTCGGGAGTCCGGTGCGTACGCCTCGGGGGTGAACCCGAACTTGGTGGCGATCGTCACCTCGTCGCGGATCGGGGCGAGCGCCGCGCCGAGGAGCCGCTCGCCGGTCCCCCAGCCGTACAGCTCGGCCGTGTCGAAGTGCGTGACGCCGAGTTCGTGCGCGTGCCGGATCGCGGCGACGGACTCGGTGTCGTCGCCGGGTCCGTAGGCGAACGTGGTGCCCATGGCGCCGTAGCCGATGGCGCTGACGGTGAGGCCCTGTCGGCCGAGGGTGCGTTGCTGCATGGTGCCGTCCCTTCGTGACGTGTGGTGGTCATGCGAGTGGCACTGTACGCCACGATTGTCAGAGTCTGACAACTTGGACCGAAGATGACGTCGCGGTACGATCGGCCCGTGAGCGACGTGCGAACCGGCCTGCGGGACATCACCCGCGACGCCGTCCGCGCGCGCATCGCCGCCGTGGCACTCGAGCGGTTCGACACCGACGGGTTCGAGAACGTCACCGTGGAACAGGTCGCCGCCGAGGTGGGGATCTCGGCGCGGAGCTTCCATCGGTACTTCCCCGCGAAGGAGGACGCCGTCATCGGCGACCCCGCGCGACACCGGGACGCGCTCGCCGAGGCGTTCCGGTCTCGGTCGACGACCCAGCCGGTGTGGCCCGCGCTGCGCGAGGCGTTCGCCGAGATGCTCGAGCGCGGCAGCACCGACGACCCCGAGACCGGACGACGATCCGTCCGCGTGATGACGAGCACGGCGTCACTGCGCGCACGGAACCTCGAGAAGCACCAGGCCTGGGCGGACGTCCTGACGCCCCTCGTCGTCGAGCAGCTCCACGGGCCCGACGCCGAGCTGCGCGCACGAGTCCTCGTGCAGGCGGCCCTCGGTTGCTTCGACGTGGCGATCACCACCTGGGCCACGGGCGACGACCCCGACGCGGCCGCGATCCTGCGACGCGCGTTCGACGGCATCGCCCCGAGCGCCTGACGAGCGGACGCGCGCCGTCGTCCGGCGGTATCGTCCGGGCATGAACGCCACCGGACCGTCGCCGTACTTCCAGTTCGCCGGCACCGCCAGGCAGGCCCTCGAGCACTGGCGAGGGGTCTTCGGCGGCGAGGTCCGGATCGCGACCTACGCCGACTTCTCACGGACCGACGGCCCCGCCGACGCGGTCGCCCACGGGCAGCTCACCGGCGGACTCCAGCTCTTCGCCGCGGACGCGAGCGAGACCGACGAGCCGTTCGCGTCGACCGGATTGCTGTTCTCGCTGCTCGGCGCCGACGAACCCGACGTGCTGCGACGCTGGTTCGACGCGCTCGCCGAGGGTGGCACGGTGGTCGACCCGCTGCAGCAGCGACCGTGGGGTGACTGGGACGGCACGGTGCGGGACGCGTTCGGCGTCACGTGGCTCATCGGGTTCGAGGCGGCAGCCCTGGCGTGACGGGCGCCCTCGCTGGGATGACGGGCGCCCTCGCTGGGATGATGGGCGCATGACCGAGCACCCCACCGTCCTGTTCGTGTGCGTCCACAACGCCGGACGCTCCCAGATGGCCGCGGGGTGGCTGCAGCACCTCGCCGGTGACCGCGTCCGGGTGTTCTCCGCCGGCAGCGAGCCCGCCGATCAGGTGAACGCCGTCGCGGTGCAGGCCATGGCCGAACAGGGCATCGACATCGCGGCCGCCCGACCGGCGGTGCTCGAGACCGAGACCGTGCGCGAGTCGGACGTCGTCATCACCATGGGCTGCGGTGACGCCTGCCCGGTGTTCCCCGGCAAGCGCTACGAGGACTGGGACCTCGACGACCCGGCAGGGCTCGCCATCGAGCAGGTCCGGCCGATCCGCGACGACATCCGGTCGCGCGTCGAGCAGTTGATCGCGTCGCTGTAGACGACTACTGCTGGTCGGACGGCAGCAGCGGCGCCCAGTAGGCGTCCGGGCCGTCGGCCTGCACGGCGTCGCGCTCGAAGCGGAAGCCGTACTCCCGCACGAAGTCGAGTGCGGCGGCCTGCTCGTCCTCGGCGTCGTCGTGCGCGGCGTCGAACAGGTACACCCCGTGCCCCATCTTCACGCCCGAGTCGCTGATCAACGTGAGGTCCCAACGCCCTTCCTCGGCGCGTTCGATCCGCACGACGGCGGCCTGGGCAGCGGTGAAGTCAGCCATGCCGTCAGCCTACGGACGGTGGCCCGGTGGCGTTCAGGGTCGGTCGCGCCCAGTACGCTGAGCACCGTCACAGGCCCGGACGAGCGGAGAACGAAGTCATGTCAGTCGGATTGCTCGCCGTGGTGGACGACATCCTCTCCGCGGCCCTGAAGGCGAGCGCGAAGACCGCCGGTGTCGTCATCGACGACGCCGCGGTCACCCCGCAGTACGTGCAGGGGCTCGCGCCGGCCCGGGAGCTCCCGGTCGTCGGGCGCATCGCGCTCGGCAGCCTGTTCAACAAGTTCATCATCATCATCCCGCTGGCGCTGCTGCTCACCGCGTTCGCTCCCTGGGTGCTGCCGTACCTCCTGCTCATCGGCGGGACGTACCTCTGCTTCGAGGGCGCGGAGAAGGTCACCGAGTGGTTCGGTGTCCACCACGGCGCAGGCTCCACCGACTCGGTCACCGAACCGAAGCTCGTGTTCGGCGCCATCCGGACCGACCTCATCCTGAGCACCGAGATCATGCTCATCGCCCTGGCCGGTCTCGACCCCGACCTCGGGCTCTGGCCGACACTCGGTGCCCTCATCGTGATCGGGCTCGTGATGACCGCGGTCGTCTACGGCGCCGTGGCCCTGCTGGTGAAGATCGACGACGTCGGCCTGCAGATGATGAAGAACTCGGTCCGCCGCACCCGTCGCACCGGAGCGCGGATCGTTCGGGCCATGCCGACGGTCTTCCGGGTCATCAGCGTGATCGGCACCGTCGCCATGCTGTGGGTCGGCGGGCACCTGGTCATCGCGAACCTCGCCGAGACGTTCTGGCACGGTCCGTACGACCTGCTGCACACGATCGAGCACGCGATCGAGGCCGCCGGCCCGGTCGTGACGTGGACCGTGGACACCGCGATCTCGGCGGTCGCCGGCGTCGTCCTCGGCATGGTCGTCGTGGCGATCGTCCTCGGCATCGGTCGCCTCCGCGGGAAGCACTGACTGACACTTCTGTTCCGCCATCGGAACACGAGTGTCCCGACGGACCACGCGTCGAACGACTCGTGGTCCGTTGCAGAACCGACTCGTGGTCCGTCGCAGAACCGGTGCCGCGCGGCAGGATTACCCTGACGCGCATGGCAACGGTGCGACAGGTCCAGGTGACGTTCGACTGCGCCGAACCGGAGCGGGTCGCCCGGTTCTGGTGCGAGGTCCTCGGCTACGAGGTCCCTGCTCCCCCGCCCGGGTTCGACGACTGGCAGGCGTTCAACGCCTCGCTCCCGCCCGCGCACCAGGACTCCGCCTTCGCGTGCGTCGACCCGACCGGTGCCGGCCCGCGCCTGTTCTTCCAGCGGGTGCCCGAGGGCAAGACGGTCAAGAACCGCGTGCACCTGGACGTCCGGGTCGGCACCGGCCTGGTCGGCGAGGAGCGCCTCGCCGCGCTCGACGCCGAGAGCGCACGCCTGGTCGCACTCGGTGCGACCCAGTTCCGCCGCATGCTCGCGGACCAGGTGAACGAGTCCTGCATCGTGATGCAGGACGTCGAGGGCAACGAGTTCTGCCTCGACTGATCCGCGAGCTGCGGCGGCGGGCTCAGGCGACCGGCCCGTAGAGCGGCGTCTCCGCCTGGTCGAGCTCCAGCTCGGCGGTCTGCTGGATGAGTGCCAGCAGGTCGGCATCGAGTCCGGGAGCGAACTCCTCGAGGCGCTCCGGAGCGATGAACGACGGCGCTCCCACCGGGGCCTGCTCGGACGCGGACAGGTCCGTGCCGTCCTTCGACGGCGATGCCCCGCGGAAGACCTTGCCCGCCTCGGACGCCCCGTCGAGGTCGAAGCTGTACTGCTTGCTCTGCAGCCCGAGGTCGACGAGTTCCTTGACCTCCGGGAACCGCTCGGCGTTCGTCTTCGGGATCGGCAGCAGGGTCTTCCAGTCGACGCCGAGGGTCTCGAGGGCCTTCGCGTAGGCGTTCTCGTGCGCCTGGTCGCGGACGATCAGGTACGCGATGGTGCTGCGCGCGGTGGGGTTGTCCGTCATCTCGTAGATCCGGCACTTCTGCAGGCGACCCGTGGACTCGAGCATCAGGTTGTACAGCAGGTCGAGCGGCAGGTTGCCGGAGTTGTAGACGTAGCTGCCGCTCCACGGGTTGCCGGCCGCATCGACCGGCAGGGCGCCCTGCGCACCGACCAGGTAGTGGTGGATGTTGCTCGTGTCGAGTGCGATGTTGAGCGGCGTCGTACCCTTCGCACCGGGCTTGTCGAGCGGGTCGGTGAGCTTGCCGGTGTACTCGGGCGAGCCGTCGAGCAGGCGGGAGATCGTGGTGCCGATGAGCTCGACGTGGCTGATCTCCTCGGTGCCGACCCCCTGGATGAGGTCGCGGTACGGCTTCGCCGCCGGGCCGCGGAAGTTCATCGCCTGGAACAGGTACTGCATCATCGTGCGCATCTCGCCGAACTGCCCGCCGAGCCCTTCCTGCAGGGCGTTCGCGGCTGCCGGGTCGGGCTCGCCGTCGGCGATCTCGTTGATCCAGGTCTGTGCGTGGAAGTACATGGCGCCTCCTTGCTGGTCGCGACGGATCCGCCGCGTGCCTCACGGTCGTCCGGCGTCCCTGGCAGGCGACACGGGTCGTCCACTGAGCGCGGTATCGTCATCGGCGCCGCACCGCAGCGCCCGGAAGGACCCCCGAACCGATGACCGTCAGTCCCGACGTCGACACCGCCGCCCTCGACGACCTGCTGGGGGTGGACCAGGTCCTCCGCGACCCGGCGTCGCTCGAGCGGTACCGCCACGACGACGCCGAATGGGCGGACTCCACGGCGCCGCTCGCCGTCGTCCTCGCCCGCACGACCGACGACGTCGTCGCCACCGTCAAGTGGGCGGCGGCGGCCGGGGTCCGGGTCGTGCCGCGCGGCGCCGGGACCGGTCTGTCCGGCGGGGCGAACGCGATGGCCGGATCGGTCGTCCTGTCGCTCGAGCGGATGGACGCGGTCCTCGAGGTCAACACCGACGAGCGGTACGCGGTCGCCCAGCCAGGTGTGGTCAACGACGCCCTGCGTGCAGCAGTCGCGGAGCACGGGCTCTGGTACCCGCCGGACCCGGCGAGCTCGGCCATCTCGACGATCGGCGGCAACGTCGCGACGAACGCCGGCGGGATCTGCTGCGTCAAGTACGGCGTCACCCGCGACTACGTGCTCGGGATGACCGTCGTGCTGGCCGACGGTTCCGTGGTCGAGCTCGGCCGCCGCACGGCGAAGGGCGTCGCCGGCTACGACCTGGCCGGCCTGATGGTCGGCTCCGAGGGCACGCTCGGCATCGTCGTGTCGGTGACCGTCAAGCTGCTCCCCCTGGCCGGCCGCGACGAGCGCGCCGTGATCGGGTACTTCCCCTCGCTCAGCGCCGCCGGGGACGCCGTCGCGGCGATCTCACGCGCCGGCATCATCCCCGCAGCGCTCGAGATCGTCGACCGGACCTGCCTGCGGGCCGTCGATGACTGGATGCACCTGGGGCTGCCGTCCGACGTCGACACCCTGCTGCTGGCACGGGTCGACGAGCGGGGTGCGGCGGGCGACGACCTCGCCGACCAGGTCGCCGCGGTCTTCGCACGGGCCGGCGGCACCGACGTCGAGCGGGCCACGGACCCCGACGACATCGCCCGGCTGTTCCAGGCGCGGCGGCTCGCGTACCCGGCGCTCGAGCGGCTCGGCCCGGTGCTGACCGAGGACATCTGCGTGCCGCGCAGCGCGGTGCCCGAGATGCTCCGGCGGATCCAGGCGACCGCTGCGGGGCACGACGTCACGATCGCGAACATCGCGCACGCCGGCGACGGCAACCTGCACCCGCTGATCATCGCGCCCGTGGGCGACGACGCGGCGAAGGCCCGCGCGAAGCACGCGTTCGACCAGATCGTCGCGGACTGCCTGGCGCTCGGCGGCACCGTCACGGGCGAGCACGGCGTCGGGCTGCTCAAGTTGCCGGGCCTGCGACAGGAGCTCGGCGAGCGGGTCCTGGCGATGCACCGTTCCGTGAAGGACGCCCTGGACCCGGCGGGCACCCTGAATCCCGGCAAGGCGTTCTGAACGCGCGGAGACGACGGACGGGAGGCCCGGTGCCAGCTGGCACCGGGCCTCCCGTCCGTCAGCCGGTCGCGTTCAGCGCCCGGCGTGCGTCACGCAGTCGCGGTCAGCGACGGCGGAAGTAGCCGTTCGCGCCACCGACGTACATCAGGATCGTCGCGACGAGCACGGCGACGGCACCGATCCACCCGAAGGCGTTGCCGCCCGACGCTGCGCCCACGCCCACACCGATGAGCTGCAGGATCGCGAGCACGGTGAGCACGATGCGGGCCCAGTTGCGACCGTCGCGCATCTTGAAGACGATGATGAGCTCGATCACGGCGAGGACGAAGGCGAAGATCGCTCCACCGACGAGCGGGGCGGTGCCGACACTGTCGGCGACGTCGGCAGAGCTGCCGGACGTGAGGCTGATGATGCCCTGCACGATGTTCGCCAGGACCACCACCAGCCAGATGATGAACGACACGGTGACGCTGGTCGGACGGCTGTTCGTGTTTGCCATGTGAGGAACCCTTCGTGAACGGCCGCGTCCAGCGGCCACACAGCGAACGTACATGAGCACTGGAGGTCTGTCCGGAAGCCGGCGAAGGTCACGGACCGGTAACGAGGACAGATCGGTCCAAACCGTTTCGCCGAGGCCGCCGAATCACCTGCACAGACCGGGAACCACCCGGAGCGCTCACCAGCCGCACATTGCTGGTTCTCCACCCTGCACCAGGGTGTGTTCGGCGCGCAC